>NZ_CP101943.1:0-1351696 GCF_024508235.1 Halococcus qingdaonensis | reverse complement strand
CCGTCGGCCGCCGCTTCCGGTGTAGGCGGGCCTGCATCGAAGCGGTCGTATTCGATTCCGTCGTCCGACGCCGCCGGATCGCGATCCCGGTTCATCGTGGTCGCGTGGAGCGCGTGGTTGAGCATCGCCTGCGAGAGCTGTTCGCCCCAGAGCGCGTGGCGCTGACCCTTCCAGCGCTCCTCGTACAGTTCGTCGAGTGCGGTTCTCGTCGTCGCTTCGTCGTACTCGGGATGGAGCAGTGCGGCGATCCGATGGGCACAGAACCCGCCCTGGCAGTTGCCCATCGAGGCGCGGGTGCGGATGCGCGTCGCGTTCAGATCGGTGCCCGCATCCGCGATCGCGTGGTCGAGTTCCGCGCGCGTGACTGCCTCACAGGTGCAGACCACCGGGTTTGGATCGTCGGTTTTCAGCACCTCGTCGGCCTTGCTCCCCAATCGTTCCGTGCTCCGACGGCCGACCGGCGAGCGCAGCCCGAACTCCTCCATGTAGTCCCGGAGCACCGAGAAATCCTCGCTCCCCGGAAGAGGTTGCTCGGCGGTGCGACAGACTCCCTCGACGCCGAGTTTCTCGCAGACGTGGTCCGTAATCCCTTCAGCCATCAGTCGGTAGGTCGTGAGCTTGCCGCCCACGATCGACGTCATCCCGGCCAGACTGTCGCGATCGGCGTGGTCGAGCAGGAAGAACTGCCGCGTGATGTCGGTCGGGTCGGTCGTCCCAGTATCAGGAGGTTCGTACAGCGGGCGCACGCCCCAGAAGGACCTGATGGTTCGGGCCTCGCTCAGGATCGGCACGAGCTCCGAGAGGGTGTCGATCATCATGTCGACCTCCCACTGCTCTTCGGGGTAGTCGTCGGGATCCTCGACTTCTTCATCAGTTGTCCCGAGGATGCAGGCCGTCTCGTGAGGGACGATGATGTCGGCGTCGCCCTTCGGCCGACAGCGGTTGACGACCGTATCGACCTGGCGCGTGTTCATCACGGTCATCACACCCTTCGACGGGCGGACCTCGACCTCGACGCCCGCCATCGCGCCCAGCTCCCCGGCCCACGCACCGGTCGCGTTCACCACGTGATCGGCCTCGATGCGCTCGGTCGTGCCCGGTTCGTGGTGTGAGCGTTTTCCGGGACCGCTCTCGTGGCGCACCTCGACACCCGTCACTTTGCCGTCCTCGACGAGCACGTCCGTGACCTCGGCGTGGGTCTCGATGCGCGCACCGTGTTCTTCGGCGTCGGCGGCGTTCGCGACGCAGAGTCGAAAGGGGTCGATGGCCCCGTCGGGCACTCGGATCGCGCGCTCGACGTCACGAGTGAGATACGGCTCGATCTCCCTGGCTTCCTCGCCCGAGATCACCTCGGCCGGAATGTCACAGTCGCGACAGCCCGCGAGCTTCTCCTCGAAATACTCGTCGTCGTCGGCGGGCAGCTGGACGAACAGCCCGCCGGTCATCTCGACGCAGTGGCTCGCGATCTCGCGGAGAACGCGGCTCTCCGCGATGCACTCGGCGGCGCTCTCCTGATCCGAGACCGCGTACCGCCCGCCGCTGTGGAGCAGCCCGTGCATCCGGCCCGTCGTCCCGTGGGTGAGATTGCCGCGCTCGACGAGCGTGGTGTCGACGCCACGCAGCGCGAGATCGCGCGCGATACCACAGCCCGTCGAGCCGCCGCCGATGACGAGCGCCTCGGTTTCGGTTGCCATCTGTCCGTGTGTGCATGAGGTTCCACACGGTTTATTTTATCGGTGGGGGGTTAGTGGCCGTAGATAACGGCCATCCAAGGGGAAGCGGGCGGTGGACGAACCGAACGATCGGTCCGGTTCTCCCGATCGATCGCCGAGGTAGCGACGGTTGTCGTCGCCGTCCGCACAAGGCTTATCACTGCATACAATGATTTACGGCCGAACACGTGTCAGTAGTAACAGACAGCGGACGGGAGAACGGGAGGGGGACGGACGGCGAGGAACGGCGTCGATGGCGACGAGTTCGGTCGATCGGCGGTCGACGGCCGCGCCGGTACGGTCGATAATCGTGGATCTCGCTGCTCGCATCCGACGGCGACGGGAGTCGGTTGGGGAGACGCGGGTCGTGCTCGACTACCACGCGATCAGCCCCATCGCCCACGTCGACGAACCGACCAACCGAGGGACGGTGCTCGAACGCCTGCTCGACTACGTCGATCCGGTGTTCGACGGCCGCCTCCCGCCGAACGCCTACGTCTGGGGGCCATCCGGGAGCGGGAAATCGGCCGTCGTCACCGCGTTGCTTGACCAGCTCCGTCGCGTGGGGACGCGTTCCGGTTCGGTGATCCACACCTCGACCCGCGGCGGGACGAACGCGGCACCGTCGCTCGTTTACGTCGACACGCGCCACGCGAGCAGCGAGTTCGGCCTCTATCAGACGGTGCTCGACGGGATGCTCGACGAATCGGTGCCGAAACACGGCGTCGGGACGGATACGCTCCGCTCGCGGCTGGCCGAGACGCTCGCGGACGATCGCCGGCTGCTCGTCGCGTTCGATCACGTCGACGAACCCGGTACGCAGTCGCTCGCGTCGCTCGTCTCGGCGTTCGACGGGATGATGGATTCGCTCTCGTGGCTCGCCATCGGCCGTCGGCCGCCGTCGGAGCTCTCGATCGACGGCCCGCCCGAGCGCATCGAGGTTCCGGCCTACCGCGACCTCGCGCTGGTCGACATCCTGACGGCCCGTGCGTCGGCGGGGATGGCGCGACGGGCCATCGAGCACGAACAACTCCGCCGTATCGCCGTCTGGGCCGACGGCAACGCCCACGACGCGCTCTGTGTGCTGTTCGCGGCGGCCGACGAGGCGGCGCTCGCGGGGGTTTCGGGCGTCCGCGAGCACGATCTCCACGTCGGCATGGATGCCCTGCCGCGGCCGGCGGTCTCGCTCGGGCGCGTGTTCGCGCTCTCGGCGAATCGCCAGCAGGTGCTGGCCCGGCTCGTCGAGATCGACGACGATCAGCGCGCGTCGGTCGACGCCGCGGCCACCGCCGTCGCCGCCGCGCCGAGCGTGGAGCTCTCGGAAGGGACAGTGAAGCGCCTGCTCTACGAACTCGCCGAGATCGGGATCGTCGAACGGGTGAGCGAGGAGCGGTCGGTCGGCGCTGGCCGATCACCGAGCCGCCTCGAACCGCGGTTCCCGACACGGGTCTTCGGCCGGCTTCATAGCCTCGCGAACGCGTAGCGAGCGGGATGGATCGCGCGTCGCTCCACGCCGAGAAGCTGGCCGGCCGCCGAAACCACGGCCTGCGCAAGGTTTATGTGAATAGAAGATACTGTTTACGGACGGATACATGGTAGCAGTAAAAACCGGTCGAACCGCGCGGCGTGCGGACGGGAGCCGACGATGAGCGAGGGGACGTACGTCGGCGCGATCGACCAAGGGACGACGGGCACGCGGTTCATGGTGTTCGACCACGGTGGCGGGGTCGTCGCCAGTGCCTACGAGAAACACGAACAGTACTACCCGGAACCGGGCTGGGTCGAGCACGACCCGATGGAGATCTGGGAGAACACGAAGTCGGTCATCGGCGACGCGCTCGACAGCGCCGGCATCGACGCGACGCAACTCGACGCGATCGGCGTCACCAACCAGCGCGAGACGACACTGTTCTGGGACGCCGACACCCGTCGGCCGATCATGCGGGCGATCGTCTGGCAGGATCGCCGGACCACCGACCGGATCGAGGGGCTCGAAACGAACGGCAAGGCCGAGACGATCCAGGACAAGACGGGGCTCGAACCCGACGCCTACTTCTCGGCGACGAAGGCCGAGTGGATCCTCGACAACGCCGATCCGATCAAGCTCCAGCGCTCTCGCCCGCAGGACATCCGCGAGCGCGCCGCCGACGGCGAGGTGCGCTTCGGGACGATCGACTCGTGGCTCATCGAGAACCTCACGGGCAACCACATCACCGACGTGACGAACGCCTCCCGGACGATGCTGTTCAACATCCACGAGATGGACTGGGACGACGAGCTCCTGGAGGAGTTCCGGGTACCGCGCGCGGCGCTGCCCGAAGTCCGTCCGTCGAGCGACGAGAACCTCTACGGAACGACCGACGCGGACGGGTTCCTCGGTGCCGAGATCCCCGTCGCCGGCGCGCTCGGCGACCAGCAGGCCGCCCTCTTCGGTCAGACTTGCTTCGATCCCGGCGACGCGAAGAATACCTACGGCACCGGGTCGTTCTTCCTGCTCAACACCGGCGAGGAGGCCGTCGAGAGCGATCACGGCCTGCTCACCACGATCGGGTTCCAGCGCTCGGGCGAGCCGGTGCAGTACGCCCTCGAAGGCTCGATTTTCGTCACGGGTGCGGCCATCGAGTGGCTCGAGGACGTCGAACTGCTCGATAACGCGATGGAATCAGAAACCGTCGCCCGCAGCGTCGACTCGACCGACGGGGTCTATCTCGTCCCTGCCTTCACGGGACTGGGCGCACCCCACTGGGACGGGCGCGCACGCGGGACGATCGTCGGGATGACGCGCGGGACGGAACGTGCACACATCGTCCGCGCGGCGCTCGAA
This sequence comes from Halococcus qingdaonensis, assembly GCF_024508235.1. Classification (NCBI taxonomy): domain Archaea; kingdom Methanobacteriati; phylum Methanobacteriota; class Halobacteria; order Halobacteriales; family Halococcaceae; genus Halococcus; species Halococcus qingdaonensis. Next base: position 1,347,160 of record NZ_CP101943.1, on the reverse strand, counting down.
TCGATCGCCTTCCAGACCCGCGACGTGGCCGAGGCGATGGAGGCCGACGCGGGGATCGAGATCGACGGGCTCCAGGTCGACGGCGGTGCAGTGAAGAACAACTTCCTCTGCCAGCTTCAGGCGAACATCGTCGGCACCGACATCGTGCGCCCGGAGGTCGACGAGACGACGGCGCTCGGCTCGGCCTACGCCGCCGGGCTCGCCGTCGGCTACTGGGACGACCCCGAGAAGCTGCGCGATAACTGGCGGGTCGACCGCGAGTTCACGTCCGACGAGGATGCCGAGGTCGACGGTCGCTACGAGCGGTGGAGTGAGGCGGTCGAACGCTCACGCGACTGGGCACGGGAGGCCTGAGGTGCACGCACTGCTTCAGCTCCCGATCATCGGCCTCGGCGTCGAGGAGTTCGTCCTGCTGTTCATCGCCGCGCTCGCCGGCGGAGCGTTCGGGGCAGCCCTCGGTGCGCTCCCCGCGTTCGTCTTCACCGGCTTCGCGATCTTCCTCGGCGAGGGACTCAACATCCTCCAGGGGGAACTTGCTTCGAACGTCGGCTCACTTGGTGCGGGATCGCTCGGCGTGGACCTGACCGGTACGATCGGCTTCGGGATGGTCTTCGGCCCGCATATCTCCTTCGCGGCCGGCGTGGCCGCCTCGGCCTACGTCGGCAAGAAATATCCCGAGATGGAGCCCGACGGCTGGGACTACCATCCAGGAAAAGTCATCACGGAGGCATACGGCACGAAACCCGACATCCTCGCGGTCGGCGCGGTCTTCGGCGTCGTCGGCATGCTCATCAACCAGTTGGCGAGCGGGATCGGCTTGCCGACCGACGGTATCGCGCTGTCGGTCGTCCTGACGGCGTTGCTCGCCCGACTCGTCTTCGGCTACCCGCTGGTCGGTTCGCCGTCCGGCTCCTCGCTGTTCGATATGTCACCGTTCGAGCGCGAGGAGCAGCGTGCGGTGGCCGACGGCGGTACCGACAGCATGCGGCTGGCGACCGAGCCGTGGCTCGGCCACCAGTACAAGTGGTCCGGCGTCGCCTTCATCGGCGTCGTCGGCGGGATCCTCAGCGGCTACATCTGGATCGAGACCGGGAGCATCTTCCTCGGCTACGCCTTCTCGGCGATGAGCCTGCTCTTTCTCAACCTCGGCGTCGCGAAGATCCCCGTCACCCACCATATCACGCTGCTCGGTGCGGTCGGGGCCATCGTCGCGACGGAGATGATCGGTGGTCCGATCCCTGCGATCCTCGGGGCCGCTCTCTTCGGCGGACTCACCGGCGTCATCGGCGAGGCGACCCAACGGATCTTCTACTCGCATTCGGGGACGCACGTTGACCCGCCGGCGATGGCGATCGCGGTCGCGATGACCATCGTGGGTGTGCTCTACCTCGTCGGAATCATCCCGACTTCGGGCTACCTCGGTCTCTAACCACAACAATGTCACATACACCAGAACGACCGGAGCTGTACGTCTGCATGGACTGTCAGAGCGTCCACGCTGGGAACGTCTCGGGCGGCCCGGCGGACCATCGGTACGACGCCCCGGGCGAGTGTGCCGCCTGCGGGGGCACTGAGTTCGTCGAGATGGAGAATTACCCTCACGTCGGCTGAACGGCGCGACGAACGGCGACGAACCGTACTTTTCTCGATCATTCCTCGAAATCGGCCAGTGGCGACGCCATGCGAACACGATCGACGGGACACCGACGATGGAAAGATATATTATTCACCGGTAGTAACACTGGGTTGCATGACGGAACAGTTCGAGCAGTTCAGCGACGTGGGCGAAGCACAGGTCACCCGAGCGATCGGTCAGGAGTGGACCGAGGAGTTCATGGACTACACCGAGTCCGACGTGATCATCGTCGGCGGCGGCCCCTCGGGGCTGATGGCCGCCAAGGAACTCGCCGAGCGCGGCGTGAAGGCGATGGTCGTCGAGAAGAACAACTATCTCGGTGGTGGGTTCTGGCTCGGTGGCTTCCTGATGAACAAGATCACCGTTCGCGATCCCGCACAGACGGTGCTCGACGAGATCGACGTCGACTACAAGCGCTCGCAGGACAGCGAGGGGCTCTACGTCGCCAACGGTCCCGAGGCGGCATCGGGCCTCATCAAGGCCGCCTGTGACGCCGGCGCGAAGATGCAGAACATGACGGAGTTCACCGATATCGTGGTGCGCGAGGATCACAAGGTCGGCGGCATCGTGATGAACTGGACACCCGTCCACGCGCTCCCGCGCGAGATCACGTGTGTCGACCCCATCGCCGTCGAATCCGACCTCGTCATCGACGCGACCGGTCACGAGGCGATGGCCGTCTCGAAACTCGACGAGCGGGGCGTGCTCGACGCACCCGGCATCGCCGACGCCGCCGAGAACGCCACCGGCATGGACCAGACTGAGGACGGCCAGTACGGCGCTCCGGGTCACGACTCGCCGGGTCACGACTCGATGTGGGTCGGCCAGAGCGAGGACGCGGTCGTCGAGAACACGGGCGTCGCCCACCCCGGCCTGATCGTCTCGGGGATGGCGACTGCGACGACCTACGGCCTCCCCCGGATGGGGCCGACCTTCGGCGCGATGCTCCTCTCGGGCAAGCGCGCGGCCCAGGCCGCCATCGACGAACTCGGTGTCGACGCCGAGCCCGTCGACATGAGTTCGCCCGCACCGGCTGACGACTGAGACGATCGACGCATTCCCGAACCCCGATCCCGATCGGCGGCCCCATCTCGGACCCCGATCGATCGCCGGTTCGCCGGCATCGCTACGGCGACGGCTGCTAGTACTCCACCCGTAGCATCCCGGCAAACGCGGCTTCTTCCCCTATTCGTCGCTTCGCACGGCCAGTTCGATCCGCTCGGCCGGATCGATGAGTTCGTTCACCGAGAGCCCGGCGACGGCGTCGTGGAAACACGTCCGGTAGCTGTCCGGGCCGGCGTACTCGCCGAATCTCTCGTCGGCGGCGGCCTCGCCGGCGAGTCCGAACGCGAGCGTGCCGGCGAGCGCCGCTCGTTCGTCGTCCAGCGCGGCCGTGAACACCGCGAGCGTCATCCCGAGCATGCAGCCGGTGCCGACGACCGAGCCGAGCAGTTCGTCGCCGCCGTGGAGTTCGAACGCCTCGTCGGCGGTCGCGACGATGTCGACCGCGCCGGAGGCGACGACGACGCTGTCGGTCTCGCGCGCGCAGGTGATGGCCGTCTCGGCGATGTCACCGTACTCGCCGACCGATTCGACGCCGCGGACGGTCGCGTCTTCGCCCGCCAATGCGGTGATTTCACCGTAGTTGCCACTGACGATGCTCACGTCGAGCTCGGTCGTCAGGCGCTCGGCGACCCGATCGCGAGTCGACGTCGAGCCGACGCCGACCGGATCGACCACGACGGGCGTTCCAGCCTCGTTCGCCGCCTCGCCGGCGGCCACCATCGCTCTCTCGCCGCTCTCGCTCACCGTCCCCATGTTGAGCAGGCAGGCGTCGGCGGCCGCAACCATCTCGCCGACTTCGCGCTCGTCGTCGGACATCACTGGCAGCCCACCCCAGTGGAGGGCGATGTTGGCCACGTCGTTGACCGTCACGTCGTTGGTGAGCGCGTCGATCAGCGGTTCGGTCTCGTCGACCGCGTCCAGAGCGTCGGCGAGATCGAGTCCGTCGAGCGCGCTCATTGAGCCACCTCCTCGACGGTATCGGTGAGCTGTCGCGTCGCGGCCGCTGGATCGTCGGCGGCGGTGATCGCCGAGATGACCGCGACGCCGTCCGCACCGGCAGCGACGACGTCGCGAGCGTTCTCGGGTGTGATGCCGCCGATGCCGACGACTGGGATATCGACGGCGGCCACGATGTCGGCGACGGTCTCGGTGCCGATCTCCGCCTCGGCGTCGGGGACGTCCTTGGAGGTCGTCGCGTAGATCGCGCCGACACCCAGGTAGTCCGCACCCGCGCGTTCGGCGGCTTCGGCTGCTTCGACCGTCGAGACCGAGCGGCCGATACAGCGTTCCGGTCCGAGAACCTCGCGCGCGGCGGGGATCGGGAGATCGTCGTCGCCCAGGTGGACCCCGTCGGCGTCGACGGCGGCCGCGATGTCGGCCCGATCGTTGACGACGAAGGTGACGCCGGCGGCACGCGTCTGCTCGCGCAGTTCCTCGGCGAGTTCGTAGCGCTCGCGGACGGTCGCGTTCTTCTCGCGCAACTGGACGGTCGTCACCCCGCCGTCGATCGCCGCCGCGACGATCTCTTCGGTCGAGCGGTCGCGCGAACGGTTCGCCTGCGTCACGAGACACGCGCCGGAAACATTCATGCGTTGTATGTCGAAGTGGTCGCAGGGACGGCATATGAATGTCGGTCGTCGCGTTGGCTCGTCAGGGATCTGCTCGTGAGCGCTTCCGAGTTCCCGATCGCGCGGGTGGCTACTCCGCCAGTTCTTGGAACTTCTCGACAGCAGCCTCTGCGATCTCGACGTCCTCGTCTGGCATCCCGCCGCTCGACCCGACCGCCCCGACGATCTCGCCGTCGACTTCGAGCGGGAACCCGCCGCCGAAGACGACGAGTCGGCCGTCGTCGTTCGTCTGGAGTCCGTACAGCGGGCCGCCAGGCTGGACCGCCTCGGCGAGTTCGTGCGTCGGCATCTTCAAACCGGCAGCCGTGTAGGCCTTGTTCCGGGAGATGGTGACGCTCGGGAGCCACGCGCCGTCCATCCGGTGCTGGGCGACGAGGTTGCCCTCGGCGTTCGACACCGTGAGCACCGACGGCACCCCGATCTCCTCGGCGTGCTGTTCGCCCGCTTCGATCACCGTCGTCGCTCGTTCGAGTGGGATCGTCGCTACCATCGTCCGTTCGTTTCACTCCAGTGTACAAAAAGGTGGAGGCCAACACGACCATGCCGCGGAAAACGCTGTCATGTCATTGTGGAGGGTACATCACGGTCGATTATATATGTTAGTTCGATGAGAAAGAAAACCCCTTTAAACACCCGTCACGAACCCTTTAACGTTGAAATTTCGCGCGTCAAACCCCGTTCGGTTAGTCGTACTGTACATCGGTCGGCTGCTCGTTCGTGCCGGATTGCTCGAATCCGAGCGAGCACGTCGCACGACGAAGCTCGCCTGGCCACGCATCATCACCGGCATCGCCCGGATGTCGAAGAACGCCATCGACATCGCCATGATCGGTATCGCGCTCGGCTCGACAGCGATCGCCGGCGTCGGCTTCGCCAGTCCCTACTGGGGGTTCGCCTTCGCCATCGGCGGCGGCATCGCCGCCGGCACGATCGCGCTCGTTTCACAGCGCTACGGTGCGAAACGCCTCGGCGACATCGATCGCGCCGTCCGATCGAGCGTCGCCGTCGTGGTCGCGCTCACGCTACCGATCGTCGCCGCGCTCTGGCTCGTCCCCACCCCGCTGGTCTCGCTGCTCGGCGACGACCCGGCGGCGATCACCTTCGGTGCCGACTATCTCAAGGTCGTCGCGCTCGGCATCCCCTTTGCAGCGCTCAATCTCATCGGCAGCCGTGTCTATATCGGTGTCGACGACGCCCGGACGCCGATGATGCTCCGTAGCGCCGGCGCGCTCGCGAACATCGTCATCAACGCCGTGTTGATCTTCGGCTTCGGCCTCGGCGTCGTCGGCGCGGCGCTCGGCACCGTCCTGTCGAGCGCGGTCGTCACCGGCCTCTTCGCCATCGGACTCGTCCGGGGTCGCCTCCCGGGTCTCGGTACACTCCCCGTGCAGATCGACCCGCGCGGGAGCTATCTCGGCACCGATATCCGCCACGTCGTCTCGATCGGGACGCCCGTCATCGGTCGTGAGCTCGTCTTCACCGTCGCGGAGTTCCCGATGCTCGTCATCGTCGCGCTGTTCGGTAGCGACGTCGTCGCCGCCTACGTCATCGCGCGGCGCATCTGGGGCCTGATGAACACGCCCGGCTGGGGCTTCGGTCTCGCTTCCTCCAGCCTAGTCGGCCAAGAACTCGGCAGTGGCCACGAGGAGACCGCCGAGGCGTACGGTCGTGAGATCGTCCGCTTCGCGGTCGCGGTCTATCTCGTCTCGGCGGGACTCGTCTTCGTCTTCGTCGACGAGATCGTCGCCGCGTTCGTCGGCGACCCCACCTCGTCGGTCGTGCCGGTCGCGGTCTCTCTCGTCACGGCAGCCTGTTTCGCCATCGTCCTTCGGGGGGTTTCGGGCGCGGCCGCCGGCCCGCTCGACGCCAGCGGCGACACGAATTGGACGTTCTACAGCCAACTGCTCGGCATCTTCGGCGTCGCCGTTCCGGTCGCCTACCTCGGTGCGACGACCTCGCTCGGGCTCGCCGGGCTCTCGCTGGCCTTCCTCGCCGAGACGACCGTGCCCGCCGTGCTCAACTACTACCGCTTCCATAGCGAGAAGTGGAAACAGGTGAGTCGGGGCTACCGCTCGGACGCCTCGGCGTAGGCTGCTCGCACTCGACGATAAAATAACTCCACCGTCGGTTGTCACCGAACTGTTCGACTCGTCCCGCGACTGCTTCTCTCCGCTTTCCCTGGTTTCGCGACACCCACCAACCGAGTGAATGGCTCTCGCGACTACAGCCCGGTCGGACAGTCGATGAACGTCGTTTCGGTGCCCCACTCTTCGGCGAGCGACTGGAGCGAGCGCACGCCGAACGTCTCGGTCGCGTAGTGCCCGGCGAGGAACACGTGGACGCCGGCCTCACGCGCCTCGTGGTAGAGTTTCTGTTTCCCCTCGCCGGTGACGAACGCGTCGGCACCCCTTTCGACGGCCTCCTCGAACCAATCGGCGGCGGCCCCGGTCGCGATGGCGACGTCCTCGATCTCGTCGGGCCCGAACTCGAGCGCCGTCACGCCGTTTTCCGATCCACACTCGGTCGCAAGCCGATCGCGGAGTTCCGCGGGCGCGAACCCGGAAGCGCGCCCCGATTGGCCGATATACTCGTCGCCGAGCGCGCCGAACGGCTCGCGATCGTCGAGCGCGAGCGCGTCGGCGATACCGGCGGCGTTGCCGAGCTCTTGGTGGCCGTCGAGCGGGAGGTGCGAGACGTACAGCGCCATGTCGTGCTCGAAGAAGGGCGCGAGTCGGTCGTGAATGGGGCCGGTCGCGCGCTCGAACTCGCCCCAGAACAGGCCGTGATGTACGACGAGTGCGTCAGCGCCCGCATCGGCGGCGCGCTCGGCGGTCTCGATCGCGGCATCGACTGTGAAGGCGGCGTCGTCGATCTCCTCCGGTCCGGCGACTTGGAGACCGTTGGCGCTCGCGTCGAGATCGGCGTAGGCGGCGGTGTCGAGGCGGTCGTCGAGACGCTCGACGAACGTTTCCGTGTCCATAGCGGGCGTTCGCTCGCCGGGATCAAGAACGCTGGCGTCTACTCCGATCCCGGACTCTCGGGTGCGAGCCGGTCGGCCCACGACAGCGCCTCGTCGATCTCGGTCTGGGGCGGCGAGCAGGTGAACGCACGACAGACGTACGCCGTCGGCTCGCCGCTTTCTCCTGTCCGATCGGCCCAGATCGGCGGCGCGTCGTCGATCGAGAGCCGGTCGAGCCAGCCGTCGAGCTCCGCGTCGGTCGGCGGGCGACGTGCGAGCAGCCGTCCGGGGAGATACGCGCGTCCGATGCGTTCGCGCCACTCGGTGGGGAGTTCGTCGGCGACGATCGTCAGCTCGAGCGAGCCCGCGGTGTGGCGGTCGGCCGCGAGCGCGAGCGACGCGCGCCGGAGCGGGCTCGCCTCGATCGACTCGGCGTGGGTTTCGAGTACCGTCTCGGCGACGTCCTCGAACTCCTCGTCGAGCGCGAACTGCGACAGCGCGAGCAGCGTGTCGACCGCCACCCCGGTACTGGAGGGCGTCGACTGGTCGTCGAGCTCCTGGGGCCGGGCGACGAGCGACTCGCCGCTCTGGGGAGTGAAATACAGTGTACCTTCCTCGCCGTCGAAGAACTCGCGGACGGTGGCACGCCCGAGATCGAGCGCAAATTCGAGCTGCTCGACCTCGCCGGTCGCCTCGTAGCAGTTGAGCGCACCGCGTGCGAGGAAGGCGTAATCCTCGAGATAGCCGTCGATCGCAGCCGTCCCGTCCTTGAATCGCCGCACGAGCCGTTGCTCTTTCTCGTCCCACAGCTGCTCGCGGACGAAATCGAGCGCCGCGACGGCCGTCTCGCCGTAGGTTTCATCGAGCGCAAGCCCTGCCTCGGCGAACGCCGAGATCATCAGCCCGTTCCAGCCCGCCAGGATCTTCTCGTCGCGCGCCGGGCGCTCGCGGTCGGCCCGCGCCGCGAAGATCGCCTCGCGGGCGCGTTCGAGGTCGGCCTCGATCTCCTCGGTCGTCGCCCCGTGCTCGTCGGCCAGTTCGTCGATCCCGGTGTCGAGCGTCAACACCGTCTTGCCGTCTTCGAAATTGCCCGCCTCGGTGATGCCGTAGCGCTCACAGAACAGGCCGGCGGCGAACTCGTCATCGACCGCCTCGTGGACTTCCCGAGGCGTCCAGACGTAGAAGGCGCCCTCCTCGTGTTCGCCCGATTCGCCCTCGCTCTGGGCGTCGAGCGTGCTGAAGAAACCACCGTCGGGGTGGCGCAGTTCGCGCTCGACGAACCCGAGCGTCTCGCGGGCGATCCCCGCGTAGCGCTCCTCGCCAGTGAGGCGATAGCCGGCGAGGTAGGCGCGCACGAGTTCGGCGTTGTCGTAGAGCATCTTCTCGAAGTGGGGCACCGTCCACTCGCGGTCGGTGACGTACCGGTGGAAACCGCCGCCGGCGTGATCGCGCAGTCCGCCGTCGGCCATCGCGTCGAGCGCCTCGACGGCGACCTCGCGGAAGGCGTCTCGCCCGGTCCGCTCGTGGGCCTGCATGAGGAGGTGGAGCCGCCCGGTCTGGGGGAACTTCTGCCCGCGGCCGAATCCGCCGTGCTCGCGATCGGCGTCGCTGACCGCACGTTGGGCAGCGGTTTCGAGCAGTCCTGGAGAGACTTCGCCCGGGGTGTCGGGCGTCCCCTCCAGTTCACCGGCCATCGCGTCGGCCCACTGGTCGGCGCGGCTCTCGATGTCCTCGCGTTCGTTCTCCCACGAGTCGGCGATGCCCTCGACGAGGTCGAGAAAGCCCGGCTGGCCGCGCTTTGCCTCGCGCGGGAAGTACGTACCCACATAAAAGGGACGACCGTCGGGTGTGAGCCAGACCGACAGCGGCCAGCCGCCGCGTCCGGAGACCATCGCGGCGACGGTCTGGTAGAGCCGATCGAGGTCGGGCCGCTCCTCGCGATCGACCTTGATCGGAACGAACTCCTCGTTGAGCCGTTCGGCCACGGTGGGGTCGTCGAAGCTCTCGTCGGCCATGACGTGACACCAGTGGCAGGCCGAATAGCCGATCGAGAGGAAGATCGGCACGTCGCGCTCGCGGGCCGCATCGAGCGCGTCGTCGTCCCAGGGCTGCCAGTGGACCGGGTTGTCGGCGTGCTGGCGGAGATACGGGCTCGCCTCCTCGTCGAGTCGGTTGCGGCTGGTGCTCATGGGTCCGGTAGACACCGCGGACGGGTAAACACCATCGCCCGCTCTCGCCGGCAGCAGGTTCTTGCCGAGCGCGAGCCCACAGTAAGGATGGCGACCCACCTCAGCCGCGAGCAGACCGAGGCGTGGCTCGACGAGTCGGTCGTGCAGAACGTCGAGAGCGAATCCGGCGACGGAACCGAGTACAATCTACAACTCCAGCTGTCACGGTTGCCCCTGCACGTGATCAAGGAGGAGACGTGGGGACCGCTACGTGTCGTCGGCGAGTGTACCTTCGACACCGATCGCGTCGCGGCGCTCGTCGAGAACGCGGAGCGCCGTCAGGAGCTACTGCTGCGCTTGAACCCGGTTCTCGCCGGCGCACCGGGCTTTTACACCTTTCTCGACGACGAGGGTGACCCCTGCGAGTTCCCCCGCGTCCACTCGATCCTCCTCGAAGACCGCCTCTACCCCGACGGCGCGAGCCAGCAGGCGCTGATGCGATCGGTGATGGCGACGGCGAGCACGATGCGTTCGATCCAGAACACGGCCGCCGCGCTGCAAAACCAGTCGATACAGCGCGCACACGACGATTCGACCGAGTAGCCCTCCGCCGCTACCCGTGATCGTGCGTCTCAGGCGTCGAGCTCGGCTGTCAGCCGCTCGATGTGGACGACCTCGGCATCGTTCTGGACCATCTCGATGACCGACCCATGGCGCGAGACGTCCGTCTCGATCCCGGTGACAGAGACCGCGTAGCCCGCATCGAGCGCGCCCTCGACGAACCCGACCGCCTCACGCGGATCCAGGTTTTCGAGCGCGACGGTCAGCGGGCTGCCAGCATCACTCTCATCCGCCTCGTCGAGTCGTGTGGCGGCCTCTTCGAGCGATCGGTCACTCATGTCGATGGTCACGTCCGCCATATCGTCACCTCTCGCTCGGACGGTATAAAGACGTGGCAGGCGCGCTCGCCGTTTCTATCCCGCCGCGATCACGCTCCGACGGCCGACACCCTGCACGGGAGCGTGGACGAGCAGCTATTCCCGGTTGATCTCGTTGTGCATCGCGTCGATGACCTCGTCGAGGTCGGGTTCGCCGCCGCCGGGCTGCTCGCCGTAGGAGAACTCGCCGTTGCCGTCGATCGACTCGCCCTGCGTCCAGCGCTGCTCGGGATCCGATCGGTCCTCGACGTGCGTGGACATGAACTCGTAGTTGTGCTCCTGGTTTTCCTTCTCCTGGGGGAAACTGTTCGGAACAGGGACGTGGTCGTCCATCGTTTCGAGCGCGGCGTGCCACTGGTTCTGGTGCATCGTATCGCGCGCGATGAGATACGAGAGCATATCCTGCATCCCCTCGTCGTCGGTCATTTCGTAGAGACGCGTGGCGAGCAACCTGCCCGTGGACTCGGCCATTACGTTCGCGTACATGTCGGCGGCGAGGTTGCCGCTGGCGACGACGTAGCCACCGGAGAAGGGTGCGCCGTTCGAATCGACCGGCATCGCGTGAAGCCCCGCCGAGAGCGCCTGTCGGGGCTGGCCGCTGTCCATCATCTCGGCGATGACGGGGTCCTCCCGGGCCTCCTCGCGCTGTGCGTTCGAGGCTCCCTGGAGGTTCTTTGCCACGGCGGTCGAGAGCATCTCGATATGGCCGAGCTCCTCGGTTGCGGTCTCCATCAGGAGCTGGCGATACTCCTTCTTCTCGGCCGGCACCGCGAAGGCCTGGAACATGTACTGGAGCGCGACGCGCATCTCACCCTCGGCCCCGCCGATCGCCTGCTGGAGCATCTTCGCGAAGCGGGGGTTCGGCTCCTCGACTTCCACCTCGTACTGGAGTTCGTCGTCGTGATAGAACATCGGTGTTGACCTCACCGAGAACACGATCGAGAGCCGAATAGCGGTCGTGCCTGCGAGTGCAACCGACCGTGACGGCTTGGCTGAACGGCGGTTCCGAACGGTGACCACCCGCTATTCGCCTCGCTCTTGTTTCTCTCCACTCACTTCCTCTTCCCTCACCACCGACCCCCGACAATCGTTTGACTGTCGCTCGCCATGTCGACGTATGAGACACGTCACGGTCGACGGTGTGGACGTCCCCGCACTCGGCTTCGGTACTGCCGGCATGGACACCGACGAAGAACGACAGAAGGCCGTCGAAGCGGCGCTCGCGGCCGGTTATCGACACATCGACACCGCACAGATGTACGACAGCGAGTCGGCGGTCGGGGCGGCGGTCGAGGAGTCGGACGTCGCGCGCGAGGAGCTGTTCGTGACGACGAAGCTGACGCGGGACAACCGCGCCCATGAAGCGGTCATCGACTCGACACAAAACAGTCTCGACCGGCTCGGCATGGAGTACGTCGATCTGTTGCTCATTCACTCCCCCGATCAGAACGTCCCTCACGAGGAGACGCTCGACGCGATGGACGAACTCGTCGCGGACGGACTCGTGAACCATATCGGCGTCTCGAACTTCTCCGTCGAGCAGACGCGAAACGCCGTCGACCACTCGGCGGCACCGATATTCACCAATCAGGTCGAGTACAGCCTCGCCACCCATCAGCCCGATCTCTTGTCGTTCTGCATCGACGAAGACGTGCTGCTCACCGCCTACAGTCCGCTCAAGCTCGGCTCGGCGCTCGAAGACGAGGAACTCGTAGCCGTCGCCGAGACGCACGGAAAGACAGTGCGGCAGGTCGCGATCCGGTGGCTGCTCCAGCAGCCGATGGTTTCGACGATCCCGCGGTCGTCGAATCCCGACCACATCGAGCGGAACAGTGCCGTCTTCGACTTCGAACTTGCCGACGAGGAGATGAGACGTCTCTTCGGAATCGGCGGCGGTATCGACGAGGAACTCGCGGCGACGATCGGTCTCTGAGTCGTCCCACCATTCTCCCGAGCGATCGATCACCGTCCTGCGATCCGAGCCGGTCCGTGAAGGACAACGCTTAGGTCGCCCGCGCCGGCCCCACTGCACATGCACGAGACCGTGCTTCTCGTCGGTGGCGGCGGTCGCGAACACGCCATCGCGCGCGCCCTCGCCGACAGCGACGCGGAGCTCTACGGCTGTGCGGGCACCCGGAACCCGGGGATCGCCGCCCTCGCGGCGGGATTCGAAACTCTCGACACGACGACCCCGCAGGCCGTCGTCGCCTACGCCGAGGAGGTCGACGCGACGCTCGCGGCCGTCGGTCCCGAAGCCCCCCTTCAGGCGGGTGTCGCCGACGCGCTCGCCGAGAACGGGATTTTTCCGTTCGGCCCGAAGGCCGACGCGGCGCGCATCGAGACCGACAAGGCCTACCAGCGGCGGTTCATGCGCGAACACGATATTCCGGGATGTCCCGACTTCGCGACGTTCGACGACATGGAGCGCGCCTGCGAGCACATCGACGACAGCGACGGCGATCTGGTCGTGAAACCCGCCGGCCTCACCGGCGGCAAAGGCGTGCGCGTCATCGGCGAGCAGCTCAGCCCCGCGGAGGCGAAAGAGTATCTCCGCGAGTCGAAGTACGACCGTGTCGTGCTCGAAGAGCGCCTCGTCGGCGAGGAGTTCACCGTGCAGGCGTTCGTTGCCGACGGCGACGTGCGCACGACGCCGGCCGTCCAGGATCACAAGCGTGCCTACGAGGGCGACGAGGGGCCCAACACGGGTGGAATGGGGAGTTACAGCGCCGCCACGCGCGAACTCCCGTTCATGACCGAGGCGGACTACGACGCGGCCGTGTCGATCATCGAGGAGACGGTCGACGCCCTCGACGACTACACGGGTGTGCTCTACGGCCAGTTCATGCTCACGGCCGACGGACCGAAAGTCGTCGAGTTCAACGCGCGCTTCGGCGATCCCGAGGCGATGAACACCTTGCCCGTACTCGACACCGACTTCCTCGACGTTCTCACGGCAGCCCGCGGCGGCGACCTCCCCGAACTCACCTTCGACGAGCGGGCGACCGTCTGCAAGTACGCCGTTCCGGCGGGCTATCCCGAAGACCCCGACGCGGGCGCACAGGTCGGGATCGACCCCGAGAGCGCGGGCGACGCGCTGTTGTTCTACGCGAGCGTCGACGAGCACGAGGACGGCATCTACACGACCACCTCACGGGCATTCGCAGTCGTCGGAATCGCCGAGAGTATCGCGGAGGCCGAGGAGATTGCGGCCGATGCGCTCGACGCGGCCGACACGGACGGACTGCGGGTGCGTGAGGACATCGGCACGGCCGATCTCGTCGAGTCACGAATCGAGCACATGGCCGAACTGCGTGGCCACGAGGGCTGATGGGCCGTCACGATCGCCTCACGGTGCATTCGACGCCGGGACGGCGGAACTCGCTGTGGCACTGGCCCGACGCGAAGAGCGCGTGGCGGATCATGTACACCTATGTTCTCGTCCTCGTCGCGCGTATCGCGCCCTCGCTACGGATCAAGAACTGGGCGCTCCGGCGCATCGGCGTCACCGTCGAACGGGGCGTCTCGTGGGGGCTCGAAGCGACACCCGATGTTTTCTGGCCGGAACTGATCACCCTCCGCGAGAACGCCATCGTTGGCTACGACACGACCCTGCTCTGTCACGAGTTCCTCCAGGACGAATATCGCACGGGGGAGGTGGTCGTCGGCGAGCGTGCGATGATCGGTGCAGGGGCGATCGTTCTCCCGGGTGTCGAGATCGGTGCCGACGCGCGCGTGGCCGCGAACTCGCTCGTGGCCAGCGACGTGCCGGCGGGCGCGACGGTCGCGGGCGTGCCGGCGACCGAGCAGTAGAAAACCGATCCCGGGGTGATTGCCACAAATCGTCACACCGTTCGTGAAAACAACGATCGAAGGACTCACAGTTATCCGATCGACCACAACTAGATTTATCCGATAGCCACGACCCGCTGTACACTCGATGAGTGCTCACACGGACGATTCATCTGACGAACCGGAATGGTCGCTGATCGGGCCCGGCCTGCTCGTCGCCGCGACCGGCGTGGGAGCCGGCGACCTCGCGGCCGGGCTCGTTGCGGGCAACCGATACGGACTGAATTTCGTCTGGGCGGTGCTCGTCGGCATCGTCATCAAGTTCGCGCTGAACGAGGGCGTTGGACGCTATCACTTAGCAACCGACGAGACCATCCTCGAAGGGATTCACTCGCTGGGACGGTGGGCGAGCGGCTTCTTCGGTGGTTACTCTCTCCTGTGGGGATTCGTCTACGGCGCTGCGGTCAGTTCGTCCGCGTCGCTCGCGGCGAATGCCCTCTTCCCGGCGATACCGTTCTGGATCTACCTGGTCGCTCACCCGATTCTCGGGGCCGTACTGGTGCTGGCGAACCGGTACGAGACGTTCGAGAACGTGATCACGGTCTTCATCGTGTTGATGGTCGTCACCGTCATCGGATCGGCGATCGCCGTGTTGCCCCAGCTCGGTGAAATCATCGGAACCGGCGTCCCCGCGCTGCCGGAGGGATCGATCGTCTACGCGCTCGGGCTCATCGGCGGCACGGGTGGGACGATCACGATGGCATCCTACGGCTACTGGCTCGCCGAGAAGGACTGGGACAGCCCGAACTACATTCCGGTGATGCGCCGCGACGCCTCCTCGGCCTATCTCATCACGGGGCTGTTCGTCATCGCGCTGATCGTCATGAGCGCGGCGCTGCTCTACGGCACCGGCGCGAGTGTCTCCGGCGAGGACGGGTTGGTCGCGCTGGCCGACAACCTCGGCAACCAGCTCCATCCCGCACTCCGGTTCGCCTTCCTGATCGGCTTCTGGTCGGCCTCGTTCACTTCGTTGCTCGGCACGTGGCATGGCGTCTCGTATCTATTCGCCGACTTCGTGGGCGAGTTCTCCGCGAACCCGGTCGAGGCCGATCGGCTTCGGGACACCAACGCGTACACGTTCTACGTGCTGTGGCTCACGTTCCCGCCGCTACTGCTGCACTTCCTCGGCGAACCGGTGTTCATAATCATCATCTACGGTGTTCTCGGCGCGGTCTTCATGCCGTTTCTGGCCATCACGCTCCTGTTGCTGCTCAACTCCGACCGTGTGGCCGCTGCGCACAGGAACGGGATGGTGTTCAACACGCTGCTGACCGCCAGCGCCCTCCTGTTCATCGTCCTGCTGGCGAACGAGCTCAGCACGCTTCTGTAGTCCCGCAGAGCCGATTTTCGATCGCTGTCTCCAGAGATGTGGACCGCATGCGGTGCTGTGCGGTTGCGGAACGGGTGGAGAAATCCGCATCCGCGCTCACTCCGTTCGCGCGGTTCGCGAGAGACGCGGAGCGTCTCTCTGGCTCTCGTTCACTCCCTGCGCTCGTTCATGAGAACGCCGCGAGTGACCGTCGGGAGCGAGCGGGTGTTTTTGATGAACCTTTTTGCAAGGGGTTGAGCGCCCGCAGGGCGCGATCCCCCGCAGTAAAAAGGTTCAGGTGAAGCTCCCGAGTCCGGTTTGTGTCTGGCCGGATTTGACCTCGTTCCAGGAGATATCGAGCGCTTCGAGCACGCGCGCGATCGGGCCTTTGAGCGTCTTGTCGAGCATCTTCGGCCAGTCGATGGCGAACTCGTCGGGAATTTGGTCGGCGTACTCGAAGCAGATGACGCCGTCGCCGTTGCTCACGTCGCGTTTGAACTCGCGGTAGAGGTCGTCCTCGGCGATCTCGGGCTGGTCGGATTCGATGCGTTGGAAGAAGCGGTCGTCGACGCGGTCGAGATAGAGCCGTTTGGGCTTGCTGCCGCGTTGGAAGTTCGTGCCCAGGAGGAGGTTCGCGTATTTCGCGCCGCGGACCTGGGCGGTGTCGGTATCGTAGTTGCCGAGGCGTTTGCCGATCCCGCCGGGGACGCCGACCTCGTCGATATCCACGTCGCCGTCCTCGAACCGTTCGATGACCTCGCGGACGTAACGTTTGACGTCGTCCAGATCCTCGCCGTGGACGATGCGATCGATCACCTCGTGCTGGACGTTCTTGGTGATCGGGGCGATGTCTGAGCGCTTGTACTCGAAGCCCGTGATGTCGACATCGTCGACGTCCTGGCCTTCTTTCCAGACGATGTGACCGGCGTAGCGTTTCTTCTTGCCGGCCTGGAAGAACCGGCGGTAGAGCTTCTCGAACTCGATCTCGAAGCGGTGCTCGTCGGCTCCCAACTGCTCGCTGGCGAAGGCGTCGTAGGAGTCGTTGATGTGCGACTCGATGGTGCCGGCCTGCTCGATGGCCGATTCTTTGGCGACGTCGCCGCCGAGTTCGAGCATGACCGAATCGGTGTTATGGAGGACGACACCACCGACTCCATCGACGAAGTTGTCGTTTTCAGCGACGCTGAGGTCGTACACGTAGCCATCGTGTTCGATGTCGGTACGCACCGGGTCGCGTCCCGATCGGTAGTGTTCGCACGTTCTGATGGTGTAGCTGTCCTTCGAGTCACGGAACTTCAGCGAGTGTTTCCGCCCGCGCTGTGTCAGCAGCATCGACAGTCCAGCAGCAAGCCGACGACTGACGGTCTCGTAATCGAAGTTTCGTTCGGCGTAGGCGTCGCTGTACCGTGGGAACTCTCGAGAGCCGTCGCCGTCGACGAGCCAGTCGAGAAACAGTTGCTGTTCGGAGTCCGGGAGATGGAACACGAACGACGGGACGCGCTTTCCATGGGACGTCTGACCGGCGAACTCGCGGAAGAACACCGCCGCAAGCTCGTTCATCATCTGCAGCTTGAGCGTCCGGTCGTCGTACGCGGCGCTCGTCTCGCCGGTCGACGTGTCGTAGGAGACGGTTCGTTCGTCGCGCGTGTCGCTGGCGATGATGCTCGCCGTGACGTTCTCGAACAGCCGGTGGTAATCGTCTTCGAGTTGTTCGAGCCACTCACGGCGCGATTCGGCGATGCTCGCTCCGAACCTCGTGTCTGTCGTTTCGGCGGTCGAGGAACTTCCTTCCGCAACGTAGGCGGCGAGCAGTCTGACGAGCGCTCGTCCGTCCTCGCCGTCGATGTCGATGTAGCGCTGCAGTTTGATCGTTGAGTCGAGGGTTCCGTGGTGGTCGTGCCCGAACCAGACGTACTCCTCGTCGGCGTGGACGCGCTTCGTTTTTGTCGTCGCCCGCTCGCTCCCGACACTTCTGCCGTCTTCGTACTCGCGCGTGTACCCGCCGAGGACGTCGTACATATCGATCGTCCCGACTGTTTCGACGTCGGGAATGGTCGGAACGCGAAGCGGCGTGTCGACGGCCGACGGTGCCGCCTCGGTAAGCGTCCCCTCATTCTCGACGACGTAGGAGTGATCCCGTGTCGTGATCGATTCGCCGAATTTGTGTTGGAGTTTGACGACCGACTTATCGGTTTCGTGTCGCATGACCTGCTGGATGGGTTGCCACTCGCTCTCGCCGTCGTCGGCTAGCGAAAGCGCCTGCCATCCGTCGAGCGAGCGCCGACTCTTGCCGACTGACGCGTTGGCGACGGAGCCCCCATCGGCCGTGATGAGCACCGACGATTCGGCAGTGGCCTTGCCCTGCTCGAACAACGTCTCGATGGGGAGAACTCGAACCCGTCCTCCGGGATCGCGAACGACCACCGGTCTATCGCCGGTAACGCTATCACCGTATGCGACCTGATAGTCCAGTTCGTTTGCAGCGTCCTCGGTGTGCTCGATGACCTCGCGGCCGGTCGCGGTCACGGCCGCGCCCATCTCGCGGTCGTACAGCCGGAACCGTTCCCAACCGAGCACCCCGTAGAGGGAGTTCATGATGACCTTGACGGCGGCCTGCTGGCGGTCGAAGCGCTCGTAGGCCCCGCTGCCCGGGCTGTGGTCGGCCCGCCGGGCTTTCTTCTCGTCACGCTCGGCGAGCAGTTCATCGACCATCTCCCGGATGATGCCGTCGGGATTCTTCCGGAAGTGCGTGCCATTGGGTGCGTGATAGGTCTCGCCGTCGTAGTGCTCGGGGTCGACCTTCGTCTCCGGGCTCGCGTTCGTCGTGACCATACACATCGGATAGAGGCTCTTGAGGTCGAGCACCGCCACCATCTCACGGACACCCGTGATGGGATCGAACACCGCGCCACCCTCGTAGTCCTCCGACTCCTGCTGGCCCTTCGACGGGAGCGCGAACTTCCCGTGGGCCTCGTGGAGCACGTACATGTCGACCGTATCGCCCGGCGTCGTGGCGTCTTCGAGCTTACACCCCACGAACGAAGCGACCTCCTGCCAGAACGGGATCACGTCCTGCTGGCGATCGATCTCGACACAGAGTTCGACGTCCCGAAGGTTGTATTCGAGCAGCCGTTCGGGGTTCTCCTCCCAGAGATCGCCGATCGATCCCGCGTACCGCTCCTTGCCGACGCCGAGTTCGACCTCGCCGACGGCATCGAGTCGGTAGGAATCGAGCTCGGAGAACTGCGTGCGCTGGTAGGCGTAGAGCAGGTCGAAGACGACCCGGCCCTTGACGTCGGGCCCCTGCCAGTCCGAGCGCCAGACCTCGTTCACCCGCGAGAGCCGGTTCGGATCGAGGTCGTGGCTCTCGCAGTCGGCCCCGCCGAGCACCTCCAGCCGATCGAGGAGGTAGGGCGCGTCGAAATCGGTGAAGTTCCAGCCCGTCAGCACGTCGGGATCGGTGTCGTCGATGTAGTCGAGGAAGGCGGCGAGCATCGCCTCCTCGCTCCCGTAGCGGTTGACCGTGGCGTCGATCTCCTCCTCGATCCCGACGTACTCGTCGAGTTCGTCCGGGCCGATCCCGTCGCTGGCCTCGTAGAGCCAGACGACGTACTCGTCGGTGCGCGAGTCGTGACTCGACAGACAGATGATCGTCTCCTCACCGTCCTCGGGGAAGCCCGAGCGGTCGTCGACCTCGATATCGAAGGTGCAGACACGTGCCTCGGCCTCCATCTCGGTCGCCTTGACCTCCTCGTGGGGAACGACGAGCGCGTCGTCGCTCGCGCGGCGGACAGGTACGCGAACGCCGCCGCCGATGTCCTTATCGATGAGAAACCGGTTCGGGAAGAGGATGTCCGCCTCGTAGTGATCGAAGCGGTCGCGGATCTGACCGACGTCGCGGGGCGTCTGGCCGAACACTTTGGTGAGTTTCTCGCCCCGAATGCTCTCGTAGGGCTCGCCGTTCTCGTCGGTCTCCTCCGAGCCGGTGATGCGGTCGTGGTCGAACCCATCCGTCAGGTTCGCCGTCGGCGCGTAGAAGTACGGACGGAAGCCGTGGACGCGGACGTGTTCGGCCTCGCCCGCTTCGGTTCGGCCGAAGACGTGGATGATCGGTGTCTCCCGTTTGCCCGATCCTTCGATGGTGTAGTCGACTTGCGTGACGGCGAGGTCGAGCGTTCCGTCGGGGTCGGGGTAGCGGCGGGCGCTCGGATCGACGAGTTCGGCCTCGTCGCCGCCGTCGCCGGCGACCGTCCGCGCCGCCGCTGCCGCCGACCCCGCGGCCGCCGTTTCGTCGGCGGCGCTGTCCCCAAGCGTCGCCTGCTCGGTCCCGGTCATGACCGCCCTTCGCCACCATCGGTAAAAACACCGGCGGTCGGCCGCGACGAACCGAAACACGGTTGTTCGCGACGACACGACATCGACATCGTGTCCGACGATCCCGTCGACGGCTCGATCGACCGGCTTGAGCCGGACGAGCCGGACCCCGAAGCCGAATACAGCCCCGATATCCCGTCGGTTTCGGTTCCCGACGCGACGGAGGACATCCCATCGGTTTCGATCCCCGAGATCGGCGACACCGACGTCCCACCAAGGCTGGCGCGGGCGTTCTGGGGTGCGGTCGTCGCGGTCAACATCGGTCTGTTCGCGGTCTCCATCGGTCTCATGGTCGGCGTCTTCCGCGGACAGTGGCAACTCGGTGCGACCGCGATCACCCTCGGAATCGTGGCGCTGCTCTCGGGCTATCGCCGCTACCGCGCCTATCAGAACCGCTAACGGGACGCGGTTCCAAGCGGCGACATGCAGACCGTTCGTACCGATGATGGCGACCGCTATCTCCTCGTCCGTCATTCCGGCGAATCAAGCCGCGTGCGCGACCCCGTGACCAGCGAGGAGCACAGCCTCGCTACCGACCGTCTCGAACCCCTCCCCGATGAGTCGGCGCTCGACACGGCCGCCAGCGCGATCTCGGAGCCGGTTCGCCGACTGATGAGCGCCGTGCCCGACGACCGCGCGCTCGGGCTGCTTCGCGAAATCGACGTTCGTGGGCCGGTCGCAGTCCGCGATCTCCTGGCGTACGATCTCTGTGAAAGCGATCTCCACGGTCTCTGTGGGGAGTTCCGGGCGGCTGGACTGATCGAACCCTGTGAGGTCGCCGGCGAGCGCGGCTATCGGACGACTGCCGACGCGAGTACGGCGCTTGCCACACTCCGCGAGGAGTGAGGGCTGTCGTGTGTGAGTTCGACAGTGATCGTCGATCGATCGGTGATCCGTCCGGCGATATATGGTGAACCAACGGTCGTGCTATCACGACGGGACCGAAACACGACCATCGCGCTGGGGGTGGGGGGAGTAACCGCATATAGTTTAGTGGCAGCCACGAGGACCATCAGCATGGAACTCGATCGGGGGGTGCTCGCTGCGGCTATCGTCGTCTTCGCGGCGCTCTCGTTGCTGGTGGTTCTCCCACTTGCCCAGTACGTCCTGCTCGCGCTACTGCTCGGCTACGTGCTCTATCCGCTGCAGAGACGCCTCGCTCCGCGGATCGGTACGCGCATCGCCTCGGGCTCGCTCATCCTCGCGACGGCGCTCGTGGTCTTGATCCCACTCGGAACGGTGATCACGATCGCCGCGCGGCAGGCGTTGCAGGTCTACCGGGCCATCCTCTCCGGCAACCTCGGAGTCGATACCGTCGAGCAGTTCATCGGTGAGCAGTTCGGCGTCGCCGTCGACGTCAGTCGATTGCTCGGCGAGTTCAATCCGAACGAACTCGTCAACGTGGTCGAGGGCGGCGGCGGATCGGCGCTGTTCGGCAGCGTCATGAAAGTCTTCGGCGGGCTCTCGGACGTCGCCCTCGGTCTGACGGTGTTGCTCTTTCTCACGTATTACCTGCTCGTCGACGGGTCGGCCTCGATGCGCTGGTTGCGCAGTGTCTCCCCGCTGTCCGATGCCGCCTGGTCGGAGTTCGTCGAGCGCGTCGATCAGCTCGTGTGGGCCGTGATCGTCGGCAACGTCGCGGTGGCGGTCGTCCAGGGCGTGCTCACCGGCATCGGGCTGGTTGTCCTCGATTTCCCGAGTGCCGTCTTTTGGACGGTCGTCACGGTGGTGCTCGGACTGCTGCCGCTCATCGGTGCGTTCATCGTCTGGGCACCGGCGGCAGCCTACCTGCTAATCATCGGCCGTCCCGTCGCCGCCGTGGTGTTGTTCGTCTACGGAGCCACGGTCGTGAGCCTCTCCGACAACTACCTCCGACCGGTCATCGGCGGCCGCGAGGCGGGTCTCAACCCCGGTCTGTTCGTCCTCGGCATCTCCGGTGGGCTGTTCGTCTTCGGTTTTCTCGGCGTGTTCTTCGGCCCCGTCGTTCTCGGAATCCTCAAAGTGGTCGTCGAGCTGTTCGCCCGCGAGCGCGCACCGGCAGGCCCGGGCGATGGAGGGCGTCGCGCTAGCTAATCGTCGATTGGAGCGTTCCGATATTCGACCCACGCTGGGGTCGGACACGGTTCGATACCCGTCGTGCATGAACCGACGAATACGACCGGCGTATATACCACCTTGAGTCGTCATGGCCCACCTCTTTGGCGGATGGCTGTCTGCATCCGAGCGGGAACACGGCACAGCGGAGGACGGATAGTTCATGGGCCTCCGCAGCGCGTGTCTCTGGCATCACCGCGCCCCCGTGTCCCCGGCGGCCGCCGTCAAACTGCGGAGATTCTATCGCCGAACAGTAGCCACGAGCCAGACCGAAGAAGAAACGGTTCGTATGGGGCGCTTCGCGGCGTCCTCAGGCACCATCCGTCTCCTCGCGTAGGTCATCCTACTCGAACCGGTCGCTTCCCAGCATGTCGATATCGACGAGCGCCGGCGATCAGCGCCCGAGCGCCGCGGGACCGCGCGCCGGATAGCCGACGAGCGTGTCGACGCCGGCCGATCGGAGTTCGTCGATGCGTCCGTCGATCGCGTCGTCGGTGCCGACGAGCGCGAACCGCTCGATCGCCGAGACCAACACCGAGCGCGGTTCGCCCGTCGCTCCCGCATCGGTTCGCATCCCGTCGGCGGCGGTCGCGACGTCCCCGCGCGCATCGTCTAGGGCGGCGGAGACCGAGCCGCGGCGGGCGACGTAGTCGCCGAGCGCGTCCAGAAGGACGTCCTCGTCGGCGCTGCGCACGACGGGCGTGTAGACGGCGATCCCGTCGTCGAAGCCCGCCGCCCGGAGTGCGCGCACCTCGCGGATGGTCGTCGGCGCGAGCAGTTCGAACTGGGTGCCGCCGGCCGCGAGCGCAATCCGCGCGATTCCCTCGGTGCCGACCCAGGCCGCCGGCGTGCGCTCGCGGGCCGCGCCGAGCCGCGGGGCGATGGCGCGCGTTCGCTCCGTTTCGGTGAGATAGGCTGGGTTGCCCGCGACGAGCACGCGACCGACGGTTTCGGGAAGCGATGCCGAGAGACCGTCGTCGCCGAGCGGGTCGAACCCGTCGGCACGGACCGGCGTCGTGACCGACAGCGCCGTCTCGCGGGCGCGGTCGGCGAGCAGTGCTGGCTCCGGAAGGTGTTTGCGGCCCTCGTAGTCGACGACTGCGTGCCCGACATCGGAGAGATCGATCGACGCGACGTCGATCTCGGTCGGTTTGAGCGCGACGGCGTCGAACCCGCTCGCGAACGCGGCGAGATCACTCACGGGCGATCACCGGCCGGGAAGAACAGGGGCTGTAGCGGCTATCGCGGAACACGATCCATCGTCTGTGCGACCATACCGGCTCT
Source organism: Halococcus qingdaonensis (assembly GCF_024508235.1). Taxonomy (NCBI): domain Archaea; kingdom Methanobacteriati; phylum Methanobacteriota; class Halobacteria; order Halobacteriales; family Halococcaceae; genus Halococcus; species Halococcus qingdaonensis. The sequence continues at coordinate 1,323,856 of NZ_CP101943.1, read as the reverse complement.
CGGTCGATCGAGGCTCAAAACCCCGTCGGTTCGAACGGCGTGTTCCCGCCGAGCTCGCTCCGGGCGAACCGTGGTGCTCATTGAATCCGACGGCGAAGCGCTCGCGTTAGGGTTCGACGAACGGCATCCGACCGGCGAGCGTACGTATTCAATGTATGCTAACACTACTCACGACACGCACAGAGCGACCGACACAGCGACCGCCGAGACGGCGTATTTCTCGCTGCGCGGGATGCACACTCGTGCCTGTGAATCGTTTCTCGAAACGCTCGCGACCGACATCGACGGCGTTCGCGACGCGGCGGCGAGCTACAGCGCCGAGACGGTTCGCGTGACCTACGATCCCGGACGGGTCGACACCGACGCCATCGCCGACGGGCTCTCGCGGTGGGGCTACCGGGCATCGGCCCCCTCGCCGGACGCGACCGACGAGGACCGTAGCGCGCTCGCGTTCGACCGCGTCAGGACGGCCTTCGCGATCATCGTCGTCGCTCCGGTCTACATGCTCTATCTGGTCTTCTTCTATCCGGTCTATCTCGGTCTCTATCCCGACGCGTATCTCGACACCCACGCCATCGTCGTCGGCCTGTACGGCCCGGTCGTCCTGTTCACGACGATCACCGTCTTCGGCGTCGGCTTCCCGATCTTTCGCTCGGCATATATCAGCCTCCGCGAGCGCCAACTCACCCTCGACGTGCTGATCGCGCTGTCGGCGCTCGCCACGTACGCGTATTCGGTGCTCTCGCTCGCGTTCTTCGACAAAGCCTACCTCTCGTTCGACGTCGCGATGACGATCATCGTCGTGGCGACGATCGCCAACTACGTGCGTGCCGCCGACGAGCAGCGCACCGTCGCCGATCTCGCCGAGCGACTCGACGGCTCGCAATCGCGTGCGACGCGACTCGCCGACGGTGGTACCGAGACGCTCCCGGTCGACGACTGCGAGGCCGGCGACACGCTGCTCGTGAAGCCCGGCGAGCACGTCCCGTTCGACGGTCGGGTGCTCGACGGTCGCGGAGCGGTCGACGAATCGCTCGTCACCGGCGAGGCACGCCCACAGCGGAAGGTCCCCGGCGATGGCGTGGTCGGCGGTTCGATCGCGATCGACGGTGCCTTCGAGGTCCGTGTCGGCGACGGTGCGACCAGCCTGCTCGATCGACTCCGCGCGCTCGTCTGGGATCTGCAGGCGACGCAGACGAACGCCGCCCGGCTCACGAGCCGGATCGCCAGACGGTATGTCCCGCTGGTCTCTGCACTCGCCGTCGTGACGTTCGCGGGCTGGCTGCTCGCCGGAGCGACGGTCGATACAGCGTTGCTGACGGGGCTGTCGGTGCTCGTCGTCGCCTGCCCGGTGGCGCTGGCGCTGGCCGGCCCGCTCGCGCTCGGGCGCGGTCTCGCGACGGCGGCCGACCAGGGCGTGGCCGTCCTCGATCGGACGCTGCTCGAACGGATCATCGACATCGATATCGTCGCGTTCGACAAGACCGGGACACTCACGACCGGCGAACTGCGCGTGACTGGCGTCACGGCGCTCGGCGAACGGGAGGAACTCCTCGCGCGTGCGGCCGCCGTCGAGTCGCACTCGGGCCATCCGATCGCGGCGGCCATCGATGAGCGGGCGACGGCGATCGGGGACGTCGATGAGTTCGAGCACCATCGCTACGGCGTCAGCGCCACCGTGGAGGGGTCGCGAACGGCGGTCGGCAACCCGACGCTGTTCAACGAACTCGGTTGGGAAATCCCCGAAACGGTACGATCACGGGTCGCCAAGATCCGTACGGCGGGCGAGCTGCCGGCGGTCGTCGGCTGGGATGGTGCGGCGACGGGCGTCGTCGCGCTCGCGGACACACCACGAGAGGGATGGACGAAAGTCGTCGAGCGTCTCGCGGCCGACGGCAGGCGGGTCGTCTGCATCACGGGCGACGATCCGCAGGTCGCCGCCCGATTCGAGGCGTCGGCCATCGACGAGGTGTTCGCCGACGTGGCACCCGAGGCGAAGGAGGGAATCGTTCAGGAACTCGGCGCGGAGGGGACGGTGGCAATGGTCGGCGACGGCACCAACGACGCGCCGGCGCTCGCGGCGGCCGATGTCGGCGTAGCGATGCTGGCCGGCAGCGACTTCACCGCCACGGCCGCCGACGCGCTGTTGACGAGCGACGATCTCGACTCGTTCGTCGACTGTCTCGCCATCGCCCGCGGGACGCGCCGGCGGCTCGTCGAGAACCTTGCGCTCGCGCTCTCTGTTCCGGTAGTCGGGACGATGCTGGCAGTCGCGGGCGTCGTCACCCCCGTCGTCGCGTCCGCGTTGCTCGTCGTCGGCACGCTTCTCGTCGTCTTCAATAGCCGCCGTTCGCTGGCGGGAGACGACTCTTGACCGTTGGGAACGCCGGATCAGGTGGCCATCGGTGGGAGCGACACCGCAAGAGCTACCACCGCGCCGCGAGGCGTTCCGGTATGTCCGTTCGCGCGCGTGACATCATGACGAGCGAGGTCGAGAGCGTCGGTCCGGACGAGGAGATCAGCACCGTGCTGACGCGGCTCTCGCGGGCCGAGTTCAACGGGTTTCCGGTCACCGACGACGGCCGCCTCGTCGGCATCGTCACGCAGGGCGATCTCGTCGACCTGTTCCAGCCGAGCGATCGCACGCTCTGGATCCCGATCGGCTTCCCGCCGTTCATCGAACCGATCGACTACGCCTTCGATTTCTCGTGGGACGATCTCGACGTCAACCTCGATCTCGCGAAACACGCCGGCAAACCGATCAGCAGCGTGATGACGAAAGACGTCGTCACTGTCGAGCCCGACGCCAGTCTGGACGAAGTGCTCTCGGTGCTGGCCGACGAGGAGCGCGACATCAATCGCGTGCCGGTGATCGACGACGAGGAGATCGTCGGCATCATCACCCGCGAGGACCTCCTGCGGACGCTCGATCGCGAACGCGAGTAGTTCGTCCGGGCGCTCGTGGTTTTATATCACGGGCCACCCACGGTCGAATATGGCACGCGATCTCACGCGCCGCGCGCTCGTCGGGGCGATCCTGGCGGGCGGCGGCGCGGTCGGTGCGCTCTCGCCAGTCCGTGGCTATCTCGAACGGTTCGCGCCGCTCACGGGGTCAGCCTGGGACTCGACCGAACGTGAGACGGAGACCGTCGAGAGCCCCCACGGGAGCGCCACGGTACGCTACGACGACTACGGAACGCCCACATCGACGCCGAGAACGAGGACGCGCTCTACTTCGCGGTCGGCTACGCGCAGGCACGCGATCGCGCCTTCCAGATGGATCTCCAGCGCCGGCAGATGCGCGGCCGGCTCTCCGCGGTCGTCGGCGACGCGACGCTCGATTCCGATATCTTCCACACGAAGATGGACTTCGACGGCGCGGCGCGGGCGAACGTCGCGCTGCTCGAGGACACGAAGGCGGGAGCACTCGGCGAGACCTACGCCGAGGGCGTCAACGCGGTGCTGACCGACGATCCCTCGGCGATCGAGTTCTCGCTGCTCGAGTACGAGCCGGAGCCCTGGAAACCGGTCGATACGATGTTGCTTCAGAAGCAGATCGCCTGGACGCTCACGGGGAGCTTTCGAACCCTCCGAAAGGCGCTCGTCGCCGATCGATTGGGAAACGAGGCGGCGCGCGAACTCTATCCCGATCGTTTCGATCACGATTCGCCGATCATCCGCGGGCAGCGCGCGGCGGGATCGTCCGATCGATCGACATCGGGCAAACACGCCGTCGGTCCGGGGCTCGTCGACTGGCTGAGCAACTACGAGTCTCCGGCGGGGATCGGCTCGAATAGCTGGGTCGTCTCGGGCGAGCAGACGAAAAGCGGCGCGCCGATCGTGGCGAACGACCCGCATCTGAGTCTGATGAGTCCCCCTGTGTGGTACGAGATGAACCTCCGAACCGACGACGTGAGCGTGCGCGGGGTGACCTTCCCCGGGGTTCCGTTCGTCGTCATCGGCGAGAACGACGCCGGCGCGTGGGGCTTCACCAACACCGGCGCGGACGTGATCGACTTCTATCGATACGATACGCGGGATGGCCAGTATCGGTACACAAACGAGTGGCGCGACTTCGATACCGAGCGGCGCGAACTTCCCGTTAGCGACGGCGAGAACCGAACGGTGACGGTGAAAAAGACCGTTCACGGGCCGGTCATCGAGCGCGAGGGCAGTCGCGTCGGCGTCGCGTGGACGGGCCTGTCGGCCGAGCGGACGCCACAGGCGATCTACGAGTACAGCCACAGCGACGGGCTCGACGACGTGCTCGACGCCACGAAGAAATTCGACACGCCGACACAGAACCTGGTCTACGCCGATCGCGACGGCAACACGCTCTACGCCGTCACTGGACGGATCCCGATTCGCACCATGGACGGGGAGGAGGTCTCCGGAGCACGGATCTTCGATGGCTCCGCGGGCGAGGGCGAGTGGCAGGGGTTCACCCCCTACGGGCGCTCCTCCTGGGAGAGATTCATTCCGTTCGACGAGAAACCGGGCGTCGTCAACCCCGACTACATCGGGACGGCGAACCAGCGCATCGTCGACGATCCCGCGCACTACATCGCCGAGGCGTACTCCGATCCCTACCGCGGCATCCGGATCTACGATCTGCTCGATCGGCGAGCGACGTCGGACAAACCGATCGACCGCGCGTTCGTCAAGCGCATGCAGCGCGACACGCTCGATCTCCGGGCGCAAGCGCTCGTCCCGCCGCTCGTCGCAGCCGCACGCGACGCAAACGACACCGACGAACTGGATCGGTACGTCGACGCGCTCGACTCGTGGAACCACCGGATGGAGCGCGATTCGCTCGCGGCGCTCGTGTTCGCGCGCTGGTTCGAGCAGTACCGCGAGGCGACGTTCGGCCCGGAGTTCCGCGCTGCTGGCCTGGACGAGTCGTACTTCCCCGCCGACTGGGTGCTCCAGCATCTCGATCGGAAGAGCCGGTGGTTCGGCGCGGACTCGCGCGCAACGATGATGGTTGAGGCACTCCGGGAAGCCGTCGCGACGATCGAGGACGAGGGCGAGGAGCGATACGGTGACTACAACACCACCGGCGCGATGGACCATCCGCTGGGTCTCGACTTCCTCGGCTACCAGACCTATCCGACCGACGGCTCGCGCGCGACGGTGAACAACTACGCCGTCGAGAACCCCACCGGCAGCAGCTGGCGGATGGTCGTGCCGATGGCCGGCAACTCCCGGGCGATCCTCCCCGGCGGCAACTCGGGGGACTACTTCTCGCCGCACTACGACGACCAACTCCAGATGTGGGCCGACGGCGAGTACAAATCCATGTCACGGAAGCTCCGTGGAGCCCCGACCTATACTTTCGAGCGAGGGGACGAATGAGCGCCACGAGCCGCGTACGGACGGCAATCGACGACGAGCGCGTCCGGTGGCTGGCGATGGTCGCGGCCATCGCGATCGGCCTCGCCGCGAGCGCGTTCCACTGGGTCGGCCTGTTCCTGGGTGGTGTGCTCTGCGGGGCGGTGGCCGCGGATCGTCGGCGGGCGCTGCTCGCCGGGTTCGGGTTCGGCGTGCTCGTCTGGGCCGTGTTCGCGCTCTCGCTGGCCGCGAGCGGTGATCTCGGGGCCTATCTGGCGATGGGGCAGATCACCGCCGTGAGTGCCGTCATCCCGGTCGCGACCGCGACCCTCGGAGCGCTTTCGCGCTGGCTCGTGTAGCGATCGAGAATCCTCCGCAACGACTCGACGCACTCAACGAATCACGGGCGGTCGCCGATCCGAAGATCGACGTCCGTCGTGAAAAATCAGATCGCGTCGGCGAGCGCCAGCAGTCGCTCCTCCAGAACGGCCGGCGAGGGCGCGAACAGCCGGCAGATCGTTTCCTCGCCGACCGCACCGCGATCGAACACCGCATCGGGGACCGTCTCTCGATCGTTCATCGCCCGCTCGACCGCCCATGCCGCCGACTCGTCCCTGGATTCGGCGACCGACTCGCCGTCGGATCGGGTTCGATCGACTTCGACGGCGTCGAACTGGTCGGTGACGGCCTCCGCCACCGTGTCGTCGAGACGGATGGTCGCGGCCGCGACGACCGAGTGATCGTGGTCGCGGGCAGTGAGCAATGACTGGGCGACGTGATCCGACACACCGAGCCGAGGACAGCCGGCGGCCGCCACGCCGTCGGCGGTCCGGTGGAGTCGGCCATCGACCGCGGCCACGTCGTCGGCGTCCATCGCGTAGGGCGTGGCGACGGCGACGTTCAGCCCGACCTCAGGTACGAGCGCATCGATATCGCTTCGTTCGAGCGTTTCGACGAGCGCCCGTACGTCGTCGAGCGCGTCGGCGCGGGCGGCGTCGTCGTACAGCCCGGCGAGGTGGTTGACCGGGCCGTCGCCGCTGCCGACGGCGAGCCCGTAGCTCACGGCGCGGTCGATGAACCGCTCGGCGTGCTCGACGGCCGCCGGCATCGTCGCCCCGCCGGCGAGTTCGGCGGCGATCGCAGCCGAGATCGTACAGCCGCTGCCGTGGGTGTCGTCGGTGTCCCGGCGCGCCTTGCGGAACGTGTGCGTCTCGCCGTCGGCGGCGAGCACGTCGACGAGTTCGTCCTCGTGGAGGTGGCCACCGGTCACGAGCACCGCGTCGGGGCCGTCGGCAGCGATTGCCGCGGCGGCCGCGCGCATGTCCTCCTCGTCCTCGATTTCCATGCCGGTGAGCACCGCCGCCTCCGGCAGATTCGGCGTCACGAGCGTCGCCTGTGGGAGCAACTGTTCCTTGAGCACCGTCTCGGCCTCCGCGGCGAGCAGGCGATCGCCGCTCTGGGCGACCATCACGGGATCGACGACGAGCGGGAATTCGTGGTCCGCTAAGCTATCGGCGACCGTCTCGATGATGGCCGCCGAACTGAGCATGCCCGTCTTCGCCGCACTGACGGCGAAATCGTCCGTGACGGCGTCGATCTGCGCCGCGATGGTCTCTGTTGGAACGTCCTCGATCGCTTCGACGCCGCGCGTGTTCTGGGCGGTGACGCTCGTCAGGGCGCTCGTCCCGAAGACGCCGTGTGCCTCGATCGTCTTCAGATCGGCCTGGATGCCGGCCCCGCCGCCGCTGTCCGATCCCGCAACCGTCAACGCGATGTCACGCTCTGTCATGGGTTCACCTCGGCTCCCGCGGCCGAATCCGTTTCGGCCTGCGCTCCACGGGCGAGCATCACGAGGAGGAAGGCGAAGACGGCGGCGACCGCCGCCAGACTACCCCAGACGAGCAGCGCGAACGCGACCTCGCTGAGGATCATCGCTCTACTCCCTGGGACTCCATCCCGTCGTTCGCTGGTTGCCCGCCGTCGGTCACGGGACCGGCAGCGTCGTCGAGCGAGTGGACCTCGGCCGCGAGGCTATCGAGGTCGAACCGGCCATCGGACAACCGCGCCGCGAGCAGCGAGAGCAGGGCGGAGACGCCCGCCGCGCCCGCGAAGGAGTGGATGAACGAGCCGCCGGGCAGCAGCGGCCCGACGACCGGCAGTCCGACCAGCGCGCCGTGGAACGTCGGGAAGTACGCGAGTCCGACGAGCAGTCCGGCGACGCTGGCGAGCAGGACACCGCGCTCGGTCGCGCGGCCGGAGTAGAGGCCGTGCAGAAATGGAATGAACGTCGCCGCGCCGAGGAGGTCGGCGAGCAAGAACAGTTCGAGCACCGAGTAGCCCTGTGCGCCGACCGCGATGGCCGCGATCGCGACGACGACCGTCAGCGCGCGGGCGGCGTACTGGAGCGTTCGCTCGTCGGGGTCGTCGAGCACGCGCGAGAGGTCGGCGGTGACGATGCTCGCGATCCCGTTGAACAGCGTGTCGGTCGTGCTCGTGACGAGCAACACGACGAGCACGACGACTCCGAGCGTCGCCCACTCGGGCAGCGCCGCGGCGATGGCGACGAACAGCGCGACGCTCGGGCCCGCATCACCCATCAGCCCGAGCCCGGCGGCCGAGACGCCGAGCAGCCCCGCCAGCAGGATCATCGGCACGGTGACGACCGCCGCGATGGCGAACCCGCGCCGGAGCGACGTATCGTCGGCGGCGGCGAAGACGCGCTGCCAGCGGCCCTGATTGAACACGCTGGAGCCGGTGATGGCGATGACGACGTAGCCGCCGAAGGCGAGGCCGGGCACGAAGCCGAGATCGAGCAGATGTGGGTTCGCGCTTGCGATGGCTTGGTGGATGGCACCGGTGCCGCCGAGGCCGACGACGACCGCCGCGAAACTGAGTGTGAGCAGCGGCAGGATCACAAGTGTTTGGACCGTGTCGGTGAAGATGCTGGCCACGAGTCCGCCGTAGCCGGTGTAGATGAGCACGAAGCCGCCGATGATGCTCGCGGTGATCCAGGACGGAACGCTGGCCACGAACGCGAGCGCGTCCGCGGCGGCTGTCATCCCCGCGGCCAGCGAGATGAACATGTAGAACACCGCGATCAGGAGGGCGTAGCCGTACATCCACGCGCCGTAGCGGCCGTAGACGTACTCGGTCAGCGAGTGGCCCTGCGGGAGATACTCGCGCAGGCGGACGCCGACCGAGATGAACAGGAGCAACGGGACGGCGCTGCCGATGGCGTAGCCGCCGACCGCCGCGAGCCCGCCGAAGCCCGCGCCGGCCTCGGCGGGGCTGAACAGGATCCAGGCACCCATGCCGGAGGCGATCAGCGTGGCCGCCGTCGTTCCCGTATCCGCCGAGTTGCGCGCGCTGATGTAGTCCTCGACCGAGAGCATGCGCGTGCGCGAGTGGGCGACCCCGAGCGCGGTCATGGCCGCGAGCACCGTGACCGTGACCCCGAGCGCGAGCGCGGTCGTGACCACTCAGACGACCTCCTGCCGGCGTTCGTGCGGCCAGGCCTCCTCGGTGTAGGCCATCTCCCAGAAGGCGTGTTCGAGCTGCGTACAGCGCCGGAAGGCGGCTTCCATCTCGTCGCGGAGCGACGGGTTGCGCTCGGCACAGCGATCGACCAATTCGGTCATCCACGCCACCGATTCGCGGAACTCGTCGCTGGTGTACTTCTCGATGAACGGCGTGTAGCGGTGGTCGCCGTCGGAGCGCTCGGCCATGTGCTCGGCGATGTCGAGGTAGCCACGCCCGCAGGGGTAGATCGCGGCCGCGCCGACGCCGAGCGGGCGCTCGGTGGCCGTCCGCAGCAGGTAGTTCGTATAGGCGACGCAGGTGGGGACCTTCTCGACGCTCGCGAGATCCTGGGGCGTGAGGCTGTAGTCGGCGGCGAACTCCCGGTGGAGATCCATCTCCTCGTCGACGATGTTGCCGGCGACCGCGAAGCAGTGCGCCATCGTCTCTTCCTCGCGCGCTTTCGTCCCGAGCACGGCGAAGGTCTGTGCGTAATCGTGGAGATAGCGGTAGTCCTGCTCGACCCACGTCCGAAACGCCGCTTCGTCGAGGGTGCCGTCGGCCAGCTCGCGGATGAACGGGTGGTTCTTCTGGGCGGTCCACAGCTCCGATTCGGTCTCGACGAGATGGTCGCTGAAACTCATCAGGGAAACGCTACGGCTCTCGACTCATATAACTATCGAATAAAACTAGATTATATTTTGGGGAGCGACGGGAGCGTTTCTTCCGGAACAGGGGCCGAAAGACGCTTGATTCGGCGATAGAGAGATGGTATCCGATCACGGCTACATCGCGAGAGCGTACGCTGGTCGGTCGCTGCGCCGTGAGGAATCGTCGCCGCGACTCAGCCGAAGAGCTTCATCACGACCCAGCCGAGCGCGGCCAGGGGCAGCAACGGCAGCATCACTACGAGCATTCCTGCGAAGATCACGAGACCGACGACGTTCATCTCGCCGTTCGGCTGCACTCCGGCGTCGGCCGTGACCGTCGGCGTCGCTCCCGGGAGTTCGCCGTCGTCCTCGGTACTACTCTGACTCATGTATATATAGACGTGGACGACGCTAATAAAGCTGTAGCACCCGACCCGTCGACAGCGGTGGATTGATGCGTTTCTGTGTCCTCCGGAGAGATAATGAGCATCGAACCGAGCGGTGGATATCCCTCTCCGACGATCGGCCGGCGACGAGCACGTCGCCACGGAGCACACTGTCGCCGAACACGACTCCCAGCATGACCGACGGCGAAATTCACCGGCTCGACCAGTCGACGATCGAGCGTATCGCCGCCGGCGAGGTGGTCGAACGGCCCGCCTCGGTGGTGAAGGAACTCGTCGAGAACAGCCTCGATGCGGACGCCTCGCGCGTGCGCATCGCCGTCGAGCGCGGCGGGAAGGACGGCATCCGTGTGACCGACGACGGCACCGGGATGAGCGAATCCGCCGTCGAGACGGCCGTCGAGAAACACACGACGAGCAAGATCGGCGACATCGAGGACCTCGAAGCGGGCGTCGAGAGCCTGGGGTTCCGTGGCGAGGCGCTCGCGGCGATCGGCGCGGTCTCGCGGCTCACGATCCGCACGAAGGCCCGCGATGCCGACCGGGGCACCGAACTGACGATGATCGGCGGCGAGATCGAGAGCATCGAGCCGGCCGGCTGTCCCGTCGGCACGACCGTCGAAGTCACCGATCTGTTCTACAACGTCCCGGCACGACGGAAATATCTGAAGCAGGACCAGACCGAATTTGGCCACGTCAGTCGCGTGGCGACGGGCTACGCGCTCTCGAACCCCGACCGCTCGCTCACGCTCACGCACGACGACACCGAGGTGTTCTCGACGACCGGCCAAGGAAGCCTCGAAAGCACGGTACTGGCGGTCTACGGCCGCGAGGTCGCCGAGGCGATGATCCCGCTCGATGGCGATCTCGACGAAGAGGGCCCGCTCGACGCCATCGACGGTGTCGTCAGTCATCCCGAGACGACACGCGCGAGCACGCAGCAGTGTACGGTGTTCGTCAACGGGCGCTACGTCCGCGCGGGAGCCGTCCGTGACGCGATCGTCGACGCCTACGGCGGCCAGCTCGCAACCGACCGCTACCCCTTCGCCGTCGTCTTCCTCTCCATCCCGCCGAACACGGTCGACGTGAACGTCCACCCGCGGAAACAGGAGATCCGCTTCGCCGACGAGGAGACGGTGCGCGACCAGGTCGAAACGACCGTCGAGAGCGCACTGCTGGAGGCGGGTCTCGTGCGGTCGGGCGCGCCGCGCGGTCGGTCGGCCCCCGAACAGACGGCCATCGACCCGCACTCGACCGACGACGGGGCGAGCGATCACGGGACGACCACTCGGGAGACGACCGATCGAGAGACGAACGACGTACGAGCGGATGGGACGGCGGCCGACGGGACGGAACCAGCCGAACCCATATCGACGGCCGAATCAATCGAAGCGAGTTCCACAGCAGAGCCAGCGTCGAGCGACGACGAACTGGTCGGCGAGCAGCAGACGGAGCCAACTACATCGACGGAATCGGGAGAGAGTTCAGAAACTGTCGAGGGATCACGGTCGCCGGAACGGACGATGGACGGCGCGGCGAACGGAACGACCGAGGAGCGAAAATTTACCGAGACGCCCACGCAGGCGACGCTCGATGGCGAGACGGTCGCCGACGAGCCGGATTTCGAGCGGCTGCCGCGCCTGCGTGTGCTCGGCCAGCTCCACGACACGTATTTCGTCTGCGAGTCGCCCGACGGGCTCGTGCTCGTCGATCAGCACGCGGCCCACGAGCGGGTCAACTACGAACGACTGCGCGATCGGGTCGCCGGCGAGACGAACATCCAAGAGCTCGCCGAGCCGGTCACGATCGAGCTGACGGCCGCCGAGAGCGCGCTGTTCGAGGAGTTCACCGAGGCACTCTCGGCGCTCGGTTTTCGTGCCAGCCCGAGCGACGGGAAGACGGTCGAGGTGGCAGCGGTGCCGGCGGTGCTCGCGGGCGCAGCCGATCCCGAACTGCTGCGGGACGCCCTGTCGGCGTTCGTCGACGAGCGCGATCCCGACGAGACGATCACGCAGGTCAGTGACGCGCTGCTGGCCGATCTCGCCTGCTACCCGTCGATCACGGCCAACACGTCGCTGTCGGAGGGATCGGTGACGGAGCTACTGCGCGCGCTCGATGACTGCGAGAACCCCTATGCCTGCCCGCACGGCCGTCCCGTCGTCATCGAACTGAGCGAGCGCGCGCTCGAGGAACGCTTCGAGCGTGACTACCCCGGTCACGCGGGCCGACGGGCAAGCCACGACCCATAGCGATCGTCGATCGGACGTATAATATACCATCGTCGAGTTCCGAAATTATGACTGATCTCCTCGCGATCGGTGCGACCGCTCTGGAACTCACGCCTCCGGATGACGAGCGACTCGAAACGGCGACCGAACTGAACGTCTCGGTGACGGGACCGGCATCGAACGCCGCGATCGCGGCGAGCCGTCTCGGTACCGCGAGCGCGTGGCTCTCGAAACTCTCGGACGACGCTCTCGGGCGGCGCGTCGTCGGCGAACTCCGTCGTCACGGCGTCAAGCCGGCGGTCTGCTGGGGCGGAGGTCGGCAGGGACTGACCTTCACTGAGCGGGCAACGACCGCGCACGACGGTGGCCACATCGACGACCGGGCGGGCGCGGCGGTCGCGTCACTGACGCGGGACGATCTCTCTTCGCTGGATTTCCAGGGAGCTGAAACCCTGTTCACGAGTGCGGCGACGCTCGCGCTCTCGGACACGCTCGCTGGGACTGTCGAAGAACTGTTCGCGGCGTTCGCTGGACGGACTGCGCTCGCTCTGCACCGTTCCCGAGCGCTTGACTCGTCGGTCGGTCGCGAGCGCGTCGAGTCGATACTGTCGGCGACTGACGTGCTCTTGGCGAGTGAGGAGGGTGCAGCAGCGCTCGGCGAGGACGGATCACCGCCCGAGGCGGCCCACGCGCTCGCCGCCGCGCACGATCTCGACACCGTGGTACTCGCCGATGCGGGAGGTAGCGCGCTCGTCTGGCGCGAACGGACGGTGCACGAACGTGATCCGCCGGACGCCGAGACAGTCGACGAGCGCGGCGCGCTCGACGCGCTCTGTGGCGGCTTTCTCGGCCGACGGATCGCCGGCGATGGCGTGGACGAGGCGCTCGCCGCCGGGGTCGCCTGCGGGGCACTCGCGCGCACCGTCCAGGGATCGATACCTGTCGTAACACCGGAGGAGGTTGACGACTGCATCGCGATGATGGACGGCGAGCGCAGCGGCCGTCGGTAGCTTCGTTTCGGGATATCGACACCACTTCGCAATCGTTATTCCCCGAGCGCGAGCGTTCGCCGATATGGCCGACGAGTTCCCGAGCTCGTGGCGCGATCCGGAGTACGTCGGCACGGTCGTCGGCGTGCTCGCGACCGGCGCGGTGGTGTTCTACGCGGCTCTCACCGCCGGACCGCCGACGCCGGAGACGGTCACGTTCGTGCTGCTCGCCGTGTTCGTCCCGTGGGCGCTCGCCCGCGAGGCCGCCCGTCGCTGGCTCTGAGATTCTAACATCGATTCGGTGTCCAAACGGGTGCGGAACAGTTATTTCGCCGACAGTTGAATTCGAATCATGGCCGGCGAACCGACGAGCGTCCGCGCGCAGCTCCGCGAGTTCTTCGCGCTCTCCCGGGACGTGCTCGTGCTCTCGATCGCGATGTTCGCGTTCAGCCTCGGCTTCCAGATGACGAGCCGCTATCTCTCCGAGTACATGGTCGCGCTGGGCGCGAGCGCGTTCGTCGTCGGTCTCTACGGCACCGTCTCGAACGTCATCAGTGCGGTCTACCCCTATCCCGGGGGAATCATCTCCGACCGAATCGGGTCGCGCTACGCGCTCACCCTGTTCGGATTGCTCTCGGCGATCGGCTTCGGCATCTGGCTCGTTGCCCCCGCCGCGGGCGCGCTCGCCGTCCCGCTGCTCTTCGTCGGCGTCGTGTTCGCGCAGGCCTGGAAATCGTTCGGGCTGGGCGCGACGTTTGCCATCGTCAAGCAGAGCGTCGCCCCCGAGCGCCTCGCCGAGGGGTTCGCCAGCACCGAGACCGTCCGGCGGACCGCGTTCCTCGTCGGTCCGCTGCTCGCGGCCGGGATCTTCGTCCTGTTCGGGCCGGCGGCCGTCGGCTCGATGACCGACTCGGCGATCGTCACCGCGTTCGGGGTCATCCTCGCGGTCGCGGTCGTCTTCGCCCTCCTCGGAACGCTCGCCCAGCACGTCCTCTACGACGCGACCGGCGACGACTACGGCAAGTCGTTCGCGGGTGTCTCTCAGATCGTCGAGGACCTCCGAACCCTGCCCGCCGAATTGCGTCCGCTGCTGGTCGGCGACACGCTCGTCCGGTTCGCCAACGGGATGGTCTACGTCTTCTTCGTCATCGTCGTCACCCGCTTTCTCGGCGTCGGACTGTCGATGGAGCTTCCGATTCTCGGCGAGATCGACCTCTCGCCGCAGGCGTATTTCGGCGTTCTCCTGGGCATCGAGATGGCCGTCGCACTCCTGACGATGGTTCCGGTCGCGAAACTCGCCGAGCGAATCGGCCTCAAGCCCGTCGTCGCACTCGGCTTCGTGGTCTACGCGGTCTTTCCCGCCCTCCTGATCACCGCGCCTGCGGACGCCGGCGTGCTCGCGCTCCTGTTCGCCTTTTCCGGGCTGCGCTTCGCCGGCCTCCCGGCGCACAAGGCGCTCATCGTCGGTCCCGCCGAGCAGGGAACCGGCGGGCGCGTCACGGGGACGTACTACCTCGTGCGCAACGTCGTCGTCATCCCGAGCGCCGCGCTCGGCGGCGCGCTCTACGGCGGCGTCTCGCTGCCGGGCATCGGCACCATTGGAAGTCCGCCGCTCGCTTTCGGCGTGGCGACGGTCATCGGCCTCATCGGCACGGGCTACTTCCTCGTCTTTGGCAAGGATTTCGCGGCCGCCAGCCGGTGATTTCTCACCCCAAATAGCCGCCGTCGACGAAGTCGGACAGAGTCGACCCGCGTGGTCGCCACGTTCGATCGGACAACGACCGCCGAAAGACCGAACCCCTCACCCGCCCATGCCCTGATATGGCACCCCACTCACTCGACGGGAAGAGCGCGATCGTCACCGGCGCGAGTTCGGGCATCGGCAGCGAGACGGTCCGCGCGCTCGCCAGCGACGGGGCAAACGTCGCACTCGCCGCGCGCCGCGAGGAACGATTGGAGGAGATCGCCGCGGACATCGAGGACGAACACGACGTCGAGGCGATCGTCGTCCCGACCGACGTGACCGACGAGGGAGCGGTCGAGGAGCTCCTCACCGAGACCGTCGAGGCGTTCGGGCGACTCGACGTGCTCGTGAACAACGCAGGGCTCACTCGCGGTGGTGACGTCGCAGAACTCTCGACCGAGGAGTATCGGACGATGATGGATGTGAACGTCGACGGGACCTTCTTCGTCACGCGGGCGGCGCTGCCACTTCTCGAAGAGTCCGCGGGCAACCTCATCTGTATGGGGAGCTTCGCGGGTCAGTATCCACGCCCGTCGAACCCGGTCTACGCCGCGACGAAGTGGTGGGTGCGCGGGTTCGCGCTCAGCGTGGCGGCCGCCGTCGGCGAGGATGGCGTCGCCGTCTCCGTGATCAACCCCTCGGAAGTTCGCACCGAGTTCGGCGGCGACGAGAGTTTCGCCGAGCAATTCGACGAGGGCGACGTCACCGAACCCGCGGAGATCGCCGATGCCGTCGCCTTCGCCGCCCGCCAGGAGACCTCGACGGTGAGCGAACTCGATCTCTTCCGGCGCGACAAGTTCAGCGGCTTTTGAGATCGACGGCGAGCGCTTTCGAGGGCGTCGTCGCTCCGCGGACGTAGCGCGTCGGATCGCGCTTGATCACGAAGGACCGAATCGTCATCACGAGTCGCGCGTCCGCAAGCGTCGCGCGCAGCACTGGTCCGACGCTCGTGATGGTGAGATACGGCGGCGCGGCGACCGGTTCCGCCGGGAGTTCTTCGCCGAGCGCAGCGACGGCATCGGTGAGCAGGGCGGGCAGCCGGCCGGTGACATCGTGCTCGGCGAGAGCGTTCTCGAACGGTTCGACGACGCACCGGCGTTCGGTCGTTCCTTCGTCGTCCCACGATGCGGCGACGCCATCGGCACAGTCGAGGATCGTTTCGAGCAGTGATTCGTGATCGTCGAGGACGGCTCTGCGGACGACCTGCTCCCGGTTCACAGTCGATGCCTCGAACCGGCGGTTGCGACGCTCGAAAACACGGAATTCAGATCGAGAACTCGTAGAGATCGTCGCCGACGTGGTGGAGCGACTCGACGACCTTGCCCGACTCGCCGACCATCTCCCCGCCGTCGGCCATCGCGCGCCCGACGGCGAGCACCTTTCCGTGGTTCTCCTCGGCGATGGCCACGAGATCGCCCGGTTCGATATCGGCATCGGCCTCGGTGATGCCGGGTCGCATCACGTCCGCGCCGTCGGAGACGAACGAGATCGCGCCCGTATCGACCGTCACGACGTGGCTCTCCGGTGGGAAGTCGTTCGCGCCGCGCACGGTGAGGAACGGCTCGTCGTCGAAGTAGCAGACGACGGGATCGCCGTCGACCAGGACGAGATCGCGCTCGGCGTCGGCGAACTCGACTCGTTCGTAGCTGTCGCCGTCGAGGGTGACGCCGAGCGTCGTGGCGAGGCTCTCCTCGATGTCGTCTACCGCGTCGCTGCGGAGGTGATGGCGGGATTTGACCTGCATGGGCTATCCTCTCGGCGGTTGGGGATAAATCGTGCGCTGACCGACGCGAAGAGGTAAGTGCCCCCGCGTGCATTCTCCGAGCATGTGGGGGTCCCGGCGAAACCGGGGGGCGAAGCGCATCACCTGTATCGCCTGCGGGGAGGACGTGCGGCGCTCGGAAGCGCGCGAGTACGACAAACACGGCGATCGGTGGGAGCGACGGAACAAGGCGTTCGAACACCTCTGTAAAGCCTGTCATCGCGATCTCTGTCACCAACCACGCGACGAGCTCGAAGCGCTGCTGGTCGAGATCCAGACCGAACTCGGCAGCTGCTCGCAGGAGACGTTTCTCGCCCGCTACGAGGAACTGGTCGAGGACCGCTACGGCCCGCTCGAAGAGCGCGAACGCTGACGCACCGTCGAACCCCTCCCCCTCCTCTTCTCACGTCTCCGTCACGCGGCCAGTCGCTGCTGGCTCACCCGATAGATCGTGACCTCGTCCCACTGCTTGGCGACGGTGATTCCTTGAAGATCGTCGAACACCGTCGGGCCGTAGGCCTCCCGCTCGTTCGGTCCGACGTAGACGTAGCGTACGTCGTATTCGTCGAGCAGTCGTGTGCGTGCTGCGGGCGTGCCCTCGTAGATCGTCTCGACGTCCGCCACGCGATCGAGATACGGCCCCTCGCCACGGTAGCCGATCTCGTGGTCCCAGCCGACGACCGTCGGGAGCCCCGTGAAACTCGACGGGGCGTTGACCCAGTTGTAGCTCGTCAGTCCGTCGTCTTCGTTGCAGTAACAGCCCGGTGCCGAGACGATGTGTGGCTGGCCCGCCCGCGAATCGAGCCAGGCGATCGCGTCGGCCTCCTCGGGATGGGTCGTCGAGACGAACTCCAGCGCGTCGAGCGTCGGATCGTCGACGGTCGCCACGCTCGCCTCGCTCGTCACCTGATCGGTGAGCGCGAGCGCGCCGTAGATCGACGTCGAGAGCACGAGTAGTGCGAGCAGCACGCGACCGGCCGTGCGAGCACCGCCAGAGAGACCAATCGTTGGCCGCCCCGCGCCGACGAGCCACGCACCGATCGCGCCCGCCGCCGTCCCGAAGAGCACCCACACCTGCGCGTAGGTCTTGAAGACGGTGTTGAACCGGCCCGGACCGGCGTCCTCCTGAATGTAGATGAATTCCACGAGCAGGACGAGACCGACGCCGGCGACCACCAGCACGGTCTCGAAGCCCACGTCTGGCAGCCCGCTTCGCCCGTCGACCCCGCCGTCCGACTCGGCGGGTCGTGCCCGTCCGACGATCCCCGAACCCGCCCGAGCGGAGTCCGTACCGTTCCGTCGTGCGGCAAGCACCAGCCAGCCGATGAGTAGGAGCGGACCGAACAGCGCGACCGCGGCGGCATCGACGAGCCACGCGAGCACGATCAGTCCGGCCGTCGCCGCGAGCGCGATCCGTCGCGTGCGCGCCGTGAGCCCACGCGAGCGGGAGGCGAGATACGGGACGAACACGAGCACGAACGCCCCGTAGACGACCACGAGCGGTCCGAGCGCGCTCCGATCGGGGAGGAAGGCGATGGCGCGCCCGCTCGCCGACCCGAGCCAGAACGGTAGCGACCACAGCCCGCCGAGGACGAGAACACCCGCTGCGACCGCCAGCGCGCTCGCCGTCCGGCGGAGCTCTCGCCCGAGCAGGGACCGCCCGCGCGAGAGCCGATCGCCGAGTCGTGGGACGAGCGTCGCGGGATCGCTGTCGGCGAAAGTGAGCGCGAGCCAGCCGACGCCGGCGACGGTCGGGAAGCTCCAGGTGTTGATCACCGTGAGCAGGCCAGCGATCGGGGGGAGCGCACCGAAGACGAGCAGTCGGCGACGTCCGAGCTCGTCGGCCGGCGTTCGGTAGTAGGCGAACCAGCACGCCACGGCCAGCAGGAGAAATGGGGTGCTCAGCATGTGCGCGTGGAGATCGCCGTTGAGCCACGCGAACAGGGGGAACTCGTTGACGGTCCCCGGGATCACCCGGCTCGCGCCCCAGTAGCTGAACTCCGCGGGCGAGGCCGCGAGCCCCTCGATCGTCACGCCGAGCGCGTCGGCGATCGTTCGTGCGAGGCCATCGGGTAGCAGCCAGAGCACGGCGCGGCCGGCCGGTTCGAGGTTGCTCGCGAAACCGACGAAGAAGGCGGCGACGACGCCGGCCGTTCGTGCCGAGCGTCCACGCGAGTCGGCGACCGCACCGGCGAGACCGTAGGTTCCAGTGACGAGCATGCCGAAAAAGCCCGCGAGCACGAGGTTGTAGGCGTAGCGCGCCTCGGTGACCGTGAGCTTCGCGAGCAGTGCCGTGAGGAGGTGGCCGCCGTAGTAGTATTTGACCGGCTCGCCGGCGAACCAGACGTCCTCCGGTGGGAGCTGTGACGTCCGCAGGAGCGACTTGAGCAGCCCGAAGTCGAGGAACTTCTCGCCGCCGCCCGGGTGGACGGCTGGGTCGAGCGCCCGCACCGTGAGCATGAACGCGAAGGCGAGCGCGAAGACGAGCACCGGGCCGGCCATCGCCCGGAGATCGAACGCCTCCCTGTCGAGTTTGCGAAGCGAAAGCACGGAGAGGGTGGCGAGAACGATCAGTCCGACGACGAGACCGGCGGTGAGCGAGAGATGGCCGAGCCAGTAGGCGACGATGCCGACGGTCGCGAGCGACAGCGGCAGCGAGAGGGCGACCCCGCGATCGGGAAAGTCCCGAAAGAGCCGGGCAGCGAGCGGTGTTGCAAGGAGCCCGATGGCGAGAAAGGCCGCCAGCCAGAGGGCGACGAGACCGTACTCCATAGCGAAAGCGGGGAAGCGGCGCATATCCCTCTTGTGGGATGCGGCAGCGGCGCTTCCGAACTCCTTTTATTCGCGCCGTCGGGATCTCGCCCATGCAGCGCTCCGTCGGGGTCGTCGTGCCGGCCTACCGGCCCGACGTCGAGCGACTCGCCGAGTACGTCACCGCCATCGCCGAGCGGCTCGACCCGACGGTCATCCGTATCGAACTCGACGTGCCCCGACCGGATGCGGTCGAACGGCTCTCCTCGTTGCCGGGGACCGTCGCCACGGCACCCTACCGCCGCGGCAAGGGGCGGGCGATCACGATGGGGTTCGAAGCACTCGATACCGATATTCTGGTGTTCGCCGACGCCGACGGCAGCACGCCCGCCGACTCGCTCGCCGCTGTCACCCGATCCGTTCTCGACGACGATGCAGAGCTCGCGGTCGGTTCGCGTCGCCATCCCGACGCACGGATCGCCCGCCATCGAACGTTCGCGCGCCGTCGGCTCGGCGACACCTTCGCGTGGCTCGCCCGCCGGCTGCTCGATCCACAGCTGTTCGACTACCAGTGTGGCGCGAAGGCGATCTCGCACGCGGCCTGGACGACGGTGCGCGAACACCTCTACGAGCCGGGTTTCGCGTGGGACATCGAGCTGGTGGCGATCGCGGGCGCGCTCGGCCAGCGGATCGCGGAGATCCCGATCGAGTGGCACGACCAGCCCGACTCGACCGTCTCGCCAGTGGGGACCTCGATCGCGCTCGCGCGCGGGTTGCTCGCGGCGCGCCACCGTGCGGCACTCATCAACGAGAACCGGCTGCACGGCATGATCGCCGCACAGCGAGAGGAGCATCCGCTCGTCGACGCGGACGAGCAATGACCGACGACCGTACCGGCGACTCGCTCGCATCCGCCGGCAATCGATCGTCGCGCTCCGATATCGGCCAGCGACTCTCCGCGCTCGCCTCCGGTTCCCGCTTCGGGCGATTCGTCTCGGTCGGCGTCGTCGGCGCGCTGTTCGACGTGACGACGGCGACCGTGCTGCGCGAACTCGGCGTGTTCCCGGAGCTGGCGGTCTTCGTCGGCATCGAAATTTCGATTCTCGTCATGTTCGTGCTGAACGACACCTGGACGTTCTCGGCCGAGGGGGCTGCCGGTCGGTTCCCGATGGTCCGCCGGCTGGTCCGCTCGAACGTCGTCCGCATCGGCGGCATCCTCGTCCAGCTCGCGGTTTTCCGTGCTCTCTATCGCATGATCGCCGTCGATCTCACTCTCGTGGGTATCGACGGCTGGTTCGTCGTCGCGAAGGTCGCCGGTATCGCCGCCGGCATGGTCGTCAACTACATTGCCGAGAGCCTGTTCACGTGGCGCGTTCACACGACAACAGGCAACGACTGAATCACAACCGTTAATGGGTCGACTGCGGTATGAACAGGTAGCGGGATGGGATAGCCAGGAGATTCCGGCGGGCTCATAACCCGCAGACCGGTAGTTCAAATCTACCTCCCGCTACTGCACCTTTTGCTACGGTCGCTCACTTCGTTCGCTCCCTCGCAAAATCTGCACCAAAAGCCTCCTCCTTCCCGCTGGTCAGTCGTCGGCCCGCTCGATCACTCCGTTCGCTCGCGGTAGAGCAGCCTATCATCTCCGCAACCGCACGGCACCGCTACCGCACCGCCGAAGCCCTCGCTCCCTGTGGTCGTCTGCTCGCGGGCCAGAGGCCCGCTCGCACGGTACGAGGGACCTTCGGTCCCTCGCTACTCGCCCTTCATCCACCAGGAAAGTAAACTCTCCTGAGCCTCGGCTCGCGTCGCTCGCCGAGACACCAGGAACCGCGCCGCACCGCGGTCGCGCGGCCGCACCACAGCGTCATCCTCAACTGAACTACTCGATATCCAGCTCTTCGAGCAGTTTCTCGCCACCGGCGGCCGAGGAGCCGGGGCCGCGAGCGGTGACGAGATCGCCATCGACGGTTACGCTCGTGTCGGCGTCGAGTTCGGCGTCCCAGTTGCCGCCGACGGCTTTGACCTCGTCCTCGACCCAGTAGGGGAGCTTCCGGCCGTCGGGCATTCGGTCGTGATCGTCGACGATCCCCTCCTCCCACGCATTGGGGAACCCGGTCACGTCACGGCCTTCGACGATCGCCGAGCCATCGTCCTCGCGGGCGAAGGCAAGGATGCCCGCCGCGTGGCAGACGACGTAGCCTTTGCCCTCATCGCCGGAGACCGCATCGACGAGCAGCGCGCGGGCGTGACTGTCCTGGTTGACGTCCCACTCGGTACCGTGGCCACCGGGAAAGGCCACGAGATCGTAGTTGTCGGCGTCGGCGGTCGCGACCGGGATCGGGTCGTTCAGGCGCTCGTCGGACTCGTGGATCTCCGTGACCTCCTCGGCGGTCTCCTCACCGACCTCGTCGGGATCGATCGAGCGCTCGTCGATCACCGGCGGCGAACCGCTCGGCGTCGCCACGGTGATCTCGACGCCCGCATCCGAGAGCATCGTGAGCGGTGTCGTACATTCCTCTCCCCAGTAGCCTTCCTCGCTGACGACGAACAGTGCGCTTGGCATCACTCTCGGTGGGAGCGCCGCACGCAAAAGCCCCGTGGCCCTCAGTCGTCGCCGTGTGAATCGGTGATGACGACCGCGCCGTCCTCGACGTCGACGTTGATCAGTGTCCGCACGTCGTAGTCGGTGTCTTCGAGTTCGTTGCCGCCGCCCTCCTTTTTGATCACCGCGACCACGTCGGCGATCTCCGCACCGATCTCTTCGAGCGCGCCGGTGATCCCGCGGAGCGTGCCGCCCGTCGAGAGAACGTCGTCGAGCAGGAGCACGCGATCGCCAGCGTCGACGTCGTTGATATACATCTCGTTTTCCGAGTAGCCAGTCACCTGCGAGAGCGCGACCTCGCCATCCAGGCCGTACTGGCGTTTCCTGACGACAACGAGGGGGATGTCGGTCATCAGCGAGACCGCCGTCGAGATGTGGATGCCCATCGCGGCGGGCGTGACGATCTTGTCGACGTCGACGTCGGCCTTGCGGATGATCTTGATGACGATCTCGCGCAGGAGCTCGGGTTCGAGCATCGGCACGCCGTCACTGATCGGATGGACGAAGTACTGATAGCCCTCTTTTTCGATGATGGGGGCGTCGAGCAGCGACTCCTCCAGCTGATTCATGCTGCGGGTACAGCCAGTCGTGGGTAAAGCTTGACGGTCGTCGAATCGAACGCTACGCAATCGCATCCCGACCCACACCGCTCGCTGCGCACGAACCGACGATCCAAACGCGATCGCCACGACGAAATCGAAAATCGTCGCGTCGCACGCCGATGGATGCCACGCATGTGCCAGGATTGCCCTCATCCGTGCTCGTCTGCAACGTACATCCATGCCAAGCACGACCGCCACACCCGGCGAGAACGGCCAGCTCGAAATCGTCTGTCACCGAAACGGTGAGGTCGAGCCGAGCGCGAGCCTGACGAACATCGAGGGCGCAGTCTCGCTGCTCATCGACGATCTGGAGCCGAACGAGTCGGTCGAAATCGAGATCATCGAGAGCAACGGACGCAAACGGTCCTAAATCAGACACGTACTCCTACCGAACCGTCGGTTACTGGGCGTTACAAAAATCAAGGGAATGTTCTGAAACTACTCGATGCACCCGAGATGGGTGCACGGGTAGTCGGTCTAGACCTCGGTTTGCCAGATGGTCGAGGATTGACCGTCGCCCTCGTACACGATTCGTACTGTACCGTTACCACTGATGGTTGCGGCAGTATCTCCTGGTGTGAGGTCCCCCTTATTTGAGACTTTTGCACCACTGGCCGAGAGATTGTTAGTTGACAAACTGTCGCCACCCTCGTAGATCACGCTCTGCCCATCGACGCTGAACGTTGCCTGTGGAGCCGCCGCTTGATTTCCACCGAGACCGAGCACGAACGCGCCGATCACGGCCGCGAGAATCACGACCACGGCGACCATCAATACGACACCGATCACGGGGCTGACACCACGCTTGTCCGCAACGAACTGTTTGATTTTTTCCTTCATGGTTTCCTGTAATCTGCACACCAGTCCAAGTCGGAGGAACCCGACCGCTCGGTCGCGTTCCCCGGTAGACCGGTGCGTTGGGGCGGTCTGGCCGCGGTATCGTATATAAATCTACGTGCCGGGCTGGCGGGTCGATGTGGGGCTCGCCTACCGAGTCGAACCACCGACGAGACGGTGTGAAACCGACCCGCCGGCGACGGATTTGAGAACCGTTAAGAGCCATCGCTTGCAGATTCGGACATGTCTCTCGTGGCGCTCCCGACAGCGATCGCCGAGGCTTCGACAACGGGGCAACTCGGGACGGGAGCCGCCACGCTCGCACAGGCTACAGCCGATCCTGCGGGGATGGCCCTGTTTGCCGCGCTCGCGCTGCCGTTCCTCGGCGCGCTCGTCACGCCGCTGGTCTACCGCGCGCTCGGCGAGCGCACGGCCTGGTTCGCGGCGCTCGTCGCGCTCGCCTCGTTCGGGCTGGTCGCGAGCCAGTTCGGTACCACCGGCTCGGTGTCGGCCGAGTGGATTCCGACGCTCGGCGTCTCACTGAGCCTCTACCTCGACGGCCTCTCGCTGCTCATCTCGCTACTCGCAAGCGGTGTCGGCGTGCTGGTGTTCACCTACTCGGCGGGCTACATGCACGGCGAACCCGGCCAGGCGCGCTACTACGGCACCCTGCTCGCCTTCATGGGCTCGATGCTCGGCGTCGCGCTCGCGTCCGACCTCATCGCGCTGTTCGTCTTCTGGGAGCTCACGAGCATCACTTCGTTCGGGTTGATCGGTCACTACCGCGAGAGCGAGAGCTCGCTCTACGCCGCCCGGAAATCGATGCTCATCACCGTCTCCGGCGGCCTGTTCATGCTCGTCGGCTTCGTGCTGCTCGCGTTCGTCTCCGGCGACGCACTCGGCAGCACGACGTTCACTCTCATCGGCACACCCGATTCGATGATTGCCAACGCCGACGCGATGCGCACCGCTCTGGAGAGCGCGGGCCTGTTCGTCCCGGTACTCGTTCTCGTCGCGATCGGCGCGGCTGCCAAATCCGCACAGGTCCCGCTCCACGTCTGGCTGCCGAACGCGATGGAAGCGCCGACCCCCGTTTCGGCCTTCCTCCACTCGGCGACGATGGTCAAGGCGGGCGTCTACCTCATCGGACGGATGCGACCGCTGCTTGTCGGCGACGAGTGGATGCTGCTGCTCGGGACGCTCGGGCTCCTCACGATGACCGTCACGGCGCTGCTCGCTGTGGGTGCGAGCGACATCAAGGAGCTACTGGCCTACTCGACAGCTTCACATCTCGGCCTTATCACCGCCGGATTCGGCTTCGCCAACCAGCTGGGTGCCGAGACGGGGGCGTTCCATATCCTGAACCACGCGCTGTTCAAGGCGACGCTGTTCCTCGTCGCCGGCATCATCGCCCACGAGGCGGGCACTCGCGCGATCTCGGAACTGGGTGGGCTACGCCACGATCTCCCGATCACGGGGATCGTCACGGCGATCGCCGCGCTCGGAATGGCCGGCGTCCCGCCGTTCAACGGCTTCTACTCGAAGGAACTGCTCTTCGAGTCGGCCTACGAGGTGGCCCACGAGCTCGGCGGGCTGGCGTGGCTCTTCCCCGCCGTCGCCGTCTTCGGCAGCGTCTTCACCTTCCTCTACTCCATACGATTCCTCTGGCTGTTCATGGGCGAGAAACCCGCCGGGCTCGGCGAGGTCCATCGTCCCTCGCTGGCGCTGCTCGCCCCGCCGGTCGTTCTCGCCGGGCTCGCCATGATCGTCGGCATCGACCCGCAGCTCGCCGTCGACACGATCGTCCAGTCGGCGTTCGGCAGCGCGGTCGCCGGCGAGGCCCACACGATGAGCATCCATCTCCCGACCGAGCTCACGCCGGCGGTGGCGATGAGCGCCATCACGATCCTCACAGGAGCGGCGCTCTCGCCGTTCTACGATCGCCTGCGCGACGGCGTCCGGCGGCTCACGCACGGGCCGCTCTCGGCCGACTGGTACTACGACAAAGCGGTCTACGGGCTCGAACATGTGAGCGGGCTGGCGCTGCCCCGCATCCAGACCGGTCAGTTCCGTACCTATGCCGCCTGGATGCTCGGCGTGACGAGCCTGCTCGCGCTCGCGGGCTATCTCGCGGCCGGGATCTCCGTGCCGGCGTTTTCCGACCTCTCGATCACCGCGCCGGTCGTCATCGTGTTGCTCGTGGCGATCGTCGGGGCCGCGGCGGTGGCGCGAGCCCCCTCGCACATCGCGGGCGTGCTCACGCTGTCGGTGCTCGGGTTCATGGTCGCGCTCTTCTACGTGCTCGCCAGCGCGCCCGACCTCGCGCTCACGCAGTTGGTCGTCGAGACGCTCGTGCTCGTCATCTTCCTGCTCGTTCTCGATCGATTGCCGGCATTCTACGGCGATGCCGATCGGGGGAAAGTCGCCCGCGACGCGCTGCTCGCCGGCGGCGTCGGGCTGACGGTGACGATCAGCGTTCTCGTGGCGACCGCGGGCAGCCCCGACGCGATCGCGCGCTTTTTCGTCGAGCGCGCGCCCGTGCCGGCCGAGCACGGCTCCATCCTCGCCGACTTCGGCGGCGGGAGCAACATCGTCAACGTCATTCTGGTCGACTTCCGTGCGTTCGATACGATGGGCGAGATCTCGGTGGTGGCGATGGCCGCCCTCGGCGTCCTCACACTCGTCGCCATGCGTGGTCGGGGTGAGTCCTCGTGAGCACCCGCGACATGTCGGTCATCACCCGCACCGTCACCCGCGTCGTCTTCCCGCTCATCCTGCTGACGGCGCTCGCGCTGCTCTTCCAGGGCCACAACCTCCCCGGCGGTGGGTTCATCGCGGGCGTGCTCACCGTGGCGGCGTTCGCGCTCGTCTACATCGTCAACGGGCTCGACTACCTCCAGGAGGACCTGCTCGGGCGCACCGGCGACGACGTCGAGGGCGGCCCGGCGATCGTCGCCGACTTCCTCAACGTGTTCGCCGTCGGTCTCGCGATCGCCGCCGGCGGTGGCGTCGTCGCCATCCTGCTGGGCCAGCCGTTCCTCTCGCAGGCCGTCGTCTTCCTCCACGACCTGCCGATCTTCGACGATCTCGAACTCGCGAGCGCGTTCGTCTTCGATCTCGGGGTCTATCTCGTCGTCGTCGGCGGACTCCTGACGATCCTCACGGTGGTGGGCGACGAATGACGCAGTTCGTCCTCGCCGGCGTGCTCGGCCTGCTGTTCGCGTTCGGGACCTTCCTGGTGCTCCGCAGAGATATCGTCCGCGTCGTCTGGGGGGTGACGATCATCTCCCAGGCCGCGAACGTCTATCTCGTCACGATGGGGGGGCTTGCCGGGAGCGTGCCGATTCTCGGTCACGGCCCGCCCGATAACCCCGCGACGATCACCGATCCGCTGGTGCAGGCGCTCGTCCTGACGGCGATCGTCATCAGCTTCGGGACGACCGCCTTCGCGCTCGTGCTCACCTACCGCATCCACGAGGAACACGGCACGATCGATCTGCGTGAACTCGGCGAGACGGGAGGCGAGCACTGATGGCCGCCCAGATCGTCATCGCGCCGCTGCTGATCGCCCTCCTCACGGCGATCGCTACCCTGCCGCTGCGACGATTCCCCCGCGCCCAGCGGGCGGCGAGTGTCCTCGGCGCGCTCGCCTATCTCGGCGCGGTGGCACTGCTCGCCGGGCGGGTCGTCGACGAGTCGATCCTGGTCTACCAGCTCTCGGCGTGGCCCTCGCCGTTCGGCATCACGCTCGTCGCCGACGCGCTCTCACTGTTCATGCTCGGGCTGACGGCGATCGTCTCGCTCGCGTCGGTCGCCTTCTCGGTGCGGTTCATGAGTGGGTTCGCCCAGCGGATCTCCTACCACACGCTCTATCACCTGATGGTCGTCGGCATCACCGGGTCGTTCCTCACGGGCGACATCTTCAACCTCTTCGTCTGGTTCGAGGTGATGCTCCTGTCGAGCTACGTGCTCGTCGCCTTCTACTCAGGGCCCGAACACACGCGCGCGGCGCTGACCTACACCGTGCTCAACCTGCTCGGGAGCGCACTCATGCTGCTGGCCATCGGCGGGCTCTACGCCACGGTCGGCACGCTCAACATGGCCGACATGGCCCGCCGACTCGCCAACCCCGCGCAGTTCGGCGTCGATCCGGTGCCGGTATTGGGCCTGACAGTCCTGCTGTTCTGTGTGTTCGCGCTCAAGGCGGGGATCGTCCCCTTCCAGTTCTGGGTGCCGGCGGCCTACCGCGCCGCGCCCGCACCCGTCACGGCGATGCTCGCCGGCGTCGTCAAGAAGGTCGGCATCTACGCGATCATCCGGCTCTACTTCACCGTCTTCGCCGCCGCGACCCTCCCCGCAGGGCTCGGGCTGCCGGGGTTCGTCGGCAACGACTTCCTCTCGTTTTTCGGCCCGATCCTGTTCGTCATGGCCGCCGGCAGCATCCTCCTCGGGGGGATCGGCGCGGTGAGCCGCGACGGGCTCGACGGCGTGCTCGCCTACTCGTCGATCGGCCAGATCGGCTTCGTGATCCTCCCGCTCGCGGTCGCGGCCACGGTTCCCGAGGTGCGGGCGCTCGCGATCGCGGCCGCGCTCGTCTACGCGCTCAACCACGGTCTCACGAAATCGATGCTGTTCCTCGCGAGCGGCACGGTCAAGGAGGCCGTCGGCTCGGTCCGTTTCGAGCGCATCGGCGGGCTCGCTAAACGGACGCCGGTGCTCTCGATCGGCTTCTTCCTGGGAGCGGTCTCGCTGATCGGCATCCCGCCGCTGTCGGGTTTCTTCGGCAAATTACTCGTCTTCAGAACGACCGCACACGCCGGCGCGCTGGGTGGCCGGGGCGGGGCGGTCGCGCTCGGGCTCTCGCTGATCGGCGCGATCCTCACGATCGCGTACTTCTCGCGGGCGTGGAATCGTGGGTTCTGGGGCACCGAATCCGAGGGCGTGCGGACGGCGACCTATGCACCGTCGCTCGTGGTGATCGTCGTCGGCCTCGCCGGACTCCTGCTCCTCGTCGGCGTCGGCTTCGATCCCGTGTTGCGCGCGGCCGAGGCCGCCGCCGACATCGCGCTCGATAGGCAAGCATACGTCGACGCCGTTCTGGAGGGTCTCCAATGAGACGCTGGCCGGCGATCGGCGTGGTGTTCGCGGCGGTCTGGCTGTTCGTCCGCGGCGTCGCGCTCACGCCCGAGCGGGTCGCCGAGGAGCTGCTCATCGGCCTGGCCGTCGGCATCCCACTCGCGTACGCCTTCCGGCGGTTCTACGCCGACGAGATCGCGCTCGGGCGCGTCGTCCGGGCGCTGCCGGCGACGGTCGCCTATCTGGCGGTCTTCGTCAAAGAGCTCGTCGTGGCGAACCTGGACGTCGTCTACCGCGTGCTCTCGCCGTCGCTGCCGATCGAACCCGACGTCGTCGCGGTGCCGCTGCGCGTCGAGAGCGATCCCGCGATCACGACGATCGCCAACTCGATCACGCTCACGCCGGGAACACTGACGATGGACTACGACGCCGACTCGAACACGCTCTACGTCCACGGCATCACCGGTCGCGACGAGGCGAGCCTCGTCGATCCCATCCGTACATGGGAGGACTACGCGCTCGTCATCTTCGACGAGGACGCCAGTCCAGAGGACGCGCCACCGGCGGCCCCACGGGGTGATGTCGGTGGCGACTGAACTCCCCGGCTTCCTCAGTCTCGCCATCACCGTCGGGCTGGTCGTCGCCAGCGGCGTCACGCTGCTGGCCGGCTATCGCGTCATCTTCGGCCCGACGACGCCCGATCGGGTGGTGGGCCTCGACACGATCGCGACGAACGTCGTCGCCATCGCCATCCTGTTCGCGCTGCAGACCGACGACGGCTTCTTCATCGACGTGAGCCTCGTGCTCGCCATCATCGGCTTCATCAGCACGATCGCCGTCGCGCGCTACGTCTCCGAGGGGGACATCATCGAATGAATACGATCCACGCCGCGCTCGTCACGCTGTTCATCGCCATCGGAACGTTCTTCCTGCTCGTCGGGACGATCGGTCTCATCCGACTACCCGACGTCTACAACCGGATGCACGCGACGAGCAAGGCCACCACCCTCGGAGCGACCTCGCTCTTTCTCGCCGGGACGATCTACTTCGCGCCGAGCGCGCCCGGCGGCGCGGGCCTCACCTCCCTGGTCGGCATCGTCTTCCTGTTCATGACCGTGCCGACGGGTGCACACGTCATCTCGCAGGCCGCCGAACGCATGGGCATCGAGTTCGCCGGCGACGCCGTCTGGCCCGACACGGGCGAGTCGCGACCGGAATCACCCGACGAGAGCGACGAGTGATGGACTGGTCGAGTCGCCGCAGCCGTGTCCGAGCGCTCGTCGTCGCCATCGCCGTGCTCGCGCTCGCCGTGCGACTGGTCGGTCTCGGCGCGCGCGTCGCCCACCAGGACGAGGCGCGCGTCGCCTACTGGGCCTACCGCTACATGGAGACGGGCGTCTACTGGTATCGCCCGATCGTCCACGGGCCGTTCCTCACGCTCGTGGACAGTCATGTATTCGCGCTGCTCGGGGCCTCCGACTTCTCGATGCGGCTCGTCGTCGCCGTCGTCGGCGGGCTGCTCCCGCTCGTGGCGCTCCTGTTCGGCGATCGGTTGCGTGATTCCGAGACGCTCGTCCTCGCGCTCGTCCTCGCCGCCAACCCCGTCCTCCTCTACTACTCGCGGTTCTACCGCAACGACCTGCTGCTCGCGGGGTTCATGCTCGTCGCGTTCGGCTTCCTCGTCCGTGCGTACGACCGCGACCGCCCCCTCCATCTCTATCTCGGGGTCGCCTTCTTCGCGCTCGCCTTTACAACCAAGGAGAACGCGCTCGTCTACCCCGTCACGTGGCTCGGGGCGCTCGCCCTGCTCGCCGATCGTCGGCTGTTGATGCGCACCCACAGCCCCGCACAGGCGCTCCGGAACGCCACTCGACGGGTCCGTGCCGGGCTTGGGCGCTGGTGGCTCCATCTCGTGCTCGGAGTCGTGCTGTTCGTCGGGATCGTCGTGTTCTTCTACGCACCGCGCGGCCAGGCCGCGGGTGCGGAGCCGACGCTGGGCGCGACGATCGCCGATCCGACGCTGCTGCCGGCGCTGATCGAGGAGGCACTGGTCGGCTCGTGGCACGCCTTCGTCGAACAGTGGGGCAGCGGCAGCGGCGATGCCTATCTCGACACCGCGAGTGCGCTCTGGTCGGTGCTCGGCGCGGGCGCGCCCATCTTGCTCGGTTTCTCGGTCGTGGGCTTCCTCGTCGACCGCTACACCGGCGAGCACCCGCGCGACGTCGTCGCGTTCACCTTCTTCTGGGGCGCGGCGAGCGCGCTCGGCTATCCGGTGATCGTCGACAACCCGTTCCCGTGGGAGGTCATCCACGTCATCGTCCCGCTCACGGTGCCGGCGGCGGTCGGGCTGGCGCTGGTCGCCCAGATTGGCCTCTCGCGGCTCCGTGCCTCGCTCGCTCACTCACAGGTCGATCGCGACGCGATCGTCGCCGTCGCGGCCGCGCTCGTACTGGTCGTGGCTGCCGGCCAGGTCGCCGCGAGCGCCTACGACACCTCCTACGCGAACCCACAGAGCGCCGACAACGAGCTCGTCCAGTACGCCCAGTCGTCGAGCGAGATGAAGCCACTGCTCGACGAGCTGCAACGGGTCGCCCGGGCGAACGACGGCACGGACGTCCTGTACTACGGCGACGATCCCGACTTCGACGGCGACGAGCTCTACGCGCCCGACCCCGACTCGCATCTGACCCCGACCGCCGGCAACGGCTGGTTCGAGCGCCTGCCGTTCGCCTGGTATCTCGAAGGCGACGGGGCGCGGACGAACAGCACGGACGACGCCGCGGCGGTACGACGAGCGGTGCAGGGTGGCGATCGCCCGCCGATCGTCATCGCCTTCGGCCCGTCGGAGGCCTGCTCGGAAGAGTACGACAACGCCGCCGATATCGAGCAGTATCTGGACGGCTACGAGCGCCACGAGGTCCAGCGATTCCTCTTCGACAGCGGCTGTACGATCAGCAGTATGGTGGTCTACGTCGACGAGGGTTCTGCCAACTCGCCCGCCAACTCCTCGGCGACGCGCGCGCCGAGCCCCGCCTTGTCGCCTTCGTAGCTCTCGACGTCCGTCTCTCGCACCACGAGCGCGCGGGTCTCGCTCTCGCCCATCACGCTCGCGTCGTTAGCCACCACGAACGCCAGTTCCGCACGCGAGAGCGTCTCCCGGGCGGCCCGGATCATCTCCTCGTCGACGCCGCTCGTCTCGGTCTTGAACCCGACGATTGGGAGGTCGGGCCGGGCGTCACGAGCCGCATCGAGGACCTTCGGCGTGGGTTCGAGCGCGAGCGAGAGTTCCTGACCCGAACGAATCTTCTCGTCACTCGCCTCGACGGTGTAGTCGCCGATCGCCGCCGCCGAGACGAACGCGTCGGCGTCCGCGACCGCTCCCTCCACTGCGGCGAGCATCTCCGCGGCGCTCTCGGTGCGTTCGACGTCGGCATAGGGAACGTCCGGTCCGTCGTGAACGAGTGTCACGTCCGCACCGCGCGCGTAGCACGCCCGCGCGACCGCCCGCCCGGTCTTGCCCGACGAGCGGTTCGTGAGCACGCGCACCGGATCGATCGCCTCGCTCGTGGCCCCGCTGGTCACGACGATCCGCTCGCCAGCGAGGTCGTGTGCGCCCGTCGCGCGCGCCGTGTCGAGCGCGATGGCGTCGAGACTCGCGATCTTCGCCTTTCCCTCTTCGATGCGTGGTGGGACGAACTCGACGCCCCACGACTCGACGCGCTCGATGGCATCAAGCACGCCGGGATGGTCGTACATCGGCTCGTGCATCGCCGGCGCGACCACCACAGGAACGTCGGCACCGAGCGCGGTCGTCGCGGTCGTCGTCACCGGCGTGTCGTCGATGGCCGCTGCGATCTTCCCGACGGTGTTCGCCGTCGCGGGTGCGATCAGTAATACGTCGGCCCAGCCGTCGCGTCCGCAGAGTTCGACGTGTTCGACCCGGCCCGTGAGTTCGGTCACGACCGGGTTCTCGGTGGCGAATTCGAGCGCCCACGGATGGATGATCCCCTGCGCGCTGTCGGTCATCACGCCGCGAACGCGCGCGCCGCGCCGCCGGAGTTCGTGGGCGAGTTCGATGGTCTTGACCGCCGCGATCGACCCCGTGACGCCGAGTGCGACGCGTACCCCGTCAAGCATTGCCGCCCGTTGATCGGCTTAGCGGTTAAACCCCGGCCCTCGGTCGTCGCGCCCGCGCAGTGCCACGATACCGAGGACGATCAGTCCGATCACGCCAGCGATCACGAACACCGTTCTGATGATGCCGGTGCCGGAGCTCTCGGTCGCCTCGCTCTCTCCCTGTGCGGCCGTTGGCGTCGCGTTCGCCGCCGACGGTGCTTGCTCCGTGGCCGCGGATGCGGGGCTGGTCGTCGGTGTCGGTGCCGGCGTCGCCGTCGGGCTCGCGGTCGCCGTCGGCGTCGACAGGTTTCGCTGGACGGCGGGTCCCTGGTCGGCCGAGACCGTCACCGGCCCGCCGGCGTTCGCCCCCGCGTCCGACAGGGCGGCGAACGTGCCGAACTCGCTGATGTTCGCCGAGACCGTACTCGACGCGCCGTTGGTCTGCGAGTCGGCGACGCGCGACCAGTGTTGGCCGTCGTGTCGCCACAGCGCGACCGGGTTGTTGGCGTTGCCGTAGCTCATCGTCAGTGAGATCGCCGCCTGGCCACCCCGGGTGCCGGTCGCTTCGACGTAGCTGTCGAGGTTGCCCGCCCCGCGCGGGAGCGGCGGCGGCGAGGTCACGGCCCCCAGTGCGACGTTCCGTTCGGAAAAGGAGAACGTCCCCGTCGCGAGATCGAGGTTTCTGACGATGTTCTCGTTGTCGTTGCGCTCGGAGTAGTAGTCCCACCGGCTGTTGTTCCGGGCGACGCTGTCGACGACCGTGTTGTTCGCGCTCTCGCGCTCGAAGTGGATCCCCCACCGGTTCTCGACGGCCGTCATCCTGCGCAGCGTGTTGTTCTGGCTCTGCCCGCCGAGCGCGATCGCGATGGCGCTGCCGGTGGCGGTGTTGTTCGCGAGCGTGTAGTTGCTCGACGCGCCGAGGGCGATCCCTTCGGTGCTGTTCTGGGTGATCGTCCGGCGGATCGTCCCGTTGTCGGTTTCGAGCGCGAAGACGCCGATCGACCAGTTGTGCGCCTGGAGGTTCTCGACGGTGACGTTCGTGACCGGCCCCCGACTGCCGTCGATCTCGACACCGTGACCCGCACCGGTGCCGGCGACCGTGTGGCCCTGTCCGTCGAGGGTGACGTTGCCCGCGGTGATCTCGATACAGGCCGCATTGGGATCGTCGAGATCGCCGGTGACGGTTCCGGTCAGCGTGTACTCTCCGGAAGAGTTGATCGTCCGACAGGAATCGACCGTCGTGGTGTTGCCGGCCTGCTGTGCGCTCACCGTGCCGGCCGTGGCCGCGACCAGCACGACGACGATTCCAACGAGCACGGCTGCTCTCGCCCCGACCATCCGCGATCCACGTGGCATCATCTCTCGTTCACATCGCTTCCGACCGTGGGGTCATTTATTTCACGGTATCAGTCGGCCAATCGACCACACTCCTCGTCGGCATATCCTCGAACGGCAATCCGTGCCGATCGGTGGCGGCCAGCCGATGCCAACGCGAGGCTGTTTGCAGAGTGAACGCTGCCGATTCCGTCCGACAGTATTAGGCGGTTGCCACACCAGTAGCGGTCGTGGACAGTATCGAAGTCAGCACCGAGGTCTATCTCCCGCCGGCGGACGTCTACGAGTTCCTGATCGATTTCCCCCGTTACGCCGACTACTCCGAATATCTGGAGGACGTCGAGGGTCACGGCGACGGCTCGCCGGGAACGACCTACGATCTCCAGTTCGCCTGGTGGAAACTCACCTACACGGCACGCTCGGAGGTCACGGACGTCGACCCGCCCAACCGGATCGATTGGAAGATCGTCAAGGACATTCACGCACACGGTTACTGGGCGGTCGAGGAGATCGACCCGCCGGACGACCGCGAGCACGCCTCGCGAGTACGATTTCACGTCGCGTTCGACGCCGACTCGGTCGATTCGAGCCAGTTCGACCTGCCGAGCCTCGTCTCGCTGTCGTGGGTCGTCGAGAAGGTCAAACCGCTCATCGAGAACGAGGCCGAACGGATCGTCGAACGCATCGTCGAAGATCTCGAGGGCGAGCGCCGGCCCGTCGATCTCACCGTCCACACGAGACCCGACTCGGTCTGAGGTGGTTCCCGCTCCCTCACCGGGCGTTGCGTCCCACTACCCGTGGGTGGCGTCCCAGCGCGTCGCCTTCCGGAGGTTGCCACACTCGTTGCACTTCACGCGACCCATCGTGTCCATCGCGTTGTCGAGGGTCTCGCAGTTCGCGCAGTAGTAGCCGTACTTGTGCTCCTCGTCGAAATCGGGGTCGGTGTAGGCGGTGAGGAAGGGACCTTTCGAGCCGCGTTCGACTTGCTTTTCGTTGACGTACAGGCCGTCGTCGAGCTCGCGCATGGAGTCCGTGGTTTCAAGCGTCGGCTGGACGTCGACGTCGTCGGCGTGGAGATAGATGTTCTCGACGTAGTCGCTGTCGTCGATCTCGACGGTGTCGGTGCCGACCTGCTCGAAGTCGAACGCCGCGTAGAACTCGTTGCCCTCGGTGTTGTCCTCGAGTACCTTCGCGCGCAGCTGTGCGGCACCCATCTCGAAGAGCGCCTCGCGGGTGTGTTCGAACAGGTCGCTGGCGATCCCCTGCCCCCGATAGTCGGGATCGACGTGGAGCCAGAGCAGGTCGCCGTTGCCGCCCTCGTTGACGAGGTCGCTCTCGGTGAACCCACGTAGTTCGCCCTCGTCCTCGGCAACCATCAGGAGCGTATCGTCCTCGTCGAGTTTCGTCGCGATCGCTTGCTCGTCGTACCACTGGGAAATCGCGCCGTCGATCGTGCGCGGGCTGAGCGAGTACGACTGTTCCATCGACCGGCGGGCGATCTCACGGATCGCCGCATCGTCGTCGGCCGTTGCTTCGCGCAGTTCCATACCACCGGTTCGGCACTCGATGGGATAAACCCCTGTGTCACTGGCAACACTCCTCGCCGGTATGGTGATCACAGTCATGGGGTCGTAACGCTAAAGGGTCGAACATACGTCTAGTCGGATAACATGAACGGAACACGAAAGATCAGGAGGGAGTCGGATTGGGCGTCGAGGTGAGGGAATCGCCGGTTTCGACCGCCGAGTTCGCGGAGATGAAGCGGTTCGTCTCCGGCTATCTCGAAGCGAGCATCGAAAACGAGGGGACGGGCGGGCGCATGCGCTGGTATCCCTGGCACTCGGCGAGCTATCGGTTCAACCACATCTTGAACGTCGTCGAGATCGCCGCCGACATCGCCGCGAGCGAGGGTGCGAACGTCGACGTCGTCCGCGTCGCGGCGCTCTTCCACGACGTCTCCAAACTGGAGGCCGAACAGGACCTCCACGCCGAGGCGGGTGCACACGTCGCCCGCGAGTTCCTCGACTCCCACGGCGACTATCCCGAGTCGTTCGTCGACGAGGTCTGTACGGCCGTGAGCGAGCATTCCTATCAGGGGCCGCTCGACGAGCTCCCACTGGAGACGCGCTGTCTCATTGAGGCGGATCTGCTCGACAAGATCGGCGCGAACGGCGCGGTGTTGCTTCTCCTGCGGATGGGGTACGAGTCGCGCACGCACATGGACGCCGCCGAGATGGTCGGGCGCGTGCTCGAACGCGGGCGTGACGCCGAAGAGCGCATCCGGAGCGATCGCGCCGAGAGCCTCATCCACCAGCGTCTCAAGCGCGTGAAGTGGCTGCGCGAGTGGCTCGACGACGAGATCGCCGGCGTCGGACTCGATTCAGACGACTGAGCCGAGCAGCGCGAGCGCCTCGCCAAGGAAGGCCACGCCGAACCCCGCGAGCACGAGCGCGCTCGCGTAGGCCACAGTTGAGCCGACACCAGTAAGGCGGCGTTCGGCCGCGACCAGCGTCGTCGGAAAACCCACGACCCACGCGGCGATACCGGCGAAGAAGCCGACGAGCAGTGCCGGACTGCCCGTCGCGACGACCAGCGTTCCGGCGAGCTCGCTCGATAGCGGTTCGAGTACGTCGATCCGCCCGGGTTCGAGCATGCCGACGCCGATGGTGAGCCAGAACACCACCTGATAGGGGTTCGTGATGGCGAGAGCGAACGCCTTGGCGAACCCGCGGCGCTCGCCGGTGGCCGCCGCGTGGTCGTCGTTCGCGCCGCGAGTCGCATCGTAGGCGAAATAGAGCATCAACAGGCCGCCGATCGCGAAGGCCGCGCCACGGATCGCCGGGACGCGCTCGACGATCGCGACCACGCCGACCAGCGCGAGCACGAAGAAGCAGGCGTCGGCAGCCATCGCACCGAGACCGGCCCAGACGCCCGAGAGCCATCCTCTGAGAACGCTCTCCTCGGCGATGACCGCGTTCATCGGTCCCGGTGGCGCGGCGATGGCCAGCCCGAAGACCATCCCCGCGAGCACCGTCGTCACCGTCCCGAGAACGGACATTCGAACGATGAGAGGGGTGGAGCCGTGAAAAGTCGGTCGGATGGCCTGGT
Source organism: Halococcus qingdaonensis (assembly GCF_024508235.1). Taxonomy (NCBI): domain Archaea; kingdom Methanobacteriati; phylum Methanobacteriota; class Halobacteria; order Halobacteriales; family Halococcaceae; genus Halococcus; species Halococcus qingdaonensis. The sequence continues at coordinate 1,286,799 of NZ_CP101943.1, read as the reverse complement.
GGCCGCCGCGCCGGCGGTTGCTGTGCGGTGGCGGGTGCGGTGCGGTCCTGGCGGATGAAGGGCGAGGCGCGTGGTGTGAGCGAAGTCGTTCGAAAGACGCGAAGCGTCTTTCGTGATGACGAGAGAGCAAAGCTCTCTCGAACCACGAACACCGCGACCGAAGGGAGCGCGCCGAGGGCTTCTGCGGTGTTGTGCGGAGGGCGGTCGTGTCCGCGCGAACGCAGTGAGCGCGGTTCACCGTGAACGAGGCCGAAGGCCGAGTGAGCGGGAGTTTTTGGTCCAGATTTTTGCAAGCGGGGGTCAAGCGAGCGAACGAAGTGAGCGAGCGCGACCCTCCGCAGTAAAAAGGTGGGTTCTAGATCCCCTTGCCCATCAGGTGGCTGCGGAGGATGTCGGCTTCCTTGTTCGCGCTCGCGCCGTTTACGAGCACGACCGTGTCGTCGGCCCCGAACACGTCCTGCTCGGCGAGTTCCCACGCGCCGCTGGCTGCCGCCGCACTGCTCGCGCCCATCTCGATGCCGGTGTGCTGGGCCACCGTGATCGCGCTGTCGAGGATCGATTCGTCGTCGGTGGCGACAGCACCCCCGTCGGCGTCGTCAAGGGCGTCCAGGACGAGCGGGCTCCCGTGGGGGTCGGCGATCTCGATGCCGCCGCAGATCGTGTCGGGCACCTCCCAGGGCTCGTGACTGTCGTCGTCCGCCTCCCAGGCTTCGACGATCGGCGCACAGCCGCTCGCCTGGGCGGCGTACAGCCCGGGGAGGTCGTCGGTGAGGCCGAGTGCCGCGAACTCCGTCGCACCCTTGTGGAGACCGACGAGCCCGACACCGCTGCCGGTGGGCTGGACGATGCCGTCGGGCACCTCCCAATCGAGCTGTTCGACGATCTCGTAGAACATCGTCTTCGCGCCTTCGTGGCGATAGGGTGTCTCGAAGGGGTTCGTCGCGTACCAGTCCTCGTCGTCCAGTGCGCCCGCGCAGGCCGCTGCGGCGTCGTCGTATCGTCCCTCGACGACGTTCATATCGCCGCCGTGGACGTTGATCATTGCCTTGTTGCCGAAGTTCGCGCGGGTGGGGACGAACGCGTGGGAGTCCAGTCCGGCGCGGGCGGCATAGGCGGCCGCCGACTGGCCAGCGTCGCCCGTCGTGGCGAGCGCGACGTCGCTCGCGCTGTGTTCGCGGGCGGCCGACACCGCGAGCGCGTGGCCGCGATCGGTGCGACTCCCCGTCGGGTTGCGACCCTCGTCCTTGATCAGCAGTCGTGCGACGCCGAGTTCGTCGGCGAGCTCGGGACAGTCGACGAGCGGTGTCGTGCCTTCGTCCATCGTCACCGCTGCCGTGCGGGGCACGGGAAGGAGCTCCTCGTAGCGCCAGAGCCCGTCGAACGGGCGGGTTTCGAGCTCGTCGCGCGCGAGATCGATGTGGCTCAGGTCGTAGCGCGGGTCGAGGAACCCACCACAGTCGGGACAGTCGTGGGTCGTACTTTCCGGGTCGAAACGTTCACCGCAGTCCGTACAGATGAGCCCGTCGAACGCCGCCGTCGTCTCCATGCCACGATTACCGACGCGAGCGACTAATCGGTTCCCTTCATCGCCCGGACCGCCAGCGGTTAGCCGCTGGCGGCGTATCACCGAGCATGACCGAGCCGACGGGTGAGACGATCACGTTCGACATCGCGGCGGGCGACGAGCACGCGGAGCTCGAACTGCCGCGGGCGCTGGTCGCGGCGCTCGCCGACGAGACCGATAGCGCGCCCGACGTCGTCGCCGACATCGCCCAGTTCGATTGCACGCGGCGCGCTTACGAGATGGATAGAGACGAGATGGCAGAGGCCGAAGCGATCGAACACGACGCGCTCGCGCTGTTCGAGGACCACTTCGGGGTCGCCTTCGAGTCGTTGCTCGACGCGGAGGAGTGACGGCGCGCCGCCGTCACGCAGTCGTTTTGTGGGCGGCCCGCACAGAGCGAGTATGACACAGGTCATCGTCGGCGGCGGGCTCGCGGGACTGGTCGCGGCGCGCCACCTCGCCGCGGACGGCGCGGACGTCGAACTCCTCGAACGCCGCGAGTCGGTCGGCGGGCGCGTGCGCAGTCGCGAGATCGATGGCTACACCCTCGATCGTGGTTTCCAGGTGCTCTTCACCGGCTATCCGGCCGCACAGCGCGAACTCGACTACCGGGAGCTCGACCTGCAGTATTTCACACCCGGCGCGACGCTCGCCCGGCCCGGCTCCCGGAGCGTGCTCGCGGACCCGCGGCGCGACCCCGCCTCGCTGACCGAGACGCTGTTCAACGCGAACGTGAGCATCGGGGACATGACCAGTCTGTTCGGGCTCTGGCGCGAGCTCGCGAACGAAGACGAAAGCGAGGTCTTCGCCGGTGGGGACGAATCGATCGACGCGTTCCTCCGGGATCGTGGGTTCTCGAACCGGTTCGTCGAGCGGTTCTTCGCCCCGTTCTACGGCGGAATCACGCTCGATCGGACGCTCGCGACGTCAGCGGCGGTGTTTCGCTACACGTTTCGGATGCTCGCCGGCGGGTCGATCGCCGTGCCCGCGGCGGGGATGGGCGCGATCGCCGACCAGCTCGCCGACGCCGCGCGCGAGGAGGGTGTCGAGATCACGCTCGACAGCGAGGTGGAGGCGATCAAGACGGACGGGAACGGCGCGATGATCGAACTGGCCGGTGAGAGCCGCGAGACGGACGCAGTCGTGGTCGCCGCCGATCCGAAACGCGCAAGCGAGCTCACCGACGTGGCGTCGATCCCGACCGATGCCCAGGGCTGCGTGACGCAATATCTCTCGCTGCCGACCCACCAGCGCCTCGACACGGGAAAGAAACTGCTCCTGAACGCCGGCGGCACCGAACCGAACCACGTCGCACCGCTGTCGGCCGTCGCCCCCGACTACTCTCCTGCTGGGCGCGAACTGCTCAGCGCGACCTTCCTCGGCGAGCAGGAGCGAAGCGACGAGGAGCTCGCCGAGCGCACGCGCGAGGCGCTCGCTGCCTGGTATCCCGAGCGGCGCTTCGACGATCTCGAACTCCTCGCAACCGACCGCATCCCGTTCGCGCAGTTCGCCCAGCCGCCGGGGTTCTACCGCGATCTCCCGGCGACCGACGCACCCGACGGGGACGTCTATCTCGCCGGCGACTACACGAACTGGTCGTCGATCCACGGCGCGCTGGAGAGCGGTCGGGCGGCTGCTCGTGCGGTGCTCGATTCCTGAGCCGATCGACCTGTCCTGTCGACCCGGTGGTTTTTGCGCCGAGCGCACGAGCGACCGATGGATGAAGCCATCGAAGCGCCTGGCCAGCAACCTCGTCGCCGAGTCGAAGGCGTACGGCTACACGCTCACCATCTGGGGTGGCGGCGCGATCCTCATGGCTCACTACGGCACGCCGGACATCCTGGAGGTCGCGGCCTACGTCGGCGGCGCACTCGTCGCGATGGCACTCCTCGCGGTCGTCGCGTTCGGTGGATTACTCGCCGAACAGCGCCAGCCCGACGGCGAACCGCCGCCGGTCGCCTCGATGGTCCACATCGCCGCCACCGGCGGGAGCCTGCTCGCGAGCTATCTCGTCTCGATCGCGGGGAAGGGCCGCCTGCCGCCGGCGCTCGTGTTCGCGCTGGTTGGCTTCCTCGCGACGGCGCTGTACAACACGCTGCTCGTCGCCGAGGACAGTATTGGTCGCGCCGTCGAGTGACGGTAGGATTTTCATGACGGCCGCCCGACCCCTCCCATGACCGACGTTCTCGACGACAAGCGCGACGCGACCCGCTTTCGCATCCTGGCGGCTATCGCCGAGCGCCAGCCGGCCGTGAGCCAGGGCGAGATCGCCGACAACGTCGGCGTCACCGCACAGGCCGTCAGCGAATACGTCCGTGAACTCGACGATGACGGCTTCGTCACGAAGGAGGGTCGTTCGCGCTACCGCGTCACCGAGGAAGGCGTCGACTGGCTGCTCCGCTCGGCCGCCGATCTCCAGCGGTTCGTCGATCACGTGACCGACGACGTCCTGTCGAGCGTCGGCGAGGACGCCGCCATCGCCACCGACACGATCGAGGAGGGCCAGCAGGTGTCGCTCTCGCTCGACGACGGACTCCTCCGTGCGACCCCCGGTGATGAGGGGCCGGCGACGGGCGTGGCGACGGGGACGGCCGAGGGCGACGAGGTCGTCGGCGTCACGGGGTTCGAGGGCGTCATCGATCTCGAACCCGGCACCGTCGTCGTCCAGCAGGTCCCACCCGTGCGCTCGGGTACGGCGAGTTCGCCCGACGCGCTCGCGACGGCGTGTGAGGGCGTCGATCTCGTTGCGGCGGCGGGCGTCGAGGCGGTCGTCGCGCTGCGCGGGATCGACGTCGAACCGATCAGGTTCGCGGCAGGCGCGGTCGCGGCCGATGCCGCCGGTCGCGGCCTGGACTGTGCAGTGGTCGTCACGGGCGATCGCGTCGGGGAAGTGACCGACGCGCTGCGGGACGCCGGCGTCGCCTACGAGGTCTCCACCGACTAACCGGCGCGTTCCTTCGCGGTCGTGTAGGCCTCGCGCACGCGCTTGAACTCCTCGTGATCGCCGCCGTGGTCGGGATGGACTCGTTTGACTTTCTCACGGTAGGCGGCAGTGACTTCGCGCGCGCTCGCTTCGGTCGGGACATCGAGAACCGCGAAGGCAGCGCTCGCGGGGTCGATCTCCCCGTCATCGATATCGAGGGCCGGCGTCTCGAAGGGGAGTCGTGAACCGAGGTGGACGCCGGGCAGTTCGTGTTCGACCAGAACAGCGTGGGTCGACGAGCGCCGGAGGCGGTAGTACGCCCGCGGGTCGAACGTGATCGCGACGTCGCGTTCGGGCAGATAGAAGGCGACCGATCGGCTCTCGATCGGATGGTTCTCGACGAACGACTCGCCGATCGTCTCGAGATAGTCGCGGATCTCACGGCGGCGTTTGGCGTCGCCACTCGCCCCGCTTTCCGTCCGATCAGCGCTCGTGTCGTCGATCGGGGCCGACGGGAACAGCCGCGCGCCGAGGGCGAAGACGCCGGCGACCACCAGCAGCGAGCCGGCCCCGAGCGCCATCCCGAGCAGCCAGACGGGCAGCGATACCACGTCGAGCACGCCCGTCGATAGCCGACGACGAGTAATAAATCGTCCGTCGAGGGCGAGTGGGATGGGCGGAATCACAACGGCTTTGTGCGGTCTCCGTCGATTCCCGCCGATGCTCGCGGTCTCGCTGCCGACGGCGTACACGCTCTCGGTCGCGCTCGGCTCGCTGCTCGCGATGGGCGTCGCCGCGATCGTCTTCCTCCCGCGGCTCGACCCCGTGGGTTTCGTCAAGGAGTTCCTCCGGACCGACTGGAAATATCTCGGCGTCGCCTGGATCGTCACCAACCTCGTGAACACGATCGCCCACCGTTTTCACGCCGACCGGACGTTCACGTGGCTCATCTATGAGTTCGAGGGGCCTGTCGTCGCGGCCTTCCAGTCGGTGACGAGCGAACCGCTCACGCTGCTGTTCACCGCCGCCTATCTCGTCGGCTTTCCGACGATCGTCCTGTTCACCTATTTCAAGCTCAAGGCCCACGACGAGCGCGAGGCGCGGCGCTACGCGCTCGCGTACGTCGTCCTCGTTCTGCTCGCGGTCCCCTTCTTCGTCTTCGTCCCGGTCGGGATCCCGGCGCTCTACCCGGCGGTGGCGGTCCGGCCGCTCATCTTCGACGTGAGCCCGATCATCAGGGCGGGCATGCTCGCCACCGACACGATGGTCAAGGCGTTCCCGAGCCTCCACACCGGACTGTCGGTGCTCGCCGCGCTCTACGCCAGAAAGGCCGGACCGCGATACGCCGCCGCCGCGTTCGCCCTCGCCGGCCTCATCGTGCTCTCGACCTTCTATTTGGGGATCCACTGGCTCACCGACGCCGCCTTCGCGGTCGTCCTGGTGGGTGTCGCCTACTGGGTCTCCCGGCGCGTCGATCCCGAGCGCGTGCTTCCGGTGCCCGCACTCGGCGGCCTGCGCCCGGCCTTTCTCAGTCCCGATCGCGACACGGAGTGAGGGCCCTCAGGTCCGCTTCTGGATCTCCTCGCGCAGCAGTTCGCTCACCTCGTCACCCTCCGCACGGCCGCCGAGCGCGCCCATGCACTCGCCCATCAGTCCGGAGAACGCGCCCATCCCCTGCTGTTCGACCTGTTCTTCGTTTCGCTCGACGACCTCGACGACGGCCTCGCGCACCTCGTCGTCGCCCGCGCTCCCGAGCCCCTCGCGCTCGGCGGCCTCGGCCGGGGAGAGTTCGGGGTTCTCGGCGATCGCCGCGAGCAGGTCGGGGATCCCCTCGCTCGTCACCTCGCCGTCCTGATAGAGCTCGAACACGGCGAGGAACCGCTCGTCGTCCACGTTCTCGATCGGAACGCCGTCGCGCCGGAGTTCGGTCGCGGTGCTTTCGACCGTGCCGGCCGCGAGCGTTGGATCGACACCGCGCTCGACGGCCGCCTCGAACAGGCTCATCCGCCGACCGTAAGCGACCTGCTCGGCGAGCCCGGCGTCGAGCCCGAGTTCCGACCGGTAGCGCTCGACCCGTTCGGTGAGGAGTTCGGGCGTCTCGATCCCCTCGAAGTCGAGTTCCACGGGAGGGACGTCCGTCTCGGGGTACATCCGCGCCGCGCCCGGGAGCGGTCTGAGATAGCGTGTCGTGCCGTCGTCGTTCGCTCCACGGGTCTCCTCGGGTACGCCGTCGATGGCCGCCTGCGCGCGGTCGGCGACCGCTTCGATGGCCGCTTGCGCGCTATCGGGCTCGGCCGCGACCATCGCCACCGCATCCTCTTCGTCCGTCTCGACCGCCTCGCGCAGCGCCGTGACTTCGTCCGCGGTGACGCCGTAGGCCGGCAGCTCGTCGGTGTGGAAGATCCCACCGACGCCGTGGCGCTTGGCGTGATCGGCGAACTCGGTGCCCAGGCGGCGGTCGGGCTGGAGTTCGCGACCGACGAGCCCGTCGAACCCCTCCAGACGGACGGCCATCGCCACCCCATCCCCGGAGAGCGCGCCGCCGATGAGCCCGCTGTCGGTTCCGTCGAACACCGACGAAACGTCCGCGGGCTGGCTGACATTTGCATCACGATCTTCGAGTTCCTCGCGGATGTCGAGGAGCGCGACCTGCCGGCCGGCCTCGTTGCGCACGATGTCGTCGATGTCGTCGAGGCTCTGGACGCCCTTGAGCTCGACGCGCGCGCCCTCGGCGATCGAGACGTTGACGTCCTGACGGATCGTGCCGAGTCCGCGCTTGACTTTTCCTGTGGAGCGCAGCAGCATGCCGATGCGCTCGGCGGCCTCCTTGGCCTGAGCCGGCGAGCCGATGTCGGGTTTCGTGCCGATCTCGACGAGCGGGATTCCGAGTCTATCGAGCGCGTAGCGCACCCCGGCGTCGGTCTCGGCGACGCGACCGGCGCTCTCCTCTTCGAGCTCCATGTCCTCGATGCCAACCGTGCCCTCGGAGGTGCTGATTTCACCGTCACCGGCGACGCGTGCCGAGCGCTGGAACCCCGACGTGTTCGAGCCGTCGACGACGATCTTGCGCATCACGTGGGCCTCGTCGACGGGCGTCATATCGAGCAGGCCGGCGATCTCCAGGACGGTCTCGATCGCTTCGTCGTCGATCCGATGGGGTGGTTCCTCGTCGGCCTCCACGAGACAGGTCGAGTCGAAGGCCAGATACTCGAATTCGCGCTCGACGCTCGCCTCTTCGAGCGCCGCGACATCGATCTCGCCGAGTTCACTCTTCGTCGGATGGAGATACCGCTGGAAGCGATGAGTCGACTCTTCGGGCTCACGCCGGTCCGTCGGACAGCCACAGAACAGTTTCGATGCCGTATCGAGCTGTTGGTGGATCTCCAGCCCGGCGACGAGACCCAGCTCCTCGTAATCGTACTCGTGGTCGGCGTGCTCCGCGCTCATTACCACGTCGTGTGGCGTCCAGCGACAAAAACCCGTCCAGTCGCCGGCGTCCCGTCGCTGTACCGGACCGGCTCTACCGTCGAACGGCCCTCGGAGGAGTTGGCGAACTGAGACGATGATCGATACTATTGAACGATTCGAATAGAGTAGGGACAAAACGATATAACTATTGTTTGAACACTATTCGATAGAAATCACAACGTTGTTCATCCCCACCGATGCATGTCGAACCCATGTCGACGGAGTCATCGCCGCTTGCAGGACCTTCGATGATCGCCGTTCTTCGCGGAGCGGTCGACGCCATCCGGCAATCGCCAGCCATCATCGGTCTGTTTATCGTTTCAGGTCTATTCGGGATCGTACTCCCGCCGTTCACCGGCGTTGCGGCACGGCTGTTGCTGATCCTCGTCGGGGTCGTTATCGCCTACCGAGCGCTCGGTGGACGGACGCGCACGGATTCGCCGTTTCTGCTCCGGCTGTTCATGGCGTTTCTCGCGACGGTCGCGTCGTATCTGTCGGTGCTCGTCGGTGGGATGGCGCTCGCCGTTCCGGGCAGTATCGGTTGGATCGGGTTCTTCGTGTTCGCCCTCCCCGGACTGTATCTCTATCTGCGACTGTTTCTCTCCACGCCGGCGGTGATGATCGACGGGTACGGGCCGGCCGAGGCGCTCACCACGAGCTGGCGACTGATGAACGGCTCCGTCCTCGCCACCGCGTTCGCGGTCACGCTCGTGTTCGTCTGTGGGCTCGTCGTTCTCGTTTCGTTGTTCGGGATCGTGCAGTCGGCGTTCGTCGCGGAGATCGGTGGCGTCCTCATCATGGACTCGTTTCTGGCCGGGATGCAGGCGTTTCTCTACCTGCAGCTCACCGAAAGATCCTGACTGCTCGTCGACGACGATCCGGTAATCTCGTCATCAGTTCCTATCGCCTGTGCTGAGAGCGTCGATAGCCACGTTTGCCGAGGGATCCACTCGGCTGCCGGTCTATACGTATAGTTGATTTCGAGCTACACGAAGCGGCGGACGAGATCGTAGAGCGAGTTGCGCACGCCGGCAGGGAGGAAGCGAGCGTACTCGGCGACCCCCGCGAGCGTTCCGACGGGATAGCGCGCCGGCGGATCGGGTGCGACCGCTGCATCGAGGATCGCATCGGCGACGTCAGCGGGGCTGACGGTGCCGACACCGCCCTCGACCACGGTCCGGTAATCCTCGAAGTAGTCGTAGAACACCTCGTAGGCACCCGATCGTTCGAGCCCGTCGAGTTCGTCACCGGCGCGCTCGTCGAATGCGGTGGCGACCGGGCCAGGTGCGACGACCGAGACGTCGATGCCGTAGTCGGCGACCTCCGTGCGCAACGACTCAGACATCGCTTCGAGCGCGGATTTCGAGCCGGCGTAGACGCCACGACCCGGGGTGGCGAAGCGGCCGGCAGTGCTCGAAACGTTGATGATGCGGCCGCGTCCGCGGTCACGCATATGTGGGAGGACGGCCCGAATCAGTCGGTGCGGGCCGAGGGTGTTGGTCTCGAATTGCTCACGGGCCCGTTCGGTGGGGACGTCCTCGATCGGTCCGAACTGGCCGTAGCCCGCGTTGTTCACCAGACAGTCGATCCTGTCGGTCTCCTCGACGATCCGCTCGACGACGCTCTCGACCTGATCGTCGTCGGTCACGTCGAGCGCGGCGGTCTCGCAGCCCGCCAGTTCGAGATTCGAGACGTCGGCGTCGTCACGGGCGGTCGCGTAGACGGTCCATTCGGCGTCGAGGAAGGCCTCGGCCGTCGCGCGGCCGATGCCCGACGAACAGCCCGTGATGAGTACGGTTTTCGCCATTCTATCCCATTCCTCTCGGGCCGGGTAGTTAACTTCCGTCGTTCCGCGCCCGCTCGCCGAACTCGCCTTTCGCTGTCGCGGCGTGGCTGTCGGCGAGTCGCGTCGGTTCAGGGAGCTTGTAGCCGTCGCAGAGCTGCTCGACGAGATCCGCGGCCGTCTCGGGACCGACGCGATGGCCCGGGCTCACGTAGACCGGGTTGATGTGGCGATTCCCGGAGTCGTACTGGCGCGTCTGAAGCGCGTAGCCGATGATCTCGTCTGTCCCCTCGACGTCCTCGTCGGCGTCGATGGCGACGCGCGCACCCTCTGAACGTCCGTCGAGCGAGCCCTGCGGGCTGCCACAGAGCAGGTTCTTGGCGACGCCGATGCTCGGGAGATCGAAGACGACGCCGAGGTGGGTGGCGAGACCCGCCTCACGGTAGTGGATGCGCCCGCTGCCGTCGAACACCGCGAGGTCGGGCTGGGTATCGAGATTCCCGACCGCAGCAACGATCGCCCCGGCCTCGCGAAAGGAGAGCAGGCCGGGGATATACGGAAACTCGCAGTCGACGGCGGCGCTCGCGCGTTCGATCACCTCGCCGTCGCGCAAGGCGACGACCGCACCGACCGCCCGCTCGTCGAGAAAGGCCTGGTCGATACCGACAACGATGGGCGAGTCACCGGTCGTGGGTGTGAGCGTGTTCGCCATCGAAACGGTTGCGGGATCGAACGGGAACTCATCAGCGAAGATCGCTTCGTCGGCGACCGTGCGCTGGAGGGCCTCCATCTCCTCGCGCGAGCTATCGGGATCGGGGACGAACTCCGGACGGACGGGTTCCATCAGAACGGTCCCCGTCCGCGTCCGGGACCGCCCATGCCGCCACCGCCGCGCCCGCCGCCGAACTGAAGCTGATTGGGCATGCGCTTTCGACCCTTGACGCGCTGGCCATAGGCGAGCCCGACGAGTAAACCGACGAGGTGGGCGGCGTTGGCGACGCCGCCGATGGCCGGCCCACCGATCACGCCCGAAACGGAGATGACGACGTAACCGATGGTGAGCAGCCAGATCGGGACGGGAATGAAGAAGTAGAGATATACCCGCAGGCTCGGATTGAGCACCGTCAGGACGCCCAAGATAGCGAGCGCGGCACCGCTCGCACCGAGCGCACCCGTCGAACCGCCTTGGAGCATCTGGATACCGATCTGTCCGAGTCCGGCGAGCGCACCGCTCCCGAGAAAGAGCAGCGTGAAATTGCGCGAGCCGATGTAGCTCTCGACGATGCGGCCGAAGAAGTAGATGACGATAGCATTGAACAGGATATGTGTGATGCTGGTGGGGCTGTGGGCGAATATCGACGTGAACCACGTCCAGACGTACAGTGGATGTTCGGGCGAGATGACGAAGAGAGCGTTGTGATACGAGGGCGCAGTCAGTAGGACGACCCACTGGAGAGCGTACGTGATGAACATCAGGCCGAGGAAGACGAACGTCATGTTGCCGCGGAAGTAGCCGAGCGGGCCGCCGGTGCCGGTATCGAGCAGCCCCGAGAGCCAGCCCGACGACCCGCCGCCCCGGTTGTTCACGCTGTCGTCGAACCCGCTGTCGAAGACGCCCTCGGGATCGTTCCAGTTGTCGAGGCCCGGACAGTCGTGGCTCTCGGGCAGACGGTGCTCGCCACAGAAGGTCCCGCCGCAGTGTCGGCAGTGGTACGGCATGTTTTCCGATCTGCCGCAGACGTCACACGTCGCCATTGTCCGCCACTAGTACCGACGAGTCAAGTCCGTTGGGGTACGGCACTCGCGGCAGCCATGCTGCGGCTGTGGCGTGGCCGCCATGGCGGTCGCAGCTCCTGGTGGATGAAGGGCGAGGGGCGCGAGCGAGGCGGAGCCGAGCGAGTAGCGAACGGAGTGAGCGCGCCCCGAGGGCTTCGGCGGTGCTGTCAGAGCGGTTGCGGTAGCATCCGCGCGAACGTAGTGAGCGCGGTTCACCGCGAGCGCCGCAGGCGCGAGCGGGAGTTTTTAGCGTAGCTTTTTGCAAGGAGCGGTACGCGAGCGAAGCGAGCGTACCCGACGCAGTAAAAAGGTACGTGTTAGAAGTCGCGGCGCATGGCGATCTCGAACCAGGGACAGAGATCGAGCTGGCGGTACCAGCGCGGATGCTCGTGGAGGCGTTCGTAGGGCACCCAGAGCACGCCGCCGACCTCGCTGTCGTCGGGATCGATCGTGGTGTCGGTGAGTGTCGCCTTCAGGACGGTGCAGACCTCCCATTCGAGCCCCTCGTCGTAGTAGTAGCGTTTGTACTCGAAGCGGTCGGTCGCCCGGAGATCGTCGTACTGGTCGGGCGTGACGCCGAGTTCCTCTTCGAGTCGTTTGCGCGTGGCGTCGAGCTGCTCCTCGCCCTCGCGGGGGTGGGAGGCCACGGTGCCATCCCAGCCGGCGTCCCAGAGCCGTTTCTCGGGGCTGCGCTGGGCGAGCAGGAGGTTGCCCATCTCGTCGAACAGCATTGCCGTAAAGGCGCGGTGACGAACGCCGTCGCCGGTGTGGGCGTCGAGGCGCTCGACGATTCCCTCTGGCTCGTCGTTTTCGTCGACCGCGACGAGCTGCTGCTCGGCATTCGGGGTTTCGCTGCTTTCATCGGTGGCGTCTCGTGTGCTCATGGTGGTTGCTCGCGGACTGCGTTCATATCGCCTTCGACTGCGGCCTACTGCTCGTCGATCGCCGGCGGGTCGGGCTCGTAGCCGTCGCCGACGCGGATCGAGAGTGCGCTCGCGTCGACGTCGATGTCGAGTTCGCGCGCCGAGAGCATCTCGCCGTCGAGGCTGAAGGTGCCCGGATCGTCCTCACGAACCGAGATCGACAGGGACGAACTTTCGAGCCGGGTGATGTTCGCGGTGTCGCTGCCGAGCAGTCGCCGGAGCGTCGCTTCGCCGACGAGTTGTCCCGTCGGCCGGTCCTCGATGACGGTGATTTCGAACCGACCGTCCTCCATGTCGGCCTGGGTGCGCCCCTCGACGGGGAAGCGTCGGCCGTTGCCCACGAGGACGAACGCCGCGTCGCCGCTCCAGGCGTCGTCGCCGGCGGCGGTCTCGATTTCGAGCGGGAGCCCGTCGAAATCGGTCGCCGTCTGGACGGTGTTGACGACGTAGGCGAGCACGCCGAGCGAGTCCTTCATCTCGGAGGTGGTCTCGGAGCTCGCGTCCGCGGTCAGGCCCGCGATGGCGGAGTTGACGAACGGCCGCCCGTTGGCGATGCCGAGGTCGATCTCCCGTGTCTCGCCGCCGTCGAGCACCTCGAAACCGTCCGCGATGCTCTCGACGCCGATGTTGCCCGCGAAGTTGTTGCCGGTGCCCGTCGGGACGACGCCGACGACGGTCGAATCGAAGGCGTCGGCCTCGTGGAGTCCGCGCACGACCTCGTGAACGGTGCCGTCGCCGCCGGCGGCCCCGAGATAGTCGGCGTCACTCTCGCGGGCGAGATCGATGGCGTCACCGCTCTCGCTCGTCTCCCGGACCGAAACGCCGTATTCGTCGGCATAGTCGTAGATCTCGTCCGTGTGATCGGCGCTCCCGCTGAGCGGATTGTAGATGAGTTCGCGCGCGTCCGTCCCGCCGTCGGAGCGGAGCGACGATCCCGCCGTGGTCATGTAACGACCTCACGTCGCAACAGCAAAGGCCTACCGACACCGCGTTCGGCCGTGTACCGCATCGATCTCCACGCGCACACGCGCTTTTTTCACGGTCATCGACGGCTTGGCGACGTCTACGACCCGCTCGGCGGCCGACTGCTCGCGGGGGTCGCGCGGGCGCGCGGTCTCGACGGGGTCGCCACCACCAACCACGACTACTACCGCGCGTTCGACGACGGGATCGCTGGCGTGGCCGTGCTCCCTGGCATCGAGGTCTCGACCACACGAGGGCACGTGCTCGTGGTCGGGCCCGATCCCCCGAACGAGACCGATCCCGGCGAGCTAACACCCGGTGAAGTCGTCGACATCGCCCACGAACGCGACTGTGCGGCCATCATCGCCCATCCGTACCGTAACTCCACAGTGAGGGAGGTCGATGCGGCTTTCGACGCCATCGAGGTCAACGGCAAACATCCCCGGACCCGCGAGTGGGTCGAGCGTCTGGCCGAGCAGTACGAGCTGCCGATGACCGGGGGGAGCGACGCTCATTACCCGGTCGAGGTCGGGCGCGCCTACACCGCGGTCGATGTCGACGAGCCGACGCCCGAAAACGTCGTCGCGGCCATTCGCGACGGGCGTGTCGAGCCCCGCGTCGCCGACTGGCTCCCCTACCGGCTCATCGGTCGACTCTATCGGTATGTCCATGCCGAGAAGGATCAGCTCGACACGCCCGACTGGGCGACGCCCGGCGTCGGAACGCCGCCGGAGGACGATTGACGGTACCCTGAGTATATCGGTCGGGCCATTCACGAAGACGTATGACGACATCGAAGACGAAACGCTCGGACCGGGACGCGTTCCCGATGGCGACAGGATCCGACGATGGCGACGTGGAGTGGCGGCGTGTGGGGCTGTTCGTACTGTTTGCTTTCGGGATCTCGTGGACGATCGGTGTGATCGTCTCCATGACCGGCGGTATCGGCTCCGAGAGCCCGATGGTGTTCGCCGGTGTTCGGCTCTGGCTCGTGCTCGTCGTCACCGGCTACATGTTTTCACCGGCGATAGCAAACGTTCTCACACGACTCGTTACCGGTGAGGGCTGGGATGGACTGGCTCTGCGCCCGCGACGACGTCACTGGCGGTGGTGGGCCGTCGCGTGGGTCGTGCCGCCGGTCCTGCTCTATCTCGGGGCGACGGTTTTCTTTGTGCTGTTTCCGGAATTTTTCGACCCAACGCTGAGTGCCGTGGGTGAGACACTTGGAGTGACACAGGGGACGGAACTCCCGATCGAACCACGGGAACTCGCACTCATCGCGGCAGTGGCTGCCCCCACGATCAACACGGCAGTCAACTGCGTGGCCACGTTCGGTGAGGAGTTCGGTTGGCGGGCGTATCTGCTACCGAAACTCCTCCCTCTCGGCGGTCGTCGGGCCATCTTGCTGTCGGGAGTGATCTGGGGCGTCTGGCACTGGCCGCTGATCGTGCTGGGATACAACTATCCCGAAACGCCGCTGCTCGGTAGCCTTGCGATGGTGTATTTTACTGTCGTCGCCGGCGTGTTCCTTGGATGGGTGACGCTGCGGGGCAACAGTGTCTGGCCCGCCGTCATCGGTCACGCTGCGATCAACGCGAACGCCGGCATCATGCTGCTGTTCACGCAGAACGATCCGAGTCGACTTCTCGGTCCCGCAGTGACCGGCGTGATCGGCTCGCTACCGCTGGCAGTGTTTGCGGTCTGGCTCCTCGTTTGCTCTAACGTGTTTTCTCCACCTAGTTCATCGAATTTCTGATACGACCCGACTCATTCGCGCCGTTCGTCCAGGATGAGTCTTGTCTTCGTCGAGATGACGTCGTCGAGTTCGCGCGCCTCCGTGATGAGATCGTTGACGGCGCTCGTGTCGGCCGCGTCGACGATCAGTACGACGTCCTCCTCGCCCGAGACCTGCCAGACGAAATCGACCTCGGGCCACTCGGCCATCCGCTCGGAGACCGCCGAGGTGTCGACGTCGACGGCGACGCTCACCTCGATCATCGCCTTGATATTTCCCGTGCGGGTGGTCACGGTGAACCGCTCGATCGTGTCGTCCTCGATGAGTCGCTCGACGCGATTCCTGACCGTTCCCTCGGAGGTGCCGACCTGTGCGGCGATCTCGGTATAGGGCGTTCGGGAGTCCCGTCGGAGCACGTCCAGAATCCGGCGGTCGAGGTCGTCCATCCCTCCCCTATCGCCGGCCGACACTTCATGATTACGAATATCGTAACTTTGTTTCGAACACAACGGTTATTAGGGGTGCGTCTGTACGCATATCGTAATGGAAGAGGCCTACGTCGCCATCGAGGGTGGCATCGTGCTGACCGGACGCTCGCGCGCGCCGGGCACCGCCCGCGGCGAACTGGTGTTCACGACGGCGTACACGGGCTACGAGGAGAGTCTCACCGATCCCTCGTACGCCCAGCAGATACTCACGTTCTCGTACCCGCTCATCGGGAACTACGGGGTGCGTGACGAGCGCTTCGAATCCGAGAACGTCCAGCCCACTGCAGTAGTCGCCCGCGAACTCACCGACGACGTGGCGGAGTGGCTCACCGAAACGGGCGTGCCCGCGCTCGACCGCCTCGACACACGGGACGTCGTGACCGAACTCCGCGAGGAGGGCGCGATGGAGTGTGGCATCGCCGCCGGGCCCGACGCCAGCCCCGAGGCCGCACGCGAACAGCTCGAACAGTGCAAGGGGATGAGCGAGCACGTCGACATCGGTGCGGACGTCAGCGTCAGCGAGCCGGTCCGTCACGAGGGTGGCGAGTACGAGATCGCGCTGATCGACTGCGGCGCGAAGGGCTCGATCGTCTCCTCGCTGCTCGATCGCGGCGCGAGCGTCACCGTCCTGCCCTACGACGCGACGCCCGAGGACGTGCGCGAGATCGATCCCGACCTGCTCTTCCTCTCGAACGGCCCGGGCGATCCCGCCAACTTCGATGCCGCACAGGAACTCGTCGACACGTTCGTCGGCGATCTCCCGATCGCCGGCATCTGTCTCGGCCAGCAGGTCGTCGCGCGGGCACTCGGTGGCAGCACCGCGAAGATGGCCTTCGGCCACCGCGGCGTGAACCAGCCCGTCCGCGATCTCGACAGCGACAGGGTCGTGATGACCACCCAGAACCACGGCTACGCCGTCACCGAGCCGGGCGAGCTCGACGTCACACAGATCAACGTCAACGACGACACGCCCGAGGGGCTCGAAAGCGGCGAGCTCGGCGTCCTCACCCGCCAGTACCACCCCGAGGCGAACCCCGGCCCGCACGACTCGCTCGATTTCTTCGACGAAGTCCTCGAACTCGCGGGGACCACGCGCGTCGCGGCGACCGCCGACTAACGTCTCACTCTGATCTCCGTTCCGGCGACGAGATCGCCGAGGCGCTGATCGCGATCGGTCACCAGCACGAGAACGAACCCGAGCAGGTAGAACACGATGAAATCGACCGGTCGCAGCAGGTTCCGGAGGAGACACGCCCGGAGCGAGGCCGGCGGTCCGTCGGCATCGGCGACGATCAGCCCTTCGAGCTGTTTGCCGAGCGTCCGCCCGTAGCGCGCTTCGAGCAGCACGTAGTACGCCAGCGGCGTGAGAACGATCCCAGCGATGACCCCCACGAGAAAGTCGTCGAACAGCGTCCGCGTCACAGCGCCGAGCGCGAACGCGGGAATCCACCCCAGCACGCCGAGCGCGACGAAATCGACGACGCTCGCAGCCGCCCGCGCGCCCGCGGAGCCGAGCTCCGTGGAGACGGTATCGGTCGTCGCCACACTCTCACCAGCTTCGGCCGGTGAGATCTCCTCGATCCGTCCCGGCGCGCGGAGCCACCGGGGCAGATACGCCCGCTCGACGGTCAGTTCTGCAGCGCTCGCGTGGTCGACCATCCCGGAGAGGTGGGCCATGCCGGTCACGAGAACGGCCGCGTCGTAACCCTCCTCGTCGGTGATCGTCGCGATCCGCTTGGCCATGTGTTCGTTGCGCGTATCGAGCGTCCGAGTGACGAACATCGAGAAGGCGAGGAACGCCGTCAGCACGAACCACCCGACGAGCGACTCGGCGGCGAGGGCCATCGCGACCACGACGACAAGCACCGGGATGCGGGTCGCCACGGTGACGGTCGTGTTCGTGCTCACGGCAAGTGCGGCCGCGGTGGCGACGGGCAGCGCAGTGAGTGCGAGTGCGAACCCACCGAGGAATGGATCCACGACGACACTTCCGCCGATCAGGACAACGAGCGCGACCGCACCGGCGAGCACGCCACCCGTCCTGTCCCATCGGGTGATAACCCGGATCGCGACGCCGGCGACGAGAAGAGCGGCGATCGTGATCCCTGTGGCGAGCGGTGCGATCGCGAGAAATGCGAGCAGCGCCACCCAGTTGAGGACGATCGCGAGCGGCCCCGCCGTGGCCATGAGCGTCCAGGGATGTCGGTCGACCGTGTGAACCGGACAGTCGAGCTGTGCGGCGACGATATGCTCGGTCGAATCGAGACGGCGGTTGAACAGCAGATAGTACGGCGCACGGACGAGATCGAGGGCGATCCCGCCGAGGACGAGCAGCGGGACGGCGAGCAGCGCGCGCAGCGCCGTCAGCCGCGAGAGCGGGTGTTCGGGCCACTCGACGAACACCGCCTCTGCATCCTCGCTCGCGACGAACGCCGACAGCTCGTCGGCGACCTTCGAGCGGCGATCGAAATGGATCGCACCGAACAGGGCGAGACGGCTCATTCGCCGGTTGTTTCTCGGCAGCCGACAAATAGTTGTGCCGCGAACGTTACGCACTCACGCGTCGATTACCTCAGTTGCCCCACTCGCGCGCGGTCGTCGGCCGCTCGCTCACCGCCGCGACCGCCGAGTCCTCCGCGCGGGCCGCGAGCGCGTCGAGCGCCGCCTCGGCGCTGGCTGTCGTCGAGAAGTAGGTGACGTCCTCCTCGACGCAGACTTCGAGCGCCGCGCGCTCGCGCGAGATCACGAGATCGACGTCGCCGTCGCGGATAGCCTGCGGGAGATCGTCGAACTCGCCGAGCTCGAAGCGCTCGGCGAACCCATCACGGAGTGCGTGCCCCGCGTCGCTGTCGGGATCGGGGAACTCCGCGTCGGCGAGATCGACGACCGCCGTTCCCGTGTCGGGGATCGGCTTGCTCGTTGCGGTCTGGGTCTTGTCGTAGGCCTTCCCGAAGCTTCCTGCCGTTCCCATCACCTCACCCGTACTCTTCATCTCCGGACCCAAGCGGGGATCGCTGCCCGGCAGACGATCGAACGGCAGGACGACTTCCTTGACGCTCGTCTGCTCGGGTACCTGCTCGGCCGTATCGAGATCGGCGAGCGGTGTCCCGGCCATCACCTGGGCGGCGAGCTTCGCGATGGGGACACCGGTCGCCTTCGAGACGAAGGGCACGGTTCTGGAAGAGCGCGGATTCGCCTCCAGGACGAACACCTCGTCGTCCTTGACCGCGAGCTGGACGTTGAGCAACCCGACGGTTTCGAGCGCCTGCGCGATGTCCTCGACGACCTCGCGCACACGTCCCAGCACCTCGCTGTCGAGCGATTCGGGCGGGATCATACAGGCCGAATCGCCCGAGTGGACGCCGGCCGATTCGACGTGTTCCATGATCCCGCCGATGAGCACATCAGTACCGTCGGCGACGGCATCGACGTCGAGCTCGACCGCGCCTTCCAGGAACTCGTCGATGAGGATGGGCTGGTCGGGGCTGACATGAATGGCCTCCTCGACGTACTGGCGGAGACCGTCGTCGTCGTGGACGACGTCCATCGCGCGCCCGCCGAGGACGTAGCTCGGGCGGACTAACACTGGGTACCCGATCTCGTGGGCGAGATCGAGCGCTTCGGCCTCGCTTTCGGCCGCGCCACCGGCCGGCTGGGCGATACCCAGCTCGTCCATGAGATGGTTGAATCTATCTCTGTTTTCGGCGAGGTCCATCGCCTCGACGGTCGTGCCGAGGACGTCGCAGTCGAGACCGCGCCGGTCGAGTTCGGCCTGGAGCCCGCGCCCGATGTCCACGGACGTTTGGCCGCCGAACTGGACCATCACGCCGTCGGCATCGGTCGATTCGATGACGTCGGCGACCTCTTCGGGGGTGATCGGCTCGAAGAAGAGCCCATCCGAGGTGTCGTAGTCGGTCGAGACGGTTTCGGGGTTGTTGTTGACGACGTGGGCGTCGATACCCTGCTCGCGGAGCGCGCGCACGGCGTGCACGGTACAGTAGTCGAACTCGACGCCCTGGCCGATGCGGATTGGGCCGCCGCCGACGATCACGACGCTCTCGACGTCGCGGTCGACGCGCACTTCGTCGGTCGCGAGTGCCGAGTCGCCGCCGAATTCCGGTTCGCGCGCGGAGTAGTAGTACGGCGTCGAGGCGGCGAACTCGCCCGCGCAGGTGTCGACCTGTTTGAAGTCACGATCCGGGGCGTTCGCACCCACTTCATCGACAGTGGCGTCGTCGACCTCGACCGCGCCGCTGCCGTCGGCACGCGTCATCGCATCGTCGCCGGCAGCCATCGCCGCGACCTCCTGATCGGTGAAGCCGACCGCGGCGGCCGCCTCGAACTCGCCGTCGGCCGCTTTCCCTGCTGCCTCGGCGATGTTCGCATACCGCTCGACGTACCACGATTTGATCCCGGTGAGTTCGGCGACCTTCTCGACCGAGTAGCCACGGTCGAACGCCTCGAACATCGCGTATGGGCGATCGGGCGTCGGCCGTTCCAAGAACTTCGTTTCGAGCGTCGCGTCGTCCATTCCTGCCCAGTCGACGTCGGGTTCGTACTCGGTCGAGCGCAGCGCCTTCAAGAGTGATTCCTCGAAGGTGCGCCCGATCGCCATCGCCTCGCCCGTGCTCTTCATCGCCGTGCCGAGCTCGAACTCGACGTCGCGGAACTTCTCGTTTGGCCATCTCGGGACTTTGGTCACGACGTAGTCGATCGCCGGCTCGAAGGCGGCGGTCGTCTCGCCGGTGATCTCGTTGTCGATCTCGTGGAGACGCTTGCCGAGCGCGACTTTCGCCGTGATGCGCGCGATGGGATAGCCCGTCGCCTTAGAGGCGAGCGCCGACGAGCGCGAGACGCGAGGGTTCACTTCGACGACACGGTACTCGCCGCCGGGTGTCCCGTCGTCGCGCCAGGCGAACTGGATGTTACAGCCGCCCTGAATGCCGAGATCACGGATCACGTCGAGCGCCGCGGTGCGCATCTCCTGATGGCCGTCGTCCGGGATGACCTGCGAGGGCGTGACGACCGTGGACTCGCCCGTGTGAATCCCCATCGGGTCGAGGTTCTCCATGTTGCAGATGACGATACAGGAGTCGTCGGCGTCGCGCATCACCTCGTATTCGAGCTCGACCCAACCCGCGATCGACTCGGTGATCAGGACTTCGCTGTTCCGAGAGAGCCGAAGTCCCTTCCGCACGCGCTCGTACAACTCCTCGCGCTCCTCGACGACGCCCGACCCGCTCCCGCCGAGCGTGTAGGTGGTCCGGGAGATGACCGGCAGCCCGCCCACCGATGCGACGGCCTCGTCGACGCGCTCAGTGAGGTCTACCTCCGTGAGTCCCTGTACCGACTCGCCCTCGTCGAGGGTGATGGTCGTCGAGGCGGGCACCGGCTGGCCGATCTCCTTCATCCGCTCCTTGAACAGGTCGCGGTCCTCGGTCGCGTAGATCGTGTCCAGCGGCGTCCCCATGATCTCGACGTCGTACTCCTCCAGAACGCCCTCTTCGGCGAGTTCGGCGGTCACGTTGAGTCCCGTCTGACCGCCCAGTCCCGCGATGACGCCGTCCGGGCGCTCTTTCTCGATGATCTCGCTGATGGCCTCGGTCGTGATGGGTTCGATATAGACCGCGTCGGCCATCTCCGGATCGGTCATGATCGTCGCCGGGTTCGAGTTGACGAGGACGACTCGGGCCCCCTCCTCGGCGAGCGCGCGACAGGCCTGCGCGCCCGAGTAATCGAACTCCGCCGCCTGTCCGATCTGGATTGGACCGCTACCGATCAACAGTATCGTTCTGTCCTCGTCGCTCATTACCCACGCCAGTTCGCACATCGTAATAAGCCCGACGATACACTGCGAGATGCGTAGCTGAGTTTCGATTTTCGAAGCAAATTCTGCCACGCCACGGTACACTGATTGCTAATCCCATCGGCGCGCACTCGCGCTCGTGTGCGAGCCGGGCGGGACCGAAGGTCCCGCTGGCCGTGCGAACGGGCGGCGAAGCCGCCCGTGAGCAGACAATAGCGAGCGCACGAGCGCGAACATTGCGCGAGGTCTGCACGAGCACGCGAGTGCAGGCTCGTCAGAGTGGTTCGGAAGACGCTTCGCGTCTTCCGTCATCACGGGAGAGCTTCGCTCTCCCGAACGACTTCGCTCTGACGGTGGATGAGCGAGGAGCGTAGCGACGAGCGAATCGGCTGGGGAGGTATGTGGGCTGTGGCGGTGCGGTAGCGGGACGCTACTGATCGAACTGTGAGTGAGCAGAAAAAACGGCCACCGGGATACTACGGCGAATCGACGAGTCGATAGCGGTAGGGCTGGCTCTCGATGACTTCGATATCGCCGGCGTCGGCCCGCCGTCCCAGCACGGTGGCTACGCGGTGAGGGCTGTCGAGCGCCACGTCGCGTGCAGCGAGGCGGTCGTGAATCTCGCGTGCCGTCAGCGGCTCGTCGTCGTCGTTCGCCTCCGCGAGCACCGTCCGAATCCGCTCGAACTCGCCACGGCGGAACTGCATACGCGATCTATGTCGGCGGGACGGATAACATATCGTCAGACGACTGTCAGACGCGAACGTCGGCGTTTTCGGACGAGTACAAGAATTTCAGGCCGGGGTGTCGGTCTCGTGCTCGAAGTCGCGCTCGCGGCGATAGCGATCGACGAACTCCTCGACGTCGAAGGCGTGCATCTGCTCTTCGAACTCGCTCTCGGTCGCCGCGTCGTCGGCGTGGCTCACCGCGTGTTCCATCAACTCGACGACGAGTTCGACGACGATCTCGTGGAGGCGGCGCGCGTCGAAGTCGGCGATCCACAGCAGCGCGTAGCCGACACTGCTGTCCTCGGAGACGTCCTCGGAGACGATCTTCTCGGGGAATTCCTCCAAGACGACGCCCATCAGATGCATCGTGTCGAACTCCTCGCCGTCGGTGGAGTCGATCGTCTCGCGGAGGATCGCGACGAGCGATTCGGGGACGAACCGGCTCGGCGGGTGGACGTCCATCACGACGGCGTGGCGCGCGCCGCAGTCACAGTCGAACTCGCGCACGCCCATATCGAGCTCCGCAACGGCGACCGACTCGCCACACGGCAGCGACACCTCGCCCCCGCGAGCGCCGGGGACGCGTGGCTCGGACATACGAACGGTTGGCGCGGCGTGCGGTTAAACTCCGTGGGTGGCCACCGTCGGGCTACGGCGTCGCGCGCTCGTCGGGAGCGTCGCGCTCGGCGCGCAGCTGATCGTACGCACGGGCCGCGACGGCGATGCCGAAGACGGTCGTGACCGAACCCAGCGCGACGCTCACGATCGTGACTGCGATCGTCGCCAGCCCCGGCGACCCAGCGCCGGCGAGGAAGCCGATCGCGGTGCCGGGGATCGAGACGACGAGACCGATGAGCCAGATGACCACGGCGAGCGCGAACAGGCCGATGCGGTGGCCGCTCGTCAGCCGCCAGCTATCGGTCAGCGCGTCGATAAAATTCTTGTTCTCGACGGCAATCTCCTGGCGGACGAAGAAAAACGAGGTGGCGAAAAACGCCGCGACGAGCGGGCCGCCGATGAGCAGCCCGATCAGTCCGACGATCCCGCCGATAATGATGATAAATCCGACGACGATCCCACCAAAGAAACCGTTCAGCGTCGCCCAGACGATGTTTTCGCGTGCGAACGCGCGCGGAATCGAGTCGGTGTGCTCGCTCACGAGCGTCCGGACGGCGATGATGCGCAATGCCTCGCCGATGAAGGGCGTGAGCGCCGCGAGTGGTGCGGCGACGATCAGCGGGATCGGCAGCGCGAGCGGCTGAGCCCCGGCGGGATCATCCGCTGTGTGCGGGGGCGTGCCCGCTCCGCCACCCGTGCCAGGGCCCGGTGTGGGTGTCTGTGCCGCGAGATCGTTGAGTCGCTCGACCAGTTGGAGGCTCGCCGTCTGGACGAGCACCGCACTCACGAGCCCGAAGACGAGAAAGGCCCCGATCAGCAGCAGCCCGTTGCGGGTGAACGTCCGCGAGAAGCCGCGTCTGATCGCGACGTCGATATCGAGCGTCATGTTCCGAACCCGTCCGATCGGATATTAAATGGTTCCCTTCGGCCGACTACGGCCAGTCGTCGCGCGATTCGGTGTCGATCGTGGGGTCCTCGTCGTCACCGTCGTCGAGCGTCCAGCCGGCCGCGTCGGCCGCGTCCTCGACGGGGAGATACTCCCAGTCGAGTTCGTCGGCGAGTTCCCGGTCATCGTCGTCCATGCCGACGAAGACGTGGCGCTCGGTGTCGAACTGCTGTTTGACGTTTTCGAGGCTTTCGCGCCGCCCGCGCGGGCCGGAGAAGAAGTCCTGTCGGATGCGGTTCTTCCGCGTGAAGTTCGTCACGACGTACGTGGGTTGCTCGGAGATCACGCCGACGTACTCCGTCCAGCGGCGCGCGCCCGAGAACACGTCGGTCGGCTCCGAGAGTGCCTCCAGCGCACTGAGTTCGAACGCTAATGTCATATCGCCGCTCCCGCCTTCCATACCGCTGCTGGGACAGCAGCGAGGAAAACGCCTTCGATGCGACTACTGTTCGGCGGCGGGTGCGAGCTCGTCGAGGTCGACCTCCTCCTGCATCAGCACGTCCTTCTGGTCGGCGACGACGCGCTCCTCGCGGATGAGCTTCTTGTACTTGCTCTGGGGTGCGAGATCGCCGATGAGCACGCCGCCGACGATCTTGCCGTCCTTGAACGCGACCCGTCGCCACTCCGTGTCCGAGAACTTCGCCTCGGCGTGATCGTCGCCGAGCGTCGGATGGCCAAAGGAGAGGAACGGGAAGTCGAAGTGTGTGATCGAGTAGGACGATACCCAGCGGAACGTGGCTTCTTCACTATCGGCGACCATGTTCTCGCCGGCGATCGATCCCTGCTCCTTGGCGCTGCCCCAGGAACCGTTCTGGGCGTACTCGTCCAGAATCGTGTCGTAGTAGCGCGTGAGGTCGCCGGCGGCGTAGACGTCATCGACGGAGGTCTGCATGTGTTCGTCGACGACGACGCCGTCGTCGAGTTCGATGTCTGTGTTCTGGAGCAGTTCGAGGTTGAAGTCGAGCCCGATGGCGACGCCGGCGAACTCGCAGCCGTAGCGGTCGCCGTCGGGCGTGACGGCGGCGCTGACGTGGCCTGCGTCGTCTGTCTCGAAGCGATCGACGCCGCTGTCGAAGACGGGTGTGACGTTGTTGTCCTCGAGCGCGCCGTGAATGATCTCGGCACCGTCGTCCGAGAGCGCGTACCGCCACCAGTTCTCGCCGCGCATCAGATAGTGGGCCTCGACGTCCTGTGCACCGCAGATGGCCGCGAAGTCGATGCCGAGCAGGCCCGCACCGACGACGACGCCGTTGTCGGCCGCCTCGGCGCGCTCGGCGATGGCGCGCGCATCCTCGAACGTCCAGAAGTGATGGATACCCTCGGCGTCGGAGTTCGGAACGGGCAGTTGGACGGGCGTGCCGCCGGTCGCGAGCAGCAGTTTGTCGTAGTCGAACTGTTCGCCTTCGTGGGTGTCGACGGTATGAGCGTCGGTGTCGATGTCGGTGACGAACGTGTTCAGCCGGAGGTCGATGTCGCGCTCGTCGTACCAGTCGGGCTGGTGGATCGACATCGGTGCCTCGGGCAGTTTCCCCTTGGCGAACTCCTTGATGAGAATGCGGTTGTAGAGCGCTTCGCCCTCGTCGGTTATTACTGTGACGTCGGCGTCGGGCGCGTCCTCGCGAACGGTTTCGGCCGCCGAACTGCCGGCGATACCGTCGCCGATGATGACGTACGAGGCGGTCATGGAACGAGTTCGGCACCCCGGGGTAATGTGAATTGCTATCCACGAAGCCGTCCGGCGGGAACGACGCTCAGCTGCACGCGACGGCGTTGCTGCCCGTCTACCCCTGCGTTTCGCCGCCGTCGACGGGGAGCGCGTGGGCGGTCACGAACGAGGCGTCGTCCGAGCAGAGCCAGACGATCGCGCTCGCGATCTCCTCGGGCTGTGCCGGCCGATCCATCGGCACGTCGGCGGTGACCTGGTCGCGCTCCTCGGGCGAGAGCGATTCGATCGCTGCCGTCTCAACGACGGCCGGACAGACGGCGTTGACCCGAACCCCCTCGGTCGCATACTCGACGCCGGCCGAGCGGGTCAGTCCGACGACGCCGTGTTTGCTCGCGGCGTAGGGCGTCCGCCCGGGGCTGGCCTCGATGCCGGCGATCGAGGCGACGTTGACGACCGCTCCGTCGTCATCGCCGTCCAGGATGGCGGGGATCTCGTGTTTCATCCCGAGCCACGTCCCCTTCTGGGCGATCGCCACGACGCGATCCCAGTCGTCCTCGTCGATGTCGGCGGTGCGCGCCGCCGGGGCACCGGCCGCGACGTTGTTCACCGCGTAGTCGAGCCCGCCGAACTCGTCGACGGTCGCCTCGACCATCGCCGCGACGGCGTCCGAATCGCTGACGTCCGCCTCGACGAACGCCGCGGTGCCGCCCTCGTCCTCGATCCGTTCGACCGTCTCCTCGCCCGCGTCGACGTCGATATCCGAGACGACGACCGACGCGCCCTCGCGGGCGAACCGCTCGGCCGTTTCCCTGCCGATTCCTGCTCCCGCACCGGTCACCAGCGCCACGCTGTTGTCGATTCCGTTCATCTTCACTGATATATACTGACCGTTCATTCAAATTAGTTTCGGTTCGTGCACGGCATCGTGGATACGATGCAACCGAAAAACGGGCCGTTCCGTCCGCAGGCGGTGCGTTGATGTGGCTCGCGCCCCGACTTGTATCCATGAAACTGCAGCAGTCGGTCCGTCACTTCGCGGCCAAACAGGCGCTCACGATGCCCGTCGTCGGCGAGTTCGCGACCGGGAAGCTCGTCGATCTCCACACGCGCGTGTTCACCGGCAAGGCCGATCCCGCCCGTGCCGACGAGCGCCGCGAGCATCTCGACGCCTTCTTCGAGGCGGCGATGGATAGCTATGTCGCCGCTCTCGAAGCCGACTACACCGAGGCCGCCGCGCGCGAGATCACGCACGTCCAGGCGAACTTCGACTTCTACAACCACGGCTGGACCGAGATGATGGAGATCCCGCCCGACGAGCTCGACGCCCACTACGACCGCTATCGGGAGTTCTTCGAGACGTTTGCCATCACTATCGACGACCCGCTCGGCACGTTCGCCCCCGCAGGCGGGGTCCCCGAGGCACCGTCGACGCCCGAGAAACTCGACGACGACTCCCATCGCTACACCAAGGGTGGGTTCGCCGACGACGTCTACGTCGAGGGGCCGGACGGCGAACTGCTCGTCGGCGGGCAGGACGAACCCGACGAGGTCGATGTGACCGACGCACCGGGCATCAGCGACGACGACGTTTAGACGGCCGCGATCCACGCCCGATAGTCAGCGGGTCGCTCGTAGACCCCGGTGAACAGTCGATCGGCGAACTCGGCGACGCGTTCGGGATCGGCCCGCGCCGCGATACGGACGTTCGTCCCGTCGACATCCTCGGGACTTTCGAGCTCGTCGATGCGGAAGGCGGGATAGTCGTTCAGCAGCTCTTTCACTCGATCGAGCTCGTCGTCCGTACAGTCGACGTTCAGGATCCCGTCCGCGAACTGGAGCCACGGCGATCGCTCCTCCTCGTCCTGTGTCTCCGTCTCGACGGTGAGGAACGCGCTCTCGCGTTCCTCGTGAGCACGGATCGCGTCGGCGAACAGCTCCCTTCGTGGTTCTTCGGTTGCGGCATCGAAGCGGGTCATGGATCGGGTTCGCCGCTCGCGGTGAAAAGCGGGCCGCTGTGTGCGCCGCGCAAACGGAGACGGTATCTACAAACCTTTTACCCTCCCTTCCGAACCGGGAGTATGAGCGATGACCAACCCAACGTCCTGCTGCTCGGGCCGCCGGGCGCAGGGAAGGGGACACAGAGCGCGAACGTCGCCGACGAGTACGACGTTCCACATGTGACGACGGGCGACGCGCTCCGGGCGAACAAGGACATGGAGACCGACTACGGCACACCTCGTGAGTTCATGGACGCCGGCGAGCTCGTCCCCGACCCGGTGGTCAACGAGATCGTCGCCGAGGCGCTCTCGGACGGTGCGGGCTACGTGCTCGACGGCTACCCACGCAACACCGAACAGGCCGACTATCTCGCTGATATCACCACTCTCGACGTGGTCTGTCTGCTCTCGGTGAGCGACTCCGAACTCGTCGAGCGCCTGACTGGAAGACGAGTCTGTGACGACTGCGGCGCGAACTACCACGTCGAGTTCAACCCGCCCGAAGAGGAGGGCGTCTGTGACGAGTGCGGTGGCGCGCTGATCCAGCGCGAAGACGACACCGAGGAGACGGTCAAAGAGCGGATCGACGTCTATCACGAGAGCACCGAGCCGGTCGTGGACTACTACCGCGAGGCGGGCGTGCTCGAGGAGATCGACGGCGAGGCCACACCTGAGGAAGTCTGGGAAGAGCTGCGCGAGACGATCGACGCGGCGGTCTGAGCGGTTATCGGAATCGGTTCGAAACGGCTAGCGAAGTAAAAGGTTGATTAGCGCGCACGCTATAGAGGACGGAAATGGGACGAACAGGCGAGAAAGCGCGCTCGCTGGTCGCCGAGGACCCCGCCTTCGCCGAGGCGCTCACGGTGGTGCTCGACCGATCCGGCCACGCCGCCGACGAACCGACACCCGACGGCGGCACCCACACCATCAGATGGGCCGACGTCAGCGACGACCTCACGAGCGGACAGTGGGGCCGACTCATCGAGACCGGCATCCTCCACGACGCCGACGGCGACGGCTTCGCGGTCTCGAACCCCGACGAGATCCGTGCGGCGCTCGGCGACGACTCCGTCGAGACCGACGCCGAGGACGAGGATTCCGGCTGGTCGACCTACGATAAACTCGCCGGGCTCGCGGCGCTCTCGCTGTTTCCTGCCTACGCGGTCATGCCGATCCGCAACGCGGTCGGACAGGCAGCGGACGTCATCTTCGGCCCGTTCGACGCCGTGTTGCCGTTCTATGCCGTCGTCATCATCCTCTCGGTGCTCACCGGGCTCTACTCGGTGCTGCTCCAGTCGAACCTGATGAACACCGAGAAGATGGGCGCGATCCAAGAACAGATGAACGACATCCAAGAGCGCCGCAAGGAGGCCAAAGAGCGCGGTGACGACGCCGCGCTCGACCGGATTCAGGAGGAGCAGATGGACGCGATGAGCGATCAGCTCGGCATGTTCAAGGAGCAGTTCCGGCCGATGGTCTGGATCCTGCTGCTCACCATCCCGGTGTTCGTCTGGATGTACTGGAAGACGGGCGTCCGCGGCGGCGGTGCCGAGCACATCGTCGCGGCCGAGCGGTCGATCGTCCTGCCGATGCTCGGGCGCATGGAGCTGACCGAGCAGATCGGTGGCTTCGTCTGGGTCTGGCTCGTCTGGTACTTCCTCATCTCCATCTCCTTCCGCCAGATCATCCAGAAATCGCTCAACCTCACGACGACGCCGTCGACCTGAGCGGGAGCCACAACCCCTTTGTACCGCCCCGGACCGAGACACGGCATGTTTGTCACCGTGTCCGGGCCGGCCGGCGTCGGCAAATCCACGACGGCGGCGGCGCTCGCCGACCGACTCTCCTACGAACACATCAGCGGCGGCGATATCTTTCGGACGGTCGCCGACGAACGCGGGCTGACGGCGCTCGAACTCAACCGCCGCGCCGAGGAGGACGACGCCATCGACCGGGCACTCGATCGTCGCCAGCTGACGATCGCGGAGGAGCGCGACGACGTCGTGCTCGAATCCCGGCTGGCGGGCTGGATGGCCGGCGAGTACGCCGATCTCAGGATCTGGCTCGACGCACCGCTGTCCGTTCGTGTCGCGCGCATCGCCGATCGCGAGGAGAAATCGATCGACGTCGCCCGTGAGGAAACCGAAGCCCGCGCCGCGAGCGAGGCCCAGCGCTATCAGGAGTATTACGACATCGACATCGACGACCGCTCGATCTACGATCTCTCGTTGAGTACCGCGCGCTGGGGACCGGACGCCATCGTCGACGTGCTCGCGAAGGCGTGTACGGCCTACGATCCGGCGGCCGACGAGGGGCAAGTGAACGTCGCCGTCGATTTCGAGCGCTGATGCGCGGCGCGCCGGCCGACCGAACCGCCGAGGAGCGTCTCTCCTTCGGCGTCGTCAACCTCGACAAACCGCCGGGGCCCTCAGCTCATCAGGTCACTGGCTGGGTGCGCGATCTCGTCGGGACCGATCGCGCGGCACACGCGGGCACGCTCGATCCGAAGGTCACGGGCTGTCTGCCGATCCTGCTCGGCGACGCGACGCGCCTCGCACAGGTCTTCCTGGAGGGCGAAAAGGAGTACGTGGCCGTGCTCGAACTGCACGGACGGGCACCCGAGAGTCTTGACGACGTACTCGCCGAGTTCGAGGGCGAGATCTACCAGAAACCGCCGAAAAAGAGCGCCGTCGCCCGACGGCTGCGCACTCGCCGGCTGTCGGAGCTGACGGCGATCGAAGTCGAGGAACGACGTGTGCTCCTCCGCATCCGCTGCGAGAGCGGCACCTACGTCAGAAAGCTCTGTCACGATCTCGGGCGCGCGCTCGGCACCGGCGCGCACATGGGCGATCTCCGGAGGGTCGGGACGACGCCGTTCGACGATACGGATCTCGTGAGCATGCACGACCTCACGGACGCGCTCGCGTTCGCCGACGACGGGGATCCAGGAACGCTTCTCGACACCGTCCAGCCGGCCGAACGCGCGCTCACTCATCTCCCGCGTGTAGAGATCGCCCCCAGCGCCGCCCACGAGGTCGCCGAGGGCGCACCGGTCTACGCGCCCGGCGTGCTCGGGATCGACGACCGTCCGGACGACGCCGACGAGCCGCTGGTCGCGTGTTACACGCCCGACGGCGCGGTGGTCTGTCTCGGGCGACTCGTCGGCGATCCCGGGATGGAATCGGGAACCGTGGTCGATCTCGAACGGGTGTTGGTGTAGCTCGCCTCTCGTCCCGACTGCCGTCGAGCCATGCAGGGACCATCCTTTTGTGAACGGTTTGCGTATCCCCGCTGATGACGGATATCGATCTTCCCGATCCGGAGCTCGGGCGCGCGACGATCGTCTACGAAGGGCTCGACGGCGAGCAAGTGAGTATCGACGTCGACAACGAACACATCGTCTACTTCGACGATCACTGGCAGGTGAAAACCGGCGAGGATGACGACGGCAACGACGTCATTCGGCGAATCCCGCGCGATCGCGTCCGCTACGTCGAACGATCCGTCGAGGAGTTCCAGGATCGCGTCGACGCGGCGATCGACGAGGCGAAAGACCGCCTCGATCTCGGGTCGTAGCGAATCAGTCGTCGGCGCGGGCCTGGTCGACCTCGGCGATGTTCTCGACGTCGATACCGCCCGTGAGTTCGGTGTAGGGGTACGGCATGTCGATCCCCTCGGCGTCGAAGCGTTCCTTGACCGCCTGTACCCACGCCGAGAGGGTGTGGACGTACTTCCCGCGCGAGGGCTCCGTGATGTACGCGCGTGCGGTCAGCCCCACGTAGTGAGTCGTCAACTATAAACTGAAAATGCTATCTTACTGCGCATCAATACGGTATGGCAATGAGCCAGTCAACGTACCCGATCGAGCTGACCGAAGAAGAACGCGACACTCTCAACGCGATCACATCCCACGGCGTTCACCGAGCACAGAAGATTACTCGTGCGCGCATCCTACTCCAAGCAGACGACGGCAAGAGTGACTCGGATATCGCCGAGTCACTCGGCTGTAGCCCAGCTACAGCGTGGCGAACCCGGAAAAAGTTCCACGAACGCGACCGGCTTGATGCCATCGAACGCAAAAATCCTGACCGCACCTACGAACGCAAACTCGACGGTGAGGACGAAGCTCATCTCATTGCCCTTGCTACCAGCGAGCCGCCCGACGGGCGCGCTCGCTGGACGCTCCGTCTTCTCTCCGACAAACTTGTTGTCCTCGACGAGATCGATCACGAATCAGTCTCTCACGAAACCGTGCGTCAAGTCCTCAAAAAAACGAGCTACAGCCTCACCGATCCAAGCAATGGGTGATCCCGCCAGAGCAAGACACCGAGTTCATCTACCACATGGAGGACGTCCTCTCACTCTACCGCGAACCATACGACCCAGACCGGCCTCTCGTTTGTTTCGACGAGCATCCCAAACAGCTACTCAAGCAGGTCGAGCAACCGCGCCCGGCTCAGCCGGGCACGGTTGCCCGCGAAGACTACCAGTACGAGCGTAACGGCACCAAGAACCTGTTTCTGGCCTCCGAACCGCTTGCCGGCTGGCGAGCGGTGAGGGTCAAAGATCGCCGAACCACTGAAGACTGGGTTCACTTCATGCAGCACCTCGTTGATCAGCACTACCCGGATGCGGACTGCATCCGGGTGGTGCTGGACAACCTCAACACGCACAAGCCGGCAGCCTTCTACGAGTATTTCGATCCAGCTGAAGCACGGCGGATACTCGACAAGCTCGAATTTCACTTCACGCCAGTACACGGTAGCTGGCTCAATATGGCGGAAATCGAGTTCAATACGCTCCAGCAGCAGTGTCTCGACAGACGCATCCCCGACGCGGCGACGCTCCGTCAGGAGGTCGCCGCGTGGAAGAAGGAACGAAACAGCGATGATACCGACATTGACTGGCGGTTCACGACCGACGATGCCCGAATCAAACTGAAGCGGCTATATCCTTCAATTGACGACTGACAGCACAGTAGAGCATGCTCGCGGTCGCGGCGCTCGGGTACTCCTGGAACACCAGTCCGACGACGTAGGCGAACACCGCGACGACGAGGATGATCGTGAGGAAGGCAAACCAGAGCAGGAGGTCCTTGCTCTCCTCGCCGACGTACTCGCCGATGATCGAGCCGATCGATCGGCCCTCGTGGCGGAGACTGCCTGAGAGCGAGACGAAATCGTGGACCGCGCCCATCAGCGGGTTGCCGATGGCGATCCAGAGAACGGCCGGCAGCCAGCCCCAGAGGAGGCCCGCGGTGATCGGGCCGACGATCGGTGCGCCGCCCGCGATACTCGAAAAGTGATGACCAAGAAGGACGGGTTTCTTCGCCGGAACGTACTCCTGTCCGTCCTCGTATTTGTGTGCCGGCGTCTCGGCGTCCTCGTCGAGCCCAATGAATTGGGCGAGATAGCGTGAATAGCCGATATAGCCCACACTGAACAGGACGAGTACGCCGACGACCAACCCGATAAGTGCAACCATATGTGCACGATACACTACTCAACTTTCATGATAAGGGTTTCCATACACTGTTCGATAGTATAGTGTGTGACAGTGTGAAACGCTCTATCCGGAGATCGGGCTCGCACGTCGTCTCGCGAACGTCGTTCGACCAGCCCGTCTGTCTGTACTGATGCCGTAAACGACCGACTGCTGCTCGATCGTGTCCTGCTGGTGGGTGACACACTCGGACAGCGCGACGTTTTTGTACCCGGCGGTCGCAATTCTTGCCGAGATGAGTCAACAGCTCAGCGAGCCGTCCCAACACTACGTCGACGGCGAATGGATCGATGGCGACGGCACAGAGAGCTTCGAGAGCACTAATCCCGCGACGGGCGAGAGCCTCGGCGAGTTCCAGCGCGGCACGGACGCGGACGTCGACCGTGCGCTCGCGGCCGCCGACGACGCCTTCGAGGAGTGGTCAGCGCTCTCGTACGTCGACCGCGCGGAGTATCTCTGGGAGATCTACCACGAGCTCAAGGAGCGCCACGAGGAGCTCGGCGAGATCGTCTCCAAGGAGTGTGGCAAGGAGATCTCGGAGGGGAAAGCCGACGTCAACGAGGCCTGGGATATGGTCGAGTGGGCCGCCGGCGACGCCCGCCACCCCCACGGCGACGTCGTCCCCTCGGAGATCGCCGGCAAAGACGCCTACATGCGCCGCAAACCCCGCGGCGTGATCGGCTGTATCACACCGTGGAACTTCCCGGTCGCCATTCCCTTCTGGCACATGGCCGTCTCGCTGGTCGAGGGCAACACCGTGGTGTGGAAACCCGCCGAACAGACGCCCTGGTGTGGCCAGGTCATCGCCGAGATGTTCGCCGACACCGGGATCCCCGACGGCGTGTTCAACATGGTGCAGGGCTACGGCGACGCCGGCGAGGCGATCGTCGACGACGACCGCGTCGAGACCGTGCTGTTCACCGGCTCGGCCGAGGTCGGCCACGAGATCATGGGTAAGACCGGCAGCGAGGCCGGCAAGCTCGCGGCCTGCGAGATGGGCGGCAAGAACGGCATCGTGATCACCGACGAGGCCGACATGGAGACGGCCGTTCACTCGGCGGTGATGAGCTCGTTCAAGACGACGGGCCAGCGCTGTGTCTCCTCGGAGCGCATCATCGTCCACGAGGATATCTACGACGAGTTCAAGGAGCAGTTCGTCGACATCGCCGAGGACGTCGCCGTCGGCGACCCCTTGGACGAAAACACGTTCATGGGGCCGCTGATCGAGGACGAACACAAGGAGAAAGTCACCGACTACAACGAACTCGCTCACGACGAGGACGTCGAGGTGCTCGTCGACCGCACGGAACTCGACGATGAGGAGATCCCCGAGGGCCACGAGGACGGCGTCTGGATCGGACCGTTCGTCTACGAGGCCGATCCCGAGGCCGATCTCCGCGTCACTCACGAAGAAGTGTTCGGCCCGCACGTCGCGCTCATGCCCTACTCGGGCGACATCGAGAAAGCCGTCGAGATCCACAACGACACCGAGTACGGGCTCGCGGGGGCGATCATCTCGGAGAACTACCACGAGATCAACTACTTCCGCGACAACGCCGAGATCGGGCTCGCCTATGGCAACCTGCCGTGCATCGGCGCGGAGATCCAACTCCCGTTCGGCGGCGTGAAGAAGTCGGGCAACGGCTACCCGAGCGCGCGCGAGATCATCGAAGCCGTCACCGAGCGCACCGCGTGGACGCTCAACAATGCCGAGGGCATCCAGATGGCGCAGGGTCTCTCGGCCGACATCACGACGAAGGACGACTGAGACGACGGTTCGATTTTTTCGTCAGTCGGTAGCGTCTGCGGCTGCATCGAGTGCGGCGATATCGTCTCCCTCCTCGACGAGTCGGTCGTAACACTCCGCCGGCGGACCGATCCATGCATCCAGCTCCAGCGCGCGCTCGATGAGCCGCCGGTAGAGCGTCCGGTAGCCCGGGAAATCGTCGCTCAAGTAGCGTGGATGCCAGAGCACCGTCATCACCGCGTCGTTCGCGGCGGCCTCCATGAGCAGTTGCTCGCAGGCCTTCCAGGCCCCGTCGGCGCTGTCGTGCCGTTCGAACAGCGCGACCTCCATCAGTGTCAGCGGAAAGACGGTAAAATCGTCGCCGAACGGGTGGATGGGGTCGTAGCCGTGGGTGAACCCGTATTCGGTGCTCGATCCGAGCGAACTGTCGTAGGAGAGTCCGATCGTCCGGTGGTGATCCCACGTGGCGGGCACACGGTTGAGGAAGTGCTGACGGCCCCCTTTCACCGGGTGGCCAAGCACACGCTCGACCATTTCCTTCTCCGTCGCGAGGCGCTCGCGGTCGTCGTAGGAGTCGTAGGAGCCGTGGAGACCGACTTCCCAGCCGTCCGCATCGAGCTCCCGAATGACCCTCGCCATCCGCGGGGCCGACACGTCGTAGCGCCCGAGATGTTCGATCCAGTAGCGCGGCCGCAGCCATTTCCCGAGGGAGCGGTTTCGCAGCCCGCGCTCCGAGAGGAAGTAGAACGCCGAGCGCACGCCGAGGTTGTCCTCGAGTTCCATCAGCGAGTCGAACTGCCAGTACGGGTTGACCTCGGTCGAGAGCCCCGCGAGTCGCGACGGATCGCGTTCGATCAACGCATCGGAAATCGC
The DNA here is from genome assembly GCF_024508235.1 of Halococcus qingdaonensis. Lineage (NCBI taxonomy): Archaea > Methanobacteriati > Methanobacteriota > Halobacteria > Halobacteriales > Halococcaceae > Halococcus > Halococcus qingdaonensis. The sequence continues at coordinate 1,251,293 of NZ_CP101943.1, read as the reverse complement.
CTGATAGCTCTTGTACGGTCGGTCGACGTCGTGAGTGAGACAGAGCGCGAACTCAGCCATCGGCCTCTTCGAGCAGCGCGACCATCCGTTCGGCGGCGTTGCCGTCGCCGTAGAGTTCGGGCTTTTCGGGCAGCGTGATCTCCCGCTGGAGTTCGCGCTCGATCGCTTCCTCGTCGGCCCCCACCAGCGTGTTCCAGCCGGCGTCGACGGTCTCGACCCATTCGGTCTCCTCGCGGAGGGTCACACAGGGCGCATCGAGGAAGAACGCCTCCTTCTGCACGCCGCCGGAGTCGGTGGCGACGCGCTCGGCCCCATCGAGCAGGCGGACGAAATCGAGGTAGCCCTGTGGTTCGATCACCGTCAGCTGCTGCTCGACCGTCTCGCGGAGCCCGTAGGTGTCGAGGCGGTCGGCCGTCCGCGGGTGGATCGGGAAGACCACCTCGCGGTCGGCCGCGCCGAGCGCACGCATGATCGCCGCGAGGCGCTCGCGGTCGTCGGTGTTGCCGGCGCGGTGGACGGTCGCGAGAACGTATTCGCCGGCGGTGAGATCGTGTTCATCGAGCACCGTCGAGTGGTCGGCCGCGCGGGTACGTGCCCAGAGGATAGCGTCGTACATCACGTCGCCGGTCAGATGGACGTTCTCGATCCCCTCCGTTTCGAGGTTCGTGACGCCGCGCTCGGTCGGCGCAAACAGGAGGTCGGAGACGTGATCGGTGAGAATGCGGTTGGTCTCCTCGGGCATCGCGTCGTTGTGACTCCGCAGGCCGGCCTCGACGTGGGCGAGCGGAGCGTCGGTCTTGGCGGTCACGACCGCACCCGCGAGCGTGGAGTTGGTGTCGCCGTAGACGACGACCGCGTCGGGCTCTTCGCGTTCGATGAGCTCGCCGAAGCGCGTCACCATCTCGCCGGTCTGCTGGCCGTGCGTGCCGGAGCCGACGCCGAGGTTGTACTCGGGCGTCGGAATGGCGAGCTCCTCGAAGAACACCTCCGACATCGCCTCGCTGTAATGTTGACCAGTGTGGACGAGCACCTCCTCGTGGCGATCGGCGAGCGCGCGCGAGATGGGGAAGGCCTTGATGAACTGCGGGCGCGCGCCAACGAGCGAAACGACCTTCATCGGCCCTCCCGGTCGGCATGAGCCGTCTCCTCGTACTGTGGCACGCGCAGCCCCTCGTTCGTCTCCAAGTCGTAGGCCATTCCGATCGCGATCGCGATCACGCCGACGATGAGCAACAACAGGGACAGCGCGCCCTGAACGAACCCCACTCCACTGTCGATCAGCGTCCCGAGCGTGAACAGCCCGCCGAGCGCGCCGCCGATCGTACTGGCGATACCGGCCGAATAGAGTAGGATGAGTGGGTGGAAATCGTGGATCACGTAGCGAGCCACAAGCCGGCGGACGAAGTTGCGCGCGAGCAGCACCGAGAGCCGCGGCACGAACGTCGAGTACCGGATCCCGCTCTGCTCCTCGCCGTAGACCGCCGGATGGGAGACGTCGGCGACGCGAAATTGATGGATGTTGAGCGTCGTGAGCATGTCGTTCAGAAAGCCGTAATCGTCGTACAGTCCGTCGATGTCGATGCGCGCGAGCGCGTCGCCCGAGATCGCCGTAAAGCCGTTCTGTGGATCGCTCATCCCCCAGTAGCCGCTCGAAATCTTGGTGAGGTAGGTGAGCAGCGAGTTACCGAAAAACCGCCAGTTCGACATCTGCTTGCGGTCGCGGTGGAGCAGGCGCGTCCCCTTCGCGTAGTCGGCCCAGCCCTCCGCGACCGGTTCGACGATGCGCGCGAGCATGTCAGGGTTCATCTGCCCGTCGGCGTCCATCACCGCCACGACGTCGATATCGTCGTCGAGGGCGTGGCGATAGCCGGTCTTGGTCGCGCCGCCGCGACCGTGGTTGGTCTCGTGGCGGATCGGCTCGACGACACCCTCGAAGGTCGCGCCGCCGTCGGCAAGCGTCGTCTCTTCCCGACGGCTGCGGTTAGCGCGTTCGGCGTGGCGCTGGATCTCCGCCCAAGTGTCGTCGGTCGAGCAGTCGTCGACGGCGTAGACGCGATCGACGTACGCCGGCAGGGTCTCGATGACCCGCCCGACGAACGCCTCCTCGTTGTGGGCCGGAATGACGACGCCCACGCGCTTGTCGTTATACATCGCGACCGCTCCCTATCGTGTACACCCTGTGTGGGGTGTCTGATAAATCAAGCGCTCCGCGCCCGTCGACGACGACCAACGGCGAGGCGAAGGCCTGCCAGTCGATCCGCTCGAACGCCTCGTGTGGCGTCACCATGACGACGCCGTCGATCGCGCGATCAGTGATCGCGTCAGTCGCAACGGGCGTCGCGTCGAACTCGCCGAAATCGTCGATCAGCGGGTCCGCACAGAGCACGTCGGCCCCGGCAGCGTCGAGCCCGTCGATGATGGGACCGGCGGGCGTTGCGGCGGTCTCGGCGACGCCGGGTCGGTAGGCGACACCCAGCACGAGCACCGTCGTCTCGGCCAGAGAGCGCCCTTCGGCCTCGAACTCCTCGTGAAGCTTCCGCACCGTAAATTCCGGCATGCTGTCGTTGACCGCGCGTGCCGTCCGGAGCAGCGGCGCGTCCTCGGCGCGGTCGTTCGCGAGGAAGTAGGGGTAGTAGGGGATGCAGTGACCGCCGACGCCCGCGCCGGGGTCGTGGATCTCACAGAACGGCTGGGTGTTGGCGGTCGCGATCGCCTCGCGCACGTCGATCCCGAGCTCGTCGGTGAACCGCGCCAGCTCGTTGGCGAGGGCGATGTTCACGTCGCGATAGACTCCTTCGAACAGTTTGACTGCTTCGGCCGTCGTCGCGTCCGCGACGGTGATGACGCCCTTCGCGTTGAGCTGCTCGTAGATGGTGCGCGCCGCTTGCGTACTTTCGTCGTCGACCCCGCCGACGACCTTCGGGTAGGCACCCCTGATGTCCTCGAGCGCGCGCCCGCTCGACGTGCGCTCGGGACAGAAGGCGACGCCGAACTCGCCGGCCGAGAGATCGCTCTCGGCTTCGAGCAGAGGTGTGACGACCTCTCGACAGGTCTTCGGCGGCACCGTACACTCGACGACGACGAGATCGCCCGCCGATAGCCCCGAGGCGACGTCCCGGACGACGGATTCCAGAATCGAGACGTCGGGATTGTTCCCCTCGGTGAGTCGCGTCGGGACGATGACGACGTGGACTGACGCTTCCGCGGCCGCCGTACGGTTGTCGGTCGCTCGGAGCGCGTCGTCCGCGACGAGCCGTTCGACGAGCGCGTCGAGACCCGGTTCGCCCTCGACGTGGCACTCGCCGCGATCGATTCCGTCGACGACCGCCTCGTCGATGTCCGCACCGACGACGTTGCCACAGACCTCGGCGTACGCCGCCGCCAGCGGCAGCCCCATCTTCCCGAGCCCGTACACTCCGACAGGGATCTCCCCGTCACGAAACGCCTCGCGGGTGCGCTCACGTGCGCCGCCGTAGGGCGCGACGGACTCGGCACGACTCATCGGACCTCCGCCTCCATGCGATCGTCGGCCAGTCGGTCGATCCGGCGGGCGACCGACAGCGCGCGCAGGCCGTCCTCGGCGGTCACGAGCGGTGACGTCCGCTCGCGGACGCAGTCGACGAACGAGGCCAGCTCCTCCTTCAGCGGCTCGCCGCTGTCGACCATCGGTCGCTCGACGACGCCCTCGTGGCGGTAGTGCATGCCGCTCTTTCGCTCGACGTATTCGGGCAGCGAGTGGCGGTGGATGGCGACCGAGCGGTCGATGTAGTCGACGGCGATCCAACACTCGCGGGTCGTGATCGAGAGCTGTCTGATCTTCTTCTGGGTGACGCGGCTCGCGGTGAGGCTGGCGACGACGCCGCCGTCGAAGCGCAGCTGAGCGTCGATATAGCGGTTCTCCTCGGCACCGAGGGCATTGACGGTCGTGACGTCCTCGTCGATGAGCGAGAGCACCACGTCGATGTCGTGGATCATCAGGTCCATCACGGCGTTGTCCGCGATGGTGCGCTCGCGCGGCGAACCGAGTCGCTGGGCGTCGATCGCGATGATCTCCTGTTCGTCGAGGATCTCGGCGACGGCGCGCACGGCCGGGTTGAACCGCTCGATGTGGCCGACCTGGATGACGGCACCGCGATCGTGGGCGAGATCGGCGAGCTCTCGACCGGTCTCCGGATCGGCGACGAACGGCTTCTCGACGAGCACGTCGACGCCCGCCTCGATACACTCGCGGGCGAGATCGGCGTGGTGGGCCGTCGGCACCGCGATCGAGACCGCGTCGGCGCGATCGAGCAGCTCCGCCCGCGAACGCGCCTGCGTGCCGTGGCTTGCGGCGATCTCACGCGCCCGGTCGGCATCGGTATCGGCGACGCCCACGAGCTCGACGTCCGGGAGTTCGGCGTAGACGCGCGCATGGTTCTGGCCCATGCTGCCGACGCCGATGACGCCGACCCGCATCGGCGCTGTACTCACTCGACCACCTCCGTGGCGATAGCGTTCACGATGTCCGTCAGGTCCGATGGGGAGAGGTTTGGATGTACCGGTAGCGAGAGCACTTCTCGGCTCGCGCGCTCGGCGACCGGCAGCGAACGCTCGACGTCGCTGTAGGCCGGCTGTTCGTGGATCGGGATCGGATAGTAGATCCCGCTGCCGATGTCGGCCGCGTCGAGCGCCGCTTCGAGCGCGTCGCGGTGTTCGCTCCGGACGGTGTACTGGTGGTAGACGTGGCGTCGCCCGTCGGGTTCGACGGGCGTGTCGAGGGCGTCGGGCAGTTCGTCGGTGAGCCGTTCGGCGTTCGCGCGCCGTGTCTCGTTGTACTCCGGCAACCGATCGAGCTGGACACGGCCGATGGCCGCGAGCACGCTCGTCATGCGGTAGTTCTGGCCGACGGTGTTGTGTTCGTAGCTGTCGCCATCGGGATCGCGGCCGTGGTTGACGAAACTCGCCGCGCGTTCGGCGACGTCAGCGTCGTCGGTGAGCACCATCCCGCCCTCGCCGGTGGTCATGTTCTTCGTCGGATAGAACGAGAAACAGGCCGCGTCGCCGAACGAGCCGACGCGCTCGCCGTCGAATTCGGCACCGTGGGCCTGTGCGGCGTCCTCGATCACGAGGAGGTCGTGTTCGTCGGCAATCTCCTCTAAACGACCCATCGCGGCCGGCAACCCGTAGAGATGGACGGGCATGATCGCGTCGACGTCGCGCTCGCGGACGATTTCCTCGACGGCGTGGGGGTCGATCGTGTAGGTTTTCGGGTCGATATCGGCGAAAACCGGTTCGGCCCCTGCCAGCCGGATGGCGTTTGCGCTGGCGATCATCGAGAACGGCGTCGTCACCACGGTGTCGCCCGGTCCGAGACCGAGCGCCTCGACGGCCGTGTGGAGCGCGGTCGTCCCGTTGGTCGTCGCCACGCCGTAGGCAGCACCGCAGAAATCGGCGAACTCCTCCTCGAAGGCGCGCACTTCGGGGCCGTCGGCGAACTGGCCGCTGTCGAGAACGTCCACGACGCGCTCCTTCTCGCGCTCGCCGAGTTCTGGATCGGCTATTGGGATCATAGCTGGTTGGCTCCTGTGAGGTCTTCCGGTAGTGGTTCGTGGCGCGCGGGGACGCCGACTGCCAGCGTCTCCGCAGGGACGTCCTCGGTGACGACCGCGCCGGCAGCGACGAACGCACCCTTACCGACGGTCACGTCCGGCAGCAGCGTCGCGTTCGCGCCGATCGAGACGTCGTCTTCGAGCGTCGGGCCGACGAGGTCCGCCTCGCGGCGCAGAGGGTGTGGATCGTTCGTGAGCACTGCGCGCGGCCCGACAAACACCCGATCGCCGATCGTCGTCTCGGTCGGGACGTACACCCCGGTCTGGAGGCTGACGTGCGAGCCGATCGTCGACGAACCGTCGATGGTGGTGTCGGTGCCGACGAGCACGTCGTCGCCGACGGTCGTATTCTCGCGGACCACGGCGTTGTGGCCGGTCGTGAACTCGTCGCCGATCGAGGTGTCGGCGTAGACGATGGTGCCGTCCCGCACTGTCGCGTCGTCGCCGATCACGGCGGGCGAGGCGTCGGCGTCGTGGACGTAGCCGACGGTCGCGCCGTCGTCGATACGGCTGTTCGCACCGAGGCGTGCGCGCGTCTCGTCGCTCATCGGGGATCTCCGGGCGTCGGTCGGCCGGCCGTCGTGCCATCGGACGGACGGGTGGCGGGGTCCGTCCCGGCGGCGAGGCCGTCTTCAGTGGTCGTGTCGTCTGTGGTATGGTCTGTCATTCGATGGAGGTGGATGAAACGAAGCGATTGAATGACTGATCGTGTTCGATCTCATTGAGGTACACTTCGTTCTCACATATGTGTTTTCCCATCCGACGAACATCGCAGTTCGCCCGTCAGACGTCCGTCATCCGTGATCGGCCGCCGATCACTCGCGGCGCGAGGGGATGTAGCGCCGGATCACGGGCACGCGGATGCCGAGGCGATCCTCGATCTGTTCGATCGGGATCTCGTCTTCGGCCTGGAGGCAGCCGGTGACGGCGACCAGCGCCACCGCGACGAGGCCGGCACCGATGGCGAACAGCGGTAGCGTGACGATCGACAGCTCGACGACGTTCGATAGCGCGAACGCGAGCGGGAACAGCACGAGCGGCAGGAGGACGAAGGTCTTGACGGTCGATCGCGAGAACGGGGAGATGCCCGACAGCCGCCAAAGCACCAGCATGGCAATGGCGTTGAGCGAGAAAAACGACAATGCCGAGGCCAGCGCCGCGCCGACGACGCCGTACGTCGGCACGAGCACGATGTTGAGAACGATGTTGAGGACGGCCGCAGCGGTGTTCACCACGAGGATATACGTCGTGTAGCCGAACGCCGAGAGCGTGTCCTGACAGCGACCGTTGGCCGCACTGGAGAAGAAACCGATCGAGAGGATCGCCAGTGCCGTCGACGAGCGCGGATCGGTCACGTCGAAGACGATCTCGACGACGTCGCCGGAAAAGGCGACGAAGGTCAGAAAGAGCGGGAAGGCGACGATGTAGATCCACTTGGTCGTGATCTTGTAGATGCGGTCGACCTCCCCACGATTGCTATCGTCGTCGAGGCGCGAGGCCAGCGGAAGATAGAGGAAGCCGAACACCGAGAGGATCACCGGTAGCCCGGCCGCGAGCGGATAGCCGTAGTTGTAGATGCCGGCGGCGTTCGGGGCCGACGCGAGCGCGCCGAGCATGAGCGTGTCCACCTGCGAGAGGATCGACGAGACCGCCGAGGCGACCACGAGCGGAAGGGAGAACCGAACCATCGCGCCTGCGTGCGTCCGGAAGGGGCCCCGGAGCGAGAGCAATCGGTTGAGGAGGACGTGTGCGACGACGACGGCGACCACTGCCGCGACGACGTAGGCGTAGCCCGCCGCGAGAACGCCCATTCCCACCCCGAACAGCAGGACGAGCAGGATGCCGACGCGCAGGCCGTTGTAGAGCAGGTCGTAGGCGTAGGTCCGATAGATGGTGTTCTCGTGGCCACGGATCGCACCGACGGCGACGCGCAACCCGACGACGAGCGGGATCGCCAGTGCGAACAGCGTGACCAGCAGCGGCGGTGAATCGGCACCGAAGAACACGCGCCGCACCCAGTCGCCGCCGGCGATTAGCCCGCCGGCGATGACGATCCCGGCGAGTCCGGCGATGACGATACCCGTTACCCAGATGCCGCGAACGTCACGCTCGTCGTCGAACCGGGACATGAACCGCGGGATCCCCTCGTTGAAGCCGACGAGCGCGATCGTCGAGCTGAGCATCAGTATCGAGAACCCCTTGCTGAACGCGTCGAACGCGGGCTGGGAGAGCACGCGACCGAGCAGCACCTGTTCGAATAGTTTCGAGAATGCGCCCAGTAAACTACCGATCAGCATGAGACTCGCACTCGATACCAGCGACGAGAGGTTCGACTCGTCTGTTCCCGACGACTGCTCGCTCGCCATTCAGCGCCCGCCGGGAATCGACGATATCGGTCGCGCCGGACGGGAGCGACGCGTGAACTGTGCGGGTGAACTCATTACGTCAGTTCGACTCCAGCACCGGCAAACAGCTTTTCGTTCTCGTACTGTCTGATAGCGACACGGGACGGTTGGCGTTCGGAAATCCACTATTGTATGGCTGTTCGTGTCACGGAATCTTGTCCGACGGTATTCGGCAGTATCAGAAACGGTTACCCGGAGAGTTTTGCGAGGTTCTGAATTCGAATTACCTACAAAATTGTGGTTGCATTGTGCCCATCTCGGATCGATTCAATGGAGTAGTCAGGTATATCAGTTTCACCCACATAAGCCTCAAAGTGTCCAAATAGGACGATCTGTTCTCTCTCCGACAGAGAATGTATCCACGGTTTGCAGGTTGAGTAGAGTCGCGGATAAACGATAAAATCCCAATACAACACAACACAATATGACGTCGACAGAGCAATCGTGTACACAGTCAGCGGCGATCAACTGGCGTCCGGTCATCGCACAGGGCATAGCCGTGTGGGTGGCAATCGCTGTAGCGCTCGGTTTTCTGCCCTCCAGCCACCCCGCTACTATCGGTATCGCACTAAGCATGGTTCTCGGAGCACCGTTACTCCCCATCTCGCTGTGGGCGGATTTACGTCAGACACGGAATGCAAGCGAGTGTCCGCCGACTACCGGGGAGTATCTCGAGAACGTTTGCTGTGACATGATAGATAGCGTTTCGAATCGAACAGCACTCGGTGCGCAGCGGGCGATGCTGTACGACTGTTCTCCCCGAACGCGATCCTCCGTTCGATGAGAACGTCGATCGTCGCACGAACGTCAATCCGGGCGAGATCTTCGATCCGACCATCGAGCCGTTCTTCGAGTCCGATACTGTCGGACGGAAATACGCAAAGTCGATTCAGTTCGACGGTATCATCCCAAACCGCCGCGCCATGCATCGGTAGATTCACGGCCGCCGCACCGACTACCACCACCGAATGGACGACGAACGTCGCCCCGGATCGGGGCTGGAGACGCTGCTCGTCGGGCTGGATGCGGCCTGCGGGCCGGTGTTCGACCGCCTCGACAAGCGCGGGGCCGAGCTGCCGGCGCTGGAGGGAATCCTGGCGGACGGCGCGAGCGGGCCGCTCGAATCGCAGCTGCCGCCGTGGACCGCGAGCGCGTGGCCCTCGCTCTATACGGGGACGAACCCCGGAAAACATGGCGTCTTCGGCTTTCTCGACTATTCGGGCTACGATTGGGACGTGGTGAACGCGACCGACGTGCGCGAGCACGCGCTCTGGGAACTGCTCGACGACGAGAGGAAATCGTCCGTCGTCGTCAACGTGCCCGTCACCCATCCACCCAACGAATTCGATGGCGCGCTGCTCCCGGGCTACGTCGCGCCCGATTCGCCGACCTGTCATCCCGACGGACTGCTCGACGACGTCCGCGAGGAACTCGGCGCGTATCGGGTCTATCCGCGCCATACCGGCGGCGAGGAGGCGACTACTGAAGAAAAGACCGACGAGTATCGGACGGTGACGCGGATGCGCGGCGAGGCCTTCCGCTATCTCGCCGACCGTTTCTCACCGGAGTTCGGTTTTGTTCAGTTCCAGACGACGGACACCGTCTTCCACGAGTGTCCCGGCGATTTCGCCGCCCTCCAGGCGGTCTACGAGGCCGTCGACGAACAGATCGGCGCGATCCTCGATGCCTGCGATCCCGATACCGTTATCGTCACCAGCGACCACGGCATCGGCAAATACAGCGGCTACGACGTGCGCGTGAACTCGCTCCTGCGCGACGAGGGCTACGTCGAGACGGCCCGCGGCGGCGGGATGCCCTCGTGGGACGTGCTCCGCGACGAGCAGTTCTTCGACGACGAGGGGAGCGAGAGTGGCACCGACGCGCTGCTCGAAAAGGCGATGAGCGGGCTGACGCGCGTGGGTATCACGAGTCAGCGGCTCAAAGCCGTGCTCGATCGCCTCGGTCTCGCCGAGTTCGTCGTCGCTCACGCCCCCAAGGCGATGGTCCGTGCGGGCACCGAGAGAGTCGATTTCCCCGCTTCGACGGCGTACGCGCGCTCACATATCGAGTGTGGCGTTCGGCTCAACGTCGCCGAACGCGAACCCGACGGCGTCGTTCCGGCCGACGAGTACGAGGAGGTTCGAGAGACGCTTATCGATCTCTTTGCCGCTCTCGAAACGCCCGACGGAAAGCCGGCGTTCGACGACGTGGCCCCGCGCGAGGACTACTTCCATGGCTCGGAGGCGGATCGCGCGGTCGATATCGTGCTCGTCCCCCGTGATTTCGACCAGTTCCTATCGACGCAGCTGCGCGGGGAGACGTTCGGCCCGCCGACCGAGCCCTATAACCACAAACGCGACGGCATGGTCGCCGCGACGGGTGCGGGCATCGATAGCGACGGATCGCTCGCGGACGCACATCTGTTCGACGTCGCGCCGACCGTGCTCGCGTCGCTCGGGCTCCCGCGCGGCGACCACATGGACGGCGAAGTACTGGATATCGTCGAATCGACCGGCGAGCGGACCTATCCGGAGTACGACGGACAGGCACGCGAGACGACTAACGAGCAGGCAGTCGAGGACCGACTCTCGGATCTGGGGTATATGGAATGAGCATCGAGATACGCAGCGCGACCGACGACGACCTGGACAAGTGGAACAGCTACGTAGAGCGCTCGCCGCAGTCGAACCCGTTCCATCTTCGGGGGAGCCTCGCGACGCTCGCGGCACACGCCGACGCCGATCTGCACCCCCTGATCGGATTCAAGGGGCAGGAGCCGGTGGGGATCTTCCCGATCTTCGCCGTCGAGCGACTGGGAGTGCCGATGGCCTTTTCGCCACCGCCCGATCTCCTGGTTCCGTATCTCGGGCCGGCGCTCCTGAACATGGGAAAGCTGAAACAGCGAAAGCGCGAGCGCCGTCATCAGCGATTCGTCGACGGCTGCATCGAGTGGGTCGACGAGCATGTCGGACCGCGCTACACCCACGTCCGCAGCGATTATCGGTACACGGATCTCCGCCCGCTCGAATGGAACGAACTGGCGGCGTCGCTCGGCCATACCTATACTGTGGATCTCTCGATCGGTGCGGACGAACTGTTGAAACGGTTCAGCAGCGACGCACGGAGCAACGTTCGCGACGGGCTGCCCGCGAACTGCACCATCGAGGAGGGCGGCGAGCGGGCGATCCGGCGCATCGTCACCCAGATCTATCGCCGCTACGAGGCACAGGACAAGTCCTACGGCGTCACGCCGGGGTTCGTCCTGGATCTCCGCGAGCGCCTGCCGGAGGGCTGCCTGCGTGCGTACGTCTGTCGGATCGACGGCCGGTTCGCCGGCGGGATGATCACGCTCGAAGACGAGGGCACCATCCACCGCTGGCAGGGCGGCGCGAAACACGACGCCGCAATCTCCGTCAACGACCACGTCGACTGGTGGATCATGCGCGACGCGATGGAGCGCGACATCGACTCGTACGACCTCGTCGGTGCGGACTCACGCCGGCTCAACAAGTACAAGGCGAAGTTCGACCCGGACCTCAGAACGTATCACGAGGCCGAGCGCGCCGGTCCGGCCATGCGACTCGCGCGAGCGGCCTATACGAACCTTCGCTGATTGCGTCGTCGCTGAGAATGTTCTGCCGTTGCTTATCTCCGTCGCTGACTATTCTGTCGGACGGAAGTACGTGACGTCAGATTGCGAAGATCCACTGCAACGAGCGACAGGTCGCCTCACGATTTTCCGATCAGTTCTGTCCGACAGTAATCCTTAGTGCGAGCTCCGACCCGTCACCCGGCCGAGGGCACGCCCGATGATCCCGATGCCGGGACGCCCGTCGTAAAGCCAGAGGGCGACGACGCCGACCATGAACAGGACGTACGCCACGCCGATGGGACTGAACAGCATCGGCAGGAAGTCGCTCATGTAGTAGGCGGCGTTTTCGAGCAGTCCCGCACCGGCCCCGGGGCCGACGATCGGGTCCGAGACGTCGACGCCCGGGCGGGCCATCGCGGGCCAGAATAGCGGCCAGTAGGATGGGTCGCCGGTCGCGAGCGAGGGCAGCACGTCGGCCGGGAGATGCGAGAGATAGCCCACGACGAACGCACTCGCGAGTTGTGTGTACGAAAGGCGACGGGCGACGACGAGGACGAGCGCCGAGAACGGGAGTGCGAAAAAGAGCGAGTGCGCGAGCACGCCCGCCGGCAGGAGGTCGAACGACCAGGAGAGCGGCTTGTCGACGAGGTCGGCGAACTGCGTGCCGACGACCAGCGCGATCGTCGCCGCGCTGGTCGGTGTGCGTCCGCGGAGATGGCTGAGTAGCGAGTAGCAGAGATAGCCGACCGCGACGTGGCCCCACGGGAACACGTCAGGCGCTCCCGTTGCCGCCACCAGCACCGGTTCCGCCACTACCGGCTCCACCGCCACCCGAAACGTTCACCGAGAGATGAACCGACCGATAGGCGTTCTCTTCGGTGGGGTTCTGCGGGGGATCACCCTGGTAGAGCAGGTAGACGAGCTGCAGGTCGTTCTCGGCGATGGTCGGCGTGACGGTGTGCTGGCGCTGCCACGTCCGGTTCTCCGGGACGGTCTGGGTCGAGAACCGCTCGAGTGTGTTCCGCGTGAGCACTTCCTCACCGTCGTAGCGCTGGAGCTGGGCCACCACCGAGTAGTTCGCCGGTCCGCCCTCGTGGTTCTGGAGCTGGACGGTGAGCTGTTGGGGCTGATCGACGGTCATGTTCCGCGGGTACTCGCCGACCGTGAACTCCCCGGAGCCGTCCTGCGTGCCGACGGCGAAGTTCGTCGTCGACGAGCCGTCCTGTGGCACCGCGAGCGCGTAGGTCATGCTCGCAGCGCCGACGAGTACGCTGAGCACCAGCACGACGTTGAGAAGTGCGTCGACCGACGAGCCGGTGAGGCCGCCGACGAAGTCGTCGATCCAGTAGCCGACCGGCACGCCGAACCGCTCGTCGCGCGGCAGCCCGAGTCGGCGGACGAACCCGATGGCGGCACAGATCACTGCAAAGCCGACGAGCACCGCGACGATCGGTCCCGTATGGTAGGGCGAGTCAGTGCCGAACAGGAGCGTGGAGAAATCGAGCACGAGCGCGAGCAGCGGCACGAGGAACAGGCTGAGCCCGAACGAGAGCGCCACCCGTTCGCCCCAGCGGACGCCGCGCTGTTGGATCGACCGCAGACTGGAAAACGTCCGCGTCATACCCGATAGCGAGCTCACCTGGCCCGCGTTCCGCGAGGGACGACCCGGGAACAGCGCCGACAGTACCGTGTAGCCAGGGACGAACAGCAGGAGTGGGATCCCGACGATGAACTGCAGCGTCGAGGGGAGACCGACGACGAGGAGACCGCCACCGACGAGCGCGTAGGCGACGACGAGGAGGAGGTCGCCCGGCAGCCCGCCGAGGGCCGAGGCGCTCTCGGCGTAGCGGTCGGCCGTCGTGTTCTCCGAGAGTGAATCACGGGACACCGTATCCGCCCTCTCGGGTGGGTGGGTTCTTGAGTGTGTTCGTTCGCCATCGCCCGGCGGTCGCGCGACCTCCATCGGCGAGTCGTGTTTCGCTGATCAAAACGTATGTAAATGTAGGTAACTGATACACACTTGTTATAGTTCTCCAGTGTATAGGGGAACGAACAGGGGAGTCGTATGACAGAGGATTGGGATACAATCAGTTTCGTGATTCGCTCGCAGTACCGCGTGGACGTACTCTCGCGGCTGGTCGAGGGGCCGGCGACGCCGTCACGCATCGCCACCGACGAGGGTATCGCCATCGCGCACGTCTCGCGGGCACTGTCGGGACTGCGCGACGACGAGCGCGGGATGGTCGAGCTGCTCGTCTCCGAGGATCAGAAGAAAGGCCGCGTCTACGGCATCACCGAAAAGGGCGAAGCCGTCTGGGAGCGCCTCGAAGCCGAGAACATGCTCTGAGCCCGCCGATCGTCCGTCTCGTCGGCAGCGAAGCCGATCGAACGGTGTTCGCCCCCACCGACAGAGCCCCGTTCGGGACGGACAAGCGCCATTTATATAGATGGACGGAGCACCCTGTTCTATGAGCGAACGTTCGGGAGCGCGGGCGGGCGAGCACGGGCGATCGTGGCTCGTTGCCGTCGCGCTCGCGGTGATGGTCGTCGGATCGCTCGCCGTCGTGCCGGGATCGGCGGCGGCCCAGGAGAACACGACGTTCATCGTCCAGCAGGGCGATACGTGTACGGAGGTCACGCCGCTCGGCGACGGTAGTCGGACGGTCGAGCAGTTCTACGACTACACGGTGCTCGACGATCGGGCGAACTACAGCTCGCTCGGCACCACCGACATTCAGGAGAACCAGGTGAGTCAGCTGTTCGTCTATCGCGGCAGCGACGGGCTGAGCCTCGTCTTCCTCCACGACAAGATCAACGAGCCGTACGGGTTCGTCGCCACGGGTGACATCTCGGGACTGCCCGCCGACGGCGAGTGGGCCGTCGAGGACGACAACTACACCAACCGCGACGACACCTTCGAGTACACCGACACGGGCGCACGGATCCAGTGGAACTCGAACGGCGAGCGCACCGACGGTGCGGCCTTCCGCGGACTGGGGAGTTCGGACTACAGCACGATCACCGCGGACATCGCGTTCAACGACGAGGTCGATCGCTACCCCTTCGAGGAGTGGAGCGGCTCACCGAGCGACAACGAGATCGACAACTGGATCGTCCGCTCGGGCGACGGCTCGACGACCGAACTCGACATGAGCAGTCCCGTCGAGATCAGTCCCGGCAGCTGTAGTGGCGGCGTGAGCACGTTCACGGCGACGCCGAACGGATCGGGCGCGAACGCGACGACGGGGACCACCGACGGCTCGACCGCAGCCGATACACAAACCGCGACCGACAGCCCGACGGCGACCGATACGGCAACCGCAACCGACACGCAGACCCCGACCGACACGCCGACGGCGACGGCCGCCGAGGACGACGGTGACGCGACCGCCGGCAACGGGAGCGATGACGGAGCCACCGCAACCGACGGCGGCGGACTGGTCGGCACGAGTTCGCCAACTCAGACCGACAGCAGCGACGCGTTCGGGCCCGGATTCGGCATGGGAGCCGCGCTGCTCGCCGTCCTCGCGCTCGCGGGCGTCGCGCTCGCTCGCCGACGTTGATTTCGGCAAGCCTAAAAATTCAAGTAGGGGTGGGGCGAAGCCGCGTCGATGAGTGTATCCGAGAGCTATGATTTCGACGACGTGAGCGTCGTGATGGGCACGTACAACGAAGAAGCCGCCATCGAGAGCGTGCTCGATTCGATCGACGAGGCGACCGATGGCGCGGCCGAGACGGTCTGTGTCGACGGTTCGAGCGACCGCACTGCCGAGATCGCCCGCGAGCACGGCGCGCGCGTCATCGAACAGGAACCACAGGGCTACGGCGTCGCCGTTGCCCGCGCGCTCCGGGCGGCCGACCGTCCGGTGATCGTCACGACCGACTGCGACGGCACCTACCCGATGGACGCCCTCCCTGAGTTTCTCGACGCGATCAACGGCGGCGCGGACGTCGTCAGCGGCGACCGCCTCTACCATGGGGCCGCGACGATGCCGCCGTTCAACCGCCTCGGCAACCACGCCTTCGCCGTACTGGCGAGCCTCCTGCTCGGCGAGCGCGTCCACGACACGACGACCGGGATGCGTGCCTACCGCCAAGAGGTCATCGAGGATATCGAGTGGACCGAGAACACCGGTCTCTCCGCCGAACTACTCGTCCGCCCGCTCGCGCGCGGTTACGACGTCCACGAGACACCGATCGAATACGGCGAGCGCCTCGGCGAGACGACGCTCGACCCGCTCTCTGGTGGGAAGGACATCGCGCGCTCGATACTCACCGTCGGTCTCGAAGAGCGCCGTCGGTAATCAGGCAGTCGTGAGGTTCGCGTCGATCGACACGCCGTCGCTGGTGCCGTTGACCACCCCGCGCCCGCCGCCACAGCGATAGGCCGGACAGACCTCTTTCGTGGGCGTGAGCGCGCGGATCGTGTCGCCCGACCGGTCGAACGGAAGCTCGACGCGGTAGCCGAACCCGCCGGTCGGCCCCCGATCGACGAACACCGACAGCGTGAGCGTGTCTCCGGTGAGCGGTATCGAACTCCCGTTGACCGGTGTGACTTCCCCGCGAACCCGAGCGCGCTCGTCGGTGACGAGCCGGAGGTCGAGCGTTCCGTTGTCGCGCGTCGTCGTGTAGTAGCTCTGATTGTCGCCGTTCGCGAGGCGTACCGTGACGCTCTCGGGCGAGTTCGGGATCCCGAACTGCCCGTCGACCGCGAGTCGATCGCCCGAGCGGACCGTGATCGATCGGAGGGCACCCTCGGAGGCGTCGCCGGTCGTCGGGCTCCACGAACCGCCGTAGACGTAGCGGTAGTACGTCCGGTTCGGGTAGGCGTCGACGACCGCGAACTGGCGTTCGGCGAGCGCGTAGACCGCGTCGCCGCCGAAGCCGGGATCATTGCGCAGCGCCTGGAACGGATGGCTGAGCCAGCGACCGTACGTCGTCGGGAGGAAGACGAGCGCGTTCGCCAGACTTCGATTCTCGAAGGGCTGGTAGGCCTGTTCGTACTCGGCGGTGACGTTTCCATTGCGTTCGAGCGGCTCGCTCGCTGCGCTTGCCGTCACACCCGCCAGCGCCGCGCCCGCGACGAGCAGACAGACCGCGAGTGCGACGCGTGCCTGTCGGGCATCGAACCGGGGCTGTAGCAGCCGGTGGAGTCGAAGCGCGCCCCGGAGGCCGGCGTACGCCGCGAACGCCGCCGTCGGGACGAGCAGATCGAAGTGGTAGTACGGCCCCAGGAAGGCGATCAGACCCGCCCCCGACTCTTCGAGATCGCCGAGGATGTTGAAGTTGCCCCAGAAGAGAATGTTGCCGACGGGGATCGACACGAACAGCCCGGCGAGCACCGCGGTCCGGGCGCGCAGCCGGTTTCGCGGGACGACGATCGCGAGCACCGTCCCGCAGGCCGCGAGCGCCGTCCCGAGCACGCCGGCGATCCCCCACCGGCCGAAGAACGTCGCGAGCACCTTCGCGTTCGCCGTCAGCGCGAGCGTCGGCGTGTACTGTTTGGCGTGACCGAGGATCGCCCGCTTCCCGAAGCCGATGCCATCGAGCGGTGCGAACGCCGCGTACGGGAAGGTGAACGGGTCGCCGGTGAGAAAGGCGTTGTAGCCGAGTGCGACGGCCACGCCGAGCAGTCCGCCGGCGGCGGTCAGACCGTTGCGGATCAGGGCGGCACGGCCATCCCGCAGCGTCCAGAGCGCGTGGACGACGAACGGTGTGGCGAACAACACGGCGGTGTAGGGTCGCGAGAAGAAGGCGACGCCGATGGCGAGTCCGGCGACCGCCGCCAGCAACCGGCTCCCGGTGTGGTCGGCGCGGAGATACGCCGCGGCGAACAGCAGGTTCCACAGCGTCGTCGGCGCGTACGAGAGGAACGTCGACGAGTTGATGAGAAAGAGCGGCGAGAAGAGGAGCAGTCCGCCGGCGAGCAGTCCGGTCGCGCGCGCGAACCGGCGACCCTCGTGACGGAAGGTTTCGGCGACGACGATCGCCAGAAGAGCGACGTTCGCCGCCGCGATGGCGACGAGCGTGAGCGTGTAGTCGCCCGCGAGCCGGCCGAGCGCGAACATCGCGGCGGCGATGGGCGCGTATTTGGGATAGAACCCCCGTTCGCTTCCGACGAAGAACCACGGCCGGAACGATTCGGGGACCGGCGGCCGGAGGAACAGTTTTCCGTCGAGCAGCATGCCGGCCTGCTGGAGATACACTCCCTCGTCGTGATTCAGCGAGAGATACGGAAAGAGATTCGTCGAGACTATCCAGACGGCCAGTCCGCCGATCAGGGCGAGGGCGAGCACCGCGAGTCGGAACCGTCGTCCGTCGAGTCGCTCGCCGAGCCGTCCCATCACTCGGCGGGATACCACGCGAGCCGGTGATCGGCGACGAACGAGACGGCGACCCGCTGGTCGAGGTGGATGTCGGTCGTGTGGTTGTGCTCGCAGTGGATCACGTCGCCCGTATCGAGTTCGACGCGGTAGACGAACGACGAGCCGGTGTACTGGCGGTGGACGACCCGTCCGTTGCCCGCATCCTCGTCCGCCACGGGGTTCGCCCGGAGATCGTCCGGCCGCACGAGCACGTCGATGTCGGTGCCGGCGTAGTCGTCGGTCAGTCCCTGCATGCGCGCCGTCTCGAAGCTCCCGATGCCGGTGTGGACGCCCGCCTCGTCGACGCTGCCCGACAGGAAGCCCGCGCGGCCGAGAAAGGCGGCGACGAAGCGCGATTCAGGTTGCTCGAAGACGATCTCCGGTCGGCCGACCTGTTCGAGGCGACCGTCGTTGAGCACGGCGACGCGATCGGAGATCGACAGCGCCTCCTCCTGGTCGTGGGTGACGGAGACGGCGGTGACGCCCGCCGCCTCCAGAATGCGACGGACCTCCTCGCGCATCCGCACGCGCAGGCGCACGTCGAGATTGGAGAACGGCTCGTCGAGCAGCAGGAGGTCGGGTTCGGGCGCGAGCGCGCGGGCGAGCGCGACGCGCTGTTGCTGGCCGCCCGAGAGCTGATCGGGCGTGCGCTCGCCGAACGATTCGAGACCGACGAGTTCGAGCAGATCGGCCACGCGCTCGTCCGTTCGATCGCCGTCGGCGTCGGTGAGGCCGAACGCGATGTTCTCCTCGACGGTCATGTGCGGGAACAGCGCGAAGTCCTGGAAGACGATGCCGACGTCGCGGTCCTCGGGGTCCACAGAACGAGTGTCGTCGGCGACGCGCTCGTCGTCGAGAGTGATCGTTCCCGCCGTCGGGGTTTCGAGCCCCGCGATCAGCCGCAGCGTCGTCGTCTTCCCACAGCCCGAGGGGCCGAGCAGCGTCAGCAGCTCACCCTCGCGGACCGACAGCGAGAGTTCGTTCACTGCCGTTTCGGCCCCGAACTCCTTGCTCGCGTCGGTGAGTTCGAGCACCACGTCGGCGGTGTCGGCGCTTCCCGGCGCGCTGTCGGGCGCGTCAGCCCCACGCGAGCGGTCGGTGGCGGCCTCGGGATACGGTTCCTGGGTGGATTTACCGGACATCGTCGCCCTCCTGTGTGAGGATGACGAGCATCGAGAGTCCGGAGACGGCGACGAGCACGAGCGCCGGTACGGCGGCCGCCCCGTAATATCCTGCGTCTTGGACCTGCCAGATGTAGGTGACGAGCGTCTTGAACCCGGAGGGATGCAGGAGGAGCGTCGCCGGCAGTTCCTTCATCGTCGTCAGGAAGACCAGCGCCGCGCCCGCGACGACGCCCGGCGCGATCAGCGGGAGCGTCACGCGCCGGAAGCTCGCGAGCGGCGAGTGGCCGAGCGTGCGCGCGGCTTCGAGCAGCGACCGATCGACCTGGAGCACCGACGACTGGGTGGTGCCGACCGCCTGCGGGATGAAGCGGACGACGTAGCCGAAGATCAACAGGGGAAGCGTCTGATAGAGCCCCGGCAGATAGCGCACGCCGAAGTAGACGAGCGCGAAACCGACGACGACGCCGGGTGCGGCGTAGCCGAGATAGGTCATCCGGTCGAACAGATCCGTGAGCGGGCCGTCCGTCCGCGCCGAGAGATAGCCGACCGGTAGCGCCGCGACCGTCGCGACGAGCGCCGCGAGCGCTGCGACGACGACGGAGTTCAGACCGTAGGACCACTCGAAGGCGAACCCGCCGGCCGAGTAGCCCGGCCCGCCGCGGAACAGCCACATCGCCAGCACGCCGAGTGGGACGACCAGACAGAGCGCGACGACCAGCGTACAGAAGGCGAGCGCCGGCCACTTCCAGGCCCCGAGCGAGATGGTGTAGCCACGCCGTCCGCCGGCGTAGGCGTTGCCGTCGTCGGCCGAGAGGCGCGACTCGATGCCGAGGATGGCGACGGTGAGCCCCAGCAAGAGCACTGAGAGCAGCGCTGCGCGGCCGCGGCCGAAGGCGTTGTACTCGACGAAGATCATGCGCGTGAACACGTCGTAATGCATGATCGACGGCGTCCCGAAATCAGAGAGCGTGTAGAGCCCCACCAGCAGCGCGCCGGCGGCGATCCCCGGCGCGATCTGTGGCAGGACGACGCGGCGAAAGGCACCGAGATAGGAGTGGTTCAGGGTGCGCGCGGCCTCGATCTGACTGGCGTCGAAGGAAAGCAGCGCCGCGCGCGTGGTGAGGAAGACGTATGGGTAGACGAACAGCGTGAGGACCAGCACCGTTCCCTGCAGCCCGTAAATCGTTGGAATGGATTCGACACCCAACGGGGCGAGCAGGTCGGCGAGCGTTCCCCGCGGGCCGAACGCCGAGACGAACGCGAACGCGCCGATGTAGCTCGGCACCACGAGCGGGAGCGCCAGCACGACGGTCCAGAAGCGCCGAAACGGAAGGTCCGTGCGCGCGGTCAACACCGCGAGCGGCACGCCGAGCAGCACCGAGCCGGCAGTGACCGCAGTCACGAGCAGCGCGCTGTTGACCGTGATCTGGACCGTCGAGGGCGACGACAGCAGCGCGAGCGCGCTCTCGATGCCCATGTCGAACGCGCGGACGACGAGCCACGCGATCGGGGCGACGACCGCGAGCGCGATCGCGCCGGCGAGCGCGAGCAATCCCCCTCTGAGGACGGTCCCGCGGTCGATGTCGATACGACCGTCGCCGAGGGTACTCATCTCAGAGCACTCCGGTCTCGCGCATGAGTTTCAGGGTGGGTTCGAGGTTCGAGAGTTTCGCGAGATCCAGCTCCGGCGGGTTGAGCTCGTCGATCGTCGGCAGTCCGCCGACGGGCGGGACACCCGGGATCATCGGGTAGGCGAACGTCCGCGTGGCGAAGAACTCCTGGGCCTCGGCGGTCAGGAGGTGTTTGATGAAGTCCATGGCGAGCTGGCGGCGCTTGGTCCCTTTGATCACCTCGACACCGGCGGCGTTGATGAGTGCGCCCGCGTCGCCCTTCGTGAACGCGAGCTCGATCGGCGCGTTCGGGCGGGCGGCCCGCACGCGCAGCGAGTAGTAGTGGTTGGCGAAGCCGGCCGCGAGCTCGCCGTCGGCGACGGCGTTCGAGACGAGGAACTCGTCGGGATATTCGGAGACGTTCTGTCCCTGCATCCCCTTCAGCCACTGCTTGGTCTGCTCCTTGCCGCGGAGCAGCCGCATCGCCGTGATGAACGACTGGAAGGCCCCGTAGGTCGGTGCCCAGCCCATCGATCCCTGTAGCTGCTTCGTATCGGTGAACTTCTGGACCTTGTTCGGGATCTGGTTCGCCGAGAGCTCGTTCGTGTTGTAGGGAACGCTCCGCGCGCGTCCGGCGACGCCGACCCACTTGTTGTTCGGATGGAACGACTTGGGGACGGGCTTGACGACCTTCTTCGGGAGTTTCACCGTCGCGTCGTTGTTGGCGACGACGCCGAGTGCGCCGAGGTCGACCGCCCAGAACACGTCGGCCTTCGGCGAGCCGCTCTCCACCTCGGTGATGAGCGTGTTCGCGAGCTGTGAGGAGGAGGCCGTCCGGAGCTTCACGTCGAACTTCGGATACATCTTCTGCAGCAGATCGAGGAACTGGGTGTAGAGTCCGCCCTCGCCGCCGCCGAGATAGACACTGAGCGTGCCCGAGAGATCGGGGAGATCGTCGATGCGGGGTCCCTTCAGCGGTGGGCGGCTCTCGACGAGCGGGCCCGACCCTCGGAACGATTTGATGCCGACCGAGCCGTTCGCGCTCGCGTTGCCGGAGGTGTTGCTGACGGTACCGTTCGCCCCGCTGCTGGCGTTGCTCGACGCGTTGGAGCCGTTCGCACCGCTCGCGTTGGCACCACTGTCGCCCGACGAACAGCCGGCGACCAGCGCGCCGCCGGCCACGACGGCCGACGTGCGGAGGAATCGTCGCCGTCCCAACCCGGAATCACCGTGATCGTCGGAGCCGTTCGCCGTTGGATCGTCACCAGCGCGTCGCGTCATTGCCACATATGATTTAGGACAGCCTAAAAACCCTGTCGTTCCGCGGTCGATCCATCCCATCTAGTGACGCCGCTCGGCAGTATGTCGTTTGTGGTGTCGGTTACGAAACCGCGATGCCCATGCCGTGGCTCGTCGTCGTTAGTTCGTGACCTCGATCGTCTCGTGCATGCCGAGTTTGTAGTGATCCTCGGTCTCGCCGTTCTCTTCCTCGACGATGAGGCAGGCGAGCTCGTACGTGCCGGGCTCGAGCTTCATCTGCAGCTTCTTGCTCGTGCCCTTGCCGATGTCGTCGACCTCGTCGAGCTCCTCGTAGGCACCGTCGTCGCTGCGCTCTCTGACGACCAGTTCGTGGACCTCGTGGCCCTTGTTGACGGCGTTGAACGTCACCTGGCCCGATGGCACCGACTTCGCGTCGGGTTTCACCTGCCACTCGTTGAGCACGACGCGCACCTTCCGGTCGTCGGAGGCTCCCGGGGTCCCGCTGGCGTTGCTACCGTTACCACCGCTGCCGTTGCCGCTCCCATTCGCGCCGCCGCTGCCGTTGGCGCTGTCGTTCCCTGATTGTGCACCACCGGTACAGCCGGCGAGTCCGGCCGCTGCGGCGAGGCTTGCCATACCACCTTTCAGTATTGTCCGCCTGTCGAAATCGTGTCCTTTCATTGTCTGCCACTGGCCGATTTTGGCCAGCCTAAAAATTGGTGGTGGGTGGTAACCGTTATACCTGCCGGTTCAGTCGTCGGCGCTGGCGGCGGCCGGCACGGCGATCGAGCCCGGATCGAGCGCGTCGAGACAGGCCAACCAGTCGTGCATGTACTCGCCGACGTACGGGAGGAACTCGCCGTTCTCGCAGTCGCTCCAGTCGCGTTCGACGAGCGCGTCGGCCATCGCGGCGAAGGCGTCGGCGTACGAATCGGCGTCCGCGGCCGCGTCGTCGACGGCCCGCCAGAGGCGTTCGTTGGCGTCGAGCGCGGGCAGCTCCGAGCGGAGATCGTCGAACGTCGAGCGCTCGGCCTTGTTGTGCTTACAGAGCGGCCCGCCGGTGAGGATCTCCGTACCGAGCACGTCGCAGGCGCGCTTGAGGAAGACGCCGCTCCAGATGTCGTCGAACCGGCCGACGTCCCAGGGGTTGTCGTCCATCGGGAGCTGGTAGAACGCGGGGATCACCTCGCGCCGGAAGGCGAGATTCATCGAGCAGACCGTGAGATACTGGCCCTCCGCGGCGACGAACGGCTCGCCGAAGTCGTCGGCCGAGAGCCGCGTCTTGGCCTGTCCCTGCAGATCGCCATCGGCGAGGATGCGGGCGGCGTCGAGGTCGGGCACGTTCGTCCAGAGCCCCTGCGAGGCGACGACGTTCGTCACGCGCGTACGATCGGTCTCGATCTCCTCGTCCATCGCTGAGTAGGGGTAGCCACGCGGGTAGAGACCGTGCTCGTCGGCGTTCTCGTAGAGGACGTTCACCCACTGCTCGTCCGAGCGGACGCGCTCGACCTCGTGTTCGCCGTTCAAGTTCGCGAGATGCGTCCCGAAGAAGTCCTCGTCCATGTGCGGGCGGGTGTCGTCGTCGATGAAGACGCCGTAGTCAAACCCGTTCGCCCAGCAGTAGAGCAGCCCGAAGCTCGTCTGGGCGTGGCTCGCAGCGGGGACGAGATGGGCAAACTCCGTGACGGACTGTTCGTCGTACCACTCCTCGCGGGCAGCGCCGTCGAAGACCTCGCCGGCGAGATCGAGTTCGTCGAGCATCGTCGCCATCGCCTCGGTGTCACAGAAATCCTCGGTCACGAGCACGACGTGGAGGCGGTCGGTATCGAAGCCGTGCTTGCGGGCGTTTTCGGCGTAGGCTCGTACGCACTCGAACTCGCGTATCGTCGGAACGATCACACAGATGTCGGCCGTCATTGCGATGTCGCGTGTTTTTAGGACGGCCTAAAGAATCTGTCGTTGTCACTCCGATAACGCCAGTACCATTCAATGGTAACGAATGGTGAAGGTACGTTCACAGTCGCAACGGTGATCTATCGTGGCACAGATTTAGGTAGCTACACGTAGAGCAACGACACAGAGACATGACGCTCGACACGCAGACCTGCGTGGTCACCGGCGCGTTCCGCGGGAGCGGCCGCACCGTCGCCGGGCCCGTACCGGGCTCTTCGACCGATCACATTCTCGCCGGCAACGGCGGTATGGGGTGGTAGCGTGGCGGCCGAAGACGACGCCAACGCCGGCGAGAGCGACGCACTGGACGAATCGGCGATCGAGGAACTGCGGCGACGCCGCACCGAGGCGGCGCTGGGCGGGGGACAGGCCCGCATCGACGCCCAACACGACCGCGGGAAACTGACCGCCCGCGAACGCATCGACTACCTCCTCGACGAGGACAGTTTCGAGGAGTTCGACCGGTTCGTCGAACACCAGTCGACGAACTTCGGCATGGCCGAGAAGAAGTACGCCGGCGACGGCGTCGTCACGGGCTACGGCGAGGTCGACAGCCGGACGGTGTTCGTCTTCGCCCACGACTTCACCGTTCTCGGGGGATCGGTCGGCGAAGCGGTCGCCGACAAGATCTGTAAGGTGATGGACAAGGCGATCGAGAATGGCGTGCCCATCATCGGGCTGAACGATTCCGGTGGCGCACGCATCCAGGAGGGAATCGCCTCGCTCACGGGGTTCGCGAAGATCTTCCAACGAAACACGAAGGCAAGCGGGCTCGTCCCGCAGATCTCGGCGATCATGGGGCCGTGTGCCGGCGGGGCGACCTACTCGCCGGCGCTGACGGATTTCACGTTCATGGTCGAAGACACCGCTCAGATGATGATCACGGGGCCGGACGTGATCGAGACGGTCACCGGCGAGCAGATCACGATGGAGGAACTCGGAGGGGCGAGCGCCCACGCCAACGAGAGCGGCGTCGCCCACCGGACCGCTCCGAGCGAGGAGGAGGTGCTCGACGACATCAGGCGGCTACTCTCGTATCTCCCGCAGAACAACGTCGAGGATCCGCCGCGTGTCGACTCGTGGGACGATCCCGACCGGCGCTGCGAGGTCGGTGATATCGTGCCCGACGCGCCGCGCAAACCCTACGACGTGACGAACGTGATCGGGAACATCGTCGACGACGGCTCCTTCTTCGAGACGCACGGCGGGTTCGCACGCACGCTCGTGACCGGGCTCGCGCGCATGGACGGCCGACCAGTTGGAATCGTCGCCAACCAGCCCTCGGTCAACGCCGGCACGCTCAACATCGAATCGAGCCAGAAGGGCGCGCGGTTCGTCCGCTTCTGTGATTCGTTCAATATACCAGTGTTGACCTTCGTCGACGTGCCCGGGTTCATGCCCGGCACCGATCAGGAGCACAACGGGATCATCCGTCACGGCGCGAAACTCATCTACGCCTACGCCGAGGCGACGGTCCCGCTCTCGACGGTGATTCTCCGGAAAGCGTATGGAGGGGCCTACATCGTGATGGGCTCGAAACTCCTGGGCGCGGACACGAACTACGCGTGGCCCGGCGCTGAAACCGCCGTGATGGGCCCGCGCGGGGCGGTGGACGTCCTTTATCGGGACGAACTCGCCGACGCGGACGATCCCGAGGCGACCCGCCAGGCGCTGATGGACGAGTACCGCGAGGAGTTCGCCAACCCCTACTCGGCGGCCGAGCGCGGCTACGTCGACGACGTCATCGAGCCGAACGAGACCCGCCGACGGCTCATCCGCGATCTCGACGTTCTCGATCGCAAGCGAACTGACGGGCCGCCGAAGGACCACGGCAACGTCCAACTCTGATGACACCGACATCACTGCTGGCCGAAACCGACGACCCGGACGACGCGCGAGCGGCCGCGACCGAGGACGTTCTCGACGAACTCGATCTGTCGGTCCCCACGAGCGCCGACCGCGGCGAGGCGGCCGCCATCGCCGCCGCCATCGGTGCGCATCTCCGCGACCGCGCCGCGGCCGCCGCGAACGCCGACGAGGAAGAATCGGAGCACTGCGATCGCTGGTCGCTCTGTGGCCGTCTCGACGGGCGGACGCCACCCCAGAGAGTCGCTCGCGGCGAGGAGTGGAAGACGGCGGGGCGGCTCCGTCGGTAGCGTCGAAACATCCATAACGGGGGCGGGAGACGACCCGGACGAAATGAGCACGAACGTGGCCGTCATCGGCGCATCGATGACCCAGTTCGGACAGCGCGAAGCGTGGATTCAAGGGTTGCTCGCCGAAGCGGGCGCGGTCTGTCTCGACGACGCCGGCGTCGCGCCCGACGCCGTCGAGCATCTCTACGTCTCGAACATGGCCAGCGGCGAGTTCGAGGGCCAGACCGGTGTCCCGAACGCGCTCGCCCACGATCTCGACTGCCTGCCGGCCTACACACAGCGCGTCGATCAGACTTCTTCGAGCGGGGGCGCAGGTATGTACGCCGCTTGGCAGTCGGTCGCCTCGGGCGCGAGCGAGATGACCCTCTTGGTGGGTGGTGAGAAGATGACGCATCGCTCGACGGGCGAGGCCACCGACGTGATCGCCTCGCTGACCCATCCCGTCGAGTACAAACACGGCGTGACGCTGCCGAGTTTCGCGGGGCTGACGGCGCGGCGCTATCTCGATCGCTACGACGCGCCGCGCGAGAGTCTCGGGAAGGTCGCCGTCAAAAACCACAGGAACGGCGTCGACAACCCGCACGCCCAGTTTCAGAAGGAAGTCGATCTCGAAACAGTGTTAGAGAGCCCGATCGTTGCCGACCCGCTCAGACTGTACGATTTCTGTCCGATCACCGACGGGAGCGCGGCGCTGATGTTCTGTCCGGAGTCGGTCGCGAAAGAATACACCGACGAGTACGCCCTCGTGAGCGGCGTTGGCGGCGCGACCGACACTCACGTGGTCCACGAGCGCGCGGAACCGACGGTGATGGGCGGCGTGGTCGAGTCGGGGAAAGAGGCCTACGAGATGAGTGGCTACGGCCCCGAGGACATCGACGTGGCCGAACTCCACGACATGTTCACGATCCTCGAATTCCTCCAGATGGAGGGGCTGGAGTTCGCCGAGCAGGGCGCTGCTTGGGAGACGGTCGAGGACGGCAAAACCGAGCGTGACGGTGAACTACCGATCAACACCTCTGGTGGGCTGAAATCGAAGGGGCATCCCCTCGGCGCGAGCGGCGTCGCGCAGGGCTACGAGATCTACAAGCAGGTGCTCGGTGAGGCGGGTCCGCGACAGGTCGACGCCGACGTCGGGCTTGCGTGTAACGTGGGTGGCTTTGGCAACTGTGTCATCACCACCATCCTGGAGGCGGGCGCATGAGCCCTGAGAGCGATTTCGCCGCTGGCGAGCCATCGATGGAGGCGGCCCGCTACGCGGACGGCTCGATCACCTACCCGCCACACCCGCTCGGTCCCGGTGGCGCGGAACGAACCGGCACGGTGGATCTGAGCGATCACACTGCGACGGTCGTCACGTGGACGACGAGCACCGCCACGCCGCCCGGAGTGCGGGAGCCGAACCACCTCGCGATCGTCGAATTCGAGATCGAGGACGGGTCCGTCCGCGCGCTCGGCCAGCTCACGACGGACGATATCGAAATCGGTGACGACGTGAAACCAGTCTATATCGAGGAACTGCGAGATCCCGAGGCCGGTATCCGCGAACCCGCGAGTCAACAGTGGGATGGCTATCGGTTCGAACCCGCCGATTAGGGCGCGCCGACCGGTAGTTCCTCGCGCGTCGATTCTTCGGACTCTTCGGATTCTTCCGATTCCTCCGGTTCCGCCGTCGTTTCGTCACCTTCGAGCGCATCGAGCGCCTCACTGACGGTGTACGAGCGGTCCTCGTCGGCGTGCGGGAAGACGGCGCTGAGTCGGTCACCTTCGTAGACGGCGAGGCTCATCACCGGCAGGACGAGCGCGGTGTGTGACTCGCCGGTGATCGACGAGTGACACTCGCGCGTGTCGAAAAACGGGGCGAGGCTGACGCCGTGTCTGCGTGCCCAGTCGTCGAACGACGCGTGCGTGTGGTGTGTCTCGCGTTCGGAGCAGCCGGTGTCGATCGGCACCCGCTTCTCCCACGTTCGGACCGTCGCGCCAGCGACCTCCCCGTCGGCGTCGAGCCGTCGGAGCCGCTCGCGGACCCCCGACTGCGAATCGCGCGCGACCGCCGGCACCGACGATCGCACGAACAGTTCGAGCTGTACGTTCCCCTCCGGCAGCGATCGTGCCCCCTCCATCACATGCGGAGAGATGTAATCGAGACTATAAACTCTTGTGGCCGCAGTGACCGTTTACTCCGCGTCCCCCTCGTCGTTCTCGACCGCATCGCGGATCGAGTCGAGCTCGGCGTCGACGTCGATGGCGACGTCGTCATCCGATTCGTCGCGTTCGTCGCGGGCGGAGATCGACCGTCGGTCGCGGGTCGAGCGGTTCACACGACGATCACCCTCGGCGAGGCGATCGTCGATCTCGTCGCGGAGCGCGCGGGCCTCATCGGCGAGCGTGCGCGCGGTCGGGTTCTGTGGTCGCCCGTCGAGTGCGCCCTGGAGATCGTCGAGCACGTCGTCGAGACGGTCGAGCGCGTCGCGACCGAGACGCTCGCCCTGCCGTCGCGTCTCGCGCCCGCGCTCGCTGACCTCCTCGCCGGCGCGTGCCAGTCGGAGGGCGGCCTGGAACGCTTCGAGCGCCCGGACGTTCGCTTCGAGGAACGCGATGAGTGCGGGGATCGCGAACTCGTCGGCGAGATCGAGCAGTTCGCCCGGCGTCGGTGGGCGAGGCAGTCCCAGTGGTCCGCGGGGCGGTTCTCGTGGCGGCCCGCGCGTTTCGAGTTCGTCACGGAGCTCGGCGAGCGTCGACGAGAGGTCCTCGGCGAGGCGTTCGAGTTCAGGGTCGCGTGGCGCGTCGCTCATATTCGCAGTTCGGGGTCCAGCGTGAAAAGGTCGGGTTCCCGTATCGTTCCCGACCTCCGGCAGAATTTCGAATATGGTGACAACGTTTATCACGATGTGGCCCCTCGGTGCAACTAGCGGCACCGAAAACCGACACTACCCAAAACCAATGAGCACGTCCCCACAGGAGTCGCCCTCCGACACCTCGGCGAGCGTACCGGCACGCGAAGAACGCCTCGTCGCCTTCGAGCGCGAGGACGGCGCAGTCGTCATCTACGACGAGCGCGAGCACACGGCGTGGCTCCAGTCGAGCGGTGCGGTTCCGATCGCCGACGCACGGTAGCCATCACCGTTTTTAGCGCGCTCGTTCTCACGCACGACATGCACCGACGGGCAGCAGCCTTCGCCGAGCGAGCCGAGCAGGAGTACGGCGTCGCGGTCGACGTCCACGAGTTTCCCGACGGGACCAGGACGGCGAGCGCCGCGGCCGCGGCCATCGACTGTGATGTCGCCCAGATCGCGAGCTCGCTCGTGTTCGTGACTCCCGAGCCGGTCGTCGTGGTCACGAGCGGTGCCAACCGTGTGAGCGAGGACAAACTCGCCACCGTTCGCGACGTCGACGAACACACGGTCGCGATGGCCGACGCCGACACGGTGCGCGAGACCGTCGGCTGGTCGATCGGCGGCGTCCCGCCGTTCTGTCACGACACGTCCCTGCCGGTCTATCTCGACGAAACGCTCCAGGCGTTCGACACCGTCTGGGCCGCCGCGGGCACGCCCGAGGCCGTCTTCCCGATCGCGCCCGAGCGCCTCCGCGAACTCGCCGACGCACGCCCCATCGACGTGGCCGAGTAGCTCCGACGACTCAGTCGAGTGGATCCTCGATGTCGCCGGCGATGGCCTCGAAGGCGTCGGTCGCGGTCACGAGACCGACCACCCGTTCGTCGTCCGTGTCGGTGACGAGTGCGAGCTCCTGGTTCTCCTCTTGAAAGCGATCGATGAGATCGCTGACGGGGATGCCGGACGGAACGGTCAGCGGACTGGTGGCGAGCGATTCGAGATCTCGTTCGCCGTTTCGGAGGGCGTCGACGTTCGAGAGCACCGCTGGCGTGTAGACGACGCCGACGAACGCCTCCAGATCGGTGTCCACGAGCGGGAATCGGGTGTGCTGGCGCTTGGCCATGAGCTCCAGGTTCGTGTCGACCGGTTCGGCCGTCGAGAGCGCGACGATGCCGCTGCGCTCGACCATTACCTCCGCGACGGACGTCTCGCCGATCGCGAGCGCGTTGATCACCTCCCGTTCGCGCTCCGCGGTGAGCGATCCCTGATGCAACACCGACCCCATCCGATTCCGGAGTTCGCTCCGCGAGGCCGGCGGCGACTCGTCCTCTTCGATCTCTTCGTCGGCCCACGACCGGGTGATCGTCACGCCGACCAGCGAGAGGAGCCCCTTCGCAACCCAGTCGGCGAACCGGATGATCGGCCCGAGCGTCGTCGTCCACCAGTAGAGCACCGGCGCGCCGTAGCGCGCGGCGAGTTTCGTCCGCTCGATCCCGAAGTAAGTGGGTGCCTGCTCGCCGATGATGACGTGAAGGAGGTTGACGAGAACGAGTGCGAGCAGCACCGACAGGGCGGCGTGACCGTCCGAGCCGCCGCCGAGCAGCCCCGCGAGCCCGGTCGCCCGTATCGCCGGATCGAGCAGCGAGGCGAGCGCCGGCTCGGCGACGACGCCCAGCCCGACGCTCGAAATCGTGATCCCGAGCTGACAGCCCGACAGGTAGATCTCGAGCTGTTCGGTCATCTCCCAGGCGCGTTCGAGGCCGCGCTGCCCCCGAAACTCCGCCTCGGGGAACTGGCGGACGCGGGTCATGGCGAACTCGGTGACGACGAAGAAGGCGTTCGAGAACAACAGCGCGAGACCGACGGTGAGTTGGAGAACCGTCGCGAGATCGACCATCGTCACGCGTTTTCGTGTGCGTTTCAAAACTTTTCTCATCGATCGTGGTGGCCGTCGCTCGATCGCCGCGGGCCGACGGTTTTTACCCGCCGCCGACCTCCGCAGACGTATGCGATCGACACTCGCCGCCATCTGTCTCGTTCTGTTCTGTATCCTGGGAACGGCCGTCGCCCCGGCAGCGGCCCAATCCCAGCCGGTCCAGCCACAGCAGGGTGACGGCGTCCGGACACCGAACGCGACGATGGTCTTCACCGACCAGACCACGAACGGGACGACCGTTCAACTCAACTCCGTCAACCTCTCGCAGGGCGGATTCGTGGCGATCCACGACGCGAACCTCACGGACGCGAACGACACCGTCGGCAGCGTCATCGGTGTCTCCGAGAAACTCGGTGCCGGCCCCCACCAAGACGTACGGGTGCGGCTCTACGGGGTCGACGGGCGCGAGTTCAACCAGTCGCGACTGCGGACGAACGGTTCGCTGACCGCGATGGCACACTTCGACTCGAACGGGAACGACCGTTTCGACTTCGTCCGATCGAACGGGAGCGTCGACGGGCCGTACGTCGCGGGGACGGGGACGATCACCGAGAGCGCCGTCGTCTCGGTCGAACGCGAGGAGACGACCCCCGACAGCGCGCTCGATATCGGTCTCGTTCCGATCGTCGCCGCCGGGCTCGTGGTGGTCCTGCTGATCGTGCTCGCGGCGGTCGTGGTCCGGCGTCGGCGGTAACCCTCAGCCCTCCGACCCGCTCCGTCGCGAACGATACCAGCCGCGAAGTGCGCCGAGACCCGGCCGACCGTCACGCAGCCAGGCCAGTACCGCGAGCGCCACGAGGAGGAACTCGAACGCCACGAGCGGCGTGAGTTCGAAGTCGAGCAAGTGGATGGCGAACCCCATGCTGGTGTCGTAGGCGGGCTGGTCGAGCACCGGCCAGCCGAGATAGCGGACGTAGGCGTATTCGCCGGCGAGCAGCGGCGACAGCGCGTCGGCGAACGGGTGGGTGACGTAGCCGACGGCGAAGGCGAGCGCCGGCCGCGTCAGCCCATGACGGCGGGCGTACGCGTAGACCAGCGTACAGACGATGGCCGCCGTGAGCAGCGAGTGGGCGAACGAACGCCCGCTCGGCAGCACGTGAAACGTCCACGCGAGCGGTTTGTCGACGAGATCGGGAAACTGCGTGCCGACGGCGACCGCGACCGCCGCCCCAGCGCTCGGCGCTCTCCCGAAGCGCCAGCGCGAGAGCGCGGTGTAGACGAGATAGCCGACGGCGAGATGTCCCCACGGCCACATACATCCCGTTACCGCCGTCGCCGCCTTACCCGCTTCGAAGCCGTCCGACGCATCGTAGATGGTCGGCATTTAACTCCTTGCTCGCCCTCCCGGGAGACATGACCGTCGCACTGCTCGCTCACGAGAAGTTCCCCGAGGACGCGAAGACCGCCGTCAGCATGCTCCGATACGCCGACGAGGAGATCGTCGCGGTGCTCGATCGCGACCGCGCCGGCACGCGCGTCAGCGATCACCTCTCGGGTGTCCAGGACGCACCGATCGTCGCCGGCATGGACGATGTCGACGACTGCGACGAACTGCTCATCGGTATCGCGCCGATCGGCGGCGGCTTCGACGATTCGTGGCGACCCGATGTCCGGGCCGCGCTGGAACGTGGCTGTGACGTCACCGCCGGACTGCACTACTTCCTGAACGACGACGAGGAGTTCGCCGATCTCGCCGCGGCGAACGACTGCGAACTCCACGACGTTCGCGAGCCGTCGCCCGATCTGACGGTGAGCGAGGGGGTCGCCGACGAAGTCGACGCCGAGGTGATTCTCACTGTCGGAACGGACTGTTCGGTCGGGAAGATGACCGCGACGCTCGAACTCTACGAGGCCGCCCGCGAACGGGGCGCGGACGCCGCGTTCGTCCCGACGGGCCAGACGGGTATCATGATCGCGGGCTGGGGCAACCCGATCGATCGCGTCGTGAGCGACTTCACCGCGGGCGCGGTCGAGGAGATGATCCTGGAGAAGGGCAACGACCACGACTACCTCTTCGTCGAGGGGCAGGGCTCGATCATCCATCCGGCCTACTCGGCGGTGACCTGTGGCATCCTCCACGGCGCGATGCCCGACGAGCTCGTGCTCTGTCACGAGGCGGGCCGCGAGGCGATCCACGGCTACGAGGATACCCCACTCCCGGCGCTGCCTGAGTACGTCGATCTCTACGAGAACCTCGCCGGTCCGGTCCACGACGCCGACGTCGTCGCGGGTGCGCTCAACACCCGATCGCTCGACACCGACGAGGGCGCGCGCTCGGCCGTCGACGCCTACTCACAAACGCTTTCGGTGCCGGCGAGCGATCCGATCCGCTTCGGGAGCGACGAGCTGCTGGAGGCGCTGTTGTGAGTCTCGAGACGAGCTTCGAGCGGCTGACGCTCGACCTCGCCGACCCGTTCACGATCTCCCGTGGCACGCAGGAGACCGCCGAAAACGTGCTCGTGCGGATCTCGGACGGCGAGCACGAGGGTATCGGCGCGGCTGCCCCCTCCGAACACTATGGCGAGACCGCCACGACCGTCGAGGCCGTCCTTCCCGATCTGCTTGCCGTCGTTGAGGAGGTCGGCGATCCGCACGCGCTGGACCGCATCGAACGAGAGATGAAAGCGCGCGTCCGTGATAACCCTGCCGCGCGCGTGGCGGTCTCGATAGCGCTACACGACCTCGCGGCGAAACGCCTCGACGTCCCGCTCCATCGCTACTGGGGGCTCGATCCCGAAGCCACGCCGGCGACCTCCTTCACGATCGGGCTCGACAGCACCGAACGGATGCGCGAGAAGACCGAGAGCGCGGTCGAAGCGGGTCACTCGGTGCTGAAAGTGAAACTCGGCACCGACCGCGACCGCGAGATCGTCGACACGATCCGTGACGTCGCCCCCGACGTCCACCTGCGCGTCGACGCCAACGAGGCCTGGACGCCCCACGAAGCGCTCGACAACATCGATGCGCTCGCCGATTTCGATGTCGAGTTCGTCGAACAGCCCGTCCCGGCAGAGAACGGATCGGGGCTCGAATACGTCCACGAGCGCTCACCGCTTCCCATCGCCGCCGACGAGTCCTGCGTGACGCTCGCGGATATCCCTCACGTCGCTGAGCGTGCCGACATCGCCAACATCAAACTGATGAAATGTGGCGGGCTGCGCGAGGCCAAACGGATGATCCACGCGGCGCGCGCCCACGGGTTGGCGGTGATGTGTGGCTGCATGATCGAGTCGAACGCCGCCATCGCCGCCGCCTGCCAGCTCGCGCCGCTGCTCGACTACGCCGATCTCGACGGCTCGCTGCTGCTCGCCGACGATCCCTATGAGGGGGTGCCGATCAAGGGCGGCGAGATCGATCTCCGTGGTGTCGAACGATCCGGGACGGCTGCCCGGGCGCTCGACTGAGCGGTTAGACGGGTCGGGATCGCTGGCCAGTGGGGAGTCGCTCTGGCGTCGTACCTCGACGCGACGATCGGCGGGCCCGGCAGTCCGTACGGCTTCTTCGTCATCGCCGCTGCTGGCCTGTACGCCCTCGTCACGGTCGCTGCGGCGCTCAACTATCTGCGTCGATGCTGGCCGACGTTCGGTGGCGTTGCGAACCAGCGCTCCCAGGAGGAGTGAGGGCCAGCCGCCGCTCGCGCCCATAGAACTATGTAAGAGCTCGTGAATGTGTGGGTATGGCACTCGAAACCGTTCTCCTGGCACTCGGACCGGGTGACGCCGAGCGCGTCGATAGATTGGCCGAGGAGACGATCGACATCGCTGGTCCGTCCGGGGCGACGGTCGTTCTGGGTCACGTCTTCACCGAGTCCGAGTACGAGCGCGCCATCGACCGGTTGGGGTTTGATCCCACGGCCACCGAGGTGTCGCCACAGGAGGTGGCGGGTCGCCACGCGACGGTTCGCGACCTCGCCGAGCGGCTCGAAGCGGCGGGCGTCGCCGTCGCCGTCGGCGGCGCGATCGGCGAACACGGCGAGAGCATCGTCGGGTTAGCCGAGGAGTCGGGAGCCGACATGGTCATCGTCGGCGGGCGGCAGCGCTCGCCGGCCGGGAAGGCGGTGTTCGGCTCGACGGCACAGACGGTGATGCTCTCGGCACCCTGCCCGGTGACGTTCGTCCGGGCGGATACGTCGTGATGGGGCCGATCCGCCCGTCGGATGGCGATTGCTTGCCTGTGCCTCCAGTAGATATAAGTATATGTGCAATTTCATTTCAGGACGATGCGTGAGTCCATCACACATGGGGGTGGTGATCGCTCCCGTCGCACCTTCCTGCGGACCGCGGGCGCGTCGGGAGCTGCGGTCGCGCTCGCCGGCTGCATCGCCGGCGGCAGCCAAACCGATGCGAACACCGTCCGGTGGGTGACCGATTCGACCGGGGCGGACAACGCGGGCGCGATACGGAAAGCGCTCTGGAACGCGGGGCTGTCGAAGGACATCTATCTCGACGTCATCGCCGGGCCCCAGAACACGGGTACGCGCCAGTCGCAGTACACCCGGTGGCTCTCGGCCGGACTCGAGGATCCCGACCTCCTGATGATGGACAACGGCTGGGCGCTCAACTTCATCAACCGCGACCAGCTGCTCAACCTCAGCGACAACCTGCCCGAGCGCGTCCTGAAGAAGGTCAACAACGACTACTTCCAGGCCAGCGTCGAGACTGCCAGAGGCGACGATGGCGATCTCTATGCGGTACCGCTGTTCCCTGACTTCCCGACGATGCTCTACCGGAAGGATCTGGTGAAACAGGCGGGCTACAACCCCGAACAGGAGAACTGGGCGACGGAGTCGATGCGCTGGAAGAAGTTCTCGAAGGTCGTCGCCGACACGAAGCAGCAGGCGGGCCTCCAGTACGGCTTCTCCTTCCAGGGCAACCTCTACGAAGGGCTCGCCTGCTGTGACTTCAACGAGTTCATGACGAGCTGGGGCGGGGCGTACTTCGGCGGTCGGGATACCCTGTTCGGCCCGATCGGCAAACGCCCGGTGACGGTGGGCGAGAAGCCGGTCGTCGATGCGGTGAAGATGGTGCGGACGTTCATCTTCGGGTCGAACGCGCCCAACACGCTGGACGGCTACGAGCAGATCTCGCCCAACGCGGTGCTCGGCTGGATCGAGGACTCCTCGTTGGGCCCGTTCACCGGCGGGAACGCGGTCGCGCTGCGCAACTGGCCGTACGCGATCGCGACCGCCGGTGCCGACGACGCGCTCGGCACACAGAAACTCGGCGTGATGCCGATCCCCTACGCCGTTTCCGAGAACAAATCGAAGTACAAGAACATCGGCGGGCCGGTGGCCGCTCTCGGCGGCTGGCATATGACCGTCAACCCGAACTCGTCTCAGCGTGGGAAGGCGCTCCAGGTCATCGAGGCGATGACCCAGCCGTCCTTCCAGCTCAAACTGTTCGAACTCACCGGCTGGCTCCCGCCGAACCAGAAAGTGCTCGACTCGCGGCAGGCGAAGCAGGTGCCGATCGTCGGCAACTACATCGAACAGCTGCGCGTCGCCGGCGAGAACGCGATCCCGCGCCCGGTAAGCGTCGTCTGGCCACAACAGTCCGGCCAGATCGCCCAGCAGGTCCACGCGGGTCTCTCCGGCGACAAGCCACCGAAACGGGCGATGAACGAACTGAAAGACCAGCTCGCGGCGATCGAGAACTACAACCGATAATGGCAACTGAACCATCGACCGAGGCCGGACGACGCTCCGGCGTATATGCACGCGCGGTCCGCTGGCTCGAAAACCTGAGCGAGACGGCGTTCGCCTACTTGCTTCTGGCACCGGCCTTCCTCCTGCTCGTGGTGATCGCCTTCTGGCCGCTGTTGAGCACCTTCCGGATGTCGCTGTTCGCCGACAGCATCAGCGGCGCGGCCCAGCTCGGCGAGTTCGTCGGGCTGGAGAACTACATCAACCTGCTCACGGGACAGCTCGACACTGTGGCGCTGCCACAGCCGTTTTTCGACCCGAGCGCGCCGTTCCAGAGCGCGCTCATCGTGACGTTCATTTTCACCATCGTCAGCGTCTTCTTCGAAACGATCATCGGGCTCGGCCAGGCGCTGGTGCTCGATCAGAAGTTCCGGGGCCGGCGCTGGGTTCGCGTCGCCATCATCATCCCGTGGGCGGTGCCGATCGTCATTCAGGGGATGATGTTCTACCTGCTGTTCCGATCGGGGATCGGCCCCGGCGTCGCCGTCGTCGAGGCGCTCGGCGGATCGACGTCGCCGCTGGTCAACAGCGCCGAGGCGCTACCGATCATCATCCTCGCCGATATCTGGAAGACCACCGCGTTCATGGCGCTGTTGATCCTCGCGGGGCTCCAGAGCGTCGATCGCAGCCTCTACGACGTGGCGAAGGTCGCCGGCGCAACGAAGTGGCAGCAGTTCAAGACGATCACGTTCCCGCTGGTGTTGCCGACGGTGCTGGTCGCGATGTTGTTCCGGACCATCGCCGCGATGCGGATCTACGGGCTGATCGAGACGACGGCGAGCTGTACGACGGTCCCCTCGTTGTCCTGTCTCGTCGTCACGACCTTCAGCACCCGACGGTACGGGACCGCCTCGGCGGTGGCGTTCGTGACGGCGGCGATCATCGGCATCGTCGTCTCGGTCTACATCGTCAGATACTGGCAGGGTTCGGAGGGGGGCGTCTGAGATGGCGGGCGCACAGGCGAGCGAGACGAGCGACGAGGACGACGCCGGTCCGTTCACGCGTTGGGTCAAGAAGTCGATTCGCAACCCCGATCGGACCTACCGGGCGATGTTCTACGTCGTCACGATCTTCTTCCTGATCACGACGCTGTTCCCGTTCTACTGGCTGCTGGTGCTCGCGCTCACCCCGACGGATCTCGTCGATCAGGCAGGACTGCTTCCGGCGGGGTTCAACCCCGAGGCGTTCATCACCATCTTCGAGCAGCTGCCGTTCCACGTCTATCTGTTCAACAGTTTC
Organism: Halococcus qingdaonensis; assembly: GCF_024508235.1. Taxonomy (NCBI): domain Archaea; kingdom Methanobacteriati; phylum Methanobacteriota; class Halobacteria; order Halobacteriales; family Halococcaceae; genus Halococcus; species Halococcus qingdaonensis. Next base: position 1,213,533 of record NZ_CP101943.1, on the reverse strand, counting down.
GTCATTGCCCTCGGGACCACGGTCGTCGTCCTCGTGTTGGCGAGCCTCGTCGGCTACGTCTTCGGCCGGCTGGATTTCCCCGGCCGGGGTATCCTGATGATCCTCGTGCTCGCCATCTCCTATTTCCCGCCGGCGGCGTTCCTCCTGCCGCTGTTCAGGCTCTTCACGGGCAACATCGAGATCTTGGGGTTGAGCAGTCCGTTCGTGTTCAACTCGCCGATCGGCATCGGCCTGCCGCTCAGCGCGCTGTTCATGCCGTTGTCGATCTTCATCCTCACCACCTTCTACGGGCAGATCCCCGACGGGTTGGAGGACGCCGCGCGCGTGGAGGGCACGACCCGGCTGGGGGCGCTGTTCCGGGTGATCATTCCGCTGTCGGCACCCGGCGTGGCGACCGCGGGCGTGCTCACCTTCATCAACGTCTACAGCGAGTTCTTCTTCTCGTATCTGATGACCGACGGCCAGGCACAGAACTGGGGCCCGCTCGTCTGGGGCATTCTCGGCTATCAGACCCAGTACGCGGCATCGTACAACCTGATGGCGGCCGCGAGCATCATCGGCGTGTTGCCGGTGGCGATCCTCGTGGTGATCGCCCAGGAACGAATCGTCAGCGGCCTCACCAGCGGCGCACTCAAGGAGTGATCAACCATGGCAAACGTCACGCTCGAAGGAGTCACGAAACGGTACGACGACGTCGTCGCGGTCGACGACATGAACCTCGAGATCCCCGACGGCGAGTTCGTCACGCTCGTCGGCCCCTCCGGCTGTGGGAAATCGACGACGATGGAGACCGTCGCCGGTCTCACGAAACCCACCGAGGGGACGATATACATCGGTGATCGGGAGGTGACGGATCTGCCGCCGAAGGACCGCGGGATCGCGATGGTGTTCCAGAACATCGCGCTGTTCCCGCATATGGACGTCTACGACAACATCTCGTTCGGGCTGCGGCTCCGAAACTTCGACCAGGACGAGACCGATCGCCGCGTCGAGAACGCCGCCGAGACCGTCCAGATGCAGGGGATGCTCGATCGGATGCCAAGCGAAATGAGTGGGGGACAGCGCCAACGCGTCGCCATCGCCCGCGCGCTGGTGCGCGAGCCCGACGTCTTCCTCATGGACGAACCGCTGGCGAATCTGGATGCGAAGCTCAGAGTGCACATGCGCACGGAGCTCCAGCGCATCCACCGCGAACTCGATACGACCGTCATCTACGTCACCCACGACCAGGCCGAAGCGATGACGATGTCCGATCGGATCGCGGTCATCGATGGCGGCCGACTCCAGCAGATCGATCCGCCGCTGGTCTGTTACAACGAACCGGACAACCTCTTCGTCGCGGGGTTCATCGGCTCGCCGAGCATGAACTTCGTCGAGGGGACGGTGGATTCGGACGGCTTCGATTCCGAGTACGTCGACGTCGCGTTCGACGTCGGCCCGATGGCGCTCGGCGAAGGTGATGCGGTCACGCTCGGCATCAGGCCGGAGGACATCTATCCCGCCGGGGAGGCCGGCTCGGTCTCCGACTCCACCGCCGAGATCGAGACGACCGTCGACGTGCTCGAACCGATGGGCGACGAGATCTTCGTCTATCTCCTGCTCAGCGAGGACGCTGAAAGCGATCTCGAAGACCCGGAAGCCGGCGATCAGCTCCAGATGAGCGTCGATCCGGCTTCGGATATCGAAGCCGGCGACAGCGTCTCCGTCGTATTCGACCGCGGGAAAGTCCACCTGTTCGATACGGACACCGGCCAGGCGCTCGAACACGGGCTGGTCCAGCCGACGCAGGCCGAGGGAACGACCGGAACGGGGGCCGAGACGGACGATTGAGATGGTCACCGATATCGGACTGCTCTACGTCGGCGGGATGTCGCTCCTGTTCGTCTTCTGGGCCTACGGGCTGGTGTCGTTCGTCCTCGACGTGAAGAACAAGTTCATCCCGTTGACCCGGCAGTATCTCCGCGGGCGACGGCGGGAGAAAGAGGAGGCGGAACGTGAGGCCGAACGCGAGGAGCGTGAGGAGCAGTTGTACTGAGAGCATCCCCCGAACCGAGGCGAGAGCGGTATTCTTACAACGAGCGCCCCCATAGCTAGTGGATATGCCCTCCTCTTCTCCGACCATCGGAATCATCGGACTCGGGAACATCGGGCGATTCCACGCCGACCGACTCGTCGACAACGACGCCGATATCGTCGGTAGCGACATCGACCCCGACGCACGCAGCCGCTTCGCCGACTCGTACGCGACCACCGCCTACGCGGACGTGACCGACCTGTTCGACGACGCCGACGGCGTGATCGTCGCGACGCCGAATCGCTTCCACGAGGAGTACGCCATCGCGGCGCTCGACGCGGGGCTGGACGTCCTGCTCGAAAAGCCGGTCGCCCACTCGCTCGAAAGCGCCGAGGCGATCGCCGCCGCCGCCGAGGAGCACGAGGGCTTCGTCATGACGGGATTCAAAAACCGCTTCTCGAACCCCGTCGAGGTGCTCAAGAGCTTTCAGGAGGAGGGTCGTTTCGGCACCCCTCGCCACGTCGAGGCGAACTACATCCGCCGGCGCGGCATCCCGGGGCGTGGCTCGTGGTTCACCAGCCAGTCGGCCTCGGGCGGCGGGTCGCTGATCGACATCGGCGTCCACGCGATCGATCTCGCGCTCTTCTTCCTCGATTTCCCGGAGGTCGTCGAGGTGTCGGCGACGACGCGCTCGGCGTTCGGCTCGCGCGAGGACTATGCCTATCTCGAAATGCTCGGCGAGGATCTCGGCCCCTCGGAGTTCAACGTCGACGACTCGGTGAGTGCGTTCATCCGCTGTGCCGACGGAGCGACGGTGAGTCTCGAAGCTGCGTGGGCGACCAACCGCCCGACCAACCACGAGTTCCTCCTCCGGGGGACCGAGGCGGGCGCGCTGTTCGACCGCAATGAGAACAGTCTGACGATCTACGAGAGCAGCAACGCCGGTGTCGACCATCTCACCGATACGACGGTGACGACGCGTCCGAACGACGACATGCTGGCCGAACAGGCCGCGTTCATCGAGGGCATCGAGAGCGGCACGCCGCCCGAACGGAACACGATCGCCGAGGGGCTGACCGTCCAGCGCGTCATCGACGCCATCTACCGATCGGCCGACGCCGGGCGTGCCGTGCGCCTCGATCGGACGCAGGACGCAACGGTCGAACTCGACTGACCCGGTCGCGACGCGTCGGTCTCCGTTCTCCTCGCCAGCATCCGAATGGGTCGGCTCTCTGCCTCTCGCCGTGTGCCATGCGTGGGACACAAACTATAACCGCTCGACTGGTTAACTAGATAGTTAGTGAGCGAGACGAACGCGGACGACATCGATGCGGCGGACGACACTGCGGAGCAGGCGGATTCGGGGACGGCGAACGAGGCGATCATGGAGGCGACCTATCGGGCGCTCCGTACGCATGGGGCAGCCGATCTCTCTGTACAGGCGATCGCCGACGAGTTCGACAAGAGCAAATCGCTGATCTTCTATCACTACGACTCGCGCGAGGATCTCCTCTCGTCGTTTCTCGCCTATCTCCTGGAGAACTTCAAGAACCGGGTCGCGGCCAGCGAGATCACGGATCCGGTGACGCAGCTCGACGGGCTGATCGACAGCCTGCTGTACGGGCCCGACGACAACGAGTCCTTCCAGATCGCGATGCTCGAACTCCGCTCGCAGGCCCCGTTCAACGAGGCCTACCGCGATCAGTTCCGCCGGAATCGTGCGTACGTCCACCGGCTGACCGCGCGCGTGATCGACTGTGGGATCGACGACAGCGTCTTCGCTCCCGTCGATCCCGACTACATCGCGACGCTACTGCTGACGATGATCGACGGCGCACGCCTGCAGCTGGTGGTGCTCGGCGACGAGACGATCCTCGATACCACGCGTGCAGCGATCGATGACCGACTCGACGAGACGCTGTTCGCCGATCAAAGACCGTCCGATTGAGAAGTGTGCGCCCGTATGACGGTGTCAGTACCGTTCACGACACGATTTTCCACACAGCAGCGAGACGCGTGTGATTTAATCACCGCAGGCGAACTGCTCGCCGAGAACGTTCGATGTACGACACCATCTTGGTCCCGACCGACGGCAGTGAGGGAGCAGAAGCGGCTGCACGACACGCACTGACGCTCGCGAACGCGTTCGACAGCGACCTGCGCTTCCTGAGCGTCGTCGACGATCGCTCGCCGGGCAGCGGTTTCGCTGGGCTCGATTCGCTCGCCGACGAGCAACGCGACGCGCTCGACGAGGGTGCAGCCGAGAACCTCCGATCGCTCGAAGCGCTCGCGACCGACGCCGCCATCCCGTTCGAGTCGTCCGTCGAACACGGGATTCCCCACCGGACGATCCTCGATCATGCCGACGAGCACGACGCCGATCTCGTCGCGATGAGCACACACGGGCGCACGGGCCTCCAGCGCGTGTTCGTGGGCAGCGTGACCGCTCGCACGGTCAGGACGAGCGACGTTCCGGTGCTCACGACCCGATAGCTCCCGGCACCGATTCGACCACGACGAGATCGCCCGGAGACAGCAACTCCTTCGTACTGTTTTAGTACGCCTCCTCTTATCTACGAATACTCCATTCAACGATAGGAATTCATATACTAATTGAAATTAGCCACTTCCAATTATGATGAGAATACTGTTATCACTGAGGTCACAGTTGTGCAATGAGCGCTCAACGATTATTCTCTTTGCGCCGGTAGTAGCATCACGGACGCTTCGACTGATGGTCGTCGATCGTCCCGTCTCTATGCCATCGGACATACCACGATATACGCTTCTCTACAATCCAACAGTTTGGCAAATAATTTCGGAAAGGCTATCTATACGCCTCTTACTACATTCATATGCGATTGATCTAACCGTTATTCGGACGTATTCCAGAATAGAATGCTATCCACCATCGGATCGTACACCGTGACAACGACTTGTTCTCCGGGGATGGTTATCGGGAATTTTCCGCGCTCAAATCAACGAAACAACTCCTCATCACGTGCTGCTTAAAACTGTATATGTCACACGAAAAACATTCTGTATAACCGATCAAAAGCAGGAAAAGACATTTTGCTATCATAGTACTATTCTGAACAGATAGGAGGAAGTAAGCCAAAATCACCATCCGGATAATCCTGAAAAACGACTTCGTATAATCGGTAATCGATTCTCGCTGATACCGATACCAGCGCTGCCCCTCCCGTCGTTTCAGAGTGCGGGCGGTTCGCCACCGAAGGCTTCGATGAGGGCGGGAACGACGTCGAAGAGGTCGTCGACGACGCCGTAGTCGGCGAGATCGTAGATGGGGGCGCTCGCGTCGGTGTTGATGGCGACGATGGTGTCGGCACCCTTCATGCCGGCGACGTGCTGGACGGCCCCCGAGATGCCGATGGCGATATACACATCAGGAGTGACGACCTTCCCGGATTGGCCGACCTGCCGGTTTTTGGGCAGCCAGCCGTTGTCGACGATCGGCCTCGATGAAGAGAGCGTCGCACCGAGCGTGTCGGCCAGCGCTTCGACGAGCGCGATGTTCTCTTCTTCCTCGATACCGCGCCCGACGCTCACCAGAACGTCGGCGTCGGTGATGTCGACGTCGCCACCACCGACTTCTTGGAACCCAGTCACGGTCGAGCGGACGGCCGATTCGTCGATCGAGACGTCGAATTGGCTGATTTCGGCATCGCCAGTGGCCTCGGCGGGTGGCCACTCGCCGGGGCGGATCGTCAGTGCTACCCGATCGGCGTCGACCTCGACCACTGTCTCGACTTTCGAGCCGTACATCTCGCGAGTGACGGCCAGTTCGTCACCGTACTCGACGTCGATGGCGTCGGTGACGAGTGGCAGCGACAGACTGTTAGCAACAGCTGGTGCGTAGTCGAGCCCGTTGACCGTGTTGGGTAGCAGGAGCAGTTCCGGAGCCAGTTCGTCGAAGAGCGCTTCGACGATTTGAGTGTAGACGTCGTGATTGAACTCCTCGCCCTCACTAATCGTGTGAATCGTATCGACGCCCTCGCGGTTCAGTTCCTCGGCGAACCCGTCGACGTCGCCGCCGATGACGGCCACGTGGAGGTCGCCACCGGCGGCGTCGGCGAGGTCGCGCCCGGCAGTGACGAGTTCGAAGCTCACATCACGGAGGTCGCCGCGGCGGTGTTCGGCGACGGCCAGAATATCGCTCATGCTTCGACCCCCTCGTCGCGGAGGAGCTCGGCGAGTTGGTCGGCCTCCTCGTCGGGGCTGCCCTCGAAGAGGGTGGCGTCGCTTTCGGTCTCCGGTTCGTAGAGCTCGGTGAGTGACACCGCACTGTCGGTGACGTCAGATTCAAGACCCAGTTCGTCGAGGGTTTTGGGCGCGATCTCCTTGGACTGGGCCTGCCGAATCCCGCGCAGGCTGGCGTACCGTGGTTCGTTGATCCCCGTCTGGATGGTCAACACAGCGGGTAGTTCGACGTCAGTGAACTCCTCGACACCACCTTCGAGTTCGCGGTGGACCGATGCGATGTCGCTTCCTGGTTCGTACTCCAGATCGTTGACGACGGCGGCCCACTCGAAGCCGACTTCCTCGGCGAGGGAGACTCCGGTCGCGCCGAAGGCGGTGTCGTCGGATTGGACGCCAGCGAGAACGAGATCGGGCTGTTCGTCCTCGACGACGGCCGCCAGAACGTCGGCTTTGGTCTCGCTGTCGAGGTATTCCGTCGCCTCCAGATTCTCGTCCCAGACACGGACGGCACGATCGACACCCTTGGCGAGCGCCATGCGGATGGTTTCGTCGGCGCGTTCAGGTCCGATCGTCACCGAGACGACCTCGACATCGTCGCCCGCTTCTTGGAGCTGGACGCCCGCCTCGACGGCGTAGTCGTCCCACTCGTTGAGATCGTAGTTCAGGTACTGCTCGTCGATGGCCAGCCCGTCGATTTCGAACTCGTCCTCGACGTCGGCCACCTCCGCCACTGCCACCAGAACCTTCATACAGTCGTTCGTTTCCTCTTGCTATTAACGATACCGGTGTGTGCGACCTTTGCAGTCCGCGCGCTCGCGATCGATATCTCGGAAGCAATCATTCGCCGATCTAACCGTTGTGGTGGCTGTACCAGAACTGCCGATCCTCGGCCATCGCTGCCCTGCTGCGCTGCTTTCGATATACACGAAACCTTGATGTTGAATCGCCGGCCCATTTCTGTATGGATGCATCCGACACCGTGCCGATACAGTCGCTCAGGACCGCCAAGGACATCATCGATTTCCTGGTCGAGAACGACGGCGCAGGCGTTACCGAGACCGCCGAACGGATCGACAGACCGCTGAGCACGACTCACGAATATCTCAGTACGTTGACCGAAATCGGCTACGTCATCCGTGGCGACGACGGCTACTACGTCAGCTCGCTCCATCTCTCGATCGGCACGGAGGTACGGAGCCAGGACCCGTTGTACGCGGCGGCGAAGCCGGAGATCGACAAGTTCGCCGCCGAGACCGACAACAACATCGCCCTGTTGAAGGAGGAGAGTGGCTATGGCGTCACGCTCTACAGCGTCGAGAACGACGATTCGATACGGATTCAGCCACGGGCGGGCAATCGCAACTATCTCCACATCAACGCGGGCGGCAAGGCCATTCTGGCAAGTCTCCCGCACGAACGAGTCGTGGAGATCGTCGAGCGCGTCGGGCTCGACGCCGTCACCGAGAACACGATCACCGATCGGGAGACGCTGTTCGAGGAACTCGAAACGATCCGGGAGGTCGGCTACGCCGTCTCGCGCGAGGAGGACATCGTCGGCATCCACGAAATCGCGATCCCGATCCTCGTCGAGGACGCCCGCAACATCGGCTCGATCCTCGTCTACGGCCCCGCGAGCGAGTTCACCGACGAGCGCCTCACCGAGGAACTACCCGAGGCGCTCCGCAGACTCAAGAACGTCTTGGAGTTCAACCTCACGTACGCACAGTACAGTACGACTCAGTGAGAGCAGAGATTCCCTGATCAGCGGCGACGGCTGCGCATCGGAATCCGTCTGTCTCACTGCCACGATCGACCCCGTAACGTTATTCCATTGCACTCCGAACTCGTATCGTGACCAGCATCGATCGAATACGGCTGCCGACGCCCTTCAACGTCGGGGATGTCAACTGTTACCTGCTACCGACGGCTGAACTCACCGTGATCGATCCCGGGCCGGAGACAGCCGACGCTCGGACGGCACTCCGCTCGGGTCTGAACGAGCGTGATTACTCCGTCGAAGACATCGCGAACGTTCTCATCACGCACCCACACATGGACCACTTTGGCGGCGCACGGCGGCTCGCCAACGAGGCGGATGCGCGCGTCATCGCCCACGAGGACGCGGTCGAGCGCCTCGCGGCCCCGACCGGCCAGTTCGAGGACGAACAGGCGTTCTTCCACGCATTCTTGCGTTCGATGGGGATGCCCGACGACACCGTCCGGACTGTCCTCACGCTCCCCGAATCGTACACGGATTTCCAGCGTCCGGTCTCACCCGATCGGACGGTCGCCGACGGCGAGCGACTCGATGTCGGCGTCACTCTCGACTGCGTTCACACGCCGGGCCACGCCGTCGGCTCGGTCTGTTATCGGCTCCGAAGCGAGAACACCGTCTTCACCGGCGATCACGTGCTCCCGGACATCACCCCGAACCCGACGCTCACGACACTCCCCGGGAAAAGCGACGAGCGAACACGGAGCCTCCCGACGTATCTCGCGTCGCTCGAAAAACTTCGTGCGGTCGACGAGGCGGTCGGCTACGGTGGCCACGGCGAGCGAATGACGGCTCTCCAGGAACGCATCGACGAGACGATCGCCCACCATCACGAGCGAAAGGAACACATCGCGGGGATGGTTCCCGACTCCGAACCGGGAACCACGGCCTATCGACTGATGAACGAGCTGTTTCCGGAACTGCCCGCGACCGAGGGATTCGTGGGAATCTCCGAGGTCGTCGGCCATCTCGACCTGCTCGACGACGAGGGTCGAATCGACTGGCACGAAACCGACGGGGTCAGAAAATGCGTGCTCGCCGACTGAGGAGCTGTTTCAGGAGGGACGGAACAGCGGGACCGTCGTATCTTCGTTGACGTCCTCCCAAACCACTTCGACCGGCATGCCGATCTCGACCGCTTCGGGATCGACATCGACGACCTGCGTGATGAGGCGGATATCCTCGGTTCCGTCGAGCAGGACGGTCGAGACGTTGTAGGGGGTGTGGTCCTCGTGGGCGGGGCTGGCGGCGTAGTGGGTCGTCGTGTACGTGTAGACCTCGCCCGTACCGGGGACATCAGCCCAGTCGACCTCGAACGAGCGACATTCGGGACAGACCGGCGTGGGCGGGTGCCGGCGCTCGCCACAGTCCGCGCACTCCTGGACGACGAGCTCGTGTCGGTTGCACGCCTCCCAGAACGGGGCGGTGTCGATTCCCTTCTCCGGGAGCGGGAAGATCTCCTCTCTGGTAGTACCTCTCATTGTCCTCGTCCTCCCTTTCCGGTCGCCGTGGAATAAACGTTCCGTCCATTCGCCCGCCCGTGGTTCGACGGCATCGCCATCCGACTATCGCATCCCCTCATCGACTATTTCACCCCGTCCCTGACGAGCGCGACCGACGACGGACAGACGTCCCGGCCGTCGTTGTCCATCGTCACGGCGAGCTCGATCCGGCCCTCGGTTTCGTCGACGTCCGTGACCTCGGCTCCGACCGAGAGTTCGTCGCCGGCATAGGCCGTCCCCTGGATGGCGATCTCGCGCTCGGCGATCCGCCACTCCGGGCCGGCCCACTGCACCGCCACCCGGTCGGCCAATCCTTGAAGCGCCATCGTGTTGAGGAAGATCGTCTCGTTACCCCGTGAGCGGGTGTACTCCGGATCGTGGTGATGGCCCGAGAAGTCCCGCGTCGCGGCCGCGTTGTGGACGACCTTCGTGTACGTGACCGGAAATTCGTATCCCTCGACCGTGTCGCCTGGCGAGACCTCGCCGACGTCGATCGATGCGTACGGGTCGTCGGGTCCCTGCCCCTCCGGCACGTCGACCGCACGACGACCCTCGGCGAAGGGCGTATCGAACGATTCCGTGTTCTCCTCCTCGTCGGCGGCACTGTAACGGAGCATCACGTTCGACTCCTCGGCGACGAGTTCGCCGCCGCCGTCGCGGTAGGTCGTCTTCTCGGTGACGAAGTTGCCCGTCCCGACCCGTGTCTCCTTCTCCTCGCTCACGGACTCGATCGAGGTCTGCCAGTTCAGCTGCGTGCCGACCAGCAGCGGTCGATAGATCGTGGTCTTCGACTGCGTGTTGATGATGGTGTCCTTCCCGCCCGGCAACGGCACGTCCGTCACCGAGACGTCCTCACCCTCGTCCCCCTCGGTCTCCGGGCCGGGTGTCCACTCCGGATCCATCTTCCAGGTCCAGAACAGACCCGGCGGGCTCCGAACCCCGCCCCAGTGGTTCGCCGCGAAGCGCTCGTCCCAGAAGGAGGGGTTCGCGTCCTCGATCAGCGCGGCGTAGAACTGGATCATCGAGCGGTTGACCGGTTCTGCGGCAAAGAACGTGTCTCCGGACCGGCCGACCCACTCCTGTGCTTCCTCGAACGATCCCGTCGCTACGTCGATCGCCGTGACGTCGTCGTTTTCTGAACTCATTTTTCTGTGATGTGTAACTACGCGGGCGAGAGGATCAGCCCGCTGTGGGGGGTCACGCCCGGCCCGCTGGCGACGAGGCTGTACTCGACGTCGTCGACCTGCGTCGGTGAGGTACCTCTGACTTGCCGGGCGGCTTCGACGACGAGGTTGAACCCGTGGATGTACGCCTCCGAGAGATTCCCACCGGAAGTGTTGATCGGGAGATCGGCGTCGGGCCCGATGGCGTTGCCGTCGACGAACAGCTCGCCGGCCTCGCCGCGAGGTGCGAACCCGTAGTCCTCGGCGGTCATCAACACCATCCCGGTGAAGTTCTCGTAGAGCTGTGCGACGTCGATGTCGTCGGGCGTGAGCCCGGCGCTCTCGAACAGCCGGTCGGCGACCCGCGCGGCGTTCGAGGTCGGGTAGTCCTCAAGCGGCATGTTGTGCGAGGAGAGGATCCCGCTGCCCCAGCCCGGGCCACCGCCCTGTGCGGCCGACGTGATCTCGACGGCCGGCTGTGGCAGGTCGGCAGCGTTCTCGGCGGAGGTAACGAGCACGGCACAGGCCCCGTCGCTTTCGAGACAGCAGTCGTAGAGCTTGTACGGGTCGGTGATCGGCGGCGAATCCATGTACTCCTCCATCGTCATCTCGCGGTCGTGCATTACGGCCCGCGGGTTGCGGTTCGCGTGGGCGCGCGAGGTGAGCGCGACGTGGCCCAAATGTTCCTGTGGGATGTCGTATTCGTGCATGTAGCGCTGTGCGGGCAGCGCGTACATCTGCGGCGGCGTTTCGAGACCAAGGGAGTGGGCAAACGCGTCGGTACCCTCCGCGTAATCGATACCCTGTGTCTGGCCACGACGGCCGAACTGGCCCTGACAGAGCGCGCGGTAGGCGACGACGTACTCCGCCGCGCCCGACTCGATGGCCATCGCGGCGTTCATCACCGCGGCGGAGCCGCCACAGCCACCGCCGCCCCAGACCTTGTTCGAGAACTTCACTTCAGGGATGCCGAGCGCATCGGCGACGAGCGAGCCCTTGTTCCGATCGTTCGCGTACGACGAGAAGCCGTCGACGTCCTCGATGTCGACGCCGGCGTCCCCGGCGGCGTTCTCGATCGCCTCACAGGCGAGCTCGAACTCGCTGCGGTCGGTCATCTCGCCCTGTTTGACATATTCCGTCTCGCCGAGTCCGACGATACATGCGTCTGAATTCCACGGCATACGAACTCATCCATGGTCCGACTAATAAATCCCTCGGACGTGCCGGGAGCAGTAGGTTTAATACTCCGACCTCGGAATCGCTGTTCGCAATGGATCTCGGAATCAGCGACAAGACCGCCGTCGTCACCGGCGGCGGTGGCCGGATCGGCAGCGCCGACTGTGAGATACTCGCCGACGAAGGCGCGGACGTCTACTGTCTCGATGTCGATCTGGAGGGTGCCGAATCGGTCGCGGCCGACCTCGACGACGTCGCCGGCAGCGTCGAGGCGGTCGAGTGTGATCTCACCGATCGCGATGGCGTCGCCTCGACGATCGAGACGATCCGCGAGGAGAGCGGCGGCGTCGATATCCTCGTCAACAACGCGGCGGCGGTCGACGCGCGCTCGAAGCTCGAGAACTACGACGACGATCTCTGGGACCGCGACGTGGCGGTCAACCTCACCGGGACGTACAACATCACCCGCGAGGTGTTCCCCGCGATGTGCGAGCGCGGCTGGGGCCGGGTCATGAACATGACGTCGATCGCGGGCTGGCTCGGTGGATTCGGCCAAGCCTCCTACTCGGCGACGAAATCCGCGCTCATCGGCTTCGGCAAGACGCTCGCGCTAGAGGGCGCACAGTCGGGTGTCACGGCGAACATCGTCGCGCCGAGTCTCGCGGCGAGCGAGCTCGCCGACCTGGAGTTGGAGGAGATCGAGGCGATGGACGAGCACATGCACCGGATCGTGGAGATGATCCCGATGCGCCGAGCCGGCCGCGAGGAGGACATCGCGAACCTCATCGCCTACCTGTCGAGCGAGCAGGCGAACTACATCACCGGCCAGCTCGTCGGCGTCACCGGCGGTGCGGACCTGTTCGCGTTCTGAAAAACGACTACGTATCCCGGACGGGTCGATCGCGACGAACGGCGCGGTCCCGTTCTGCACGCTTCTTCATGATTTTCCGAACAGCATCGCACGAGACGATATCGCACGGAACCAGCGCGATGCTGACGAAACGCCATACATTGTTCCGGTATTATCGAAAATATAGTTCAGTGACTTGCCGACCCGTTTTGCGGACAAAGTAATCCGAATCTACACCGGGCCTCGATCGTTTCGTCCACGACTGCGATGACACGAACGGGATTGTTCCGGCTTGCAGTCCGCTTTCGATACGTCTGTTCTATATTCGACAATATCGAATTTCAATATTCAGCGCACTCACGAGGCGTTTGGGACCGCCACTAGCAATGAAGCATCGTTTTTGATCCACTCGATCGCGAGCTCGCTACCGACCCGGGTCGTCATCACAAATAGAATAACAGCGGTAACTTTGTTATTCTTGGGACGATTGATTGTTCCTAATTCCTCATCCCATCGTGTGGCCTCCGGCTATTCGACTCGGGAAAAGAACGAACGGGGAGTGACGGTGTGCGATCGAGCATGGTCGATAATTGCTGACGAATACGACGATATCGGAACACTACTCGTCGCCAGTGCCGAAAAATCGCCCTCAGTGACGTGCCCTCTGACAATTTTCGATACTGTCGGATCTCAGGTGTGGAAAACGAGAGTAATCCGTTGATCGGCAACGGCATCGATCGTGATCGTTTCACCCGCGTCGCCAAAACATTCAAGCGTTCTCGAAGCATTCGATGGAATAGAATTCCCAATGAACGATCCTGTTATCGTCGACTGCGTCAGAACGCCGTTCGGGGCGGACGGGGGCGTGTTCCGCGACACGCACCCCCAGGACCTCGCGGCCGCACCGCTACGCGCGCTCGAAGAACGGGTCGGGTTCGATCCCGCGACCACCGTCGACGACGCCGCGATCGGCTGTGTCACCGCCGTCGACAAGCAGGGGAGCAACATCGGTCGGCACGCGACGATGGTCGCCGGCTGGGGCGACGCCGTCCCGGGCTTCCAGCTCAATCGGATGTGTGGCTCGGGCCAGACGACCCTCAACCTCGCCGCTGCGAGCGTGAAGTCGGGCTATCGAGATGTAATGGTCGCCGGCGGCGTCGAGCATATGACCGACCACGCTATCGGAGACGATGCGGGCGAGCGCAGCGAGACCTACCACGAACTGTTCCCCGTCGGCAGCGAGACCAACCAGTTCCAGGGGGCCGAGCTCATCGCCGATCGCTGGGACATCACCCGCGAAGACGTCGACTCGATCGCCCTCGATTCCCAACGCCGCTGGAAGGAAGCCTGGGACGCCGGCCACTACGACAGCCAGGTGACGCCCGTCGAGACCGAACTCGACGGCGAGGACATTACTGTGGAGGTCGACGAACACCCCCGGCCGGAGACCGACATGGAGACGCTCTCGAATCTTCCTGTACTTGCCAGGGAGGAGGGCGACGGCGTCATCCACGCCGGGAACTCCTCGGGCGTCGTCGATGGCTCGGCAGCGCTGCTGGTCGCGGACCCTGACGTCGCCGACGATCGCGGCTGGGACCCGATGGTCCGTATCGTCGATACCCACATCGTCGGGGTCTCGCCAGAGACGATCCTCACTGGGCCGCTACCGGCGACCAACGAGATCCTCGCGGCGAACGACATGACCGGGGCGGACATCGACCTGTTCGAGTGCAACGAGGCGTTCGCGTCGGTCGTCGCGGCGTGGCTCCAGGACACCGACGCCGAGTGGGACCGGACCAACGTCTGGGGCGGGGCGATCGCCCACGGCCACCCGCTCGGTGCGACCGGGAGCATGCTCGTGACGAAACTCGCCCACCAGCTCCAAGAGACTGGCCAGCGCTACGGGCTCTCGACGATGTGTATCGGTCTCGGCATGGGCGTCGCCACCATCATCGAACGAGTGTAGCGCGATACCGCCTGAACTGTCGTTTTTCTGCGAATCGATGTCCGAGAGAGAGAACTGCAAAACCAGTTCTCGATTTCGATCGAAAAGAGATGGGTCGCGGTCGGTTCTACAGCCGGATGTCGGCGATCCGTCGGCGATGTTCCGTCGGCGAGCCGAGGAGGTTCGCCCACGTTTTGGCCTGTTTGAGGAAGATATGGCCGTCGTGGTCCCACGTGTAGCCCGTCGCCCCGTGGTTGAAGATGTCGTCCTCGAAGAGCTCGCCACAGTGCTCGGTGCAGTACGCCGTCGCCGCCGAGACGGCCCGGCGTGCGTCCTCCTCGTCGTTCGCGATCGCCCACGCCGCGTAGTAGGTGAGCGATCGCGCGGCCTCCGTGTCGAGCCACATATCGGCGATGCGGTGTTTGACGGCCTGGAACTGTCCGATCGGCTTGTCGAACTGCTCGCGCTGCTTGCCGTACTCGACCGACCGGTCGACCGCCTCGTCGGCCCCGCCGACGAGCATCGCACACATCGAGACGTTGAGACGATCGATGGCGCGTTCGAGCGCGTCCCCGCCGCCATCGACCGGGCCGAGCCGCGCGCCGGAAACCTCGACCCCGTCGAAGGTGAGTTCGTACAGCGGTCGGGTCTTGTCGAGCGTGTCGAGCTGCTCCGCCTCCGCCGCCGCAGGATCGACGAAGAACAGCGTGATGCCGCCGTAGCCGGTGTCCTGGCGGGTTCGAGCGGGCACGACCACTCGATCGACGCTTTCGGCGTAGGGCACGAGCGTCTTCGTCCCATCGAGACGATAGCCGTCGTCCGTGGGTTCGGCCTCCATCCGGATGGCTTCGGGGAGCGATTCGGTGGCGTCGTCGTAGAGTGCGACGCTCGCACGGAGATCGCCGTCGGCGATCGCCGGCAGGAACTGCCCTTTCTGCTCGTCGGTGCCGAGTTCCGCGAGTAACGGGACGGTGAACCCGAGCGTCTCGGGCAGCGGTCCCGGGAGTGCGACCCGGCCGGCCTCCTCGAACAGTAGCGAGAGGTAGAGCAGATCGTCACCCAAGCCACCGTATTCGAGCGGGACGCTCAATGCGGGGTAATCCATCTCCGCGAGACCGTCCCAGACCTCGCCGACGACGTCCTCGCCGTCCATCTGTCGGCGGGCGAGTTCGATGCCGCCCTCCGATTCGAGGTAGTCACGCACCGATTCCTGCATCTGTGTCTGTTCGTCCGAGAGCGTGAAATCCATGGGTTACTCCTGGTCTCCCTTCGGCAGTCCGAGCACGCGTTCGCCGATGATGTTGCGCTGGATGTCCGATGTCCCGCCGCCGATCCGGATCGAGATGTTCGCGAGCGAGTCCTTCGCCGCCCCGTTCGGCGAGTCGTCGCCCCAGAGCGCTGCCTTCGGCCCACCGAGTTTCACTCTAAACCGATGGAGGTCGGCAGCGATCTCGCTGTCGTACAGTTTGCCGAAGGAAGCTTCGGCACCGAGATCGCCGTTCATCTGCTTGCTCACGTTGCGGAAGTAGGTCAGCTTCGCCGCCTGAATCCGGGTGTCGAACTCGGCGAGTTTCTCGCGGACGTGTGGATCCTCCACCAGCGGCGTGCCGCCGCGCGTCTCGTTCTTACAGAACTCGACGAGTTCGTCGAAGCGCCGTTCGAGATCGAGCGACTGCGAGAGCGAGATCCGCTCGAAGGAGAGCTGTCGCATGGCGACCTCCCAGCCCTCATCGACTTCGTTGAGGACGTTCTCCTTCGGCGTCGTCGCGTCGTCGAAATAGACCTGATTGAACTCGCGCTCGTCGGTGATCTGGCGGATACGGTCGGTCGTCACACCCTCCTGGTCCATGTCGACGATGAGGGCCGTGATGCCGTGGTGTTTCGGTCCCGAATTATCGGTGCGAGTGAACATGTAACACCAGTCGGCTTTGTGGGCGTGCGTCGTCCAAATCTTCTGCCCGTTGATGCGGAAGTGGTCGCCCTCGTCGACGGCTTTGCACTGGAGGCTCGCGAGGTCGGAGCCGACGTCCGGTTCGGAGTAGCCGATACACCAGAGTTCCTCGCCGCTCAGGATCTTCGGCAGATAGCGCTCCTTCTGTTCCTCGGTGCCGAACCCTTCGATCGCCGGGCCGACGAGGTCGACCCCGATCTCGCTGCGCTCGGGCGGCGGGTTCACGCGGGCCTTCTCCTGTTGGTAGATCAACTGCTGCATCAGGCTCGCGTCGCGACCGCCGTACTCCTCGGGCCAGTGGATCGCCGCCCAGCCACCCTCGTGGAGTTTCCGCTGCCACTCCCGGAGGAACTGTTCGCGCTCGTCCTCGTCGTCCGGCAGGTCGCGCTCGCCATCGATCCAGCCGTCGGGGAGGTTCTCCTCGTACCACTCCCGGATCTCGCGACGGAACGCCTCCTGCTCGTCAGTGTAGTCGAAGTTCATGCGTGGTTTTGCAACCGTCGATACGTCCGCAGTTATCTTTGATAAATGTTTTCCCTCGATCACCATCGCGTTCCGATTTCGGGTGGAGCCACTCTCCCCAATGCCGCCGACCGCGGAAAACGATAACAATCTATGGGAAAGAACTAAGACATATGGTTTCAAACGTGACGGATCGAGGGATGAAG
Source organism: Halococcus qingdaonensis (assembly GCF_024508235.1). Lineage (NCBI taxonomy): Archaea > Methanobacteriati > Methanobacteriota > Halobacteria > Halobacteriales > Halococcaceae > Halococcus > Halococcus qingdaonensis. The sequence goes on along the minus strand of NZ_CP101943.1, from coordinate 1,196,269 downwards.
TTTCACCAACGGACACCGCTCCGACATCTCGGGGATCTCCCGTCGATGGGAGCCGAGCGATACGGGGAGAAGACGGCGATGCACCACCAGGAAGACGAACTGAGCTACGCGGAGCTCGAAGCCACCGCCAACAGGATCGCGAACGGGCTCGTCGACGCGGGCGTCGAACCGGGCGATCGGGTCGCCATTGCGATGGAGAACAACCTCACGTACATGCCGGTCGCGTTCGGTATCTGTAAGGTAGGGGCGGTGGCCGTACCGCTCAATGTCCAACTGGCACACGACCGGCTCGTCTACGTCCTGGAAGACGCGGGCGTCGACGTCCTGTTCGGCTCCGAACGGCTGGCAGAGCTGGTCGTCGGGCTCCACGAGACGCTCGATCTCGAACACGCGTTCGTTCCGGGCGGCGAAGCGGGGGGCGTCACGGATTACGACGAATTGATCGCGGACCGCGCCACGGAGTTCGAGACCGTCGATCGCGATTACGAGACCGACGCCTGTTTCCAGGGCTATACGAGCGGGACCACAGGCAACCCGAAGGGAGTCCCGATGACCCACCGCAACATCCTCACGACGTTGCAGGCGTTCGCCGAAACGCAGGCGATCGACCCGGAAGGGGACTCGATACTCCTGATCACGCCGATGTACCACATCATCGGACTGATCGGCAGTACGCTGTTGACGCTGTACAGCGGGCGGTCGGTCGTGCTCCAGAATCAGCTCAGGCCGGACGTGCTGCTCGAAACGATCGACCGACGCGGGATCACCGATCACACCGGCGTCCCGGCGCTGTACATCAGCATGCTCCAGGAGGTCGAAGCCAACCCCGAGCAGTACGATGTCTCCTCGATCAAGACACTAGGGATCGGTGCGGCACCGCTGGCTGCCGACACCCGCAACCGCATCGAGGATGCCTTCGGCGTCGCACTCGTCGAGGGCTGGGGGATGACCGAAACCACGGCGGGCACGGCCGCATCCGCGAGGGGCGTCCAGAAGGGCGCGGGCTGTATCGGCCAGCCGATGCCGGGTATCGAGATGAAGCTGGTCGACCCGACGACTCGCGAGACGCGCGTGCCGCCCGAACATCTCGATCCGACCGCGCCGGCCGGTCTCACTGGCTACGAACCCGACTTTGACGACGAGGCGAGCTACACGGGCGAGATCGCGATCCGCGGCCCACCAGTGTTCGAGGGCTACTACAACCTGCCCGAGAAGAACGAGGAGGTGTTCGACGACGAGGGCTGGTTCTACACCAAGGACATCGCGCGCGTCGACGAGGATCGATTCCTCTGGATGGTCGATCGGAGCGACGACATGCTGGTCGTCGGCGGCGAGAACGTCTATCCCGCCGAGATCGAGGACGAACTGTTCTTCCATCCCGACGTCGAGGAAGCAGCGGTCGTCGCCGCCGATCACGAGGTGAAGGGCGAGGCACCCGTCGCCTACGTCGTCAGCGAGGAGGGTGCAACCGTCACCGAGAACGAAATCCGCCGGTTCGCGCTGGAGAACGTCGCGGCGTACGCCCATCCACGGCGAGTGTTCTTCGTCGATGAACTCCCCAAAAGCGCGACTCAGAAGGTCCAACGGTACAAGCTCGAAGAGCGTGTCGAATCGGAGATCGGAACGCTCGAACCGAGCGAGAAGCTCTGAGCTGAACGCGTCGTCTCCGTTTCTCTTTCCCACGCTGACGTGCACTGCGAGGCGACCACCCACGCTGCTGAGGATCTCGTCAACTATCGAGAAGACGTCGATTGGTCGTATCCGCCCGGAACGTTCGACCGTTCCGCAGCATCGTATCGTCGCGGCCGAATCGATTTACTTCCCTTCGAACTCCGGTTCGCGTTGCTCGGAGAAGGCGGCCATCCCCTCGGCGAGATCGTCGGTGTCGAGGAGATGGCCAAGGCTGCTCGCCTCGACCTCCAGGCCGGCGTCGATGCTCTCGGCAGCGGCGTGGATCGCGCGTTTCGTGTACCGCTGGGCGATCGGCGGCCCTTCGGCGATCGACTGGGCGAAGTCGATCGCCCGCTCGTCGAACTCGTCGTCGGGATAGACTTCGTGGACGTACTGCCATTCTTGCATCTGCTCGGCGGAAAAGCGGTCGGCGGTGAAGATGATGTATTTCGCCGTGCTCTCGCCGACGAGCTGCTGGAGGCGGGCGGAGCCACCCCAACCGGGGAGGAGTCCGAGGTTGTGCTCGGGCAGGCCGAACTCCGCGCTCTCGGACGCGACGCGGAGATCGGCACACATGGTGAGCTCCATGCCGGCCCCGAGGGCGAAGCCGTCCACGGCGGCGATGACGGGCAGCGGTGACTCGCGGAACTGGCCGAACACCGACTGACCGTGGCGCGACGATTCGACGCCGGATCGCGTCGGATCGTCACTGTCGTCGTCCATCCCGTCGCCGACGTCCGCGCCGGCCGAGAACGCCCGCCCCTCGCCCGTGATGACGACAGCGCGTGTGCTGTCGTCGTCTTCGAGCTCCGAGAGCGCGTCGGTGAGCTCTTCGGCCATCGCGGGCGAGAAGGTGTTCATCTCCTCGGGCCGATCCAGCACGATGTGGCCGAGCGTGTCGGATTCCCGTTCGACTCGGATCGAAGTGTAGGTATGCTCGCTCATGGGATGTGCCAGCGTCGACTCCGGCGCTGGTTCGCCGGGGGTTCGCCCCCGTCCCTAATCCGTGTTTCCCTTCCACACGCCGACGGCGGCCGCGAGTCCCACCGCTTTTCCGCCCACTGCACAAGGTATATGTGGAATTGCCCCGTCCGGTAGCCCGTCGAGACAGACAATGGATTTCGAGTACACCGAGGATCAAGAACGGTTCCGGCAGGAGCTTCGCGAGTGGCTTCGCGAGAACCTGCCGGATGGGTGGCAAGCGGGCGAACGTCCGGGGACGGACGATCCCGAAGAAAGCGTCGAGTTCCTGCTCGACTGGCAGCGAACGCTCCACGAGGGTGGTTGGGCGGGGCTCCACTGGCCTGAAGAGTACGGGGGTGCGGACGCCTCGCTGCTCGAACAGGTCATCTACAGCCAGGAGACGGCGCGCGTCGACGCGCCGGCGCGCATCAACGCCGTCGGCATCGATTTCGTCGGGCCGACGCTGATGGAGCTCGGCACCGACGAGCAGAAAGAACGGTTCCTGCCGAAGATCCTGAGTGGCGAGGAGCTCTGGTGTCAGGGCTACTCCGAACCGGATGCCGGTTCTGACCTCGCGAGTCTCTCGCTATCGGCCGATCGAAACGGTGACGAGTTCCTGCTCAACGGGCAGAAGGTCTGGACGAGCTACGCGCACGTCGCCGACTGGTGTTTCCTGTTGACGAGAACGGACGAATCGGGGCCGAAACACCACGGCATCACCGTCTTCCTGGTTGATATGGATCAAGAAGAGATACAGACCGAACCGATCCATCAGATCACCGACGAGACGGATTTCAACGAGGTGTTCTTCGACGACGCCGTGGCGCGCGAAGAGCACATCGTCGGCGAGATCGACGAGGGATGGGAGGTCGCGATGACGCTCTCGGCGTTCGAGCACAGCATGTCGGACGTGTTCTCGATCGACCAGCGTTGGCGCTCGCTCGTCGAGTTCTGTGAGGAACACGAACGCGACGGCAAGCCGCTCGCCGAGCACACCCACGTGCGCCGCGAACTCGCCCGGCTCCACACCCGCATCCAGGCGGGTAAACTCACTCACTACCGGAACGTGAGCAAGCAGATGGAAACGGGAGTTCCCGGCCCGGAGGGGTCGATGGACAAGGTGTTCAACAACCAGACCGAGAAGAAGCTGGAGAACTTCGCGCGGCGATTACTCGGGGCGAACAACGCCCTCTGGACGGATGGCCCGGACGATGGCCAGTGGGTGACGGACCTGCTGATGCCCTACGGGAAGATGATCGCCGGCGGGACGAAGGACGTCCAGCGAAACATCATCGCCGAGCGCGTGCTCGGGCTGCCGAAGGACGACTGATATGGACTTCAGAATCAACGACGAACAACGACAGATGCGCGAGACGGCGCGGGAGTTCTTCGAGGATCGGGAGGTCCTCGAACGCGCCCGGGAACGGATCGACGGCGAAGCGGTGGTCGACGACCTCTGGGCCGATCTATCCGAGATGGACTACCCGGCGCTGACGATCCCGCTCGAATACAACGGGCTGGGCGACGACGTGCTCTACCTCTCGCTGTTGCTCGAAGAGGCCGGCCGGGTCGCGCTGCCGGCCCCGCTGCCCGAAACGCTCGCGTTCGGTGCGTTCGTGCTCGACGAACTCGGCACCGACGACCAGAAGGAGGAATTCCTGCCGGCGATCGCCGACGGCGAGCAGCGGCTGAGCTTCGCACTCTACGAATCGGGCCAGGAATCGCTGCCCAGGGATATCCAACTCGCCGCCGCACCGACCGACGAGGGGTACCGCCTCGACGGGACGAAGACCCTCGTGCCGTTCGGCAAGCAGGTCGATACGATCGTCGTCGCCGCACGAACGGGCTCCGGCACCGGGATGGACGGCATCAGTCTCTTCCTGGTGGATGCCGAGCGCGTCGATAGCGAACCGCAGGACACCCTCGATCGGACGCGCCCGACAACGAAACTCCATTTCGACGACTTCACCGTCGACGAGAGCGCGCTGCTCGGGACGGAGGGCGAGGCCGGATCGGTGCTCCAGGAAGCGATGGATCGGTACACCGTCGCCACCTGTGCGATGACCGTCGGGGCCGCGAGCCGCGCGGTGGAGATGTCGTCCGAGTACGGCAGCCAGCGTGAGCAGTTCGACAAACCGATCGGGCAGTTCCAGGCCGTCAAACACCGCATCGCCGATATGTGGATGGCCACACAGGCCGCGCGATCGCTCACCTACTACGCGGCCTGGGCGCTCGAAAACGACGAGGAGGACGCTGCGCGTGCGGTCTCGGAGGCCAAACTGTTCTGTTCGGAGCAGCTCACACAGGTCTTCGCCGACGACATCCACAACCACGGCGGGATGGGCTTCACTTCGGAGCACGACGGCCACATCTACTTCAAGCAGGCGAAGGCGTGGGAGACGTTCCTCGGCACGCCGACTGAGCATCTCGATCGCATCGCCGACAGCCACGATCTGTAGCCGTCCCACATCGGGGGACCAATCTCGTTTTCGGGAGGGAGAACTGTCGTTAGTTCACGCGAACCGAGACGTTTCCTACTCGGTCGCCGCGGGGAACGGGTCGCCACCCATTACCGTCCCCCAAACCGGGACATCCTTGAGCGCCGCCGGATCGACGACGGTCGGATCTTCTTCGAGCACGGCGAAGTCGGCCCGCTTGCCGGCCTCGATGGAACCGACCTCGTCGTCCATCCCGAGCAGGTAGGCGGCGTCGATGGTGATGGTTCTGAGCGCTTCGTCGACGGAGATGCGTTCGTCGTCACCGAGCACGCGATCGCTGGCGGTGACGCGGTTGACGGCGCTCCACGCCGTGTGTAGCGGCGCGAGCGGCGTGACTGGCGCGTCCGAGTGAACGCTGAAGGGGACGCCGGCGCGCTTGGCGGTCGCACAGGCGTTCATCCGTTCGGCACGCTCCGGGCCGACCGTCACCTCGTAGTGTTGATCGCCGTAGTAGTAGAGGTGGTTGCTGAAGAGGTTGACACAGAGGCCGAGCGCCGCCATCCGGCGGTACTGGTCGGCCGTGGCCAGCTGACAGTGCTGGACGGTGTGGCGGTGGTCGAACCGTGGCGACTCGCGCTGGAGTAACTCGACGGCATCGACGAACCGCTCGCTGGCCTCGTCGCCGTTGCAGTGACAGTCGATCGATAGCCCCGCCTCGTGATACGGGAGCATCGTCTCCATGATCTCCCGGGGGTCGGACGACAGCGACCAGAACCCGTTCGACTGTCCGCCGTAGTAGTGTGGCCAACGCAGCCGGGCGGAGAAGCCCTGGATCGAGCCGTCCATGAACAGTTTCACGCCGCCGAGACGGAGCTTCTCCGTGCTCTCTTCGGAGAGTTCGTCGAGATACTCCGCGAGATCGGCGTGATCCCTGTCGCTCTGGCGGACGCTGTAGGACATCGAGACCCGCACCGGAAATTCGTCGTCGTTGACGACGCGCTGCCAGCGATCCACGATGTCGGGATCGGTGAGCTGTGGGCCGCCGAGTTCGGCAATGGTGGTGCAGCCGGCGTTGCGCGCCACCTTCCCGTAGTTCCGTATCGCCGGTTCGGCGCTGAGATCGGCGAGCAGGCGCATGTGCTCCTCGCTGACGAGCATCAGTGCCGTCGGCTCCCGGAGTACACCGGTGGGATCGCCAGCGGCGTCCGTGGCGACACCGTCGACATCGGCGTGTTCGTCGATCCCGTCCTGCTCGACGAGCGCCGAGTTGACCGATGCCGTGTGCGCGTTGAGATGGAGGACGAAGATCGGGCGCTCCTCCGAGACTTCGTCGAGCTCGGCGGCGGTCAACGATTCACCGTCGTCGAAGTAGATCGGTTCGACACCCCACGCGAGCAGCGGTTCGTCGGGAGCGAGCTCGTCGTCGATCTCGTTCAGTCGGTCGAGCACGTCGGCGACGCTCCGACAGCCCGGCCAGTACGTCCCGTCCGGGCTGTCGCGGCCGTAGTAGCCGAGGTAGGGGTACGACCAGAGCGCGCCGGCCATCGAGTGTGCGTGTGCCTCGACGAAGCCGGGTAACAACACGTTGTCCGCGAAGCGCTCGTCGACCGTCTCGTTTCCCCAGTCCTCGAGCTCTGCGACACTGCCGACACCGAGCACGCGACCGTCCCGGACGGCGACGGCGCTCGCTTCCGGCCGACTTGGATTCATCGTGACGATTCGATCGGCGACGTAGATGGTTGTTTGTTCAGTCATGAATCAGTCTGTCAGTCGGAGCGATTTAGCTGTTCGCCTCCGTCGCTTTGCACGGTACGAAAGCCGACGCCGGAGCTCATGAGCCGGCTGCTGTCGCCGACCTGCCACCACCGGAGTCCGAAGACGAGAACGCTGACCGCCACGAGACCGAGATACGCGACGAATGCCTGTGGCTGCGTGACGACGAGGAAAACCGTCATGATGGCCAGGATCACGAACAGCCCCAGCGCCGACCAGCGGACGACGCGTGGGCGGAGCCAGCGCGTGCTCGCTACGCTCTCGGCGTCAAAGATGTCGGGGAACGTCGACGGGAGTCGAACGCCGACGATCGAGTGGATCATGAGCGGGACGACGAACAGGAAGGAAAAACTGGCCGCCAGCGTGCCGAAGGAGACGTCGACGAACGTGAGTGCTACCGACAGCACGTAGAGAACGAGGAGGAAGTAGACGGGTTCGCCGTGTTCGTTCTCGCGGCCGACCCACTCGGGGAAGACGTTGTCGTCGACGAGCACCGAGAAGATACGGGTGAAGACGGCGACCGAGGCGATGTTCGTCGTGAACCCCGCGACGAGCGCGCCGATGCCGGTCACAACGACGAGATTGCCCGAGAGATACTGGCCGACGACGAACCCGAGCGTCTGGCCTTCGAGCTGTGCGTACGAGACGACGCCGACGGCGACGAACAACACGACCACCGAGACGAGGATATCCACGATGGCGCTCGTGACGATGATGCCGCCGATCGTGTTCTCGACGTCCTCGATCTCCTCGCCGAAGTTGATGATCTTGATCGCACCACCACCCAGGGTGAGGAGGACCGCGTACGCCGGGAGCGCGCCGATGAACCCTTCCGGCATGACCGGCGTCAGATTCGCCATCTCGACGTTGAGCAGCCCGCCGCCGACGATCACGCCGATCGAGAGCAGCAAGACCGCATCGAGCACGATCTCGGCCACGCCGGTCGCGCGGATGCCGAACCAGACAACCGCGAACGAGATCGTCAACAGGAGCACGGTGAACAGTTCGGTCGAGATCGTGGGCACGATCGCGTTGAGGAAGGACGCACCGCCGAGCAACATGTATCGGAGATAGATCAGTCCGCCGAGCATGAGTCCGGAAAAGGAGATCGTGAAGCCGACGAGCTTGCTCAGATTCTTGCGCTCCGGAAGCAACATTCTCGTCGTGTAGTAGTAGCTGCCGGCCGTCTTCGGCCACGCTTTCGTCAGCGTGAGATACGTCGGAAGCGCGAGGAAGGTCGGCACGGCCACCAGCAGCATGATGAGCACGGTGATCGGGCCGCCCATCGCCCCCGCGATCACCGGCGTGGCCCACAGTCCGCCACCGACACTACTTCCGATGGCGATGGCGACCCCGCCGACGAAGCCGATCTTCGCGTTCTCCGAGACCATCGCTCGTCACCTGGGCCCCGGGATGGAGACATCTGTCGCGTCACCATCCCGCTCGACGCGGTGTTTCCGATTCTCGTTCAACCACACCGCCCGTTGATCGGTAACTACTGCCACAAAAGACCGTGGAATTGAATATACATAGTTGTTTCGCACATATTCCAACACGAATATGACGAAAGATAGAATTAACTCGGGTGTAGTTCGATATATTCGGATCTATCGAGACACTGGATCTGGTTCTCTCCTCGCGTGTCCGGAACTACCACGGTCGATACTGTAGCTTTAACGGCGGCGTTCCAACTCAACCGTCTACTGTTCCCGTCGTATCTGAGAGCGATCGTTGATAACGAGCCTGTCGGTCGAGGCTCCAAACTATCGATCTTCGAGAGTGGCGAATATGGCCGTCGGGAAACCACGATCGTCGGTTCTCGTTTCGCCCTCCGGACGACGAGCACACAAGAGCTATTGGAGCCGCCGGCGGAGGAACGGCATGGCCGACGCAGACGAGAGCACGGGGTCGACGGGGCGGCGGAACAAGGTCGCTCGGCTGATCGACGAGTACGACCTCGACGGGATCGGTGCGGAGATGGAACGCCGCTGGACCGCACCCGACGACGAACGGACGAGTCTGCGCGATCTCGCGACCCACTTCAACCAGCGACTGCTGGCGGCAGCGATGGCTACGGCGGGCATGCAGCCACTCGCTGGCGAGATCGAGAACACGTACCAACTGCTCACCGACGAAGAGACCAGCAGCGCCGATCGGACCCAGACCCGCCGACAGCTCGAACGTGACGGCGTCCCGGTCGAGGAACTCCAGTCGGATTTCGTCACCTACCAGGCGATCCGGAGCTACCTCACCGAACACCGGGGAGCCGAATACAGTGCCGACGATCGGGATCGAACCGTCGTTGAGGCCGAGAACGTCCAGCGACTCCGGGGGCGTGTCGAGACCGTCACCGAGGAGAAACTCGACCGGCTCCGCCGGAATACGGAGTTCGATCTCGGCGAGTTCATGCTGTTCGTCGACGTGAGCGTACTCTGCGAGGACTGCGGGCAGCGCTACGGCATCGACGAACTGCTCGAACGCGGTGGCTGTGATTGTACGACATCGTCGGACTGATCCGTCCCGACCCCCCTTTCCTTCGTTGGCGACCGACCGAACGACCGCCATAGTAAGATAACTTCTGAAAACTCAATCGATCAATCATCCCCATCGACGATCCACCATCGTCCCGTCTCTCGCTCGTGGGGACCATGCGACGTTTCTGTCTCGTCGGATACTTCCTCATCGTCTCCGTCACCCGCTGTCGCTCGCTGTCCCGGCCGATCTGCGGGCTTCGCTGACGACTCCGTAACGGAGAGTCCGAGATTTCGAAGGAACGTCGAGAGATAGTTCGGATGGTACTCGACGTCGAACTCGTTGGCGAGAAGACGCCGGATCTCCTGGATTCGCCAGGGCTGGCTCTTGCGAAGTAGATCGAGCAGCTCTTCTTTTTCTCCGTCGTCGAGTTTCGCGGGCCGTCCGCCCCCGAAATCCGGCATGAGCTCCTCGAATCCGCCCTCGTTCCAGGCGCTTGCCCACCGGGTTCCGGTCGCCGGCGACCGTCCCTCGCGATCGGCCGCCTCGGGGATGGTATCGCCTCGATAGAGATTTTTTACGAAGCCGATCCGCCGGAGACGATGATCGTCCTCGGTCGCCCGCAGCAGCTCGTCGATTTCCTCTTCGGGCAGATGCCGTTCGATCTCCGTTCGACGTGTTCCCATTGACCGTCTTTCATGGTTCACTTTCAAAAGTTTTCGTACTCTACGTTAGTCGGCCCGCGAGAGACCGTTCCCAGTTCGTCTCGTTGAACCAGGACCGCGCTGGACGATCGACTGTCGGACTCTCCATCCCCGTCGATGAGATTCCACAAATATCGGAAATTTGGTTATTCCGAGGAATCGTTGGCCAGCCGTTGCTGCCACTCCTCGACGCTACCCATGAGTTCGACCGGCGACGTCTCCGCGACGTTCGTCTCGCGGACCGCCTCCAGCACGGCCTCGGCTTCGGGGTCGATCGACGAGTCGGGATCGTCGTCCGGCGTGGTTTCGGAATCGCTGTCTCGGGGCTGCTGTCCACCGTCGGCGCTGGCGGAGCCACGGAACGACTCGCTGTCGAGATCGAAGACGGCCTGGACCGATTCGCCAGATGAGCCGCGCGCCTCGATGGCCTTCTCGGCGCGGAGCTTCGCGAGAACGTCCCGCGATCGGTCGACGACGGGCTCGGGAACGCCGGCGAGATCGGCAACGTGGACCCCGTAGGAGCGATCGGTTGCACCCTCTCGTACCGTGCGGAGGAAGGTCACGTCGTCCCCCTGTTCCTCGACCGCGACGTGGACGTTCGCCACCCGGTCGAGATGCTCGGCGAGACCCGTGAGTTCGTGGTAGTGGGTCGCGAACAGCGTCTTCGCGCGCACCTCGTTGTGGAGATATTCGGTTGCAGCCCACGCGATCGAGATCCCGTCGTACGTCGCCGTTCCGCGCCCCACCTCGTCGAGGATCACCAACGAGTCCTCGGTCGCCGAGTGGAGGATGTTGGCGAGCTCGCTCATCTCGACCATGAACGTCGAGCGCCCCTGCGCGAGTTCGTCGAGCGCGCCCACGCGCGTGTAGATCCCATCGACGGGATCGATCTGCGCGCTCCTGGCGGGCACGAAACTCCCGATCTGGGCGAGCAGTGTGATCAACGCGCTCTGGCGCATGTAGGTGGATTTCCCGCTCATGTTTGGCCCGGTGACGACGAGGAAGCCGCGCTCGTCGGAGAGGGCGAGATCGTTCGGGACGAACTCGACCTCGCGTTCGACGACCGGATGCCGACCCGCCTCGATGTCGATGCCCGACTCCACCAGTTCGGGGCGCACCCAGTCGTTTTCGACCGCGTGGACCGCGAGACTCGACAGACAGTCACAGTCGGCGAGCGCGCGACCCACGTCCTGGAGGAGCTCGGCGCGCTCGGCGACGCGCTCCCTGAGAGCGACGAACAGCTCGTGTTCGAGTTCGCCACGGCGCTCCTCGAACCGGAATATCTCGCGTTCGCGCTCGTTCAGTTCCTCGGTGGTGTAGCGCTTCGCGTTCTTCAGCGACTTGATCTCGTCGTACTCCTCGGGGACTTCGCCGGTCTCTGAGTTACCGACCTGGATGTAGTAGCCGTCGGTCTTGTTGCGACCGGTGCTCAGATGCGTGATACCGAGTCGGGATTGTTCACGCTCCGCGAGCCCGTCCATCCAGTCGAGCGCTTCCTCGTGACTCTCGATCAGCTCGTCCAGCTCCTCGTGGTAGCCCTGCCGGATGAGGCCGCCCTCGCGGGTGCTCGCCGGCGGCTCCTCGGCGAGCGCGTCGGCGAGTTCGTCCACGAGTTCCGACGCAGCCGCTCGATCCGGACGCGAGACGGCCTCGGCGAGTGGGGAGTCGGCGAGCGCGGAACCCTCGATCACGCCGGCGACCTCGTCGAGCACCGAAAGTGTGTCGCGCACCCGAAGCAGGTCGCGCGCGTCGGCACTGCCCGAGACCGCCTTGCTCGCCAGCCGTGCGACGTCGTAGCCGTCGCCGAGCGTCTCGCGGAGTCGTTCGCGCGCGAGCGCCTCGCGCGCGAGTGCGTCCACGCAGTCCGCCCGCCGCGTGAGTTCGCCTTCGTCCTGGATCGGCCGACAGAGCCGTTCGCGAAGGGTGCGTCCCCCGGCGCTCGTCACGGTGTGGTCGACGACGTCGACCAGCGAGCGCCCGCCATCGCCCATCGTCTCGACGAGTTCGAGGTTGCGCTGGGTGGTCGCGTCGAGCGCGACGCTCTCGCCCGTGTCGTACGGCTGCAGGCGTGTCATCGACGCCAGCACGCCCAGCCCCGTCTCGTCGACGTACGACAGCAGCCCGCCGGCCGCCCGGATCGCTCCAGGCGCATCGTCGAGCCCCACGCTCGACACCGTCGTCGCGCCGAACTGCTCGTCGACTGTGTGTCGCGCCCGTCCCGGTGCGAACGCGTCGGTCGCGTGCAGCGAGAGCGTCGCGTCGGTCGTGCGGAACTCCGCGAGCAGGTCGTCGTCCGCGCGCACGTCGGGCCCTGGCAGGATCTCGGCGGGACCGAATCGATACAGCTCGGTGAGTAGCTCGTCGCCGTCGAGCTCGGTCGCGTGAAAACGACCCGTGGTGACGTCGGCGACGGCGAACCCGTACCCCTCGCTCTCCGCGACGATCGCCGCGAGATAGCGCGCCTCGCTGTCGGTGCTTTCGAGGAGCGTGCCCGGCGTGACGACGCGCTCGATGGCCCGCTTGTGCCCGCCGTCGACCTCGTACTGATCGGCGACGGCAACGCGATAGCCGCGTTCGACGAGCACCTTCAGATAGGCCGTCAGTTCGCTGAGAGGCACGCCGGCCATCGGATAGGACGAGCCGTGTGAGGACTTCTGCGATACCTTGAGATCGAGCTCCTCGCCAACGAACTCGGCGTCGTCGGCGAAGAACTCGTAGAAATCGCCACACTGCATCGCCAGCAAGTCGGCGTCGGTCTCGTCTTTGAGGGCGAGGAACTCCCCGACGATTCCCTCGGTCATGGCTCCGTTCGGGGCACACCGCGCTAAAACCTGTGGGTTCCGAAAGGCAACGCCGAAGTCCCCACGGCGGAACGATCCGAACGATGTTCGCCGGTATCGAGGGGACGGCGACGGCGCTGCTCACACAGTACGACTTTCTCGCGCTGTTCGTCTTCGCCTTCCTCGAAACCTCGTTGCTCTTCCCGTTCGTCCCGAGCGAGCTCGTCGTCCCCGTGGCGGCCGCGCTGCTCGTCACCGGCCCGGCGAGCTTTCTCGCGTTCGTACTCGCCCTGACGGCCGGCGCGACGGTCGGCAGTCTGTTCCTCTATTTCGCCTTCGACGCGGCCCACCAACCTGTCATCGACCGCTATGGAGGCTCCGTCAGCGTCTCGACGGACGACGTCGAGCGTGCGAGCGGCTGGTTCCGCCGCTGGGGCGAGTCCTCCGTCTTCTGGGGCCGGCTGCTGCCGGTGCTCCGCTCGATCATCTCGATTCCCGCCGGCATCGCCGGTATGGGTGCCGGGAAGTTCGCCGTCTACTCCGCGGGCGGCAGCGGGCTGTTCGCGGCCGGTGTCGCGGGGCTCGTCCTCACCGGCCGCGAGCTGCTCCCCTCGCAGGTGCTGTTCGCGTGGCTCACGACCGGATTTCGGCGTGCGACGGCGATGACGCTCTCGAATCCCGTTCTCGCGATCGCAGCCCTCGGCCTCGTGCTGTTCGTCGCCCTGCTCGTCCGCAACGCCGTGGCCGAGCATATCGGCTTGCCGACCGGTGGCTAGAAGGCCTATAAGAACCCTCGATCGCTTTTCGAGTGATGGTCGAGACGCGATGTGGCTACGTCGAGGACGTGGCGCTCCTCGCGGGCCGCGGGACGGCGTGCTGCTGGCGACCGGTCGAGAACGACGAGCACTGCTTCTGGCACCGCTCCGGACCGAAATCCAGGAAAGAACTCGACGCACACCGACCCAACCCCGACGAGCGCCTCGACGGTGCCGACCTCCGTGGAGCGGATCTCGCGGGCGTCTCGTGGCTGTGCGATCGGAGCCTCGTCGGGGCGGACTTCACAGGCGCGACGCTCCGCGGTGCGGATCTCACCGGTGCGGACTGTCGGCGAGCGACGTTCGACCGGGTCGATGCCCGCGGCGCACGGTTCGACGATGCCGACGTCGAGGGTGCGCTGTTCGACAACGCCGATCTCCGTGGGGGAAGCCTCGACGGGACGAAGCTCTACCGTGTCGATTTCACCGACGTGCGCCTCGATCGCGGCACTGACTTCGGCGATCGAGTGGTCTACGAGAAGCGGACGAGGGGCGAAGGACGAAAGACGCGTATCGCGCGACTCGAAGCCGCGAGCTGGACCTACCGCGAACTGCGCCGACTGTTCGAGCGGGATGCCCTCCCGCGCCGCGCACGGCAGTGTTATCTCGGCGAGAAGAGCACGCGACGGCGGGCCGCGTGGTCGCGTGGCGAGTTCCTCCACGCGCTCAAGCTCGAAGGCTCGCGGTGGCTGATGCGCTACGGAACCAGCCCGACTCGCGTGGTGACGAGTTCGGCGATGGTGATGGTCGCGTGGGCGATCCTCTACCCGTTGACCGGCGGGCTGCAGACGATCTCCGGCACGTACGAGTTCGAGCACCCGATCCACGACGTCGCCACGGCCACGCCGCTCCAGTTGGCCCGCGTGTTCTACAACGGGCTCTACTTCAGCGTCGTCACGTTCGCCACGCTCGGCTACGGTGACATCCAGCCGATCGGGCCGCTCGCCCGCGCGCTCGCCGGGATCGAATCGCTGCTCGGCTCGCTCCTGATGGCCCTGCTGGTGTTCGTGCTCACCCGACGAGTTCGATGACTCAGCCCTCGACGAGCCGTTCGAGCTGTGCCGGTGGCACTGCACCGCGGGCGGCGTAGCCCTCGTAGGCGAACGTCGGGACGCCCGTGACGCCCGTCTGCTTGGCCTCGGCAAACCGCTCTTCGAGGGCTTCCTCGCGCTCGTCGTCGGCGATCGCTGCTCGGAGATCGTCGGCGTCGATCCCCAAATCCGTCGCGATATCCACGAGCACGTCGGGATCGCCGATGTCGCGTTCGTCCTGCCAGAGCGCGTCGAACACCGCTTCGTGGAACGTTTCGAATGTCTCGGGATAGGCCTCGCGGACGTAGAGCGCGGCCTGTTGGGCGTTTTTCGAGTCCACGTCGGTCGCGATCGACAGCGACATCTCGACGTCGTACTCCTCCTGGAGGCGCTCGACGTTCTCCTTGGCCTGCGCGTAGTAGTCCTCGTCCTTGCCGTCGTCCGCGGTCGAGTCGAGCTCGCCGTCGGGCCCGCGCTGGCCGCCGCGAAGGTCGAAGGGATGCCACTCGACGGCAAGCGGTTCGTCCCGGCCTTCCTGGTACTGCTCCAACGAGGCTTCGCCGAGATAACAGAACGGACAGACGTAGTCGGCGTACATCGTGAGCGTCTCCGATCCCGCTTCCGTTTGAGCATCGTGGCTCATTGGAGAACCGAAGCGCTCGTGACGCAAGAAAGGTCGGGCTTACTTCCCGCGGCCGCGATCGCTGTGGACGCTCGGGCGGGTGTGCTCGGCACCCTTGCCCTTCTCGTCGAGCCCGCGCCCGCTCGTGCCGGCGCTGGTGAGCCCGCGGAACGCCCGGCCGCGGTGGGTGTCGTCACAGATCCAGTTCAGATCGTCGTCGTTCTCGATGGCCGGATGCTCGGGATCGATGAGGATGACTTCGAACCACTTCTGCGAGCCGTCCTCGCCGACGGGGTAGGAGTTGAGCACGCGGAGGTTCTTGAACTTCCGGCTGGAGCGCTCCTCGGCGATGCGCTGGACGGATTTCCGCCGGGTGACGCGGTTGACGCCCTGGCGTTTCGTCCGTCGTCCGGCCTTGTGGCGCACCTTGCGCGCGGTACCTTTCCGGACCGCGACGCGGGCGAGGACGACGCCCTGTTTGGCCTTGTAGCCGAGCGAGCGCGCCCGGTCGAGGCGGGTCGGGCGCTCGATGCGCTCGATCGCGCCCTGTTCGCGCCACTCCTGGAGTCGTCGCCACTGGAGGTCGGCGTGTTTCTCGTTTTCCGCATCGTGCCACGCGTCACCGATGTGTGCGTAGAAGCTTCGTGCCATGGTTGTCTGCGGGCGTTGCGGGTTCAGCCTGTGAGGGCCACATACCGACCCGCTGCGTGGGTTCACGCGAGCAGGTGCCCGCCGGTGCCCGATACCAGCGAGTTACCGATCCTTCCGGGCAATCGCTGTTAAGGCCTTCGAAACCCGCCGCCAGGACCGCCTGCTTGCCAACGCTCTCCCCGCCCACGATTTATACTGTCGGACAGAAGTACGTGAAGATTCGATTCCGCGAACCCACTACAACGAACTGAGTTTCGCGTCACAGGTTCTCGATCAGATCTGTCCGACAGTATTAACGACCCGTCTTCTGCAAGCCACACCGTGAGGGACGGATCCGACTATCACTGGACGTGATGTTCGAAACAGCCTCCAATCGTCATCGCCACCGACTGACCGCGGCCGTCGGAGCGTTCCGATGAACCCGCTCGCCCTCACCGGAGCGGCGCTGCAGTTCTCCGGCGACTTCCTCTACCTGGCAGTCGTCTTCATCGTCCTCGCGATCGTCGCCTACCTCGCCGGTGCACAGGGCATCGCAGGGCTGTCGGCCGGAATCGCCCGCATTCTCATCATCATCTTCGTCATTCTCGCCATCATCTCGCTCATCCTCTGATCGGGGCGAGCGAACCTGTTTCCGGCGATCGTCAGCGTTGTAGTCTGACGGTCGTCTCGCCGTCGGTATCGACAGCGACCAGTCCGTCGTCTTCGAGATCGGCGAGTAGTTCCTGCAGCCATTCGCGGCCGTGCTCGCCGTCAGTCGTGTAGTCGACACGGACTCTCGGGCCGAGCTCCGAGAGCGCCAGCTCGTCGTACTCGCCGAGAATCCGGACGGTGCGCCCGCGGAACTGCCGACGACTCCCCTCGAACGGCGACTGCGTGGGTACGTCGGGTGCGCTGAAATCGCCGGTTGCGTAGGCGTCACACCACGCGCGCCAGGGGCAGGATGCGTCGTCGCAGGCGGGCGTTTTCGTACACGCCACACCACCCAGTTCCATGATCGCGTTGTTCCAGGTTCGCGACTCGCCAGCGGGCATCAGTTCCCCGGCAGCATCCGCGAAGGCGTCATCGTCGTCGGGGATGTCGAACGCCCGGTGGAGCACACGCTTGACGTTCGTGTCGACGACCGCGTTCCCGTTGTTGAAGGCGAAGCTCGCCACCGCGTTCGCGGTGTAGGGACCGACGCCCTGGAGCTCCTGGAGTTCGCCGGGCGTCTCGGGGAACTCGCCGTCGAACTCGGTCATCACCTGTCCGGCGGCCTCGTGGAGATAGCGCGCCCGATTGTTGTAGCCGAGGCTGTGATCGCTCCAGAAACCGACCACGGCCGAGCGATCGGCGGCCGCGAGGCGCTCGGCGTCGGGCCAGCGCTCGACGAACCCGTCGAACGCCTCGACGACCCGTTCGAGCTGAGTCTGCTGGCTCATCACCTCCGAGACGAGGATCTCGTACGGATCGGTCGTCTCGCGCCACGGGAACCCGCGATGGTCCGCCTCGTACCACTCGACGAGCGCACGGCGGACGGTATCGGGGTCGTCCGGCAACGAGAACGCGGACTCGCTCATTCGTCGTTCGTTCGGCCGTGGACGTCATACGCGTGGCGGTTCGACAGGGAATCGACCCGAAAGCGGTTTGCGGGCGGCAGACCCAGACCGGCCATGAGTCTCGACGATCTCTCCGCCGACGTCGAATCGCGCTACACCGATCTCGGCGACGAGGTAGCTATGGATCTCGACCGCGAGACGCGCAACGAACTCGCGCTGCTCACCTGCGCGCTCGGCCCCGAGGAGACCGACGAACTGCTCCGACGGGCGGTCCACATGCTCTTCCAGACCAGCGTCGAGACCGGCCGGCTCGACTTCCACCTCCGTGGCGGCTACGACGTGACCTACGACGAGTATCTCTCGGGGATGACGTTCGACGAGATGACTGGCGGGATGGAGATGCAGGGTCAATCCCAGAACCAGGACGACGTCCGCCGCTATCAGTACTGACTCCCACTATCGACCGGGAACGAACACCATTAAACACCGTCAGCCGCCAATACTATTGCTCTCGCGCCCGTAGCCGAAACCGATGAGAACAGCACGACAATCCACAACCAGCGGCGCACCGCGAAAGGGCACGCTCTTCTGTCCCACGTGCGGTCACGCAAGTCCGATCGACGGCGACTGGCGGGTCGAACCCGCCGAGGACGACCCAGATCGGGTCGTCTACCGCTGTCCCGACTGTGGCGCGACGATCGCGAACCGCCCCCGAGAAGTCGTCTACGCGTAGTCAGCGCATGCCTTCGTCGGTGATGACCGAATCGACGAGCGAGAGCGGCGTCGCGTCGTAGGCCGGGTTCTCGATCCAGAACCCCTCGGCGGGCTCGCGCATCACTTCGCTACTCGATCGGAACTCGTTCTCGAAGACGAACCCGTCGTCGATGATCTTCGCGCCGGAGCCGACGACCGTCACCGGCGTGTCGGTCTCGGCGGCGGTCGCGGCGATCGGGAGGCTGCCGATGCGGTTGTAGAGGGTCTCGCCGACGATACAGTCCATCCCCATGAGCACACGATCGCACTCGGGAAGGAAGTGGCCGCAGGCGCTGTCGACGACGAGGTGTGTCTCGACGCGGTCGATCGCCGCGAGCGTGCGCGCGCTCTTGCGCCCGAGATAGCGCGGTCGCGCCTCGGTCACGTAGACGGTGAGATCGGCCCCCTCGCGCCCGGCGAGTTCGATCGCTTCGAGCACCGTCGAGGAGTAGTCGTGCGTGAGCACCGTCATCCCGTCGTCGAGCGCCATCGCGCCGTACTCGGCCGCGCGGCGTTTGGCCATCTCGACGCGCTCGATCACGTTCCGGGCCGCCTCCCGCGTGCGGGCCTTGGCCGCCTCGATGTCCGGGAACTCATCGTCGAGCGCGGCGACGATCTCGCGCTGGGTGTTCTGGAGGGAGGCGTGGGAGGGGTTGGCCTGTCGGAGCGTCGTCGAGTTGCGCTCGACGTCACGGAGATAGTCGTCGAGGCTCCGGAACTCGCGCTCGGTGAGCGATTCGAGCGCGCGGGCGGCTTTGACGGCGACCACCGAGGAGCTGTGGGTCTGCATCTCGCGGATCTCCTCGACCGTCTCGTCTATCATACGGCCTCCCTCTCGCGCCCGCGGCAAAACCGTTCCGGCCCGCCGTCTCGACCACGTACGTTCGCGCCGGCATGCACGCCCGTCGGGCGATCGCCAGTTCCACTTTCGCTCCGCTTTGCTCAGATTTATGCGTCGTCGCGTGGCGAGTTCCTGTATCGTGTCGCTTCGCCCGCCCTTCACGTCGCATCGTTCGATCGATCGCACAGTCCCGCGTGCGTCGGGGTGGTGAGCGTGCGGCTCGCACACGTCGCCGACGTCCATCTCGGCCACAGACAGTACGGTCGCGAGCAGCGCGAGGCGGACGTCAAACTCGCCTTCGAGCATTTTCTCGGAAAGGTTCGCGAGCACGACGTGACCGCCATCCTGCTCCCGGGCGATCTCTTCGACTCCAGGGACGTGAGTCCGAAGACACTCAGCGAGGCCGAGTCCGTCCTCGCCGACGTCGACGTACCGGTGATTGTCTCGCCCGGCAACCACGATCAGAGCATGGGTGCTCGCCGGGAGCTGACGTGGCTGCAGTATCTCAACGACACCGGTCTCATCACGCTGCTGTCGGGCGATCCCGGGGACGACCCGGTGTTCGTCAGAACCGACCTCGACGATCCACGACGGGGCGGCGGTGGGTTCGTCGATATCGAGGACGAAGGGGAGACGGTGCGCTGTTTCGGCGTGCCGTACCGGGGCGCGTACATCGAGAGCGACCTCCCGAGGATCGCCGAGGGAATCCGGGCGGTCGAGGAGCGCGACGGGCCGGCCGATACGACCGTGCTGCTCGCTCACTTCGGCGTCGACGACGCGGTGCCGGATCTCGGCGCGACCGTCAAGCGCGCGTGGCTGACGCCGATCGAGGAGCACGTCGACTACCTCGCGCTCGGTCACATCCACAAACAGTACGAGACCGGCGACGTCGGCCGGAATCCGGGTAGTCTCGAAGCGCTCGATATCCAGGAAGGCCGGTGGGACGAGAGCCACGGCTACTACCTCCTCGATACGAGGGAGGGAACCGCCGAACATCACCTCTCGAAGCGCCGGCCGTACCACACCATGAACTTCGACGTATCGGGCTATCGCACCTTCGAGGATCTCCGTGGTGAGTTCGCGGACGCGCTCGACGACGAGCGCGCGGCAGTCGAGCGGACCTGCGAGCGCGATATCCACCGCGACGGCAACGGCGACCGTCGTGCGCCGGTCGTGAACATCAGATTCGTCGGCACGCTGCTCCTCGATCACGGGAGTTTCGACGTCGAGGCGCTGCGCGCGTTCGCCGTCGACCGGCTCGACGCGTTGCACGTCCAGCCGACGAACAACACCGAGCGCAAGGCGATCGCGGAACTGCTCGGCGACATCGAGCGCGACGAGGCCTTCGACGCCGACGGCACCGTCAACACCGATGTGCTCCAAGAACGGGTGTTCGACACTATCGCTGGCGAATCGCGTTACAGCGCCGAAACCGAGGCCGTGGCCCGGACGCTCGACGAGCTCGAAGGGCTCGTCACCGAGGACGAGCAGGGCGTGAGCGAGGTCGCCGATTATCTCGGCGAACGCCGACGCGAACTGTTCCCCGACGGCGCAGGGGAGGCGGACGACGAGGCCACTTCGATGAGCGACGAACAGACTAACCGACGAACGAGTCAGCAGACGCTCGACGCGCGGGGCGACGAATGAGCATCGTCATCGAGTCGGTGACGCTCGACGATATCAAGAGCTACGGCGAGAAGACGACCGTCGATCTCGGCGAGGGCGTAACGGCGATCCTCGGCGACAACGGGGCCGGCAAGAGCACGATCCAGGAGGCCGTCGGCTACGCGCTGTTCGACAGCCATCCGTTCAGCAAGCAGGATCGGCTCGTGCGCGAGGGCGAATCCTCGGGCGTGATCGGCGTGACGTTCACGAACCGGACGAGCGACGCGCAATACACGGTCCGTCGGTGGGCCGGCCGGTCGAAGTACGAGGTGCTCGACGGGAACGGCGACAACCTCTCGCTCGACGGAACGAGCGAGATCAAGGGCTGGCTCTGCGGGCAGCTCGGCGTCGACGATCCCGGCGATCTCTCGGAGGTGTGGGAGCGAAGCGTCGGCGTCGCCCAGACGGACTTCCTCGCGGATTTCACGAAGACCGAGACCGAGCGCATCGACACGTTCGACCCGCTGTTCGACATCGAGCGCTATCGCGAAGCCTACAAATCCCTCGGCGGGCTCGACGAGGAGTTCGACGCGGACATCCAGGACCACCGCGACGAGATCATCGCTCTCGACGCCAGACTGGAGGAGCTTCCAGACGTCGAAGAGCGCGTCGAGGAGCACGAGGCGACCATCGCGAAGCTCGACGACGAGATCGAGGCGCTGACCGGGACGATCGAGGAGCTCGATAG
The DNA here is from genome assembly GCF_024508235.1 of Halococcus qingdaonensis. Lineage (NCBI taxonomy): Archaea > Methanobacteriati > Methanobacteriota > Halobacteria > Halobacteriales > Halococcaceae > Halococcus > Halococcus qingdaonensis. Next base: position 1,174,867 of record NZ_CP101943.1, on the reverse strand, counting down.
CGAGCGCGAGCGGCTCGAAGGGATCGAGGACGAGCTCGACGATGCCGAGCAGGATCTGACGACGCTCGAAAAGACGAAGATCCCGGCCCAGGAAGAGAGCCTCCAAACGGCCAAAGAGCACCGTGACGAGGCCCGAACGGCCGGCGAGACGCTCGCGGCGGTCCGCGAGGAGTACGAACGCCACGAGAGCGCTCAGGAACGCCTCGACGAACTGGAAGAACGACGGAACGAACGCGACGGGATCGACGACGAGCGCACCGATCTCGGCAGTGAGATCGACCTGCTCAAACATCGGGTCGCCAGCTCGAAGGACGACCTCCATGCGGCTGAGACAGCGCGCGAACGGGTGCGCGAGCTCGAACCCGAAAAGGAGCGCTACGAGGCGCTTCAGGAGGAGGTCTCGCAGCTGGAGGACGATGCCGAGCGCCGCGACGAACTCGTGGACGAACTCGCGGATGTCGACGACGAGATCGAGGAACTGCGCGCCGAAGCCACGGAGCTCGAAGCGGAGATCGAGGAGGCCGAAGCGCAGCGCGACGAGGCCGAAACGCTCGCCACACGCCAGGACGACCGACAGGACTTGCTCGCCGAGCGAAAAGCCCTGCAAGCCGAGCACGAGGAACTCCGCGAACAGAACGAGGAGCTGCAAGCCATCGAGATCGGTGGCGAGTCGGCGGTCTCGTGTCCGACCTGCGATCAGCCCGTGACCGCAGACCACCGCGAGAGCGTCTTGGAGCGCAACCGCGAGCGTATCGAAGAACTCACAGAAGAGCGACTACCCGCGATCGAAGAAGAGATTGAGGTCGTCGAGGAGCGCATCGAGACCGCTCGGGAGGCGAAGGAAGCGACCGACCGGATCCCGCAGCTCGAACGTGAGCATGACTCGATCGAAGGAGGGATCGCCGACCTGGAGGCCGAAAAGAGCGAGTACGAGACCGAACGCGACGAGTTCGAAGAACGGCTCGAGGAACTGTCGGACAAACGCGAGGCAGTGGCCGAGCTCGACGGTGTAGCCGAGCAATATCACACCGCGAAGGCGACGGTCGAGAGCGCCGACGGGGTAGAAGCGACCCTCCGCGAAGCGCGCAGTGAGCTCGGTGAGCGACTCGTCGCCTACCGGGAGCTCGACGACGAGCTGGACGAGTTCGACGGGCTCGACCGTGAGATCGAGACGACGAAGGAGACGATCGCCGCAACCGAGGAAGCTCACCGGACCTACATTCAGCACGAACCCGTCGCCGAGAGCCTCGACGAGCGCCAGGCCGTGGTCGACGAGGAGGGCGAGGCGCTGGCGCGGCTGCGCGCCGAGCGGAAGGCGGTCGAAGAACGGGTTGCGGAGCTCGACGAGGCGTTCGACGCGGCGCGACTCGACGAGATCGAGGAGGAGCTGAGCGAACGGAGGACGACCCGTGCCAAGCGCGAACAGCAGCGCGAGGACAGGGAAGCGGATATCGCGGACGCGCGCGAGCGCCTCGACGAGCTCGAAGCGAAACGCGAGCGGAAGGCGGCGCTGGAGGCGGAGATGACCGAACTCGAACGCGATCGGGAGTTCGCGCGATGGGCGCGCGACAGCCTCCAGCAGGGTGCCGAAGACCTCCGTGATCTCACGACGAGCGAGATCGGCGATCGGGCGAACGATATCTATCAGGCGCTGCGCGCCGCCCCGACCGAGACGCTGGTCTGGGATCGGACGTACAACCTCCGGGTCCGCGTGCGCGGGCAGAACAAGCCGTTCGACACGCTCTCGGGCGGTGAGAAGATGGCCGCCGCGCTTTCGGTACGTCTCGCGATCCTCGAACGGCTCGCTGCGGTCGGGATGGCGTTTCTCGACGAGCCGACCGCGAACCTCGACGAGCACAAGAAACGAAACCTCGTCGACCAGCTGGAGGAGTTTGACCGACTGAACCAGCTGCTCGTCGTCAGCCACGACCGGACCTTCGAATCGATGACCGAGCGCGCGATCGAGCTCGAAAAGGACGAGGATCGGGAGATGACACGGGTGGTGAGCGACTGATGCCGTTCTACCCCGGCGAAGTGGCGAACAAGCTCCAGAACTTCACCGAGGAAATCCGGGAGTACGCCAGTGACGACGAACACGTCGTGGCGAGCTATCGCGACGCGCTCCGTGACGCGCTCGCCGACTACGACGCCGACCGACTCGCCGCGGAGATCGGACCCCATCCCCAGCCCGGTGCGGCACCGACCGACGAGTGGGACGAGTCCGAAGAACCAGTAGTGGAGTTCGAGCAGTCGGCGTCGTGGGAGAGCCACGAGGCCGTCAACCGGTTCGCGAAGGAAGCGTTGGAGGGGACGACGACGATCGCCGCCGACGGCTCCGAGATCGGTCCGACGGAGGAGTTCACCGTTCCATTCGGTCTCGTTCAGGTCGCGTGGACCGCCAACCATCACGATCCCGACGGCGACTACGACGGCGACGTGTCGAGCCACGTGCTCGGCCCACGGACGGTCACCGAACAGGCCGAGGAAGGCGGCATGCGCTACGTCGACGGTCGCGTGCCGGGTCACGAGCGGTACCGTGCGGAAGGCCGTGCGGTCGTCGAGTGTATCCGGCGGTTCGCCGACCGCGATCCGACGCCGGTCGTCGTCTACGACGGACCGCTCGTCCCGTTGTTCGCCAACACGTACGCGCCGGCGGTGCGCGACGAGTACTACCGCGAGACGATGGCGCGGGTGTTGGCGGCGAGCGAGCATCACGAGGTACCGGTCGTCGGCTACACCGCCGGCACCAAACGGACGAACCTGGCGAAGATGCTTCAGCAGGCCTACAGCGAACGTCTCGGCGACGAGCCGCTGATCGCCGACGCGCGGGTTCTCGACGGGTTCACCGAGAATTGGGGCGATCGGTCACTGGCGTTCGTCAACCGCTGGGGCGAGACCGTCGACGAACTGGCGACGACCTACGAAGGAACGGAGTACGGTTTCGCCGAGGAAGTGTTGTTCACGTATCTCGACGTCCCGGGCGGCGACGCGATGGATTACCTCGAATTTCCGGAGTGGATCCAGCGTGCGGGTCTCGTCGACGACGTTCTCGACGTCGTTCGCGCCGAAACCGGCGTCGGACGCGGCTATCCCGAGATCCTCCAGCAGGCCGACGCCAACGCCGTCCTAGACACCGGTGCGAAGGAGCGATTTCTCGCGCTCGTCCAGGAGTTCGCCGACGAGGAGGACCTGCCGATCGACTGGGACGCGAAGACGCTCAGCAAGGAGCGACGCCGCCGATGAGCAGTGAGACCGATGGAGATCAGACAGCTATGACAGCCCACGAACCGGTCATCGGCGACGATGACCTCACGATCGCGAGCATCGTCGAATCGAACGGTCAGATGGACTACGTCGCCGAGGTGTACCGCGATCACGACAAGGCGACCGTACCCGAAAAGCAGGACTACGAGTTCGGCCAGCCGGTGTACGTCAAAACGACGGTGCGCGGCGAGAAGCGCGCGCTCGTCGGCGTCGTCTACGAGTCACGGCTCGTCAACCCCGATCAGGGGCGCGACGGGCCGCGGCTCTCGACGCCGGATCAGGAATTGTTCGTGCCGGGCTACGTCGACGAGAAGCAGACGCTGCTCGGCATCGCGCTGCTCGGGTTCGCCGAGCTCGCGCCGGCCGACAGCGGGCAGGGGTTCACGTCGGTGTCCCAGGAGCTGCCACGGTGGACGCTCGACATCGACGATCCGGTGTCGAAGCTCTCGGGCGCTGGCTTCCGGCGATTCCACCGACCGGACGGCCAGCTCGCGCTGCGCTACTACGATCGGCTCATCACTGCCGCCGAGCGGTTCGGGGCGGAGGTGACGCTCTCGTTGATCGAGCGACTGCGCGCGGAGACCGATCGGGAAGCGATGCTCGACGTGATCGAACGGAAGGTCCGCTGGGAGGCCAGCACGGATCGCGGGGTGGTGCGATGAACGACGTGCCCGAGCCGCCTACTGGCCGCGAGATGGACGCCGCCTCCGAGACGGTGGTCGGCACGGTGGCCGAACCCGGCGAGCGCGCCGACGAGTTCGTGTTCGTCGCGCCGGATGCCGTCGACGTCCGGACGGGGGAGTTCGTCGTCTACGAGACGACTGTCGAGGGCGACTCCTGTGACGTGCTCGCCCGAGTGACGAACGCCGAACAGGAGCGTGGACTTCCCGGCGAGTTCCTCGCCGATCCGGGTGTGGAGTCGGAGGCCGTCGCCGACGCGCTCGGCGTGCCGAGCGGCGACATCGAGATCGATCGTGTGAGCGCGCGCGTGGTCGGCTACTTCGACACGGAGATGGAGACCTTTGCCAACCCGCGCTCGTTGCCCGATCCCGGCTCCAGAGTCTCGCTTGCGAGCGACGAGTTCCTCGAAGCGGTGCTCCCGAGCGCGGACTGGGAGAGCGAGAGCGCCACCGCCCACGTCGGCTGGCTGCTCAACCGCGAGACGAAGGCCGCGAACGTCTTCATGCCGATCGACGCGTTCGCCGCGACTCACCTCGCGGTGCTCGCCTCGACGGGGAGTGGCAAATCCTATACCGCGAGTGTCGTCATCGAGGAGATGTTGCGCCCACAGTCGCGGGCCGCAATGTGCGTCTTCGATCCGCACGGCGAGTACGACACCCTCGACGGGATGCGAAAGGACGAGCACGCCTCGGTGTTTCAGGACGGGGCGTACACACCCGAAGTCAACGTCGTCACGCCCGACGAGATCACCGTCGCGATCCCCGACCTGAACTACGGCGATCTACTCGCGTTGCTCGACGAGCCGAGCGAGCGGATGAAGGAACTGCTCGACAGGGCGTGGCGCGACCTCCAGAAAGAATCGAACGAGATCGGCGTTCGCGACATCATCAGCAAGTGTGAGGCGCTCGACGAGGGCGATCACGGGACCGCCAGCGCGCTCGCCTGGCGGCTCAATCGTGCGCTCAACCGGGATCTGTTCGCCAGCGCGGCGCGCAACGATCTCACCGATCTCGTCGCGCCGGGCCAGGTGACGGTCCTCCAGCTGAACCGGCTCTCGGAGGACGACCAGCAGATGCTCGCCGCTGCGCTGCTGCGCAAGCTCTACGAGGCGCGCAAGGACGCGATGCGCGGCGACGGTGACGACCTCGATTTCCCGCTGTTCACGCTGCTGGAGGAGGGCCATCGCTTCGCGCCGGACGGCAGCGCGCGCTCGCTGCCGATCCTTCGGACGATCCTCTCGGAGGGTCGGAAGTTCGGCTTCGGCGTGGGTATCATCTCCCAGCGGCCCTCGAAGCTCGACGCCGACGTACTCTCGCAGTGTGGCACGCAGATCATCATGCAGATTCAGAACCCGAACGACCAGCAGGCGATCCGCCAATCGGTCGAGAGCGCCGGCGAGGACGTGCTTGACGAGCTCCCGGGGCTGACGCCCGGCCAGGCCGTCATCGCCGGCGACGCGATGAACACGCCCGTACTGACCCGGATTCGGGAGCGCCACACGAACCACGGGGCCGAGAGTCTCGATGCGACCAGCGAGTGGCGCGACAGCTGGGAGTCGTGGCACGAAGAGCAGAATCGTGGCGTGGTCGATCCGTACGAATCCGACAAGGAAGTGGACGAGACGCCGCTGTGAGAGATTTAAATCTATTTGCCGCTGGAAAAATGACGTTTATAAACCATAGTCGCGTAACAAATCGTAATGGGGCTTCAAGAAGAAATGGAGGAGTATCTCTGTGAGGTAGAGAAAACGCTTGCTGGAATTGAAGATGATGTCGAAGCATTCTTTTCGGATCTTGAGACACAGGAGAATCCGTTTTCAAAGGAAGCGGACAGTGATGCATTATCTACATACGAATGGGCACCACGAACAGAGATCAACCCTGCACAGAGGAGGGCACGTGAGAAATACGAACAATGGTACAACTCCGTAGAACCATTAGTGTACGAATATCTTCCTCGAAGATACGAGGAATTCGAGGATACACACTCAAAAATAATAAAATATCTCAACCTCAACTCAGGAATTACGAAATCTGCTCCAGCAGACCCAATGGAGAGAGCGGTTGAAATCATCAGCATACTGGATGGACAGAGAAGTATCGCAAAGGCAGCGCCAAACCGAGTCGCTGCTGAACAGTTCAACGCCCGAAAAGAGATATCTGCTGATGTAGAAGCAGACGAACTACTACGTGCAAAGCAATTATTTGAAAACGGTTTAGTTAGGGAAAGCGGTGTGATTGCTGGTGTGGCACTTGAACGACATCTTCTCACGATGTGTGAAACATCCGACAAAGAAATCGAGTATGACGCTACTCACAGTATTGATAGGCTAGCTCAATCCCTATATGAGGCTGATGAGATCCGAAACTCGCCGATGAAGCGTCTGAAACATCTGGGTGGTGTACGCGGTGACTGTGCCCATCCTGGCGATGAACCGAATTCGGAGAGTGTAGAACGGCTACTCAACGATACAGAAGAATTCGTTCGGAACGGATTTGAGAGTGAATAGCAAAGACGGGATCGGCTGCAAATGACCATCTTGGTTTTGCTAACTAGATCGCTTCGTGGCCGAGCACAGCAAAAAGTGTGTGGAGCAGGGTAGATTTGAACCACGAGGACTTCGCTACGCTCGTTCTCTGGACTCAAATCCTTCGTAACAACTTTTGCGACGCTGGCCGTTCACTTCGCTCACGGCGTTGCGGCGCAAAAGTGGGTCGGGGCGGATTTGAACCGCCGACTTCCTCCGTGTGAAGGAGGTATCATAACCGGCCTAGATCACCGACCCCGTGCCCACGATTTCCGACCGCGAAAGATAAACGTTGCCTTCAGTAGTCGGGCGCTTCCTCGCTCACCCCATCGCGCTGGTTCACCACGCGCGCGAGGGTGAACAGCGCATCGGAGAGCCGATTCAGGTAGGTCACGGTCTGCTCGTTGATTGCCTCCTCACTCGCGAGCGCGACCGCGCGACGTTCGGCCCGCCGACAGACAGCTCTGGCGTGATGGAGGCGCGCACCGCTGTCGCCACCCCCCGGAAGGATGAACGACTGGAGGGGGTCGAGCTCCTCGTCGTGGGCGTCCATCCACTCCTCCAGCTGCTCGACGCGCTCGTGGGTCATCCGCGGGTCGTCCGCGTCGGGCTCGGGGTTGGCGAGGTCGGCCTGCACGACGTGGAGGTGGTTCTGGATCGCGCGGAGCTGCTCGTCGACGTCCTCGTGACCCGTCGGGCGGACCCGCCCCACCGTGGCGTTCACTTCATCCACAGTACCGTAGGCTTCGATCCGGGAGTTCGCCTTCGAGACCCGATCCATCGTCCGGAGATCGGTCTGACCTTCGTCGCCACGACCCGTGTAGATCGTCATACCGACCGTGCGCCCGGCAGCGACTTATACCCCGTCGAACTGCTCGATCCCACCGCAAACGGACAGCCCACACACCGCGAGAATGGAGCGAAAAGAGAGGTCAGTCGTCGGCGGGTTCGCCCTCGCCGTGGACCGCCCCGTCGATCTCGGGGAGTTCGGGGATGGCGCTCGTGTCGTGGGTACCAACTGGAGGAAGATTGACCGCCGCTGCGGGCGAGGCATCGAGATCGACGCCCGTATCGAGCGCGTCCATCTCGCCGTCGGCGTCGCGGGCGTCCTGATCGATCCGCATCGAGCAGAATTCGACGCCGCACATCGAGCAGAAGCGCGCTTCCTTGTAGTTGTCACCCGGCAGGGTCTGGTCGTGCGAGTCCCGGGCGCGGTCGGGATCGAGCGCGAGGTCGAACTGCTCGCGCCAGTCGAAATCGTATCTGGCCTGCGAGAGCGCGTCGTCCCAGTCGCGCGCGCCGGGCAGCCCGTTCGCCACGTCGCCGGCGTGGGCCGCGATCCGGTAGGCCGCGAGCCCCTCACGGACGTCCTCTGCATCGGGCAGCCCGAGATGCTCCTTCGGTGTGACGTAGCAGAGCATCGCCGCGCCCGCGCGGGCGGCCTCGGTCGCGCCGATCGCACTCGTGATGTGGTCGTAGCCCGGCGCGATGTCGGTCACGAGCGGCCCGAGCACGTAGAACGGCGCGCCGTCACAGACCTCTTGCTGGCGCTCGACGTTGCCCTTGATCTGGTCCATCGGCACGTGGCCTGGTCCCTCGACCATCACCTGGACGCCGTGATCCCACGCGGTTCGGGTGAGCTCGCCGAGCGTGTCCAACTCGGCAAACTGGGCCTCGTCGCTCGCGTCCGCGAGGCTTCCGGGTCGGAGCCCGTCGCCCAGGCTGACGGTGACGTCGTGCTCGGCGAAAATCTCGCAGATCGCCTCGAATTCGGTGTAGAGGGGATTCTGCATCGCGTTCTCCTCCATCCACTGGGCGAGGATCGAGCCGCCACGCGAGACGATCCCCGTCACCCGGCCGTCGGTCAGCGGGAGGTGTTCCATCAGGACGCCAGCGTGGATTGTCATGTAGTCGACGCCCTGTTCGGCCTGCTTTTCGATCACGTCGAGCAGGAGCTCGTGAGTGATCTCCTCGGGGCTCTCGGCGCGCTTGACCGCCTCGTAGATCGGGACCGTCCCGATCGGCACGGGCGAGTGCTCGACGTTCGCCTCGCGGATCGTGTCGAGTTCGTCGCCGGTGCTCAGATCCATCACGGTGTCCGCGCCGTAGTGGACCGCCGCGTGGAGCTTGCGGAGCTCCTCGGTCCGGTCGCTCGTCGTCTCGCTGTTGCCGATGTTGGCGTTGACCTTCGTCGCGAACTCGCGACCGATGATCATCGGGTCGAGCCCTTCGTGGGCGTGGTTCGTGGGGATCACCGCCTCGCCCGCGGCGACCTGCTCGCGGACGAACTCGGGGTCGCGGTTCTCGCGCTCGGCGACGCGCTCGATCGCCGGCGTGACGATACCCTCGCGGGCGGACTGGAGCTGTGTCTGCGCCATCGATAATCTAGTTATACTACCAGATTATAAAGTTGGCGACCGACGGCAACGGTCGGTGATAGTCGGGCGGATCGCCCGAGCGAGGACGACGGACGTTTATACGTGAGCGGGAGAACCCCGAAGCGTGAGCCCCGTCGTCCAGTTGGCCGTCCCGCTCGACGGCCCCGTCATCAGGATCGCGCTCGCGGGCGCGCTCGGGCTGTTCTTGGGGCTCGAACGCGAGTGGTCTGACAAGCCCGCGGGCATCCGGACGTTCTCACTCATTAGCCTGCTTGGGGCCGTCTTCACCACGCTGGGGCGCGACGGACTGCTGGCGGTCGGCGGCGTGCTCGTCATCGTTCAAGGAACCGTTCTGGCGATCCAGGGGCTGCGCGACGAGGATCTCGGCCTCTCGCTCACCACTTCGGTGTCGATGCTGGTCGCCTACGGCGTCGGCGCGCTGACCGCCGCCGGCTTCGTCATCGAGAGCATCACCGTCGCCGTGCTCTCCTCGCTGTTGCTCGTGCTCAAACGCGAACTCCACACGTTCGCCGGCGCGCTCTCGCGCGAGGAGCTCCGCTCGACGACCGAGTTCGCCATCCTCGCGTTCGTCATCTACCCGCTGCTCCCGACCGGCGACGTCACGCTCGGCTCCGGCCCGCTGGCGGTCGAACTCGAACCACGCGTCGTCTGGCTGATGGTGGTCGCGGTCGCCGCCATCGGCATCGTCAACTACGCCATCGTGCGGACGTATGGCGGTCGGGGCATCGCCGTCACGGGCTTTTTCGGCGGGCTGGCCTCCTCGACGGCGGTGGTGGGGACGATGCTCGATTCGGTGCGCCAGCGACCCGCGGCGACCTCCTACGCGGTAGCGGCCGTCCTGCTCGCCGACGCCGCGATGGCGCTGCGCAACCTCGCCATCGTGCTCGCGTTCACGTTCCCGGACGTGCTCGTGGGCGCGCTCGTCCCGCTCGTCGTGGTCGTCGTCGGGAGCGTCGCCATCGCCGCCATCACTGCCGACTGGAATACACCGGTGGAGATGGAACTTGACAGCCCGTTCTCGCTACGCAACGTGCTCGCCTTCGGCGCGATGTTCGCCGTCATCATTCTGGCCGGCGGCATCGCCCAGTCGGAGTTCGGCGAGGTGGGCTTCTACGTGACCGCCGTGCTATCGGGGCTCGTCTCCAGTGCGGGCGCGACCGCATCGACCGTCTCGCTCTATCGCACCGGGAGCCTGGCCGGCGAGACGGCCGTCATCGCCGTCCTGCTCGCCACCGCGTCGAGCATCGTCGTCAAGGCCGCGCTGACCGCCGCCGGGCCGAGTCGGTCGTTCGCCTCCCGAGTCGCGTTCTGGAGCGCCGTTCTCTTGGCCGGTTCGCTCGCGGTGGCGGTTCTCGTGACGCTGTGAACAATGGCGACCCGAACGATCTGTCATCAACGACCGAAACCGCTATGCGCGCGTCGCTGCCATCCGGTGACATGCAGGCAGTCCAGTTCACCGAGCACGGCGACCGCGACGTCATCGAGTACGGCGACTTCCCCGATCCCGAACCCGGGAAGGACGAAGCGCTCGTCGACGTGAAAGCCGGCGCGTTGAACCACCTCGACGTCTTCACGCGCCGCGGACTGCCGGGCGTCGACCTGGAGATGCCACATATCCCTGGCAGCGACGCCGCCGGTGTCGTCACCGACGTCGGCGAGGACGTCACGCGCGTCGAGGTCGGCGATCGCGTCGCCGTCACCGCCGGCGTCTCCTGTGGCGAGTGCGAGTTCTGCCGCCACGGCGAACACTCGCTCTGTGAGAGCTACCACCTCATCGGCGAGCACGTTCGTGGGGTCCACGCCGAGCAGGCGGCCGTTCCCGCCGCGAACCTCGTCCACGTTCCCGACGACATCGATTGGGTGACGGCGGCGGCCGCGCCGCTGACCTTCCAGACCGCGTGGCGCATGCTGATGACCCGCGCCGACATCAAGGCCGGCGAATCAATCCTGGTGCTCGGCGCTTCCGGGGGAGTGGGCCAGGCGGCGGTTCAGATCGCCGACTACGCCGGTGCGGAGGTCTACGCGACCGCGAGCACCGACGAGAAACTGGAATACGCCGAGGAGTGCGGGGCCGATCACACGATCAACTACGCCGAGAACGACTTCGCGAGCGAGATGCGCGAGCTCACCGACGGGCGTGGTGTCGACGTCGTCGTCGACTACGTCGGCCCGGAGACGTGGGACGACTCGACGAAGTGTCTCGCCAAGGGTGGTCGGCTCGTCACCTGCGGGGCGACCACCGGCCCGAAGGCCGAGACGAACATCAACCGCGTCTTCTGGAAACAGATCGACATCCTGGGATCGACGATGGCCACCCTCGGCGAGGTCGACGACGTGCTCTCGCTGGTCTGGGACGGCACCTTTGAACCCCGAATCCGCGAGACGCTGCCGATGAGCGAGGCCACCCGTGCCCACGGAATGCTCGAAGATCGCGAGGGGTTCGGCAAGGTCGTCGTGATCCCCGACAGCGAACGCTGAGTCGAACGCGGCTCGCATAAATCGGTGCCATCCGAGCGGCCCCTATTGGAATGTCTACATGGTAATCCCCTACAACACCATGTTGAATTTTGACACATGTAACAAGTTTTATGATGCCGGTGGATGGGGATTTGTCCGATGTCGGAGAGACCATCGACGGAACGGGCGAGTAGCACCGACGACGATGCCGATGACGGCCCGAACACGACGCGCCGAACGTTCCTCAAGGGATCGAGTGCGGCGGCCGGCATGGCGGCGCTCGGATTCCAGGGGACCGAGCAAGCGAACGCGAACGATACTGATGGTACCGACGAGGACGACGATAGCGGGGGAGACGACGGGCCGACGAACGTCATTCTGTTCGTTGGCGACGGTCAGGGTCGCGCACAGCTCGATCTGGGTCGATATCTGAAGGCCTATCGGAAGAACTCCGAGAAGTTCCCACTCAACACTGCCGACGTGACCTACAACGTCGATCGCCACGACGCGCACGGCTCGGCGATGACGTATCCGGACGATCCCGAGGAATTCGTCGCCGATTCGGCGGCGACGGCGACCGCGATATCGACCGGCCACAAGACCTACAATGGTGCGATCGCTGGCGTCGAGAACGACGCGGGCGAATTCGTCCCCAAGCAGACGGTACTGGAGCAGGCCCGCGACATGGGCTACGCCGTCGGGCTGGTAACGACGGCGCGGATGACGCACGCGACACCAGCATCGTTCGCCAGCCACGTCCCGTCCCGCGACGAGGAGGAGAAGATCGCCAAACAGTACGTCCGCGATAGCGGCGTCGACGTGCTCTTCGGCGGCGCGCGCTCGTACTTCCTGCCCGATGGCCGCGAGAACGACAGCGCGAACCTGGTCGCCGAGGCCAAACGCAACGGCTACAACTACGTCACGACCGCGAGCGAACTCGATTCGCTCGACAGCGCGCCAGCACTCGGCCTGTTCAGCGAGTCCGACCACCTGAGCTACACGCTCGATCGGCAGGACAACGACGACTCGACCCAGCCGGGACTCGGCGCGATGGCCGAGACGGCGATCGAACTGCTCGAAGCCCGCGGCGGGCGAAAGGGGTTCTTCCTGCTGGTCGAATCCGGCCGCATCGACCACGCGGGCCACTCGAACTACCCGGTCGTCGCTCACGAACAGCTCGAAGCCGACGACGTGATCGGTCGGCTGCTCGATTACGCCGACGACTCCCACGGCGAGACGTCGGTCATCACGACCGCCGACCACGAGACGGGCGGTCTCTCGCTCGGTACTGGGGGGCCGTACGACGTGAACTTCGACGTGCTCGACGGGATGAACGCGAGCACGGCCACGGTCGTCCCACAGATCGAGGAGGCGGAATCGCGCGACGAGGTCGCCTCGATCATGACCGAGCAGATGGGTGTCGAACTGCTCGACACCGAACTCGACGAACTGCGCGCGTACAACACACCGGTCGCCGAGATCCTCAACCACCGGATACGGCTCGGCTGGACGTCGACCGGTCACACCGCCGAGAACGTCCCGACCTTCGCCACCGGCCCGAACGCCGAGTTCTTCGACGGCACCGTCGACAACACGGATATTGCCGATGCGATCCGCAAACGGCTGAACGGCGACTGAGCCACTCTCCCTTTCCGTGGCTCTGTTGAAACAATCGGAATTGGACGTGACCGGTGTGATGAGTGGGAACTATCCCAGCAAGGAAGTGACGACCGATTTTTGCGGATAGCAGATCTGCGATGTAAAACACTGCTTGCTTGGCTACTGAGGTATATCACATCTGAACAATCATCGCTGATCTAAATTGACGTGAGTAGTGAATCAGGAGCGCAATTGGATGGGACGAACGTACAAGTACGTCGAATGCCACTAACTGAGCGCAAAATGGATCGGGATGTGAGGATAAGTCTCGTTTGTGGTGGCATTGTCGCTCTCTCCGGGTTTCTCGGATATATCGTTCTCCCGTTAGCCACGGGTGAATTTACGGACCTCACTCGCATTGTTACGAGTGCGATGAGTAAGTCGCTCGGATACCACATGCTGATTCTGACAATGCCGTCGTGGTTGGTCACGTTCGGCGGAATCGTTTGGGCTCGACAGTGGGGACTGGATTCTACATGGGACGACGTTGTGATCGTCGGCGGGATCAATGGTGTCCCACTGTTGATGGCGTTTGCCACTTACGTGATTGCTGCCGTCGGGATGGCACTCGTAATCACATTCAGCGGCCCAATCGAGACTCCTCTGGTCGTGATAGCGGCAATGGGCCTTGTCTTGTTGGCCTTGCTTGTCGGATTCGCGTTTGCAGCGATAGTGTTCGTTATCGTGTTTCTGGCGGTGGGAGTCGGCAGTATTGCTGGCTACACATCCGCTCGGGCTGTCCTCTATCTATGGGGATCGGTTCGCCAGTAATCATGCTATCTCGATGGCCGGCGAGTCGTCACGATTTTGACCCGAGCACCACTCGCTTCGAGCGAACGCTCACGTGAACCCGATACAGCACACACAGGACGACGGAAGTCGGGCGGTCGCCAGCCGACGACGCTTTCTCTCGCTGACGGCGGCCGGCGCGCTCGCGGGCGTCGCCACCGCCGGACACGGGCGTGCACAGAGCACCCGAACGATCGAACTCGGCGGGAAGATCGCCGGCTGGCAGGGTCATGCACCCGACTCGATCGCCGACGAAGAAAATCCCACGCTCGCCCTCGAAGCCGGCGTCGACTACCGCATCACCTGGACGAACCTCGACGGAATGGGCCACAACATCGCGCTGGTCGACGAGAACGACGCAGTCCTCGAACGGACCGAGGTGATGAGCGAGCAGGGCGCGACCCAGACGATCGAGTTCACCGCCCGCGAGGAGATGGCCGAATACATCTGCGAGCCACACCGGTCGTCGATGCGCGGGAGCGTACGCTTCGGCTCCGGAGCGTCGGCCACGACGGACGCCGCGACCACCGAGCAGGCCATCCCGACCGGGCCGACGATCGGCCTCGAACGGCTCGTCGGCGGCTTCCAGGTACCGACCGACATGGCGCTACTGCCGGGCGACGACCAGCGAGTCGTCGTCGATCTCTACGGGGTCGCCCAGCTCAACGAGGGCGATCAGTTGCGCGACGAGCCGTTTCTCGATCTGCGCGATCGCCTCGCCGAGATCACCGGCGAGCGCGGCTTTCTCGGCCTCGCACCACATCCCGACTACGAGGAGAACCGGCGCTTCTACGTGCGCTACAGCGCCCCGCCGGCCGACGACGCACCCGACGAGTTCTCGCACACGGAGATCCTCTCGGAGTTCGAGGCGAACGAGGATGGAACGAGCGCGCGTCCCGACTCCGAACGAGTGTTGCTCGAAGTCGACGAACCACGCAAAGTCCACAACGGCGGCGCGGTCGCGTTCGGGCCCGACGGCTATCTCTATACTTCCTACGGCGACGGTGGCGGCCCACGGGACACGGGTCCCGGTCACGCGAGCGATTGGTACGATCGCAATCGCGGCGGCAACGGCCAGGACGTCACCGAGAACCTCCGCGGATCGATCCTGCGCATCGACGTCGACAACCAAGATGGGGAGAAACCCTACGCGATCCCCGACGACAACCCGCTCGTCGGCAAGGACGGATTGGACGAACACTTCGCGTGGGGCTTTCGCAACCCCTGGCGAATGAGTTTCAACGACGGCGAGCTCTACGTCGCCGACGTCGGCCAGAACCGCTACGAGGAGATCGATCGCGTCGTGAAGGGCGGCAACTACGGCTGGAACGTCCGCGAGGGCACCCACTGCTACGGCACCGAGAGCCTGAGCGACATGCCGAAGAACTGCCCGAGTCGAACCCCGCCGGACGTCCGGGGTGGCGAGCCGCTCCACGATCCCGTCATCGAGTATCCCCACGCCCGCAACGGCGAGACCATCGGCATCTCGGTCATCGGTGGCTATCTCTACGACGGCTCGATCGACGCTCTCGATGGGAAATACGTCTTCGGCGACTACAGCAAGGAGGGCGATCCGCGCGGATCGCTGTTCGCGGCCACCCCTACCGACGACGGGCTCTGGGATCTCGAACGGCTTCAGGTCGCGGGCGCAGAGGGCGGCGCGGTCGAGGGCTATCTCATCGCCATCGCCCGCGACGCCGACGGCGAGCTGTTCGCGCTGACCTCCGCCGGCGAGCTCGGCGGCGCGGTGAACCGGATCACGGCGACCGAGGCGACGGGCACCGTGACGACCCCGGACGGGACGAACGCGACCGCGAACGCAACGGGTTCCGCCACGAGCGCACTGGGAACCGATACGGCCGATACCGATGCGACCGATACCGACGCGAACGCGACGGCGGGCGTTCGATCGGCGGCTGGAAACGGCACGGCGAGCGGATCGGGTGGAACGAACGGATCGGACGGGACGAACGGATCGGGCAACGCAAGCGGAACCGAAACGAGCGGTGACGGGGCGGGCTTCGGTGTGCTCGCCGCGCTCGCCGGCATCGGTGGTCTCGCCGCGCGCCGCCTCCGGCACTGAGAGCGGTTATTCCGCTTCGTTGCGGAGATCGGCGAGGATCTCGTCTTCGAGCGCCTCGCGCACGTCGAGCGCGATCGCCTCGCGATCGAGGGTGATCTGGTGGACGCGCCCGCCGAGCATCGTCGCCATGATCAGCGCCGACAGCCGCTCGGCATCGACGTCGTGAAAGACGCCCTGTTCGATGCCGTCGTCGATGATGGTCGTGAGCATGTCGTGCAGGAGATCGTAGTTCGCCGCGAGCTGTTCGCGGAAGGCGGCGTTGTGCGGTGCCTGCGCGCGCAGTTCGAGCAATGCGGTATGGAACTCGTGATCCTCGCCGCGTTCGTCGCCGAGCCCGAGCAGCAGTTCGTCGACGAGGGCGTCGAGGCGTGCGTTCGGGTCGTCGCTGTCGACATCGAGACGACTCGTGAATCGGTCGAGGAGATGCTCCAGAAAGGCGGCGAGCAGTTCGTCTTTCGTGTCGTAGTGGTAGTGCAGAACGGCCTTGGTCTTCTCGAACTCGTCGGCGATCGCCTGCATCGTGAGGTTGGCGTAGCCGTGCTCGCAGAGCGCACGGTAGGTCGCCTCCATGATCTCCTCGCGGGTGTCGGTCGGCTCCGATCCACCCTCTGACGAACTCATTTGACTGACTATTCGGCGGCGGACGGTTATATCCTGTCGCTTGCGTGCGTCAGTCCTCGCGCCGTGCCTCCACCGCACCGACCAACAGCGCGTCCTCGATGAGCGCGCCCGTCGCGCGGCGGAGCCGCTCCGAGAGCGCCTGATGGGAGATATTCAACTGGTCGGCGAGTTCGCTCTGGTCGGTCTCGCGCGGGACCTGATAGTAACCCGCTTCGACCGCGGTTTCGAGCGCCTCGAACTGTGCCTCGGTGAGTCCGAAGCGGCCGGCGGGCTCGCCTTCGAGCTGCCGGATGGCCCTGACGTCGAAGGTGAGTCCGTTGTCGTCGGCGAACTGCACGGTCTTCGAGAGCGATTCGCGGTTGGGGTAGAGCACGCGGAGATACCATCGCCCATCGGTGCCGTAGGCGTCGGTGATGGTCGCCCGCGAGTTCGTCAGCATCTGGAGCACCACCTCGACCTCGGAGATCCACTGCATGCGGTAGAGCTGTTCCTCGTCGAACGCCGACAGCAGTTCGAGTTCATCGACGCTCGGGTCGTCCGCGAAGGCCTCTTCGACGGCCTCGACCGTGGCGTTGCGGATCCACATCAGCGGCATGGCCGCCTTGTCGCCGCTCTGGACGATGCGCTCGACCTCGAACTCGACGTCTGGCAGCGAGTCGAGCGCCTCGTACAGCGCGAACTCCTGGGCCGGGATCTCCCCCCGAACGATACAGGCGTTGGACATGGTCGACGTTCGCATCCGTCCGGCAAAAACTCCCTGACACTGTTTCGGAGCGCCGCGGATCGGGGGAAGGAATATGCCGCGTTCGTCCCACGATGGCCCATGGCCAGAACGGATCTCGCCCGCACGGACGCGGTCGAGCGACTGCTCGATCACCGCCACAGGGCGCTCGACAGCCTTCCCGGCGAACCCGTCTCCCTCGACGCGCTCGCCGGTCGCACGCTCGCCGAGGACGTGTACGCCCCGACCGCCGTGCCGCCGCACGACTACGCGACGATGGATGGGTTCGCGATCGCCACCGACGACGAGTCGCCGGCGATCGCCGCTGAAGTGTTCCCCGAGGACGAGCCACCGGCACTCGACGAGGGGGAAGCTGCCCGCATCGCCACCGGCGCGCCGCTGCCCGCCCGGACCGATGCCGTGCTGAAAGTCGAGGACACGACCGTCGAGAACGAACAGGTTTCGGGCCCACAGCTCGCCCCGGGCACGAACGTCTCGCCACGCGGTGGGACGGCGCAGGCGGGCGAGACGCTGTTCGACGCCGGGACGCGACTCGCCGCCCGGCACGCGGCGCTCCTGCGCGATGTCGGCATCGAGTCCGTAACCGTCCACGAGCGGTTCTCGGTTGGGATCGTGGCGACCGGCACCGAGATCCACGAGGGTCGCCAGCCCGACCGCGATTCGGCATTCCTCGCCGGGCTCGTCCGGGAGTGGGGCCACGAGCCAACGATCCGCGAGAGCGTTCCCGACGACTCCGCAGCCGTGCGCAGCGCCATCGAGAGCGCCGCCGCGACCCACGACGTGGTGCTCACGACGGGTGGGACGAGCGTCGGGAGCGCCGACCACGTCGCCACGGTGCTCGAAGCCCACGATCCGCTGTTCGAGAGCGTCCGCCTCCGGCCCGGACGGCCGGTGATGGCGGCGATCATCGACGGCGCGCTCGTCGTCGCGCTACCGGGCAAGCCGCTCGCTGCCCACACCGCCGCCGTGCTCGTCGCCCGGCCATTTTTCACCGGCCAGTGGCGACTGCCCTCGATCACCGCCGGGCTGACCAGTGCCGTCGAGATCCCCGACGACGACCGCGAGTACGCGGTACCGGTCGTCCTCGACGGCAACGAGGCCATCCCACTCGGCCACGCCGATTCGTCGCTGCCGATCTACGACGAGCAGTTCGCACCGGGGCTCGTTTCCGCCAACACGAGGACGACGACTGCGAACGGGATCGTCCTCGCCGAGCGCTCGCTCGATGCCGGCCAGCCGGTCGCGGTCGTTCCCTATCGGGTGCTCGCATGAGCGAGGAGCTCCGTCACGTCGACCCGAACACGATCCACGAATCGATTTCGGAACGAGCGGGCCACGAGCCGACGGTCGTCGGCGTGCTGCTCGCCGCGGGCGGAAGCAGCCGTTTCGGCGAGCGGAACAAGCTCCTCGCCGAGATCGACGGAGAACCGCTCGTCCGCCGCGCCGCCCGCACGCTGCTCGACTCGCGGGTATCGCGCGTCGTCGCCGTGCTCGGCCACCAGTCGAGCACCGTCAGCGACGCGCTCGCTGACTTCGACGTCGCGTTCGTCGCGAACGACGCCTATGAGCGCGGACTCTCGACCTCCGTCGAGCGTGGCGCGCGTGTGGCTGCCGACGGCGACGCGGACGCTGCGATCTTCCTCCCCGGGGACATGCCGTTCGTCGAGAGCGCGACCGTCGATCTGCTCGTCGACTGCTTCGCCGGCGGCGTCGCCGATGCCGTGGCCGCCACCTACGAGGGCCAGCGCGGCAATCCGGTGTTGTTCGGTGCCGATCACTTCGACGCGCTGTGCGTGGTCGAGGGTGACGTCGGTGGCAGAGACATCCTGCTCGATGACGGCGTGCTGCTCGACACCGACGACGCGGGCGTCGTCACGGATATCGACACGCAGGACGATCTCGAACGCGTCCGGTGAACCGAGCTGTTCGGGAAATTCAGCGCCCGCTATCGGACAACAGATGGATGTCGCTCGCAGCGACGGTCAGCGTCACGGTCCCTTCGGGCGGCTCCCGGCTATCGGTCTTGACGAGCAGCGACCGCCCGTTCCACGAGCAGTGGACACGGTAGGCGTCGCCGAGGAACTCGCGGTGCTCGACGGTCGCTGTCAGCGTCGTCGCGTTCGAGGCCGTTTCGTGCTCGCCGAGTGAGAGGACCTCGGGCCGCACACAGAGCGTCACAGAATTGCCGACATCGACCGCGGCGCTCTCGGGCAGTCCGATCGCGGTGCCGTCGACGATCGCGCGCGGCGGGGCCGATTCCGTCACCTCGCCATCGAGGAGGTTGTTCTCGCCGACGAACTCCGCGACGAACCGGGAGCGGGGCTCTCGATAGACGGTTTCGGGTGGGGCGACTTGTTCGATGCGCCCCCCGCTGACGACGGCGACGCGATCGCTGATGGCGAGCGCCTCGCTCTGGTCGTGCGTCACGTAGATCGTGGTGATCCCCAACTCCTGCTGGATCTCGCGGATCGTCACCCGGAGGCGCTCGCGGAGGCGGGCGTCGAGCGCCGACAGCGGTTCGTCGAGCAGGAGTACGTCGGGGCCGGGTGCGAGCGCCCGTGCGAGCGCGATGCGTTGCTGTTGCCCGCCCGAGAGCTGTTCGGGTTCACGCTCGCCCATCCCCGCCATATCGACCAGTGAGAGCAGTTCGTCGACACGCTCGTCGTCGGTGACGTCGCCAGGCGGATCGCGAAAGCGGAGCCCGTAGGCGACGTTCTCGCGGACCGTCATGTGGGGAAAGAGCGCGTAGTGCTGGAAGACGACGCCGACGTCGCGCCGTTCGGGAGCGAGGTCGGTGACGCGCCGGCCGTCGATATGGACCTCGCCCGCGCTCGGCTCCTCGAAGCCCGCGATGGCTCGAAGGGTGGTGGTCTTCCCACAGCCCGACGGGCCGACGAGCGTGAAGAACTCGCCCTCGTCGACCGACAGCGAGACGTCTTCGAGCGCGGTGACGCCACCGAAATCGACGGTGATGTCGTCGAGCGCCACGCCAGCGTCCGCTGTGGTGCGGTCGCGCTCGGGAATCGTGTCGCTCATGGCTCCCACCGCCCGCCGAGGCGCTCGATGACGAGGAAGCTCGCGGCCGTCACCAGCAGGAGGACGGTGCCCATCGCGGTCGCTGGTCCGAGGCTCGGCCCGAGCGAGCGATTGCCGATGTACCGTTCGAGCGCGACCGGCATCGTGTAGCTCTCGACGCCCTCGGCGAGTAAAACCGTCGTATCGAACTCGCCGATCGAGATGGCGAAGGCGAACGCCCCGCCGGCGAGCACCGCCGTCCACACGAGCGGGAGCTCGACGTCGAGCAGGGTGCGAAACCGACTCGCGCCGAGCGAGCGTGCCGAATCGACGAGCTGCGAGTCGATGCCGGCGAGCGCCGGGGTGACGTTGCGCGTCACGAACGGGTAGGCCGCGACTGCGTGCGCGACGACGATGGCGAGCGCGCCGCCGGCGGTGAACCGATAGCCGGCGATCGTCGTCCCGAAGACGAGCGTCTGGAGCAGTCCGAGGCCGACGACGACGCCGCTGACCGCCAGCGGCGCGCTCATCAGCGTCTCGGCCAGCCGCGAGCCGGTCCCGCCGCGGGTCGCCATCAGCGAGACGACGATCCCCATCGGCACCGCGAGCGCGAGCGTGCCGACGCCGAAGGCCAGCGAGTTCGCGATCGCCGGCAGCGGTTTCGTCGTGCCGGCCGCCGTCGTCGCCTGCTGGTCGAGCAGGAACTCGTAGTACGCACTCGTCAGCCCGTTCGGCCCGGTGACGCTCTCGACGATCATGCTCACGAGCGGGCCGACGAACAGGACGAGGATCGCGACGCCGTAGATCGCGAGCCCGATCCGAACCGGGTCACGCAGCGTTCGCCAGCCGACCGCGAGCGCGCGCCGCGGGAGCGTCGTTCCGCCGCTCGCGGTCGTCTGTCGGGCCTCGTATCGGAGATAGAGATAGGTGAGCGCGAGCGAGAGAACCGTCTCGATGGTCCCGAGCGTCGCGGCCTCGGCGAGTTCGAGGTCCTGGACGCGCGCGTAGAGCCAGACCTCGACGGTGGCGAGGCGCAACCCCCCGAGCGCGAGCACGATCGGGAAGGAGAGAAAGGTGAAGACGAACGTGAGCAACGCGGCGGTCAGCAGTGCGGGAAGGAGCTGTGGCACCACGATGTCGCGAAAGGCACGAAACGGGCCGGCACCGAGTGCGCGAGCCGTCTCGACGCGCCGAGCATCGACGCCCTCCCAGGCGGTCGTCACGAGCCGCGTCACGAGCGGCGCGTTGTAGAACGCGTGCGCGAGCACGATGATTTCGAGCGTGAACAGCAGATTCACCTGCCCGAGACCGAGCGCACCCAACACGTCGTTGAGCAGACCGTTCTGGCCGAACATGGCGAGGAAACCGACCGCGACCATGATCGACGGCAGCACGAAGGGGAGAATGGTGAGCGAGCGGAGCGTCCGCCGGCCACGGAACTCGAAGCGAGCGAGCAGATACGCTCCCGGCAGCCCGATGACGACGCTCGCCAGCGTCGAGAGGAACGCCTGATAGGCGGTGAAGCCGAACAGACCGAACTCGACCGGTGGGAACCCGGATTGCACCCATTCGAGCACGCCGGCTGGAATCGAGAGTGGTGCAGTGAACAGATGGTGGGCGACGCCGGTGTAGAAGGGGTCGCCGAGCACGTCGACCAGCGGGGCGGCCGTCAGCGAGCCGGCTCGGACGACCGCCTCGCGGAGCACACTCAGAACGGGGTAGTAGAAGACGACTGCCAGAATCGCGACGGTGAGGACGAACGCGGTCGGGACGGCGAGTCGCTCGCCCCAGTGCTGCGCGTTCACCCGCTCGCGACCAGCCGCGACCACTCCTCGACCCACGACTCGACCGAGCCGGCGAGCTCGTCGTAGGAGTGTGTGACCGTCTCGGGCGGCTCCTTGGCGTACTTGTCGAACTCCTTGCTCGGCGTGACGCCCTTTACCGCCGGGAACTGGACGTTCTTGACCGCGATCTTCGACTGTGCGTTCTTCGTGAGCACGAACTCCATGAACGTCCGGGCGAGCTGCGGGTCGTTCGCGCTCTCGAACAGCGCCATCGTCTCGGGGTTCGCGTAGCCCTGATCGTTGAGGAAACCGATCTGGTGTTTCGAGATATCGACGTCGGGACCGTGGTAGTAGACCTGGTCGGTCGAGTACGAGACCACCATCGGCGCTTCGCCGTCCGAGTAGGCCTGATAGGCCGGCTCCCAGTCCGAGAGCACCTTCACGCCGTTGCCGACGAGCTGCTTCCAGTAGTCGAGGTAGTTCTGCTCACCCTTGGCGATGATCGACCAGAGTAGGAACGCCCGCCCGGGATCGGACTGCTGGGCGTTCTCGGTGATGAGATCGCCCTCGTAACGCGATTCGAGCAGCGAGTCGAACGTCTTCGGCTCCTCGACCTCGTTCTCGTTGTAGACGAGCGAGATGTAGCCTGTATCGTACGGCACGGCGCGCTTCTTGGGATCGATCCGCAACGGCTTCTTCAGCCCGTCGGCACCGTCGAGATCCTCACCGACCGACTGGAACAGCGGCTTGTCGAGCTTCTTCCGCGCACGGACGAGTTCGGCCGTGTTCAGTCCGAGGTAGATATCGGCGTCGATCGGCGCACCCTGTTTGGCCCGCTGGACGTACTGATTGACGCCGTTCTCCGGCGTGAGGAACTCGACGGTCGTTCCCGAATTCTCTTTCTCGAAGGCGGATTTGAGCCAGTTGCCCGCCGTGTCCTCGCCGGTGAACGACGAGTAGGTCGCGACCCGCAGCGTCCCGCCGGACGACGCGCTGCCGGTCGTCGCCGTGCTGTCACTCCCTGCGCTGGTGGTCCTCGTTCCATTGCTCGACCCGTTTGCTTCGGAACCGCTTCCGCTATCGCCTGCCCCCGTACAGCCCGCCAGCATCGCCAGCCCGGCGACGCCTGCGCTCGACCGTCGAAGGAACTGCCGTCTATCCATTACCGGGTGGTTTCATGGAGTGGCAATTAAAACTGTCGTCACGGCTCGCCGGCGCGTGACGGAGTGATGACGGGAAACGCGGCTCCAGAAAACCGGTGATCAGTCGGCGGCAAGTTCGTCCGTCGAGCGCTCGTCGTCGGCCCGTACCCGCACCTCGGCGGCGATCTCGGCCGGCAGCGAGACGGTCTCGTCCTCGCCCTCCGGCGCGACGGTAAGCATGCCGAACGGTGCGACCTCGCGGACGGTGAGGCGGGTGTCGGGCGTGATGCCGGCGTCGGCGAGATAGGAGAGCACCTCGGGATCGCTGTCGGCGACCTGGGCGACGACGAGCGTCTCGCCCGCCGCGTACTCGGTGAGCGGTTCGTCGTCGGCCTCGGTGGGTTCGAGGTCCTCGGTCGGGATCGGCGCGCCGTGGGGGTCGGCGCTGGGGTCGCCGAGGCTCGCGGCGAGTTCGGTTTCGAGGCGCTCGCTGATGTGGTGTTCGAGCCGATCGGCCTCTTCGTGAACCTCCGCCCAGTCGTAGTTCAGGTGTTCGGCGAGGAACAGTTCGAGCAGGCGGTGGTGGCGGATCGTTTCGAGCGCGACCAGTTCGCCGTCTTCGGTGAGACGGACACCCTTGTACTCCTCGCGATCGACGAGTCCGTGGCCTTCGAGGCGCTTCATCGTCGCGGTCACTGTCGGGGCCGTCACGTCGAGCGCCTCGGCGATGGTCGAGGTGGCGACCGGCTCCTCGCCCTCGCGGAGCTGGTAGATCGCTTTGAGATAGTCCTCGGCCTTCGAACTCGGCATACGAAAACGTTGCTCCCGGGCTACTAAACGGTTGCTGTCGTCGCGTTCCGACTAGAGGGCCGCCGCGGACTGGCCGCTCCCGTCCTCGGCGACCTCCATCAGCTCGTGATAGCGGTTTCTGATGGTTACGTTGCTGACCTCGGCGACCTCGCTGACCTCGTCCTGGGTGAGCTTGCGGTTGGTGAGGATGCCGGCGGCGTAGAGCGCCGCGCCGGCCAGCCCGACGGGGCTCTTGCCGCTGTGGACGGCCTGTCGCTCGGCCGTTTCGAGCAGGTCGCGTGCACGGCGTTCGGTCTCCTCGCTCACGTCGAGATCGGAGGCGAACCGTGAGACGTACTGTTTCGGGTTCGGCGGGCCGATCTCCAGATCGAGCTCCTGATTGATGTAGCGGTAGGCGCGCTTGAACTCCATCTCGTCGACCCGCGAGACCGCTCCGACTTCCTCGACGCTGCGGGGCAGCCCCATCTGGCGGATGCCCGCGTACAGCGCGGCGGTCGAGACGCCCTCGATCGATCGTCCGGGCAGGAGATCCTCGGAGAGCGCGCGACGGTAGATGACCGATGCGGTCTCGCGGACGTCCTTCGGGACGCCGAGCGCGCTCGCCATGCGCTCGATCTCGCCGAGCGCCTGCTTCAGGTTCCGTTCCTTCGAGTCACGCGTGCGGAACCGTTCGTCCCAGGTTCGCAGGCGCTGCATCCGCTGGCGCTTGCGCGAACTCAGCGTGTTGCCGTAGGCGTCCTTGTTCTGCCAGCCGATCTGGCTCGACAGCCCCTTGTCGTGCATCATCTTGGTGGTGGGCGCGCCGGTGCGCTTCTTCCGGTCGCGTTCGGCGCTGTCGAACGCCCGCCACTCGGGGCCGTGGTCGATCTCGTCGGTCGAGACCACGAGCCCGCACTCCGTGCAGGTGGTCTCGCCGTGACTCTCGTCCTCGACCAGTCGGCCGCCGCACTCGGGACAGACTCGCTCGGATTCGTCCGTCTGGGCGTCCTCGGTGGCTCGTTCGTCCTGTTCGCTCGGTTCTCGCTGTCGGATGTGGGTAGTGCCTTCCAATATCGGGTGGGTGAGCGCGTGCTCGGATGGGTAGTTGACCGTCGGTACAACGGGTCGGTGTTCACCCATAGGTAAGGGATGGAGGCACTTAAACCCAGCGGATAAGCACGTCGGAGAACCACGGCGGAGCGTCGCTCAGCGACCCGATTCGCCCGGGTTCGCCGACGGGAAAGATTGATAGTCAGTAGGCGACTACTAACAGCTATGAGTTCCGCCGACCCGCAGGGACTGCAGGCGTTCCCCGAAGCGCTCTCCGAACCCGACGCGTGGCTCGAACCGTTCGACTGGTATCGCGAGATGCGCGACGACTCGCCCGTCCGGTACGACGCTTCGCGCGGCTCCTGGGACGTCTTCCGCCACGCCGACGTCAAACGGGTCATCAGCGACGACGAGGCGTTCTCGGTGAACCCGCGGACGGCGAGTGATTTCGAGGGACTGAGCGGCGAGGGCGAGGGGCTGATTCTCGATACGATGCTGTTCCAGGACCCGCCGCGTCACGACGAGCTCCGCGCGGTCGTCGACGACGCCTTCAGCCCGCGGACGGTCGCCGAAATGGAGCCACGCCTGCGCGACTTGATGAGTGAGCTTCTGGACGACGCGCTCGCGGCCAACGACGGCGAGATGGACCTCGTCGAGGAGATCTCCTACCCGTTCCCGGTCATCGTCATCGCCGAGTTGCTTGGGGTTCCCGCCGAGGACCGCGCGCAGTTCAAGGAGTGGTCGGATTCGCTCGTCGCAGCCGCGAGCGACGAGGAGATCGCCGAGCGCCAGCAGCAGAGCCAGCAGGAGATGGCGATGTACTTCCTCGATCAGCTCCAGCAGCGCCGCGAGGAGCCCCGCGACGATCTCCTCTCGACGATCGCGACCGCCGAGCTCGACGACGGGAGCAAGCTTCCTCAGGAGGAGGCGCTCGGGATGTGTATGCTGTTGCTCATCGCCGGCAACATCACCACGACGAATCTCATCACGAACGCCGTGCGCTGTTTCGGCAATCAGGGCGTCCTTTCCGAACTCGCCGGCGACGACAACGCCGTCGGGCCGGCGATCGAGGAGGCGCTGCGCTACCGCGCGCCCGTCCAGGCGATGACGCGTATCGCGCGCAGCGACGTGAATCTCGGCGACGCGACGATCGAGGAGGGCGATCGGGTCGTGGCGTGGCTCGGCTCGGCGAACCGTGACGAGCGTGCCTTCGACAACGCCGATGAGTTCGTCGTCGATCGTGCGCCGACGGGCCATCTCGGCTTCGGCCACGGCACCCACTACTGTCTCGGCGCGCCGCTGGCCCGTCTCGAAGCCCGTGTCGCCCTCTCGGAGCTGCTCTCGCTCGACGGGCTGGCGCTCGCCGACGCCGACCTCTCGCCGACGCGGAGCTCGTTCATCTACGGTGTCGAGTCGCTGCCGATCCGCTACGACGGGCGCTGAGTCGGGCTGTCACGGCCATCACGCCGGCAGTCGATCGTCCGTGACGACCCGAACGCTCTTATGAAAGTGTGCCCTACCGAGGCCAATGACCGATACGGTCGACGACGTGGACCAACCGTACGATACCGACGCCTCACAACAGGAGAAGATCGAATCGCTCGAAGAGCGCATCGACATCCTCGACGGCCAGAACGAGGAGATGCGCGACAAGCTGCTCGACGCGAACGCCGAGAACAACAAGTACAAACAGAAACTCGAGCGGCTCACCCACGAGAACAAGAAGCTGAAACAGTCGCCGCTGTTCGTCGCCACCGTCCAGGAGATCACCGACGACGGCGTCATCATCAAACAGCACGGCAACAACCAGGAGGCGGTCACCGAGGTCACGCCGGAGACCCGCGAGGAGATCGAGCCCGGCTCCCGTGTGGCGGTGAACAACTCGCTGTCGGTCGTCACCGATCTCTCGGACGAGACCGATGTCCGGGCTCGTGTGATGGAGGTCGAGGAGAGCCCCGGTGTGAACTACGAGGACATCGGCGGGCTCGAAGAGCAGATGAACGAGGTGCGCGAGACCGTCGAACTCCCGCTCGAATCACCGGAGATGTTCTCCGACGTCGGCATCGAGCCGCCCTCGGGCGTCCTGCTGCACGGCCCGCCCGGCACGGGCAAGACGATGCTCGCCAAAGCCGTCGCCAACCAGACCGATGCGACCTTCATCAAGATGGCCGGCTCCGAGCTCGTCCACAAGTTCATCGGCGAGGGCGCGAAGCTCGTCCGCGATCTCTTCGAGGTCGCCCGCGAGCACGAGCCCGCCGTCATCTTCATCGACGAGATCGACGCCATCGCCTCCAAACGAACGGACTCCAAGACCTCCGGCGACGCCGAGGTCCAGCGGACGATGATGCAGTTGCTCTCGGAGATGGACGGCTTCGAGGAACGCGGCGAGGTCAGAATCATCGCCGCCACGAATCGCTTCGACATGCTCGATCGGGCGATCCTCCGTCCCGGCCGGTTCGATCGCCTCATCGAGGTGCCGAAACCGAACGCCGAGGGCCGTGAGAAGATCTTCGAGATCCACACGCGCGGGATGAACCTCGCCGACGACGTCACGTTCGAGGAGCTCGCCACCGATATCGCCGAGGCCAGCGGGGCCGACATCAAGGCGATCTGTACCGAAGCCGGCATGTTCGCCATCCGCGACGACCGGACCGAGGTGCGGATGGAGGACTTCCACGAGGCGTGGACGAAGATCGACACCGACGAGGCCGACGCGGACGTCTCGAAGACGTTCGCTTGAGGCCCGCGTCGCTACGATCGATCCAACTGATCCGCCGTATCGGCTCCCTCTCGTGTTTTGACGGCGACACCCGTCTCGAAATCCGCCATCGCGTCGGCCGACAGCATCGCGCGTCCCACGCCGAAGAGACCGTCGTCCGGGCCGACGATACAGACCGCGTCGCCCGGCCTGACCGTCGGATCGACATCGTGAACGAACTTCGCGAAGGCGTTCTTTCCCTCCCTGACGAACGGGCCGCTCTCCGTGCCGACGACGACGCGCGCCAGTGGGGCGGCGAGCGCCGTTCGGAGCCGTTCGCCGCCGGCCAGTCCGAGTGTGAAGCGGCCGTCGGTGCCGTAGGAGACGAGGCGTTCGCCGTCGGCGAAGATCTGCTGTGGTCGGCCGGTGCGCGATCGTCGTACCGAAAACGAGCCGTCGGATGGAAAGAGTGCCACGCCAGCGCCCGCGCCGAACTGGTAGTCGGCGACCGTGCGCAGCCGTGTGAAATCGTCCATACGCCCGTTCGTGCGTCGGTCGGCAAAAACGCGCCCATCCCGTGCCGATCGGCGCGAGGCTTTCGAAGCCATTTATACCCCGTAGGTCACAGTGGGAGTTATGAACGAACGGACGCAGATCAGTGCGGGGGGCGTACTCCTGGTGGTCGGGGCGATAATCGTCATGCTGTTCGCGTTTCCCGCCTCGACGCTCGGCTTTGCGGTGCCGATCCCGCTGGCGGTCGTCGCGGCGCTCGCGATGGCCGTCGGCTCGCTGCTCATCGGCACCTCCGAAGGAACGGTTTAGAGCAGGAACCGCTCCGAGCGCGCCGAGAGGTCGGTGAAGGCGTCAGCGGCGTCGACGAGTTCTTCGGAGGTCGATTCGCCGAACGCCATCGCCTCGATGCGGACGCCCTCGTGGCGCAGATGTGAGCAGAGTCTGGAGAAATCACCGTCGCCCGTACAGATGACGACGCTGTCGAGGTTCGGCGCGAGCGTCACTGCGTCGAGGATCATGCCGACGTCCCAGTCGGCCGATTTGGAGCCGTCGGCGTGGGTCTTGATCTCTTTGATCTTGGTCTCGAAGCCGATCTCCTGAAGCGCCTCGAAGAAGTTCTCCTCGTTCGGCGAGTTCGCTCGGATGACGTAGGCGATAGCACGGGTCAGCTCGCGCCCGGCCACGGCTTCGTCGAGCAGTTCCTCGTAGTCGATGTTGCGCGAATAGACGCTCTGGGTGGTGTGATAGAGGTTCTGTGAATCGACGAGAACCGCGACACGCTGACCCGGTTGAACGACGTTCGACATGCGGGCATTCCTCGGAGTGTCCGCTAAAGCGTTTCGTCACCGAAAGAAGAGGAGGAATCGCCCGGCAGGTATCGCGTACGACGCAATTCCTAAGTGTGCCGGGTGCGGTTGATCGGATATGCGACGCGTCACACCCGAGCGGGCGAGCGGTTCGAGCAACGGGTGTGACGGTCCCGTTCGTGCGACCAAACGGGCGGCGGGTAGCTCGCGGCGGGCGTAGCGTCCCCGTCGCGCGCTGTTTTCGACCGGCACCGTTCACCGAGTAGCGACACCACCCACATGACACACGATATCGACCTCGACGGCGTGTTCCCCGCGATGGTCACGCCGCTGGAAGCGGACGACAGTATCGACTTCGACGGAGTACGAGCGGAAGCCCAGCGACTCGAACGGGCGGGCGTCGACGGGCTCGTTCCCGTCGGCACCACCGGCGAGAGCGCCACCCTCTCACACGACGAACACGTCTCGGTCGTCGAGACGGTGGTCGAGACGGCCTCGATCCCCGTGATCGCGGGGGCCGGCTCGAACGCCACTCACGAGGCGCTCGCCCTCGCCGAACGCACGCGCGACGCCGGCGCGGACGCCCTCCTTCTGATCTCACCGTACTACAACAAGCCCGAACCCGCCGGGATGGAGGAACACTACCGGACGATCGCCGACGCCGTCGATCTCCCGCAGATCGTCTACAACGTTCCTGGACGCACGGGGCGCACGATCGAGATCGACACGGCGGCGGCGCTCGCCGATCACGGGAACGTCGTCGGCTACAAGTCGGCGAGCGGCGATCTCGGCCGGTTGAGCGAGCTCGTCGAACGGACGCGCGAGGCGGAGTTCGCCGTTCTGTCGGGCGAGGACGGGCTCACGCTACCGGCGCTCGCGGCGGGCGCGCGCGGCACGATCAGCGTCGCGGCGAACGTCGAACCCGAACGCGTCGGTGAGATGGTTCACGCGGCTCTCGACGACGAGTTTGAGCGAGCACGCGAGCACCATCTCGCACTCGGGCCGCTCTTTCGGGCGCTGTTCTGGGAGACCAACCCGATCCCGCTGAAGGAGGCGCTCTCGATCCGCGGGCACGTCTCGCCACGGATGCGCTCGCCGCTGTCACGGCTCTCGTCGGACCATCGCGGGGAGCTCGAATCCGTGCTCGCCGATCTCGACGATGCCGACCGACTCTTGGAGGCTGAACGATGACGGCGATCGGTGTCACGGGTGCGACGGGAACGATGGGGACCGCGGTCCTGGAGACGGCCGCCGACCGTGAGAACGTCGACGTGAGCGTCGCGGTCGATCGCGGGGCCGACGGCGAGCGCGTCGCCGGCCGAGAGATCCACGACGCGGCCGACCTGCCGACGCTGCTGGCCGATCGACCCACCGACGTGGTGGTCGATTTCACCGGTCCCGAGTCGGCGATCGAGTACGCCGCGGCCTGTGCGGAGGCGGGCGTCGGCTTCGTCACGGGGACGACGGGTTTCGACGCGGACGGTCGCGAGGCACTGGAAACGAGCGCCGAGCGGGTGCCCCTGCTGTGGGCGACGAACTTCTCGCAGGGGATCCACGCGCTGGGCGAGGCACTCGGCGAGATCACGGAGACGCTTTCGGAGTACGACATCGAGATGACTGAGACACATCACAATCGCAAGCGGGACGCACCGAGCGGGACGGCCACGACGCTGCTCGACGGGATCGACGACGCGAGCGGCGGCGAGCACGACCGAACCTACGGTCGCGAGGGCGACCAGCCACGCGCGGACGGCGAGATCGGCGTTCACGTCCGCCGTGCGGGCGGTATCCGTGGCGAGCACGAGGTGCTGTTCGCGGGCAACGACGAGGTGCTCACGTTCACCCATCGCGCCGAAAGCCGGGCGGTGTTTGCCTCGGGCGCGCTCGATGCGGCGGTCTGGCTCGCCGGGCGCGATCCGGGATTCTACGAGTTCGGGGAGGTGCTCGCATGAGTCTCCAGTCGGACGTCGAAACCCTCTGGCAGCGCTCGGAGGGCGGTCTGACGGCGAGTGATGCGGGGTCGGACGAGCGGGCGACGCTCGACGCGTTCCTCGACGCGCTCGAAGCCGGCGAGGTGCGCGCCGCCGAGCGGAGTGGCGACGAATGGGTGGCCAACGAGTGGGTGAAGCAGGGGATCTTGCTCAATTTCAGCCTGCGCGAGACCGAGCGCCGGGAGTACGGCGACGTCGGCTACCACGATGTGCTTCCGCTCCGCTCCACGAGTGATCTCGGCGAGCGCGGCACCCGGAACACGCCCGACGGGACGGTTATCAGACGTGGGGCACATCTCGGCGACGATGCGATCATGATGAGCCCGAGTTTCGTCAACGCGGGCGCGTACGTCGGCGACGGCACGCTCGTCGACTCCTGTGATACGGTCGGGTCCTGTGCGCAGATCGGCGCGGACGTGAAGCTCGGAGCGAACACGCTCATCGGTGGCGTGCTCGAACCGGTCGAGGACACGCCCGTGATCGTCGAGGAGGGCGTCTCGTTGGGCGCTGGCTGTCGCGTCACCTCCGGGTTCGTCGTCGGCCACGATTCGGTGGTCGGCGAGAACACGCTGCTCACGCCGCGGATTCCGGTCTACGATCTCGTCGAGGAGGAAGTCGTCTACGGCGAGCTCCCGCCCGAACGCCGTGCGTTCACCCGCTTCGTCGAATCGTCGGTCGGCGAGCATGACCTCTTCGATGGCGGGGCGTACAAGCCGGCGGTGGTGGCGACGGCCGTCGAGGACCGAACTCTCGAAGCGACCGAGCGTGAGGACGTGCTTCGATGACGGGCGCTGCCGTAACGACGGCGAACCCGCCCGTCCGACGGCTCGCCGACTGGTCGGCGGACCGTCTGCGCGATCTCGCCAACGAGCACGGGACGCCGCTGTACGTCGTCGACGTCGAGCGGGTGCGCGAGAACGCCGCGCGTCTCCAGGAATCGTTCCCGGAGGCGGCCATCGACTACGCGGTGAAGGCAAACGCTCGAAGACCGGTGCTCGGTGCGATCGCCGCGGCGGGCTTCGGTGCCGAGTGCGCGTCGGCCGGCGAGGTCGTCCGCGCGTGCGAAGCGGGGTTTTCCGACGTGCGCTATACGGCCGTCAATCCGCCCGCCCGCGATCTCGACAGAGTCGTCGAGGTCGCCGACGAACACGAGATCACGATCACGGTCGGCGCGCTCGACGTCTTGGATGCGCTCGCGGAGCGCGACTGGTCCGGGGCGATCTACGTGCGCGTGAACCCCGGCGTCGGTGCTGGCCACCACGAGAAAGTCCGGACGGGCGCGGATCCGAAGTTCGGGATCCCGATCGATCGCGCCGCGGCGGCCGTAGCGGAGGCCCAACGGCGCGGGTTCGCGGTCGAGGGTCTCCACGCCCACGCCGGCAGCGGTATCCTGGAAACCGACGATCTCACGGCTCACCGAACACTTGTCGAACGAATGAGCACCCTCGCCGACGAAATCGCCGACGCGGGGATCGCCCTCGATACAGTGAGCGTCGGCGGCGGGTTCGGTGTTCCCTATCACGATACCGAGGCTCCGCTCGACGTGGACGCTCTCGCCAGCGCGACCCGCGAAGCGTTTTCGGCCGATGCCCGACTGGGGATCGAGCCGGGGCGCTATCTCGTCGCCGATGCGGGCGTACTCGTCTCGGAAGTGACCACCGTGAAGCCGACGCCCGAGACGACCGTGGTCGGCGTCGATGCCGGGATGACGACCCTTGCCCGCCCGGCGCTCTACGACGCCTTCCACGAGATTCGCTCGCTCGCGGCGGCTGCCGAGGGTCGCGAGACGGTCGCGGCGACGGTCGCCGGGCCGGTCTGTGAATCCGGCGACGTGCTCGGGCGCGATCGCGAGCTGCCAGCGCCCGAGCGGGACGATCTCCTCGCCGTCGGCAATGCCGGAGCCTACGGCTACGAGATGGCGAGCACCTACAACTCGCGACCGCGGCCGGCGGTCGTCGCGCTCGATGGCGACGGGAGCGAGCTGTGCATGCGCCGCGAGACGATCGCGGATCTCGGGGGGCTCGAACGATGAACGTCGAGAAGTACCACGGTACGGGCAACGATTTCTTCGTGATCGACGCGAGCGAACCCGTCGCCGACCGACGGGCGCTCACGATCGAGCTCTGTGACGGCGACGACGGGCTCGCGGTCGGCGAGCGGACGGGTGCCGACGGCGTGCTCTTCCTCGCGCTCGAAGACGGCTACGCGTCGCCGCGCGTTGTGATGACGCTCGTCCAGCCCGACGGCTCGACCGCGCCGATGTGTGGCAACGGCGCGCGCTGTGCGGCGGCGTGGGCGGCCGAGCGAACGGCCGCGGAGACGGTAATGGTCGACACGCAGGCCGGCACCCGGCGCGCGACCGTCGACGACGCAGGCGTGACCGTCGAGATGGGTGAAGCGAGCTTCGCACCCGACGCCGTCCCGCTCGCCGGCGACGAACCGTTGCTCGACGAATCAATGGAGGATCTGACCGTAACGGCGGTCGACACCGGCGTTCCCCACGCTGTAGCATTCGTCGACGACGTTGCGACCGTTGATCTCGACGTGCTCGCGCCGCCGGTGCGCCACGCCGACCGATTCCCGCGCGGGGCGAACGTCACGTTCGCCAGCCCGCGCGACGAGGGGTTCGATCAGCGCACCTACGAGCGCGGTGTCGAGGGTGAGACACGCTCGTGCGGGACCGGTGCCGTGGCGATCGCGGCGGTCGCCCGCGAACTCGGCCTGACCGAGCGTGATTCGATCCCCGTCCATCCGCCGGGCGGCCGGCTCGACGTCCGCTTCACCGAGCGCGGCGCGGCGCTCGCCGGTCCGACCGAACGTGAGTTCGCCGGGACCGTCTCGATGGCTGCCTCGCCGGCCGTCGAGGCGGCCGGCGACTGATGGAGTTCGACCCGCTCGAATTTCTCGAAACGGCCGTCGAAACCCCCTCGCACGAGACCGTCGAGCCGATGCGCGCGCTGCTGTGTGACCACCTCGCCGCCCACGGCGTCGAACCGACGGTCCACGACGGCGGGAGCGTGCTGGCGAGCAAGGGTAATTCGTCCGGGCCGCACATCGTCTTGAACACCCATCTCGATACGGTCGCACCGCACGTACCCGCCGAACGGGAGGGCGACGTACTTCATGGCCGGGGTTCCTGCGACGCGAAAGGACCGCTCGCGGCGATGCTGGCGGCGTTTCTCGACTGTAAACCTGGTCGAGGACGACTCACGCTCGCGGTGACACCCGACGAGGAGCTGCGATCGCACGGGGCGGCGGCGCTCGTTCCTACCCTCGATCTCGATGGTGAGCGCGGTGACGCGGTCATCGTCGGTGAACCGACCGGTCTGGACGTCTGTACCGCCGGCAAGGGGCGTTTCGAGGGAACGGTAAGGGTCGAGGGCGAGAGTGCCCACGCCGCCGAACCACACACCGGAACGAACGCGATCACGGGGGCTGCGGCCGCCATCGAGGCCATCGACGAGTTCGGCGAGCGCTCCGACGCGCTCTCGGTCCATCCCGATCTCGGTGCGCCGACGCTCACGCCGACGATCGTCGAGGGTGGGGCCGCGACGAATCAGGTGCCCGCCGGCTGCGAGATCGTCGTCGATCGCCGGAGCGTGCCGCCGGAGACGGCGACGGGTTTCGAGCGCGATCTCGACGACTACCTCCACGAGCGGCTCGGCTCGACCATGTCGTTCGCCCTCACCGAACGCGAAACGCCGTTCCTGGAAGCGTTCGAGATGCCGGCCGATTCGAGAGTGGTCGACGCGTTTCGAGAAACGGGCTGTGACGCTCGCCCGTTCACGGCCGCGACCGAGGCGTCGTATTTCGCCCGCGAGGCTCCGACCGTGGTGTTCGGACCGGGCGACCTCGCGGACGGGGACGGCCCGGTAGCCCACGCCGAACGCGAGTACGTCCGTCTTCCCGAAGTCGAACGTGCGGCGGCGCTGCTCGGTCAGGTTCTCATATCGCTCTTCCGGAAGACCCACACTTAAGCACGCGCCGTCCGAATTCGGGAGTATGAGCACGGAGGGTGACGAGCAGGTGCTCGACCTGCTGCACGAGGCACGCAACGACGAGTTCGAGACCGTGATCAACTACCAGACCGACGCCATCGCGCTCGCAGGCGTCGCCGCCGAGGAGGTCGCCGACAGCCTGAGCGCCGACGTCGAGGAGGAGCTCGGCCACGCCGAAGAGCTCGGCGAACGCATCGTCCAGCTGGGCGATCAGCCGAAGGGCTCCTACGAGCTCGAAATGGGTCAGGAGAGCCTCCAGCCACCCGAGGACCCGACCGACACACTCGCGGTGATCGACGGCGTCATCGAGGCCGAAAAGGGCGCGGTCGAGACCTACCGCGAACTCGTCACCGTCGCCGACGAAGCCGACGACCCCGTGACCGAGGACCTCGCGACGGAGCTGCTCGCCGACGAGGAGGAGCATCTCACCGAGTTCGAAGGCTATCGCAAAGAATACGACAACTGACGCAGCACGACGGCTGTTCTTCCACCGATGGCGCGCGCTCACGCTCGTGTGCGAGCGTCGCGAGGCGCGGAGCGCCTCGCCGGCGAGCACCGAGCGTGGATCAGCGTGCGAGGGATGAGCACCACAGCGAGTGAAACGAGCGAGGAGCGCAGTCGGTTGGGGAGGCTCGTGGGCTGTGCGGTTCGTGCGGTTCCCGAGTGGCCGGTCTGGCTGCTCCTCGATCGATTTATTCGGCCGAATCAGCCAACTCGCTTGCCAACCCGGTGTAGTCGGCAGGTGCGAGCGCGCGCAGTTCCGCACGGGTTGCCTCGCTCACGTCGAGCTCGGCGAACAGCTCGCGGAAATCGTCGAGACTGGTGCGTCGCCCACGGGTAAGTTCCTTCACCCGCTCGTAGGCGTCGGTGTGGCCCTCACGGCGGAGGATC
Organism: Halococcus qingdaonensis; assembly: GCF_024508235.1. NCBI lineage: Archaea > Methanobacteriati > Methanobacteriota > Halobacteria > Halobacteriales > Halococcaceae > Halococcus > Halococcus qingdaonensis. The sequence goes on along the minus strand of NZ_CP101943.1, from coordinate 1,138,968 downwards.
GTCTGCACGGCCTCGCCGATGACCTCGGGGTTTTCCTCCAACTCCTCGCGCATCACCCGCTCGTTCGGGACGACCTTCGAGAGACCAGTTTGGGTCTTCCGATAGCCGATGAGGCTGTGGGCGAGCGCCGTGCCCACGTTCCGCTTGACCGTCGAGTCCGAGAGATCACGCTGGAGCCGTGAGGTCGTGAGGGTCTCGGCGAGGAAGGAGAGGTCGCTGTCGGCCTTCGAGAGGTTGCCTTCGCTGTTCTCGAAGTCGATCGGGTTGACCTTGTGCGGCATCGTCGACGAGCCCGTCTCGCCCGCGTCGCTCTCCTGGCCGAGATAGCCATCCGAGACGTAGCGCCACATGTCCCGGTCGGCGTCGAGCAGGATCGCGTTCGCACCGCGGAGCGCGTCGAACAGCGCCGCGAGATCGTCACACGGGTTGATCTGTGTGACGGGTTCGACGTGCGCGAGCCCGAGCGAGCGGACGAATTCCTCGGCAAATGATCGCCAGTCGACGTCGGGATAGGCGGCGTGGTGGGCGGCGTAGGTCCCGCTCGCGCCGGCGAGTTTGCCCGCGAGATCGCCGGCGGCACGTTCGACGCGCTCGATAGCTCTCTCCAGTCGACCGGCGTAGACGGCCATCTCCTTGCCGAGCGTCGTCGGCGTCGCAGGCTGGCCGTGCGTGCGCGCGAGCATCGGGTTGTCACTGTATTCGTTCGCCATCCCCGCGAACGACTCCCGGATCGCGTCGAGTTCGGGCACCAGCACTTCCTCGACGGCGGGCTTGAGCAGCAGTCGGCGCGCGAGGTTGTTGACGTCCTCGCTCGTCAGTCCGAAGTGGACCCACGGGGCGATATCCGGGTCGGGGAGCCCGTCACGAACGAAATACTCGACGGCCTTCACGTCGTGGTTGGTCGCCGAGTGCTCCGCCGTGCCCTCGGTTTCGATGCGCTTGATCAGGGCCGCGTCCTCCTCGGTGAACTCCTCGTACAGCTCTCGGAGGTGTCTTTGATCGTCGGCGTCAAGTTCGATCGGGGTGGCGTCGAGTTCCGCGAGCGCGACGAGATACTCGACCTCGACGCGGACGCGAGCGCGCAGCAGGGCCGCCTCGCTCGCGTACTCGACGAGCGGTTCGGTGTAGCGTGCGTACCGGCCATCGAGTGGCGACACAGCCGAAAGCGGACCGCGGTCTGTCATGGGTACGACTGAACCGAGTCCGGTGAAATGGGTGTCGAATCGCCCATCGCTCTCGCGAGTCCGATTCGATTTCGGATGTCATAGCGTTTACTCAGGTCATTAGATCAGTCTCGGTCAGCAGAGCAGTTACGACCGCAACACCTGACGACAATGAATCCCGCACAGCCCACATACCTCCCCAACCGATTCGCTCGCTCCCTTTGGTCGCTCACTCATCCCTCGCACGCCGATCCGCGTCCGGCGCTCGCTATCGTCTGCTCACGGGCGGCTTCGCCGCCCGTTCGCACGGTCAGCGGGACCTTCGTCCCGCTCGGCTCTCGCCGGACGCGAGCGCGCGCCATGTGGACAATCGAATTTCTCACGAATTTCATCGAAAGATGGCCCGTAGCCACCGTTCTCGAATCCGAACGCACTTTGCGCACGGCGCATCCTCTTCAGCCATGACACCGATCGCAGGACTGGCGGGTAATCGCGGCCGCAACCTCGTTCGGATCGCCGACCGCGCGCCCGGCGGCGCGGAACTGAGCGTCGTTCTGACGAACGACGCCGATGCGCCGGTGCTCGATGCAGCCACCGAGCGCGGGATTCCCACCGAGGTCGTCGAACCCGAGGATGGAGAATCCCGGGGGAATCACGAACGGCGACTGCTCGACAGACTCGACGAGTACGACGCCGAACTGGTCTGTCTCGACGGCTACATGCGCGTGCTCACCGAGGAGTTCGTCGATGCTGCGCCGCCAACGTTCAACATCCATCCGTCCCTCCTGCCCGCCTTCCCGGGGATCGATGCCCACGAACAGGTCCTGGACGCCGACGTCGACGTCACCGGCTGTACCGTCCATCTCGTCACCGAGGAGGTCGACGCCGGCCCGATCGTCACCCAGGAGCCGGTCGCCGTCTATACGGACGACGACTCGGCATCGCTGAAGGAGCGCGTGCTCCACGAGGCCGAGTTCGCGGCCTATCCACGCGCCGTCAGGCTGTTTGCCGAGGGAAAGCTGACCATCGAGGGCGAGGGCGACGAGCGCGAGGTACGGGTCGCGGGCGATCGAAACGGTGTGTTCCCGACCCGGCGCGTCCGAGGCACCGAGCGCACGGCGGAACTCCGGTACGGCGAGAACCCACACCAGTCGGCCGCGCTCTACGCCGACGCGGACACGAGGGCGAGCGTCGTCGATGCGCCACAGCTGAACCCCGGCGCGAAAAACCTCTCGTACAACAACTACAACGATGCCGACGGCGCGCTCGGATTGGTTCGCGAGTTCGACGAACCGGCGGCCGCGGTGATAAAGCACACCAATCCCGCTGGCTGTGCGACCGCCGACACGCTCGCGGCGGCCTACGAGGACGCGCTCGCCACCGATCCGATGAGCGCGTTCGGGGGGATCGTCGCGCTGAACCGCGAGTGCGACGAGGCGACCGCCGAGCGGATCGTCGAGTCGTTCAAGGAGGTCGTCCTCGCGCCGGGCTACACCGAGGACGCACTCGTGGTGCTACGCGGGGAGGACAACCTCCGCGTGCTCGACATCGAGGAGTTCGACAGCGATCCATCCCCGCTGGTGGAAAAACCGCTCGCCGGTGGGCGACTGATCCAGGAGCGTGACGAGCAGGCGATCGCCCCCGAAGACTTGGAGATCGTCACCGAACGCGAGCCGACCGACGCGCAGCTGGAGACGATCTGCTTCGCGTGGTGGGTCATCAAACACGTCAAATCGAACGCCATCGTCTTCGCCGACGGTACTGAAACTGTGGGCATCGGCATGGGACAGGTCTCGCGGGTCGATGCGGTACGACTCGCCGCGATGAAGGCCGACGAACACGCCGAGGGGAAATCCGCAGCGGGTGCGGTGATGGCGTCGGACGCCTTCTTCCCGTTCCCCGACGGCATCGAGGCCGCCGTCGACGCGGGCATCGAGGCGGTCGTCCAACCCGGCGGGTCGGTCAACGACGACGACGTGATCGCCGCCGCCGACGAGGCGGGCATCGCGATGGTCCACACCGGTCAGCGCGCGTTCCGCCACGATTGAACGGGCGAGGGTAGGCGGACGGAAGGACGTTCGACGATCGAGGCGTTCAGTTCTTAACGGGGTGATTTCCGTCGGCTGGTGGGCGTATCACAACCCCTAAGTGAGCACCGACCCCCCGTTCAGACAGTCACCGGCACCGCCGCATCGCGACGCGCGGTCCGGGAGAGAATATGACGAAGGGAACCAACGGAGAGACCTCCATTCCGTCCGGTCGGCCCTCCCGCCGGCGCTTTCTCGCTGCCACCGCTGCCGGCGTGACCGGTCTCGCCGGCGTCGGAAGTATTACGGGTGCACGTGCCCAGTCCCAGCCGACGCCGATCCGCCTCGGCGGCGAGACGACCGGCTGGGTCGGTCGGAAGCCATCGGGGATCCAGGGGACGACCAACCCAACGCTCGAACTCGACGTCGGGACGACCTACCGACTGACGTGGAAGAACGTCGACGGCGCACAGCACAACGTCGCCCTGCTCGATGCCGACGACGCCGTCATCGAGCGCACCCAGTACATGTCCGACGAGGGGCAGACCCAGACACTGGAGTTCACGGCGACCGAGGCGATGGACGAGTACGTCTGTCAGGCCCACCTCAACTCGATGCGCGGCGACATCACGCTGTCGAGCGAAAGCGGTGGGACCGAGACGACGACGGAGTCGAGCGAGCCGGAGGGGTTCTTCCCGACGGGCCCGACGGTCAGGACCGACACCGTCATCGACGGCGGCATCACGGCCCCGCTCGGGCTCGAAGCCCCACCAGGCGAGCGCGACGCGTTCTTCATCGTCGATCAGATCGGCGTCATCCGTCGATACGGAGCCGACGGCAGCGGTGGCGACGTCTTCCTCGACGTGCGCGATCAGCTCATCGATTTCGACAACCTCCCCGAGATCAAGACGATCGACGAACGCGGGCTGCTCGGGTTGGCCTTTCATCCGAACTTCGCCGACAACCGGAAGTTCTACGTCCACTTCAGTGCCAAATCGCGCCCCGGAACGCCCGGAAACTACACGCATACGCAGGTCATCGCGGAGTTCGAGGCCAACGAGGACGTGACCGGGGCGGTCGCGGACTCCCAGCGGACGGTGCTCGAAATCCCCTCGCCGTACTACACCCACAACGGCGGGGCGATCGTCTTCGGCCCCGACGACTACCTGTATATCGGCATCGGCAACGGCGGCGGCGCGCTCAAATCGTCGAAACAGCCCGACGACTGGTACGGTGCGAACCTCGGCGGCAACGGCCAGGACGTCACCGAGAACCTCATGGGATCGGTGCTGCGTATCGACGTTGACGGCCGCGACGGCGACAAGGCCTACGGCATCCCCGACGACAACCCGCTCGTCGGCAAGGAAGGCCTTGACGAACAGTACGCCTGGGGCTTTCGCAACCCGTGGCGCATCGGTTTCTCCGACGGGAAGCTGATGGCCGCCGACGTCGGTCAGCGCCGGTACGAGGAGGTCAACGTCGTCCGCAAGGGCGGTAACTACGGCTGGAACGTCCGCGAGGGCGGCCACTGTTTCGTCGCCACGCAGGGATCGGACCCGTATCGCTCCAACTGTCCCACGAAGACGCCGCCGGACGTCCGCGGCGGGGAGCCGCTCATCGATCCCGTGATCGAGTATCCGCACACCTACGAGACGAACGGCGTCGGCGTCGCCGTCATCGGCGGCTACATCTACCAGAACGCGACCATTCCCGGTCTTCGAAACAAGTACGTGTTCGGCGATTACAGTAAGGACGGCACACCACGTGGATCGCTGTTCGCCGCCACGCCCGTCGAGGGCGACTCGTGGTCGGTCGAGGAGGTCTCGATCGGCAACGGCGAGAACGGCGAGCTCGGTTCCTATCTCCTCTGTGTCGCCCGCGACAACGACGGCGAGCTCTACGCGCTGACGACCGACAATCTCGGCGTCGAAGGTGAGACGGGTGCCGTCCATCGTCTTCGGCCACCGGAGGCCGAGGAACGCTCGACCGCGACCACAGACACGCCGGCCCGACCGGCGACCGCGACGGCGACCCCCGAACCGACGCCAACACCGACCGCAACGGCGACGGCGACGCCGACCGAGACGACGAACGAGTCGGACACGGCACGGACGGGCGAGAGCGGCGGTATCGTGAGCGGCGACGGGCCGGGATTCGGCATTCTTGCCGGGCTCGCCGCGATCGCACTCGGCGTCGCACGCCTGCTGGGTGGTGACGATCGATGAGCCGCCGTGACCGTTCGCCCTCATCCCAGCACCGCGACGATCCGATCGACGACAACGAGACTCCAATGAGAACGAACGCCGCGACAGGCCGACACGCAACGACCCGCAGACGATTCCTCCGCACGAGCGTAGCGGCCGGTGCGCTCGTCGGTGCGGGGGGGATCGCGGGTGCACAGTCCCAGCCGACGGAGATCCGCCTCGGCGGCGAGATCGGCGGCTGGCAGGGTCGCAAACCCGAATCGATCGCCGACGAGAGCAACCCGACGCTCCAGCTCGACGCCGGCGTCGACTACCGCATCACCTGGAAGAACATCGATGGCCAGGGTCACAACATCGCGCTGCTCGACGGGAAGGGCGAGGTGCTGAAACGCACCGAGGTGATGAACGAGCAGGGTGCGACCCAGACGATCGAGTTCACCGCGCGCGAGGAGATGGCCGAGTACATCTGTGAGCCACACCGAAGCTCGATGCACGGCTCGATCGCCTTCGGCGAGGAGACGGCGACCCAAACCACGACCGAGAGCGGCGACGGCGGCTCGTCGTATTTCGGTGACGGTCCGACGGTGCGCACCGAGACGGTGACGGAGGGAACGCTCACCGCACCGCTCGATTTCGGCGTCCCGCCGGGCGAGAGCGGTCGCTACTTCATCGTCGATCGCATCGGACAGGTCTACGCCCACGAGTCGGGAAGCCTGAACGAGGAGCCGTTCATCGACGTGAGCGACAAACTGACCGAGATCACCGGCGAGATGGGGCTGCTCGGGATGGCGTTCCATCCGAACTACGGCGAGAACGGGAAGTTCTACCTGCGGTACAGCGCTCCCTCGCGCGAGGGAACGCCCGACGAGTTCTCGCACACCGAGGTGCTCTCCGAGTTCGAGGCGAGCGAGGACGGCTCGACGGGGAACGTCGACTCGGAACGGACGATCTTGGAGATCCCCTCGCCGTACGACACACACAATGCCGGCGCGATCGTCTTCGGGCCCGACGACGGCTATCTCTACGTGGCGATGGGCGACGGTGGCGGCGCACACGACACCGATCTGGGTCACGTAAGCGACTGGTACGATCGCAACGAGGGTGGCAACGGCCAGGACGTCACCGAGAACCTGCTCGGCTCGATCCTGCGCATCGACGTCGACAGCCAGGAGGGCGACAAGGCCTACGGGATTCCCGACGACAACCCGCTCGTGGGGGAGGACGGACTGAACGAGCAGTTCGCCTGGGGGTTCCGTAACCCGTGGCGGATGGGCTTTTCCGACGGCAAGCTGTTCACCTCGGACGTCGGCCAGAACGGTTTCGAGGAGATCGATATCGTCGAGAAAGACAAGAACTACGGGTGGAACGTTCGCGAGGGCACCCACTGTTTCAAACCCGGTCCCGAAGGCAGTCGCAACCCGCCCGAGAACTGCCCGAGCAAACTCCCGTCGGACGTACGCGGCGGCGAACGGCTCATCGATCCCGTGATCGAGTATCCACACAGCGCCGACGGGCAGGGTGTCGGCTCGGCAGCCATGGGAGGCTATCTCTACCAGCGCGATGATATCCCCGACCTCCAGGGCGACTACGTCTTCGGCGATTTCCGCAAATCGAAAGAGACTGAGACGCCGACGGGATCGCTGCTGGCGGCCACGCCCGCCGAGGACGACGGTCTCTGGGACGTCGCGGAGCTCTCGGTCGAGAACACCGACAGCGGGTTCGTCGGCGGCTATATCCTCGCGATGGGCCGCGACAACGACGACCGACTCTACGTGTTGACGACCGCGAACCCGGGCAGCGAGGCGACCGGCGCGGTCCACCGGATCGTGCCACCTCAATCCCAGGATGCGACCGCGACCGGCAACGTGACCGCCCCGAACGGCTCGGCGACAACCTCGAACGCGACGGCCGCCACGAACACGACGGCCGCCGGGACGACCGGGATCGGCGGTCGGACAGACGCCACACCATCGTCGACAGACGGGACGAACGCACGGACGGCGACCGAGGGGACGCAGGCGGGCGGCGAGGGCGGCGTCTCGGCGGGGACGAGCAGCGACTCGGGCCCCGGGTTCGGCGTCTTGGCGGCGCTGTCGGGGCTGACGATCGGTGCGGCCCGGTTGCTGTCCGGGCGCAAAGAATAGGTCGTTTTTACAGCGCGTCGAGTTCGAACGCCGTTTCGACGTCGACATCGAGCAGATCGGTGAGCGTCGGCGCGACCGCCCGTGCGTCCACGTCGTCGGGTACCGAGTCGGGAGCCGCCGGGCCGCCCAGCCCGTAGAACCCGTCGACGTCGGCGCGGCCGTGCGAGCCGCCGACCTTCGAGGCATCGAGCGAGACGAGCCCCTCCTCGCCGAAGAACAGCTCGACGGGGTCGAAGCCGGGTTTCGCGTGGATGTCCATGTCGCGGGCGTAGTACGGTGCGTTCGCGTCGTCGAACCACCAGTAATACTGGAACCAACCCGATCGCTCGGCGACGCAGACGAGCTCGCCGGCGTTCGGGTGGGCGACGCCGTACTCCTCTTTCCCTTCCTCGTCGAGCACGCGCTCGACGCCATCGAGTCCGGTGAGTGCGTCGCGCGCCTCGTCGACGACGTCCTCGTCGGCGTAAACGTGGGCCACTTGGTGATCGACCAGCGCGAATGCCCGCGAGTTCGGGAGGTCGATCTCCTCGCCGCCCTCGCCGTCGTCTTGGACCGAGAGCAGTCCCGCCTCGCGCAGCGCGCGATTCGGGAACACGGGTGTGTCGACGTCGTGGAAGCCGTACTCGCTGACGACGTTCACTGCCGTTTCGCCCCAGCGCTCGCCGTCGCGCAGGAAGTCGAGGAAATCGCCGACGAGGTCGTCGGCAACGCCGATCGCCTCGCGGAGTTCGTCGCTGCTCGCGCCGTGGGCCAGCCCCGCGTAGTCGAGATACGGGATGTAGATCCAGAGCAGGTCGGGATCGTAGCGGTCGATGGCCTCGCGGGCGGCGTCGAGGATCCACGCGGTCGATTCCTCGTTCGCGCCGGGACCCCAGTAGGTGTGGAGCGGGAAGTGGCCGTACTCGGCTTCGAGCTCGTCGTAGAACCCGTCGGGGTTCGTCCAGCAGTTCATCTCTAAAATATTGTTCTCCTCGTCCTCGATCGGCGAGGGCGTGAGCGCGACGTCCGCCGTCGTCCCGATGAGATGCTGAAAGCAGAGCACGCCGGTGGTGAGCCCCGCCTCGCTCGCGCTCTCCCAGAGGCGATCCCGGCTCTCGCTGTCGCGCTCCCAGAGCGCCGCCGTATCGTTCTCCCGGTCGTACTCGCCGTTGGCCACGTCGCCGTGGTTTTCGGGCGACTGGCCCGTCGCGAGCGTGCTCTGGACGGGGAGTGTGACGGCTGGGAACGGCGACTGGAGGTCCGCACGCGCGCTGTCGGCCACGAGATCGGCGATGTTCGGCGCGAGCCCCGCCGCGACGTGCTCGCGTTCGAGACCGATGACGTCGAGGACGATCGCCCGCCCCGCGTCGCCGTCAGTCATCGTCACCCTCCGCGCCGACGGCGGTCGGCTGCGCGGCGTGCGCTTCGACGTACTCTTGGAGCATCCCGAACTGTTTCGAGAGACCGTGCTCGTCGACGCCGAGCGGCGCTTTGAAAAAGGAGGCGAGCTGGGGCTGCAATCCCGACTCACCCTGCTCGTCGGCGAACGCGAGCAAGCGCGCGAGATCGAGCACGAGCGGCGCGGCGAGCGCCGAATCGGAGCCCTCCCAGGTGAACTGGAGTTTCATGTCGGTATCGAGGAATCCCCGAAAACGGATGTCGTCCCACGCGGTCTTCCAGTCGCCGAGCGCGGGCGTGTAGTCGATCCTGACTCGGTTGTGGGTCTCGTGATCGAGGATGCCGTCGAGCACGCCGCCCTTACTCGCCAACTTTCCAGCTTTGTTCGCATCGTCTTCGAGCACCTCGCCGTCCTTGTTTCCGAGGATGTTGTGACCCTCCCACGAGCGCACCCGGAGATTGCGCTGGGCGAACATCGGCGCGAGCGCGGACTTCATCAGCGTCTCGCCCGTCTTGCCGTCCTTGCCCATGTGCGGAACGCCCTCGCGCTCGGCCAGCTCGCGCAGTCCACCGAGCGCGTTCGCGGCGTTCGGCGTGAAGTTCACGAACGGATGGCCGCCGGCAAGTGCGGCGTAGGCGTACAGCGAACTCGCCGGCAACGGTTCGTCCTCGTCGAGCGCACGTTCGACGGCCTCGATCGAGTCGTATCTCTCGGGGTCTGCCGGCAGCGGCTCCGAAGAGGCGACGTTGATCACAACTACTCGCTCCAGCTCGTTGTCCTCGCGGAATCGCTCGTAGTCGTCCTGAATATTCCCGACGATCGCCCGCAACGAGAGCGACTCGTCGATTCCCCCGTCGGCAATTTCCGTGACCGCCTGCCCGCAGTTGCGTGCCGTGCCGGTCTCGATGCGTTCGTCGATCGTGTCGAGATCGTCACGAACGGCGTCGAGCGTCGCGCGATCGGGAATGCCGTTGCGCTCCGCGAGGCGCTCGGCCGTCTCGACGACGCTGCCGTCCTGGACGTCGTGACCGCCGAAGACGAGCGAGTCGATTTTCGGGAGGTCGAGTCCCGTACACGGTGCGCGCTCGGAGACCATCCCCGTCGTGTCGGTCGCGCCGTGGGCGATGGCACGCGCACCGATCATCGCCGTCGTGGCGACGTTCCCGCGCGCGCCGACGAGCCAGACGCCGATGCTCGCGCTCATCGCGACCACCCGACCGTCGTGACGTTCGCTCGTCCATCCCGACTCGATTGCGATTCGCTCCCCTGTTTTCCGATCGGCTCGGAAGTCCGTCGCTGCATCCCCTGAAACCAGGGTTCCGAGACACACCTACTTTGTGATGTCGGCACCGAACTGTCCGATTATCGACCTGATCTTTTGAAGGATGATCGACTGAATCCTTGTAGCAGCCAACTCCGACGCGACGGATCTGACTCAAGTGAGAACCGCAACAGCCCACATACCTCCCCAACCGATTCGCTCGTCGCTACGCTCCTCGCTCATCCCTCGCACGCCGATCCGCCGCAATGGATGCCGGATCGAGACCCGAGAATGTACGATCAGTACATAGTAGTGCGTCCGGCACCCACTCGCGGCTATGGAGATCATCGATCCGCACATGCACATGGTCTCGCGCTCGGCCGACGACTATGCACGGGCGCGTCGGGCTGGCATCGAGTGCTGCATCGAACCCGCGTTTTGGAGCGGCACGGACAAACAGCACGCGGGCTCGTTTTTCGACTACTTCGAGCAGATCATCGACTTCGAGACCGCGCGTGCCGAGCGCGCCGGCGGGATGGATCACTACGTCACCATCGGGCTGGAACCCAAGGAGGCGAACTACCGCGAGATGGCCGAAGAAGTTCTGGACCGCCTGCCGGAGTATCTCGACCGCGAGAACGTCGTCGGCCTCGGCGAGATCGGGTTCGATCAAGGCACCGACGACGAGGAGTGGGCGTTTCGCACCCAGCTGCGGATGGCCGAGGAACGCGAACTCCCCGTCATCATCCACACGCCGCACACGGACAAGCTCGCGGGCACCGAGCGGATCGTCGACATCATCGAGGACGAAGGTGTCGCTCAGGAGCGCATCGTCATCGATCACAACACCGCAGAGACGATCGAGACCTCCCTCACCACGGACTGCTGGGTCGGTTTCACGCTCTACCCCGGCAAGATCGAGGACGAGGCGGCCATCGACCTCCTGGAGGAGTACGGCACCGACAAGATGCTCTTCAACAGCGCCGCCGACTGGGACCCCTCTGACCCGCTCGCGGTGCCGAAGGCGCGCGACAAGATGCTCGATCGGGGCTGGGAGCGCGAGGACGTGAAGAAGGTCGTCTTCGACAACCCCTACGAGTTCTTCGATCAGTCGCCGAACTTCACCTACGAGCGATGAAGTTCGGGTTCTCCGCGAACGCCTTTCGGGAGTACGACGCGCGCGAGGCGATCGAGATCGTCGCCGACGCGGGCTACGATGGCATCGAACTGCTGTTCGACGAGCCACATCTCTACCCGCCCGAGGCGAGCGAGGACGATATCGAGGAGATCGGTCAAGCGCTCGCCGCGAACGATCTCGCCATCGGCAACTGCAACGCGTTCATGCTGACCGCCATCGAGGGGTTCCACCATCCCTCCTACATCGAGCCGGACACGGACTACCGCCAGCAGCGCATCGACTACACGAAAGCCGCCCTCCGGACGGCAGCCGCGCTCGGACATGGATATATCTCGATCGAACCCGGTGGCCCTATCCCGGACGAAAAATCTCGCGAGTGGGCCGTCGAGACGTTCGTCGAGAGCCTCGAAGAGGTCCTCCCGGTCGCCGAGGAGGTGGGTGTGGACCTGCACGTCGAACCCGAACCGGACCTCCTCATCGAGACCTCGGAGGAGTTCTTGGAGTTCGCCGAGCGCATCGACCACCCACGAATTCGCTGTAACTTCGACGCGGGCCATCTGTTCAGCGTCGGCGAAGATCCCATCGAAGCGTTCGACCGGCTCGCGGAGTACACCGATCACATCCATCTGGAGGACATCCCCGCAGACCGCCGCCACGAACACACCCAGCTCGGTGACGGCGCACTACCGATCGACGAGTTTCTCGATGCACTCGATTCGCGGGAGTACGACGGGTTCGTGACGATCGAGCTCTACCCCTACGAGGAGACGGCGGCCGAGACCGCCCGCGAGGCGATGGCCTATCTTGAAGACGGTGGGTGGATCTGAGGGGCCCGCGTGCGAGGCCGAATCGCGCGGGAAACTCGCGGCCTACGCGGCGCTGGTGCGCGTTCCGAACCTCGCGAGCGCACCGCCGGACGTCCTGCTCGGTGGTGCGCTCGTCGCCGCCATCGGTGGAAGGATTTCGATACCTGCGCTCGTCGGACTCGCGGTCGCGTCGACGCTGCTGTACGCCGGCGGCACGACGCTGAACGACTACTTCGACGCGCCGATCGACGCACGCGAGCGCCCGGAACGCCCGATCCCGTCGGGCAGGGTTCCACGGCGGACGGCGGGCGCGCTCGGCGCGGCGCTGCTGGTCGGCGGCATGCTCGTCGCGCTCGGGACGGCCGGCCCACGAGCCGGCCTGTTCGCGGCGGCGCTCGCGGCAGTCATCGCACTCTACGACGGCGTTCTCAAGGGTGGTCCCGCCGGCTTTCTCGCGATGGGCAGCGCGCGCGGACTCGACGTGTTGCTCGGGACGGCGGCGGGAGCGACGGCATCGACAGCCGCGCTCCCCGCGTGGGCGCTCGTGATCCCGATCGTCATCGCGCTGTATATCGCTGCCGTGACGTATATGGCTGACAACGAGGCGACGACGACCGAGCGCGGCGCGGTCGCGGCGGCAGCCGCCGGCGTGTTGCTGGCCGTTCTCGGGGTTCTCGCGGCGGTCGTAACCCTGGGGCCGTCGCTCGTCCGGTTCGCGTTCGCCGTCGGACTCGCCGGCGGCTTCTTGGTGTGGACCGGGCGCGCGCTCGGCCCGGCGTACGCGACCCCTCGACCGGATACCGTCGGCCCGGCGGTCGGGACCTGTGTCCTCGCGCTCGTCGTGCTCGACGCGGCGTTCGCGGCGCTCGCGGGCGTCGGCTGGGCGCTCGCCGTCCTCGCCTTTCTCATCCCCGCGGTCGGCCTCTCCCGCCTGTTCGACGTCTCGTAGCGCCGTCGGAAGGTGTTTCGGGAGGCCGGCCCTGCCTTCGTCATGGTCGAACTGGCATTTTCGACGAACGCCTACACGCGCCACGCGCTGCCGGACGCGATCGAACGCATCGCCGACCACGGCTACGCCGGCGTCGAGATCCTGGGCGACGAGCCGCACGCCTTCTTCCCCGATTTCGGCGAGGACGACCGAAATGAGCTGTCAACAGTGCTTGACGATACGGGCATCGAGGTCTCGAACATCAACGCGAACACCGCGACGGGCTACTACGACGACGTGCCGCCATCGTCCTTCTTCGATCCAAGCGTCGTCACTGCCGACGACGAGGGACGCGAGTGGCGCATCGACTACACGAAGCGAGCCATCGACCTCGCCGACGAGGTCGGCGCGCCGGCGGTCTGTCTCGCCACCGGTCGCCCGCTGCCCGGCAATCCGCCGAATCGGGCCTACGAGTACCTGCTCGACTCGCTCGACACGATCTGTGAATACGCAGACGAGCGCGACGTCGAGGTGGGCATCGAGTACGAGCCCGAGCTGCTCGTCGAGTGCACCGAGGAAGTCCTGGAACTGATCCAGGACGTCGGTCACGACGCGCTCGGGGTCAACCTTGACGTCGGCCACGCGGCCGTCTACGGAGAAGATCCTGCGGAGACGATCCGGCGGTGTGCAGGTCACATCACCGGCGTCCATCTGGAGGACATCGTCGGCGGCGTCCGCGGCAAACACTACCACCGCATCCCCGGCGAGGGCGATCTTGACTTCCGGGCGATCTTCGACGCGCTCGACGATATCGAGTATGGCGGATTCGCCACGCTCGAACTCTACACGTATCCCGACGAACCGGATCGAGCCGCCAGCGAAGCCTACGAGGCGCTGTCGTCGTACTGCTGACTCTCGCGCGTCAGGACGGAAAACGGCCTGTCGTGGTGAACACCGGTTTCCATGTCGATTCCGGTCGTCGTGCGAGCGGTGAACGGGAACGTCCGATACGCTCAAACCACGGCCCCACCGGTGTCAGATATGGAGTTCCACGAGGCGGCAAACTTCCTCTTCGACCTGCGTCGGTATCCGCCCCGCCCGGGCCTGGACGCCACCGACGACCTACTCTCCGTTCTCGACGATCCACACGAGGGGATCGCGTTCGTCCAGATCGCCGGCTCCAACGGTAAGGGGAGCACGGCGAGGATGGTCGCATCGGTGCTCCGGGAAGCGGGTCTCGACGTCGGTCTCTACACCTCGCCGCATCTCGATTCCGTTCGCGAGCGCGTCCGCGTCGGCGGCCGCATGATCTCCGAGAGCGCGCTCGCCGACTACGTCGCAACGATCCGTCCCTACGTCCTGGAGCGGGCCGCCGACGGCGATGCCCCCACCTTCTTCGAGGTCGTCACGGGGATGGCGCTGTGGGAGTTCCGCCGCCAGTCGGTCGACGTCGCCGTGCTCGAAGTCGGTCTCGGTGGGCGCTACGACGCGACCAGCGTCGTCGATCCGGTGGCCAGCGCCATCACCAGCGTCACGCTCGAACACACCGACATGCTCGGCGACACAGTTGCGGAGATCGGCCGTGACATGGCCACCGTCGCACCCCAGGAAAACAGCATTGTGACCGCCGCGACCGGCGACGCGCGCGCGGCGATCGAGGAGAGCGCTGGCGACGCCGTGACGGTCGGCTCGGACGGCGACGTCTCGGTGACACACGAGGGCCGAACGGGCGTCGAGAACGCCATCCGGCTCTCCGGCCGGGACTGGACCGTCGAAACCCGACTCTCACTTCTTGGGGCCCATCAGGCCGAGAACGCCGGCATCGCGGCGGCGCTCGCCCAACAGGTCGCCGGCGAATTCGACATCGAGTGTGGCGAGGAAACGCTTGCGCGCGGCCTGCGCGCGGCCTACTGGCCCGGTCGGTTCGAGGTGCTCGAACGCGATCCGCTGGTCGTGCTCGACGGTGCGCACAACCCCGGCGCGTGCGAGCGCCTCGCCGACACGCTCGACGAGTTCGATTTCGAGGACCTCCACCTCGTGTTCGGCGCGCTCGCGGACAAGGATCACCAGGGGATGGTCGATGCACTGCCGACGCCCGAACACGTCGTCGCCTGCCGGCCGGACGTCCCGCGCGCCGAAGACAACGCGGTTCTCGCGGAGGTGTTCGACGACAGTCGCGTCGATACCCGCAGCGACGTCACCGACGCGCTCCAGACCGCTCTCGATGACGCCGAGCCGGACGACTGCGTGCTCGTCTGTGGCTCGCTCTACGTCGTTCGCGAGGCACGGACGCGCTGGAGTCGCCTCGACGTGCCCAAGGAAATCGACGGACTCGACGACGCCCGGCGCGCGATCAAGGGGACGCACGTCACCGACGCGGGGGCCTATCGGATGCGCGGCAAGGCCGTCCATCGAGCGCTGAAGACCCGCGTGCGCCCGCGACAGGCACAGTATCTCAAAGAAGAGCTGCTCTCACTCGGCGGCGAGTGTTCGATCTCGGGGCTCAACGACCAGGACGAGGAGTCGCTCGACGTGCTCATGCTCGCCACGCTCGCGCAGTTCAAACGCCTCACCGAGAAGCTCGCCGGCCAGCCCTACGGGTTGGCACCGCTCGCCAACGACATCCGTGAGGCGCTCTCGATCGGTGTCGCACCCGAAAAGCACGGCTATCCCTGGGAGGAGGGGACGGCGGTGATGGGCATTCTCAACGTGACACCCGACAGTTTCCACGATGGTGGTGAGTTCGATACTACGGAAGAGGCGGTCCAGCAGGCCGAGACGATGATCGACGAAGGCGTCGACATCATCGACGTGGGTGGCGAGAGCACCCGCCCGGGCGCGGAACCCGTCTCGGACGATGAGGAGTGCGATCGGGTAGTGCCCGTCATCGAGCGCATCGCCGAACTCGACGCTCTCGTCTCGATCGACACCCGGAAGGCGGCGGTCGCGCGCGCAGCGCTCGATGCCGGCGCGGATATCATCAACGACGTCACGGGGCTCGACGATCCGGAGATGCGGTTCGTCGCCGCCGACTACGACTGCCCGCTCGTCGTGATGCACAGCATCGACGCGCCCGTCGATCCCGATGCCGACATCGAATACGACGACGTGGTCGAGGACACGATCCGCGAACTGCGCGAGCGCGTGCTGCTCGCCGAGAAGGCAGGCCTCGATCGCGAGCAGATCATCGTCGACCCCGGCATCGGCTTCGGCAAGAGCAAGCGGGAGAACTTCGCGATCCTCGACCGACTGGGCGAGTTCCGCGCGCTCGACTGCCCGATCCTGTTCGGCCACTCGCACAAGTCGATGTTCGATCTCGTCGGCAGCGAGGCGAGCGAGCGCCTGTCGGCGACGGTGGCCGCGAGCGCACTGGCCGCCGAGCGCGGTGCGGACATCGTCCGTGTCCACGACGTCGCCGAGAGCGTCGCCGCCGTCGGCGTCAGCGAGGCAGCGAACGCACCGAACGAATTCGACGGATCACACGATTAGGCCGTCGTTGCGGAACGACGCGTCGCGGTCGTGGTCGTGGTTGCCGTCTGCGTTGCTGTCGTCGTGCGTTCTGTCGTTGGCTCCGCCGTCTGCGTCGTCGGTTCTGCCGTCTGACTCGTTGTCTCGGCGGTCGCGGCCGTCGCTGCCGAGTCAGTTGGAGTTGGTGTCGACGTCTCGGTCACGGTAGCTGTCGGCGTCTGCGTTGCGGTTGGCGTCGAAGTCGGCGTCGCGGTCGACGATTCCGTCGAAGAAGGGGTTTCGGCCGCCTCTGCTGTCGGCGTGTCCGTGGCCGTCGCTGTCGATGTCGTGGTCGTCGCAGAATCCGTCGTGAGTTGGGTTTCGGCTTCGGTTGTCGGTTCGTCGGTCGTCGTTTGGGTGGTCGTCTCCGTCTCACTCTGGGCGGCCGCTTCAGGTGGTGGTGTATCAGTTGGCGTCGGCGTTTCGGTTGCCGTCGGCGTTTCCGTGGGGGTTGCCGTCTCGGTCGGCGTCGGGGTCGGCGTGGGCGTCTCCGTCGGTGTCTCGGTCGCCTCGGACGTCGGCGTCGCCGTGGCCGTCGGTTCCGGCGTTGGCGTCGTGGTCGGCGTTGCTGTGTCGGTTTCGGTCGGCGTCGGGGTGTCCGTATCGGTCGGTGTCGGCGTGTCCGTTGGCGTGTCGGTTGCCGTCGGTGTCGGAGTCGGCGTCGCCGTCGTGGTCGTCTCTACGATCGTTGCCGTCGGCTGGGCGGTCGTCGCCGTGGCGTTCGTGGTGGTCGCGGGGATCGTCGTGTTGTTCCCTGGAGCGGCCACGCCGGCGCGGTCGGCGTCGTTCGGGCCGCTCGGACTGCCGCCGAGATAGTCGGTGACGAGAAAGCCCACGCCCGCCAGCAGGACGAGCACGACGACGACGCCGACGGCGGGCGCTAACCACTTCTCGACGTTCGAGAGCCCCTCGCGGTCGAGCAGCCCCGACTCCGATTCCGGCCCCGGTTCGATCACGGTCGCCGTCAATAGGGACCGTTGCCTTATCTGTCTTCTCCGTTCGTTTACCGATATTCTGCTGACGAGTTTTTCGTGAGAACAGGTGTGCGCCGCCGCGACCCGAAGGGATTTGCGCTCGAGTGCGGAACCGAACGGCATGCGATCGATCGAACGCTATCTCAACATCCGTAGCGCCTACGGCGCGAGCTTCTCACCCGCCGGTGATCTCGCCTTCCTGTTCGACGCGACGGGCACGCCACAGGTCTGGTCGCTCTCGGAACCCGGCCGGTGGCCCGATCAGCGCACCTTCTCCGACGAGCGCGTCACCGCCGCCGCGTTCTCGCCCGAGCGCGAGGAGCTGATCTTCGGCATGGACGAGGGTGGCAACGAGCGCGCACAGCTCTTCCGGCTCGCCCCGGACGGCGAGATCCAGCCGCTCACCGACGATCCCGACACGAAGCATCGCTGGGGCGGCTGGAGCCACGATGGTGAGCGCTTCGCCTTCGCCGCCAACCGACGCGACAAATCCGTCTTCGACGTCTACACGCAGGGACGCACAGAGACCGGTGACGACGCCACGCGCGTCCACGAGGGTGACGGCTGGCTCACGGTCGCGGGGTTCTCGCCGAGCGACGACCGGCTGCTCGTGAGCGAATCGCAGTCGAGCTTCGATCAGAACCTCTACGTGCTCGATCTCGACACTCAGGAAATCGACCACGTCACGCCACACGACGGCGACGTGCGATTTCTCGATCCGGCATGGAGCCCGGACGGCGACGCGCTCTATCTCGTGACCGACCGCGAGTACGACACGCTCTCGCTCGCCAGACTCGATCTCGGATCGGGCGACCTCGAAATCGTCGCCGACGGTGACGGCTGGAACGTGGAGGGGATCACGCTCGACGAGGACACCGGCCGGCTGGTGTACGCACGCAACGTCGACGGCTACACCGACCTCACCGTCGGCAGGCTCGCCGACGACGGGATCGAGGAGTTCCCCACACCCGATCTACCGGAGGGCGTCGCGGGCGGCGTCGCCTTCGACGCCGATGCCGAGCGCTTCGCCGTCACCGTCACCGGTCGCCGCGAGAATACGAACGTCCACGTCGTCGACGTCGAGACGGGCGAGAGCGAGCGCTGGACGAACGCCTCGGCTGCAGGTCTCGATCGCGAATCGTTCCGCATGCCGGAGCTCGTCCGGTACGAGAGTTTCGACGGTCGAGAGATCCCGGCCTTCTTCTCGTTGCCGGCCGATGTCGAAAAGGGCGAAACACCGGTCGTGGTCGACATCCACGGCGGACCCGAGAGCCAGCGCCGGCCCTCGTTCAGCCCCGTCACGCAGTATCTCCTCGACGTGGGCTACGCGGTCTTCGAGCCGAACGTGCGCGGCTCGACGGGGTATGGGAAGGCCTACACGCATCTCGACGACCGGGACAAGCGGATGGACTCGGTCGCGGACATCGAGCGCGGCGTCGCCTGGCTCCACGAGCAGCCGGCCGTCGACCCCGAACGTATCGCGGTGATGGGCGGTTCGTACGGCGGGTTCATGACGCTCGCGTCGCTCACCGAGTATCCCGACCTGTGGGCGGCCGGCGTGGACATCGTCGGCATCGCCGATTTCACGACCTTCCTCGAGAACACCGGCTCCTGGCGGCGCGCGCTGCGCGAGGCTGAGTACGGCTCGCTGGCGGACGACCGCGAACTCCTCGAGTCGATCAGTCCGCTCACCAGCATCGAGCGTATCGACGCGCCGCTGTTCGTCCTGCACGGCGAGAACGATCCACGAGTGCCCGTCGGCGAGGCCGAGCAGGTCGCCGCGCGCGTCGGCGAGCGCGTCCCCGTCGAAACATTGATCTTCGACGACGAGGGTCACGGCATCGTCAAGCGCGACAACCGCATCGAAGCCTACACCGCGATCGCCGACTTCCTCGCCGAGCACGTCTGACGAGTCATACGGGATGAATAAAATCGCTGAAAACGGCGTGAAAGGTGTTCACAAAGTGATGAACGAACCTCCGTTTTTATTGTGAGTCGACGTCGTGTCGTGATATGAACGAGGCCGAACGGTCCGAACAGTGGGTGACGGACCAGCTCGACCGGTTGGAGGAGAGTTACGGCTCCGCACCGGTCCACCAGCTCGGCTGGACCGTCTCCCCGACGCGCTACGAGCGGGCGGCCGACGCCGACGGGATCGAGCGGGCGATCGCGGGCGTCCACGTAACTAACGACGCCGACGAAGTCCTCCTGATCCGCGACGACCAAGACGAGTGGGCTTGCCCGCGCGGGCCCGTCGAACCCGGCGAATCGCTCGAATCGGGCGCGAAGCGGAACGTCCGCGAAGCGACCGGCATCACCTGTTCGATCGAGTCCGTCGAGCGAATCACGATCATCGGTGTCGGCGACGAAACCGACCGCGAACGCTCACAGGTGTACTGTCTGGTCGTGCGGTTCGTCGGCTCGTCGGGCCCCGACGAGCGCGTCGAGTGTGGCGGGAGCCCCGTCCGATGGCGGAGCAGCCGACCGACCGACCGCCTCGACGCCGGCGTGTTGGCCATCTGATACTGTCGGACAGAACTGGCCGAGAACCCATGAACGAACATCCGCTCGTTGCAGTGGGTTCTCGGAATCGATTCTGCACGTACTTCTGTCCGACAGTTGAGCAGGGGGACAGATACATACTCGCCGAGGGCCAACCCGTGAGTGATGTTCCGGTGGTTGTTCCGGACGCTCGGGTGGCTGCTGTCGCTCCTCGTCCGCGTCGCGTTCGTGGTCGCCGTCGTCGTCTTCGCCGCCAGCATCGCGTTCGGTGGTTTCCCGGCCGGTGGGGACGTGAACGGCCTGCTCGGCGATCTCGGCGTGCCGGCCGACGTGGGCGACATCGGCGCGCTCGGTGCCGTCGATAACGACAGCGCCGGCGGGGTCGGCGGTATCGGCAGCATCGTCGACGATGGAGCCGATGGATCGGGCGGAACGGCCGGTGCGGGCACGAACGCGTCAACCGTTTCGGCATCAAACACGAGCGAGCTCAACGGCACCGAACTCGAATATCTCGTCCATCGAAACGTCAACGAGGAGCGCGCCGAGCGCGGCAAGTCGAACCTGTCGTTCGACACCGATCTCCGGCCGGTCGCGCGCTATCACAGCACCGACATGGCCGATCGGAGCTACTTCTCGCACGTGGGCCCCGACGGCGAGACGCTCGCGGATCGCTACCGGCGCTTCGACTACCAGTGTCGCGTCAAGACGGGCACCCTCCGGTACGCGACCGGCGGCGAGAACATCCTCTACACCTACTACGACGCACCGGTCTCGATGGACAATCGCACGGTGCAGTACGACACTCAAGAAGAACTCGCCCGCGGCATCGTCAATGGCTGGATGAATTCGACGAGCCACCGGAAGAACCTGCTCAAACCGTACTGGGAGAACGAAGCCATCGGCGTCCACATCGAGCAGATCGACGGCCGGACGCGCGTCTACGCCACCCAGAACTTCTGTTGAGCGACCACAAACGGTATGTGGGCCGCGCGTGGACTCCGGGTATGGTCGCTCGTTCGACGTGGTTGATCCTCGCCGGAGTCATCCTGCTTTTCCTGCCCATGCCACCCATTCTGAGCGCCGTCGCCGGTGTCGGCGTCATCATCGCGGGCGTGGCGCTCCGGTTCGTCGGCGACGACGACAACTGACGGAATTTACTGGTTCGGTCGCTCGTGATCGTCCCAGAACCGTTCGAGCTGTGAGTCGAGAAACATCGGGGTCATCGTGCGCCACTCGTCACGCTCGGCGGGCGGCAGATACTCGTACACCGACCGGGGTGCGTCCGGTGTGTAGCGTTCGTCGACGAGCGCGCGCACCCCGACCTCCTCGGGCCCCCTGATCACCCGGCCGATAGCCTGTCGCGCGCGGCGCACGGCGGGCACCGTGAGCGCGTACTCGAAGGCGTGCTCGTCGCCGAAGGCCGAACCATAGGCCCGCCGCACGGCCCGGATCCGCGGTGAGGCCACGTTGACGAGCGGGACGCCGACGACCGCACACGCGCTCAGTTTTTCGCCATCGTAATCGACGCCCTCGGTGAGCGTGCCGCGCGTCGAGGTGACGAGGACTTTGCCGTCGCCGGCGAAAAAGTCCTGTTTGAGTTCCTCGGTGGCTTCGTCGCTCGACGGCTCGTCGAGGAGCACCGGTTTCGCCACCGCGTCGGCGAGGCGGTCGTGCGCCCACGCAGCCTCTCGGTAGCTCGGCATACAGACCAGGACGTTGCCGGGGCTGCGGGCGAGCTCCCGGAGCGCGTAGGCGTAGGTCTCCCGGACCTCGCTTTCCTCGCTGGGCGGCCCGCGATTGCGCGCAGTGAAGGCCGGTGCGTCGACGATCCAGCTCGCCCGATTGGCCTCGGGATAGGCGAGATCGTAGGTCCGCGTGGCGATCGGGCGCTCGCGGTCGTCGCTCTCGTCGTCCGTGGTCTCGACGAGGCGATCGAGACCGATGCACTCGCGCAGGACGTCCATCGGTTCGAGCGTCGCGCTCATCAGGACGCCGCCGCCGAGATCCGAGAACCGCTCGCGGAGATCCTCGGCGGGTAGGCAGTCGTAGCAGACCAGTCCGGCGGTGTAGTGGCGCTCCCAGCCCTCGACGCGCTCGCGATCGGTCCGCGAGAGCGTGATCTCCCGGAAGTAGCTCGCGTGATCGCGCGTCCACCAGCGAGTCACGATGCGGCCGACGTCGCCACAGACCGTCGAGCGCTGGGGATCGAGCGAATCGAGCGCGTCCGCGACGGCCGCGCCGATGGTGTGGAGCGATTTGCAGAAACCGGATGAATACTGCTCGTTTGCCCACTCGGAGAACGCGTCGGTCTCGTCCGTCTCGGGATCGCGCAGCGGGATCTCGACGTTCTCGGGCAGTCGTCCCTCCTCGGCCGCGCGGTCGAGATCGCCGTACTCGTCCGCGAGATAGCGTTCGACGCGGCGATCGAGCCAGTCGATGGCGTCGTCGAAGAACTCGCTGGCCCGCTGGAGTTCGTCGGTACCGACCTCGTAGCTGGCGAGCTGCGTGGCGACCTCCTCGCGATGCTCGCGCGACTGGCCCGCGAGCGTGCTGAGATGCGAGACGTCGTTTCGCGCGCGCCGGAGCGACTGGATCCCGATTCGATCGCTCAGGAGATCGCGGACGCGCCCCTCCAGTCGATGGGCCTCGTCGACGATGACGAACGTGCGATCGTCGACCACGCCGTCGGTGAGCGCGCGTGTTCGCGGGTCGAACAGGTGGTTGTAGTTGCCGACCACCACGTCGGCGTCGTCGAGCAGCGTGCCCATTGCACGATGTGGGCAGGTTCCCCTGGGGACCGCACCGGCGAGCAGTTCGTCGGTGGTGACGACGTGATTTTCGTCGTCGTCGAAGGCCACGGGGACGGATTTCTCGCGGGCGTACCAGTCGGCCTCGAACGGGCAGTAGGACTGATCGCTTTCACTGAGCGATTCGGGTGCGGTCGGCCGTGCGGTCGGGTAGGGAGCCGTGTGGCCGGCGGTCGAGAGGTTGTCGTCGAGCGTGCGCCACGAGTCGGCGTCGGTGCGGGCTTCGGAAACGAGTTCGCCCGCCCGGGCGCTGTCCCACCAGACGTCGCCACCGCCGTCGTGGGCGACCAAGCTAGCCGTGTTCTCCCGGAGGTCCTCGCAGGCGTCCTGTGTGCCCCGATCGAGCGCACCCGCGCGTTCGTAGGGACAGAGGGTGGGCTTGCCAACGAGTGCGAGCCCGGAGAGAGGGTCATCGAGTCCGGCGTTGATCGTCCGCAGGTCGTCGATAAACTGCCGGCGCTGCTGTTTGACCGGCGTCACGACCAGCACGTTGTCGTACCGGTCGGTCTCGCGGAGCAGCGTTCCGGCGGCGGTGAGCGCGGCCATCGTCTTTCCTGTGCCACAGGCCCCCTCCATGACGAGATAGCCGCCCTCGGCACCCGTCTCGATGGCCGTCTCGATGGCGTCGGCCTGGCCGTCGTAGGGCTGTTCGTAGCCGAAACGAGTGCGCCACGACGGCTCGTCGTTCCCGTGGGTGGCGACGGACTCCTCACCGCTCATCGGTCATGTGCGAGGGTCGTGCGCCATTCGTTATAGGGCTTCGCTCGCGGCCGGCCGCGATGCGATCCGACGACGAGTCCCCGACGCGTCGATGAGTCTGCCGACGATCGAAAACGCCGTCTCTGCTGGCCGACGAACAGAAATCGTCGCCCAAAACCGTTGTATTTTTATCGTTTTCGGCAGGGTTTTTGTAGTTCCGGCACGACACGCGTTCATGCGACCGACTGTCACACGACGAGATTTCATCGCGATCGCCGGCACCGTCGCCATCGGGACCGGAACCGTCAGTGCGGACGACGGGGACGACGAACCGGTCACGTTCGCGACCTACAACGTCGTCGACCTCCGCACTGAGCAAGTCCAGTCGTCGAGCGACGAACAGGCCGCCGCCGCAGCACGCGTCATTCAGGAGATCCGTCCGGACGTACTGGTGCTCAACGAGCTGACCAACAACCGTCAGGCGAGTCGCGTCAAGGACGTCCCGTCGTCGCCCTCGAACGCCCGCGCATTCGTCGAGAACTACCTCAGCGTCCCCCAGCGCTCCGATCTCCGTGGGATCGAGTATCCACAGACGGTCATGCCGACGACGAACACGGGCGTCGCCAGCGGGCTCGATCTCGACAACAACGATACGGTCGACGAGACGCCCGGCGATCGAACCTACGGCAACGACGCCTACGGGTTCGGGGAGTTCCCCGGCAAATACGGTCTGGCGATCCTCAGTCGATTTCCCATCCGTCGGGACGCGATCCGAACGTTCCGGAAGTTCCTCTGGAAAGACATGCCGGACAACCTGCTCCCGCGTGATCCGAGCACGGAGAACTACCTCTCGGCCGCCGAGGCCGAGGAGTTCCGTCTCTCCTCGAAGACACACATCGACGTCCCGATCGAGATCGGCGATGAGGTCGTCCACGCCCTCGCCGCCCACCCGACACCGCCCGTCTTCGACGGTGAGGGGAACTTCAACGGCAAGCGCAATCACGACGAGATCCGCCTGCTGGCCGACTACGTCGCCGGTGCCGACTACATCTACGACGACAGCGGGAAGCAGGGTGGTCTCGACGACGACTCGTACGTACTGATGGGCGATATGAACGCCGCGCCCGGCGATGCGGAGACCCTCAACGCCGCCACGGAGTATTTCGTCGAGAACGACGCGTTCGTCGCCACACCGTTCCCGACGAGCCCCGGCGGCGCGGCGAAAAACGGATCGCGTTCGCGCTTCTGGACCGCCGAATTCGAGTCTCAGGTCGACTACGTGCTCCCGTCGCCCGATCTCGGCCGTGACCAGTCGTCGGTCGTCTGGCCGAGCGCGGCGACGACCGAACGAGGGTTGCTCGACGCCGTTCGTACCGCCTCGGACCACCGATTCGTCTGGGCGAACGTCCCGATCGAGCGCGAGGACGCGGACGACGACCCCGAGCGAGACGATGGCGACGACGAAAACGAAGACGGCGATGATACCGACGATGGCGATGAGGACGACGAAGAACGCGAAGAAGATGAAGAGGAGGCTGAAGATGAGAGGGACAACGAGAAAGACGATGGAGATGAAGAGGACGGAACGGACAGCGACGATTGAGGTGCGGCAGTACGACAGAAGGTAAGAATCGATCGCAGTTTTCGCCCGACGCTCGCACGCTTATCAGAGCGAAAATTCAGCCGAAGTTCTCGACTTTCGCGCGGTCGGGGTCGCCGCCGGCGGCCTGGAGCGCGTCGGTGGCGGCGTCGAGGAAGTCGGCGAAGCCGTAGACGAGCACCTGCTCATCGGGCGTGCCCGCGAGCACGTCGGCGACGGCGTCGGTCATCGGTTCGTCGCCGTCGAGAACGGTGATGACAGCACCCGCCTCGTCGAGGGCTGTGAGGCGCTCGTCGTGGATGGGATCGTCGTCACGATAGACGACGGCGCTGTCCCCGCCGTCGGCGAGCGTGCGCTCGGCGATGCCGATGGCGGGGCCGACGCCCGGCCCGCCGGCGAGGACGGTCGTGCGGGATTCGTCCTCGTAGTAGGCGTTGCCGAAGGGCCCGGCGACGACGATCGTATCGTCGGGTTCCAGGGAAGCGAGTTTCGGACCGACGTCGCCATCAGGATCGACGGCGACGGTGATCTCGAACTCCCCCTCGACACCCGGCGAGGAGAGCGTGTAGAACCGCGAGAGACGTTCGCCATCGACGTCGAGCGAGAGTTTGACGAATTGGCCCGGTCGGGCGTCGAACTCCTCCGGTGTTTCGAGATCGAGCGCGATTGCGTCCGGCCCGACGTCCCGGACGGCGCGGATGCGAGTGCGTGTCGGCTCCATGTCGGCGCTCGGCGTGGCCCGGGCAAATGGACTTCGATTCGGCGAGCAACGCGGCGCAAACACGTCGCATCCATGGGTTTGGCCGGTGCTGCGGGCTGTAGCGGAACTGTATCCGTCGAAAATGTTGATGGTCGTTCCGAAGCCTTTTCGTCCGCAGATGGCGTAGCCGGGGCCAGCACATGCCAGATGATTTGAACTGGGCCATCGGTGGGGAGGCCGGCGACGGCATCAATTCGACGGGGAAGATCTTCGCCCAAGCGCTCTCGCGCGCGGGCCGACAGGTTTTCACCTCGAAGGACTTCGCCTCGCGCATCCGCGGCGGCTACACCGCCTACAAGGTCCGCAGTTCGACCGAACGCGTCGAGTCGGTCGTCGATAGACTCGACGTCCTCATCGCGCTCACACAGCGAACAGTGGAAGAAAACATGGACGAACTCCACGAGGGCTCGGTCATCATCTACGACGGCGAGCGGACGATGATGGAGGACTTCGAGGCCCCCGAGGGAATGATCGATCTCCCCGTACCGCTCAAATCGCTCGCCGAGGACGCCGGCGGAGCGATCATGCAGAACATCGTCGCGCTCGGGGCGGCCTGTGAGATCGCGAACTTCCCGATCGACAACCTCGACGAGGCGCTCGAAAAACGGTTCGGCGACAAGGGCCAGTCGATCATCGACAACAACCAGGAGGCTGCCCGTCTCGGCGAGGAGTACGTCCAGGAGGAGTACGACCGCGACGAGTTCGGCTACAACATCGAAACCACCGACAACGACTACGTCCTCCTGAACGGCGACGAAGCCATCGGCATGGGCGCGATCGCCGCCGGCTGTCGGTTCTACTCGGGCTATCCCATCACCCCCGCGACGGACGTGATGGAGTATCTGAAAGGCAGGCTCGAACGCTACGGCGGCCACGTGATGCAGACCGAGGACGAACTCTCGGCGATCAACATGGCGCTCGGCGCGGCGCGGGCCGGCGCGCGGGCGATGACCGCCACCTCGGGTCCAGGAATCGACCTGATGGCCGAGACGTTCGGCCTCGTCGCCCAGAGCGAAACGCCTCTCGTGATCTGTGACGTGATGCGCTCGGGCCCCTCGACGGGGATGCCGACCAAGCAGGAACAGGGCGATCTCAATATGACGCTGTTCGGCGGTCACGGCGAGATCCCGCGGTTCGTGGTCGCGCCGACGACGGTATCGGAGTGTTTCCACAAGACGATCGAGGCGTTCAATTACGCCGAGAAATACCAGACGCCCGTCTATCTGGTCTCGGACCTCGCGCTGGCGGTCACCGAACAGACGTTCGCCCCCGAGGAGTTCGACATGGACGCCGTCGAGATCGACCGCGGCAAGCTCGTCGGCGAGGACGAGATCGACACGTGGCTGAACGACAGCGATCAGTTCCAGCCACACTTCCCCGCCGCCGACGGCATCAGCCCGCGGACGCTACCCGGAACGTCGGGCGGCGCACACATGACGACGGGTCTCGAACACGACGAGCTCGGTCGACGCACCGAGGAGCAGGAGGTGCGCATCGAGCAGGTCGACAAGCGAAACCAGAAGGTCGAGACCGCGAAGGAAGAGGAAGAGTGGGACTACCGCGAGTTCGGGGATAGCGACGCCGACACGCTCGTGCTCTCGTGGGGCTCGAACGAGGGCGCGATGCGCGAGGCGATCGGTTTCCTCGACGAGGCGGACGTCTCGGTCCGGTTCATCTCGGTGCCGTATCTGTTCCCGCGGCCGGATCTCTCCGACGAGATCGAGGCCGCCGACGACGTCATTGTCGTCGAGTGTAATGCGACGGGCCAGTTCGCCGACGTCATCGAACACGACACGCTTACACGACTGAAACGGGTAAACAAATATAATGGCGTGCGGTTCAAGGCCGACGAACTGGCCGAGCGGATCACCGAGGAACTCGACACGCCACAGGAGGTCCCCACATGAGCTCAGACGTCAGATTCACCGACTTCAAGTCCGACAAACAGCCGACGTGGTGTCCGGGCTGCGGCGACTTCGGCACCATGAACGGGATGATGAAGGCGCTCGCCAACACGGGCAACGACCCCGACAACACCTTCGTCGTCGCCGGCATCGGCTGCTCGGGCAAGATCGGAACGTACATGCACAGCTACGCGCTCCACGGCGTTCACGGGCGCGCACTCCCCGTTGGCATCGGCGTCAAAAGCGCCAATCCCGACCTCGAAGTGATGGTCTCGGGCGGCGACGGCGACGGCTACTCGATCGGCGCGGGTCACTTCGTCCACGCGGCGCGGCGCA
The DNA here is from genome assembly GCF_024508235.1 of Halococcus qingdaonensis. Classification (NCBI taxonomy): domain Archaea; kingdom Methanobacteriati; phylum Methanobacteriota; class Halobacteria; order Halobacteriales; family Halococcaceae; genus Halococcus; species Halococcus qingdaonensis. The sequence continues at coordinate 1,110,830 of NZ_CP101943.1, read as the reverse complement.
ACATGGACATGACCTACGTCGTGATGGACAACCGCATCTACGGCCTCACCAAGGGCCAGTTCTCGCCCACCAGCCGCGAGGACTTCGAGACCTCGACCTCGCCGGACGGTCCGAAACAGTCACCCGTCAACCCGCTCGCGCTCGCGCTCGCGGCCGACGGCACCTTCATCGCCCAATCGTTCTCCTCGGACGCCCAGCGCCACGAGGAGATCGTCCAGCAGGCTGTCGAGCACGACGGCTTCGGCTTCGTCAACGTCTATAGCCCCTGCGTAACGTTCAACGACGTCGACACCTACGACTACTTCCGCGACACCATCGTCGACGTCGAGGACGAGGACCACGACCCGACCGACCGCGACGCCGCCCGCGAGAAGATCACCAACGACACCGAATACCAGGGCGTCATCTACCAGGACGAGGACTCGGTCCCTTACAACGAACGCCACGGCCTCGACTCGAACATGGCCGACATCCCCGACGGCGCTCCCGAGGACGCGACCGACCTCGTCCGCGAGTTCTACTAGCGACTTTTTTACTTCGGGGTGTCGCGCGCTCGTTTCACTCGCGCGCTCAACCCCTCGCAAAAACTTCGACTAAAAACTCCCGTTCACTCGCGCTTCGTGCTCGTTCACGGTGTTCTCGTGAACGACCGCAGGGAGTGAACGAGAGTCAGAGAGACGCGAAGCGTCTCTCGTGAACCGCGCTCACTGCTCACGGTTCACTCCGTTCACCGTTCGCTTTCGAGGTTCTCCCTCCGGTCGAACCTCGCTTCGTTCGCGCGGACACTGACCCATCACGGCACCACAACCGCACAACACCGCAGAAGCCCTCGGTCACTCACTCCGTTCGTGACCTCGCCCTTCATCCACCAGGACAACTATCCGCCGCAGCCGCGACCGCCACAGCGACCGCGCCGCTGCCAATCGGCGGTCGCCACGGATCACTCGCCGAGTTCGTCGCGGAGATAAGCCGCGATCTCGTCGATGCCATCGTACGCGCGGTCGACGATCCCCTCCATGTTGAGGAAGCCGTGGATCATCGACTCGTAGTTCGTGTGCTCGACAGCGACGCCGGCTTCACGGAGCCGGTCGGCGTAGGCGATCCCCTCGTCGCGCAGCGGATCGAACCCGTTGGTCATGACGAACGCCGGCGGGAGGTCGGTGAGATCGCGCGCCGCGAGCGGGAAAGCCAGCGGGTTGTGCGCGTCGAGTTCGTTCTCGATGTACTGGTCGAGAAACCACAGCAGGTCCTCGGCGGTGAGGAAGTAGCCCGATGCGTTCTCCGCGCGCGAGTCCATCGGTTCGAGATACGCCGTCGCGGGATACAGCAAGATCTGCCCGTCGATAGTGGGCATCCCGCGCTCGCGAGCCAGTAACGAGACCGTCGCCGCGAGGTTCCCGCCGGCGCTGTCACCCGCGACCGCCAGCCGATCGCCGTCGCCCGAAAGCCGCTCGGCGTTGCTCGCGAGCCAGTTCGTCGCCGCATAGGCGTCCTCCAGCGCCGCCGGCCACGGATGCTCCGGCGCGAGCCGGTAGTCGACCGACACCACCAGACAGTCGCTGCGCTTGGCCAGCAATCGACAGAGGTTGTCGTAGCCGTCCACGCTCCCGAGTACGAACCCACCGCCGTGGAAGAAGGCCACCGTCGGGAACGGTCCTTCGGCATCAGGCACGTACGCACGCGCCGGCAGCTCGCGCCCGTCGACCGGGATCGTGATATCGGATACACGACCCACGTCCACGGGATCGTCACCCGCGAGTTCGAGCATTCGATCGAGCTGCTGGCGCGATTCGGCGACGTCGCCCGACAACGAGATGTCGTATTCGCTCAGGAGATCGAGCAGCTGTGCGACCTGTGGATCGAGTTCACCCTTCATGCTGTTTCCCATATTCGACGCCTTCGACTAACCGTTTCGTCGCATCGGCGGCATCGACCGACTGCGGATTGACGCCGACGGCGACCACCGCATCACCGTCGTTCTGGACGACTGCGACGTGGACGTACACCGGTGTCGTCCCGTTGGCGGAGCGGTTGGTCGTCGCGTACGTCACCAGCTCCGTCGGCTGGCCGACCAGCGTGACGTTCTGGCGGTTTTCGACCGTCAGCGCGCTCGTGTTGTTCACCTCGCCGAGCATCCGACCCACGTCGCGGCGCTCGGACGGCTTCGCGAACGGGTTTATCGGTGTTCCGTTCGCCTCGGGGCTCGGCGTACTGAAGACGGCGAATCGCCCCGCGTGATCGCCGTGTGCGTACGTCTCGATGTGGTTTTTCACACCGACTGTACGGTCCTCGCCATCGATCCCGACCGTCTCGTTGAGCGCGATCGTGGCGCTGTCGTCGAGCGCGTAGCCCGTCCGATCGAGGGTGTCGTTCCCGACCGCAACGGGGTTCGCCTCGGCGGTGAGCTGACCACCGGGGAGCGTACAGCCGCTCACCACGACGAGAACGACCAGCGCAAGCGCGAGACGGAGACGGCGCATGGGCCCGAGAGAGTCTTGAGGAATAAGACGGTTACCCACGGTATTCCCGGTCTACTATACTGCCGGTTGGAGAACTCGTCCGAACGAGAGAGGAGAAGGGGGCGAGAGGTGGGAGGTGGGAAAAGGGGAGATCACCCAACGGTGCTATCGAGCGAACGATCGTCCGTTCGCTATCGATGCGAAAGTACCGTTTTCCCGTCAGTTCCGCCCGTTCAAGTGGTTTTGGCCCCTGTTTTCGGTATGAGTACGACCCCTCCCGGACCGAAGGGATTGCCGGTGGTCGGCAACTCGTATCACTACGCTCAGGACCCGCTGCGGTTCATGACGGCGGTCCGGGATGCCTACGGCGACATCGCACAGTTCACGCTCGGGCCCGAGCAGGCGTACATGCTGACGAACCCGGACGACATCGAGCGCGTGCTCGTCAGCGACGAGGATTCCTACCGCAAACCCCAGTTCCAGGCGGACACGCTCGGGAACCTGCTCGGTGACGGCCTGTTGCTCAGCGAGGGTGGGACGTGGAAACGCGAGCGCCAGCGGATGCAGCCGGCGTTTCTCAGGAGCCGACTCGACGACTGTGCGGGGCTGATGGCCGAGTACGCCGCGGAGATGGCCACCGGGTGGGACACGGGCGAAACCATCCAGGTCGACATCGCGATGGCGAAAGTCACCCTCAAGATCATCACCAGCGCGATGATGGGCGTCGAGCTCGACGACGCGGCGATCGAGCGCGTCCAGGAGAGCCTTCAGCCGGTCGGCGATCAGTTCAGTCCGACGATCCGTGGCTTCTTGATGCCCGAATGGGTGCCGACGCGCGAACAGCGCGAGTACCGCCAGTCGATCGACGTTCTCGAAGACGTCCTTCGTGACGTTCTGCGCGACCGGCAGGGCCCACACGCCGACGGCCCGGACATGCTCTCGCTGCTGTTCGACGCACAGTCAGAGAGCGCCGAGGTCGATCGCGAGCTGATCCGCGACGAGATGATGACGATGCTGCTCGCGGGCCACGACACGACGGCGCTCGCGCTCACCTACACCTGGCATCTCCTCGCGCGCCATCCCGAGGTCGAGGCGCGACTCCACGACGAACTCGACACCGTGCTGGGCGGTGAGCCGCCGACGAGCGAGACGGTGCGACAGCTCGACTACACCGATCGCGTGCTCTCCGAGGCGATGCGGCTCTACCCGCCGGTGTACACCCTCTTTCGAACTGCGAAGCGCCCGGTCGATCTCGGTGGCTATCGCCTGCCGCGTGGCTCGCTGCTGATGCTCCCTCAGTGGGCCATCCACCGCGATCCGCGCTGGTACGACGATCCCGACACGTTCGACCCCGACCGCTGGAAACCCGCGCGCCGGAACGAGCGCCCGAGCTATTCGTACTTCCCGTTCGGTGCCGGCCCGCGGTCGTGTATCGGCAAACAGCTCTCGCTGCTCGAAGCGAAGTTCATCATCGGCACCGTCGCACAGGACTACCACCTCGACCTCGAATCGACCGCCTCGTTCGACTTCCTGCCGACGCTGACGCTCCATCCCGCCGATCCGGTCGAAATGTCGATCCGCGAGCGTCAGTAGAGATCAGTCGTCGGCGACCGCCGCACCGACTTCGATCTCGCCGGCGTCGAGCTCGCGCTCGACCTCGCGAGCGGCCGTGACCATGTTCTCCATCTTGCCATAGGCCACGTCCCGCGGGAGGAGCTTCACCCCGCAGTCGGGGCTCACCGTCAGTCGCTCGGGCGGGACGATCTCCAGGCCCTTCTGGATGTTCGCCTTGATCGTGGCGACCGATTCGACCTCGGCGACGTGGACGTCGGTGACGCCGAGCGCGAGATCGAGGTCGAACTCCGGCTCCGTGAACACGTCGAGCTGCTCGTAGTCGCCGTTGGCGAGTTCGACGTCGAACTCGTCGATCGGGAACTCCAGGATCTCGGGGTAGATCCGCGAGTAGTCGCCGTAGCAGACGTGCAGGCCGATCCGTACCTCCTCGGGGAGGTCGGCGACGATGCGGTCGAGCGCCTCGCCGACGATCGCGTGATCGTCGGGCGTCGTGGCGAGGGCGGGCTCGTCGATCTGAATGTAGCGCGCGCCGGCGTCGACCAGCTTCTGGATCTCCTCGTTGACGAGATCCGCGAGCGCGAGCGCGAGCTCGCGATCGTCCTCGTAGGCTTCGTTGAAACTCCAGCTGGCGAGCGTGTAGGGCCCGGTGATCGGCACCTTCACCGGGCGATCGGCCACGCCGTCGGTGAACTCGAACTCCGAAACGAGCCAGGAGTCGTCGTACTCGACGTCGTTCACGACCGAGGGTTTGTCGAAGTAGTTGTGGCCCCAGACCTTGACTGGTCCATTGAACTCGTAGCCCTCGATGCGATCGGCGAAGAACTCGACCATCTCATTCCGTCTCATCTCGCCGTCGACGACGGCGTCGAGCCCCGCGCGCTCGTGCTCGTGGGTGATGAGGCGGGCGGCGTCGTCGGTCGCCTCCTCCCATTGGCTCTCGTCGAACTCGCCCTCGGGATCGTCGTGGAGTTCGCGCACGCGATCGAGCCACTTCGGTTTCGGGTAGCTCCCCACGACGGTGGTGAGGATGAAGTGTTCGTTCGGGTGGTCGGCTGGCCGGAACTGCCCGCGGCTCATTGGGCCACCTCCGCGGCGCGGGCAGCGCCCGCAGCCAGCGCTTCAAGCTTCTCGACACAGCGACTCACCGGCAGGTAGAACAGTTCGGTGTTGGTGGTGACGTACATGGTTTCGAACTCCGCACCGGGCGTCTGCTCGTCGACCCACGCGACACGCTCGGCGATCTTCTCGGGCTCTTCGACCAGCGTGTTCTGGCCGTCGGCCAGCCCGAGCGCGATCCCCTCCTTCGTTCCGTATTCGTTGATGTTGTAGAGGTTGTCCTCGTGATTCGAGACGAAGTCGTAGCCCACGGCGTCGACGTCCGCGTCGAGCAGGTGGGCGTGGACCTTCTCGGTGAGCGCGCCCCAGTAGGTCTGGACCACGACGTCGGCGTCGGTCGCGTCGGCCACGCGGTCGATGGCCTCGCTCGCGTGCTCGTCCTCACCATCGCTCGGCGGGTTCGTCACGAGTGACGGTTCCAGGACGAAGACGGTCTCGACATCGGAAAACGCTCGCACCTCGCCCGCGAGGAAGTTCGCGATGCCATCGAGGAACGCCGCCTCGTCGCCGTAGAACTCGTCGGTCGCGAGTTCCGAGAGCGTGTACGGACCGGGAACGACCGCCTGCGTCGGCGCGTCGGGAGCGAGCTCGGCAAGCGCGTCGAGATCGTCGGCGAGATCGCCGTCGAAGGTGAGTTCGCCGGAGACGACCGGCTCCCGATAGAAGTTGTTGTTGTCGTAGTAGCGGACGATACCCCTTGTCTCGACGGCATCGTGGACGCAGAGCGGGTGGGCGAGCATGTCGTCCCAGCGGAGCTGCCCTTCCACGACCCTGTCGAGTCCGGCGGTCGCCTGCCAGTCGGCGACGGTCGCCCGGGTCTCCCCGTAGACGTCCGTGATCTCGGTCCCCTCGCTGCCGTCGACGAGGTCCTCCTTCTGGTGGCCCTTCAGGCTCCCCAACTGGTCCTTCGCCCAGTCGGGCAGCGGAAACACGCCGGGCGTCGTCGCGACGAATTCCGTCATAGGTGGGATGGGGAATGACGGCGCTTAATATTTGCTACTCGCGATTATGCACCTAGGTAATTAATCGCGATCGAGTCGGAGGATCGAGAGCGTCTCGAACGGGAACGAGTCCTGGTCGACGGTCGTCGCCGTGAAGCCGGCCTCGTTCGCCAGGTCGACGACGGTGTCGAACCCGCTCAGACTGCTCACGAGCATGAGCACCCGCCCCTCTGGCGCGAGCACGCGCCCGACGCCGGCGAGAAACGGTTCGATCACCGCGCGCCCGCTCTCGCCGCCGGCGAGCGCCACCTCCATCCAGTCGCCGACCGCTTCGTCGGGCGTGGTCGGCAGATAGGGCGGATTGAACGTCACGAGGTCGAACACGCCATCCTCGAATGGTTCGGTGAGATCGCCCTGCACCACTCGAATCCCGCTCTCGCGGGCCTGCTGGCAGGCGTGTGGGTTCGGATCGACACCGTAGACCGTCGCACCGGTCTCGGCCATCGCGGTCGCGACGTAGCCCGATCCAGTCCCGACATCGAGCGCGCGGTCGGCGGGGGTGACCTCGCCGCGAGCGACCGTCGCCAGCAGGTGGGAGTCCTCGGCCGGCTGATAGACCTTCTCGCGCTCGCGGCGCTCGTCGAGCCCCACGCTACTCACCCCAGTCGGTCGCGGTGCTGAGGCTACCGTGCTCGGCGTGCGGGCCGACCTCGCCGACCTCGTCGCGGGCGGCGAGCACGCGCTGCGGGTAGGCGATCGAGATCCCCTCATGGTCGAACGCCCTTTTGATCGCTTGGATGAACGCGCTCTTGGCCCCCCAGACGCGTCGCGAGCTCGGATCGTCGATCCAGAAGCGCGCTTCCAGGACGATGCTCGACTCGTCGAACTCCTTCAGGACGGCCTGTGGCGAGGGCACCGACCGTGGTTCGTCCATCTCCGCCATCGTCTCCTCGGTGAGCGCGACCACGTCGTCGAGATCGGTCGCGTAGTCGATCCCGATTTCGGTATCGACCCGCAGGCGATTGTTTTCAGAGAGATTGACGAGTGGTTCGCTCGTGATCTGGTCGTTCGGGATCAGCACGTGCTCGTCGTTGAACGTCCGGATCTCCGTGTTGACGATCGTGACCTCCCTGACGATCCCCTCGTACTCTCCGACGGCGATCCAGTCGCCGACGTGGAACGGGCGCGAGAAGAGGAGGACGAAGCCGGCCGTGATCGAGCCGATCGTCTCGCGGGCGGCCAGCCCGATGACCGCACCGAGCGCCCCCGCACTGAGGAAGAGCCGGCTGAGTTCGATCCCCCAGATCGCGAGTACGACGAACAGCGCGGCCACGGCCACGCCGACGTCGGCGATGTGGTAGGCGACCTCGCTCTGGTGGTCGGTGATCGCGCCGTATTCCTCGGCCAGCCGGTCGATCGAGCGGTTGAGCAGCCGTATCAGCAGATAGGCCAGGACGATCACGCCGGCGATGAGCAGCAGTCGAGCGCCGGTCCAGCGGTTCACCGAGAGCGCGTCGAGCACCAGCCCGATGGCTGGCACCACCCGCCAGACGACCATCAGCCAGTAGACGGTGCCGACGACGCAGACGGCCACGACGCCGGCCTGGAGCGCCTCGGTGAGTCGCGAGCTATACCGTCGCTTGAGCGGCTTTCCGGCTCGTCTGACGAGCATCACGATACCGGCCAGGACGACCAGCGCACCGAGACTGCCGAGCAGCTGTCCGCCGGTCGACGAGAGATACGCCTTCTGGATGGAGCGGAGGAACTCGGGCACTAACATCGGTTATCGCACCCGACAGCCGTCTCAGACGCGCTCGAACTCCTCGCCACCACACTTCGGACAGAGTCGCTTTCGCTCGTCGAACTCGGCATAACAGTCGATACACTGGTATTCTTCGTCGTCGGCCTCCGCGCTGGCAGTGTCCGCGCCGAGCGTCTCGCGGAGCCCCTCGATGAACGCCATGTACTCAGACACGTTCGTTTCACGTTTCGGTTTCGTGCATGCACGTGCCGTGTTCGTTCGACCGACACGAATCGTGAACCGTTCTCCCAGTTCGCCGCGTTCCACCGGCCCCATCCCGCCCATTCGTCGGATACGTCGTCGAGCATGATTTCGCTGAACGCAGTCATTTCGGAGGAGCGACGTCGGTGTGTTCGATCGCCAGCTCCGTCAGCGCGGCGAACTGCTCTGGGGCGAGTTCGCCCGCACGCTTGCCCAGCAGCTCCTCGTCGGCGGCCTCAACGACCGCTTCGGGTTGTTCGATACCCGTGATATGGCCCGTGTTCCGGATCGCGTTGCGCAGCGTCTTGCGCCGCTGGGTGAACACGCCTCTGACGAACGCGAGGAAGGGTTCCTCGGGAACGCTGTAATCGGGATCGCGGGGCGTGGTCCGCACGACGGCGCTCTCGACGGCCGGCGGCGGCGAGAACGCTGCCGGAGGCACGGTTTCGACGATCTCGCAGTCGGCGTAGTGGCCCGCCGTCACCGACAGCCGGCCGTAGTTCTCGGTGTTGGGAGCCGCGACCATCCGCTCGGCGAACTCCCGCTGGACGGTGACGACCAGCGGTCGCTTGCGGGGCAGCAGTCGGAACAGGACCTCGCTCGAGATCCCGTAGGGGAGGTTCGACAGCGAGGCCGTGAATTCGGGGAGATCGACCACGAGCGCGTCACCCTCGACGACGGTGAGCGCTCCCGCCGCGATCGCGTCAGCGAACTCCTCGCGAAGGAAGGTGGCGAGACGGCTGTCGCGCTCGACGGCCGTCACACGCTCGGCGCGATCGAGCAGGCGAGCGGTCAGCGCACCCGTGCCGGCACCGATCTCCAGGACGTGGCTCGTGTCGAGTTCGGTAGTGTGGGACGCCAGGCGGTCGAGCACGCGATCGTCGACCAAGAAGTGCTGGTCCTGATCCGTGTCGGCGCGCACGCCCGCCCGTGCGAGCAGTGCGTCGGGATCGCGCTGCTGGTCGTGATCTCGTTCGTCGGCGTCGCGTCCGTGACTCATCGCCATCTGCCCGCCACGGCCGTGCTCGACGCTCGCTGATTCATGGCGACGATAGCGACGCGGCCGACAAAACCCTATTCACTCCTCGTCGCGGCCGACGAAGATGCGGTACTTCAGATCGTCGTCGCGCAGCTCCTCGCGGATGCGCTCGATGAGGATCTCCTTCGGGCGGTGGAGCCCGGCGACGCGCTCTTCGAGTTCGTCGAAGCTCTCGAACGGTTTTCGCTTGCGCTCGTCGAGGATCGAGTTCCTGAGTTTCTTCCCGATCCCCGGCAGGAGGTTGAGCTGGTGGAGCCGGAGGGTAATCGGCTGGGCGTCGTTGTAGAAATCGACGAACCGCTGCTCGTCGCGGTCGATGGTGTCCTCGATCGCGTATTCGAGCTCCGAGCGGGCGGCGCTCGGTAGCGCGTCGAATTCGATGGCGTGTGTCGATTCGATGGCCGCGTTGTCGGGTCGGATACGGTCGCTGAAACCGATGTCGGCGTTCTCGTCGAGCGTGAGCTCAGAGAGGAGGAAGTCGTCCTCGCCGAGGGCGTAGGCGAGCGGCGATTTCTGCTGTGGCGGCCGGTCGTCGTCGGGACGGCCGGTCGGCAACATATCGAGGACGACGCGGTGCTCGCCCGCCTCGTCGCTTTCGACGTCGCTCATAGCTTCCGCCTACGCCGAGGATACACTTAAACTCGTCCCGCTCAGTCGTAGCGGGCGACCACGTCGAGAACGGCGTCGAGCTCCTCGCCCGACAGCGAATAGCGCTCCTGGGCGAAGACGGCGCGGAGCTCGTCGCGGTTGGCGGGCTTCAGGTTGGCGATCTTGTACGCGGTCGACTCGTCGATCTTCTCCTGTGATTCGAGTTCGTCGACGAATTCGCGAGCCTCCTCGACGGTCAGATCCGCAAAGCGGTTGACGTGATCGATGGCGCGGGCGAGCTCGTAGCGCATCTCGCGCTCCTCGTCGGCGGCGCGCTCGGCCTCGATGTCGGCGAGCAGCTCCTTCGTCTCGGCGAGCGTGAGATACTCCTCGTCGAGTTTCTCCTTGAAGATGGTCATTCCTGCCGGCGGAGATGGGCGGCGGTGACGATGATCGTCTTCTCCTTTCCGCCGTCGGTGATGCGCACGCGGTAGGCGCGTCCCTGCTCGTCGAGCACTTCGCCGGTGTGGCCGTCGAACCGGGGATGGAAGCGCCCGTCGGGCACGCTCGGATCGAGACTGAGATGGACGCGATCGCCGGCGTCGAACTCCTCGATAGCGCGCTGGGGCGGCGAGGTACCACGCTCTCGCGGGTCGTTGGAGAGTTTGTTCCGGGTTTTCTTGAGTGGGCCCTTGGAGTTCGGCATATGGCCTGCGTTGCAGAGCGGCCCGTATAAAACGTGTGTTCCGGGACGGCGAACTATATCCGGCCGACGTTCTGCACGTCGACGCTCTCGACGCGACCGACGCTGGTGAAGGCCTCCTCGACCGATTCCGTCCCACCTGCGTCGTCGGGGACGATCACCGTCGGCAGCAGCGCGACCAGTCCGAAGGCGACGTCGTCGCGCTCGAAGCCGTTGATCTTCGCGCCCTCGGGCAGCGAGTCCTCCAACTCCTCCTGGAGGTCGTCGAGATCGACTTCGGGACTCTCGGGCATCACCTTGAGCTTCGCGGCGACCTTCCCCATCGTTACGGCCCCGTGAACCCGCAGTCGGGACACTCGTAGAGGTTGCTCTGCTTGCGGCAGGTCGCACACCGGTGGATACGGGTCCCGCAGTCGGGACAGTCGAAGGCGGCGGCGTTGGTTCCGGAGACGTCGATACCACAGGAGACGCAGGTCCGCGACTGCGTCGATGCGGAGTCGCTCTCGCTCATACCGCAACCTGTGTACCCGCGGGTTAAGTCTTGTCGAAAGCCGATCGCCGTACGAAACCGTGCCGATCGCGGTTCCCACCTCTCCTCCCCTTCCCCCCTCCCGACGTTGCCCGGCGGAGCGAACTCCCGCGAGACGCAGTTCGTATAGGATTTCATTAGCTAATTTTTTATATTATCGATGTAAGCGTATATGATGGTATGGTAGACCATAGCCGTCGGAAGTTCCTCCAGTTGACCGGCATGGCAGGTGCCGGGCTCGCATTCGGGACCACGGCCGTCTCGGCCGCCAGCGGGAAGAAACGCTTCCTGATCGATCTCCGCGAAGTCGATCGCTCGGCGGTGTCCGCGGAGACGGAGATCATCCACGATCTCGCCGACATCGACGTCCTCGTCGCCGCCGGCGACCCCGACGAGGTCGGCGGTCCGGCAGCCACCGCACCCGACGTGGAGATCGCTCCACACGACGAGGAGTGGGACGGCGACGACGGGCCGGCCGTCGAACGCGACGATGACGACGAGGAGACGCCGGGGGTTCCCGACCGCCGGACGCTTCAGTGGGACAAACACGCCCAGGAACTCGCCGAGGAGGTTCACGAGACGACCCGTGGCGCGGGGAGTCGGGTCGCCGTCATCGACACCGGCGTCTACCCCGATCATCCCGATCTCGACGGAGTGGTGAACGAGGAACTCTCGCGGAACTTCACCGGCGACGGCGGTGGGTTCTTCGCCAGCGGCGCGAGCGACCACGGCACCCACGTCGCCGGCATCACCGCCGGGACGAACGACTACGACGGCGAGCGTGGCGGGATCCTCGGCACCGCGCCGAAAACCGATCTGCTCGCGCTCCGCGTGTTCGCTGCGGGCGAGGAGGGTGCGGCGACCGGCGACATCCTCGCGGCGATCGTCTACGCCGCCGAGACGAACTGCGACGCCGCGAACCTGAGCCTCGGCATTCCGGCGACGGATGGGAACAGGAGTCCGGAACTCGTCGCGATCCAGAAACTGTACGGCCGCGCCGCCAGCTACGCGAACGAGCAGGGGACGGTCGTCGTCAACTCGGCCGGCAACTCCGCCGTCGATCTCGATCCCGAGGAGACGATCGGCGTGCCGACGGAGGCCGACGGTGTGTTCTCGGTGTCGGCGACGGGCCCCATCGGCTACATCTGGGACGACGAGTTCGACGACGAGATCGAGGCCGAGGAAGCGCTCGAACCCGAAAACCTCCGCAAACCGACGACACAGCCGGCGAAATACACTACGTATGGCGGGAGCGTCGTCGACGTGAGCGCCGCCGGCGGGAACTTCGATCCCGACGCCCAGGACGAGGCCAACGACGGCGACGCGGACTCCCCGAAGTGGTTCTACGATCTCGTGCTCTCGACGGTCTATAGCGAGGAGAACGGCGACGTCTCGCCCGATTATGGGTTCAAGGCCGGCACTTCGATGGCCGCCCCACAGGTGACGGGCGCGGTCGCACTCGTGCGATCGTTGCGTCCTGAAATGAGCGTCGCGGCGGTCGAGGACCTGCTTCGTGATACCGCGCGCGACATCGGCGAACCCGATTACCACGGCGACGGGCATCTCGATCTCACCGCGCTCGTCGGTGCCGCCAGCGGGGAGGGCGGGGACGACGAAGATGACGAGGATCGCGACGAGGACGATGAGGAAGACGGCGAGGACGAAGACGACTGACGATACCTACCTCACCGTTCCTCTTTGCATCACCCCGTAATGGGGGATTTTCGAGCCGTTCGAAACGATCCGATCAGTCGGATGCGTAGCGGATCAGATCGAGCTCCGAGAGCTGCGCGAGGAAATACGAGAGCGTCTCGTCAACGGGTTCGATCCGCTCGTTGGGTACCCTTGTGGCGAGTTCGTCGGCGATCGCGGCCGTCGTCGTCTCGCCGTCGCAGTGACGCCAGACGATGCTGCCGACCGCGTCGAGTTCGAGTTCGCGCTCGGTCGGCGTATCGAACAGATCGAACAGGAGTTCGTCGACGCGGTTCCGTGGCTGACGCGGGCGCTGGATCGTCACGCTCGGGTCGCCATCGACACGTTCGCACTCCCAATCTTCGGTCGTCCGGATCGGGCGTCGTACCTGCGACTCGGCTTCGGACATGATTAGTACAGCTCCTCGACGTTCTCGGTCTCCCTCGCGCCCCGGATCGTGCTCGCGGCGATGAACGCGAGCAGCCCGCCGACGGCGGCGACGCCGAGCCACAGCGAGAGCTGATCGCCGATGCCGACGGGGAACGGGATCTCGCCGCCGGAGCCGACGCCGAGGATTCGGATCGCGCCGACGACGATGCCCATGATCGCCTCGCCGGCGATCAGGCCCGCGGCCACGATGCGGCCGTTGAGCGTCGCGCGCTCGGTCGCCTCCTCGTCACCCGTTCGTTCGACGTAGCGGGTGACGATGGCTTTCAGCACGCCGCCGAGGAAGATCGGCGTCGCCAGGCTGATCGGGAGATACATCCCGACCGCGAACGGCAACACCGGCACGTCCATCATGATGAGGACGGCCGCGAACGTCGCGCCGATCAGCACCATCCCCCAGTTCGCCGTCCCGTTGAGGACACTTTCCGCGATCAGCGCCATGAGCCCGGCCTGGGGCGCGGGGAGCGTCTGGCTCCCGAGCCCGTAGGCCTGGTTGAAGAAGACGATGATCCCGCCGGCGAACAGCGCCGACAGCCCGATCCCGACGAGCTGGGCGATCTGCTGTTTTCGCGGCGTCGCACCGAGCAGATAGCCCGTTTTGAGGTCCTGTGAGGTGTCGCCGGCGACCGCGGCCGCGATGGCGACGACCGATCCCGTGACGAGCACGATGACCGGATCCGAGACGCCGGTCGAGCGGAGCACGACCGCGGCGATCAGGATCGTCGCAACGGTCATCCCCGAGACGGGGTTCGAGGAACTCCCGACGACGCCGACGAGATAGGAGGAGACCGCGACGAACAGGAACGCCGCGAGCACCGCGATGAGCGCGCCCAGCAGCCCGACGCGGACCTGGGGTATGACGACGAGCAAGATCGCGACGATGGCCGCACCGACGACGACGATCGCCATCGGGAGGTCGCGAGCGGTGCGTTTGCGATCCGTGTTCCCGTTGAGTCCCTCGCTGAACTCCGCGCCCGCGAGCCGGATCGCGTCGAGGATCGTCGAGCGCATCGACGCGATCGCGTACAGTCCGCCGACGATCATCGCTCCCGCACCGACGTAGCGGACGTAGCTGCTCCAGACCGCGTTCGCCTGCTCGAACAGCGTCCCACCGGCGGCGTCGGGTGGCACCATCCCGCCGGTGACGAGCAGCGGGATCAGCATCATCCACGAGACCAGCCCGCCGCCGAGGATGTACGCCGCGATGCGCGGCCCGATGATGTAGCCGACGCCGACGAGCGCGGGCGTGAAGTCCCCGCCGAGCGCGAACCCGCGGGTGTTCGTCACCGAGAACGCCCCCTGGATCGTCGTCTGGATCACGCCCCAGATGTTCGCGAGCGCCGTGTAGAGCGCGCCCACGATGAACCCGATCGAGACGAACCGGACGCCGCGCCCGCCGTGTTCGCCCGCCTGGAGCACGTCCGCGCAGGCGGTCCCCTCGGGATAGGGAAGCTCCTGGTGCTGTTCGACGATGAGATAGCGCCGCATCGGGATCATGAACAGCACGCCGAGGATCCCGCCGAGCAGCGAGACCGCCGCGGTGGTGACGATATCGATCGACTCGCCGAGGAAGGCGACGCCGGCGAGCGAGAAGATCACGCCAGCGGTCAGCGACGAGCCGGCCGACGTCATCGTCTGGACGATGTTGTTCTCCAGGATCGTCCCCTGGATGCCGATGCGCGAGAGGCCGTAGAACAGTCCCATACTGATGACCGCTGCCGGGATAGAAGCGCTGATCGTCAGCCCGGCACGCAGCCCGAGATAAGCGTTTGCCGCCATCAGAACGACGTTGAGCACGAGCCCCAGCAGGACCGCCTTCACCGAGAGTTCGGTCATGCTGGTGTCGGCTGCAACGTACGGGTCGACACCGCCGGTCGATGGCGGTTCGTTCTCCGATTCCATGTGAAACTACCCCGCAGTATTTGCCCAAGTACGGAAAGAATTGCGCACTGATCTCGCTAACCGGCTGTCTATCGTGTCTCAAGACAACAAACGTCAACTCAGTCGTGATATTCGTCACGAATCGCGAACTATGTAAGTGAAACAATTGCATGCGACTCCGGGTCGTCTCGAAAATCCGTATATCGTCGTCCAGTGACCGAAGAAGAACTGCGAGAACCGATCTACCCCATCGATTCGGCGGTCGTGTCGGTGCCGTCGAACCGCTCGCGAACGAACAGCGCGAGCAACAGCACCGTCGCGACCGCGAGCACGACGGCGAACGCGAGCACGAACAGCGTGACCGGTGTCAGCCCGCTCGCGACCTGTCCCTGGAGGAACGAGCCGGCCGTGACGGCGGTGACGCCGACGAGTGCGAGCCCGCCGACGTTGGCGAGCGTCGAGTTCGTCTCCGGCACCGCCTGCCGATCGTTGAGCAGGTAGAGCACGACTGCGAGCGCGAACGGCGTGCCGACGAGACCGAACGCGAGCGTCAGCACGAGCAGCGGGAACGCCTCGCCGCCGATGAAGACGCCGCCGATACCCGCCAGCGCGACGACGACGATAGCCGCCCGGTAGCGGTCGTCGGAGACGTCGCGCTCCCAGCCGAACTTGTCGGCGAGGAGATAGGGCGGAACGACCGTGTTCGCGCCGAGCGTCGAGACGGCCGCGCCCCAGAGACCGACCAGGAACAGCCAGCTCGCGGCGTCGCCGACGAGCGGGCCGAGCGCCTGTGCGGCCGCGGTCGCGGTCAGCTCGGCTCCCGAGACACCCGGCCCGTGGAGCACCGACGCGGCCACGAGGAAGATGGCGAGGCTGTAGATCCCGAACGCGCCGAGCATCGAGAGACCGACGTCGAACCGGGCGAGATCGATGTCGTCACGGCTCCAGCCGTGCGCGTCCATCGTGTACGACTGCATCGTCACGAGCGTGACGTGGACCGCGCCGCCGAGGATGCCGGCGGCGACGAGCGCGCCGTCCACGCCGGCGGGGATCCGCGGGACGAGCCCGCCGGCCGCCGCCGAGAGGTCGATCGGGACGACGAACAGCGAGGCGAGGAAGGCGAGGACGACCAGCGAGACGAGCAGTTTCGCGCCCGTCTCGGCGAGGCGATAGCCACCGCCAGCGAGCCCGGCCGCGAGCACGAGTGCCCAGACGACCGCCCAGGCGCGTGCGTCGATGCCGGTGATCGTCGCCGAGACGCCGGCGACCGTCTTCATGATGACGAGCTGTGCCAGTCCTGCGGCGAGTACGGCATCGACGACGAGCAGCCACGCCCACGTGTTTCCGAGATGCTCCTCGACGACGGCGACGATGCCCGCCTCGGTGAGGAGGCCAAGTCGCATGGCGAGATACTGTGACACCGCACCCAGGATCGCCGAGAGCAGGGCGACCCAGAGCAGCGTGTAACCGAAGCTCGCACCGCCGGTGATGAGGCTGGCCATCGTCGCCGGACCCGCCGCGATGGCCCCCGCGAGCCACGTCGGTCCGATACTGCCGGTGAACGACCGAAACCGCTCCGCGACGCTCACTCAGACACACCCCGAGAACTCGTCTTCGGCCCGCTCGCCGCGAACGTACTGGCGGAGGCGTTGCGTGACCGACTCGACCTCGTCGGGGGCGAGAACGTCCTCGACGACGAGATAGCCGTTCCGTTGATACCGCTCGAACTCCTCGTCGGTGATCGGCATATCGATCGGTGGTACTCTTCAGTAGTTAGCGCTTGCGCATCGAGATCGCGACGCCGTTTTCCGACTATCCGTCGGGAGTGTTCGGAACGACGAGTTTCGAATCAGTTCACAGCAGCCCGGCGACGACGAGCAGCGCTATCGAGACGACACTCGCCCCGAGAAACCACGGTCGTGCGTTCGTTGCCGCGGCTACTGCCGACTGGTTCGATCGACTGCCGGACAAGCGACGGAACCCGAAGAACAGCACGACTGCGAGGACGAGCCAGAGGCCGACCATCGTCAGGACGAGGTTTCCCCGGCCCGTCGTCTGGAGCGTTTCGGCGGTGTAGAGCGTCCCCGCGAGATGGCCACCGCTGAACAACAGCAGCAGCACCGACGCGGCCGTGAGATAGCGAAATCGGCGTGTCACGAGCGCCAGTCCGTCCGTATTCAGCAGCTCGCTGCGCGCAGCCGGGATGACGGCACCCGCAACGACGAGCGTGCCACCCGTCCACAATGCAGCGAAGATCGTGTGGATGGTCATCGCCACGTCGAGCACGCTCGTCATCCGCGCCCCCTCGTGTCTGACCGTTCGCTCGTCGACGTGGCTTTCGTTCCTTGGCCTGCCTGTCGATTTTCAGTCGTTCGTTCGGCATCCCTCGGGTGGGTTCGTCCGGTTACTCCGTTCGTCATCATCGGACCGTTCGGGGGTGGGATATAAACCCCATCGGAGGAGTCCCAGATCGTGGGAGTGCCACGGGCTGGGGCCAGCGACTCGCCCGACGACCGGGATCGTGCCATTCCGGCGATCTGGGAACGACCGAGACCACTATACCCCAGCCACCGAAAGAACGAGCGATAGCAGCGATGATCGACGCCGACGCCCGGAGCGAAATCGTGGGGGGAGTCCTCGAATGAGTGACCACGTCGGGTCGAACCGGTTATCACTGATCCCGTCGAACACGGACACCACGGACGGCTCCACAGCAATGGCTCGCTTGACGGCCGACGACCCCGATGACCCCTCGCTCCAGACGGTGTTGCAATCGCTCGACGACGATCACTGCCGGGCGATCCTGTCGCTGTTGGACAGCCCGAAATCCGCGAGCGAGCTCCGCGACGAGTGCGAACTGTCGAGTTCGACGGTGTATCGCAAGCTCGAACTGCTCCGGGAATCGGGCCTCGTCAGGGAGTACACGGAGGTGCGCCGCGACGGGCCGAACGTCACGCTCTACGAGCGGGATTTCTCGGAGATCACCATCGGTGTCGACGACGACGGCGGGTTCACCATGTCGGTGACGCGTCCGGAGACGAATGCCGAGGATCGACTGGCCACGTTCTGGTCGGCGATGAAGGAGGAGTCGTGATGGACCCCCTCGTCGCGTCGTTGCTCGTCGTCAAACTCACCGCGCTCGTTCTCGGCGGCGTCGTCTCCCTGATGGCCTACAGAGCCTACGATCGAACGCGGATCGCCGGACTCCAGTATTTCGCGCTGGGGCTGGCGGTCATCACCCTCGGCACCGTTCTCGTGGGTGCGTTCCACCACCTCGGCGGCGCGTCGATCACGCTCGGCATGCTGCTCGAAAGCGTGATCATCTGTGCCGGGTTCGCCGTCATGATCGTCGGGCTCTATCGGACGTAGACCTCTCCCCCTCTCACCATCTTCTCGTCACAGTTCGTAAGTGTCGTCTCTGCCCGATCGGAACGGCTCTCCCACGTTCTGGGAGCCTTCCATCGCTCCTTATCAGTTCCTCTCGGAGGACGGGTATGAACGGAGACGCAACGGCGGATCGAGAACGGGATCGTGCGGTCGTTTCCGAGATGGATAGGAACGGGAGCCGATGAAACGCGACATTCCGTCCCGCTACGCGGAATTCCTCGTCTCGCGGAGTCGGCTGATAATCGCCCTGCTGCTCGTCGTCTCCGCGATCGTCGGCGCTGGGGCAGTCGTCGGCACCACGGAGGACGGTCAGATCGGCCAGGCTGGTATCGACTCGCCGGAGCAGGCGGCGCTCGATCGCATCGATGCGACCTACGGGACCGACGACGCGGTGGTCTCGCAGGTCGTCGTCAGGGACAACGGCGGTAACGTCCTCACGCGCGAATCTCTCCTGAAGAGTCTCCGATTGCAGAAACAGTTCCACGACAACGAATCGATCAACGCGACGCTGCGCGCGGAGACGGGAGCGATCGGTATCGAGAACATCGTGGCGAACGTCGCCTACGCCCACCAGCAGAGCGAGCGCGCCGACGCCGCGGGTGGTGACGACTCCAACGGGACCGCGTCCAACGGAACAACCGCGAACGCTACGGCGGGCCCGGGAGCGGAACGGTCGACGGAACCGACGCTCGATCAGCAGATCGCCGCCCTCGAATCCAGATCCGACGCACAGGTCGAGACGTATCTCAGCCGCATCCTCGATCCGGATGCGTCCGTTCCGGGCGACGACCCGGCCGAGTTCCTGCCGACGGCGTACGAACCGGGCACGACACAGGCCGACGCGCGGACTACCCTCGTCTTCCAGACGCCCCCGGGCGATTCGGTGGCGACTGAAGAGGAGGTCAACGACGCACAGGTGGCGATCGACGCGCTGGTCGAGAACCGCTTCGCCGACGCGTTCGTCTTCGGGCAGGGCATCATCGACGAGGAATCCTCCCAGGCCATCGGTGATACGTTCACGATCATCACGCCGATCGCGATCGTCCTCCTGCTCGTGGTTCTCGCGATCGCCTACCGTGACCTGATGGACGTGCTTGTGAGCGTCTTCGGCGTCGCCGTCGTGTTGGTCTGGTATGCCGGTATCCAAGGCTGGCTCGGGATTCCGTCGAACTCGACGCTGATCGCCGTCCCCTTCCTGCTCATCGGTCTGAGCATCGACTACTCGCTTCACGTCGTCATGCGCTATCGCGAGGCCAGGGAAGGCATCCTCGACACCGACGACGGATCCGTCGAGCGACGCGATCCTACGGCCGCGATGCGCGCCGGGGTTGCCGGCGTCGTGCTCGCGCTGGCGACCGCCGCGTTCTCGACGGCCGTTGGCTTCCTCTCGAACTACATCAGTCCACTGGGCTCGATCCAGGACTTCGCGATCCTGAGCGGTGTCGGGATCGTCGCCATCTTCGTCGTCTTCGCGGCGCTCGTCCCGGCGCTCAAACTCGAACTCGAACGGTTCTTCGATCGTCGCGGCCGGGATCGACGGAACGCCGCCGTCGGCGTCGGCTCGGGGTGGTTGCGCCGGCTGCTCTCGGGAACGGCCACGCTCGCCCGGCGCGCACCGATCTTCGTCGTCGTTCTCGCGGTGGTACTCGCCGCCGGCGGTGCCTACGGCGCGACCGGTATCGACACGGAGTTCAACCAGGCCGACTTCCTGCCCCAGGACGCACCAGCGTGGATGGATTCGCTGCCGGGCCCGTTCGCGCCCGGTGACTACGACGTAAGCGAGGATCTCGACTATCTGAGCGAGAACTTCCGCCAGCGCGGTCAGGATTCGGACGGACAGATACTGCTGGAAGGGAACGTGACCGCACCGGCGCTGTTGACCGCCGCCGACGAGGCGGCCGAAGACACCAGCCAAAGCGGGGCGATCGTCGTCGGTGCCGACGGACGGGCCGCGATAGAGAGCCCGTCGTCCGTTCTCCGGAGCGTCGCCGCGCAAAACGAGACGGTCGCCGACGCGATCGCAACGCGCGATACGGACGGTGACGGTCTCCCGGACCGGGATACGGCGGCGGTGTACGACCTCCTGTTCGATGCCGCGCCGGAGCAGGCGTCGTCGGTGCTCTCCCGGGCCGACAACGGCTCGTACCGGTCCGCCAGGCTGACCGTCGGCGTCCAGGGCAACGCCTCCTCCCAGACGGTCGCGGGCGACGTGCGGGACGTCGCGTCGACGATCGAAGGGGACGCGCCGGTGACGGCCACCGCAACGGGCGGGCCGGTCATCACCGCGGTCGTCCAGAGCGCGCTGTTCGAGACGCTCGTCGAAGGGTTCGCCATCACGCTGGTGGTCATTCTCGGGCTGCTAGCCGGGCTGTACTGGTGGCGAAGCCGAACGCCGGGGCTGGGGGTGATCGCGCTCGTACCCGTCCTGATCGCGCTCGCGTGGCTGCTCGGGACGATGGCCGCCCTCGACATCCCGTTCAACAGCGAGACGGTCGTCATCACGAGTCTCGCGATCGGCCTCGGCGTGGACTACAGTATCCACGTCAGCGAACGGTTCGTCGACGAGCGCGTGCGCCACGATTCCCTGGCGGACACGCTGTCGGCCACGCTCACTGGCACCGGCGGCGCGTTGCTCGGGAGCGCGGTGACGACCGCGGCCGGCTTCGGGGTGCTCGCGCTGGCGCTGTCGCCGCCGCTCCAGCGCTTCGGCATCGTGACGGGGTTGAGCATCGTCTATGCGTTCGTCGCGTGCATGACGGTGTTGCCGTGTCTGCTCGTGCTCCGGGAGCGACTGCTCGCACGAGTGGCGTAGAGCAGTGGCAACTGACCGAACCCGCTTCGCAGCGGAACGAAATTGGCTGTTCGTGATGTTTTATTGGTTTTCAGATCGCTAACATTGAACAATCGTTCGCCGTCGTTCGCCAACAACGCACTTTTCGCCGTCGGCGCTGTACGGAGGACATGGCGTCGTTCATCGTGACGGGTGCGACGACTCGCACCGACGAGGAGGTGGACATCGAGATCCGGGACGGGACGATCGACCGGATCGTGCCGGCCGGCGAGGGCGATCCGTCGGCGTTCGATAGCGACCAGCGCTACGACGCCGCCGGAAAGTTCGTCACACCGCCGCTGATCGAGCCACATATCCATCTCGATGCGGCGCTCACGGCCGGCGAGCCCTGCTGGAACGACGTCGGTACGCTCGCGGCGGGGATCGAGCTCTGGGGCGAGCGAAAGCAGGAGCTCACCACCGTCGGCGTCAAAGAGCGAGCCGAGCAGGTCATCGAGTGGCTCGCGGCCAACGGCGTGACGCGGGTCAGAACCCACGCCGACGTCACCGAGGAGACGCTCACCGGGTTCGAGGCGTTGCTCGAACTGCGCGAGGAGGTCAGTGACATCGTCGATCTCCAGGTCGTCGCGTTCCCGCAGGAGGGCGTCTTTACGGCGGAAGAAAACGAGGACCTCCTCCGCGAGGCCGTCAGCATGGGTCCAGACCTCGTCGGCGGCATTCCCCACAACGAGCACACGCGCGAGGAAGGGGTGAAGGAGGTCGAAACCGCCGTCGAGATCGCCCAGAAGCACGACATCCAGCTTGATCTCCACATCGACGAGACGGACGATCCGAGCTCCCGGATGACGGAGGTGCTCGCGAGCGAGGCCCACCGGCACGACATCGGCGAGCGAACCACGGCGAGTCACACGACGGCGATGCACTCGTATCCGGACGCCTACGCGGACAAACTGATCTCATTGCTGGCCAAAAGCGACGTGAGCGTCATCACGAACCCGCCGGACAACAGCGTCCTCCAGGGGCGCTACGACGACTACCCGCGCCGGCGCGGGCACACGCGGATCGACGAGCTCCACGAGTCGGGCGTGACGGTCGGCATCGGCCACGATTCGGTGATGGATCCCTGGTATCACTACGGGAAGGCCGACCCGCTCGATTCCGCCCACCTCCTGGTTCACTACGCACACATGAACGGCCACGAGGACGTGCAGACGATCTGGGAGATGCTAACCGACGCGAACGCGACCGTGTTCGATGTGGAGGGGTACGGGCTCGAAGAGGGCAACAGGGGCTCGCTCGTACTCTACCACAGTCCGGACGCGTTCAACACGCTCCGGACGCGGGCCCCGCGCGCACTCGTTCTCAGAGATGGCCGGCCGATCGCGCGCACTGAACCACGGGAGACGGTCGTCGAACGGCGGAGCGGCTCTCTGTCCATCGATTTTCATCGGAGCGACTGACCCATCGGGCAGGTGCTGTTCCGGTCAGGTCGAACCGTTGCATCGATCGTCACAGCGTCGAGCAAAGTTAGCGCACGCCAAACAACCCCTTTTATCGGCCCTACTGGTGATACGAATCGATGGAACGCACGAGTCGACGACGGTTCATCGCGGGCATCGGAGCAGTAGCCATCACCGCAGCTGGTGCGGGCTGTAGTAGCAGCGGCACAAGTTCCGGTAGTGGCAGTAACGACAGTACCGAAACGGGCGGTGGGAGCGATAGCAGTGGTGACGGAACGACCGGTAGGAGCAGTGCTGACAACGGAACCGCTTCGGACGGCACGTCGACGGACGGAGCGGCGACAGCCGGTGGAGGCGGTAGCGGTGGGAAGACGGTCGCGGCCGGTCCCGACGGCAGTCTCGTCTTCGAACCGGAACAGATCGAGGTTTCGGTCGGCGACACGGTGACGTGGGAGTTCGAGAGCGCCGGCCACAACGTCAGCGCGAGACCACAGGACAGCGACAAGGTCAGCATCCCGGACGATGCGGAGTCGTTCGCGTCCTACGACAACGGTGACAGTTTCGCCGTCGTTTCGGAGGGCGAAACCTACGAGCACACCTTCGAAACAGCCGGTGACTATACGTATGTGTGCATCCCACACACTAGTTCGGGAATGGTCGGGACAGTCACGGTCTCCGAGTAACGGATGACGGCTCTGTGACGACGGCGAACGAACATATCATGACAGAAAACGAAACCGACGACGAACCAGCGACGGACCGATCGCAGAGTGAACGCTATCTGAGCAGACGACGCTATCTCGCGGCGGCGGGCGTGACCGCCGGTGCAGGGGTGTTGGCCGGCTGCGGTGGTGGAGACCAGTCCGGTGGCAACGAAACGACCGGCGCAGCCGGGACGACCGTTGCCGAGACGGCGACCGCCGGCGAAACCACGGACCAAACGGCCGAGGCGACCACCGAGGGCGGAGCGACGGGCGACAGCTACAGCTACACGAAACAACAGCTGAAGCAGAAATATCCCGGTCTCGAGATCCTCTCACCCGAGCCGCCGAACGGACAGGCCGACGATCTCGCAACGTACACGAGCTTCCTCACTGGTGTCGACTCGGAATATATCCGGAGTCACTACAACTCCCCGAAGATCGACGAGGCCGAGCACACGATCTCGTTCACGGGACTGTCCGACGGCGAGGCCGAGATCTCGATGGAGGAGCTGAAACGCGACTACCCGACGGAGTCGGTCGTCCACACGATGCAGTGTTCGGGCAACGGACGGTCGTACTTCGAGCCGCAGGTCGCTGGTAACCCGTGGTCGTTCGGGGCGACCGACACCGCCCGCTACACCGGGACGCCGCTCAGTGCGGTGCTCGAAGCGTACGGGGCCGACACGAGCGACGAGATGTGGCTCTCGGTGATGGGCGATGACGCCCCCGAGGGCGAGGACGTCTTCGCGCGGTCGATTCCGATGCAGAAGGCGACGGACGACTGTATGCTGGCCTACGAGCGAAACGGCTCCGCGCTGACCGCCGAACACGGCTTTCCGGTCCGCCTGATCGTTCCCGGCTGGTACGGCTGTAACAACGTCAAGTGGCTCGGCCGGATGCACGTCATGGAGAAGATGCTCTACGGACCCCAGTGGAACGGCGAGCAGGACCGCACCTACACCCACTGGCAGCAGAGCTCCTACCGGATCATCCCGGTTCAGGACGAGGAGCCGAAACGCTACGAGTCGATCGACACCTTCGACGTCCACGAGCAGATGCAGAACACCGATGAGATCCGTAACGCGTACATGTACGACCAGCTGGTGAAATCGCTCATCGGCTATCCCGGACAGGACGCGACGGTGAGTCCCGGTATCGACGGTACCGTCGAGGTGGTCGGGGTCGCGTGGGCCGGCGACGACGAGGTCGATGGCGTCGAGATCTCGACCGACGGCGGCGAGACGTGGAACGACGCGGAGTTCTTCGGCCCGAGCCCCGGCCCGGCGGCGTGGCGACAGTACCGCTATCGCTGGGACGCCGACCCCGGCGACTACACGCTCGTCTCGCGGGCGACCGACGGCGAGGGACGCACCCAGCCGGCGACGATCTCCAAGCCGGACGAAAACCTCCGGGGCATCACCGACGACAAGTACCCCTGGAACAAGGACGGCTACGGCAGCAACGCCTACATGCCCGAATCGGTCGACGTGACCGTCACGAGCGGCGGTGACGGGAACGCAACCGGCGGCAACGCCAGCAGCGGAAACGCGACTGGTGGCAACACAACGAATGGGAACGCGACGAGCGGAAACGAAACCGACGGGGCAACCACGATCGGAAACGCTTCCGGCGAGACCACAGTCGGTGGAAACACGTCCACCACGTCAGGTAACAGCACCACCGACGGCGGGAGCTGATCGACAGGGCACGATCGGCCGTTATTCCGGATCGCAGACGTCGATCACGCGGAGTTCGAACTCGACCGATTGGCCCGCGAGTTCGTGGTTGAAGTCGATGACGACTCCCTCGTCGGTCACGTCGGTTATCCAGCCGGTCTCGTCGGTATCGCTTTTCACCAGTTCGCCCTCCTCGGCAGTGACGTCGTTTCGGGTTTCGAGTTCGTCCCGCGGGACCTCGACGACGCGCTCAGTATCATACGTTCCGTAGGCTCGTTCGGGATCGACACGGACGGTCTTCGTCTCACCGGTCTCCATCGTTTCTACTGCCTCGTCGATACCGGCGACGACCTCGCCCGCACCAACCCGGAATTCGAGGGGTTTGTAGTCGCGATGGCCGTGGTAGATCTCCTCCGAGAGCGCCACGTCGACGTCGGAGGTGTCGAAGACCGTGCCCGCCTCCGCCCCGTCCGCGATCCGTCCGACGAAATGGACGACCGCGATCCGCCCGTCGTTCACCATGCATGCCGGTGTCGGCGGTTCGTCTTGATCGTTCTGCTCGTCGGATCGCCATCGACGCCACCGACGAATGCGTCCTCCTCGCCATCCACTGGCGAGTGTAGCTCAGGATCAGCCATCCGTTCGCTCACAGCTCAGTGATGCGTGCGCCCTCGTTCGTGATGCGAGTCGTTCGTTCGAGGACGTTTCGCGTCCCGGTGGCGATGACGGTCTCGCCGAGCATCGCCATGCTCGCGACACCCCCATCCCGTTCGACGCGTCGTACTTCGTCGATGACGCGATCGGTTGCGAGACCGGTCCGTTGGACGAACGTCCACGACAGTTCGAGTAGCTCTCGCAGCGACTGTCCGGGAGTAACGCGTGAGAGCCCCTCCTGTCCGTGCTCGCGAACTCGCTCGACGGTCCGTTCGTCGTCGAGGACGGCACTGGTGGCGATCCCATCGAGCGCAGTGTATCCGAGTTCGGCCGACGACTCCGAGCGCTGGATGCCGTCGCCGGTGTTCCAGACGAGGCCGCCACGATCCTGGATGAAGACGTCGCCGAGACCCGTCCCGGCGTCGATCTCCGCGTGGTGGGCCGCGTCGAGGAGCTGCTCGTGATCTCGCCCGAGATCGAACGCCTCGTTGGCGGCCAGCGCAGTGGCGAGGGTCGCGGCACCGCTGGCTCCGAACCCGTAGCCGACCGGTATCGACGCCGACAACGACACTGCCGCCGCGACCGACAGCCGGTCGAGGACGTTCTCGACGGGTTCGACGGCGGTCGGCTCCCCGTCGAGGCTGATCGATATCTCGTCGCTGGGTTCGACCGTCGCTTCGACGCCGTCCTCGATGGCGAAACTCACGCCGAACGATCCGTCCTGTGAGGTGCGCGGTGGGACGAAGATCGGCGTCACGCTTCCGGGGGCGACTGCGGTTACGGCTGACGATTCTGTCGGCACCATTGCCGTCTGCAGGTGACGAGCGCATACAAGATTGGTGGGATTTCGGGCCGTGGAGCGCTTCGTGGTAGTTGGTCAGCCCCTCCTCTCCGATCGTCAGCGATGGATCCATCCGGGTCGACGATCCGCATCATCCACGGGTGTTCGAGAGTCGCACGATCCCACGTCGGACCAGTCCACCGGCGACCAGTAGCCAGGCGAGAACGGCGATGACGACGAAATATCGCGGGATGACACCGATCGTGTCAAGTCCGGTCGCCGCCGCCAGCCGGTAGGTGCTGACCGTGTACATCCCGAGCGGGAACACCATCCCCCAGTAGCTCGGATCGTACCCTGCCGGCGTGTGTGGAAGGGCAAGCCCGCCGATCGTGTGTCGCCAGACACCCAGCGCGACGAGCAGCGGGATCCACCACGTCGCCGTCATCCAGTAGAAAAAGGTGAATCCGACCAGAAACGGTCGGAGAGCGGCGAGAAACGCCCAGTCGCCGCTGGTGGCCACGAGTATCGCACCGGCCAGCGTCGTGATCGCCACCGCTCCGGTGTTGATCCAGTACGGTGGCGTCGCCGAGCGGGGATCGAATGCGAAGAACGTCATCCGGTAGAACACGAGCGTGATCAGTATCAGATAGAGCATCCCACCGACCGCGTAGAGCCCGAACGCGACGAGCAATAGCTCCTGAAGCGCTGATGGATAAGCCGGCGCGAGCAGTCCGGACAGCACGGCGACCGACTGTGTGGCGACGACCGCGAGCAGCCAGCTCCCGTCGATCGCCTCGTCGATGGGCTGATCGACATCACGGACGGTCAGACCGAAGAAGACCGCGTACACGAGCACGAACCACAGTCCGCCGCCGACCGCGAGCAGCCCCGTCGCGATTGGTATCGAGACGTCGAAGACGACGAACTGGCTCCCGAGCACGCAGGTTCCCGCGATCGCGGTGAACGAACCGACTGCACGATCGTAGTTCGTCAGATCGCGAACGGCCGAGTACGGCTGACGCCCGATCTGCGCGAGCGTGAACGCACTGATGACGACGTACGCGAGCACGCTGCAGCCAAAGAGCGCGATGTCGAGCGGACGGAGACCGAGCAAGCGCGTCGCGATCGAGACGATGCCCGTCGCCATGACCAGGGCGAAGTAGATCGGGTCCCAGTCACGCAGTACGTCAGCAATAGCGCTCCGGATGGGGTTTTTTGATCGTGGCGATCCGCTCTCGGTTGGTACGGTTCCGCTATCCCAGTCCGTCCCGCTCACGGCTGCCGAACCCGAACCACCGATGGTGAACGGAATCGGTGAACCCACGCTCTCCCGGGATCGCGATCAGATGTCGGCACTGTTGGGGAAGTAGTTGAGCACGTCGTCGCGCCAGCCGCCCTGGCCCTTGCCGATGTCGTCGAAGTCCTCGACGAACTCGACGCGCGTGACCCATTTGGCCATCTTGTAGCCCAGTTGCGTCCGAATGCGCAGGCGCAACGGCGCGCCGTGAGCGATCGGCAGGGGCTCGTGGTTCATCTCGTCGGCGAGCAGCGTCCCCTGCTCGGTGGCCTTGTCCATCCGGATCGCCTCGTAGTAGTAGCCGTCGACGTCCGGCTCTTCCCACTTCTCGTCGAGGGTGTGGAAGACGGCCCACTCGGCTTCCTCGGCCGGGTTACAGCGATCGATGAGTTCGTTGACCGGGACGCCACCCCACTGGGCGACGTACGTCCATCCCTGGATGCAGTCGTGACGCGTCGTCTGTGACTGTCGGGGGAGCTCCTGGAGCTCGTCGAGCGAAAATTCAAGTTCGTTCTCGACAAGCCCGTCGACCGTCAGCTGCCAGTTCTCGAAGTCCTCGGCGACGTGCGCCCGATACGTGTCGTTCCGTGGTGCCTTCCCGTTGACGCGAGCGAACTCCGAGGGTGTCTGCAGTTCGCTCTCCTCGTCGACGATATCCGTGTGGTGGTGGAAGACGCGCTTCAACAGCGAATCAAGGCCGATTTCGAGCAGTTTCTTGGTCCGCATTGGCCATTTGAGCGATGCCCGGTCGGCGATCACGAGGAACGCGACCACGCCACCGATCCAGACTGCCGTGAGCGCGAGCGCGAGCGAGTGCGACGCGTCGGCGCTCCCGAGCATGATCTTCGCCATCTGCTCGCTGAAACCGTGGGCGACGACAAGGCCCACGTGGCCGACGATGAAGACGACGAACGCGAGCATTCCGAGAAGATGGATCGACCGCACTTTCTGGCGGATGTGCGAAAACCAGTTCGGGAAGTGAGCTCGCATCGCCGGCGCTTGCAGTACACCAGTGACGATCATCAGCGGCGAGAGGACGAAGATGACGGCGAAATACGTGAGCTGCTGGAGCGCGTTGTAGCCAGCCGCTTCCGGAATCTGTAGCTGTGCATATGTCACTAGCGCGTCGAACGCTTGCGGGAAGATCGACCACGATGTCGGGACCAAGCGATCCCATTGGCCGGTGCCGAACAGCAACACGACGTAGAGACCGCCCGTGATGAGCCAGCCGGCCACGCCCCAGTAGTGCCAGTGGCGCGAGAGGCCGAGATTGTCCTTTCCGGGGAGTGCCAGCCACGAGGAATACGGATCGGCCTCGTCTTCGGCCGTCCACACTCCCTCTTTCTCCTTCGACACTCGCTTGGACGTCCGTCCCGACGAGCGCTCTGACGACGGAAGCTCGGTCGTCTCCATGCTGACCCCACCGTCGGTGGCCTCCCCGGAAATGGATTCGGTCGCGGTCGGCCGTCGTTGTTCGTCCTCACCGCCGATCCGCTCTTTGTCGATGTTGGTCGGTCGCTCTTGATCACCGGTGCGAAGCCACTCCGTCCCAGGGATCGCGTCGTCGCTCCAGTAGAATCGTGGATGTGCGCCGATGATGCCGATCCCACTCCGAATCAAGAGCAGCATGAAGAGGAGATTGAAGACGTGGGCGAGTCGGAGCCACCACGGGAATTCGAGGGCCATGTCGGGAACGTCGCTCTGCCGTGATAATATATGTACTCCCGAACATGTTCTCTAGTTCAAGCCATGCCATCACGAAGTTGCAGGTAGATTGCTCATGCGCGATGGGTTAACCCCACGAGGGTTCGTCTGAAACACTATGTCCGATAGAGAGCCGATATCTGTCGCCCATCGGATATCGTTTTCTTGACCAGCAGTAGCCGCCGAATCCCAGTGGGTCGGTAGAGCATCGCGAAAACCAGTCATCTTCGGTTAGTCTTCGCGCTCGCTTGAGAGGCCATGATCGCACGTAGCTGGCGGTTCACAGCTCGAGATCATCGACCGCTCGCCGCCGAGATCTGTATAGCAACATGTGATGTATGAATTCGAAATGCGACAATCTCAAGAATTATAGAATATCGTATATCTTGTCGAGATAGAGCTCACGGACGCGATCACCCCAGTTATGGGTGTATGTATCGATGATATCGTCGGCGACATCGCCGCGAAGATATTTCACGATGCCGCGATCGCCGGTCCGATCACGGAGATGCGTCGTGAAGAAGTGACGGAAGTAGTGTGGAGTGACGTTTTCGGTCGCGTCGCCCCCCGACTGATACCAGCCCATCGAACGGGCGTGCTTGGTGACGATCGAGCGCACCATCGGGGGCGTGAGACGCTCACCCCAGTCGTCTCTGGTGCTGAGAAACAACGGTTCGGCGGCCGAGATCGTGTTCGGCCGGACGGCAAGCCAGTGCCGAAGCGTGCGGCGGAGCTCCGCATCGACCGGCACGATCGTCGCACGCCGTCGTTTGTTCGACGCGTGTCGTTGCTCTCCGTTGATAACGTCACCACGACCCACGTCGTTCGCCACGTACAGCGATTCGGCCCGATCGTTCAACTGGCCACGAGTACCCAACGAGTACGTCTCGTCGAGATCCGCGTCGTCGAGCACGAGATCGCGGAGATCGAGGTTACAGAGCTCGCCGACGCGCATCCCGGTCTTCAGCAGTACGACGATCACGGCTCGATCGAGCGGGTGGCTGATTCCCGCGACGAACTCACGCATGGCCGAGAGCGAGATTTCCCGACGCTGAGGGTCTTTCTCGATGGTTTCGTCCATCTCTTCGACGACGAGCGCCATCGGGTTCGAATCGAACGCCTCGACCTGCATCATATAGGCGTAGAACCGATGGAGATACGATGCGTAGGTCGCCACCGTACTCTGACTGTGTGACTCCCGCAGTGAATGTACCCATGCCATGCACTCGCGCTGACCCGCCTCGGCGGGTGCGAGCGAGCGCTCGTTCGGGCATCGAGGGCCAGCGAGGAACCCCTCGAACCGACGGAGAACCCGTTCGTAGGCCTCACGCGTGCGCTCCGAACGACCGTGGTATTCGAGATCCTCGATGAAATAGCCGACCGCGTCGTCGATCGCCTCAGCGGCCATCGTCCCCTGCGGTGTAGCCCCCGTGGCGGCCGCTGTAGCGGATGCGGTTCTCGCGCTGGAGCCGTTGGAGTGTGGTTTCGAGTCGCTCCTCGATATCGTCGGTGAGCGACCGGACGAGTTCATCCCACGAGCAGTAGCCGTCGTCGAGAACGTCGAGCACCCGGTCTTCGAGGCCATCGACCCCAGGGGTTTCGTCGCCAGAACCGCCTTCCTCCGATTCGCCATCGAGGTCGAAATCGCGCCGGCCAGCCTGTATCATCAGCCGTACGAACTCACTCTGGCTCATCTCCAGCTCGGCGGCGTGCTCGCGCCACCGCTCTTTTTGATGGGCCGGAACGTAGGTCTTGACGACCTTTCGTTCGGTGTCACTCTCGCTCACAGCAGCCGAACGACCGCCCACGGTATCAACGTTCTCCTCTTCTCGATAAGCGTTCTTATGCCCTAATTCGGCCCCTTTAGTTCCGCATTTTTCTGGCATATCTATATTTGCAGTCCCCTAAAATCCCCATCTGGTACTACATGGATAACAATCTATGAAATCTCAATAGATGGTATCTGTTTCCTCTTCGTAGTGAGCTATGGATTACCTACCCGAACAACAGCGAGCACTCTCTTCGAGAACGCATCTGTATTCGGTTGGTTCTGGGAAGCGTTCGATAACGAAGTATCGAGGTGCGTATCGTGTGGCTCCACGATCTGGAAACATCGTCCGCAAATAGACTGGTGCTTGTGATTCGACCAGCGTCCCGACAGCCAGCGGCGACAGTCGTCCACCCGATGAGTACGTTACTGGCAAATAGCTGCTAGACCGGGCTGTGAATCGAAACGGATAGTCAATGATTGTCCGACGCGGCGCATCGGCTTATTGAGAGGACGGTCGTCATTGTGACTCGTATCTCCATGCTGTGTACGCTCGTTCCCTCACACGAACCCGAATCCCGGGAGACCCTCTGCTACCCACGACGCTCTTCGATATCGTCTCCAGTGACGATATCCCGCCGTCAACGCCCGCGATACGACGGTCGCGGCGCTCGCTGATGCCGACCTTGGGCTGTGCAACTAACCCATAGCACCGTCTACCTCAGAGGATGGTGGGTCGGTCGAATGGCTTGTGAAGCTATGATCATTTGTCACCAGCGTCTCGTTCAATCGTATCGCTCGAGTCGTCATCGTTCTCTTCGTGTAATTCAGCATGCAGGCCTGACAGACTGTGACCGGGCTCGTCCCGCCACGGTGGGTGAACGACGTGGTACACTTCCAACTTCGCCTGTACGCCACAGTTGACGTACTGATAACCGTTGCTGCCAGGTTTTCCGCGCTCAGGTGACTCTACGCTGCAAAGCGCAAACGCTGGCCTGGAACTCATCGGTCATGTGATTATTGCTGGACCCTTCTGGAGCTGGTTGTCTATACAACTCATCTCATCCAGAGAGGTCTATCTGTCGGCTTCTGGATGAATTGGTACTGGATAGCTCCTGATCGGTAGTAACTCGTATGTGAATGAATTATCTCGTCTGTTCTCGTCCATACGAATAAACTACATGTCGCTATACGATATCCACGATCACTCGGTCGGTTCGACGGCACGACGGTCGTGGATCGGTCCGGCACGCTCGGCGAGGTGGTATGGTGTCCGATCATTGGCGACCGCAAGCAGTTCGGCGACGATGCTGTAGGCAATGATGGAGGGAGCATCGCCGCCGAGATCGAGACCGATGGGCGTGTAGATGCGATCGGCGTCCGCGTCGGTGATGGACACGCCCCCGGCGGCGAGCTCGTCGCGCATCTCTTCGAATCGATCGCGGGGGCCCATCAAACCGATGTAGGGCACGGGCGTGTCGAGTAGTTCGCCGAGCGCAAGCCGGTCGTCGATGAAGTTGTGTGTCATCACGACGACGTGCGTATCGGCGTCGAGATCGACGGTCTCGCGGAGCTTCGGCGGCGATGTCGTGTGAACCGTGTCGGCCGCGGGGAAGTCGGCCTCCGACAGCGCACCCCGGAAGGCGACGACCGCGACGCGGAACCCGACCCGCGACGCGAGCTCGACCACGGGGGTGACGTCCGGCCCCGAGCCGAGCACGACGAGCTCCGGAGGTGCCTCGATCGTATCAACGAACAGATCGACGCTGCCATCGTCGGTGTCGACACTGATCGTCTCGCTCCGCCCGGCGTCGAACAGCGCGGCCGTTCGATCGGCGAGGTCCGCGACGAGCCACTCGGGTAGAGCACCCGCAAACCCGTCGTCGGGGTCGTAGATGCCACGCTCGCCGAGTGGGCGGTCGCCGCCGACGACCGTGAGCGTCGCACAGTCCGTGCCGTGTGCCACGCGCTCGACGGCCGGCCGATGGCTCGCGTCAAGCGGTTCGAGCAGGACGGTGATGATCCCGTTACAGCCCATGCCGAGCCCCCAGACGTCCTCGTCACCCATCAGATCGTAGGTCTCGATGCGAGGCCGTCCGGTGTCAAGCACGTCGTTCGCGAGTCCGCGCACCTCGTCTTCGAGACAGCCGGCGGTGAGGCTGCCGGCACCGCCATCACCCTCGATGAGCATCTTCGCGCCGGGGCGGCGGTACGCGCTGCCCTCAACGTCGATGATCGTCGCGAGCACTGCGTCGTTGCCCCGATCGAGCGCGTCGCCGATCGCTGCCAGTACGTCCGCTTCGGCCATCTCCCAGTTCGTGTCGGTCATGTCGTTGTCCGTTGTCGTGTTCGTCTCTCGGTTCGTCGCCTGTCGTGTTCGTAGCCGATAGCACCGTGTGACCCTTGTCGTCGGAGCTGCCCCGCAAGATCGTCGAGATCGGCCGGCCCGGCGAACGCGAACAGCCCGTCGAGATACGGCAGCGCGGCCGCCATCCCGCGAGCGCTCGGCTCGTACGCCGGCGAGGCCGCGAGCGGGTTGAGCCAGAGCACCGCGGCCGCCGTCCGCGACAGCTCCGCCATCGCCCGCTCCAGTGCTGATACGTCGCCCATCTCCAGGCCGTCGCTCACGACGACGAGCACCGATCGGCGATCGACCGCGTATGGAAACTCGGTGGAGAGGCGATCGAGCGATTCGCCGATATGCGTGCCGCCGCCCCACTCGGCTTCAGCGCGTTCGAGCGCAGCCAGCGCCGCGTCCGCACTCGCTGCGTCGAACGAGTCGGTGACTTCCCGCAGGTCTTCGTCGAAGAAGAACACCCGGGTGTCGCGCCAGACCGCGTGGGCCCGCCGGAGAAATCGTAGTAGGAACGGCCGCTCGATCACGTCGAGCACCGATCGACTCACGTCGACCACCACGCGTACCCGGAGCGCCGTCCGTGCCCGCTCGCGTCCCGGCAGATCGACGATCGCACCGCCCGTCCCGACGCTCGCTCGGAGCGCACGCCGGACGTCGGGACGCCCCTCGCCGGTGGTCCAGCGCCGACCCGCGAGCTCCGCGAGCGCACGCGTCAACTCGTCGAAAGCATCGTCGAACCTTTCCTCGTCGGGCACGGCGAACGTCGCGATCTCTTCCGATCGACCCGTCGGACTGTACCTGGCGGTCGCAACGTTCTCGCCCGTCGCTTCCGTTCCGGGGCCGACGACAGCACCTAGGCCGGCCCGGTTCTCGTCCGTATCGCCATCCTCACCGTTCGTGTCGTCCGATTCGGCGCGTTCGCCGGGAGCCGCTTCGGCCCCGAGCGGTGCGAGTCCTCCGTCCGGCGGATTATCGGGTTGCTCCACGGGACCAGTCGGATCGAGACCGGCGGTGAGCCGCCGCCAGAACTCGGCGAAGAGTTCGTCGAACGTCGCCACATCCGCCTGTTCGGGCACGAGCGATGCCCGAAGCGCGACTCGTGCACGCTCGCGATCGTCGAACCCGACGGCGACGAGCGCGCGAGCGGCGGTCGTCCCAGCATTCGCGGGGACGGACACACCCGCTCGACGGAGTGCACGCACGAATCGCACGAGTTCCTCGCGAACGTGCTCTGTGGGATCCATCAGTCTGCCTCCGCGCGGACACGTTTGGCCGCCTCGTGCAGCGATGCCAGCAGTTCGTCGTCGACGCGCTCGATGTCCTCGACTTCCTTGAGCAGGCAGCCGAGCGTGTTCCGAATCTCGGCATCGTCGAGCGACTCGTCGTTCCCGTCGCGGAGTGCGTCGATCGCCCGTGCCCAGTCGATCGTCTCGGCCGCGCCGGGCGGTTTGAGCAGGGGTTCCTCGCGGAGTCGACCGGCCATCGCACAGAGTTCGGCGGCGACCGCCGCGTCGAGTGCGGGCACCTTCCGCTCCAAGATGGCGCGCTCCTTCTCGAAGGAGGGCGGCGCGACGTGGAGGAACAGACACCGGCGCTTGAGCGCGTCCGACAGCCCGCGCGTCCGGTTCGAGGTGACGATCACCGCGGGCGGGGTCGTCGCGCTGACGGTGCCGAGTTCGGGCACGCTCACCTGGAAATCCGAGAGCAGTTCGAGCAACAGCGCCTCGAACTCCTCGTCGGCCCGGTCGATCTCGTCGATGAGCAACACTCGCCGGCCCTCGCCGCGGAGCGCGCTCAGCAGCGGGCGTTCGAGCAGATACTCCTCGTCGAACACCGACTCCTCGCCCTCCGCGGCCTGGACACTCAGCAGCTGCTTCGTGTAGTTCCACTCGTAGAGCGCGTTCTCGGCGGTCAGCCCCTCGTAACACTGGAGTCGGAGGAGTTCGGTGTCGAGCCCCCCGGCCAGCACCTTGGCGAGTTCGGTCTTGCCCGCACCCGGCTCGCCCTCGACGAGTAGTGGCTTGCCGAGGCGGAGCGCCAGCGTCACCGTCGTGGTGATTTCGTCGCCGGCGACGTAGTCCTCGCTCTCGAAGGCCTCCCGGACGTCGTCCTCGGTCGTCCCGTCGAACCCGGTCGCGTCGCTCATCCGCCCTCCACGGCCCGATCGGCCGGTGTTGCCGGCCACGGGGTGTCGTCGGGCGGGATCGACCCCGAGTCGCACGAACCGATATCTACCATCGAATGTGACACGACCGCACGTAACGTACCCGTGGTTTAAAACCAGTTCGTCGGATCGCCGTCGCGAATCGATCGAAGACGGTCGAAGAAAAGAGAACGGAGAGAAGGAAGAAGCGTCAGTCGGCCGCGACCGACGACGAACCGCTCTCGATCGCCGCGGTCAGCGCCCGCTCGGTGTACACTTCGAGCAGTTGGGCACGGAACTCGTTCGAGGCCTGGAGATCCGACATCATCATGTCGACGTCGAGATCGTCGCTGGCGTGGTTCGCGGCCGACGCCATCGTCTCGTCGTCGAGTGCACCATCGGCGAGCGCGTCCTCGACGGGCGAAAGACGAACGCCGTGGTCCATCACGCCGTTCGCGCCGACGCGCGCCGACGTGACGCCGTCGCCGTCGGTTTCGAGCAGTGCGGCGACGCCGACCATCGCGTACCCGGAGGACGGACTCGGCTTCTTCGCGTATGCTCCGAGCGCGCCGGCGGCCGAGGGGATCTCGATCCGCGTGAGCAGCTCGTCGGAACCGACGTCGGTCGTATACATCCCGAAGAAGAAGTCGTCGGCTGGGATCTCGCGCTCGCCATCCGGACCGTGGACGACGAGCGTCGCGTCCGAGGCGAGCGCAGCGCCCGGCAGGTCGGCCGCGGGATCGGCGTGGGCCAGATTCCCGCCGATGGTCCCACGATTTCTGACCTGGACGTCGCCGACCTGCTCGACGGCCGCCGCGAGCGCCGGCGCGTGCTCGGCCACGTCCTCGGAGTCGACGAGATCGCTGTACCGCGTCATCGCGCCGATCGAGAGCGTATCGCCGTCGACCGAGATCCCCTGCATCTCCTCGATGCCGCTGATGTCGATCAGGATGTCGGGGCTCGATAGCCCGGTCTTCATCGCCGGTAGCAGACTGTGGCCGCCCGCGAGCAGTTCAGTCGTCCCCGCTCCCGAGTGTTCGTCGAGCAAGGAGAGCGCGTCGTCGACGCCCTCGGCCCGGTAGTAGTCGAACTCGTCGGGATACATCAGTTCTCACCTCCGTTCTCGGCCCCGCTTCCGTCCGCGATCGCCTCGTCGCCGCCCTCCGCCCCTGCATCGGGGGCGTCGTTCACCGCCCGCCAGACCGCCTCGTTCGTGAGCGGCATGTCGATGTGATCGACATCGAACGGCTGGAGCGCGTCGGTGACGGCGTTGACGACGGCCTGCGGGGCCGCGATCGTGCCCGCTTCGCCGACGCCCTTGACGCCGAGCGGGTTGTGCGGGCTCGGCGTCACTGTCGAGTCGGTCTCCATCGTCGGGATGTGTTCGGCCTTCGGTACCGTGTAGTCCTGCATCGAGCCCGTCACGAGCTGTGCGTTGTCGTCGTACTCGGCACCCTCGTAGAGCGCCTGGCCGATGCCCTGGGCGACGCCGCCGTGGACCTGCCCCTCGACGATCTTCGGGTTGATCTGCGGGCCGACATCGTCCACAGCGACGTAGTTCTTGAACTCGATCTCGCCCGTCTCGGGATCTACCTCCACGACCGCGATGTGCGTGCCGAACGGGAAGACGAAGTTGTCCGGGTCGTAGAAGGAGGTCTCCTCCAGGCCCGGCTCGATCCCGTCGGGCATGTCGTGGGCGAGATAGGACTGAGCGGCCACGTCCTGGATATGCATCGAGCGTTCGGGTGCGCCCGCCACGTTGAACTCGCCGTTCTCGAACTCGATATCGTCCTCGCTCGCCTCCAGTTGGTGGGCAGCGATCTTCTTCGCCTTCTCGACGACCTTCTGTGAGCTCGTCGCCAGCGCGCTTCCCCCCACAGCCGCCGAGCGCGAGCCGTAGGTGCCCATCCCCTGGGGGATCTCGTCGGTGTCGCCCTCGACGATCTCGATATCGTCGTAGGGGATTCCCAGTTCGTCAGAGACGATCTGTGCGTAGGTCGTCTCGTGGCCCTGGCCGTGGCCCGAGGTGCCACAGAACGCCGTGACCTTCCCCGTCGGATGAACGCGAACGAGCCCCGATTCCCACAGTCCTGCTTGTGCGCCGAGCTGACCGGCGAGTTCCGAGGGTGCGAGCCCACAGGCCTCGATGTAGCTCGATAGTCCGATACCGAGATACCGGCCCTCCTCGCGCAGTTCCTCCTGGCGCTCCCGGAGATCGTCGTAGCCCACGGCTTCGAGGGCTTTGTCGAGCGCCGGTTCGTAGTCACCACTGTCGTACTCGACGGCGACGGGCGTCTGGTGGGGGAAGTCGTCCGCGGGCACGAAGTTCTGCCGACGGAACTCGGCGGGATCCATCCCCATCTCGCGCGCGCCGAGGGTGATGATGCGCTCGACGAGATACAGCGCCTCCGGCCGTCCCGCGCCCCGGTAGGCGTCCACGGGTGCGCCGTTGGTGAACGCGCCGACCACGTTACAGTGAATAGCTGGAATATCGTACTGGCCCGATAGGAGGGTACCGTAGAGGTAGGTCGGCACGGCGGGTGCGAACGTCGAGAGATACGCGCCCATCCCCGCGTAGGTCTTCACGCGCATTCCAGTAATGATTCCCTCCTCGTCCATCGCCAGTTCGGCGTGTGATTCGTGATCGCGTCCGTGGGCGTCGGTGAGGTAGGTCTCGGTGCGCGTGGCGGTCCACTTGACGGGTCGCCCGGTCTCCATCGCACACCAGCACGCGAGCGCCTCGTCCGGGTAGTGGTGGATCTTCGAGCCGAACCCGCCGCCGACGTCCGGCGCGACGATGTGGAGTTTGTGCTCGGGCACGTCCAGCACCCCGGACATCAGCTGGCGATGGAGATGCGGGTTCTGTGAGGTCATGTGGACCTCCAACTCCTCGGTACCGGGCTTGTACTCGGCGACGGTCGCGCGCGGTTCCATCGCGTTCGGGATCAGCCGCTGGTTCGTCAGATCGACTTCCGCGGTGTGGGCCGCCTCGTCGAACGCCGTGTCCGTCTCGTCGGCGTCGCCGATCTCCCAGTCGAAGGCCGTGTTGTCGTCGAGATCGTCGTGGACCACCGGCGCGCCGTCCTCGACGGCCTCTTTCGGATCGATGACCGCGTCGCGGCGGTCGTAGTCGACGTCGATGGCGTCGACCGCGTCGCTCGCGATGTAGCGCTCCTCGGCGACAACGACCGCGATGCCGTCGCCCTGGTAGCGCGCCGTCTCGCCCGCGAGGAGCGGATGGACCGGCGTCTCCAGACTGTCGAGCAGCCAGCCCACGGGGATCTCGCCGGGTACGTCGAGATCGTCGGCGGTGTAGACGCCGATCACGCCGTCCATTGCCTCGGCGTCGCTCGTGTCGACCCCGTTGATCGTCGCGTGGCCGTACTGGCTCCTGAGCACGCTCATGTGGGCCATGTTCGGGCGCTGGATGTCGTCGGTGTACTCGGCCTCGCCCGTGATCAGCGAGGGGTCCTCACGGCGCTCGACCGCCGAGCCGAGCACCGATTCTACGTCGAGCTCGTCGGCTTCGATCGTCTCGATCCCCATCAGTCGTCACCTCCGCCGTCCGCGGCCGTCATCTCCGGACTACTCGCCTCTCCCATCTCGTCGGCGGCGAACTCGACGGCGTTGACGATGTTCTGATAGCCCGTACACCGACAGAGGTTGCCCTCGATCGCCTCCCTGATCTCGCCCTCGTCGGGATCGGGCTTGCGCTCCAGGAGGTCGTCCGCCGCGAGCATCATCCCCGGCGTGCAGTAGCCACACTGGAGCCCGTGCTCTTTTTGGAAGCCTTCCTGGATCGGAGCATAGGTGCCGTCCTCGGCGAGCCCTTCGACGGTGCCGATCTCTGCGCCGTCGGCCTGGACCGCGAGCAGCGTGCAGGATTTCACCGCGTCGCCGTCGAGGTGTACCGTACAGGCCCCGCAGGTCGAGCTCTCGCAGCCGACGTTCGTTCCTGTATAGCCCAGCTCGTCGCGCAGCGCGTGGACGAGTAGGGTTCGCGATTCGACCGTGAGTTCGTGTGTCGTCCCGTTGACCGATAGTTCGATGTCGTGTTCTGTCATTGCTTACTCCCGTCCGATCGACCGAGAATCCGGTCGACGATACCGCGGTCGTCCTCGTCCGACTGCGCTTGTTCGACGGTGCCACCTTCGGCGATCTCGCGCTCGCGGAGCTCGTCCTGGACCGAGGAGAAGAATCGCTTGACGACCTGGTTGGCCGCCGGGTTGATGACGCGCTGGCCCATCTGCGCGATGCGCCCGAACACGTCGGCCTCGGTCGCCCACTCGACTTCGACGCCGTCGTCCGCCTGGTCGAGATCCATCCAGGAGGACATCTCGAAGGAGCTGTCGCCGGCCGATCCCTCGCCCGAGGCCTCCATGTACGGCTGGTCACGCTCGTCGATGGTGACGACCGTCTCGAAGGTCGGGTTGACGGGCCCGATGCTGATGCCGATGATGGCGGCGTAGTGATTCCCCTCCTCGAACGCGCGCTCGGCGATGACTTCCGGGTCGGACGTCGGCTCGACGTCACGATCGGCGTGTTCCTCGCGGAGGGCGTCGAAATCCGGATCCGTGTCGTCGACCGCGACGAGGAACTCACAGCCCGGCAGCGCGTGCTCGATCATCACCGGGTCCGAGAGCGCGAGCCACACCTCCTCGGTCGTCGCGTCTTCGAGTTCGAACGTCCCACTGAATTCCATGTGTGAGTGTCTCCTGTGGGAGTAACTCACTCCCACACGGTACTGTCGCCATACCACCAAAAAGATTGCCATAGAACGGGTCGGAACGTCCGATTCGTGAAGAAAAAATAACCAATGGTATAAGTGATGGGTTTGTGTATGTGAGAGCATGACGAACGACCGAGTGATCGAGCTGCTCCGCAGCGCCTACAACGACGAGATGGAGACGGTGATGAACTACCTGACGAACGCGTCGGTGCTCGACGGCGTCAGCGCCGCCGAGGTCAAGGACAGCCTTCGTACCGATGCCAAACAGGAGGAGCTGCTCCACGCCGAGCGCCTCGGCAAGCGTCTGAAGGAACTCGACGCCCAGCCGCCGGCCTCCTTCGAATTCGAACCGGAACAGGAGGCGCTTCAGCCGCCCGACGATACCGCCGACGTTCTGAGCGTGATCGACGGCGTGATCGAATACGAACAGGACGCCATCGACACCTACCGGTCGCTGCTGGAGGCCGCGCGCGAGGCCGACGATCCGGTGACCGAGGACCTCGCGATCGACATCCTCAGCGACGAGGAGTCACATCGGAGCGAGTTCCGGAGCTTCCGCAAAGGCTATCGGGAGTGAGTCACAGGCACACGGCGGGTGCGGCCAGCAAGACTAAATAGCACACCGATCCGAACGGCGTTCATGTCCGAGCGATACGACGTCGTCATCGCCGGCGCGGGTCCCGCTGGTGCACAGTGTGCCAGGGATCTCGCCGAGCGCGGCTACGAAGTGCTCGTCCTGGAGACCGAACCCGAGGGGACGTTCCCCGCCCAGAGCAACAAGTCCACCGGCGGGACCTTCCCCTCGATGATGGGTTCGTTCGGCATCCCCGACGACGTGGTGATGCACTACACCGACAGCGTCGTCCTCGAATCGCCCGACGAGAACTTCCAGATGACCCAACCTGGCGCAGTGCTGGAGTTCGCCGACTTCAAGCGCTATCTCGTCCGTGACGGCCGTGATCACGGCGCAACCTACCGCTTCGACTCCCGGGTCTCACAGCCCATCGTGGAGAACGACGAGATCGCTGGCGTGCGCTACGACGGCGGCGAGGAGGTGTACGCCGACATCGTGATCGATGCCACCGGGCCGGCCGCGCCGCTGGCGAAGGCTCTCGGAGTGAGCGATCTCGAACGGAAACGCCAGGCGATCGGCATCGAGTGGGAGTACGAGGGCGTGGCGCTCGACCATCCCGGCTACGCCGATCTCAACGATTCGATGATGCTCCGCCTCGATCACGATCTCGCGCCGGGCGGCTACGCGTGGATCTTCCACACCGGCGCGGACACGGCGAAGGTCGGGCTCTGTTTCATCCAGAACGACAAGTACGGCCCCGACGACGACCGCGTCCGTATCGACGACGCGCTCACGGGCTGGCTCGACGACGATCCCCGGTTCGCCGAAGCCACCCGCATCGACGACAGTCAGCATCGCGGGTCGGCGCACATCCAGCCGCCGAAACAGCTCAGCACCGATCGGTTCATGGCGATCGGCGACACCGTCCCCTCGATCGATCCGCTCTGGGGACAGGGCATCGACAAGTGCATGCGCTCGGGCCGTGCGGCGGCCGTTACGGCTGATCGCTGTTTCACCGGCCGGATGGATACCTCCGCCGACGAGATGACGATCTACGACATGCTCTGGCACCGCAACGTGGCCCCGAAGGCGGCGATGCGGCTGCTCATGACACATCTGATCTACTACGCCCCGACCGAGCGGTACAACCGCTTCATCCGCGACCTCCGCCGGCTCAGCAGCGACACGCTCTCGTCGGCCAACGCGGGCAACCCGCTCGCGCTGGCGAAGCTCTTCCACGTCGGCGACATCCCCCTGTTCCGTGATTTCGTCGCCGAACACCGCGAACTCATCGGCCAGCTGCTCCCCGGTCCCCGCTCGCTGCTGTCCGACTAAGTAGTCTTTCCCTCTCCTGACGAACTGCCGTTTTCGGTCACCGACCGAAATCACCACTCAGTCGTCAGTCCGTTCGTCGGACGTTCCCTGCTGCGCCGGAATCGCCCGCGTCGCCGTCGCCTTGAACGAGGCGACCGCCTCGCTGCCAAGCGAGAGTGCGAGCGTCGCGATGCTCTCGCGCGTCACGAGCGCGGTCAGCCGTGCGTCGGTTCCGATATCGAGCGCGACGCGGGCGAGCGCGTCGCCGCTCTCGATGGCAGTGACCTCCCCCTGAAACCGATTGCGGGCGCTGGTCTCGCGGTCTGGCAGCGCCCCGGGCGTGTGGAGCGTGACGGCATCGGCGCGGATGGCGAGACGGACCCGACGGCTTCCTGTGGGAACGATCGCGCGGACGGTTCCAGCGGGTGTCTCGACGGTGGCGAGTTCGCCGTCGCGTTCGACGACCGTTCCGTCGAGCACCGTCTCCTCGACCTCGGCGACGCCCGTGAACTCGGCGGTGAGGCGCTCGAACGCCACGAGGAGGTCGCGAGCACCGTCGGTCAGCGTGCTGCCGCCGCCACCGGTGCCGCCCCGTTCGCGCGCGACCAGCGGGCCGAACGCCTCCTCCAGTTCGACGACGCGGCGCTGCGAGCGCGAGTACGACCGCCCGAGCGCGCCGGCAGCGGCGTTGAGCGAGCCGTGGTCGTCGATCGCCCGGAGGAGGCCCGCGTCGCGCTCGTCGAACTCCACCCCCGATTTGTCGAGCTGTGCGTCGAAGCCCGCGTCGAGGTCCATGCGGTCGGTTCGTGCGAACCGGCAAAACGCTTATCACGGGGCCGGAAGGAGAGGGTTATGTCTATGAGAGAACAACGGTCCGGCGGGCGCTCGCGCCGTGACCTCCTGCGGGCGGCCGGAGCGGCCGGTGCAGTCGGACTCGCGGGCGTGGCGGGCTGTGTCGGCAGCGGCGACCCCACCGGCACCGCCAACGGTTCGGGCACCGCAAGCGATGGTTCCAGTACCAGCACGAACGGCGGTGGCGGTAGCGGAACATCGACGACGATCGCGATTCTCGCGGCCGGCAGCCTCCAGAACGCGCTGTCGAACGGTCTCGAACCCGCCGTCGACGTCCCGGTGAACGTCGAGGCCCACGGATCGGCGACGGTCGCGCGCATGATCGACGAGGGCAAGCGCGATCCCGACATCGTGAGCGTCGCCGACGTGGCACTGTTCGAGGAACCTCTCTCACCGCCCTGGCACTCGGTGTTCACGAGCAACGCCGTCGTCATCGCCTACAACCCCGACACCGAGGGTGGCAAGCGCCTCGCCGAGGCGGGTTCCGAAAACTGGTACGATGCGTTGGCCAGCGACGACGTGCGCATCGGCCGTACCGATCCGGATCAGGACCCGCTCGGCTATCGCGCGCTGTTCACCCTCGAACTCGCCTCGCGGTACTACGACAACGCGTCGAACCTCCGAGAGAAGATACTGCAGAAGAATCAGATCTTCCCCGAGACGGCGCTCATCAGTCAGTTCGAGAGCGGGTCGATCGACGCCGCCATCGCCTACCGCAACATGGCCGTCGAGCGCGACTACGAGTATATCGATCTCCCCGATCGGATCGATCTCAGCAATCCACAGTACGACGAGGAGTGGTATTCGACGGTCTCGTACACGCTTCCGACCGATCAGATGGTTCAGGGAGGGCTCATCAGCTACGGGTCGACGATCCGGAAGATGAGTGACGCCGCTCTCGACGTGTTCGCCGCCCACACGACCGGTGACTACCTCGATGAACACGGGTTCCTCCTGCGTGACCAGTTCCCGATGTACGAGGGGGACGTGCCACAGCGTGTGCAACGGGCGACCGGTGGCTCAGGTGGTAGCGAATCCGGTGGAACGCAGTCCGCCGGAAATCGCTCCGGCAGCACCGAAACCGCGGGACCCCAATCCGCGCTCGGCGGGAGCTCGGTGGAACTATCCTCGACGGTATCGGACATCACCCTCCTGATCTGAATGGCGACACGCTCCGACA
Source organism: Halococcus qingdaonensis (assembly GCF_024508235.1). Lineage (NCBI taxonomy): Archaea > Methanobacteriati > Methanobacteriota > Halobacteria > Halobacteriales > Halococcaceae > Halococcus > Halococcus qingdaonensis. The sequence goes on along the minus strand of NZ_CP101943.1, from coordinate 1,066,488 downwards.
CGGCACGATCACGGACGACGCTGCTCGGCTTCGACTGGCTCACCGTCGCGCTCGTCCTCGGCGGCGTGCTCTGTCTCTACTATCTCGCGCCGCTGATCTCGCTGTTCCTGTCGGTACCGCCGGGTGAGGTCATCGCCCGGATGACCGACTCGACGGTCGTGGACGCGGCGACGACGTCGGTGCTGGCGGCGTCGATCAGCACGACCGTCGCCACCGTCTTCGGCCTGCCGCTCGCGTACTGGCTCGCGCGGAGCGAGTCGCGCTGGACGAACGCCGTGCTGGGGGTCGTCGTCCTCCCCCTGGTGCTCCCGCCGACCGTCGGCGGTATCGTCCTGCTCACGGTGTTCGGCCCCGGTGCACCCATCGGCAAGGCCGCGGCCAGCGCCGGCGTTCCGCTCACGCGCTCGCTCGCCGGCGTGGTGCTCGCTCAGACGTTCGTCGCCTCGCCGTTCGTCGTCGTCACGGCGAAGGCGGCCTTCGAGGGCGTCGATCGAACCCTCGAACACGCCTCGCGCTCGCTCGGCAAGGGGCGGTGGACGACCGCCCGGAACGTGACGCTGCCGCTCGCCATGCCGGGGATCGCCGCCGGCGTGACGCTCACCTTCGCGCGCGCGATGGGCGAGTTCGGCGCGACGATGATGCTCTCGTACTACCCACGGACGATGCCGGTCCAGATCTGGGTCTCGTTCATCGAGCTCGGGCTCGACAACGCCTATCCGATCGCGATCCTCCTCCTGCTCATCTCGGTCGCGGCGCTCGCCGTGCTCAACACCGTCGCGGCCAACCCGTGGCAATGACGCTCGTCGTCGACGGCGTACGGAAATCCCACGGCGCGTTCGAGCTCGGCCCGATCGACCTCACGGTCGGCGAGGAAGTGCTCTCGGTACTCGGGCCATCGGGCTGTGGCAAGACCACCCTCCTTTCGGCGATCGCGGGCATGCTCACCCCCGACGCCGGGACGATCTCGCTCGACGGGCTTGATCTCACCGGGCAACCACCTGAAAAACGTGGCACAGTTCTGGTCTTCCAGGACGGTGCACTGTTCCCCCATATGACCGCTCGCGAGAACGTCGCCTACGCCGCTCGCTCCGAGAGGCGGGTGGAAGAGCTCGCCGACGCGCTCGAAATCGGTGACGTTCTCGACCAGCGCGCGGACACGCTGTCGGGCGGCGAGCGCCAGCGGGTCGCGCTCGCGCGTTCGCTGGCAGCCGATCCCGATGCGCTTCTGCTCGACGAACCGCTCGCCAACCTCGACGCACCGATCAAGCGCCGGCTCCGGGACGAGCTCCGCCCGCTGCTCGCCTCGCTCGACGTGCCCGTCGTCTACGTCACCCACGACCAGCGCGAAGCGACCGCTATCGGCGACCGACTCGCGGTGATCGCCGACGGGGAACTCCTTCAACTCGACACGCCCGACGAAGTGTTCGCCCATCCCGCGACGCCGTTCGTCGCCTCGTTCACCGGGAGCACCAACCTGTTTCGGGGAGATGTCGTCGAAACCGGAACGGGCCCCGCACTCGACTGGAACGGCCGCCGGCTCGACGCCGCCATCGGTGGGCCAACCGACGGCGATACGGTCTGGTTCTGCGTCCGTCCCGAGTACGTCACGCTCGCCGACGACGAAACGAGAAATTCCTTCGAGGGAGCGATCACCCGACGTGTCTTCGAGGGTGATGGCCACCTGCTCGACATCGTGCCCGATGGGGGCGACGAGGCCGTGCGCCTCGCGCTCTCGCCGCCCGCCTACGAGCGTACGGGACTCGACGAGCGCGAGCGGACTCGGCTGGCGCTCCCGGCCGACGCCATCCACGTCATCGGTGGCGTCGAGAGATATTCAGGAGCGAAGTCCGTTCCCCAGTGAATCGACGTTCGGGCGGGCGGTATCGACACGTCTATGTCCCGAAACGGCGACGGAGGACGTATGTCACTCGTTCGACCTGCCGACGCGGCCGTCGAGTCGATTGCTGCAGGCGATACGGTCGCCGTCGGCGGGTTCGTCGCCGTCGGGATTCCCGAACACCTGCTCTCGGCACTCGGCGAGCGCTACACGCGAACGGGGTCGCCCGGCGACCTCACGCTGTACCATCCCGCGGCCGAGGGCGACCGGCAGGGCAACGGCGTCTCCCATCTCGCACGCGACGGGATGCTCGGAAGAGTCATCGGCAGCCACTGGGGGTTCGTCCCACAGCTCATGGAGCGCATCGTCGCCGGCGACGTCGAGGCCTACAACTTCCCCTTCGGCGCGATGGACCACTTGCTGCGCGACACCGCGGCCGGCAAACCGGGGACGGTGACGACCGCCGGACTGCGAACGTTCGTCGATCCGCGGCGAACGGGCGGGAAGGTCAACGACGCGACGACCGAGGATCTCGTCGAGGTCGTCACGCTCGACGGCGAGGAGTATCTCTTCTATCACGCGATAGCGCCCGACGTCGCGCTGATTCGCGGGACGACCGCCGACGAGCGCGGCAACGTCTCGATGGAGCGCGAAGCACTCACGGCGAACATGCTGGCGACCGCACAGGCCGCCCACAACGCCGACGGGACCGTCATCGTACAGGTCGAGCGCGTCACCGAGGCCGGCTCGCTCGACGCGCGCGAGGTCGATATCCCGGGCATCGTCGTCGATACGGTCGTCGAAGCCCCCACCGAGGACCACGCACAGACGTACGGAACCGACTACAGCGGTGCGCTGAGTGGCGAAGTCCGGCCACCGCGCGACTCGACGACCGAGGAAACGCCGCTGACCGCGCGGACGGTCATCGCGCGCCGGGCGGCGATGGAGTTGGTGCCCGACGCCGTGGTGAACCTCGGGGTCGGCGTGCCCGAGGCGATTCCAGCCGTCGCGGCCGCCGGCGGCGTCAGCGACGAGATCATTCAAACTGTGGAAGCGGGCCCCATCGGCGGCTCGCCGTCGGGCGGCATCGACTTCGGGACGGCCAGCAACCACGACGCGCTCGTGAGCTCGCCCGAGCAGTTCGACTTCTACGACGGCGGCGGGCTGGACATCGGCTATCTCGGCATCGCACAGGCCGACCGCGACGGCAACGTCAACGTCAGCCGGTTCGGCTCGCGACTGCCGGGCTGTGGCGGGTTCATCAACATCACCCAGAACGCCGCGAAGGTGGTCTTCTGTGGCACGCTCACGACCGGCGACTCGTCGATATCCGTCGGCGACGGACGGCTCGCCGTCGAGGGCGAGGACGGGGCACCGAAGTTCGTCGAGCGCGTCGAACAGGTCACCTTCAGCGGCGACTACGCGCTCGAAACCGACCAGCCGGTCGTCTTCGTCACCGAGCGGGCCGTCTTCGAACTCGGTGACGAAGGAGTCACGCTCACCGAGATCGCACCGGGCGTCGATGTCGAGAGCGACGTCGTCGACCAGATGGCGTTCGCGCCGACCGTCGCCGACGATCTCTCGGAGATGGACACGCGGCTGTTCCGTGCGGAGCCGATGGCGCTGACCGAGTTCGTCCGGTCGGAATAAAACGACTATTCGATGTGGCCTTCGCGGCGGAGCTGGTCGGCGTCCTGGTCTGAGTAGCGCCACTCGATGGTGCCCTTCTCGTCCTGCCAGTCCCAGGGCTCGACGAGCACGACGTCGCCCTCGTTGATCCAGACGCGATACTTCATACGGCCGGGGATCCGACCCATGCGTTCCTTCCCGTCCATACACCGTAGCTGGACGTGATTGCCGCCGTTGTGCTGGGTCACGACGGCGAACACCTCGTTGTCGTCGGGCATGCGGAGGTTCTTCCGCCCGGATTCTTCGCTCATGTGCTCGATAGGAACGGCAGACGGTTAAGCCGTTGGGAATCGCCGGTCGCGCTCGCCACCCCGTCGTCGGGTCGATCGGCTGCGCCACTCAGACATCGAGGTAGACGTTCTCCCGGTAGGTCTCCCCACCGATGCGGGTCTCGTTTCGCTCGCGCAGTTCGAACCCGAGTCGACGGTAGAACTCGTTTCCCGGCTCGTTGTCGGCGAGCACCATCGCCCGCAGCCGCCCGGCACCGCGGTCGACGAGCCGCTGGCGGGCATGGTCGAGCAGACCGCTGCCGATGCCGTCGCCCCGGTGGTCGGGCGCGACGTAGACTCTGAGAACCGTGCCGCCGGTCCCGTCCCCGACGGCATGGGCGAACCCCACCACCTCGCCGTCGCGCTCGGCCACCGGCACGACCGCGTCGTCGCTGTCGATCTCAGTCCTGATTGTTTCGGGCGCGTACCACTCCTCGACACCCTGTTCGGCCGTGTCGCGGCTCAGGATGTCGGGATAGTCGTGGCTCCACGACTCCCGTGCGATCGCCGTGATCGCCTCGGCATCGTCGGTCGCGGCCTCACGTATTGTCATATGATGACGTACTACATGAAACTGTATAGCCATTGCGACGCTGCCAGCACTGAGCATGTCACTCGCCGAGATGGAACTGTCGAAAGCATAGCCATTTAGCATTCGGTGGCGACAGGGTACGTGTGACTATCGACCAATGACCGAGTGGGAGTACGAGACGTTGCGCCCGCCGCGCGGGCCGACACAGAAGGAGACGAGCGATCCGAAGGCGGAGTTGAACGAACTCGGCGCTGCGGGCTGGGAGCTCGTCACGAGCGTCGAGTACGCCGGCGGCGGGACGAAGTTCCTGCTGTTCAAGCGACCCGTCGACGGGGAGCCGGAATGAGCGCCGACCCCGATGCGCGCACGGACGTCGGGGTCGATCCGGAAACCGAGGCCGAGATGGGTGCGGCAATCGACCCCGACGTCGACATCAGCACCGCGAACACGATGCGCGAGCGCGCGAACGAGAGCCGCATCAAGCTCTGGGTGATGCTCGGTGCGAACCGCCTGCTCATCACCGCGCTGCTCGCGCTGTTCGTCTTCGTCGCGTTCGTCGCCCTCGGGGTGTTCGTCTACCCGCCGTTCGAGGCGAGCCTCCGGAGCGCCGACACGATCGAGACGATGTTCTCGACGATGATCGGGGCCATCGTCACCGCGACGACGCTCGTGCTCACCATCTCACAGCTCGTCATCTCTCAAGAGAACGGCCCGCTCGGCGAACAACACGCCCGCATGAGCGACACGATGGACTTCCGGTCGTACACCCGCGATCTCATCGGCCAGCCGATGCCGGCCGACCCCTCGATGTTCCTGCGCGTCGTCATCGACGCGGCGCGCCGGCGTGCCGAGGCCCTGCGCAGCGCCGTCGCCGACAACGACGACGATCAGCTCCGCGCGGAGGTCGACGAGTTCACCGAATCCATCGTCGGCAACGCCGAAGAGGTCGACGAGGAGCTCGACGGGGCGACCTTCGGCGAGTTCGACGTGCTCTTCGCCGCGCTGAACTTCAACTACGGCTGGAAACTGTTCCAGGTCGAGCGCATCGCCGACGATCACGCCGACAGCCTGACCGACGAGGATCACGCGATCCTCGACGAGCTCCGCACGTCGTTGTCGATGTTCGGTCCGGCGCGCGAGCACATCAAGACGCTCTACTTCGAGTGGGCGCTGATCGATCTCTCACAGCTCATCCTCTACGTCGCGGTGCCGGCGCTGGTCGTCGCCGCCGCGATGCTCGCGTTCGTCGACGGGAGCACGCTGACGGGTGCGACGATCGGCGTTCCGGACATCCTCTGGCTCGTCGCCGGCGGATTCACCGTCACGACGCTCCCCTTCCTCCTGCTCATCGCCTATATCGCCCGCGTCGCGACGATCGCGAAACGCACGCTCGCCATCGGGCCGCTCATTCTGCGCGGCTCCCAGCGCTAGTCAGAACAGTTCGTCGCCGCCGGTTTCGACGCTCTGACTCTCGATCGTCGTGCCGTTGATCGAATCGGTGGCGGTGATGGTCGCGTTCTCGCCCGCCGGGAGGTAGAGGATGATCCCGCGGCTCTGGCCGCTGCTGACGCTCGTCGAGTCGAAGCTCTTGCCGCTCTCGGTCGTCACCGTCAGATCGGTGACGTCCTGGTCGCTCGTCGCGTTCGCCGCGAGCGTGATCGAGGCTCGGACGCGACCGCTCGCCCACGATTCGTCGGTCGCAATCTCCTCGAAAACGGCCGACTCCGCGGTGTCGGCGTTCACCGTCGGATCGAGCGTGAGACAGCCGCCGAGACCGAGGCCGGCAACGATCGGGAAGGCAGCGAGGAACCGGCGACGTGAGCGGGTCATTGCTTCCGGTTCGGGATACGACTCCTTGAACCTGTAGTCCGAGCGATGCAGGCAGCGCGCTTTTCCGTCGGCCGCCGACACGGACACCATGCTCGGCAGCACGGCAGCGATGAAAGCGGCGAAGAAGGGCTACAAACGATACGGCATCCCCGGGGCGCTGGCCGCCGGCGGTGGCGCGATCCTCGGGATTCGGTTCGTCAAGCGACGGTTTCTGAGTGGTACCGGCGAGAACGATACCGGCGACGGCGCAGAAACGACCGACGAGCAGTAACCGGCGAACGTCCCTTCGGCCGTGGGTCGCGTTCGAAATGGGTTCCGATCCGGGGATGCGAGTGGCTGTGGGCCGGCGGTCCGACAGCTCCGCCACGTGACGCCCGATCCCGCTGATTTATCCGTTTGCTCCCGGTAGTCCGTGTATCGATGGCGACAGTCGTCAAGGGACGCGTACCGGCCGGCGAGTTCGCCCTCTACGAGACACTCACGGCAGACCCTGATATCGAGTGCGAGATCGAGCGCATCGTCGAGACCGGCGACGACGTCGTCATGCCGCTGGTCTGGCTCCGCGGGAGCGACGCCGAGCGCTACGAGGCGGCGCTCGCCGACGATCCGAGCGTCGGCGATCCGACGCTGCTGAGCGATCTCGACACCGAATCACTCTATCGGATGGAGTGGATCGCCGACATCCAGCTCGTCCTTCAGATGCTCACCGGCGTGGAGGCGACGATCCTCGACGCCTACGGGGCCGACGGCTGGTGGTATCTCCGCGTTCTCTACCCGACCCGCGAATCGCTCTCCGAGACCTACGATTTCTGTGACGAGAACGGCCTCACCTTCGAGGTCGAGACGATCCGCGAAATGGACGGCAACCCGGTCGGCCGGCACGGCCTCACCGAAAAGCAGTACGAGGCGCTCCGGCTGGCGACCGAGCAGGGCTACTTCTCAGTGCCGCGCGAGACCGACGTCTCGACGCTCGCCGACGAGCTCGGTATCTCCCATCAGGCGCTCTCGGAGCGACTGCGACGCGCTCAGCGGGTGCTGGCCGAGGACACGATCCTGATGGGCACGCGCTCGGACGAGTGAACTAGCCCGCCCGATAGAGGCGCTCGTACTCGTCGGGGAGCTGACTCCGAACGTCGTTCCAGGTCGTGCCGTCGACCGACTGCGCGAGGCTCTCAAGAACGGCCTGAGTGTGGAGTCGGGCCTGATCGACGTCGACGTCGGTCGTTTTCTCGCGTTCGGCCTCGCGCACCCAGTCGACGAACTCCTCGGGTGTGAATCCGGCAGCCTCCTGGCCAGCACCGTCGAGTGCTGCTGCGAGGTTCTCCGTGAGCTCGTCGGCGAGCGCGTCAGTCGTGTCGAGCCGTTCGCCGAGCACGCCAAACACCGATTCGGCTACCGCGACCACCTGCTCGCGCGAGTCGAGGTCGGCACGCGATTCGACATCGCTGAAGAACTGCTCGTCGTCCATATCGGCTCGTCGCCCACAGCGCAGTTCGGCGTGCTGCCTGCAAGCGACGGTTTCGTTTCCCGTCGTCAGAGTCCGAGAAAGTCCTCGGCGTTCTCCCAGAGGAGCTTGCGCTGGGTTTCCGCGGAGAAATCGGTGTGCTCGGCGAACGATTCGAGCCACGCCTCGGGGCGGATCATCGGGTAGTCGGTGCCGAACATCACCTTGTCGCGGAGCAGCGAGCCGGCGTACTGGAGCACCTGGTCGTCGATGTACTTGGGGAGCCAGCCCGAGAGATCCATGTAGACGTTGCCCTTCTGCTGGCAGATGGCGAGCTGTTCTTTCTCCCAGGGGAAGGCCGGATGGGCGAGCAGGATCTGCATCTCCGGAAAGCGCGCCGCCACGTCGTCGACGAGCAGCGGGTTGCCGTGGCGGACCCGGAGCCCGCGCCCGCCCGGCGCACCGGCCCCGAGCGTCGAGTTGCCGCCGTGGAAGACGACCGGAACGCCGAGCTCCTCGATCGTCTTCCAGAGTTCGTCGTGCTTCGGCGCGCTCGGATCGAACCCCTGAGCGATCTGCTGAAACTTGAACCCCGAGAGGTCGAGCTCCTCGATCGCGCGTTCGGCTTCCGCGACACAGTCGTCCTTGAGCGGATCGACGCTCGCGAACCCGGTGAAGAAGTCGGGGTAGTCGTCGCGCACTTCGGCGACGTAGTCGTTTTCCACCGGCGGGTTACCAGTGTTCGTTTCGGCATCCCATCCCAGGAGAACGGCGTGGCGGATGCCGGCCGCGTGATACTCCTCCCGCATCTCCTCGTAACCCCACGTTTCGAGTTCGGTGCCGAACTTGCCGGCCGCGTCGCGCATCATCTCGCCGCCGGCGTCGTGGAGGAACTCGCTGGTCGGCTGGTGGGCGTGGGTGTCGATGGCGCGTGGCTCGTCGAGCAGGTCGATGTCGGCCATGTTCACACGTCTCGTAGCCACCGGATAAATAGCTGTGTGGCGGCGGACGATCGGCGCAACGGCGGCGGAACCGTCACCGATGTCGGTATCTGCCGGTGTCGTCGCGATCTCGATCCGGAAATCGAGTCATACGATGTCAAACAGGCATGTCACACCGAGATCGACGCGTCCTCACTGACCGTCAGCGACAGCAGCATCTCTTCCGTCTGCTGATCGACCGGCGAGGAGTACGCCGGTTCCGGGAGGGTGGTCGCGGCGGTATAGAGGGTATCGCCGACGAGCGTGAGAACCGCGTTCTGTCGAATGCGCACGGCGACATCGGGCGAACTGAGTCGCAGATCGAGATAGACGGCATCGTACTCGTTCGGGAGCGTGACCTCCCGCCGATCGAGCGTTTCGTGCTCCAGATCGCTTTCCCCGGCGGACTGCTGATAGCCGCTCAGGAACTGGTCCGTCGCCTGTTCGAGCGTCACCGACGACGGCGCATCCTCGCTGATGTAGATGGTGATCTCGCCGGGTGTGGACGGACTCGTGAAGGAAACCTCCGTGGGATCGGTTTCGTCGATCCGCCACTCGGTCGGATACTCGATCGTGTATGGGTAGGTGTCGCTGCTGTAGGTCTCGCGATCCGAGAGGTCAATCTCCATCGACCGCATGGTCGTGGCCATCGCTGCCGTCTCGGAAGCCGTGGTTGCTGACGTGGGCCGAGATGTCGCCGTCTCGGTCGGGGTGGGAGTTGCAGTGGCAGTCCGGGTTTGCGTTCGTGTCCGGGTAGCGGTCTCTCGTGCAGTTTCGGTCATCGTGGTCGCGACCGTCGTCGTGGTCGACTCGTTGCCCGTCGTGTCGGAGCCGTTCGTGGATTGGGTAGCGTTGTCGCCGCTCCCGCCGTCGGTACTACTGCAGCCGGCGAGGAGCGAGGCACCCGCTATGAGACCAGTCAGGACTCGGCGTCGTTGCATAGCACTGATCCGTTCATACAGTACATGAAGGTTCCTCTTTCTGCATCGAGAATGCAGAAAAAACAGAATTAGTTACATAAGAATGTTGTCACTCTCGTGGACGTTTCGTTCGCGAATGCCTGCTCCGATGTCAATGGATGCTGACGCTCACTCCTTGTTCTTGAACAGGAATTTCATGTCTCCCTCTAGTTTCACCTCTCCCTCGTGGTTAGAGGTCACGACGTCGACGACGACGAGGCCGGCATCGTCGCGGCTCTCCAGATCGCGTTTCTCGGCCACCTCGAACTCACAGCTGATCGTCTCCCCGATTCGCACCGCGCTGGGGAGGTCCATGTAGTTCATCCCGAGAAACGCCACTACGGTCCGCTCGACGATCCCCGTGCGCTGGAACAGACCCGTCGAGAGGATGAACGTCATCGGTCCTTGGGCGATGCGCTCGCCGAACGGACCGTCTTCGGAATACTCCTTGTTCGTGTGGAGTTCGGTCCAGTCGCCGGTGAACATCGAGTGCAGGGCGAAATCCGTCTCCGTAACCGTTCGTCCGGCGCTCTCGAAGCGCTGACCCACGTCGAGATCCTCGAAGTAGTGTGGTTCGTAACTGTATGGCATACCCAATCATCGACGGTGTGGTATATGAAACCCACTGCTGATTCCCCTCCCCCTCCGTCTCCACCAACCTCCTCCCCTCATCCTCACTCCGTTCCAACCGCACTGGCCGACATCGTCGCAACTATGCGGTCGGGACGAACTTCACGCCGTAGCGCGCGATCCCCTCCTGCTCGTAGATCCGACGGACGACGGCCCGGAGCTCGTCGCCGATCGCCACCGACTCGGGATCGCAGTCGGTGAGCTGTGCCGGCAGCGTCGCGTCGGTCCCTTCGAAACCGACCACGACGACCCCGTAGGCACCGTCGCGGCGCTGCTGGGCGGCGAACTCGGGTGGTGCGCCGCCCTGCCCGACGACCGTTCGCGCCCTAACGACGCCGACGCGTGGCAGGTCGTACGGCTCGTAATCGGCTCGCGAACCGCAGTGCGGACAGGCACCTTCCGGCGGGAACGCCACCGTTTCGCAGTCGGGACAGCGCCCGGCCCGGAGTCGGTAGCGCTGGTCGAGGCTCTCGCGCCACGTCGGGAGGCTGACGCGTGCGCCGCCGCCCGCGACTTCCTCCTCGTCGAGCACGCCACGCTTGCGGAGGGCGGTCGTGTACGAGATCCGCTCGCCACTGGGGATTTCCCCATCAGCGAGCCCCGCGATATCGAGGCCGCCATCGAGGACGAACGCCGCTCCTGCGCCACCGCTACCGAACGCGCCCGCGAGTGTCCGGTCGTCCGCGTCGGCACCCCTGAGCGCGCGAGCCAGTCCCAGGAAGACGGTGGCCGCGCCGGCATCACCCACCCGACCGACGACGGTGCCGCGTTCGATCACATCGTCGTTGATCGAGAGATCGCCCGCGATACGGCTCGGCATCCGCGCGTCGGGCTGGTGGAGCGCGGCGTGCGCGACGCTCTCGATATCGTCGATCCTTGTGGCGGCCCCGGCCACGCATTCCCGGATCGCGTCCCGCTCGTACGTCGTGACGCCGATCGACGCCACGTCCTCCGAACCGCGCTCGCGATAGCGGAGTCCGGGATACTCGTCGGCGTACCACGCCCGTTCTGGAATCCCGACGGTGGCCTCGTCGGCGACGAGGAGTGCGACCGCGCCGGCACCCCACCCATCGGCCGGATCGCCGTTGGGGCAGTCCGACACGACCACGAGCGCCGGTCCGTTGGCGTCGAGCGCCCGCGAGAGCGCCTCGGCACCAGCGAGCGTACTCCCGGTGTGCTCGCTCGTTTCCACGTCCCGTTCCAGCCCGAGCGCGCGTCCGAGTCGCGGTGCGAACAGCCCTTCGTCCAGCGGTGGCGTCGTGCTCGCGAGGGCGACGTGTTCGATCGCCTCACGCTCGACACCCGTCTCGATCAGCCGCTCGGTCGCCGCGACGGCCATCGTAAAGGCGTCCTCGTCGGCCCCAGGCACCACCATTTCTCGGTGCGGACTCCGACCCCACGCCTCCTCGACCGCCTCACCGGCGAGTCGGTAGCACGGGAGATAGGTCGCGACGGCGTCGAGACCCCTCATTACGCCCCTCCCACGTCCGTGCGTTCGAGAACCGTCACCGTGGCCCCGCCGCCGCTCCCGCCGACGTTGTGGGCGAGGCCGATCTCGGGCGAATCGACTTGGACGTGTGCGCGTTCTTGGAACTGCTCGAACAGCTCGACGAGCTGTCCGGTGCCGGTCGCGCCGATCGGATGGCCCTTCGATTTCAGCCCGCCGGAGGTGTTGACCGGCAGTTCACCGTCGGGATCGGTCCGCCCGTCGTCGAGGAGCGCCCCCGCCTCGCCGCGCTCGCAGAAGCCGAGATCCTCGTAGGCCAGCAGTTCCGCGATGGCGAAACAATCGTGGACCTCGGCGAAATCGACGTCTTCTGGGTCGATGTCGGCTCGCTCGTAGGCGCGCTCGGCGGCAGCCGCGCTCGCCGGGATCGAGGTGAGGGTGTCGCGCTCGAACAGACCGACACGACCGCTCGCCGCGCCGACGCCCGCGACGCGAACGGGGGCGAACTCTTCTGCGACGTCCTCCGAAACCACGAGGACGGCGCTCGCCCCGTCGGAGATCGGACAGCAATGATAGCGATTGAGCGGATCGGCCACCGGTGGTGCATCGGTCGCGTCGGCCATCGAGCAGGCGAATCCGAGATGTGCGTTCGGGTTCTCGGCACCGTTGGCGTGGTTTTTGACGGCGACCCGTGCGAGCGCCTCCGGGTCCGCGTCGTACTCGTGAAAGTAGGCGTTCGCCATCTGGGCGTACACCCCCGCAAAGGTCGTCCCGCTGAGACGCTCGTACTCGGTGTCGCCGCTCACGCCGAGCCACCATCTGGTCTGGTCGGCGCTCGTGTCGGTCATCACTTCGTAGCCGCCGGCGAGGACGACGTCGGCCCGGCCCGACTGCACCGCCGTGACCGCCGACCGGAACGCGTAGCCGCCGGCCGCACAGGCGTTCTCGACGCGCGTCGTCGGAGTCGTGTGGAGGCCGACGTGTTCGGTGACGGCCGGCGCGCTCAGACCGATCTGACGGCCGCCGACGCCGAGCGTTCCGAGGAAGGCCTCGTCGATGCGATCGGGATCGAACGCCCCGCTGGTACTGTCGAGCGCGCGGTCGAAGGCCGTCTCGAACAGCGAACGGTAGGTCGCGTCCGGGAACGAGCCGAACGGCGACTGGCCCGCGCCGACGACGTATGCATCGCGCATGCGAACGGTATCGTGGCGGATCGGTAAAACCGCTCGGTGGGGTCAGCCCTGGATGCGACCCGTCGTCGACAGTTCTTCCTCTGTCACCTCGGTGTTCGTCGTCCAACCACGGTAGCGGCGACTCGCCGTGCCGATCGTCGCGCCGGCGAGCAGCCAGAACGCCGCGTTGCCGACCGTCCAGTGGTAGGCTGCCATCCACGAGGAGTAGGCGTGGAAGGTGGCCATCGAACAGAGCATGGCGATCCACAGCAGACGCTCGACGCCCTCAGTGCTCACGATCAGCCGGAAAGCAACGAACGCCACAGTGAGAATGGCGAGGAGATAGAGGCCACCGCCGACGAACCCCGTCGCGGCGAGGTTCGACAGGATGGTGTTGTGGACGCCGAGATCCGCCGGCAGCCCGTAGCGCTCCGAGAACACGTAGAAGTTCTTCCCGCCGATGCCGAACAGCGGATATTTGACCGCGAGCTGGATCGCCGTGACGTACTCCTCGATCCGTATCGCCAGCGTATCGGTGCGGAAGATCGACGTGTCGCCGTCACCTGACTGGAGGACGAACAACAGCACGCGGGCGATGACCCCCCAGACGGCGATCGCGACGACGCTGGCGGACGCCGTCACGGCGATCGAATGGCGTCGCTTCGCGGTGACGAGCAGCCAGAGAGTGAGACATGCGCCGAAACCGAGTCCGAGCAGGATGAGCGTCGCCCAGCCGGCGTCCGTGTCGGCGACGCGGATCGAGAGCACAGAAACGGCAGCCGCAGCCACGACGAACGGCGAGAGCCACGCGCGCCGGATCGTGACGGCGACTGCGAGCGGGAGCGCGAGCAACAGCACCATCACCAGTTCGCGGCCGTGGCCGACGAACCCGCCCGCGTAGAAGCCGGTCGCGATCTCGAACGAGCTTAGCATAAACGAGCGTAGATAGCGGTCGGGCGGCTCGCCGAGAAACGGGAAGCCGAGCATCCCCTCGTTGACGATCTGCGCGAGCGAGAGCAGCAGGTTGCCCGCGACGGCGACGAGAAACGGGTAGACGACACAGCGGACATCCGATCGGTGGACGATCAGCGCGGCGACGGCGAACACGACGAGATTGCGCAACTGCTCGATGGCGTACATGACACCGGCCCCCGACGAGCCACCGTTGGCGACGAGGCCGGCGACGAACGCCCAGGCGACGAACCCGACCAGTCCGAACGTCGCGATCGACCGCCCGTTGAACCCCACGGACGGTCGGTCGTCGAGAAACTCGTAGAGGAGGACGAACAGCAACGGGACGGTGACGACGTCGGCGGCCATCACGTCGATCGTCGCGATGCCGGGCCCCTCGACGAGCGTCGTAGAGATGTCAAACAGTGTGAGGACGATGGCGGCGCTCGCGAGCCCCGCGAGAGCATGTCCGCTCGCGAACACGACCGCGAGATAGCAGAGGCCGGCGACGACGACGAGCACCGGGGTCGGGAGACCGCTCACCGCAGCGACTACGGGCACGCAGACGGCGATCAGTGTGGTCAGCAGCAGTGCCGTCCACACGTAGGTTCGCACCTCGCTCTCGCCGACCGCCAGGGCGTTGCCGGCCGTCCCGAACCGCTCGGCGAGATGTCCACTCACGTCTATACTCTGACAATATAGGTCGCATCCCCACATACATCTATCGGTTTTCGGAGTGATGTCGCGGTGACGATCGAACCGCCTTTATCCGGGGCCCGTGGCCGGTCGAACATGGACCCCTCGGTCGCGCTGTCGCTCATCGTCGGAATCCTGCAGGGCATCTTCGAGTGGCTGCCGATATCGAGCGAGGGGAACATCACGCTGTATCTGACGGTCGTCGAAAACGTCTCGCCGGCGGTCGCTGTCCAACTGTCGCTTTTCCTTCATGCTGGCACCGCGCTCTCGGCGCTCGCCTACTACCGCGACGAGGTCGCGGCTCTGCTCGGCGAGATTCCAAACTGGCGACCCGATCGGGCGTTCGACCGCGATCGCTCCGAACTCACTTTCCTCGTCGTCGCCACGCTCGCGACCGGTGTGGTCGGACTACCCGCGTACGTCGCCCTCGAAGAGCTCGTCAGCCAGCTCGCCGGCGGGGCGTTCGTCGCACTCATCGGTGTCCTGCTGATCGTCACGGGCTTCGTCCAGCGCGGAGTCGAGGGCCGTGGCGGACGGCGCGGAACGCCGGATCTCGTCGATGCGGTGCTCGTGGGCGGGCTCCAGGGACTGGCGATCCTGCCGGGCGTCTCCCGATCGGGAACGACCGCGAGTGCGCTCCTCCTGCGGGGCCACGACGGCCCCTCGTCGTTCCGGCTCTCCTTCCTGCTCTCGATCCCGGCAGCGCTCGGCGCGGGGGCGATCACGACGCTCAGCGACGGGATCCCGGCGATCTCGCCTGCGATGGCCGCCGTTGCGCTCGCGACGAGCGCGATCGTCGGCTATCTCACGATCGACGCGCTGATGCGACTGGTTGAACGCGTCTCGTTCTGGCTGGTCTGTGTCGGTCTCGGCGCACTCGCGGTGATCGGCGGTGGCGTCTTCCTCGTCTGACCGAGTGGCTATTTCACCGTTCGGATCGCAGGCATCCCATGCCCACCTACCGCCCGGTGCCCGACGACCGGATCGACGAGTTTCGGGCGATCCAGCAGTACGCTTTCAGTCCCGCCGAGCCGACGGAACCCGTCGAGAGCGTCGACGACCTGCCGCGACGGGCGAAACACGGTGCGCGCCGCGGTCTCTTCGACGGCGAGGAACTGCTCTGTACCGGTGCCCACCACTGGTTCACGACCACGGTGCGCGGTGGCGAGCATCCGCTGGCGGGGCTCGCGGGTGTCGCCACGCCACCGGAGAACCGTCGGCAGGGGTTGATCGCCCGCCTGCTCAGCGAATCGCTCGCCGAGTACCGCGAGCGTGACCAGTATCTCTCGGCGCTCTGGCCGTTCGAGTACGCCTTCTACCGGCAGTATGGGTGGGCACAGGCCGGCACCACCGCGATCTACGAGTGCGAGCCCGAAGCGCTCGCCTTCGCGGCCGAAACCGACCACGACGGGGAGTTTCGCCGACTCGATGCCGACGATTTCGCGGCGATGGACCCGGTGCTCGCGGCCGCCGGCGAGGGCGTCTCGCTCTGGATGCGCCGCAGCGAAGCGTGGTGGCGCGATCGAGTTTTCACCGGTCGCGAGAACGATCCCTACGTCTACGGCGTCGAGCGCGATGGCGACCTCCGGGGATACGTCGTCTACCACATCGACGCCGACGACGGGCGCACGATGCGAGTGAAGGAGTGCAACGCGATCGACAACGCAGCGTTCCTCGATCTCCTGCGATTCCTGTTCTACCACGACTCGCAGGTCGAGCGCGTCCGCATCCGTGGCCGAGCCGACTGGCCGCTGGCCGATCTCGTCGACGATCCCCGCGCCGTCGATTGCGAACTGGTTCCCGGTGGGATGGTCCGTATCGTCGACGTCGAACAGGCGCTCGCCGCCCTCGACTACCCCGCCGCTGTCGAGGGCCGCGTCGTACTCTCGGTCGACGATCCGAGTGCCGCGTGGAACGACAATACGTTCGCGCTCGCGGTGCGGGACGGCGCAGCGACCTGCACTCCAGTCGATGAATCACCGGACGCACGTGTCGCGATCACGACGCTCTCACAGCTGTTCGTCGGCCACTTCTCGATCGAGCATGCGAGGATGGCTGGCGACCTCACCGTCGAATCGGAGGAGACGGCGGCACGTCTCGCGGCGATGTTCCCGCCACGAGACGTGATTCTCAGTGAAGACTTCTGAGCGGCGAGTGGCCACCTACTGGCGCTGGCTGTAGATCAGGTTGCGCTGGACGGCGTTCGCGCCCTCGTAGATGACGGGCACCCGGCAGTCGCGGTAGACGCGTGCGATACGGTTCTCGGTCAAGACGGAGCGCCCGCCGTGGAGCTGCATGCCGGTCTCGGCGCAGTCGACGGCCGTCTCCGTCGAGTTCGCCTTGGCGAGAGCGGCCCAGTAGCCCGCGTTGTCCTGATTGGCGACCTTCTCGGCGGCGCGCCAGTTGAGCGCCCGAGCGCTCTCGAACTCGATGAGCATGTCCGAGAGATCGTGCTGGACGGCCTGAAACTCGCTGATCTCGCGGTTGAAGGCGTCACGGTCGTGGACGAAGTCCCAGGCCTCCTCGATGGCCGCCGCGGCGAGTCCCAATCCATGTCCGCCGACGACGACGCGACCGTGGTTGAAGAACTCGGCGAGCATGTAGAAGCCGGTGCCCTCGTTGCCGATGAGGTTCTCCTCGGGGATCCGGCAGTCCTCGAAGAAGATGTGACCCTGTTTGGAGGCGCGAAAGCCCATCTTCTCGGGGATGTGCTCGGCCTCGTAGCCCGGTGCGTCCGTGGGCACGATGAACATCGAGTAGTTCGAGTAGCGGTCGTCGGAGTCGCCGCTCTTGGCGTAGACGGTGAGCCAGTCGCCCTCGACGGCGTTGCCGACCCAGTATTTCTCGCCGTTCAGCACCCACTCGTCGCCGTCCTTCTTAGCGGTGGTCTGCATCCCGGCGAGATCGCTGCCGGTCTGAGGTTCCGAAACCGCCAACCCCGTTATCTGCTCGCACTCGGCGACCGGCCGGAGGAACTCCTCGTGCTGGTCCTCGTTGCCGTATTTCTCGACGATCTCCGCGCCGAAACTCGCCAGTTGGAGCGTGAGTGCGATGCCCGCGTCGGCCCTGTAGAACTCCTCGCCGATGGCGAGCATCTGCTCCAGATCGAGGTCGCGCCCACCGAGATCCTCGTTGATGTCTTGGGCGACCAGCTCTGCCTCCTGTCCGGCTTCGAGGATTTCCCAGGGATACTCGCCCGTCCGGAAGTACTCCTCGGCGTTCGGGGCGATGTGTTCGTCGGCGAACTCGCGAGCGTCCTGCTTGACCTCGTGAGCGTGTTCGGGAACGATCGACTCGTCCAGTAGCTCCATGTCCACACGACGGGAGCGCGACGCAAATAACTCGTGTAAACCGGCAACGAGTCACGGAGAGTTGTCGATCAGTCGCTCTCGGGCGCGGCCTCCTCCGGAGCCTTGCCCGCGATCAGCGATTCGTCCGAATACTCCTCGCGGAGGTCCTTCTTCGAGAACTTCCCGGTAGCGGTCTTCGGCACCTCGTCGATGAACAGCACGTCGTCGGGCACCCACCATTTGGGGTAATCCTCGTCGACGAGTTCGAGCAGTTCGTCCTTGAGCGAATCGCGCTCCTCGCCGGTGACGACGAAGGCGACGGGACGCTCCTGCCACTTCTCGTGGGGCACTCCTACTACTGTGGCCTCGCTCACGTCGTCGTGGGCCATCAGTGCGTTCTCGAGTTCGACGCTCGAAATCCACTCGCCACCGGATTTGATGACGTCCTTCGCGCGATCGACGATCTCGATGTAGCCGTCTGGATCGACGCTCACCACGTCGCCGGTCTTGAGCCATCCGTCCTCGAAATCCTCCTCGTTCGCCTCGGGCCGCTCGAAGTATTCGGTCGTGACCCACGGCCCGCGCACCCAGAGCTCGCCGAACTCCTCGCCGTCCCACTCGATCTCGTCGCCGCCCTCGTCGATGACTTTGAACTCCAGTCCGGGAACCATCAGTCCCTGTTTGGCGCGCTTGGCGTAGCGGTCGGTGTCGTCCCACTCGTCCATCCCGTCCTTGAGCCGTGCGACCGAGCCGATGGGGCTCATCTCGGTCATCCCCCACGCGTGGAGTACGTCCACACCCAGTTCGTCGAATCGTCGAACCACGGACTCGGGGGCGGCGCTCCCGCCGATGATGACCTGTTCGAGCGAGGAGAGATCGACCTCGTTGTCGTTCATGTATTCGAGCAGTCCCAACCAGACGGTGGGAACCCCCGCCGTGATCGTGACGCCTTCTTCCTCGATGAGCGCGGCGAGATCGGCGGGATCGGGCGACGGGCCGGGATAGACGTGTTTCGCGCCCGCCGCGGTCGCCGTGAACGGCATCCCCCAGGCGTTGACGTGGAACATCGGGACGACCGGCATCACGACGTCGGTGTCGTCGAGACCCAGCCCCTGGGGCGTGAGCGTCGCCATCGTGTGCGACCAGAGCATCTGCTGGGTATATTCGACACCCTTCGGCTTGCCGGTGGTGCCCGAGGTGTAACACATCCCGGCCGGCCGATCCTCGGAGAGCGCCGGCCAATCGTACTCGTCGTCATGCCCGTCGATGAACGACTCGTAATCGGTCGCGTCGAGGTCCGTTTCCGGCACTTGCTCGCCCATGACGACGAACTGCTCGATCGAGGCGAACGCGTCCGGGTCGGCCGCGCCGCCGAGCTTCTCCAAGAGGGACGGATCGACGAACAGGAGTTCGTCGCTCGCGTTCTCGACGATGAACTGGATGTGCTCGTCGGGCAGCAGCGGGTTGATCGTGTGGAGCTGGCGGCCGGAATCCGGCACGCCGAAATACGTCTCGAAGTGGCGGTGGTGGTTCCAACAAAAGGTTCCAACGCGTGCGTCATCACTGATCCCGGCCTCGTCGAGAGCGTTCGCCAATCGGGCGACGCGCCCGCCGAATGCGGCATAATCGTAGCGTTCGATCCCGTCGTGGGTGCGCGAGACGATCTCGACGTCGGGATACATGCGCTCGGCGCGCCACAGGAACGGTCGCAGGATCTGGTCGGTGCCTCCTGGCATACGTTCACAGAACGACCGCTCGGTAATGATTCTTCCTCTATGATACCACGTCACGCGGTTTCAGTGCGAGAACGCGAAGCGAAGCCCGACTCAGCGCCACTTTATCGAACAGCCGCGCGAGGGGCGGAACTGCTGATCGACGGGAACGCCCCCGAGCACCGATTCGATCGCTCCGGCCATCTCGAACCCTGCCTCGCCCGACGGTCGCTGGTCGGGGCCGTGAGCGTCGTCGAGACGACCGTGATAGGCAAGTTCGAACCCCGCATCGCCGTTGCGAAAGAGGAACGGATCGGGTGTGCAGACCGCGCCGTAGGCCCGTGCTACGTCCTGGGATTCGTCGCGCAGGTAGGCGTCGTAGTCGACGGTGCCGTCGGCGACGAGCTCCTGCATTCGCTCGAAGGAGTCGTCGGGATACTCCTCGGCGTCGTTCGGATTGATGCCGACGACGGCGACGTCGTTACCGTAGAGAGCAGCGAGTTCGTTGAGGGTCTCCATTTTCGCCTGTGCGTACGGACAGTGGTTGCAGGTGAAGACGACGAGCAGCGCCCGGTACTCGTCGAAGTCGTCGAGCGTGTGCGTCTCGCCGTCCGCACCGGGCAGTTCGAAATCGGGGGCCGCGTCGCCGCGTTCGAGTTCGCGCGTGGATTCTTCGAGAACCATGCGGGCCGCACGACCGCGAGGGCTAAAGGTTCGACGAACCACACGACGCCGCGCATCACGGCGCGAGCCGAGACAGGTTTTTCTCGCTCCGGGCGGCATTCGAGCACAACAAGGATGTCGGAGGCGATGTCGGTGCTGATGGTCGACGACGAACCGGCAGTCGCCGACTTCGCCAGCACCTCTCTCGAACGGATCGACGACAGGCTGACGGTCGCGACCGAGGCGGATGCCGAGGCGGTGCTCGACCGCATCGAAGGGACGGAGATCGACTGTATCGTCAGCGACTACCGCATGCCGGGGATGGACGGGCTCGCGCTGCTCGAACGGGTGCGCGAGCGCCATCCGAACATCCCCTTCATCCTCTTCACCGGCGAGGGCGGTGAGGGGGTCGCGAGCGAAGCCATCTCCGCCGGCGTCACCGACTATCTCCGAAAGGGGACGGGCAGCGAACGGTACGAACTGCTCGCCAACAGTATCGTCAACGCCGTCGAGAGTTATCGCGCCGAGTGTGCGCTCGCCGAATCCGAACGACTCTACCGCTCGCTCATCGACGCCACGCCGGACGCGGTGGTGATCGCCGACGCCGAGACGGGGCGGATCGTCGAGACGAACGACGTCGCCGCGACGCTGTTCGGCCGCCCGCGCGAGGAGCTCGTCGGGATGGACCAGACGGCACTCCATCCCGCCGAGCAGCGGGAGCGCTATCGCGAGCTGTTCGAACGGCACGCCGCGTCGTCCGGTACCGATGCCGCCCGGTTCGGCGACGGCTCGGCGGTGCTGATCGAGACCGCCGACGGCGAGACGATACCTGTCGATCTCAGAGCACGCACCGTCCAGATGGACGACCGTACGCTCCTGCACGGCGTGTTCAGAGAGCGATCGACGCGGACCGAACGCGACCGCGACCGGGAACGCGCGATCACCGACGGCTTCTTCGAGGCGCTGCCGGACCCGGCCTATGTTCTCGATCCCGAGGGCACGATGGTTCGGTGGAACGAGGAGTACGCGTCCGTCGTCGGCTACGACGACACGACGATCGCCGGAACGAACTATTCCGAGTTCGTCCCCGATGCGGATTACGACCGTATCGACGAGCGCATACAGGAAATCCTGCGAACGGGCGAGAGCGCCGTGGTCGAGTCGGCGCTCGTGACGAACGCCGGCGAGACGATCCCTCACCAGTTCAGCGGCGCGCGCGTTCCCCTCGGCAACGGCTACGGCATCGTCGGCGTCGGGCGCAACGTCGTCGAGCAGCGCCGCCGCGAGCAAGCCATCGGGGCGCTTCACGAGGCGACGCGGCGGTTCGTGGCCGCCAGGGACGAAGACGGGATCGCCGACGCCGTCACGACGACGATCGAAGAGATCCTCGGCTTTCCGATTGCCGTGGTACGTCTGCACGACGACGAGCGCGACAGCCTCGATCCCGTGTCCGTGACCGCTGCGACACACGACCGACTCGGCGAGCGGCCGCGCTACGCGCGCGGCGAGGGGTTCCCGTGGCGAGCGTTCCGTGCCGGCGAGGCGATCGTCGTCGGCGAGGCGAACGCACCCGACGACGGCATTCCGCTGCGCCATCGACTCTACCTCCCGCTCGGCGACCACGGCACGATCACCGTCGCCTCGCCCGACGAGTCGTTCGACGACAGTACCGTCAGACTCGCGCGCGTGCTCGCGGCGAACGCCGAAGCGGCGCTCGATCGCCTCGAACGCGAGGAGCGACTGCGCCGGTACGGCCGGATGCTCGACGCCGCCGGCGACATGATCTACACGCTCGATGCCGACGGGCGATTTAGGACGGTCAACGACACGCTCGTCGCGGAGACGGGCTACGGTCGCGAAGAACTCCTCGGTGAACACGTCTCGATGCTGCTCGACGAGGACGACATTGCACTCGGCCGCTCGGTGATCCAGCGGCTGCTCGCCGACGGTGCGAACGCCGTCAGCGACTCCTACGATGCGACCGTCCACACCGCCGACGGCGACTCCATCCCGTGCGAGATCCAGCTCACGGCGTTGGAGGGCGACGCCGGCTTCGCGGGCACCGTCGGCGTCGTCCGCGACATCACGGTCCACAAGCGCCACGAGCGACTGCTCCAAGCGCTTCACGACGCCAGCCGGGAGATGATGGCGGCCACCACACGGCGCGAGGTCGCCGACGTCGCGATCGAGACCGCTGCCGACGTGCTCGATATGGAGCTGAACGGGATCTGGCTTCACGAGGCGGGCGAACTCCGACCGGTGGCGATCTCCGAGGCCGGCACGGAGCTGTTCGACGCGCCACCGACCTTCGCCGGCGGCGAGAGTCTTGCCTGGACGGTCTTCGAGTCCGGCACAATGCAACGGTACGACCGCGTCGACCGCCAATCCGAGGTTCACAACCCGAACACACCGATCAGAAGCGAGCTGCTGTTGCCGCTCGGCGACCACGGTGTCCTGACCATCGGCGCGACCGAACCGGGCGTGTTCGACGACCGCGACGTCTCGCTGGCGAAACTGCTCGCGGCGAACACCGAGGCGGCGCTCGAACGCGCCGAACGCGAGCGCGAACTCGTCGTCGAGCGCGATCGCCTCACGGCGCTGTTCGAGAACGTTCCGGACGCGGCGCTGCGCTACGAACTGGTCGACGGCGAACCGATCACCCGGCGGGTGAACGAGCGCTTCGAGACGGTGTTCGGCCACAGCGCGGGAGAGATCACGGGCGAGAACGCCGGTGACTACATCGTTCCGTCGGATCGCGAGATGGCGATCGAATCGGTCGACGCGGCGCTCGCCGACGGAACGAGCCGTCAGACGACCGTTCGCCGGCTGACGGCCGACGGCGTGCGCGATTTCTTGGTGCATATCGCCCCGCTCGAACCGGGTGAGCGCAAGGGTGGTTACGCGATCTACACCGACATCACCGACCAGAAGCGCCGCGAGCGCGATCTCGAACGCCAGAACGAACTGTTGGACGGGTTCGCGAGCGTCATCTCGCACGACCTCCGCAACCCGATGGGTGTCGCGCGCGGCCGGCTCGAGCTCGCCGAGGCCGATCACCACTCGGAGCATCACGACGCGGCGCTGTGGGCTCTCGACCGAATGGACACGCTCATCGAGGACGTGCTCACGCTGGCCCGTCAGGGACGGGTCATCGACGACCCCGAACCCGTCGAACTCGCGGGCATGGCCGAACGGGCGTGGCGGACGGTCGACGGCGAGGACGCGACGATCGACGTCGAGCTCTCGGGGACGGTCGCGGGCGATCCCGACAGACTGACGCGGTTGTTCGCGAACCTCTTTCGCAACGCGATCGATCATGCCGGCAGCGACGTCCACGTTACCGTCGGGACGACCGAGACGGGCTTTTTCGTTGCCGACGACGGACCCGGCATCCCCGACGGCGAGTGCGAGCGGATCTTCGAACACGGCTACTCGACGAGCGAGTCCGGGACCGGGCTGGGGCTGATGATCGTCCGACGGATCGCCGACGCACACGGCTGGTCAGTCTCGGTCGCCGATACGGCCGACGGTGCCCGCTTCGAGGTCGACATCGGCGGCGACGGGGAGCAAGCAGTCCTGCCGGCGGAGCCCGGGCGCAACTGAGCGGTCGCTGTCATACTGTTTTTTGTTGGTGGGGGAGCTATCGTATGACCAGCCGTGGCCGAACGGATGGACGCTGAGAACGAAATTCGCGTGCTCTTCGTCGACGACGAGCGCCACGTCGTCGAGATGGCAGCGACGGCGCTCGAACGCGTGGGTGAGGGATTCGTCGTCCACACCGAGACGGGCGGCGAGGCTGCGCTGTCACAGCTCGACGAGACACGCGTCGACTGCGTCGTCAGCGACTACCGCATGCCGGGGATGGATGGGCTCACGCTGCTCGAACGAGTGCGCGAGGAGTATCCAAACCTTCCCTTCGTCCTCTCGACGGGCAAGGGTAGCGAAGACGTGGCGAGCGAGGCCATCTCGGCCGGCGTCACCGATTACCTCCAGAAGGGTGGCGGGCTCGACCAGTACACGGTGCTCGCCAACCGGATCGAGAACGCGGTCGCCCAGCGCCGTGCCGAGCGCCGGCTCGAAAGCCAGCGCGACGAGCTGGCGACGCTCGATCGCATCAACGTCGTCATCCAGGACATCGTCCGTGGGCTGGTGGCCGCGGCGACGCGCGAGGAGATCGCGGCCACGGTCTGTGAGCGCATCGCGGCCGCCGAGCTGTACGAGTTCGCGTGGATCGCCGAGCGCGATGCCGGCAGCGAGTTCACCGTTCGGACCGGTGCCGGCATCGACACCGACGGCGTGGAGATGGCGGCTGCGGACGGCGGCACGGCACGACTGCCGACCGAACTGCCCGAAACGGACGTGGTGGAGGTCTTCGAGGACGGGGCAGGCCCGTGGCAGATGGGCGGCGAGCCGACAGGACCGGTGGCGGCCGTCCCGCTGTCGTACAACGCGGTGGTCTACGGCGTGCTCGTGGTCGCGGCGACGCGATCCGACGCCTTCTCCGAGCGCGAGCGTGCCGGTTTCGCCGTGCTCGGTGAGGTGGCTGGCTTCGCCATCGACGCCGCACAGAACACGAAACTGCTGCTGTCGGACACGGCGCTCGTGCTCGAACTCCGTGTCGTCGACGAGGCGGCGTTCCCGATGACGCTGACGTGCCGCCTCGACTGCCGATATCTCGTCGATGGCGTGGTGCCAGCCGCCGACGGGACCGTCCTCCAGTATGTCACTGTCGAGGGTGCCGACCCGGAGCGCGTGCGTGAGCTCGCGCGGGAATCGTCGGTCGTCGAGGACTGTCGACTCGTCAGCAGTCACGACGAGAGCGGTGCCTTCGAGATCGTGACACGGGAGTCACCGGTCAACAGCATCGTCGACGCCGGCGGCACGATCGACGAGTGGTACGTCGAGGACGGCGACGGGACGATGGTCGTCACGGTCGCCCCCGAGACCGACGTACGGACGATGGTCGCCGCGTTCGAGCGTGCCCACCCGGGCTCGGAGCTGCTCTCGAAACACACCGTCGATCGGTCTGACGACGCGACCGCCCGGCAGGCGATCGACGAGCGCCTCACCGACAAACAGCGGGCGGCGCTGCGGGCGGCGTACTTCGCGGGCTACTACGAGTGGCCGCGGCGGTCGACGGCCGAGGAGATCGCCGACTCGATGGGCGTCTCCTCGCCGACGCTGCACAACCACCTCCGGAAGGCCCAGCAGCAGCTGCTCGTCGCCTTCCTCGGCGAGGAGTAGCGACGGAACGCTTTTGTCCCGCGGCGCTGGCGTCGCTGTATGGACATCCGTGCGGAACTGCTCTCCTTGCTCCGTGAGAACGCGCGCTACACGACCGTCGATCTCGCGCGCATGCTCGGAACCGACGAGAGCGAGGTCACAGAGCAGATCGAGGCCCTCGAAGCCGAGGGCGTGCTCAAGGGCTATCAGGCGGTCGTCGACTGGCGACGAACGGACGAGGAACCGGTGCGCGCGCTAGTCGAGTGCAACGTCACGCTCGATCGCGAGACGGGCTACGACGACATCGCTGCGCGACTCGTCGGCTTTCCCGAAATCCAATCACTCAGGCTCGTGAGCGGCGAATACGACTTTTCCCTGACTGTGGAAGCGGATTCGATGGGTGAGGTCTCCCGGTTCGTCTCCGAGAAGGTCGCACCCGTGCCCGAAATCACTCAGACGGTGACTCACTACCTGATGGAGTCGTACAAGGAGCGTGGCTTCGAATTCGGTGACGGACACGATGACGATCGGCTCTCGGTCTCGCCATGAACACGGTCGCACGCTCCGCGCCCCCTACTCACAGTCGCTACCGGAACCGGCGGTGGATCGCATGAAGATATCCGAGCGTGTCGAGCGCGTCCCACCCTCCGGAATCCGGCGGTTTTTCGAACTCACCGAGGAGCTGGACGACGTGATCTCGCTCGGCGTCGGCGAGCCGGACTTCACCGCGCCGTGGAGCGCGCGCGAGGCGGCCATCGACTCGCTCGAGCGGGGGCGGACCTCCTACACCGCCAATCGCGGGATGGCGGCGCTCAGGGAGGCCATCGCCGAGCGCTCGCGCGAGCGCTACGATCTCGACTACGACCCCGACGAGGAGGTGCTCGTGACCGCCGGCGCGAGCGAGGCCATCGACGTGGCTTTCCGCGCGTTCGTCGATCCCGGCGACCGGGTGGCGATCGCCCAGCCGTCGTACGTCTCGTACGTGCCAGGTGTGACCTTCGCCGGCGGCGAGCCCGTGCCAATCCCCACCGGAGAGGCAGACGATTTCGAACTCACCGCCGAAGCACTCCGCGAGCACGGGGCCGCGGACGCCGAAGCGCTCGTCTTCTGTTATCCGAACAACCCGACGGGTGCGACGATGAGCAAGCAGGATCTCGAACCGATCGCCGCCTTCGCTCGCGAACACGACCTGACTGTTCTCGCCGACGAGATCTACGCCGACCTCACGTACGAGGGCGACCACACCTCGATCGCGACCTTGCCAGGTATGCGCGAGCGCACGGTCGTGTTCAACGGTTTCTCGAAGGCCTACGCGATGACCGGCCTTCGGCTCGGCTACGCGCTTGCCCCGCCAGAGGCCATCACGGCGATGAATCGCGTCCACCAGTATTCGATGCTGTCGGCCCCCACGACGGCACAGCACGCCGCCATCGACGCTCTCGACAACTGCGACGACGCGGTCGTGGAGATGCGCAGCCAGTACGACCGCCGCCGCCGGTTCGTGCTCTCGCGGTTCGACGAGATGGGCATCGACTGCTTCACGGCCAAGGGCGCGTTCTACGTCTTCCCCGAGAGCCCCTGGGAGGACGCCGAGGCGTTCGCCGAGGCGCTGCTCGATGCCGAGGGAGTGGCGGTCGTTCCCGGCGACGTCTTCGGTGCTGGCGGCGAGGGCCATCTCCGCGTCTCGTACGCCACAGGGATGAACGAGCTGCGCGAGGCGATGGACCGGATCGAACGGTTTCTCGACTGAGCGTCGCGACGACCCATGCGTGACGGCAACGATCCGTGCTCGAACGTGTTAGCGGAACAAATTAGCCAACTGTCTCCCCTTCCCCCTTCTCGATGGTCGTCGGTCGTCTCCGGTTCCTACGGACCGTTCATCGGATCGACCCCGCCCGGTCCGACCGTGGTTTTCAGTTCTCCGTCGATATACACCTGTAGCGTGGCGTTACCCTCGTTGGAGAACTCTTCGAGATACGGCCACCTGACGCTGTACGTGTCCTTGGCGTGATCACCGGTGATCCCGGTTGCCGTCGGGAACAACCCGTCGTTTTCCGTGCTCACTATCGTATCCGTCTGCTCGGTGTCCTGGGCAGGATACGCGCTTTCGCCGACCCCGTTCGCGACGTACCGTGACGTCCCATCATCGATGGCTCGTATCGTGAGATTGTGAGTCGGGCCACCGTCGTCGGTCGTCGTGGCCGATTGGCTCGGGTTCTCGTTCGGCTCGTACGTTCCCCGCAGTTCCCCGTCGATGTACAGTTCGAGCGTTGCCGTCCCGTTGTTCACGACCCGCCCGACGCTCTCGGTTCGAATATCGTAGGTGTCTGCAGCCCGCTCTCCGGTGATACCCGTGGCGTAGGTCGCCGTGTCGTTCGCGACGACCGAGTCCGTTTTCTCGGTTCCCGCCGCGGTCGTCGCGCCATCCCCCACACCGTAGATCGTGTAGTTCGACGTCCCGTTACCTACGGCTTCGATCTTCATCGTCTGAACGTCCGATCGTCCATCCGTCGCTGTCGGTGTCGCAGTCCGTGTTGCTGTCGGCGTGGACGTCGGTTCGGTCGTGGTATCGGGCGTCTCGGTCGCTGTCATCGCCGTGGTCGACGGTTCACCCGAACCGACAGTCGTCGCGTTCACGACTGTTTCTGTCGGTGTCTCCGATTCCCGGATGACCGTCGGTGTCGCGGTCGATTCGTCGTCGTTTCTGGCGAGAGTCGAACAGCCGGCTGAGACCACCAACATCACGAGGAGGACGGTGCCAACTGACAGTTTCATGTCTCACCAACACGTGACCGGCATATAACCGTCCGGTCTCGAACCGTCGACTGTCGGAGGTACGACAGCCGGGAGCGATGAAACTCTTGCGAACGATGGAGTCATCCACGACGGATCGGCGACAACCCGGAACGCGGGTCGTGTGTCGGCGTCGGCTACGCCCCGCCGTAGACGGGAAAGAGCTGAAAGAGCAGGAAAGAGGCGATCGCCGACAGCGATGGCGTGAGGATCCAGAGCATGACGACCCGCCCCGTGGCCGAGGGGTCGAACAGTTCCTCCGAGGTGAGTTCGGTCGGTTCCTCGTCGCCGATCGGGCGGACGCGCTCGCCTGCTCTTGGGCCGTCGGCGGTGTCGACATCGCTCGTCCTCTCGGGCGTTTCAGCCGCGAGCGCCCCCGTCGAGAGCGTCGCACTCTCCTCACCCTGGATGGCTGCCGACGCGGCGTCGGCGATCGTCGTCGTCCGCGTCGCGCGCCCCCAGCCGAGCCCGACGATACACATCGTCGCGCTGACAGCGAGACTCGCCGGGATGCCGAGCTGTGAGAGCACCGAGATGATCGATGCGCTCACGCTGGCGACGATGAGCGACGCCAGAAGCGGCAGGTCGGTGAGATCGTTGCCGATCGTGTCGAGCGTACGCCGAGCGATCGTGAACGCGCCGACGCCGATGGCCCCGACGGCGAGCAGAACGCCCTGACTGGTCGTGATCGAACCGTTGCCGACCAGCGGCGCGACCGCGTTGGCGACGTTCGACGCACCCGCCGAGAAGGCCATGTAGCAGCTGATGACGAGGACGACGGCGCTCCAGAATACCTCCTTCGGTCGGGTGTTTCCGGCGAGGTGTGGGATCGGGACGGTGCCCGATCGGTCGATCTCGAACAGGGCGTTGTCTGACCGGTCGAGGGCGAACCACGCGTCGAGATAGGGGTAGAGATAGCGACCGATGACTGCACAGACCCAGAACGCGAGTACAGGAGCGACGAGCCACCACGAGACGATCCGGCCCATCACCTCCCAGTCGAGCGTCCCGCTCGCGAGTCCCAGCCCCGCGATCGCGCCGACGGCGGTCATCGAAGTCGAGGCAGGGACGCCGAAGAGGTTGGAGATGAGTAGCGCGAGGCCGACGAAGAAGAGTACGCCGACGCTCGCGGCGAGCGTGAACTGACCCGACGGGACGATATCACCGCCCATCGTCTCGACGACGTTGCGCCCGACCGTCCAGCCGCCGATGAGCGCGAACAGCGTGAACAGCCCGGCTGCACCCGTCTTCGAGACGAGACGGCTGCCGACCGCCGGGCCAAACGCCACGCCCGTCGAGGAACCACCGATGTTGAAGCCGACGAAGACCGCGACCGCGAGACCGACCAGCAAGAGGAGCGAAACCACCATACATTGAACCATTCGACCACGCTATGTAGTTCTTTCTGATTCACTCATGGCCTTTTGATAACTTATCAGTAGGATCGAAAGGCGGTCATCGTTCGATGAGCGTGTGCGAGGGTTTTTGTGCGATACCGCGACCACCGATTCTCAATGTCGGATAGTGGTGCGGATGGTAGTACGGACGACGGCGGCACGGACGACGTGCGCGGCCGTCTGGCGGACGCGATCGACACCGCGACCACCCTCGCGGATGTCGTCGACGATCGGACCGTCGCGACGGGTCCCGACGACGAGGACGAATTCTTCACCGGAGCCGACGGACGGACGACGATCGCGAACCGCTACGATCTCGAAAAGACCGTCTCGACCGGGCGCAAACGACACTTCCGCGAGGTGACGCGCTACTGGGTCAACGAGCCCTACGCGTTCGTCGTCATCTTCCACTCGACGCGCGAAAACGAGGGGAAATACTATCTCGTCGAACCACATCTCACCCCCATCGAAGCGGAGCTCAAGGAGTTCCTCACCGGGAAGCTGAAGACCGCAATCACGTATTCGGGTGAGGACAGCGCCATCCAAGACGACGACGCCGAACGTGCGGACGTCATCGAAGCCGTAACCGGGCGCTTGCTCGACAGATACGACCTCTACGACGGCTCCATCGCGGGTGCGGGGCGTTCGGGATTGATGTCGAAACTGAAGGGACTGTTCGGTGACGACCCGGACGACTCGTCGACGGAACGAGGGGTTTCGGGGATCGCCGCCCGGCCGGAGCCGGCGGTGGTCGACGAGGACGCGAAATCGCTCACCGAGTATCAGGTCGAGAAGCTGCTCTACTATCTCAAACGCGATTTCATCGGCTACGAGCGCATCGACGGCATCAAACACGATGTCAACGTCGAGGACATCTCGTGTGATGGCTACGACTCACCCGTTTTCGTCTATCACGCCGATCGCGAGCAGCTCATCACCAACGTCCGCCATGGCCACCAGGACCTCGACGATTTCGTCGTGAAGCTTGCCCAGCGCTCGGGTAAGGGGATCTCCAAACGCCAGCCACAGGTCGATGCCACGCTGCCGGACGGCTCGCGCGCCCAGCTCACGCTCGGCTACGAGGTCTCGGATCACGGCACGAACTACACCATTCGCCAGTTCAAGGATGTCCCGTTCACTCCCGTCGACCTCATCAACTGGCATACGTTCTCGCTCGAAGAGATGGCGTACATCTGGCTCTGTATCGAGAACAACAAGTCGATGCTCTTCGCCGGCGGCACGGCGTCGGGCAAGACGACGAGTCTGAACGCCGTCTCGCTGTTCATCCCGAGCAAGGCGAAGATCGTCTCGATCGAGGACACCAGAGAGCTCGAAATTCCCCAACGCAACTGGGTTGCCTCGGTGACGCGACCCTCGTTCACCGGCGACGAGGCCGGCGATATCGACGAATTCGCTCTCCTGGAGGCGGCGCTGCGCCAGCGACCCGAGTACATCGTGATGGGTGAGATCCGTGGCGAGGAGGGACGGACGCTGTTCCAAGTCATGAGCACGGGTCACACGTCGCTCACGACCTTTCACGCCGACAACGTCGGCGAGGTCATCAAGCGGTTCACGACCGACCCGATCAACGTCTCAAAGACGATGTTCACGGCGCTCGATCTCGTGAGCATCCAGACCGCGACGCGCGTGCAGGGGCAGAAGGTTCGCCGGAACAAGGCGCTCACCGAGATCAACTACTACGACGCCGAGAACGACGAGATCAACGTCCAGGACGTCTATCAGTGGCAGGCCGAGACCGACGACTACCTGAAACTCGGCACGTCGAACACGCTCGAATCGATCAAGTTCGATCGCGGCTGGAGCCAGGAGCGCCTCTCCGATGAGCTGTTCCAACGGAAGGTGGTGCTCGCCTATCTCGTCGATCGCGGCCTCAACACGTACACGTAGGCCGCGGCCACGCTGCAGGCGTTCATCAACGATCCGGATGCGATCCTGACGCTCATCGCCAACGATCGTCTGGAGGCGAGTCTCGACGATCTCCGTGGCATGGAGAGCGTCCACATCGACACCGATCCGGCAATGGAGGCGATGGTGCCGCGACCGGACCCTAGTGAGGAGCTGCGCGAGCACACTGCGACGATCCTCGACGAGGCCGACGAGCGCCTGTTCGACGAGTACGCCGGCCACGAGACGCCGGATCTCGCTTCCGCCATCGCCGACGGTGGGCGGGCCGACGGATCGGCGGCGACCGATACCGAGGACGAGAAATGAGCTACGGCACCGATGGGTACAGCGGGCGCACGCGGACGCTCGGCGATCGGTTCTACCCGCTGTATCGGTATCTGTTCGACGAGGACGGCGATTTCGTCGACGACGTGCAGCGGAAGCTGGCCGCGGCGCGCATGGCCGATACGGTCGAGATGTATCTCTCGCGGGCGCTCGCGATCGGCGTCATCGCCGGTGGGCTGCTGTGGCTGCTCGCCTCGCTCTCGGGCTACGCGGTCGTCGAGCTGTTCGTGACGGAGGTGCCGAAAATCACCGATCTCCGGGTACTCCATGGGACGGCGCTCGCGGTCTTCGAGGCGGTGAAGCTCCCGCTGCTCGTACTGCTCTCGGGACTAGTCTGTGGGATGGTCGGGTTCGTCGCCGGGTTCGGCACGCTCGTCGCCGTGCCGTACGTCCGGGCGAACTCGCGCAAGCGCGAGATCAACATGCTGCTCGCCGATTCGGTCTCGTTCATGTACGCACTGTCGATCGGCGGGCTGAACCAGCTCGAGATCTTCGAGGCGATGGCCGACGCCGACGACACCTACGGCGCGGTCGCCGCGGAGTTCGAAAGCATCCATCTGGACGCTCATCTCGATAGATCGTAACGCCAATTCCTCTGGCAGATCAAACATCGGCCAACGATGGACGAGGAGTCAGCTCAGGTCTTCCTTCCACCGCGTGAGCGATGCTTCGAGCGTCTCCGTCTCGCCCGCTTCGGCGAGACGGTGACGTGTGTCCATTGCGGAGATGACGACGTCGTCAAACGCGGAACGACCGATAAGGACGCCCAACAGTACCGCTGCAAGCACTGCGAGACCTACTTCAGCGACCTCACGAAGACGATTTTCTGGCAGCATCGCTTCGAACTCGAAGAGATGTTCTACATCGTCAAGGAGATGCGATCTGAGCCGACCGCTCAGATCGCTCGGGACCTCGATCGCAACTACGAAGCCGTCCTCAACTTCGTCCACAAAGTCCAGGACGTCAGCGGTGAGATTGACGAATTCAATCTCTACGGCGTGTGTGAAGCCGACGAGGTCTACGTCACGGCTGGTGAGAAAGGACTTGAAGACGAGAACGGGAGTCCGCGCGAGCGCGGACTCTCAAAAAAGGACGCGGAACCTTCAAGTCAGACAAACCGCCGGTCTTGACACTCGTCCGTCGGGATGACGGACGAGTTCGGTTTCTCGTTTGTGAAGATCTGCAGGATGCTGACGAAGATATTGCCGAGTACGGCGACGGAAGCGTGATCCTCTGCACCGATGGCTACACGATCTACAACGACATCGAGGATAAGGAGGGGGTGGACGGCCATTTGGCCGTCACCCACTCCGACACCTACGTGATCGGTGACGCCCACACAAACACCTGCGAGAACCGCCACAGCTTCCTTCGCCAGTGGCTGGCGAAGTTCAGGGGTGTCTCGAAGCATCACCTTCAGAAATACCTCGGCTTCCTCGGATTGAAACTCAATTCACCGGACGATTGGTTCGAGAAACTGCTGTGTTACGATGTATCGGGATGAGCGCATCTGGAAACGGAGTATTTCGACACCGACTACCGAACCGCCATCAGAAAGCAGGCGCTCCGGACGCCGAGCGAGGAGCTGAGTCAGTTTCTGACCGACATGCTCTCGATTATCGACTCCGGCGGCGACATGACCGACTTCCTAAACGACAAGAAGGACAAACATCTCCGCACGACCAAACAGGAGCAGTCGCTCGTCCTCGAAACGCTCGAACTGTTCGGCGAGATGTACATTACCCTCTCGGTGTTTCCGCTCCTCCTCATCATCCTCGTCGCTGTCCCGTTTCGACTATTTAAATCCGGCGTGAGCCCGTCATAGCCGAGGTGATGGCAAGCACAGTTGAACCCCAGACGAGGCGGTCATCGAGACAGGCGGTTCCTGATGGACCTCAGCGATCACCGACCACTGCGAGTGCGTTCTACTCGCTGCTCGACGCAGTCGACAGCGAGTCGACTGCTGAACAATTTGATATCGGCACCTACAACGAGAAACACGATTTCGATAATCATCTCAGGATCGGTGCTTTCGAGGGAATCAATCCGTCTGATTCGTTGGCTGAACTCGCCGAGAAAACTGATACTCACGATCAGATGGCGTACATGGCCGCTTCAACCTTCTCGCGGCGCACGAACGACCGCGACTATCGCGCGGTCGTTCGCGTGCTGTTCGAGCTACTCCACACTCCGCAACTATACCATCAGCGTGGCGTTCAGCGAAAGCGTTTGGAGTGGCTCAATCGATCCGTCGTTGCGATTGACGCAACAAACCTCATGCTCACCAGATCGGTTGCGATTCCGAGCGAGCTCCAGGACGAGAAGATTCTGCACGAGATCCAGCCGACAGACGGTGGACTCAAGCTCAATCTGGCTGCACGCGTCGACGGCAAATACAAGCAGCCGCTCGGTATGACCGTCACCGGAGGTGACACTCGCGAACCGACGCAGTTCGAGCACCTCCAAAGCGACGTCGAGGTCTTCGCAGACCTCGACTCGCCGATTCAGGTCTTCGACCGTGGCTACCTCGATTACGAGCGTTTCTGCGCGATGAAGCGACGTGACGAGGATTTCGTCACGTTGCTTCGATCAGACGCTCGGATAGACGTCTTGGGGCGCGTCCAAGACGTCGAGATTACTGACGAAGCAGGGACACGAAGCGTGTGTGACCAGCGCATTGAACTGGGTGAGACTGGTGAACAATTCCGTCAAATCGTGTTTGAGGACGTTGACGGTGGCAAAATCGAGTACCTCACAACGTTGTCTTCAGCAGAGTATGATCCAGTGGACGTAGTGCGTATCTATACGCTACGGACCCTTATCGAGATTCTATTCCGTGAATTGAAACAGTACACAAACACCGAGAACTTCCACTCAAAATCGCTCAACGGCGTGTTGTTCGAGTTGTTCTGTACGCTGATTGGGTACGTGCTCATGGAGTGGTTCCGGCACTGCCACCCACTGCGGGGTGGCGTGCCGGAAGCGATCCGGAAGCTTCGGACACGCTGGAATCAATCGCTCCCCTCGTACGGCTGAGGCCGATTTCGGGGTGGGATTGCCGCCGCCATGAGCGGCGGCTCTCCCGAAGCTACCGTTTCTGACTCAATTAGCAGGGGAAACTCCGGAATCAAGCTGACTGGAGCACGTTCTTTCGTCGGTCAGTTCGCGCTGGCGGATTCACACCACCTGTTCTTGTCGCCTTCCACACCTTGCTCGCTCGGTGCCTTTATCAACTCGAAACGGGACAGCCTCGTCGTAACATCCAGCCAGCAATAGATTCTATATACGATTTCACCCGGACTCGAAACATCCTAATCGTCCGTATTCCTTTGTCGTTTCGCCTCTACCTATGGTTTACGATTCTATGGGCAAAACCCGGGAGTGAAATCATCCCTGAATTGCCGTCACTGATAACCTCTATTTCGAGTGGAACCCCTCCCTAAGAAAGACACAACGCTTTACATGTTCCCTCGCGTTGGTCAAAATCCCCGGTACTGCTACCATGGATTCGTCCGGGGAGCGTGGGAAGGTGTCTGGTCACCTGTATCCCCGCGTTTTCTGAGGAGAAAATCGCCGAGGCTCATCTGTGTTAACCGGCCACAAGTTATTTGTTGCATCAATTTGTAAGTGGAATTGGGACTGTCGTCCCATCAGACATCGGAGCGTGGGAAACATCCTTCAGCCCAATTCACCCCACGCTTTGAGAAAATTGCTTAGTAGTATGACCACAATCTATTCGACAGTACCAACTATCATCCGAAACGGGGAGTCACCGTATCCCCAATTGATCGAATCCATAGTAACGTGGGGAGAGGTCATGTCATGGTCGTCATACATTCCCTGCTTCCCACGTTTTCAGAGAGATATGCGACTTAATCATATGACAATTGGCCACAATCTATTTACTATCACTGCCCGTCAGTAGAAACGCGGTTATCCCGGAGCCAGAGGACAAAAGCGTGGGAAACGTCTGTCAGTTCGTTCACCCCACGTTTTGATTCGACTGGCGATGACCGCACCCATGATATGCGTGGGAAGGTATCTTGGTCGGTGCCTCCCACGTTTCTGAGAACTAATCAGCATATGGCCAGAATCTATTTGGTAGTTCCAACTATCTATTGAACCGGGGAGTCACCGTATCCCCCCGATCGACTCCCGTAGCAACGTGGGATGAATGCCATGTCAGTTCGCAGTTCCCACGTTTTCTGATACGCTCAAACCCGGCTACTCGGCAGACCCTCGTTTGATCGTAATTCTCTGTTGGCATGTCTGAATCTTCAATGTACGGCCAGAATTCTTTTTGAAACGGTATCTGTGGATCGAATCCCGGTACCCGCTTCATCCTACCGGGGAAACGTGGTGATAGCGTTCACTACCTCCACGTTTTCTGACGGTATTACCCGAAGCTTTAGTTATCTGTTAATTGGCCACAATGCTTTGGTATTTCGATTTTTTACACTGAATCCCGGTTGTGACATTGCATCCATCGACCGGGGAACGTGGGATAGCGCCCACTTCACTCACGTCTCCCACGTTTCTGAAAGCACCATAGAGCCAATCTGAGAGTCGTAGCTTCGACACCATGCCAGTCTTATACCCATCAAAAAATTCGGAGGGGTAGAGTACCTATTCGTCTCAAAGGTGGCTCTCTATCACTATATCCATTAAATCAACCGACCACCATCTCACCCGTCTTTGCACCTTGAAGTACTCAGAACGAGCTACACGCTATTTCACCGATTTGCGAGGATGTACAAAGTCTCTAACGGGCGCTATCAATAGGTTAGAAATCGTGAAGGGGATACTCGGCTACCTTAGCTATACTCTTCTTTTCGTTACCTCGAATTCGGTGGGAACTGGTTCATCCTGCTCTATTGAAAATGCGGTACGGGAGTACGATCATAGCGTCTTGGCGAGTTTCTTGATATTGTTGAGCGCGAACAGAAGAACGATCTCACGAAACTGGCGATACCAGAATCGCGAACGCAGGGCGGAGTCCTGCGTTCGCTTGACCGTCGAATAAGACGTCTCGGACATCCATCGCTGGGTGTAGCCCTTCGCTCGGATGAGCGCGTTATTCGCAACGGCCATCGGTCTCGATCCTTGATGGTGAACAAGGTACTCAACGTCTAACGCAGCGATTTCGTATTCGGTGTGCCAGTCTTGGAACCCGTTGTCAGCAGCGACTGACCGCAGGTCGTCCGCGTTCCTGCGGACGACCCGCGGGCCAGCCTTCGTGTCGTGTTCACGCTCAATACAGCAATGGACGTCCAGCACTGCAAGCGACTCTGTATCGGTCAGCGTCGTCGCCTTGATCGTCTTGACGGTGCGGCCGCTTCGCTGGAGATAGTACTGAGAGGCCTGCTTGCGTTCGAAGAACGTACTGTCCAGTGCCACATGACCAGATTGGCGGAGTTGCTGCGCCGAAGTGCGCAGCAACGCCCGCCAGACGTACATCGCGTACCGATCAATCGAATGGTAGAACGTGGTCGGATCAGGCAGCGCGTCTGTATGGAGTCCGAGGAGATCGCACACCTCAGGCATGAGACCGATCCGATCAACAAGTTCGGTGAAGGTGTGGCCTTCTTCCTTCCGAATACAGTGAGCGACGATGTGCGCCTCGCGGGGAAGCCCGCCTGATTCGGGCTTCCCCGCGTGCTTCCCCAACGCTTGTTTCGCTACGCGTAGTGCCTTCTCAACGAAGTCGAGGAGAACGATTGCCATATCCGACTCTTCGGCTTCATCTCCTCAAACCAATACCGAACAATCCCGACGCCGTGTGTCGTTTTCAATAGAGCAGTGTCAACCAGATCTCTATCGAACTGAAAAACGGCACCTCAATTATGGCGAACAAGGTCGCTGCTGGTGAGTACAACTCGGATGAGGAAGACGATCTCGGACTGGAACCCCGCATTACGAACGTCACGCCGCTGCATCCCGAAGTGGAGCCTCTCAACAGTAAGACACAGCTTACTGTCCGCACAACGGATATCTTTGGAGGGAATTATCCCGGTGTGGATGTCGACATCAGCAAGGTGAATGGCTCTGGAAATCTATCGACGAACACCGCAACTTCAGACGGCGATGGCAACGTGACGTTCGCCTACGATCCGGCCGCTGCTGACAGCGGGAGTACGGTGGGTATCACTGCCGAGCTCGCCAACGCGAGCGGCGACAACAGCTCCGTGACGTTCGGACTGAACTATCCACCTGCGTCAGGCCCTTCTCGCTGTAACCTGGGAGCGGAACTCGAATCCCCTGGTTTCATTCGTCTTTAGCTAAGCGATAAACCGCATGACTGCGGCTGGAAGCGAAGTCGGTTCCTGAATGGAATGAGGAGGAGTTCGGTGTGAGCGACGAACCCTCCTCGGACCGAATTGAACGGCGGCTCACTACGCTCTTTCCATCGACAGCTCTCGAAGACCACGCCGAGGCAGTCGGCGTGGTCGAACGCGATGGCAAGTTCCAGGTTCCAGCGATGGTCCGGGCGCTCGTGTTCGGCTTCGCCGCAGGCGAAAGCCGAACACTCGCTGCGTTTCGTCGCGCCTACAACGATACTGCCGACAAGACGCTCTCACCCGGCGGTTTCTATCAACGATTGACGCCACTGTTCGCCACGTATCTCCGCGACCTCGTCGAGTTCGCGCTCGACGAGGTCGCTATCCCTCATACCGTCAGCGACGAGTTCGACCAATTCAGGGACGTGATAGTCGCCGATGCAACCGTTCTGCGGTTACATCGGTTCCTGAAGGAGCAGTACCAAGGCCGCCGGGAGGAGCAGGCTGGAGCGAAGCTCCACCTGCTCCACAACGTCACCGATCGAACCATCGAGAAGCTCTCGATCACCGGCGAACGTCCTCACGACAGCACCGAGTTCAACACAGGATCGTGGCTAGAAGGACGGTTGCTACTGCTCGATTTAGCGTATTTCAAGTTCCGCCGCTTCGCTCTGATCGACGAGAACGGCGGCTTCTTCGTGAGCCGTCTCAAGCGCAATACCAAGCCGGAGATCGTCGCAGAACTGCGGGAATGGCGCGGACGCGCCATTCCGCTGGAAGGAGAGCAGGTCTTCGAGGTTGCGGAGGATCTCCACCGCAAATACGTTGATGTCGAGGTTGAGGTGGAGTTCAGACGCGGACTGTACGCGGGCACGCGATCATGGGATACGAAGCGGTTCCGCATCGTCGGCGTCCGCAACGAGGACGCCGACGACTACCACTTCTACATCACGAATCTCCCGAGAAAGTGGTTCCTACCGGCGGATATAGCGACGATGTACCGCTGCAGGTGGGCGGTGGAGTTGCTGTTCCGCGAGCTGAAGACGCTGTACGAACTCGATGAGTTCGACACGAGCAACCCTGCAGTAGTGGAGATTCTGCTGTATGCGGCGGTGCTGACGCTGTTGGTGAGCCGCGAGTTGCTGGAGTTGGTGATCGAGCACGCAGACGATGACGCGGTGTTTCCACCGGAACGCTGGGCGGCGACCTTCCGGTCGCACGCCCAGCGAATTCTCAAGCGACTCAGCGACTATCTCGGCTACTCGCCACCGCCGCTGTTAGAGCGGATGATCGCTGACGCACAGAAAATTCATCAAGAGCGCCCAATCCTACAGGAACGGTTCGCTACCGCCGCTCAACCAACTGCTGGAGTTAGCTAAAGACGGATGCCCCTGGTTTGTATAGTTCAGAACCTGAACAACTCAACTTCGAAATCACGCCCAGTTCATCCGTCAGCATAGAAAAATTCTCGGTGATAACTGCGAACGATCTCAACGATGTGAAAAAATCTCGATCACCTCACGAGTTTGTAATTAAAGATGGCGGTAGTGAAATTCTGAGCTATTCGACTAACTCTCAAACTACCCCAATAATCTTCAGTGAATCAAATGAATATCGATTCAACAGTGGCCCCACGACGGTTAATACCTCTACCGTCTATATTGATATGTTTGATGACGTGGATGACGAGGATGACCAAGATATTAAATTTGAGAGCCTCGCTTCTTCATGCAAAAATGCTGATGTAATTGTGAACTTCATACTTGAAGACGGCACCGAGCGTCCAGTTTTCATTGATGCTACTGTCGGAGATGACGATGATGGTTGATCTTCAGATAGGGTAAAGTCAATAGGCGGCACACGATCAATAAAAAACCGTTCCACATCTTCGTGTTCAGCGCGATACACCAGCCCTAGCCGTGCCCGCTATTGCGTACTGTCTTCCGCTCCCGAGTGATCCCGCATGTACCGATACTCCTGTCCTTGAGCAAAATTCGTCTTCGTCGGTGAGTGGGGTTCGACGCTGATCGGTGCTCATACCCAGAAGTAGTGGTGGAGAAAAGCGTCTGGTCGTTTCCACTACGTATCATAGCGATCGCCTCGTCGCCGCTACTCATTCAGGCACGTACCGCCACGTCGCCGTGCCCGGTCCGGGCGGCGACACACCGGGGAGTTCGCGGAGCAACGGCGAGACCAGCAGTTCGTACCACTCCCGTGAGTCGAGTCCGGCGTCCCGGCGCGGATGGACGTTCGCCACGAGGCCGAGCCGCGAGAGCGATCGGTGGGTGATGAGATACTTGTAGGCGGCGAGGACGGCGTCGTCGCGCGCCGGCGTCCGATCGAGCGGAGCGTCCCGATAGGAGAGCGACTCGACGACCGCACGCGCGTTCGCCGCATGGGTGGTTGACATACTCTCAGTAGCTGTCTGCGACAATAAAAGCCTCAGTCAGACGGGTGTCGGACGGTCAGCAGCGCTGTTCGCAGATGCGCTCGATGATCCGTCCGGTCGAGAGCAGCTCGTCGTCGAATTCGGGCTCGCGGCCGGAGGCACGCGCGACCGTGCAGTCGATGTCGCGTTCGGTCAGCGCGTGTTCGATGCCCGCTTCGTCGTGGTGTTGGTCGTGGCCGAGTACGATGAC
Organism: Halococcus qingdaonensis; assembly: GCF_024508235.1. Taxonomy (NCBI): domain Archaea; kingdom Methanobacteriati; phylum Methanobacteriota; class Halobacteria; order Halobacteriales; family Halococcaceae; genus Halococcus; species Halococcus qingdaonensis. The sequence goes on along the minus strand of NZ_CP101943.1, from coordinate 1,025,807 downwards.
GTCGGGATCGATGCGTTCGATCGGGACGAAGATGTCTTCCCTGTCGCCGAGCAGTGCGCTGTCGACGGGATCGAGTGCAGCGATCATGTTCCGGCGCTGGCGATCGGCGAGCACGGGTTGTTGCTTGTGGGTGACGTTTTCACGGCGGGCAATGATCACGTGCAGGACGTCGCCCATCGCTGCCGCCTCGCGGAGATAGTGGAGGTGGCCCGGATGGAGAATGTCGAAGGTACCCTGTGCGATGACCGTCGTGGCGTCGTCGCTCATCGGAGCTCCTCGTCGATGTCGGCCTGTGTGAAATCGAAGAACTCCTCGGGATCGGGCAGCGAAACGTCGAGCACGGCGAGATCGCGTTCGTCGCCCTCGCGGTCGAACGCGCGCCAGTCGTCGGACCCGTAGGGTGCGCCGAGAATGATGTGTGCGTCACCCTTGCCGAACGTGGCGCGGTCCTCGGCGCTCGGTCGGAGCACGCCGTTGGGATGGGAGTGGATCGATCCGGCGGCGCGCATGTCGTTGGGGACGAGGCTCGTCTTCACCGTAGCGCTGACCGGGTTCGACTCCGTCGCGGGGATGACGAGCACGTCGGTGATCACGCTGCCGGCGTCGTCGAGTTCGGGTTCGGGGTCAAGTTCGTCAGCCGGTTGGCTTCGCAGAAGACCCATATACTCGTCCGGATGGGTCTCGGCGGCCGCCGAGCGAGCGAACTCGAGGGTGTCGGCAGCGATGCCGAGTAGCTCACGTGACCGGAACAGCCCCATATGGGGACACGTCGCTCGGCGTCCATCTAAGCGTTCCGGAGCGCCGACCACTGTGTTTGCCAAGCGTTAAAGTCGGTCGCGGCGAACGACTGTCAAGAATGTCTACGCCATCGCGCTCTGAGGCGACCGGGGACGACCCCGTGTACGATCTCGCTGCCGACTGTACGATCGAGGACGTCGAGGAGGGTGCGTGCTACCGGGCGACGGTCAACGGCGTCGTCGAATACGGTGTCTTCGTCGATCTCTCTGCATCGGTCTCCGGTCTCGTCCACGAATCGAACCTCGACGGGAGCTACGACGTCGGCGACGAGCTCACCGTGCGCCTCGTCGACGTCAGGGAAAACGGCGATCTCGGATTCGAATCGATCGATGCCGCGGATCGCGAGACGGTCCAGGTCGGCCACGAGCCCGACATTACGGCGACCGACGACCTCGCCGAACGGGTCGGCGAGTCGATCACCGTCGAGGGCGAACTCGTCCAGATCAAACAGACCGGCGGACCGACCGTGTTCACGCTGCGCGACGGCGTCGGGATCGTGCCGTGTGCGGCCTTCGAGGCGGCCGGCGTCCGTGCCTACCCCGGATTCGAACTCGGCGATATCGTCAGAGTCACCGGTCGGGTCGAGCGCCGCGAGGGCGCACTCCAGCTAGAGGTCGAATCGCTCGACGCCGTCGACGAGAGCGACGAGATCCGCGAGCGTCTCGACAGCGCGCTCGAAGAGCAGGCGACGCCCCACGACGTCGAACCGCTCGTCGACTGGTCGGCGCTCGAACCGATGCAGGACGATCTCGAAGCCGTGGCGACGCGACTGCGCCGTGCCGTGCTGGAGAACCGGCCGATCCGCATCCGCCATCACGCCGACGGCGACGGGATGTGTGCCTCGATCCCCGTAGCGCTCGCGCTCGAACGGTTCATCGAGGAGGTCCACGGCGACCCTTCGGCAGCGCGCCATCTGCTCAAACGATTGCCGAGCAAGGCTCCCTACTACGAGATGGAGGACGTCACCCGCGATTTGAACTTCGCGCTCGGTGATCGCGAGCGCCACGGCCAGCAGCTCCCGCTGCTCGTGATGCTCGACAACGGGTCGACCGAGGAGGACGTCCCGGCCTACGAGGCGCTCGCCCAGTACGACATCCCCATCGTCGCCGTCGACCACCACCACCCCGATCCCGACGCGGTCGACGGGCTGCTCGCCGAACACGTCAACCCCTACCTCCACGGTGAGGACTATCGAGTGACGACCGGGATGCTCTGTGTCGAGCTCGCGCGCATGATCCACCCCGAGATCACCGACGAACTCACGCACGTGCCGGCGGTCGCCGGTCTCACCGATCGCTCGGAGGCCGACGCGATGGCCGACTATCTCGCTCTCGCGCGCGAGGCTGGCTACGACGAGGACGATCTCCAAGCGATCGGCGACGCGCTCGATTACGCGGCCCACTGGCTGCGCTACAGCGCGGGCGAATCACTTCTCACGGACGTACTCGGCGTCGATGCCGCCGACGACTCCCGACACGACGACCTCGTCGAGTTCTTCGCCGAGCGGGCCGCACGCGACACCGACGAACAGCTCGACGCCGCCATGCCACACGTCGAGAGCGCGACCCTGGACAACGGTGCCGACCTCTACCGGATCGACGTCGAACGCCACGCCCACCGGTTCACGTATCCGGCCCCCGGCAAGACCACGGGCGCGATCCACGACCGCAAGGTGGCCGACAGCGATGGCCCCGTCGTCACGGTCGGCTACGGCCCCGATTTCGCCGTGCTCCGTTCGGACGGCGTGCGCCTCGACATCCCGCATATGGTCGAGGAGCTCGAAGACGAAACCGACGGCGGCGTCAGCGGTGGCGGCCACCTCGTCGTCGGCTCGATAAAGTTCGTCAAGGGAATGCGCGAGGCCGTCCTGGACGCGCTCGAAACGAAGATGGGCGCGGCGGAGATCGACGAAGAGCTCGGCAGCGCCTCCGTCGCCGGCTTCGAGGATTGAGAGACTCGACGAAACCCGAGCAGACCCCCACCGGCCGACGGACCTAAACACGTGTGACGCCTATTTCGAATTCCATCATGAGTACCGAACGACCCACTATCGAGACGAATCGAGCGATCGAACGCGTTCTGAACGGGTGGTCCTGATGCCCTGGGGCGTTCATACCGAGTTCACCGAAGAGGAGGGCCCGGAAGTCGAGATCGACGAGGATCAGGAGGGGGTCGATCGGGGTGAGGAAGGCTCCGAACACACCGAGGCGTTCGACATCGACGACGCGATAGCGGAGCTGGACTGAACGGCAGGCCGACCTGACGAAGTACTGGTCTACTCGAACTCGATGCGGCGAGCGACGACGACAGCGAGCATCGCGACGCCGACCACCGCCGCGATCACACCCACGGGAAGCGGCGTCTCGGTCCCGGTATCGAGGCTGCGTTCCTCGCCGCCGTTCCAGTCGGCTTCGAACACTTTCCCGTAGTAATCACCGGCCGCCTCGCCGTCGAGTACGAGGGCGATCTCACGGTTCTCCCGGGCCGAGTTGTTGTTCCAGTTCATGCTGCCGACCACGACCTCCTCGCCGTCGACGATCACGCCCTTGGCGTGGATCTTCTCGAAGCGCGATCCCGATTTGGCGACCTTCGCTTCGAGCGAGAGATTCTCCGTGGCGGCTTTCTCGTTCAACCACTCGGCGAGGGCGCTGTTGTCCTCCTCGGAGTACCACGCGCCGCCGAGCAGGATCCGCACCCTGACGCCACGTTCGGCCGCGCGGATCGCCGCCCGAAGGAACGGCTGTTGTCGACTGCCGATCGAAGCCTGCACGACGTCGATCGACTCGTCGGCGTGGTCGAGTCGCTCGACGAGCGCGCGTTCGGCGTTGTCGGGCGCGGCGAGCAGTTGGGCGCTCTCGATGCTCACGTTCGCCGGCTCGAAGGTCGTCGGGTAGCTCTCGTTGGCTACCTCGTCGTCCTCGAACGTGCGGTTCGCACGGAACGTGCTCCACGGGGCGGTGTCGCGCCAGTCCGCGTCCGCGTGGAACACCGCGGCGAGTCGCTCGGCGACGTCACCCTCGACGACTGCGCCCCAGCCACGGCTCGACTTCCCGCCGATCCCCGACGGTTTCCAGTTCTCAGTCATGACGAGCGCGCGATCGTCGACGACGGCGTATTTCGGGTGGTGATAGTCGTATCGTGCCCAGTCGCCACCGATGACGTCGACCGGGATGCCCGCCCGCGTGAGCTCGTCGAGTATTCTGCCCTGTCGCTCGCTGATACCGCCCACGGGTGCGTCGTCGACAAGTAGCCGGACTTCGACGCCGCGCTCTGCGGCCCGTTCGAGCGCACGCGCGGCGCGCTCGGAGCCGAAGGTGTAGCCCGCGAGCAGGATGCGTTCTTCCGCCGAATCGAGAACGTCGATCGGGACCGCGGGTGCGTCGGGCAGGACGAACGCCCGTGCCGTCGAGGCATCGGATCGCACCGCCTTGAACTCCGTCGCGCCGCGATGTTCCCACGTCCAGCCGTCACCGGTCCGGTTCCACACCTCGGCGTCGGGTGCGTCTTCGTAGGTCGTTTCGTCGACGACGTGCCCACCGTCGGCGAGAACGAGTTCCTCGCCGCCGTTGGCGAGACTCAACGAATCGTTCGCTACCACCGTCGTCGCAGAGAGGTTCGTCGCGTTCGGATCGTTCGTCACCGCAACGCGCCCCTCGACGGTCTCGTTCGGCAGCGCGATCGTCGTCTCGTCATCGCCGATCGTCCAGCCCGAGAGGTTCGACCGATCGGGAACGTCGACAATGACGTACTCGCCCGCATCGCCATCGGCGAGCGGGTTCGGATAGACCGTCTCGATATGTGGGCCGTCGGGTTCCGCGACGGGTTCGTCGTCGGCCGCCAGCACCGATCCGCTCAACGAGGCGACGACGAGAACCAGTGCGAGCACGACGGCACGAACGGACACACGACACGATGGTTACGTTCGAGTATATAAACGTTCGTCTCGATGGAACGCGTTTCAGGCGGTCGTCTCGGCGGCGTCACCGTTCTCGTCGGCCAATGCGTGATCGGCCTTCTCGGCCTCGCTCTGGACGAGGAACGAGCGATCGTCGGCGTGCTCGCGGGCGGCGTCAAGCGCGTTCTCGGTGCCGATCTGGTTGAGCGCCCATGCCGCGCTCGCGCGCACTGAGTTCGAGTCATCGTCGGAGAGCACGTCCGCGAGCGGCGCGATGGCGCGCGTGTCGCCGATGAGGCCGAGCGCGCGCGCCGCGTTCGAGCGGACGGTCTCGTTGTCGGCCACGAGACGGTCGGCGACTGCCTGTGTCGATTCCGTCGAACCGATCTCACCGATGGCCTTGATCGTGACCTTTTGGAGTGCTGGATCGCTCTCGCCTTCGATGTACTCGTGGAGGGTGTCGAGCGCGCGATCGTCGCCGATCTTCCCGAGCACCTCGATCGGCGGCTTGTTGCGCTTCTGAGCGCGCTCTTCCATCACATCGTAGGCCTCGGGCGCGCCCATGCGCTTCAGCGACTCGATACAGTGCTCTTCCATGAACTCCGAACCGAACATGTCGAGCCCGCGCAGGATGGGATCGGGATCGTCCTGCTCCTCGTAGATCTTGATGGCGTTCCACTCCGGCGGGAAGTCCTTCCTGGTTTCCGGTGTGAGCACGTCGTAGAACCCCTCGACGGTGAGCTTCTCCCGCACCGAGAGGTCGTCCCACTCCTCGGCGTCGTCGAGCCCTGTCGTGAGCTCGTCGGCAGCCTCGATCAGTTCGGCGACGGTTTCGGCATCGTCGTCGGGGTCGAGCTCCCGGCTCTCGATCGTCCCGATCACGTCGTCGAGCGCCGCCGCAAGCTGTTCGGGTTCGTCGTTCGCGGCCGTGAACTCCTCGTCGAGCGTCTCGCCGACGGCATCGAGGAAGGAGTGCACCGCGTCGGCGATCTCGTCCGCGCCCTGTTCGGTCCAGCGCGTCTCGGTGAGCGTCGATTTCGCGCTCTCGATCTCCTCGACCGCGTCCTCGGCGTAGGGCCCGCGCTGCTCTTTGAGCGCGTCGCGTAGCTCAGTCACGCGGGATTCGAGCTCCTCGCGTGGGTCGTCGGCGTCCTCCTCGTCCTCGTCGGGTTCGGGGAGATCCGCCGCTTCGATCTCTTCTTCGACCTCGTCGAGATCGTTTTCGACGCTATCGAGGTCGGCTTCGGTCTCGGCCTCGTCGAGTTCAGCTTCGATCTCGTCGAGGCGCTCGTCGAGCGCCTCGGGCGTCCGCGCCTCGAGTTCGCCGTCTTCGCCGGCCGGCTGCTCGCCGTCGTCCGCAGGCTCGTCCCCGTCGCTCATGCTGCGGCGTTCGCCCGAATCGCCTAAGTGCGTTTCCCTTCGCCGCCAATCGGGTAGAATCGCGGCCCGAGCACGAGATACGCGAGCGCGCAGACGAGGAGGAGGCGCGGAAAGACCCGAGAGAGAACGGTCGGCGCAACGATCGCGCCCGCCTGCACGACGCCCATAACGAGCGCGTCGCGCACGTGGAGATCGGGATAGCCGATCGGTGCGACCATCAGCCCGGCGAAGATCGCCGTCGTGCCGACGAGGACCACCGGCGTCGCGATCCTGGCGAGCAAGCCCGCCGCCAACACCGTCGCCGCGAGCGTCGTCTGGACGCCCTCGGTCCGCCCGCGCTCGACGTCGTAGGCCGTGTAGAGCCCGAGCCTGACGACACCGCTGACGACGAACAGCGCCGCGACGGCAAGTGCCAGCCATCCCGACCCCTCCGGCAGCATCGCTCCCCGTTCGAGGCGTATCGTCGAGAAGACCAGCAGCGCGGGTGCGACACAGAACGAGGCCACGTCGGCCAGCGAATCTAGAAACTCGCCGACGGGTGTGCTGCCGACGTGCGTCGCGAGTACGCCGTCGAGCCCGTCGGCGACCGCCGCCAGGAGGACGAGTCGAGCGGCCAGCGGGGGCGAGAACGGTGCCAGCGCGGCCGCGAGAAAACCGAGGGCAGCGTTCGCCGCCGTGACGCCGTCGGCGAGGCTGAGGGCGGCGACGAACCGCGGCCGAGTAGCCATGTCAGCGCCATCGCCGACGGGCGGTTTAGGCGTTTCTGCTCGCGGCTTCGGACGGGCCGGTATCGCGGAGCCTATACCCCCGGCGCTCGAAGTCGAACCCATGAACCGCCGCGCGTTTCTCACCGCGTCCGTGGGCGTTGCCGTCGGTCTCACCGGCTGTATCGGCTCCTCACGCGAGCAGCCCGACTACGACATCGGGATGAGTTCGAGCGACTTCCTCCCCGAAGACGACTTCGAGCCACGCGTCGGCGAGCCGGTCGTCTGGTACAACACGGGCTCGCGGACTCACACCGTGACTGCCTACCAGTCACGCATCCCCGACGCGGCGACGTTCTTCGCTTCCGGCGGGTTCGATGGCGAGGGGGCTGCCCGCGAAGCGTGGAACACGGGCGGTGGCGGCGGTATCGCGAGCGGTGAAACGTACAAACACACCTTCGAGGTGGCCGGGACGTACAACTACTTCTGCATCCCACACGAACCGACGGGAATGGTCGGAAAATTTACCGTCGTCGAGTAGCTCAGACCTCGACGTCGCTCTCGTCGACGTCGACGGCGGTCGCTTCCTCTTCGGCGACCTCGTCGGGGTGGGCATCGAGCGCGAGCTTGCCGATCTCGACGCGGCGCAGCGGGTAGATCGTCCGCGCCTCGCCGTAGATGGCGCTCGACAGTCGCCCCTGCGTGACGCTGTCGGTGAGCTCCTCGAAGGTACGCTCGCTCGCGGCCTCCTCGACGAGCTCGGTCATCTCCTTGCGGATCGCCTTCTCCTGGCTGTCGTCGGCCTTCTTGGTGGTGAAGGCCACAGGTTGGATGCGCACGCGATAGTCGTCGCTCGTGCGCACGGTGAGGTAGGCCTCGACCTTCGAGGCACCGCGGCGCACCAGACTGCCGAGGTAATCGCGCGTGAGCTCGTGTTTCTCGAACTCGGTGTAGGCGGCATCGCTGCCGACGTCGGTGATGCGGAAGGTGAGCTTGACGTTGTTCGCACCGGCGTCGTCGGTCAGCTCGCCGAGGGTCGTTTCGATGGTGCGGTCGAGCACCGCGTTCGGTTCGTCGGCGGGAGTCTCACCGAGTTCGGCCCGGTCGAAGGACTCGGGCGCGAAGACGGTGTACCACCGCTTGGTCTGCTGCTGTCGTGATACTGAACGTTCGCTCATGCTGTGTCGTTGTCCGTTCTGTCGTCGTCCGCTTCGTCGTGTTCGTTCGCGATCCGTACGATTCGTTCGGCCACCGTGAGGTTGACGACGTAGTCGTCCACCGTCGAGCGCAACCCACCGACCCGCTCGCGTTCGAGCGCCGTCTCGATGGTGTCGCCCGCGACCGTGGTCTCCATCTCCGCCGTGTTGTCCGGTTCGAGCGCCGCCGCGACGATCCCCGCGGCCGCGGAGTCCGTCCGGAGTCGTGCACGCTTCACGCGGACGCCTCCCGGAACGCCGTGACGAACGTGTCGGCGTCCTCGAAGCGTGCGCGACCGCGCCGGGCGCTCCCGTCGCCGTCACCGCCCGCGGCCGCTGCCGCCGCGTCCATCCGTTCGCCGATGTTCACCTCGTCGCTCGCTGCGGCCGCCGCGCGCGTCTCCGAGACGGCGAGCGCGACCGGCTCCGGCGAGCGGAAGTCACACAGAAGGCGGGCGACCGTTGCGAGCGGCGCGTCGTCGACGCGAGCGACGAACAGGCCCCGATGGCGTTCGGTCGTCGCACCATCGAGCGCCGCGTGTGCCCGCTCTCCGTGTGTGCGCCAGGCCGCGAGCGCTGCGTCCCACACGTCGTGGCCGAGCGCCAGCGCGAGGCCGACGCCCGGTCGCTCGCGGGCACACGCGCGGAGCACGTCGGCGTAGCCGCCGACGGTCGCCGGCCGCTCGTCGATCATGCGCTCGTCGTTCCCAGTGATGGTGTACGGTCTGAGCGCACGCGCCACCGACTCGGCGGCCCGCGGCGTCGCATTGTCCGCGGATGCCACCAAGAGCGCGAGCAGCGAGGCGATCTCCCGGGGGTCGTCCCGCCCGTCGAGCGCCGCCGCGGCCGCCTCTTCGTCCCCCGAGAATGGAGCACGGACGAGCGTCGTGTGCGCCAGCCCGTCGACGAGATCGTCGACCGGCATCGTGACGCCCGGCCGCTGCTCGACGAGATCGTGCTCGCGGGCGTCCGCGAGGGTACTCCCCTCCTCGAACCCGGTCGGAAAGGAGCCGGCAAGTGCAAGAGCCGGATCGGGATCGCCACCGAGGTCGCGGGCGATCCCGACGGCCGTCTCGCTGGCCGACGGCTTCCTGGAGAGAGTGAGGTCGCCGCCCTCGATACCGATGTGGACGGTCGTCGCGTCGTCGGTCGCCGCTGTGTCTCGCCCGGTGACGCGCGCCTGGAACGGGACGTCCCGCTCGGCGAGCGCGCGCCCGAGCAGTCCGGCCGCCGCGAGCGAGTCGGCGTCGTCGCTCGCGAGCAGTCGGACGAACGCGGCCTCGCGAAGCGCGTCGGCGGCGCTGTCGGCCGCGGGCGAATCTTCGGGGCGACCGGCGATCGCCATCTACAGGAGTTCCTGTGCGTTCTGGTAGGTGTACTCGAAGTCCGCGTCGAGCTCGTCGCCGCGGTAGTAGTCGGCGAGCCGGCGGACCTTCGCCTCCGTGTTCTGGAGCGCGCGCTTGTTCTGGGCGTCGTTCGGGTTCGTGGTCATGTGCTCGCGCAGTCTGACGGCCCGTTCGAGCAGGTTTCGGAAGTCCTCGGGCAGCTCCGACGCCGCGTCGTGCTCGTCGAGGATCTCGGTGACCTTCTTGTCGGTCGCCAGCTGGACGTTCGGCACCGGGGTGCCCTGAACGCCCTCGTCGCGGAGCTTGAGACCGATCTCGCTCGGGCTGTGGCCCTGTTCGGCCAACTCGACGACGCGGTTCTCGACCGCGTCGGCGTCGACGTCGCTCCACTCCGGTGGATCGTCCGCCACGGGCTTGTCCGAATCGGACGAGCCGCGGCGTCGTGTATGCATTCGTGCCATTGTTGAGGATAGGAGTCGCACGAAACGCTACGGACACTACCGCAATCCCTGAGTCCGCGTGGACGAGTCGGATTTGCGGCCGTGCTGTTCCCACTCCCAACACTTCCCGCGCCGAAGTAAACCGTTTCGACTCGATGACGATGGGTTTATGCGATCGAGGGCGATAGCAGGGGGTACGGGCTCGTAGATCAGTGGTAGATCATCCCCCTGGCACGGGGAAGGCCTCGGGTTCAAATCCCGACGAGTCCACTCTACTTTTTGCCACGTTCACGCGCCTGCGGCTCGTTCGCGGGCAAAAACGTAGTGAAAAAGCGCGTCGGACTCCCTCCGGTCGTCCTCGCGCCCGCTCACTCACTTCGCGCTCACGGCCGCGCCGTTCGCTCGCGGTACGACGACCCGTTCAAACCGCCGCAGAGTGGACGGCGACTGTTGTTTTGCTCACGAATGTTCTTTTCTCCGTTGTTTCGGTGTTGATGGATGAACCGAGTCCGTTCGATAGCGAGATATGAACGCTTGCATAGGACGGCCAAACGGTGAGGTGGATGCCGCCACGACGGCGGGTATGGGTGCAATCACCGATCTCGCGGAGAGCATCAACGACGCACGGCGCTCGATCTGGGGCGAGGCGAGCACCGTCGGCAAGATCCTGATCCTCGTGGTTCTCATCGCATCGGGCATCGGCATCCCGGTCATCATCATCATCGCGCTCGTCGCGCAGGCGATCGCCGGGTAAGCAGTCGGGCTCGTCCGGCGCAATCCACATTGTGAATTCCTGATACTGATTCGACAAGGCTGCTTATACTTCTGTGTGTCATAGTAACATTGATCATGGCACAACGCGAGATTCAGGAAGAACTCACCGTCGACCAGTACACGCTCGGGTTGGTCGGACCCGATCAGGAGTGGGCCGGCACCGTCGCCGACGGTGGCACTGTTCGCACTCACACGCCGCCAGCGTGCTGGGGACCAATGATCACGCCCGACTTCAGGGGTGGCCACGAGGTGACACGACCGATCGCCGTCGAGAACGCCGAGGTGGGCGACGCGATCGCGCTCACGATCGAGGACATCGAAGTGACGAGCGTCGCGACGAGCACCGGTAGCATGCGAGAGCGCGACGAGGCCTTCGGCGACGATCCGTTCGTCGATCACCGGTGTCCCGAATGCGGCACCGAGTGGCCCGAGAGCATCGTCGAGGGCACGGGTGAGGAGGCCATCAAGTGCGCCGAGTGCGGTGCGAACGCCTCGTCCTTTGGCTTCGAGTTCGGCTACACCGTGGCCTTCGACGAGGACAGATCTGTGGGACTGACGATGGACGACGCGGCGGCCGAAGAGCTCGCCGAGAACGCCCGCGAGGCGATGGCTCTCCCGGACAACTCTCGCCAGCATCCCATCCTTCTCTACAAGCCCTCCGGAATGGCCGGCACACTCGGTCATCTTCGACCCTTCATCGGCAACGTCGGCACCACACCCCCGGTCGAACTGCCGGACTCGCACAACGCCGGCGACTTCGGGCAGTTCCTCATCGGAGCTGACCACGACTGGGGACTCCCCGATGAGGAGGCCCTCGCCGAGCGCACCGACGGCCACATGGACGTCAACGCTGTCCGTGAGGGCGCGGTGCTCATTTGTCCGGTAAAGGTCGACGGGGGCGGGATCTACGTCGGCGACCTCCACGCCAACCAGGGCGACGGCGAACTGTCGCTGCACACCACCGACGTGAGCGGGCACACCGAACTCGGCGTCGAGGTCATCAAAGGGCTCGACATCGATGGCCCGCTCTTGCTCCCGAACGAGGAGGATCTGCCACACATCGCAGCGCCCTACACCGAAATCGAGCGCGAGACCGGGCGCGCGCTCGCCGACGAGCACGGCGTCGAGATGACCGAGGAGATGGGTCCGATCCAGGTCATCGGCAGCGGCGAGACGATCAACGCCGCGACCGAGAACGCCTTCGACCGCGCGGGCGACCTGCTCGACATGTCCGAGGGCGAAATTCGGGGTCGATGCACCTTCACCGGTGGCGTCGAGATCGGTCGCCTGCCTGGCGTCGTCCAGTTGACGATGCTCGCGCCGATGGACCGTCTCGACGAGCGCGGCATCGGGGAACTCGTGAGGAAGCAGTACAGCCTCTGAGGGCGGTTGTCTATTGCGTTCGGCTGCCGTGGTGGCCTCCTTGCCGTCCGACCGAATCGCTATTCGTCGTCGACGACCTCGATACCCCGGTTGTTCACCGCATCCGCATCCAGGCCGACTTCCTCCAGGAACTGCTTGTATTCGCGCTCGCATTTCTCGGCGGCCTGTTGTTGGTCCGAAGCGTGATCACAGAGTCCGAGAAGGTCCTCGGGCACGTCGTTCTCGTGGACGATCCAGTGGTTCACCAGGTCGGAGAGCCGACGGATCGGACTCGTGAAGTGGCCGTAGATGTCGAAGTTGAGCGCGTGATGGCCGCCGAACGGGTCGTTCATGTAGCGCGCACGGGGCATCACCTTCATCACGGCGAACTGGATCTTGCCGAGCTGGCGCTCGGGCGCGTCCTCTAGGGTGGCGTTGACCGCGATCCGGGGATCGTCGCCCCACGCCTCGCCGGGGATCGACACCCCGTCGAGCTCCTGGATCTCCTGGAGCGCCTCGTCCCACTGTTCGGGCGAGGGCTGAGGATGAACTCGATACATCGCCTCGACACCTCTGTTCCACATCAGTTCGTGCGTCACAGCTTTGTTCGCCTTCAGCATGCACTCCTCGATGATGGTGTGCGCGCGGTCGCGGCGCGGATTCAGCACTAAGGAGCCGTCGGCCTTGCGCTGTTCGTGCATGCGATCGGCGAGCTCGAACACCAGACTGCTCTCCTCGTGGAGATCGCTGTCGGGGTCGTCGAGGCGCTCCTCGGCCTGCGTGTAGGTCAGGCGCTCGTCGCTGCGGATCACCGATTTGTAGATGTCGATTTCGTCGTACGTGAGCGTCTCGCGGTCCAGATGCATCTCGACGGTGTGGGCGAGTCGGTCCTCGTCGGGAACGAGCGAGCAGACCGTCTCGGCGAGCGCCGCGGGCAGCATGTGGATGGTGTAGTCGGGCAGGTACACTGTGTTCGCGCGCCGGACCGCTTCGGCCCACATCTCGCTGTCGGGATCGACGTAATGGGTGACGTCGGCGATGTGGACCCAGAGCACGTACTCGTCGTCGCGTTTCTCGATGCTCAGCGCGTCGTCGAAATCGCGCGCGTCGACCGGATCGGTCGTCCACGTCGTCAGCTCCCGGAGGTCCTCGCGCACGTCGAGTTCGGTCTCGATATCTCCGGCGATGTCGTCGGTGCGCTCGGCGGCCTCGTCGAGCACCGCGTCGGGGAACTCGTCGTGGATGCCGAACTTCTCCAGTAGCTCCTCGCGCTTGTTTTCGAGATGGCGGGCGAGTTCGTCGTCGATCTCGACGGGCCCCTGTGCCTCGACGGTCCCAGCGGCTGCGTTGTCGCTCATGGGGCGGCTACGCGCGGGCGTCAATTAGTCGTTCTGGCACTCGCCCGCGGTCAGTTATCGTCGCGAATCGAGCAACCGATGCTCTCAGAGATCGGGACCGTCGTTCTCGCCGGTGTCGACGTCCGGGCCGGCCTGCTCGCGCCGGCGCTCCAGATCGCGGATCTGGCGGAGGTAGTAGAGCGCGCCGGCGAGCGCGACCACGACGAGCACGGCCGCCCCCGCGGCGAAGATGTAGAGATCACGCGCGAGGTAGTAGCGGACGATCACCGCGTTGCTCTGGACGTCCGGCCAGCTGATCTGCACCCGCCCGGTGTCGGTGCGCGTCGTCCGGTAATCGCCGGGCGAGACCCGCGCGAGCGGTTCGTAGGTAACGCGCATCCCCTGGGGGATCGTCACCTCGTAGGTGCCCGAGACGAACGTCTGCGTCGAGACCCGCTTGCCCTGTGCCGACGCAGTGAAGGCGAGCTTGCCGTTGCGCGCGGGCAGCGAAATCAGCGTCCGCTCCTGCTGATTGGTCGCGTTCAGCGCCGGCGACGACGGACCGACGACCGTCCCGTTCGGATACTGGAACCTGAGCGACGAGATCGAGAGCGGCCCCTCGCGGCCGAGTCCGTCGCGACTGTGAACGGGGAACTGCGTGCGGTTGTCGATCTTGTAGACGGCCTCGTACTCGCCGCCGGTGACATTGATCGAGGCGTTCGCGTTACTGCTCCAGTCGTAGCTTTCGTTTGCCGCGAGCGCCTGCTCGTCGACGGAGTCCGGACCGAGAACCGACGAGCAACCCGCGAGAACGAGGAGGGCGACCAGCAGGACGCCGGCGAGCGCTCGCTTGCGGTTCATGGCACGACACAGAGCAGTTCGGCCGGCAGATAGCCACCGATGCTCGACAGCAGTCCGGGTGGGTCGGTCCCCTCGCCGCAGATGATGCTCTGTTCCAGGAGACCGAGGCGCTCGACGGTGACGATGTCGTTCGCGTGACCCGCGCGGTTGACGGTCGCTCGCACCTCACCGCGCGTCGCGCTGTTGGCGTTCACTCGCCCCGCACCGCGCGTCCATTCGTAGAGCCGATCGCGCTCGGCGTCGGCCAATCGGTGTGGTTCGCCGTAGACGAACTGCATGGGAACGTGCTGAATGAGCCCGAACCGCGTGCGGATCTGTTCGGGCGTGCCCGGTCCGAGCCCGAGCTCGGCGCTCGGAACGTGGATGTCTTCGCCGGCGTCGAGGACGAATCCCGACTCGTCCCACGATTCGAGCGTTCCGGTGTAGGTTTCACCCGGCTCGAAATCCGGCGTGATCGTGCCCCATCGCTCGTCGAGGACGTTCCTGGCGACGGTCTCGTCCTCGCCCTCGACGGTGACGCTCGGGAAGTCGTCGTGGCGGACGCCGACATCGTACTCGACGCCGAGCTCGCCGATGGCGTTGTCGACCAGCGAGCGGAGCCCGTCGAGCGCGCGCTCGCGGGCGTCGCCCTCGACGTAACACTTGGTTGCGAGAACGACCATCAGGCCACGTTGAGTTCGGCACGGAGTTCGCCGATGCGGTCGTCCATCGCCGTGACGAGGTGATCGTTGTCGAGCGCGTCGAGCTCGGAGCCACACTGGGGACACTCGAAGCCGAACTCCATCGCCTCCTCGAACTCGAACCGGATGGAATCGACCTCACAGAGGAAGAACTCGTGGTTGCGCTCGTACTCGCGGCGCTCTTCGAGCGCGTCGAGCAGTCGGTGCATCTCGTCGCGGAGGTTCTCGGGGATCGAGCCGTATTCGAGCGTCCAGAGATAGGTGAGCCAGCCCGAGTCCTCGTCGCGCAGCCGGCGGTAGTCGGCGAGATCGTTCTCGTAGAGGATGAACAGCGCCCGCCGGACGTCGTTGAGCTCCAGATCGAGCTCCTCGGCGAGCTCTTCGTCCGTCACTTCGCCATCGGGCGGCGCTGCGGCGACGGGCATCCCACGCGGACCGACGAGCTCGTGGAGATAGGTTTGGACGACGGGGTCTTCGAGAAGCTCCTCAAACGCCATTTACCGTACGGGGGTTCGCCAGCGCCGTAAACCCATCGTTCACCGCTCGTCGGTCCCCTCGACGCGCTTGCCGTGCTCCTCGGGAACCACGTGCCGGTCGGCATCGGTCCACTCGCGATCGAGCTCGCGTCCCTCGTGGAGCCGATCCAGAAAGACCGCGAGCGAGGCGACCTCCGAGTGGGGCTGGTTGGTGACAGCGACGTTGTGGTCGGCGGCCTCGTAGACGTCGAAGGGAACCTTCTCGGCACCGACGACGACCAACAGCGGCCCGCTCTGATGTGCACTGCGGATCTCCGCCTCGACCTCCTGAACCGGGAGCCCATACATCGTGAGATGAACGACGCGCCCGTCGAACTCCTCCATGAGTGGTCGGTAGGATTCGCTCACTTCGACATCGAACGGGCCGCCGAAGCGGTCGGTGATGTCCGTGACGGTCTCCTTCGGTCCCTCCGCCTTGCCCGCGAACACTACCCGGTCGGCACCGAGCGCACGGGCGGTCAGGCCGACGTGTGTGCTCATGCGCTCGTCGCGGCCAGGCCGGTGGCCGAGTCTGAGAACGGTGAGTTCGGGATCGCCCCGCATCAGGCCGACTCGATGGCCGAGCTGATCGCCTCGACCGTCGGATCCACGGTTTCCTCGCCGACGAACACCGTCGGCGTGCCCTGGACGCCGCGATCCTTCCCGGTCTGCTTGTTCGCCGAGACGGTCGACTCGTGGGCCTGGTTCTCGGCGGCTTTCCGGATGGCGCTCCCGTCGAGATCCATCTCCTTGGCCAGCGAGGCGTAGGTCTCCGGTCCGAGCGACGACTGGTTCTCGTAGAGCGCCGTCGCGTATTTGAAGAACTGCTTCGCACCGGTGCGTTTCTGCACCGCGCGGGCAGCGCTCGCCGCGCGCCAGGAAGTATCGTTGACGACCGGGAAGTCGTAGTGTTCGTACCGGATCTTGCCCGGGTCGATATACTGTGAGGCGATCGTCGGCAACACGTCCAGGACGTACGTCTGACAGTGCGGACAGGCGAAATCCTCGAAGACGGTCACGGTCGTGCTCGCCTCGGGATCGCCCTGCACCGGCGTCGGCAGCGTGTCGCCGCTCCCGCCGGAGCCGTTGGAGCCGCTCGACGCCCCGCCGAGACAGCCGGCCAGTGTGCTCGCGGTCAGCCCACCGATACCGAGCAACGCTCGTCGCCTGTCGATGTGCGAAAGGCCCGGCGAAGCGGGCGAATCGCGGTCCGGGTTCATTGGTCCGTTATCGCGGCGGACCGGGGATAAATCCCGCGACCGCCGACGCCGAGATGGGGCTGGATAGCCGGATAGCAACCGGAAGACACATAGTTCGAGCCTCGGCATCCGAGACATGCAACTCTCCGGCAAGCGCGTGCTCGTTACCGGCGGGGCGGGACTCGTCGGCTCGCATCTCGCCGCGCAGCTCTGTGCCGACAACGACGTCGTGGTCGCCGACGACCTCTCGAAAGGCTCGCGCGAGCGTGTCCCCGACGGCACGAGGTTCGTCGAGGCCGACATGACCGATCCTGACGACGTGGCATCGGTTCTCACCGAGGATCTCGACTGCGTGTTCCACTTCGCGGCCTACACCGACACCAACTACGCCGATCCCCGAAAATTGTTCGAGGAGAACGGTGCGATGACCTACAACGTGCTCGAACGCGCCCGCGAGGTCGGCGTCTCGAACGTTGCGTTCACTTCTTCTTCGACTGTGTACGGCGAGGCCCCGATGCCGACCCCCGAAGACTACGCGCCGCTCGAACCCATCTCCATCTACGGTGCAAGCAAGCTCGCCGACGAGGGGATCCTCTCGACGTACGCCCACTCCCACGAGTTCACCGTCTGGCTCTTCCGCTTCGCGAACATCGTCGGCCCACATCAGCGCGGCAACGTCGTCCCGGACTTCATCGAGAAGCTCGCCGACGATCCCACTGAACTCGAAATCCTCGGCGATGGTCGCCAAGAGAAGTCCTATCTCCACGTCGACGACTGCATCGAGGCGATCACACATATCGTCGAACACGCCGACCAGTCGATGAACACCTACAACCTCGGGACGCGAACGACCACCTCCGTCACGCGCATCGCGGACATCGTCGCCGACGAGATGGGACTCGATCCGGAATACAGCTACACGGGCGGCGATCGCGGCTGGACCGGCGACGTGCCACGGATGCGCCTCTCGATCGAGAAGCTCTCGGCGCTCGGCTGGTCGCCCGAACTGTCGAGCGACGCCGCGATCCGTCGTGCGACACGCGAACTCATCACGGAACTAACCTGAGCTACACCGAGATCTCGATTTCCGCTTCACAGTCCTGATTGTCGGCTTCGAGCGTCGCCACCGCGGTGTGCGTACCCGCTTCCGGCTGCTCCCACTCGCCCTCGTAGCTCACCGACTCGCCGGGGTCGATCGATTCGGACTGGAGCGCCTGGGTGAACATCCGGCCGTGCGACCAGCGCCAGCGCTCCTCGTCGCCGTCGAGAACGGCGAAATCGGCGCTACACGAGTCCCGAAAGGAGAGGGTCACGGGGTCGTCGCCGTCGTTCGCGACGGTGAAGGTGAACGAGACGCGATCGGACTCGACGGTCGCGTCGAGAGTGCCGGTGAGTGCCATACCGAGCATCGAGCAGCGACGGAAAAAAGCGTGCGGGCCGAGGGCGGTGAGGTTTTGTCCCGTGCCTGCCGACGATCGGTGTGCAGATCGTGGGGTATCGCAGCGACGAGCCCGCCCTCCTGATCGCCGAGGGGGGAGCCGTGCGCCGGCAGTCGCTCGCACCGGGAACCGAACTCGCCTACACCCTCGCCGAGCGCCACTGTGCCGGGACGATCGACGGCGAGCGCCACGTGGCCTGCGAGCACGAACGCGCGCCGTACTGCGAACTCCACACCACGCCGTGGTCGGTGGCGAACAACCGCGACTCCGAGGCCGAACACGCGATCTACCTCGCCGCCTTTGCGCCCGCCGTTTTCAAGGTAGGCGTCACCAGACTGGAGCGACTCGAAACACGCCTGCGCGAACAGGGTGCCGACCACGCTGCCCACATCCGAACCGTTCCCGACGGACGGATCGCCCGCGAACGTGAGACGGCGATCGGGGTCGAACACGACCTCACCGAGCGTGTGCGCGTGGCGACGAAGATCAGGGGATTCGGCGGAATCGTCGACGAACGTTCCTGGAATAACCTACTGGCCGAGTTCGACGTTCGCGAGACGTTCACCTTCGACTACGGACTCGATCTGGATGGGCGACCGCTCGCCGAGACGATGCTGAGCGGCGTCGTCCGCGGGAGCAAGGGACGAGTGCTGGTGCTCGATCACCGGGATACGATCTATGCGGTCGATCTGCGAGATCTCGTTGGCTACGAACTCCGAGAGGGAACGACCGACCGGGAACTCCAGGCCAGTCTCGACGGGTTCGCCTGAGATCGGTACCGAACGCTTTTCCGGCGGGCCGGCGAACCGGGGCGCATGGCAGACGACGAACCCGAACACACCGACGACGAGGCGACCGAGCAATCGGGCGAGGACGAGGAACAGTCCTTCCGCGAGCGCGTCGAGGAGATCCGCGAACAGCGCGACGAGGAGGGAGAGGGCGACGAGATGAGCCGCGAAGAGCGCATGGAGGAGATGATGGGCGGCGGTGGCGGTCCGGGCGGCATGGGTGGCGGTGGCGGCAACCCGTTCGCCCAGATGATGGGCGGCATGATGGGTGGCGGCCCCGGCGGCGGCATGGGCGGTCCGGGCGGCATGGGCGGCGGTCCGGGTGCGGGCCCCGGCGGCCCAGCCGAAGAGGGGAGCAACGAGGAGATGGTCCGCGAGGTCCGCCAGCTCCGCGACGAGGTCCACGACATCCGCCGAACGCTCGAACGCATCGCCGACGCGCTCGAAGACTGAGGCGACCATCGTTCTGTCACGACCGACTCGATGACTCACGGATGAACCGACCCGACGGATGAGCGACCCGCGAGCCGTCGTCGCCGGGAGCGGGGTCGCCCTGGCGGCGGCCGTCGTGGGGGCCACGGTGCCCGTTCCGGAACCCCTGTGGCCGCTCGCGATCGGTCTCGTTCTCTCCGTCGGCCTCGGCTGTGGTTTCGTCGCCGGCCGCCGATCGACGGGTCGGTGGCGATCACGAGCACGCACAGGTGCGCTGGCAGGATTTCTCGGCGGCACGATATTGGCGATCGCTCTCTGGGCGAGCATGAGCAACGTGCTCCCGCGGGCGGAATACAGTCCATTCTGGTTACTGAACGCGCTCGTCGCGGCCAATCCGATCGGCATCGAGCGTGCGCCCTGGCTCTACACCGGTACCACGCTGTTCTGGCCGCTGCTCGCGGTATTCGCCTGTCTGTTCGCCATCGAGGGCTACGTCGCCGGTGGTGCGACGAGTGGGAGAGAAGCGGGATCGAAACGTGTCGAGTGATCGGGCAGCTACTCCGCGAACTCGCCGCCGAGTTCGACGCCCTCGTCGTCGAGACAGTCCCCGACGAGCTTCGCGGGGTTGCCGACGACGGTGCAGTTAGGTGGCACCGATTCGAGTACGACGGAGCCGGCACCGACGCTCGCACCCTCGCCGACGGTGATCGGGCCGAGCAAGGTGGCGTTCGCCCCGATCGTCGATCCGTCGTCCAGTGTCGGGTGGCGCTTCTCGTCGTCGAGCGTGTCGCCGCCGAGCGTCACGCCCTGGTAGAGCATCACGTCGTCACCGATGTCGGTCGTCTCGCCGACGACGACGCCCGCCCCGTGATCGATGAAACATCGCCGACCGATCTCGGCTCCCGGATGGATCTCGACGCCGGTGAGTAGTCGGGTGATATGTGAGAGCACTCTGGCGAACAGCCCGAACCCGCGCTTCCAGCAGGCGTGCGTGAATCGGTGCGCCCAGAGTGCGTGCATACCCGGATAGGCGAGCACGACTTCGAGCGCGCTCTTGGCCGCCGGATCCTTCGCCAGCGCCGTCTCGATGTCCTCGCGAACCCGCTCGATGATCGGTGCCATAGATACGCATACTCGGGATTCGACGTGCATAAACGGCGCGACTGGGGTCGGTCGCTGGGCGGAACAGTAAAGCGACGCGGGCCGGATGAACGATTATGGACTTCAGTCTCTCGGCCGAGCAGCGCCAGATCGAGGAGATGGTTGCAGAGTTCGTCGACGAGGAGATCGAACCCCGTGCCGCCGAGATCGACGAGACGGACGAGTTCCCCCACGATCTCGTGAGCGAGATGGGCGAGCTCGGACTGATGGGCATGCCCTTCGCCGAGGAGTACGGCGGTGCGGGACTCGACTATCACTCCTACGCCATCGGCCTGTCGGAGATTGCACGGGGATCGGGCGGGCTCGGTACCGTCGTCGCCGCCCACATCAGCCTCGCGGGCAACATGCTCGCCGAGTTCGGGACCGAAGCACAGAAAGAGGAGTATCTGACCCCACTCGCCGAGGGCGACGATATCGGCGCGTTCGCACTCTCGGAGGCCGGCGCGGGCAGCGACGTGCCGGCGATGGAGACCACGGCCGAGAAGGACGGCGACGAGTACGTCGTCGACGGCGGGAAACTCTGGATCTCCAACGGCTCGGTCGCCGACACGATCACCCTGTTCGCGAAGACCGATCCCGACGCCGGCAACAAGGGGATCTCCTCGTTCGTCGTTCGGCCCGACGAGGACGACGGGTTCCACGTCGAGGGCACCGAGGACAAACTCGGCGACAAGGGCTGTCCCACGGCGGAACTGCGCTTTTCGGACATGCGCATTCCCGAGGAGCGACGCCTCGGCGAGGAGGGGCGCGGGTTCGTCCACGCACTCAAGACGCTCAACGGCGGCCGCATCACAATCGCCGCTCGCGGTGTCGGCATCGCACAGGCCGCACTCGACGAGGCGCTGACGTACGCCCAGGACCGTGAACAGTTCGAGCAGCCGATCAGCGAGTTCCAGACGATCCAGCACAAGCTTGCCGATATGGACACCAAGCTCCAGGCCGCTCGCATGCTGATGCATCGCGCGGCGGACCTGAAGATCCGTGGCGAGGAGTTCCGAAAGGAGTCGGCGCAAGCGAAACTGTACGCCAGCGAAATCAGTCGCGAAGTGGCCAACGAAGGCATTCAGATCCACGGCGGCTACGGTTACACGAAGGACTTCCCCGCCGAGCGGTTCTATCGAGACGCGAAGCTCAACGAGATCTACGAGGGGACGAGCGAGATCCTGCGCAACACGATTGCCGACAACCTGCTCGACTGAGTCGCGCGACGTCAGACGATGCTTCTGGCAGCCAGTACGGTGCCAACGCCGACGCCGAGCGACAGCAACAGACTGCCCGTTTTGTGGGCAACAGCGACGGTCGCACCAGCGGCGACCCACTCGGGAACGCCGCCATCGGCGAGCGCGGGCGCGATGAACGCGACGACGACTGCGCCCGGCAGTACGTCGAGGCCGGCCTCGGCGCGCTCGGAGAGATCGATGCGACCGACCAGCCAGAGCCCGCCGGCCTTCGTGGCGTAGGTGACGGCCGCCATCCCGACGATGAGGGCGACGACCGTGGGATCGAGCGCCAGCGCGCTACTCATGGCTCGCCATCCTGACGACTGCACCCGCGAGCGCGCCGACGATGACGTACCACTCGCCGGGGAGAGTGGCGTTCGCGACGAGCGCGACGGCGGCGGCCGCGAGCCACGGCCGGATCGACTCGCGGCCCTCCCAGAGCCCGACCGCGAGCGTGAGGAACAGGGCCGTGAGGACGTAGTCCAGACCGTACTGCTCGGGCGTGGCCAGGAAGTCGCCGGCGGTCACGCCGAGGACGGTCGCGACGATCCACAGCAGCCAGAGCACGAGGCCGCTACCGAGCAGGAACGCGCCGCGCTTGCTGCCCGAGCGGAGCTCGCCGATCGTGAGCGCCCAGTTCTCGTCGGCGGTGAAGAAAATACTTCCATAGGCTGCCCGCGGCGAGAGCTGGCGGAACCAGGGGCGCAGCGCCGCGCCCATCAGGAGATAGCGGAGGTTGACGATGCCGACGGTGGCGACGACGGTCGCCATCGGTACCGAGTCGGCCCAGAGCTCGACCCCGATCAGCTGTGCGGCCCCCGCCAGCACGGTCGCGCTCATCAGCGCCGCCTCGGCGACGCTCAGTCCCGCTTGATCGGCGATGACGCCGAAAACGACGCCGTAGCCCGCGACGCCGACCGCGACTGGAAAACCGGTGATGAACCCCTCGCGGACGCCCGCGAGCGTGAACGTCACGCGCCCCTCGTCAGGTTCGGTGTCCGTCGATTCCACCGGACGCTCGGTCGCCGACTCCGCTTCAGCCACTGCTCTCACTCCGGCTTGCGCACATCATCGACACCGACGGCACTGGCGTTCATAATGGTTCTGTCGTCGGAACGGACCCGCGAATAACGGGTAATTTCGAAAAGACAGTGGTTCTCGGATCAGTTCTCTTCGGGGTCAACACGGACATCGAGACCGATCCGCGAACGATACGATCAGCAGCAGCCGCCGCTTTACATCGTGAAGAGGTAGATGACCCACGTGAGGACACCGACGCCGCCGACGCCGGCGATCAGACCGCCCTGGAGGCGATCCTTGTGCTGGTAGACGACCCAGCCGCAGTAGACGGCCACGAGGCCGACGACTGGAACGATCAGCCACGAGATGAGCGCGGCGATGATGCCGCCCCACATGTAACGACGCATGTTTCTGTCCTCCCCGGAACCGCTGTCCGACAGCGGGCTGCCGTCGGCCATCGCCGCCCCGGAATCGGAACTGCCCATGCTATAACTGAACAGTCAGTCAATTATAGGCTTTTTGGATGAGAGCGTACTGATCCGCATGGCGGCGCGCCGAGCGGCTCGCTCCGGCGTGGAAGGGTGGCACACGACCCGGCGCGTTTTTGCGGCGGCCCGCATAATGCGGATCGATGACCGACGAGACCGCCGCGGCGAACGACGTCACCGCCTGCTACACCGAGACCGATTCCGAGCGCGTGCTCGCCTTCGAGTCGGATGGGCAAACGGCGGCCATCGCACAGAATCGGGAGGGCTACGCGATGCTCAAGGTGCGACCGACGGCCGACGGCGACGAGCTCGAACGGTACTACGGCTTCGACATGGCGCTCGACCACGCCGCCGAGTTGTTGGGGATCTCGTCACACGACCTCCCCGTGCCCGAGTCGGCCGGCGATATGGGGATGTGATACTGTCGGTCGGCAGTACGTGAGGGCGGATCGTGGAACTCCACCAGAGCGGGCGACATTTGCGCCTCGTGAATTTCCGATCGGTGCCGTCCGACAGTATGACTACAGCAGCGTGAAGAGCAGGTACGGAACCAGAAAGAGGACGACGGTCATCGCGATCAGGATCACGCCGTAGCCGACGACCGTGCTCGCGATCGTCAGCCACGCCGGATGGTCGTAGTTCGAGAGCGCGCTCATGGTCGAGTCAGTTCGCGCGGGGACTTAAACCCTGCTCAGGCGGTGATGTCGCCGATGCGTTTCGGTTCGCCCGAGAGGTTCGGGTTCGGGGCGACGATCTTGAGCACTTCGTGGTCGGTGACGTCGGGGTAGGTCTTGCCGGTGGCCTCCTCGACGAGCGCGCGTTCGAGGCGGAACTCCGTGCCCTCGTAGACGACGTCGACGCCCTGTTCGTCGAAGGATAGCGCAGTCATACCGCGATTAGATCCGTCACGGATAAAAGCCGCTCGCGTTCGTGGCGGGAGGCGGGATTTATTAACGATGGCCCCGGATCGACGGTGTGTCGTTTCGCTCGGACCCGCTCTCCGAACTCGTCGTTCCCGACGGGACGACGGTCGAAGAACACGCCATCGTGACCGACGTCGACGTGATCGTCGGCACCCAGAGCACGGTCTCGTTGGGCGTGCGCGGCCGGAACGTCGTCGCCGGCGAGCAGGTCACCTTCGAGGGCGACATCGAGGCCAGCTCCGACTGTCGGCTCGACATGTGGTGTACGGTCTCGGGCAACGTCCTCGTCGGCGAAAACGCCTACATCGGCGAGCGAGCCGAGATCGACGGCCAGCTCGTCGTCGCCGGCGACCTCGACATCGGCGACGACGTCGAGATTTCGGAGGGGTTCGACGCCAACGGCTGGATCGTCATCCGCAACCCGGTGCCGACGCTCGTCTTCCTCTTTACGTATCTCACCCATCTCCTCAGACTCGGTGAGGAGGAGATGGCCGACGACGTGCTCTCGGAGGTGTTCGAGGGCCACGACGAGCAGCCGGTCGTGGTTCCCAAAAACGCTACCCTCGGCGACGACGCGTGGCGCGTCTCGACGCCCGCCCGGGTCGGCGACGACTGTCGACTCCACGGCAACCTCCGTGCCGAATCGATCGCCGTGGGCGAGGACAGCGAACTGTTCGGCAGCCTCCGTGCGCGCGAGTCGATCACCGTCGAGCGCGGTACCATTGTACACGGCGACGTGACGACCCGCGGCGGATCGGTCGAGATCGCTGCGGGAGCCCACGTCCGCGGCGATATCGCCTGCGAACAACTGCGCCTCCACGAGGGAGCGGTCGTCGAGGGAGCGATGCGCGCACGCGGCGAGATGACCATCGTTCAGGGACGCGACGACCTCGCTGCCCCCGCTCCGGCCGACGGCGACGAAAGTGACGAGTCGGACGACGAACGGGCGGAATCGACCGACGAGCGGGCGGAACTCGACGAATCGAAAGGCAGTTTCACATCGGCCGAGTAATCGGGCCATGCTCTCGCTCGCGCTTGCCGGCAAGCCAAACGCCGGCAAGTCGACGTTTTTCGCCGCGGCGACGATGGCCGACGTCGACGTCGCGGGCTACCCGTTCACGACGATCGACCCGAATCGCGGGGTCTCACACGTCCGTACCGATTGTCCCTGTCTGGCGCGCGACGAGCGCTGTGGCGACGACGACTGCCACGACGGCACACGCTACGTCCCGATCGAACTGCTCGACGTCGCCGGGCTGGTGCCGGGCGCACACGAGGGGCGGGGCCTAGGCAATCAGTTCCTGGACGAACTCACGAGCGCCGATGTCATCCTCAACGTCGTCGACGCTTCCGGCGGGACGAACGCCGAGGGTGAACCCGTCGAGATCGGTGCCCACGATCCCGCCGAGGACGTCGACTTCGTCACCGAGGAGATCGAGCGCTGGCTCGCGGGCATCATCGCACGCAACTGGGAATCCGTCGAGCGCCAGTCCCGATCCCCGGGGTTCGACATCGACGAATCGCTCGCCGAGATGCTCACCGGCGTCGGCGCGAGCGAGGCGGCGATCGCTGCGACACTACGCGAGCTCGACTACCCCGCCGACCCGCGCGAGTGGACCGACGACCATCGGCGCGAACTGGCCCGCGATATCCGCGCGCGCACGAAACCGCTCGTCGTCGTGGCGAACAAGGCCGATATCGCACCTGCAGGCAACGTCGAACGGCTGCAAGAGCTTGCCGAGACGATCCCGGCGAGCGCCGAGGGCGAACTCGCGCTCCGCCGCGGCGTCGAGGGCGGTGCCATCGACTACGATCCCGGCGATCCCGATTTCTCGGTCGCTGGCGAGCTCACGGATTCCCAGCGCACGCAGCTCGACGAGTTGCGCGGCCTCATGGCGACCCATGGCGGCACCGGCGTCCAGCGCGCGCTCGACACCGCGGTGTACGACCTGCTCGATCATATCACCGTGTATCCCGTCCAGAACGAGACGAAGTGGACCGACGGCCAGGGCAACGTCCTGCCTGACGCCTTCCTGTTGCCGAGCGGCTCGACGCCGCTCGATCTCGCCTACGCCGTCCACTCGGACATCGGCGACGGCTATCTCCATGCCGTGGATGCGCGCTCGGACAGGCGGATCGGCGACGATCACGAACTCGAAGAGGGTGACGTGGTGAAGATCGTGAGCACCGCGAACTGATGGAATTTCGGGGTTCCATCGAGGAGATCCATCCGAACCAACTGTTTCTCAGCGGGCACAATCTCCGCGGTGCGGGAGATGCCGCGACCGACTCACGACAGCGGACGGAACAACACGGCGAGGAAGAGTAGCGCCAAGAACAGATACGATCCCCGCATGAGCAGTTCGGTCGCGCGCCGGGGTTCGAACCGACGCGTAGCGAGCGCGACGACGGCGAATGCGACGGCGGCGAGGGCGGTGCTCGGGGGGAACAGTCCGAGGCTCGCGCCTGCGAACACGCCGACGAGCGCGAGCGCGATGAGCAGATGGGCGCTCCGGCGGGCGCGCTCGTGGCCGAGCACCACCGCGACGGTGCGCTTGTCGATCGAGCGATCGTAGTCGTAGTCCTTCGCGTCGTCGATGACTTTGATCCCCGAGAGGAGCACGAGGAAGACCGCCGCGAAGGCGAGCAGCGGGGTCGAGATCGCCGTGGTCTGTGCGTAGAACCCGCCGACGATCGCGAGGGCGATGCCGAGCGGGTAGCCGAGGGTCGCACCCAGCGGGTTGGTGTCGAGTTGGGGTGCGTGCAGATAGGCGATGAACCACGTCGGCAGGGTCACGATCGCCGCACCCGTCCCGACCGTGAGCCAGAGCCAGCCGGTACAGAGCGCGAACCCCGTCGTCGAGAGCGCGAGCCCGAGGCGACAGCCCGCCAACGTCAGCGGGTGGTCGTCGTCCTCGCTACGGAGGTAGAAATCGACGTAGCCGTCCTTGACGTGGGCGGTGTAGACCGCGAAGAACATCGCCAGCATGTGGACGAACGCCACCTGCGGCAGGAGCGACGGCGCGAGCACCGCGCCGAACCAGGACGCGGCGAGCGGTGGCAGCATGAACACCGGGTGGACCTGCGAGGCGAGTGCGGCGAACTCGCCACCGATCCCGTCGCCGTGGCGCGCAATAGCCATGCCCACACTAGAACTGTCAGTCACATAGTTGTATGGGCAGTCGTCGACCCGTCACGTCGGGCGATGTGGCCCGCTTCCTTCCCCTCCCCCTCCCTCACCGAATGAGAGGAGGGCAGGGAAGTGGGAGAAACGGTGCGACCGCAGGCGATATCAGTCGTTCGTCACGGATTCCGGGCGTTCTTCGCTATCGGAGCCAACGATGGCGCTCTCGCGGAGGTCGGCCTCGATCTCTTCGAGCGAGCGCCCCATCGTCTCGGGGACGCGCGCGTAGATGAACACGAACGCGATGAGGCAGAACCCGCCGAGCAGCCAGAACGAGAGCCCCTCGCCGAGCCGGTCAATCAGCGGGAGGAAGGTCAGCGCGACGAGGAAGTTCGCGCCCCAGTTGAACACGCTGGCGACACCCTCGGCGGTCCCGCGGATGCGAAGCGGGTAGATCTCCGAGATGAGCAGCCAGAACACCGGCCCGAGGCTGATCGCGTAGAAGGCGACGTAGCCGATCATGCTCGCGAGCGTCACGTAGCCGACGACGCCCGACAGCCCCGGCAGGACGAAGCCGAGACCCAAGATCCCGAGCATCACGGTCATCCCGGCGGTGCCGACGAGCAACAGCGGTCGCCGGCCCACACGATCGACGAGAAGGATGGCGACGACCGTCAGCAGGACGTTGACCACGCCGACGCCGACCGTCCCGACGATCGAGGCGATATCGTTGAACCCGATGTTGTTGAGGATCGTCGGTGCGTAGTAGATGACGGTGTTGATACCGCTGACCTGCTGGATGATCGCGAGACCGACGCCGATGACGAGCGCCGGGCGAACCCACGGTTCGAGCAGATCCGAGAGGCCACCCTTCTCCTCGATCTCGCTGACCTCGCGGACGTTCTCGATCTCGTCGTCGATGTCGTCCGTATCGCGGATGCGCGAGAGCACGCGTTTCGCCTCCTCGATCCGGTCGTGCTCGATGAGCCAGCGCGGACTCTCGGGCAGGAAGTACGTCCCGATCGCCAGCACCGTCGCGGGCACCGCACCGAACCAGAGCATCCAGCGCCAGCCGGTGATGCCGAGGAACTCGGGGGCGAAGGCGTAGTTGACGACGTACGCCAACAGGATGCCGATCGTGATCATCAGCTGCTGGAGGAAGCCGAGCGCGCCGCGGATGTCGGAGGGTGCGGTCTCCGAGATCAACAGCGGGCCGACGATCGACGCGACGCCGACGGCGGTACCCTCGACGACCCGCCAGAAGACGAGCCACTCGATCGTCGGCGACAGCGCCATCCCGAACGATCCGACGAAGAAGACGGCCGCGCCCGCGAGCGTCAGCCGGCGACGGCCGAACCGATCGGCCAGTTTCCCGCCGGTCGCCGCGCCGATCATCGCTCCCACGAGCACGCTGCTGGTGACGACCCCTTCCAGAAACGGCGACAGGGTGAACGTCTGGTCGATATAGAGCAGTGCACCGGAGATGACGCCGATATCGAAGCCGAACAGTAGCCCGTTCAGCGCGGCGATGGCGGCGATGACGTAGACGAAGGTGCTGTGTTCGCGCTCGGCGTTGAGCAATCTGTCGGCGACGTTCATCGACAACCACCGGACATTGGTCGGACTCGATCGGGACGGTTCCGCTGTGGCTGTTCTCGATGACACACGGAGACTCTCGTTCGGTCTGTTCGACGAACCATTACACAGACATTAACACGGACGCGAGTAATATATTATGATATAGCGTTTGGTACCGATCACGATATGCTACGAAAAATCACCGGTACGGCGGAGCGTCGATAGTGTCAGCGGACCGCGCTCGCGGCGTCGTCCATGACTTCGATGGCGTCCTTGAGCTCCTCGATGCCCGTCGCGTAGGAGATGCGGGCGTAGCCCTCGCCGCCGTCGCCGAAGGCCTCGCCAGGGACGACGACCACGCCGCGGTCGAGACACTCGTCGACCCAGCCCTCCGGCGCGTCGGGCATCGCGTAGAACGCGCCCTCGGGCGTGGGCGTGTCGAGACCCGCGTCGGCGAGCCCGTCGAGCAGGACATCGCGGCGCTGTTCGAAGGCGTCGACCATCTCGTGGACGGGATCCTGTGGGCCCGAGAGGGCGGCTGCGGCGGCGTACTGGGCGGGCGCGCTCGCGCAGGCCTGGACGTACTGGTGGACGCGGAGCATGCGATCGGTGCGGCGCTCGCTCGCCGTGACCCAGCCGAGCCGCCAGCCGGTCATCGAGTAGGCCTTCGAGCAGGCGTTCACCACGACGACGTTGTCCGTCTCGGCGAACTTCATGGGACTGTGGTGTTCGCCCTCGAAGACGATGTGCTCGTAGACTTCGTCCGAGATACAGAGCACGTCGTGTTCGTCGGCGATCCGGGCGAACTCGCGCATGTCCTCTTCGCTCTGGACGGCCCCGGTGGGGTTCGCGGGGCTGTTGACGACGAACGCGGCGGTGTCGTCGGTGATCGCCGCTTCGACTGCGCTGGGACTCATCGTGAGATCCTCGCGGAGTTCGATCGGAACGGGTTCGCCGCCCGCGAGGTTCGTCAGCGCGGCGTAGGAGACGAAGCCGGGATCGGGAACGATCACCTCCTCGCCTGAACTCACGTG
Organism: Halococcus qingdaonensis; assembly: GCF_024508235.1. Classification (NCBI taxonomy): domain Archaea; kingdom Methanobacteriati; phylum Methanobacteriota; class Halobacteria; order Halobacteriales; family Halococcaceae; genus Halococcus; species Halococcus qingdaonensis. The sequence goes on along the minus strand of NZ_CP101943.1, from coordinate 996,113 downwards.
GGCCTCCATCGCGAGGTGGAGCGCCTCGCTGCCGCCGGCGGTGGCGATAACCTCGTCCGGATCGACATCGAGGTCGTTGTCCCGGGCGTGTTTGTCGCTCACCGCCTCGCGGAGCTTGGGAATTCCGGCGTTCGAGGTGTAGCCGTCGGCCGCGCCGCTCTCGATGGCGTCGATGGCGGCCTGACGGGCGTGGTCGGGCGTCGGGAAGTCGGGCTGTCCAAGGCCGAGGTTGATGGCGTCGCCGCCGGCCGCCTCGAACACTTCGCGGATGCCACTGATGGCGACCGATTCGACCCGGTTCGAGAAGTCCATCATATCACTACTCGCGGCCCGAGATGCGATAACTGTACAGGTTTTCGCTACGATTCGAGATCCTCGCGCAGCGTGTCGACGTGCGATTCGAGCGTCGACAGCGCCGCATCGGGGTCCACGTAACCGTTCTCGTAATCCTCGAAGACCGCATCTGCACGGTCCAGAAACGTCTCGACGGCGGATTCTGTCTCTGCCATGTCGACATCAGCGCTCGCCGACGGTTATACTCGGTGGCTCGCGCTGGCCTGCCGGCCGCGCGGCCGCGGTGGCGGTGCGGTCCTGGTGGATGAAGGGCGAAGGGCGCGAACGACCGGAGGGAGTGAGTAGCGAACGAAGTGAGCGCGCCCCGAGGGCTTCGGCGGTGCTGTGCTGTGCAGTAGCGGAGTGGTTGTGTCCGCGTGAGCGTAGCGAGCGCGGTTCGCCGCGAACGAGGCCGAAGGCCGAGTGAGCGGTTCTTTTTAGTCCAGGTTTTTGCGAGGAGTGGTTCGCGCTTCGCGCGAACCCCGACGAGTAAAAAAGTGGGGCTCTAGAGCGAGTGTTTGAGCTTCTCGAAGAAGCCTTCCTCGACCTCGATCTCCTCACCGCCGGCTTCGGCGAACGCTTCGAGCGCGTCGCGTTGATCCTCGTTCAGTTCGTCGGGCGTGACGACCTGCGTTCGGACGAAGAGGTCGCCGGTGCCACGACGGCGCAGGCGGGGCATGCCCTTGCCTTCGAGGCGGAAGGTCTCGCCGCTCTGAGTGCCCGCAGGGACGTCCATCTCGACGGTGCCGTCCAGGGTGGGGACTTCGATCGTCGCGCCGAAGGTCGCCTGCGGGAAGGAGATGGCCGCGCGGTGGGCGAGGTCGTCGCCCTCGCGATCGAACTCGGGGTGTTTGCGCACGCTGATCTCGATGAGGAGGTCGCCGTTCGGCCCGCCGTTCTCGCCGGGTGCGCCTTCACGCTCCATGCGGAGGGTCTGGCCGTCGCGGATGCCCGGTGGGACCTCGACCGAGAGGCTGGCCTCGTTGCGTACGTGGCCATCGCCGCCACAGGTCGAGCAGTCCTCGGAGTAGAGCGTGCCGTCGCCGCCACAGCGACGGCAGGTCTGTGTCTGTTGGACGCGACCGAGCGAGGTCTGCTGGACCTGGGTCGTCTGGCCGCGACCGTCACACTGCGGGCAGGTCTCGGCGTCGGCGCTTTCGGGATGGCCCGACCCCTCACAGTCCGGGCAGGTCTCGGGCCGGGTGATGGTGAACTGTTTTTCCGCACCCGCGGCGGCCTCCTCCAGTTCGATCGTGAGGTCGGTTCTGAGATCGGAGCCCTGTCGCGGGCCGCTCTGGCCACCGCCGCCGCGACCGCCACCGCCGTTGAAGAACTGCTCGAAGATGTCGCCGAGACCGCCACCGCCCATCCCGCCGCCACCCATTCCTCCAAAGGGGTCGCCACCGGCACCGCCCATGCCGCCGCCCCGCCCCGCACCGCCGCCGTCGAACCCGCCGCGTTTTTCGGCCTGCTCGAAGCGCTCGTGACCCATTTGGTCGTAGGCCTGCCGTTTCTGGTCGTCGGTGAGCACCTCCTTTGCCTTCTTCGCCTGTTTGAACTTCTCGTCGGCGTTCGGGTCGTCGGAGACATCGGGGTGGTACTCGGCGGCCTTCTTGCGATAGGCCTGTTTGATTTCGTCCTCGCCGGCGTCGCGCGAGACGCCGAGCACCGAGTAGAAGTCCTCACTCATTGCCCCGTATATTGGCTTCGGACACTTCAACAAAACGGGTTCGGCCCTCGCACTCGGCATGCCAGGGAGGGAAATAGTTATTCGGCCGCGGAGCCCACCACTGGGCAAATGAGCACCATCGGCGAACTATCGGTCGCCGCAGAGACGTTCGCGCTCGGCGAGACCATCGAACGAGTGCCCGGGGTCACCTTCGACGTCGAGCGGGTCGTCGCCCACGACGCCGACCGCGTCATGCCGTTCGTCTGGGCAAGCGCGCCCGACCGTGAGGCGCTCGAAGACGCCTTCGAGTCGGACCCGAGCGTCGACAACGTCGAACTGCTCTCCGATCTCGACGGCGAGTGGCTCTACCGGATGGAGTGGGTCGCTCGCGTCCAGTTCGTCGTCCACGCGCTGCTCGAAGAGCAGGCGACCGTGTTGAACGCCGAAAGCGAGAACCGGCGCTGGCAGCTCAGACTGCTCTTTCCCGACCGCGATTCGCTGTCACGAACGTACGATTTCTGTCGGGAACACGACATCGAGATCGACGTCGAGGCGATCTACGCGATGGAAAACGAACGCCACGCCCGTTTCGGCCTCACCGAGGAGCAGGCCGAAGCCCTGGACGCGGCGTTCGAGCACGGCTACTACGAGGTGCCACGCGATCTCTCGGTCGCCGATCTCGCCGACGAGCTCGATATCTCCCATCAGGCGCTCTCGGAGCGGTTCCGGCGCGCACACGGCAACCTCGTCGAAAACACGCTGATTATCGACGAAGGAGATACCGAACAACAGCTGACACCGAACCTGTAGTCGGCGGTGGTCGGCTACGGCTCTTCGTCTCGCGCGCGATCGATCTGCATCTCCGCCCGACGGAACAGTCCCCGTAGCGTCGTGACTTCGCGCCCTGTCGGGTGGGCGCGTCCGAGCACACGCCGGAGCATGCGCTCGGCTTTCGCACGTTTCTCGTCCGGACGGTCGATGGCACCCAGAAACGACTGGAACTGGTCGTAGAGTCCTTCGAGCGCGCGCTCGTCGGCACGATCACGGCGATCCGGGTGATGTACCTCGTCGAGCGTGAGATTCCGAAGCTCGTAGAGCGCGACCGTGGCCGCCTGGCCGAGATTGAGAACCGGGTAATCGGGGCTGGCCGGGATCGAACAGACCTCGTCGATGCGGGCGAACTCCTCGTTCGAGAGTCCCGTGCCCTCGCGCCCGAAGACGAGCGCGACGTCGCTCTCGACGTCGGCGAGATGGTCCGCGAGTTCGGCCGGCGTTTTGAACGGATAGCGGACGTGTCGTCCCTCGTCACGGCCGGTCATGGCGGTGAACCCCACCGTGTAGAACTCCGAAACCAGTTCGTCGAACGTGAGCACGTCGTGGTTCGGCAGGACGTCCTCGCGGGCGTGACCGGCGAAGCCGTAGGCCTCGCCGTCGGGATCGAGGTCGGGTGGATCGACGAGTTGCAAACTATCGAACCCGAAGTTCTTCATCGCCCGCGCGATCGTCCCGACGTTGCCCGGCGTCTCGGCATCGACGACGGCGACGGCGACCCCCATCAGATGTCGAGGCTGTCGAGATCCACGCTCTGAGCCTCCTGTTCGGCATCGGCCGCCGAACCCGTGCCCGACACCGACGGGACCGCCGTCGGATCGGTATCGACGTGCTCGACCGGTTCGTAGTCCTCGGGTGCGCGCCCGCCGTCGGCGAACCACTCGTGGAAGGCGTCCTGGAGTTCCGGCTCGCCGCGGTAGTCCGCCCCGCCCTGCTCACGGTACCAGTAGCGGAAGTCGGGTTCGTGCTCCTCGCAGAGGACGACCTCGCTCAGGGGTTCGCCGTAGACGGCTGCCGCGTCGTTGCAGGCGTCGAGCTCGCTGTCACCGTGGACGAGCCAGCAGGCGTGACACGGCGAATCGATGAGCTGGCGGAGCCTGACGATCCGTTCCCTGGTCGTCGGCTCCATCTCGTCGATCGGTTTGATATCACCGTCGTCGGTGAACACCGCCGACTCGTCGAATCGCCAGCCGCGCAGCGCGATATTGACCTTTCCCATACCCCGGCTACGACGGTTGCGCCTAAAAGTCGCGCGTCCCTCGAACGGGTCGCTTTTGCCCACGCTCGCCAACGTTCGACCATGCAGACCGTCGAGGCCGCCGGTCTCCCGATCGGCGACGGACACCCAGCGCGGATCATGGGTGTGCTCAACGTCAGCGACCAGTCGCCCTACGAGCCGAGCGTGTTCGCCGATCCCGCCAACGCCGCCGCCTACGTCGACGACCTCATCGACGAGGGCGCGGAGATCGTCGACGTGGGGGTCGAATCGGCGAACAAGCGCTTCGAGGTGCTCTCGGCCGCCGAGGAGCGCGAGCGACTCGACACGGCGATCGAGACGATCGATCGCGTCACGGGGGAGGCAGTATTCTCGATCGAGACCAGATATCACGAGGTCGCTGCGGCGGCGCTCGACGCGAATTTCGACATGGTGAACGACGTCTGTGGCTTCGCCGATCCCGAACTGCCCCGCGTCTGCGAGGCGCGCGACGCGGCGGTCGTGAAGATGGCCAGCCCCCCGGATCTCGAACGACCCGGGGCGCTCGCGGACGTCGACGACATCTACGACGCACTCGCCGAGGGCCTCACCGACAAGACGATCATCGATCCCGCGTTCGGCGGCTGGAGCGAGGACAAAACCCTCGACGACGACCGCGAGACGTTCCGCCGCCTCGCGGAGTTCGGTGCCATCGACCGCCCGATGCTGGTCTCGATCAACCGGAAGAACTTCCTCGGCGAGATCGTCGGCCGCGAGACCGACGACCGACTGCCCGCGAGCCTCGCTGCGACGGCCCTGGCCGTCGAGCGCGGTGCGGACGTGATCCGCACCCACGATGTCGCCGAGACCCGCGATGCGGCTCGCATCGGCGACGCGCTCGGCGACAGAGCCGCGCTGCGATGAACTTCGCCGCGTGGGAACCGGTCTACGAGGCGATTCTCGCCGATTTCGGCTTCGATCGCGCGAGCGACGAACATGTCCGGGACCGTCTCGCCGATCTCGTCGATCCGTTCGATCTCGATCGACTCGACGTGACTGGCGAGACGGTCGTGATCGCCGGGGCCGGCCCGTCACTCGAAACCGACCTCGACGGGGTGGACACGACGGACGGTAGCGTGTTCGCCGCCTCGACCGCCGTCGACCGTCTTCAAGAGGCCGGTATCGCCGTCGACTGCATGGTGACCGACCTCGACAAGAACCCGGAGACGGTGCGGGCGCTCACGGAAGCGGGTACGCCGGTCGCGATCCACGCCCACGGCGACAACGAGCCGCTGGTCGAGGAGGTGGTGCCGACCCTCGACGTCGAGCACGTGCTCGGCACGACTCAAGCCGCGCCCGCCGACCCGGTGGTGAACCTCGGTGGGTTCACCGACGGGGATCGCGCGGCCTTTCTGGCCGATCACTGCGGGGCGAGTCGTCTGACGTTCGTCGGCTGGAATTTCGACGACGGATCGGTGGACGCGATGAAGAAACGGAAACTCGTCTGGGCCGAACGCCTGCTCTACTGGCTCGAACGCCGACGTGGCGAGCGGTTTTCGGTTCTCGACGGGCGGCGCGACGGGATCGATACGAGTGTGCTGCCGGTCGATTAGGGTTCGAGAACGACCTTCCCGCTCGACTCGCGGTTTTCGATATACTCGTGAGCATCGGCGGCCTCGGCCAGCGGGAACGTCTCACCGACGATTACTTCAAGTTCACCGCTGGTGAGCAGTTCGGTCAGATGCGGGACGGCATCGAGCACGCGCTCGGGGGCGCGCTGCATCGACTGGCCGAGGTGGTAGCCCTGAATGGTGAAGTTGTTGAACAGCAGCGTGCTCGTGTCGGGATAGCCGGGCTCGCCGCTCGCCGCACCGTACGACACCATCCGACCGAAGTGGGTGAGACAGTCGAGGCTCTCGGTCGTGGTATCGCCGCCGATTCCGTCGAGAACGAGATCGACGCCCTCGCCGTCGGTAGCGTCGTTCACCGTCTCGGCGAACTCGGTCTCGGTGTAGTTGATCGGGTGATCGAGCCCGAGGCGCTCGGCGAGATCGAGCTTGTCCTGTGTGCTCGCGGTGCCGAAGACCTCCGCGCCGGCCTCGCTCGCGAGCTGTGTCGCGGCAGTGCCGACGCCGCCAGCGGCCGCGTGGACCAATACGCGCTCGCCCTCTTCCAGCCCACCCCACTCGAACAGGGTGTTGTGGGCGGTCAGGAACTGGACGGGAAAGCCAGCCGCTTCGGGAAAACTCATCGACTCCGGAATGTCGAACAGTCCGGCGGCGTCGGCGGTGGTGTACTCGGCGTAGCCCTCGTCGGTCATGGCGACCACGCGCTCGCCGACCTCGCGATCGACGCCGTCACCGACCGCATCGATGGTGCCAGCAGCTTCCATGCCCGGCACGTAGGGCGGCTCCGGCCCGCCGACGTAGTGGCCGCGGCGCTGCATGATGTCCGCGAAGTTGATCCCCGCTGCCTCGACGGCGACGCGCACCTCGCCGTCACCGGGCTCCGGTCTGTCGCGCTCGGTCGTTTCGATGACGTCGCTGTCGCCGAATTCGGTGATTTCTACGGCTTGCATCACCGATGGTTAGAGGTCTGTCCGGATAAACCATCCGGGCGTGGTTTATTCGCTATGCTCGGTTCCGCCATCGGGCGATCGTGACGACTCGTCGTCTGCAGGCCCTGCGCCATCGGTCTCGGCGTTCGACTCATCGGTTGTGTCGACCGGTTCCGGTTCGGGAACGGAGAGCTCGTTGGAGGGATGGAGCGGGTTGCCCGCCGTCGCCCGCGCGGTGAGCGGTTCGCCACGGACGAGCTCGGGCAGGAGGATGCGGGCGAAGTGGACGAACAGTACGAGCAGCAGCGGGCCGAGGAAGAGTCCGTACCAGCCGAACAGCAGCGGGCCGATGATGTAGGCGATCATCACCGAGCCGGTGTGGAGATCCCGGCCGGAGACGTAGGGTCGGAGCACGAGGTCGGGGATCGTATCGACGATGACCAGCGAGACGACCGCGAAGACGAGCGGGAACCAGAGCAGCGCGGGACTGACGAGAACGGCCTCGATGCCGAGCAACAGCGCGACCGGGACGTAGACGATCTTCATGCCGATGACGGGCACGAGACTGCCGACGCCGGTGAGCAGTCCCAGCAGCGTGGGCGAGGGCACGGCGACGCCGGCCGGGCTGACGGCGTTGAGCAGGTTGTAGGATATCGCCGCGAGGATCGCCGTCGAGAAGGCGTTCAGGATGTTGCCGAAGTAGATGGTCTTTAGATTGCGATCGACCGCGTCCAGGTAGGCGTACATTGGCGTCCCGTCGCCGGCGAGCTGGCTGCGAAACCACGCTGCGAGCTTGTGGTCGTCGCGCAGGAGGTAAAAAGCGAGCGCGAGCACGACGAACAGGTGGATGAGCGCGTTGCCGAACGCGCCGAGATACGCGAACAGCGGCGTCGCGGCCTCGGTGATCGTGTCGATCACGCCGCCGCTCAGGAACTGCTGGGGGTTCTCGATCGCCGAGCTGATGACGGCCTGTGGCTCGGTGCCGACGCCAGCGTTCTCGACGTACGGTTCGAGCGCGTCGAGCACGGGCTGGAGGTTCGCACTCTCGGCGATATCGGCGAGCTGGAACGTGCCGACGTAGAGCGTGTAGCCGATGAGCAGGATCACCGGCAGCGCGACTGTCGTCAGCGAGACCGCCGCCGCGAGGCTCGACGTCGGCACGTGATCGCCGAGCCGGCGGTGGATCGGGCGCGTGATGTAGTAGACGAACAGTCCGAGGACGAACGTACCGATATACCGCCAGACGACGAACGAGAGCGCGAGGCCGAAGACGACCGCCATGAGCCAGACCGGGATCCGCGAGCGGTCGTAGTCGCCGAGCAGGCTAGCCATGCCGCGAACAGAGCCGGAACGGGTAAAAAGTCGTTGTGCGAACGGGCTCAGACGTCGGGATCGCCCGTGCCGCTCGGCCCGGAGCCACCCCGCGTGTCGTCGTCGAACATGTCCTCGTCGTCGGTGCTCTGGGTGTGTCCGGTAGTTCCACCTCCTTCAGTGAGATCGTCGGCGCTGCTGCGTGCGCTCGACATCCAGCTGTCGATGTTCTCGGCGACGTAGTCCTTGCTGCCCCAGCCGAGACCGATGGCGATGGCGAGGGCAAGCCCGACACCGAGCGCACCGAAGAACGACACGACAACCGTGTTGAAGAGGGTTTCGAGGATATCGACGCCGAGACCGAGCCTGCTCAACACCGTCGTGATGACGTAGTAGTAGGCGAACACCTTCACACCGAGACCGGCGTAGTCGGTCACCTGGCTCGTGTTGATATCCGCCACGACGTCACCGAGCAGGTCGGCCACGTAGATGCCGATGAGGAGGAAGATGAGCGCGCCGATGAGCACCGGGAGGTACGCCGTCAGGCCGGTGAACATCTGGGTGAGCACGCCGAACTGGAGCGCATCCACCGCCTGAACCAGCGCGAAGTAGTAGATGACGTATTCGACGACCGTTCCGAGGGCGTTACCGACCCCGCCGACCGCGTCCGTGATGCGCACGAGCGGCGTCCCTTCCAGATAGCGGTTAAGATTGAATCCACCGAGGACGCTGCCGATGATGTCACCGACGAACCGACCGATGGCGAACCCGACGCCGAGGATGATGGCCGCCACGACGATTTTCAGCACGGCCGAGACGATACTCGACAGTATATCGCCAGGGATCGGGAGCTGGAGCTGTTGGAGCGCGAGGAGGAGTGCGAAGATGATGATAATGTACTTGACGAGCTTACCGAGTCCGCCCGCAAGGGACTCGTCGGCGTCGCCCTCGGGTTCGAGCGGCGTCCCCGAAACGTACTGTGAGGGACTGATACTTCTGATGACGCGTTTGACCGCATTGCCGAGAACGATGCCGACGATCCAGCCGATGATGAGGATGACGATCGCAGCAATTATTGACGGGATGGCCGAGAGGAATCCCTCTATCAGTGGCTGCACGGAGTCGGGGACTGTCTGGAGGACGATACTGTCGCCGATTGTGTACGTTTCTGTCATGATTTTCCTGACCTCACGCACATCGTCATCCGTGACGTGTGGGGTGTCAGGGGATGCCACTTCACACATTAGATGCATAAATGTATCCATTGTTTCATCTTTTATTCGCGACGTTTAAGAGATAAATAATAGCATGAGATCTACTATTAACCGAATAACTGTCGGGCAGCGGTGCGACGTTCCCGTTCGTCGTTCTCGTGTCCGCTGGGCGTGGCGTCGAGCTGTTGTCGAGTGGCCGTACGAACCATCGGCCAAACGCCTCGCACCGACGCCGGAGTTTTATCGCCGGCACACGTGCAGTCAACATATGGCATACGACTGTTCGTTTCTCGCCGATCACCTCGCCGACGAGCAGTTCTCGTTCGGCGACGACGACCGCGACGGCCACGCAGGCGACTGGGGAACACCGGACGGCGAGCGCGTGCGACCCGATGCGGTCTGTTGGCCCGAATCCACGGCGGAGGTGAGCGCGGTGCTCGCCGCGGCCAACGAGCGCGAGGTGCCGGTGACGCCGTACGCGGCGGGCACGGGGTTGGAAGGGAACGTACTGCCGGCCTTTCAGGGCATCAGCATGGACTGCACGCGGATGGATCGTGTCCTCGACGCTCGACCGGCGGACTTCCAGATCGACGTCGAACCCGGCGTCCTCGGATCGGGGGTGAACGACGCGGTCGCCGACGAAGAACTGTTCTTGCCCCCGCTGCCACAGTCGGGCGACATCTCGACCGTTGGCGGGATGGTCGCGAACGACGCCAGCGGCGCGAAAACAGTCAAGTATGGCGAAGTAAGTGACTGGGTGCTCGGTCTCGAAGCCGTCCTGGCCGACGGCACGGTGATCGAGACCGGGAGCCGGGCGGTCAAAACGTCGAGTGGTTACAACCTGACCGATCTCCTGATCGGCAGTGAGGGGACGCTCGCGGTCGTCACGCGCGTAACGTTCGAACTCGCCCGCCGACCGAAACAGATCCGCGGCGGGCGGGCGACCTTCGACGATCTCGACACGGCCGCCGCGGCGATCGCCGCGACGATGCAGGCCGGCGTCGACGTGGCCACCATCGAACTCATCGACCCGCTGAGCACGAAGATCGCCAACGCCTACTCCGGGACCGACCTGCCGAACGTTCCGACCGTCTTCCTGGAATTCCACGCGAACCACCACGTCGAGGCCGAGATCGAAGCCTGCCGCGAGATCTTCGAAAATTACGATGCCGACCGCTTCGAGATGGCCGCCGGCGACGAGATGGACGAACTCTGGGACGCCAGACGAAACCTCGCGAACGCCATGATCGCCTACGATCCGCCGCGTCGCCCGGCCAAACCCGGCGACATCACCGTGCCGATCAGCCACTTCCCCGAGATCGTCCGCTACGCGAAGGCGCGCGGCGACGAGTACGGCCTCGACGTGACGACGTTCGGCCACGCCGGCGACGGCAACGTCCACTACAACGTGCTGGTCGATCCGAACGACGAAGACGAACTCGCGGCCGGCCGGGAGATCTCCGATGCCGTCGTCCAGCGAACCATCGAACTCGGTGGCACCGCGACCGGCGAACACGGCGTCGGGCAGGGAAAACGAGAGTACATGGTCGCAGAACACGGCGAGGGCAGCGTCGAGACGATGCGTGCCATCAAACGCGCACTCGATCCGAAGGACACGCTCAACCCCGGCAAGATCTTTCCCGAAACCGCCGACGGCGAGCGTCTGCGAGTCGACTGAACCTCAGTCCGCGGTCGTGGCGGTCGAGACGTTTGCGATGGCCGCGTCGTACCAGGAGGGGCGCTCGATGGTAGTGTTTCCGAGATTCGTGTAGCGCACGTGCCGACGAACGTCGACGGGAGTGCCGTCGAGTGATGCCGTGTAATCAAGTCGATACTCGTGGACGAGCCCGCGTGAATCGACGAACACGACGAGCGAGAGGTTCCGTGGGTCAGTCCACTGGATCTCGAAGGCGGCCGGGTTCGTCACGCTCGTCGACTCGGCGCGGTGGAGCGTCGTTCCGTTTCGCGTCTCGGTCCCGGTCACGCGGGTCTCGACCGAGCCGAGATAGGCGTACAGCTGTTGGCGCTTCGTCGGATCGATCGTGAGTGCCTCGCGGGGCGGCATCGACTCACCCTCGACGTTCCGCGGGGAGTCGTACGACGTGCTCTCGTTCGTCGTGTCGGTCACGAGAACGCGCTCGCCGTTCGACCAGATCGCTCTGGCGAACGCGCCGCCGCCGAAGAGGAGTCCCGAGGCGTTTCGCCGGACGTAGTATCGGCTGTCGTTGGCCGCGAGTCGCGCGTCGGCCGAACCCCGGTTGTAGGCGGTCCCGTTCGCGTACTCGATGGCGTAGCTCTCGTGCAGGGTGTAGGAAGTGTTGTCGAGAGCGGACGCGTGGGCTTCACCGAGCGCGAACGCATCGGTCACACCCCCTTCGGTGAGGCCCGGTGCGAGCCGCGGCACGGCCGTCGGCGTCGGCTCGTCGGTGGGGACGGCCGCTGGCGTCACCGTCCGGGACGGGGTTTCGTCACCGCCGAGTGCGACCCCGTTGCAGCCGGCGAGGACGACCGCCGCCGCGAACAGTCCGCCGAGAATCGCCTTCCGCATTGTTAGCAATGGGTCGACGCCCGGCAAATGCTTTCCGTCGGGTCAGTCGTGCACCAGCACGTCGAGCACGTCCGGGCCATCCCTGTCGAGCGCGTCCTGGACGGCGGGTGCGATCTCTGCGGGCGGTTCGATCAACTCCCCCCGCGCACCGTGGCTCTCGACATTCGTCGGGATGTCGACGGGCGGATCGAACTCCATGTCCTGCCAGTCGTATTCGTCTTCCTCGCCACCCATCACGTCGAGCGTGTTGTCCTTCAGAATCCGATAATTTCTGTTGTCGGGGATCACGACGGTGAGGTCGAGGTCGTATCGCGCGGCGGTGTAGAGCGAATGGGGGTAGTAGAGATACGAGCCGTCGCCGACGAACCCCACGACGTCCCGTGGGCTCTCGCGCTGGCCCTCGGCGAGCGCCGCGCCCACCGACGCGGGAAGTCCATAGCCTAGCCCGCCACCTTTGTTCGAGATGTACTGCTCAGGCTGAAGCGGCCAGCGCGTCAGCATCGCGTACTTCGCGGTGATCCCTTCGTCGACGATGTAGGCGTCCGGTGCGGCCGCTTCGAGCGCATCGACGAGTTCGGCCTTCGAAGCGCGTGGATCGTCCTCGTCGCCCTCACCCATCGTGGCCAGCTGTCCCTCGACCATCTCCTTCACCGAGCGCACCGTGTCGAGTCGTTCGTCCCGCTGCTCGTCGTCGAGGCGCTCGCGCAGTCGGGCGGCGAGGTCGTCCATCACGTCGCCAGGATCGCCGACGACGGCCGCGTCGGCGGGCTGGTTCTTCCCGATCTCGTGAACCGCGTCGCTCAGATGGATGCAGGTCGTGTCGTCGGCGACGAGGTCGCCCTCGTGGCGCGTCAGCGTGGTGTTTGTCGAACAGCCGGCGAAAACGACAGTGTCGGCGCTCAACAGCGTTCGTGCAAGCTCCTCGTCGGGCGGGATCGGCGAGACCCACTGCTCGTGATCCATCGGGAAGTCGACCTCCGAGAGGAGGATCTCGCCGTGGACGCGCGCGCCGCTCGCCTCGGCTAGTTCGACAGCCGCCGCGACCGCGTCCGCGCCCGCCCGCGCCACGTGATCGCCGACGACCAGCACCGGCGCATCGGCCTCGGCCAGGAGATCGGCCGCGCGCTTGATACTCGCCGCGTCGCCGCGTCCGCCGGTGGGGATCGGCCCGAGTCGCTCGGGGCTGGCGTCGGTTTCGGCGAGCATCGTGTCCAACGGGAGTCCCAGAAAGACGGGGCCCGTCGGCGGCGTGAGCGCCGTCCGCACTGCCCGGCGGACCATCGTCGGAATCGCCTCGACGTCGAGGATCTCCTGGCTGTCCTTACAGAACTGGCGGGTCATCCGGAGGAGATCGCCCGAGAGGATCGGCTCCTCGTGACGGAAATCAGAACTGTGGTTGCCGGCCGTCACCAGCAGCGGCGCGCCGGCGACCTTCGCGGCGTAGAGATTGCCGAGACCGTGGGCGAGCCCCGGTGCGAGGTGGAGGTTCGCCACGCCGAGGGGCATGACGGAATCGTCGTGGTCGGCGTGATACCGGCGCGTCTGGGCGTAGCCGCCCGCCATTCCGACCGCGATGTCCTCGTGGAGCCCCAGCACGTACTCGATCTCGCTATCGGCGAGGGCGTGCACGACTGGGAGTTCGGTGGTTCCGGGATTGCCGAAGACGTGCGTGACGCCGTAGTCGGCGAGCGCGTCGACGAACAGCTCCGCGCCGGTGTAGTCGCTCATCATCGGTCCATCGTGGCCCGTGGTGAAATACCTCACTCCGACCGGGCCGATGGGTTTTCCCCCGAGCACGCCCAATCGCGCGTATGGCAACCGAAACCGAACGCGCGACGCTCGCCGGCGGCTGTTTCTGGTGTATCGAGGCCCCCGTGGAGGAGCTCGACGGCGTGCTCGACGTGACCTCGGGCTACGCGGGCGGCCACACCGAGAATCCGACCTACCGAGAAGTCTGTTCGGGCACCACCGGCCATGCGGAGGTCGTCCAGATCGAATACGATCCCGAGCACATCGCCTACGAGGACCTCCTGGACGTGTTCTTCACCGTCCACGATCCGACCCAGCTGAACCGACAGGGCCCCGACATCGGCAGCCAGTACCGCTCGGCGATCTTCACCCATAGCGACGACCAGCAGGAGAAGGCCGCGGCCTACGTCGACGCGCTCGACGCGGAGGGTGGCTACGATGACGACGTCGTCACCGAGGTCGAGCCGCTCGACACGTTCTACGAGGCGAGTGAGGAGCACCAGAACTACTACGAGAAAAACCCCGACGACGCCTACTGCTCCATCCACGCCCAGCCGAAGATCGAGAAGGTGCGGGAGAAGTTCGCCGAGAAGCTCGCGGCCTGAGTCGTTAAATTCGATCTCCGCGGACGTTTTCACCGACGGCGTGGTGGCTATCGCCAATGGAGACCAGCCATCGCGTCGTCGTCGGCGATTCCCGACGGCTCGACGGGGTCGCCGACGACAGCGTCGAACTCGTCGTCACCTCGCCGCCGTATCCGATGATCGAGATGTGGGACGAGCTCTTCACCGAACTCGATCCCGCGATCGGCGAGCGACTCGACGCGGGCGACGGACGAGGGGCATTCGAGCTGATGCACGACCAGCTCGGCGCAGTCTGGGACGAACTCGCACGCGTGCTCGTCGACGGCGGCATCGCCTGCGTCAACGTCGGCGACGCGACGCGGAAGGTCGACGGAAGCTTTCGCGTCTGGGGGAATCACTCCCGAATCGTCGATGCGTTCGAGGCGCGCGGGTTCGAGCCCCTCCCCGAGATCCTCTGGCGGAAGCCGACCAACTCCGGCGCGAAGTTCATGGGCAGCGGCATGGTTCCGCCGAACGCCTACGTCACGCTCGAACACGAGTATATACTGATCTTTCGCAACGGCGGGACGCGACAGTTCGAACCGAACGCCGATCGTCGCTACGAGTCGGCCTACTTCTGGGAGGAGCGCAATCGCTGGTTTTCGGACCTCTGGACGGACGTCACCGGCGAACACCAGGCGCTCGACGGCGACGACCGCCGGGATCGCTCGGCGGCCTACCCGTTCGCGATCCCGTATCGCCTCGTCAACATGTACAGCGTCGTCGGGGACACGGTTCTCGATCCGTTCTGGGGGACGGGCACGACGAGCCTCGCCGCGATGGCCGCCGCGCGCGACTCGATCGGTTCCGAGCGCGAGGCGGGGTTCGCGGAGGCGTTCGGCGATCGCGTCGAGGACGCACTCGCGCTCTCCCGGGCCGTCGCGAGAACGCGCCTCGACGATCACCGCGCGTTCGTCGACGAGCACGGCGTCGACGAGTTCGCCTACGAGGCCGAGCACTACGAGTTCCCGGTCACGACGAAACAGGAGCGCTCGTTGCGGCTCTACGCGATCGAGACCCTGACCGCGACCGACGACGGCTACCGCGCCGTCCACGAACCGATCGACACCGACTGAGGCGACGTCGTTCGATGGGTCAGTATCGACGGGGCGGCAGGTGGCATGACTCAGTCGTCCGAGCCGGCTCCCGCGTGTTCGTCGGCGGCGGTCGTTCCGTCGGTCACGGACTCGTCGCGCTCGCTGAAGGTAAAGAAGGACTCCTCGTCCTCGTCGGCGATGTGTTCCCAGTAGTAGTCGCGGGCGACGACGTAGCTTGCGTAGATCAGGACGACGAAATACAGCGTGAACGGCAGCGCCATCACCGGCGAGAACGACTGTAGCGCGTCGAACGCCGGCAGGTTGAGCGTCATGACGCCGAGGAACGCCAGCAGCACGCCCCACCACGCCCGGTTGCGCGCGTTCGGGTTCTCGTCGCCGAGGGTGATCGCCGACAGCATGAACACCGCCGAGTCGAGCGTCGTGAGGATATAGCCGACCATCACGAGCACGAGCAGGACGCCGAGGACCTCGCCGAACGGCGTGAGCTCGATCGCTTTGGCGACGGCCGCCGGGATGTCCCTGGCGGCGAGCGCGTCGCTGATCGGGCCGAAGTTCCCCGGCGAGAGCACCCAGCCGCCGATGATGGCGTGCTGGGCCCAGACCAGCCCCGACGGGATGACCACCAGCGCGACGAACGTCTCGCGGATGGTGCGCCCCTTCGAGACGCGAGCGACGAAACTGCCGACGAACAGCCCCCACGCGACCCACCACGCCCACCAAAAGCTCGTCCAGCCCTGTGGCCAGCTGCCGCCACTGGTCGGCGCGGCGTAGAACATCAGCCGTGGGAGGTTGTTGAGCCAGATGCCCGTCGCGTCGAGCGTGAGGTTGAGCGTGTAGAGCGTCGGCCCGACGACCAGCAGCATGCCGGCGGCGAGCGCCATGACGACCATCGTCAGCCGGGCGGCGTTCTGGATGCCGCTGCGTAGCCCGAGCCAGACGTCACCGAGGAAGACCAGCCCGATGAGCGCGAACAATCCGTAGGTGAGTACGGTCGCGTCCAGCCCGTAGACGGCGTCGAGGATCGTCGCGAGCTGTTGGGCGGTGAAGCCGAGCGAGGTCGCGATCCCACCGACCATCGCGATCAGCGCCGAGAGATCGACAAGCCAGTAGAGCCAGCCGTGTCGTTCCCGGTCGAGCACGACGTCGAGCATCGAGCTGAGCTTGTACTCCGAGACCGACTGCGTGTAGATCATCAGCGCAAAGGAGAGCGTCACCGGGATGTACCACATCGCCATCCCCGGGAACGACTCGTGGACGAACATGAACGCGAGCGCGAGCGGTTTGAGTGCGGCTCCGCCGACTGGCAGTGGATCGGGCGGCGGACTGTTGACGATCTGTACCGGCTCGCCAACGCCCCAGACGATGATCGAACTGCCGAAGCCGACGGTGAAGACCATCGCGATCCAGGAGTAGAGGCCGAACTCCGGTTCGGCGTCCTCGCCGCCGATACGGATCTTCCCGTAGCGCGAGAGCGTCATGAACAGTCCGAAGACGATCATGACGCCGCCGAGCAGCATGAACCACCAGCCGAAGGTGTGTAACACCCAGTCGTAGGCCCCGTTGAGCGTGCTCGTCAGCAACGGCGGGTTCACGATGCCGACGACGACCAGCCCCACCAGCGCGGCGATGGTAATGACGAACAGTCCGATCTCGCCCCAGTCGGCGTCGTCGAGACCGAATGTGTGCTTGATCCTCATCGAGCCGTGGGTCCTCTCAGCACAGCCGTCCCACCGGCTCGATGGCGATCGTTGGAGATATCGATGACGACACGACGTACTGGCTGCGGCTCGCGGGCGGCAAACGTACGGATCACGGACAGTGGCCCTCTAAGCGTAGTCCGACGGGTAAACCCACCGATGACCGGAGGCTTAGGGAGCGAGTGCCGCGGTCGTCGCCCCGATCTCGTCGAGCGTCGCGTCGCGCGGGAACGACACCGAGACGTGATCGACGCCGTCGATGGCGGCGAAGCGCGCGAACCGCTCGCGCGCCTCTTCGGGCGTGCCGGCGACCGCGATCGAATCGAGGAGTTCGTCGTCGACGGCCGCCATCGCTGCCTCGCGATCGCCGGCCTGCCAGTGTTCGTAGATCGCCTCGGCGGTGTCCTCGTGGCCGATCCGCGCGAGGCTGTCCCGGTAGAACGTCCCCATCCCGCCAACGTAGAAGGCGAGATGTTGGCGGACGGATTCGCGGGCGCGTTCGCCGTCGTCGAGCGCCGCACAGGTCAGCGAGAGCGTCACGCGCACGTCGTCGAGGTTGCGGTCCGCGAGCGCCGCCCCACGACGGAGGTCGTCGAGACGCTCGCGGAGCCCCTCGCGGGTGAGCATGAGCGCGTGCCAGCCGTCGGCGAAGCGCCCGGCGAGTTCGACACTCTTGGGTCCCATCCCGGCCGCGTCGACCGCCGGCGCGGGCTCCGGTGGCTCGCAGCGCAGCCGAAAGCCCGAGAGGTCGAAGTCGTCGCCGTCGTAGTCGACTTCCTCGCCCGTGAGCACCGCCTTGACGATCTCGACGGTCTCGCGCGTCCGGCGAAGCGGGTTTCCGTAGTCGACGCCGTGCCAGTTCTCGACGACGATCGGTCCGGAGGGGCCGAGGCCCAGCCGAAAGCGCCCGTCAGAGACTTCCTGGAGCGTGGCGGCGGTCTGGCCGAGCAGTGCGGGCGAGCGCGAGTAGATGGGGACGATCGACGTGCCGATGCCGATTTCGTTGGTTCGATGAGCGATCGAAGTGAGCACCGTCACTGCGTCACGACCCCACGTCTCGGGTAGCCAGACCCGATCGTAGCCGAGTTCCTCGGCGCGTTCGGCCTGCTCGCAGAGCGCGTCGATGCTCGGCTGTGCGCCCACCGGGAGGAATACGTCGCGATCGGCGGCGGAGTCGCTCATTCTGGCGATTCCATGATGTCCGGCACGCCCCGTGCGGTGATCGTCTCGCCGGTGAGATACGACGCGGCGGAGCTCGCGAGGAATTGGGCGACGTCGGCGATCTCCTCACTCGTGCCGATCTTGCGATCCACCTCCTCTCGGTCGATCTCGTCGGCGGTGACGCCCATCTGGCTCGCCACGCCGGGTGTGGCGACGAACCCCGGCGCGATGCAGTTCACCCGCACCCCGTCGTCGGCCCACTCGTAGGCGAGCGTCGAGGTGAGGTTCGCCACGCCCGCCTTGGCGGCGGCGTAGTGGCTCATGAACGGCGCGCCCTCCTGTCCGGCGACGCTCGCGAAGTTGATGATCGTCCCCCCATCGCCCTCGCGCATCACCTCGCCGGCGGCCTGCGTGCAGTGGTAGGTCCCGTGGAGGTTGATGTCGACGATCGTCTTCCAGCCGTTCTCGGAGATGCCCTCGAAGTTCGCCATGAAGCTCGCGCCCGCGTTGTTGACGAGCGTGTCGAGCCCGCCGAACTCCGCGACGGTGGCCTCGACGAGCGCCTCAACGGAGTCGCGCTCGCGCACGTCACACTCGACGGCGAGCGCCGATCCGCCGGCCTCCTGGATCCCCTCGGCCACGGGATCGACGTTCCCCTGCTCGCGCGAACAGATCACGACCTCCGCCCCATCGGCCGCGAACCGCTCGGCGATCGCGCGCCCGATACCGCTCGACGCGCCCGTCACGAGCGCCGTGTCGCCGTCGACGCTGAACTGTTCCGTGGTCATCGCCGCCTCCGCGTGGTGGTTTCCATCACATCGACCGTTACCGATGGCATACTAATAAATACTGGTGCCACCATCGATTGTCAGTGCGTATCGATCGGTTACCACCGGTAATCCGATCCGTCGTCGGAAGACACTCGTCGCGCCGCCGAGTGACATTGGCATGAACTACGAGGCAGTCTTCTGGGACATCGGCGGCGTGATCCTGGATCTCGGCTCGGTCCGGGCGGGCCATCGGGCGTTCGTCGGGGCGCTCGCCGACGAGCACGATCTCGACAGGGAGGAAGCGCTCGCCACGTGGCGCGACGAACTGGGATCGCATTTCAGTACGCGCGAGGGCACCGAGTTCCGCAGCGCGCGGGTCGGTTACGGGCGCGCGGTCGCGGCGATGGTCGGGCACGAACTGCCCGAGGAGGAGTGGCTGCCGACCTTTGAGCGCGCGACCCGTGAGAACCTCGAACCAATCGCGGAAACCGTCACTGCGATCCGCCGGCTCGAAAGCCACGTTCATCAGGGTGTCGTCAGCGACATCGACACGTGGGAGGGCGAGGCGCTGCTCTCGCAGTTCGGCGTCGCTGACCGACTCGACGCGGTGACGACCTCCGAGGAGGTCGGCCGGACGAAACCCGACCCGGCGATGTTCGAGACCGCGCTCGCGAAGGCGGGCGTCGAACCCGCCGCGGCGCTGATGGTCGGCGATCGCTACGAGAACGACATGCAGGGCGCGGCGCGAGCGGGTATCGACACCGTCGCGTTCGGGGGCAGCGCGAGCGAGGCGGCCCCCGACGATCCGGCCGTCACGTATCGCGTCGATGACCCGCTCGATATCGTCGATCTGGTCGGTATCGACGACGGGTGAAACTACTTGTGTCGGCCGTGCCAGGAATTCACATGAGCGACGACTCCTCGGAGCCCTACGGCGAACGCCGCCAGCGCGACGTCTACGCGTCGGGGATGCTCGCCGACGACCCGCCCGAGCATCCGGTTCGGTACGAAGAGCTCGAGCGGCGGGCGATGGCCGCGATGAGCGAGGAGGCTGCGGCCTACGTGGCTGGCGGGGCCGGCACCGAGGACACGATCACCGAGAACCGCCGCGCGTTCGCCGACTGGCGGATCGTCCCGCGCGTGCTCCGTGACGTCGCCGAGCGCGACCTCCGCGTCGATCTCTTCGGGACCGAACTCGATCTCCCGGTCCTGCTCGCCCCGCTTGGCGTGCTCTCGATCGTCCACGAGGCGGGGGAGCTCGCGGTCGCGCGAGCCGCAGCCGATCACGACGTCCCGATGGTGCTCAGTTCGGCGTCGTCGTACACGATGGAGGAGGTCGCCGAGGAACTGGGAGAGACCCCGAAGTGGTTCCAGCTCTACTGGTCGGCCGACCCCGACATCGCGAACAGCTTCGTCGAGCGCGCCGAGAACGCCGGTTACGACGCGATCGTCGTCACGCTCGACACACCCCTGCTCGGCTGGCGCGAGCGCGACATCGAGCAGGGCTACCTCCCCTTCCTCGACGGCGAGGGCGTGGCGAACTACGTCTCCGATCCGGCCTTCCGCGATCGCCTCGACGTCCCGCCCGAGGAGAACGAGGGCACGGCGCTCATGGAGTTCGTCGACATCTTCGGCGATCCCTCGCTCACCTGGGACGATCTGGCGAACCTCCGCGCGGAGACCGACCTCCCGCTGATAGTCAAAGGTGTGCTCCACCCGGACGACGCCGCACGGGCCGTCGAGTGCGGTGCCGACGGCGTAATCGTCTCGAACCACGGCGGTCGACAGGTCGACGGTGCGGTCGGTGCACTCACCGCCCTCCCGGGCGTGGTCGATGCCGTCGGTGACGTCCCCGTCCTGTTCGATAGCGGCATCCGCGGCGGTG
Source organism: Halococcus qingdaonensis (assembly GCF_024508235.1). Taxonomy (NCBI): domain Archaea; kingdom Methanobacteriati; phylum Methanobacteriota; class Halobacteria; order Halobacteriales; family Halococcaceae; genus Halococcus; species Halococcus qingdaonensis. The sequence continues at coordinate 975,512 of NZ_CP101943.1, read as the reverse complement.
CGGACGCGGTGAAGGCGATCGCGCTCGGGGCCGACGCCGTCTTGCTCGGACGACCCTACGCCTACGGGCTGGCGCTCGATGGCGAGGCCGGCGTTGGAAGCGTCCTCGAGAACTTCCGCGCCGATCTCGATCTGACGCTCGCGCTCGCGGGCCACACGAGCTTCGACGAACTCGACAGGACGGTACTGCTCGATCGGCGGCCATCGGGCGTGGACGGTCCCTGATCACTCGCCGAAAACCGCGGCTCCCGACTCGCGTAGCTCCGCGATATCGTCGTCGGTGTAGTCCGCCTCGCGGAGGACCGCTTCGGTCTGTGCACCGTGTCCTGGAACGCCTGTCGCGGGGTCGGCGTGATCGGACGACCGCGCCGGAAAGCCGATCCGCTGTGGCCACTGTGTCCGTTCGACGATCCCTCGCGAGTCGGTCTGTGGATGATCGAGCGCCTCGGGGAGAGTGCGAACGGGTTCGACGGTCGCGTCGCTGTCCGCGAACGTCTCGGCCCACTCGTCGCGGGTCTTCGCGGCGAATAGCTCGGTCAACTCCTCGCGCAGCGCCGCACGTGTCGCCTCGTCGTCCGTCATGTGTGTCTCGATGAGATCCTCACGGCCGACGGTCTCACAAAATGCGTTCCAGAACGGCGGTTCGAGCGCCGCGATCGAGACGAACTTTCCATCACTGGTCTCGTAGATCCCGTACCAGGGCAACTCCCCCGTGAGAGCCGTTTCCCCGGGGCGCGGCGTCTCGCCCGCGAGCGCGTCGGGCGCGAGCGCTTGTGAAAAGGAGAGCAACACGTCGGTCATGGCGACGTCGAGATACTCGCCGCCGGTGTTGCCGAGCGCGCGCGAACAGAGCGCGCCGACGATCGAGAACGCGGCGAAGAGCCCGCCGGCCATGTCACCCACCGGAACGCCCGGCATCTGTGGTTTCGCGCTCTCGTCGGCACGGGTCATGTCGAGCAGACCCGAAAAGGCGGCGTAGTTCAGGTCGTGGCCCGCACGGGTGCGGTACGGCCCGGTCTGGCCGTAGCCCGACAGCGAGCAGTAGACGATCTCGGGGTTGTGCTCACGAACTGAATCGTCGTCGATCCCGAGGCGTTCGGTGACGCCCGGGCGGAATCCCTCGATCAGCACGTCGGCGTCGCTCGCGAGCTCGAAGAACGCCTCGCGCCCCGCGTCGGTTTTGAGGTCGAGTGCGACGCTTCGCTTGCCCCGATTGACCGCCCCGAACAGCGTTCCGTCGCTCCCTTCGCTCTCGAAGCTCATCCAGCGGGTCGGATCACCGGTGGCGGTATCCTCGATCTTGACGACCTCCGCCCCGGCGTCGGCGAGCAGTTGGGTGGCGTACGGACCTGGCAGGTGACGCGTCAGATCGAGCACGCGGACGCCATCGAGTCGCATACCCAATGCTCCGGCGGCCGGGTGATAATCCTTCGCGTCAATCGTTTTCCAGCCCCTCGCGGAGATCAACGAACAGTTCCTCTTCGTGGTCGGCGATGGTTGCAGCCTGCTCGCCCGCGCGCTCGAAGGTCTCCGTGGTCGGCGTCTCGCTCGCCGCGCGAAGCGTCTCGCCGAGTGCCCTCCAGTCGTCGGCGATCGCGCGGGTCCGATCGGCGAACGAGTCGTCGAGGAAATCGAGCTGGGCGAGGAAATCGGCGTACAGTCGGCGGAACGCGCCGCCGCCGGTGCCACGACGCTCGATGTTCTGGTAGGCAAACCGTGCACTCCAGGACGCGTCATCCAGTCCCGTCCATTCCGGAAGCTCGCGTGCGAACCGGCGAATCCCTTCCAGACCCTGCGTGCCCCACGCGCCGGATTCGCCGTCGGTGAGCATGCCCTTCGTTGCCCGCGCGATCGCCACCCGTGCCGCGCTCTCGATCGACGTGTCAGGAGACGGTCGCTCGCCATCGATAGCGAGCCAACGGTTCGATAGCGGCCCGACGAAGCCGTGTTCCGAACCCCATGCTTGTTGCCGGAGGCGGTCGATCGGTAGCCGCTGGACACTCTCGAACTCGCTGTCCGAGAGCAGCACGTCGTCTCCCTCGGTGCCGAGACAGACGAGCGTGTGCGGGCCGAAGTGGGTGTCCGTCCCGTAGTAGTCGAGGTAGTAGAGATCGGCGAACAGCACGACGGGTGTTCCGTCGGCGAGCCGCGCGCTGACGGCTTCCCAGGCTATCTCCCAGTTCTCACCGTCGCCCTCTTCGAACGGGATCGCGAGGGTCTCGAAGAAGCCCGATTCGAGCCACGAGCTTCGGCCCATGATGGTGCGGCTGGCGGGTCCCGCCTCGTAGTAGCCGAAGCCGATACCGGCCCCGAGACCGAAACAGAGCGGCTCGTCGAGCCCCCAGCCGTAGTGCGCCGCCAGGTTGCGCAGCGAGGCCGACCCGCAGTGTGCGCCCGACCGGTGTGGGTAGTCGGCGATCGACATACCGTTGCCTCGCGCGTCCGCGCCATAGCCGTGTCGGCGCTGCCTATCCGACGAGTTCGGCGACGGCCGCCTCGATCTCCGTGCGTGGGACGGGTGAGATCCAGTCCTCGCCGAGCCAGCGGTGGACGACGCGCTGCTCGTCGTCGAGGACGAAGACGGCGCGGCGCGCGGTTCGTGTCTCGCCCATGCCCGAACGCCGAGTGAGCAGATCGTACGTCTCGGCGGCTGCCCCCTCACCGTCGCTGAACAGTCGAAACGGACTGTCCAGATAGCGGATGAAGGCGTTCTGTGCGTAAGGGCCTTCACGACTCAGGCCCACGACGGGAACCTCGAATTCGTCCCAGCCGGCGCGCTCGTAGCGTTTCCACCAGTTCTCGGCGATGGCACTGAACGAGAAGCCGTAGAAGACGACCACGCAGCCGCCGTCAAGGACGGTCGAGAGGTTGGCCGTCTGGAAGGTCTCGCCGTCACAGAGCAGCGCCGTGAAATCGGGTGCACGTTCGCCCTCGGATGGTGGCATGTCTCATGCTGGACGGACGGGCACAAAACGCCGTCGGCGGGAGGTTTTTGTCCGTGGCCGCCGGACGGTGGACATGGCCATCACGCTCTACCGTCTCGAAGGCTGCCCGCACTGCGAAGCCGTCGTCGACCGTCTCGACGATCTGAATATCGACTTCGACAGCATCTGGGTCGAGGCGCTGCACTCCAAACGCGACGAGGTGAAGCGCGTCTCCGGCCAGCGCGACGTCCCGGTGCTCGTCGACGACGAGCGCGGCATCACGATGAGCGAGTCCGACCGCATCGTCGAACATCTCGATCGTTCGTACGCCGCGGCCTGATCGGACACCTTCTTTTTATCCTCACGCCGTCCGGAACGACTGTATGGCCGACGAAACACTGTTCGAAAGCGAGCGTCAGCGGAGTCGCGCCGATATCGCCGACGTACTCAGATCGCTGGCGACGGCGCTCGAAAACGATGGGCCGGTGACGCTCGAAGACGGCGAGCGGTCAGTGCGGATCGAACCACCGGAGCAGCCGCTGTTCGAGATCGAGGTCGAACGCGACTCCGAGAGACGGAGTTTGGAACTGGAACTCGAATGGGACGAGCGCGACGAGGAGGGCGAGGACGTTTCGGCAGCCGCCGAGAGCGAGCCTGTAGAGAGTGATGGCAAATCCACGGCCGAACCCGCCCACAGCCTCGGTCGTTTCGAGGTCTTTCAGGACAGAGCGAGCGAGTGGCGCTGGCGGCTCGTCCACCGGAACGGGAACATCATCGCCACGAGCGGTGAGGGCTATACGAGCAAGCAGAACGCGCTCAAAGGGATGCGAAGCGTGATGAAGAACGCCCCCGACGCCACCGTTGTCTCCGAGTAGGACGACCGAAAGTGGGTGTCGGGGCGATGGCGCTCAGTCGAGGTCGTGCGGGTCGAGCCCCGGATCCTCGACGGCCGGCGCGCCGATGGCGAGAACGATCCCCTGGTCGTCGCCCATGTAGCGGTGGCCGTGACCGATCTCGGGGCCGGCGGCGTAGAACGTGCCCGGGCCGACCTCGTGGATTTCCTCCTCGCCAGAGCGGCCGAGTTTGACCGAGAACTCGCCCTCGACGACGTAGTAGAGCTCCTCCTGTTCGGAGTGAGCGTGGTACTGGATCTCCTCACCGGGGTCGAAATACCAGAGCTTGACGTTCGTCTCGTCGGTGCCGAGCGCGTCGTCGATCGAGCGGATGTCGAGATCCGGCGGGAGCTCCTCGACGTCGGAGAGGTCGGTGACGCGCACGTCGTCCGTGTGAACGATTCCGTGGTCCATGGACCGTCGAGGGCAGGCCGGTGCAAAAGGTTGTGCCCGGCCCTGCCCGGACCGGGCGATCAGCCGTCGAAGCGGGGGACCGCCTCGATCTCCGTCGGATCAGTGTCGTCGAAGGCCGCACGCGCGATCGTTCGCTTGTGGACCTCGTCGGCTCCGTCGACGATACGGAAGGCACGTACCGCGTCGTAGAAGTCGGCGAGCGGCAGATCGCGACTGATGCCGGCCCCGCCACAGCACTGGATGGCGAGATCGATCGTCTCCTGGGCGACGTTGGCGGCGAAGACCTTGCTCATCGAGACCTCGACTCTGGCCTCCTCGCCGGCGTCGAGTTTCGCCGCGGCGTCCCTGACCATCGTCCGCGCGGCGTGCAGCCGGGTTTCTGCCTCGGCGATCGCGAACCGCTGGGCCTGTTTGTCGGCGAGCGACGAGCCGAACGCTTCGCGCTCGCTCATGTAGGCCTTTGCCACGTCGAGCGCGCGATCGGCCATTCCGGAAAAGCGCATGCAGTGGGTCAGTCGTGCGGGCCCGAGGCGCTGCTGGGCGACGGTGAACCCCTCGTTTTCCTCGCCGAGGAGGTTCTCCTCGGGCACGCGCACCCCGTCGAAGCGGATCTCGGCGTGGCTCTCGGGCACGAGATCCTGGCCGAGATGGGGAATGTCGCGGACGATCTCGACGCCCGCCGCGTCGGTCGGCACGAGAATGATCGAGCAGCCGGCGTAGGGGTGAGCCTCCTCGTCGGTCCGGGCCATCACCAGGAGCACGTCGGCCGCGCTGCCCTGGGTGGTCCACCATTTGTGGCCGTCGATGACCCATTCGTCCCCTTTCTTTTCCGCGGTGGTACGGAGCATCTTCGGGTCTGATCCGCCTCCAGGAGCGGGTTCGGTCATCGCGAAGCCCGAACGAACCTCGCCGGCCACCAGCGGGTCGAGCCACTCCTCTTTCTGTGCCTCGGTGCCGACGAGTTCGAGCGTGTGCATGTTCCCCTCGTCGGGCGCGTCGACGCGCATCGCGGGCGCGCCGAGCAGGCTTCGACCCGCTTCCTCGAACAGCGGCAGTACGTCCCGGAGCGCGATTCCCATGCCGCCGTGTTCTTCGGGAATCTGGGGTGCGTAGACGTCGTACTCGCGGGCCTGCTCGCGTAGTTCGTCGATCGTCCCCTGGGAGACGCTGCCGGCGGCGTTGGCGCGCTCCTTCGGCAGCACGACTTCGTCCATGAATTCGCGGGCTCGATCGCGCAGTTCCTGGGCGGTCGCCGAGTCGTCGTAGTCCATACGACCCCTTCTCGGCACTACATTGTAAAACGATAGGCCGGATACTGACGAATTCGCATACTGTATATGGATGTGACTGGTTCTCGGCGAACGAAGCTATCGACTACGTGAAGCCACAAGCACCGTGAATCCTCCGCAAAGGTATCAATATAGAATGATGTGTCCAGTAGATATTCGTACCCGGACGCACAACCGATCTACCAATGGTAATGAGATCACCACCGTGGCCGAACCGGGGGAGCCGATGAGCGACGAGTATTTCGCGCGCATCGTCGATCGGGAGTCGCTCGCCGACTACTTCGAGCGCGAACTCGGGGCAGTTGAGGCGTTCGACGTTCGCCACCATCAGGAGGGCCACTCGAACGAGACGCTGTTCGTCGAGTGGGGTGATCGCGACCTCGTGGTCCGTCGACCGCCACCTGGCGAGGTCGCCGACACCGCCCACGACGTACTACGGGAGTACCGTGTGATGGACGCGCTTCAGGAGACGGACGTCAGAGTGCCGCCCACCGTGTTGGCCTGTGAGGATCATTCAGTCTTGGGCTGTGATTTCTACGTGATGGAGCGCGTCGCGGGCGACGTGCTGCGCGAGGGCGAGCCCGAGCGTTTCGCCACGCCCGATCACCGACAGCGGATCGGCGAGGAACTCGTCGACGGGCTCGCCGAGATCCACGCGGTCGACTACGAGGACGCGGGCCTCGGCGAGTTCGGCCATCCAGAGGGGTTCACCGAGCGGCAGGTGAGCCGCTGGTCGGAACAGTTGACCTGGGCATTCGACGTGACAAGCGAGGAGCGCGAGGTGCCCGCGCTCTACGACGTGATGGAGTGGCTGACCGAGAACGTGCCCGACGCGCCGACGCACACGCTCGTCCAGGGCGACTACAAACTCGACAACGTGATGTTCGGGCCGGGAACGCCACCCGAGATCGTCGCGGTGTTCGACTGGGAGCTGAGCACACTTGGAAATCCGCTCGTCGATCTCGGCTGGCTGCTGTCGTACTGGTGGGACGAGGGCGATCCCGAACCCCCGGCGGCGACCGACTCGCTCACCGCGACGTTCATGACCAGTGAGGGCTATCCCAGTCGGCAGGAACTGGTCGAGCGCTACGAGCAACGGACGGGGATCGAGTACGAGAACGACCGGTTCTATCGCGCGCTCGCGGTCTACAAGCTCGCCGGCCTCGGCGAGATGTTCTTCCGGCGCTATCTGGAGGGCAACGCCGACGACCCGCTCTACCCGAAGATGGAGACTGGCGTGCCCGAACTCGCCGATCGCGCGGTGCGCATCATCGAGGGGGAGGAGCCGCTATGAGCGGTTCGCTGGCGACGGGGGAGTTAAGCCGCTGCCGATCGCTCGAACGACCATGACGGACATCGAACGGGTGGCGGTGCTCGGCGCGGGCAACATGGGTCACGGCATCACCGAGGTCGTCGCGCTCGGCGGCTACGACATGACGATGCGCGACATCGAGGCTGACTTGATCGAGTCGGGTTACGAGAACATCGAGTGGAGCGTCGGCAAACTCGCCGAGAACGGGGCGATCGACGATCCAGATGACGTGCTCGCGCGCATCGACACGACGACCGATCTCGCCGAAGCGGTTAGCGACGCCGATCTGGTGGTCGAGGCCGCCCCCGAACGGATGGCGCTCAAAAAGGAGATCTACGCCGAACTTGACGAGCTCGCGCCCGACGGGGCGATCCTCGCCTCGAACACCTCCTCGCTGTCGATCACCGAGATCGCGAGCGCCACCGACAGGGCGGCACAGGTGGTCGGCACCCACTACTTCAACCCGCCGGTCAAGATGGATCTCGTCGAGGTGATCTACGGCGAGCAAACGTCCGACGCGACCGCCGAGACAGCCCACGATTTCGTCGAATCGCTCGGCAAGACGCCGATCTACGTCCGCAAGGACGTCCAGGGGTTCGTCGTGAACAGCGTTCTCGGACCGTTCATGGTCGAACCCGCCTGGATGGTCTCCAACGACGAGGCCAGCATCCGGGAGGCCGACGCCGCGATGGTCCACCAGCGTGGCTACCCGATGGGGCCGTTCGAGCTCGCCGATCTGACGGGGATCGACATCGGCTACTCGGTCCGTGAGGAGGCCGGCATCACCAACCCGCCGATGATCGAGGAGCGGGTCGCAGCCGAGGAGCTGGGCCGCAAGACGGGAAAGGGCTACTACGACTACGAGAATGGTGACGGTGCGGACTACGAAGCGGGCGACGGCGAGGGGTTCGACACTCTCCGGGTGGAGGCCCGAATGGTCAACGAGGCCGCGAAGCTCGTCGGGATGGACGTGGCGACCCCCGACGCCATCGACACCGGCATGCGACTCGGTGCTGGCTTCTCCGAGGGGCCGTGCCGGCGCGCCGACCGGGCGGGTCTCGACACGATCCTGGACAAACTCGAATCGCTCCACGAGGCGACCGGCGAGGAGCGCTTCGAGCCGGCCGACTATCTCGTCGAGCTGGTCGAGAACGGGAACACGGGACAGGAGAACGGGCGCGGGTTCTACGAGTACGAGGACGGCGAGCCGGTCTCCGGGGGTCGATGAGCGACCTCTCGCCGGCCGAGCGGAGCCAGCTCGAAGCCATCGTCGGCGAGCACGGCTTCTTCTCCTGGCTCGGCATCGAGATCGAGACGATCGAGCACGGCCGCGTCGTGCTCCGCGTGCCCTACGACGAGAAGTTCACCAATCTCGTGCCCGGCGGCGAGGCGAACGTCCACGGTGGCGTGGCGGCCACGCTCGTCGACACCGCGAGCGGGTTCGCGCTTCGGTCGACGTTCGAGGACCCCCAGGGCGCGGCGCTCACGACCACGGATCTGAACGTCTCCTATCTCCGCCCTGCGACCGACGATCTGACCGTCGAGGCCGAGGTCGTCCGCGCGGGTGGATCGATGGGCGTGACGGATGCAACCGTATCGAGCATCGCGCCGAACGGCGAGGAGAAGGACGTCGCGGTCGGGCGCACGAGCTACCGGCTCTTCCGGGAGGGACGATGACTACCTTCGAATCGATCGCCGAGGGCGAGACGGCCACGACCGCCCGGCGGACGGTGACCGAAGCCGACGTGACGAATTTCGCAGGCGTGAGCGGCGATTTCAACCATCACCATACCGATGCGGAGCGGATGGCGAGTACGGAGTATGGCGAGCGGATCGTCCACGGCGCGTTCGTCTTCTCGGCGATGACGGGCCTGCTCTGGCAGTCCCGGACGCCCGAGCAGCGCGACGACGTCATCGCGTTCTACGGGGTCGATACGCTTCGGTTCGCCGCACCGACCTATATCGGCGACACGATCCACGTCGAGACCGAGGTGCTCGAAAAGGCGGAGCGCGACCATCCACGGGCGAACGGGACCATCAGATACGGCGTGGCGGTACTCGATCAGAACGGCGAGACCGTGCTCTCCTGTGAGCTACTCTCGCTGGTGCGCTGACGATCGACGGTAGCTTCTTTTGTCGCCTCGTGGTAGGGTCAGTATGGGCAAGCGGGTTCTGGTTCCGTTCGACGACTCGGAACAGGCACACGAGGCGCTCGAATACGCCCTCGACGAGCACGCCAGGGACGAGCTCACAGCCATCCACGCCGTCGACCCCGCCGAGTGGGGCTACGGCGCACCGGGCAACACCCTCGGCGAGCACTGGAAGCAGGAAGCGCGCGAGGAGAGCGACGAGATCCAGTCCAAGGCCCGAATGGTGGCCGACGAGTACGGTGTCGAGCTCACGACGGCTGCCGAAAGTGGCGTGCCGAGCGACGTCATCGTCCAGTACGCCGACGACAACGAGATCGACCAGATCGTCATCGGGAGCCACGGCCGCTCGGGCACCAGACGCCTCCTGCTCGGCAGCGTCGCCGAGGAGGTCGCGCGCAAGGTCTCGATCCCGGTGACGATCATCGGCTGATTTCGGCTATTCCCGCGTACGCGGCCCGTTGTTCAGGCTTTCGAGCAGTTCGGGATCGGTGCCGAACTTGAGCACGTTCGTCACGACGGAGTTGCGGATGTTCGAGACCACGCTGCCGTGTTCCTTGTAGAACTCGTGGATCCAGCGCGATTCGGCCTCGCGCGTCGGGAACATCATCACCGTCTTCCACTGGTATTCGCCATCGGAGAGGAAATAGAACAGCGTGTTCGGCGAATCGCGGATGTACTCCATCGCCGCGCGCCACTCGTCGGCGAAGTGTTCGGCGTTGAACTTGAACTCGAACAGGCCGAAGATGAAAAAGTCCTCGTTCGGGATGATCGCCTCGCGGAAGACGCCCTCCTCGCGCATCCGTCGGATCGACTCGCTGACCGTGACGTGCGAGACGTCGATGTCGTACTTCTCGTCGAGGATCTCGGTGAGCTGGCGCGAGGAGACCTGCGGATCGCCCGCGAGCTCGCGCAGGATTACCACATCGCGCTCGGTGAACTCCCATTCCGGTGTGTCACTCATGGCTCACCCCTCTGCGAGGAGGCTCCTAAGCTCCTCGATATACCGATCGGTGCGGTCGGCCATCACCCAGTGGTAGGCCTCGTCGAGCGCGATCAGCTCGCCGCCGGTCTCCTCGGCGAGGCGCTCGCCGTACTCGATCGGCTGGAAGGAATCCTCGGAGCCCCACAGACAGTACACGTCGGCCTCGATCGCCCCGTAATCGATCTCGGTCGTGTGGTTCGTGTTGGTTGCCACCGCACAGCGTGCGAGCGAGGTCCGACCCTCCTCCGTGAGCCACGGTGCGGTCAACCCCTCGACGAACTCATCATCTGGGTCGCCGTAGGCACCGTCCCGAAACGCCGAACTCACCTGCTCCTCCAACTCGCCGATGGGTGTCTCGGTCGTCTCGGGCAGTCCGAAATCGGTGATGAATTCGACGGGCCACGAGTCGTAACAGACCGCGTTCGAGCAGACGAGTTCCGCCACCCTATCGGGGTTATGGGCGGCGTAGCGCAGCGCGACCCCGCCGCCGATGTCGTGGCTCACGAGCGTGACGCGCTCGATGCCCAACTGCGCGAAGAGGTCGTCGAGCATCGCCTCCTGTGCCCGAATGGATCGATCGAAGTCGTCCGTCATCGCCGAGTTGCCGTAGCCGAGCAGGTCGGGCGCGATGGTTCGGCGATCCTCGGCGATCGGCGGGACGATATCGCGCCAGAGGAACGACCACGTCGGGATCCCGTGCAGGAAGACCACCGGCGGGTCGCCCCCATCAGCCCCGCCACCATCGTCGCGGTAGGCCACCGAGAGTTCGTGCCCGTCGACGGTGACGGTCGTACTCTCCTGTTCGGCGGCCCACTCCTCGTGGTTCATAGCAACCGGTCGGCGATGATGTTCTTCTGGATCTCGCTCGTGCCCTCGTAGATCTTCGTGATGCGCGCGTCGCGGTAGTAGCGCTCGGCGGGATGGTCGGTGACGTAACCCGCACCACCGAACACCTGGATCGCCTCGTCGGCCACGTCGACGGCGTGCTCGCTGGCGAACAGTTTCGCCATGCTCGCCAGCCGTACCGCGTCGTCGGCGTCGCTCTCGACCGCGCTCGCGGCCCGGTAGGCGAGCGACCGCGCGGCATCCACGTCGGTCGCCATCTCGGCGAGCTTGTGCCGGATGGCCTGGAACTCGGCAATGGGCTGGTCGAACTGCTCGCGCTCGGTCGCGTACTCACGAGCGGCGTCGAGCGCGCCCTGTGCGGCCCCCACGGCCTGGGCGGCGACGCTCGTTCGCCCCGACGCGAAGAACTCCATCAGCTGGTAGAACCCCTCGTTCACCTCGCCGACGACGTTCTCTTCCGGGACTCTGACGTCGTCGAAGCGCAGTTCCGCGAGGTCGGATGCCCGGATCCCGAGCTTGTTGTCGATCTTCTCCGCCGAGAACCCATCCGTGTCGGTCGGCACGAGAAAGGCCGTGATCCCCTGATGGCCAGCGCCGGGGTCGGTCTTGGTCATCACGATGGCGACGTCCGCGACCGAGCCGTTGGTGATCCAGGTCTTGTTCCCGTTGATGACGTAGTCGTCGCCGTCCTGCTCCGCGCGGGTCTCGATGCCCGCGACGTTCGAGCCGTGGGCGGGTTCGGAGATGGCGCTCGCCGAGACCGCTTCGCCAGCGGCGATCTCCGGCAGCCATTCTTCCTTCATCCACTCGTCGCCATACTCGATGAGCATGTCGCTGCCGAAGCCCGCCGAACCGACCGCGCTGCCGATGCCCGGGTCGGCGCGCCAGAGCTCCTCGGTCACGATCGATCCCGCGAGCGCGTCCATCCCCGCACCCCCGTAGGCCTCGGGGATGTTTGGCGCGACGAAGTCGTACTTCGCGGCCTCTCGTCTGAGTTCTTCCGGATAGTCACCCGACTCGTCGTGCTCGCGCGCGACGGGCACGATCTCCTCCTCGGCGAACTCGCGGACGGCCGATCGGATGGCCTCGTGTTCTCCCGATAGCTGGAACGCCATGCGTAGTCGTGGGTTTCCAGCGAAAAATATCTTCCTGCCATCCGTGAACGACGGAAAGTGGTGGGCGGGCGGTTCAAAAGCAAGCAGTGTGTTCACACGGTACACCTATTACGATGGGCATCGATAGCATACGAGCTATGCGAGCAGCAGTCCTCGAAGAACACGGCGAACCGCTCGACATCCAGGACGTGGACGCGCCCGATCCGGAGCCGACGGGTGCGGTGATCGAAATGGAGGCCTGTGGCATCTGCCGGAGCGACTGGCACGGTTGGCAGGGTGACTGGGACTGGCTCGGTATCCAGCCCCAGGAGGGCCAGATCCTCGGCCACGAGCCGGCAGGCACGGTCGTCGCGGTCGGCGACGACGTCGAGAACCTGGAAGAGGGCCAGCAGGTCACGGTGCCGTTCAACCTCGGCGACGGGACCTGCAAACAGTGTCGCACCGGCCACGGCAACACCTGCGAGAACATCCGCCCGCTCGGCTTCGTCGAATCGGTGCCCGGTGCGTTCGCCGAACAGCTCCACGTCCCGGCGGCCGATCACAACGCCGTTCCGCTACCGGACGGCGTCTCGTCGGTCGACATGGCCGGGCTCGGCTGCCGGTTCATGACCTCGTTTCACGCGCTCGCCCACCGCGCCGACGTCGGTGGTGGCGACTGGGTGGCGGTCCACGGCTGTGGCGGCGTCGGACTTTCCGCTGTACACATCGCCAGCGCGCTCGGCGGCAACGTCATTGCGGTCGACTTACAGGACGAAAAACTCGAAAAGGCGAAAGAACTCGGCGCGAGCGCGACGGTCAACGCGAGCGACGTCGAGAATCCGGCCAGCGAGGTGAAGGCCATCGCGGACGGCGGCGCGGCGGTCTCGATGGACGCACTCGGTATCGAAACCACCTGTCGGAACTCCGTGCTGAGCCTCGGCACTCGCGGCCAGCACGTCCAGGTGGGCCTCTCGACGCAGGACGAACGCGGGATGGTCTCGCTGCCGACGGACGCGATGGTGATGGGCGAGATCGAGTTCATCGGCTCGCTCGGGATGGCCCCAACCAACTACGACGAGATCTTCCGGATGGTCGCCGACGGCACACTCGACCCGAGCGCGGTGGTCTCCGAGACCGTCCCGCTCGACGACGTCTCGGAAAAATTAGCGGCGATGGACGATTTCGAGACGATGGGGATCCCGGTCATCGACAGTTTCTGAACCGACCGCAGAAACGTTTCGTTGGCGTTCTGTGGCCGCTACTCTTCGAGAACGGCGTTGACCTGGCCGTCCTGGCCGGGTCGGGAGGTCACTCTCGCGGTGCCCTCGCTGGTCTCGATGAGCGCGCCCTTGGTGATGATGTTCCGGCGGACGTAGTTCGGGTTCGCGGGATTTTCGGCGACGCCCTCGATGTCCGCACTTCGCGTCTCGTCGTCGACCGCGACGCTTGCGTGGTCGATCGAGATCGCACGGACGGTCCGCGTGTTGCCGCGCGTGTCGACGGTCTTCAGCACCGTGTCGCCGACGCGGGTCTCGGTCGGCTCGCGGCCGAGCTGGTGTTTGCGCTTCTTCGTCGTTCGTCGCCGTCGTCCGCCGGTCCGCTTTTTGAGTGCGCGTCCCTGGTCTTTCATATCCGAAAGCGGGTGAGCGCACACTTGAATCGCTCGATAGCCCATCGACGGATTTAGCACGCCGCCGCCCGCTCATCCGTCGTGAGCCTTCGCAGCGCCGTCGCCGCACCGTTCAAGGGTCGTGGTGAGGACGAACTGGCCGAAAGCGAGTTCGTCGTCGCGCTCTCGCTCGATCGTGACTGGTTCTCGCCCGAGCAGGCGACCCGGCTGGCCGACATCGCCGTCGGCGAGGGGCTGCTCGAACGCACCGACGAGGCGCTCGTTCCCACGTTCGATCCCGCGGACACGACGATCCCAGAGGGGTTCGTCCCCGACGAAGAGCTGCTGCGCCGGCGCTCGGCGTTCGAGCAGGTCCTCGACGCGCTCGTCGCCGACGGCATCGACAAGCGCGAAGCGGTCGCCGAGATCAACGAACTCCAGCAAACCCTCGCGGTCACCATCGAGGCCGCCGCGGTGCTCTACGCCAGACGGCGGGACATCGACGTGAGCGAGGCCGCCGACCGCGCGCTCGCGGAACTCGGCGATTGACGGGCTGGCGATTAGAGGGAGTCGACGGTCCCCGGGAGCTGTGCCGCGAGCGCATCCCGTTCGAGCGCCGCATCGGCCTCCGCGACCGGCTCGTCGTCGGTGATCTGCACGGTCCGGAGCCCGGCGTCGTGTGCACCCACGATGTCGATGTCCGCGTGATCGCCGACGTAGACCGTCTCGTCAGCGCGCGTCGATAGCTCGTCGGTGACGGTCCGGAACGCACGCTCGTCGGGTTTGCCAGCGTCGAGCGAACCGGTCACGACGACCACGTCGAACAGCTCCGTCCAGCCGAGCGCGTCGAGTTTCGATCGCTGGGCGCGTACCGGGCCGTCGGTGAGCAACCCCACTCGATAGCTCTCCTGGAGATCGGCGACGAGCGTCTCGACACCGTCGACCGGCACGAGCGCGTCGCCGATGGCCTCGCGGTAGGCGTCGGCGAGCGCCGCGGGCGATGGGCCGTCGTCGTCGAGTAGCTCCGCGAAGATGGCTTCGCGCGTCTCGCTCGTGAGGTTTCGACGATGGGCGTCGAGATAGGTCTCGCGCGAGAGGTGAGGTGCGCCGACTGCTGCAGTCGCCTCGTCGAGCAGTGTCTGGCGGTCGCGTTCGGGCACCGCGAGAGTGTAGTCGAGATCGAAGGCGATCGCCGAGACGGGCATGGTAGCGATAACCATTCCTCCGATATGAGTGTGGCGAGACGAACCCGAACGCCCTTTTGCGACCGTCGACAGGCTGGGGCATGTTCTTCGAGCGCCTCGCCGACCGTATCGCCACCGCCGACAGCGTGCTCTCAGTTGGTCTCGATCCCGACCCCGATCGACTGCCCGATCACCTCCACGGGCACGACCTGCCGCGCTGGGCGTTCAACCGGCGCATCATCGACGCCACTCACGACCACGCCGCCTGCTACAAGCCGAACGCCGCCTTCTACGAGGATGCGGACGGCTGGCGCGCGCTCGAAGAGACCATCGCCTACGCCCACGGCAAGGACGTCCCTGTGCTGCTCGACGCCAAACGTGCCGACATCGGCAACACCGCGCGCCAGTACGCGAGCCTCCTCGACACGGCAGATGCCATCACCATCAACCCCTATCTCGGCCGCGACGCGCTCGAACCGTTCCTCTCGCGGGAGGAGAAGGGCGTGTTCGTCCTCTGTCGTACCTCGAACCCCGGAGGAGCGGATCTCCAGGACGCCGAACTCGAATCGGGTGAGACGGTCTACGAGCGCGTCGCCGATCGCGCCGGCGAGTGGAACAAGCGCGGCAACGTCGGACTCGTCGTCGGGGCCACGGTTCCCGAGGAGTTGGAGCGGGTGCGCGAGCGCGCTCCTGATCTCCCGTTTCTCGTACCCGGAGTGGGTGCACAGGGCGGCGACGCGGAGGCCGCCATCGAACATGGGCTCGCGAGCGGCGTCGGGCTCGTCAACTCCTCACGGGGCATTATCTTCGCCGGCGAGGGCGAGTCGTTCGCCGGGGCGGCCGGTGAAGCGGCGAAGCGACTGAAACGACGGCTGAACGAGTATCGATGAGTTAAAACCGGACGTTCTCGCCCGTATCCTCCCGACCGGGATCCGTCGGTTCGTCGGAATCGGAACCGGAGCCGTCCGAACAGTCCAGACAGAGGCTGTGCGAGTCGTCGTAGTGCTGTGAACAAACCGTTCGGCCGCAGCGCTCGCAGGTGTGATCGGCCGGACGGCTCTCGCAGATCTGACACAGTTCGGAGACGCTCATGGCGGCCGTTCGCCGTGCAGGAACTTCAAGCTGTGGCGAGGGGTTTAGGCCGCTCGACACCCAATGACCGCCGTGCCCCGGTCGCAGCTCGTGCTCGCGCTCATGTCGGTGTTCGCCGGGCTGACAGTCGTGCTCGCCGTGCTCGGCTTCGCCTACAGTCCGGTGGCACTCGTCGTCGCGCTCCCCTTCGGTGCGACGACCTACGCGCTCTGGTATCACGCGAGCGGACGACTCCGTGAGCGCGCCCGACGCAACGCCCGCGCCGGACGGCGAACGACGACCGAGCGCGGCGGGTTCGGTGCGGGCCCGCGCGAGGACTGGACCGGTCCGCGAGGCGGTGGCGGTGGTCGGTTCGGGGATACACGACAGCGCCGTGCCACACGACGATCGACCGGCCAGTCGATGCGCGACGCCTACCGGACACTGGGACTCGACCCCGATGCCGACGAGTCGGCGATCAAGCGGGCCTATCGCGAGAAGGTGAAGGAGACCCATCCGGACACCGAGGACGGCTCCGAACGTCGGTTCAAGCGCGTCAACGAGGCCTACGAGCGACTCTCCGAGTGAACGATCGTGGACTGGTCGTCTCGCACACGACGGAGATGTCCGTTGTAACGAGGCTGTATGCCGCGGCAGGAAGGTTTTTGCGCTCGACACGCTACTGTTCGACATGGTCGCTGACCGGGCCGTCCTCGACCGGGCGCTCGCGGCGGGCGAGCGCGAGGGCGGTAGCGTCGAGTTCAAAGAACGGCTCACCGAAGACCTCCATCTCGCCGACGGCAAGCTGGAGAGCCTCGCGGCACAACTGCGCCACCGGGTGCTCTCGGGCGACGGCGAGGCCACCTACGTCGTCGGCGTCACCGACGACGGCGGACTCGCAGGCATCTCGCCCGACGTGTTCTCCGAGTCGATGGACGTGCTCTCACTGCTCGCCGAGGAGGCCAACGCACACATCGAGGCGGTCGACACGTGGGGGATCGACGACGGGCTCGTCGGCGTCGCCACCATCGCCGAGGGCGCAATGTTGGAAGACGACGGCCACATCGTCGTCGGCACCGCCGGCCACGTCGATCACGGCAAGAGCACCCTGGTTGGCTCGCTCGTCACGGGCCAACCGGACGACGGCAACGGCGACACGCGGAGCTTCCTCGACGTCCAGCCCCACGAGATCGAGCGCGGGCTCTCGGCGGATCTCTCGTACGCCGTCTACGGCTTCGACGGCGGCGAACCGGTCCACACGCGGAACCCGAACCGAAAGGCCGACCGCGCCGAGGTCGTCGAGGAGGCGGACAAGCTGGTCTCGTTCGTCGACACCGTCGGCCACGAGCCGTGGTTGCGGACGACGATTCGAGGGTTGGTCGGCCAGAAGCTCGACTACGGACTCCTCACCGTGGCCGCCGACGACGGCCCGACGAAGACGACGCGCGAACATCTCGGCGTGTTGCTCGCGACGGAGCTGCCGACGGTGGTCGCCATCACGAAAACCGACATGGTCGACGAAGAGCGTGCCATCGAGGTCGAGCGCGAGGTCGAGCGCCTCCTCAGGGACGTGGGCAAGACTCCACTGCGCGTCGATCGCCACGGCGTCGACGCGGCCATCGAGGAGATCGGCGACACCGTCGTCCCCATTCTGCGCACGAGCGCGGTCACGATGGACGGGCTCGACGCGCTTGACGAACTGTTCGAGCGACTGCCGAAGACCGGCACCGAGAAGGGCGAGTTCTCGATGTACATCGATCGCAGCTACAAAGTGACCGGCGTCGGCGCGGTCGCCTCCGGCACGATTCGGTCAGGAACCGTCGAAGCGGGCGACGAACTCCTCCTCGGTCCGTTCCGCGACGGCACCTTCCACGAGGTCGAAGCGCGCTCGATCGAGATGCACTACCACCGCGTCGACCGCGCGAAGGCCGGCCGGATCGTGGGGATCGCGTTAAAGGGTGTCCGGGAGGCGGATCTCGAACGCGGGATGGTCCTCCTGCCGCGCGATGCGGACCCCACAGCAGTCCGGGAGTTCGAGGCCGACGTGATGGTGCTCAACCACCCCACCAGGATCGACGACGGCTACGAGCCGGTCGTCCACCTCGAAACGGTGAGCGAGGCCGCCGCCTTCCACCCGGAGGGTGGTCAGCTCCTGCCGGGCGACACCGGACACACGCGAGTGCGATTCAAGTTCCGGCCCTATCTCGTCGAGGAGGGCCAGCGGTTCGTCTTCCGTGAGGGCCGCTCGAAAGGTGTGGGTACCGTCACGAACGTCTCCTCAAAGTAGCTACAGAAATTGGCGGGGCCGTTATCGTTCCAGCGTCACAAACCTTCGAGCTATTAAAAATGGCATGCTGCATACAGAGGATGTATTCAGCAACCACATCCTTTTCAATGAACATCGTCGGTGTACACCTGTTGCGTTCTGAGTTGATAAAGCCACGGCGAGCGAGACCTTTGTGAGAGGCACCAGACCGGGGTGTGTGGGCTGCGCAAGTTCAGCCTGATGCGAGAAAATGGAAGCAGAATCGAGAAATGCGTCGTCTCAAGCCTAAAAGGCGAAGAAAACCGCGATTTTGGCGACAGCCGTCGCTGGCCGCCGACGGCTGTCGCTGGCCTCGTGTGATGAGATTAGCCGAACGAAGTCAGCGTCTCGTTCCAGTGCGTCCGGACTTTCTGGATCGCACGCGCCACGCCACCCTTGACCGGGTGGCGTTGGCGCAGCCACTCCACAAGCACGTATCCAATCAACGCACAGAACAACTCAAACAACACGCCGTTCAGTGATTTCGAGTGGAAATTCTCAACGTTCAGATATTGTTTGAATTCACGAAACAGAATCTCGATCATTGTCCGGAGGGTGTAGATACTGATCACGTCGATGGGATCGTACGCTGACGACGCCAGCGTCGTCAGGTACTGAAGCTCTTCTCCATCCGGCGTTTCCAAAACGACACGACGAAACTGTTCACCGGTCTCGGCCAGTTCAATTTGCTCGTCACGAATCTGTCTCGTTCCGTCCTCATTAGTGACCTCGACGTTCTGGAGCGTGTCCAGAACGTCGAGACGGGCGTTTGACTGGAGTAGGGTGACGAAGTCATCGTCGCTGTACTTGATCTCACAAAAGCGACGATAGCGCGTGTATCCGCGGTCAAAGACCCAAATAACCGAGTCGAGGTCTGCGAAGACCTCGACGTCATCGCTGAGATGGTTGAACTGGGGACTTTCGTGGGTTTCACCCTCTGTCACGGTTGTTCCAAGCGGATGCTTGTGTTCACCGTCTACGCGTGCGGCGCAATGAAGTTCGAGTCCACCGCCGTCTGTGTCGATTTCATAGACGTGCTCGTCGTCTCCGACAAATTCGTCGGAGACGACAACTGAGCGGGTGAGTTCGAGATTCGTCGCGTCGACAGCAATTACCCCTCGTGTAAGCCACTTCAGGCGTTTTCGCTGGACAGCACGCTGATGATACAGCTGTGGCGTGTGGAGCAACGCGAACAGCATGCGAACGACCGCGCGGTAGTCGCGGTCGTTCGTGAGTTCGGAGAACCGTGACTCGGGCATTTTGTCAAGAGAGTCATCAACAGCGGTCTTATCGGCGAGTTCGGCGAGCGAACTAGATGGATCAAGTCCTTCACGAATGGCTACTTTGAGGTGGTTGTCGAAGTCGTGTTTGTCGGTGTGGATGCCGATATCGAACTCCTGAGCAATGGACTCGCTGTCGCCTGCGGCGAGCAGCGAGTACAACTCATCGGCGACAGTTTCGGCAGAGTTGAAGTTGTTGGCGTCCGTTGCATCCGGTGACGGCCTATCTGCCGACTTAGAGGTCACAGACATCAGGCCGTCACTACCGGCTCACGCCGGTTTTAAATAGTCGAAACGCAACAGGTGTACACAGTGGTTTTCAAGATATTCTTGTTGAGACTACCGATATATTGCGATTGGTTTCACAGAAATAGATGGATAAGAGACTTTGAGTCCCATCTCTGTCGCAAGTTCGTCCGTCAGATGATGCATCATCCCAATATTATTCAAACCATCTTTTAGTTCTATTGACTTGTTTCGAGTGATTGTCTTCACCCGCCCGACGAGTGTGCAGTTCGGAATTCGGTTACTTTCGTAGTTCGTCATCAATTCAATCGGCGTGTCTTCCAATTTGCTCTCGTCTATCGTTAGCCGTATCGATTGCTCTCTATTATTTTGGATCGGAAACAATTCAGCGAATATCATCTCTTCATATTCCGCTGGTATAAAAGCTGAAAAAGTATCGAAAAAGTCGAGCATCCTTTCTTTCCGTTCATCATCGTCCATGTCTGCCAACGGGGAGTCTTCATCGAACGTCTCATCCATATCTACCGAGTTGAGACCCAGTGCCTCCAATTTTTCAGAATCAGACATTACTGACAAAATCCCCAAGAGAAGGTCAAGGCTCGTAGACATATCTGAAACCTCTAAATTACCGTCCACCCGGATGATGTGGCCCTCCGAAATATCATCCCACGGTCCATCTGACCGGGTTCCTTCGCGAAATCCATCTCCGGACATACTGGTGCTCGGTCGGATATCGCCCAAGTCGTGAAACCATTTTCCTTCAGCATCTTCAAGTCGGTTTTGCAATAGGGTAAAATGGTAGTGATGAAGGCCCTTAACCGACTCTTCGTACGAGGCATCACCACTTGTTTCTAAGACGTTACCTTCGATTCCTGCCTTTCCGATTCCGAACACAGACGCCATGAGTCGTGCAGTCACGCTTTTCGAGACCTCGTTCACCTCCTCGTCCCCTTCCACCATCTCTTTGATAAATCCGCCTCCCATTCGCGCCGAGATGGATTTTACTTCATCCATATCCAAATAGACGAAATCGGAGACATACGGGGGAGCACTACTGTCAGCATTACCTGCCTCGACCATATTTGCGATGTGTCATAGACACACATGAAACTTACTGCCAGTTCGCACAAAGGTATCTAAATACCCCTGATGCTGAATACGTGCTCTGTATCTTGCAAGTCGTTTCTGGCAGCCGCTGAGGAGAACACAGACAAATATAATGCTTCTCTGCTACCCTTAGCTTCGCCACGGCGGGTTCGCGAGCTCTTCCATCGAGGCGAGCGTGTGGTCGGGCACCGGATCGGGCGTCGAGCCGTCGTCGAGCCAGACGCTTTGGAGACCGGCCGCCTGCGCGCCGGCGACGTCAGAAGACAGCGAGTTACCGATGTGGACGGCCGATTCCGGTTCGCCGTCGAGCGCGGAGAGCGCCCGATGGAACGGTTCGGGATCGGGTTTGGCGGGCGCGTCGTAGCCCGCGTGGACCACCGTCTCGAAGGCGTCGTCGAGGCCGAGCGCGGCGAGTTTGTCCGACTGCATCTCCGGTGGGCCGTTCGTGACGACGCCGACTCGGTGATCGTTCGAGAGGGTCGCGACCGCCTCGCGCGCGCCGGGGAGCGCGCGGACGTTGTGGTGGTCGCGCTCGTCGGTGTAGGCGTCGGCGAGGTCGTATCCGAGCGCCGGGTCGTAGTCGTTGTCGGCGGCGATGGCGGCGAAGCACTCCTCGCGGAGCTCGGTGATCGTGTCCGTGCGGTCGGCGAACGTCGCATAGCGGGCATAGTAGTCCTCGACGGTGAAGAACGGCTCCACCTCGCACGCCTCGAACGCGAGCGCGAGCAGTTCGTCGCCCGAACGGCGGTACTCACAGAGCGTGTCGTCGATGTCGAACAACACAGTGTCGACCGATGCTGTCATTACCGAACCCAGGGGCTACGGAAGCAAAAATCAGACGGCACGATGTTCGTCGCCGACCCGCTCGGCGAGATCGAACACGACTGCCCAGCCGAGCAACCGCCGGACCCGCCCACGCCAGTGCTCTTCCCAGTCGGGCCGTCGATGGCGTTCCCAGTTCGGCACGTGCGATCGAAATCGGTCGAACAGTTCGTCCTCGTCGAGCGGTTCGTCGTCGAGTGCGTCGAGCAGTGCTTCGACACCGAAGACCCCCTCGCGAAACGCCGTTGCGAGCTCTTCGCGACCGGGATCGCGCCGCAGTCGCCGATAGCCCGAACTCGTCTCCTCGGCGAGACCGAGCGCCCGGAGGAACGTGATCCACTCGCGGGCGTCGTCGCGCGCGGTGAGCTCCGTCCGGTCGAGCAGGCGCGCACAGCAGTCGCTCTCGCTGCCGGGAACCAGCGGAAGCGCCTCCTGTGCATCGCTCAGGAACGCCATCCCACTGGGTTCGGGCGCGACTTTGAGCTTCACAGGTCGAACGAGTCGGCGAGCAGTTCGTCGTTCGTCTCGCCGAGGACGTGCGTCGACCCGCCCACGACGTCGACGGTGAGCTGAGCCGGCGCGAAGAGTTCGGCGGGCAGGTCGGCGACCGACCAGTCGACGCTTGCGAAGATCGACTCGAAGGGTGTTCCGTACTCGTCGGCCGCGGTCGACGGCAGCTCGTCGAATCGGTCGAACTCCTCGGCGACCGTCAGATGAACCTGGCCGCCGTAGGCGAGCGCGTCGTTCGTCTGTCCCATCGCGCTCGCCTCGCTCTCGCTCACCGGGGCGAGCGGCGCGCTCGCGCTCACTGATCGAACGTCGAGCGGATCGTAGCCCAGATCGGTCAGCCGCACGGTCGCGAGTTCGGCCGCCCGCGCGGCGACGGTGAGACTACCCGCGAGGCTCGCGGTCGGCACCGTCGCCAGGAAAAGCGAGCTCGGTTCGATGCCTGCCCGCTCGGCGATGTCGGCGGCGATCGCCGGGGTGGGCGGCTCTCCGGACTCGACGGCGAGCACGCCGAAGTCGAACTCGTCGGCGTAGCCCACTCGGGTAAAGATCTCCGCTTCGGCGGCCAGCGCCCGCGCCGGACCGCTGCCGAGCCCCTCGAATTCGTGGCCACTGAGCTCCCAGTCGGCCGTCTGCGAGCAAAGCAGCGCGAGCGATGGGCGGTCGGTCGTGAGCTCTACGTGGGGGAGCGGCGCACCGGCGACCGTGTCCATTCGCGTCTGAACGGTCGCGAGCCCGGCGGTCTGGATCTCGGCGAGCAGCAGGCCCGCCTCGATGCCGCCCGGCACGTGATGGCCGAAATCGAGCAATGTGGCCTCGTTGTCGAGCTCCCGCACCTCGATGCCGAGCTCGTCCGTGAAGTCGATCGCCTCCTCGACGAGTTCGAGCGCCATCCGATTGAGACTGTCCATGCCCGTGGTTCGTCCCGGCGGTGAACCGTTCGTCGGTTCGTTATTCACGGTCGCCGTGTGCCTCCCGGCCGAGTTCGCGTTCGACGGCATCGACCTTGTCGTCGGCCGAATCGTCGCTCGTGCGTTTGTCGTCGATCTTCAGGACGGTGCTCACGCGGTCGCCGTCGACGGCCTCGTGTGCGGCCTGCGCGGCTGCGAACAGTTCACCCGGTTCGTCGGCCTCGATCACCGTGCCCATCGGGTTCGTCTCGTAATCCACGTCGAATTCGTCGAGCGCAGCGACCGCTTTGGCGACCTCGCCGGCCATGCTGTCCTCGATGACGGGAGCGACGCTGAGCAGTGCAACGACGGTCATGGGAGCACGACGCGGGCCATCCACCTAACGCTGTGGGCCGCCGGCGAACACAAGCTACATTCGCGTCGGCCGGAAACTCGCGCCATGATCGGCATCGTCGGCGGTGGCATCGCGGGGCTCGCGGCGGCCTACCGCCTCCAGCAGGAGGGCCACGAGGTCAGGATCTTCGAGGCGAGCGAGGACGTCGGCGGGCTCGCGGCGACCTACGAGACCCGCGGCGATCGCATCGAGAAGTTCTATCACCATCTCTCGAAATCCGAGGAGACGATCGTGGAGCTCGCCGAGGAACTCGGTCTCGGCGACGCGCTCGAATGGCGCGTCGGGGAGAACGGCTACTACGTCGATGGAACCCTCCACCCGATGGACACGCCGTGGCAGATCCTCGCCTACCCGCATCTGAGCCTCTACGATACGTTCCGTCTCGGGATGCTCACGCTCGACGTCGACGTGCGCGGCGGCGTACCGAAGTTCGATAGCTACGAGAATCTCCAAGACTACGAGGACGTCCCGATCAAGGAGTTCGTTCTGGAGCACACCACGCGCGGCGTCTACGAGAACTTCTTCGAACCGCTGCTCGAAGCGAAGTTCGGCTCGCGCAAGGACGACGTGAGCGCCGCGTGGCTGCTCGGGCGCGTCAAGTTCCGCGGCGAACGCGACCTCCTTCGGGGGGAGATCCTGGGCTACTTCGACGGCGGCTTTCACCGACTGCTCGACGCGCTCGTGGCCGCGGTCGGCCGTGAGAACATCGAAACCGGCACGCGCGTCACGGATCTCGACACGGCCGGTGGCGGGGTCGAATCGCTCACGGTCGCGAGCGATGGCGAGACCGAGACCCACGCGGTCGACGAGGTCGTCGTCGCGGCGATGCCCAACGTTTTGGAGGATCTTACGGGCTACACCTGCGAGATCGACTTCCAGGGAACGGTCTGTTCGGTGATTTCACTCTCCGAATCACTGATGGACACCTACTGGCTCAACATCGCCGACGAGGCCCCCTTCGGCGCGCTCATCGAACACACGAACTTCGTGCCCGCAGCGCGCTACGGCGGCGAACACCTGCTCTACGCGGTGAGCTACGTCCAGAATTCCGAAGAAGAACTCTGGCGGATGAGCGACGACGCCGTCGAGGCGACGTGGCTTTCTGGCATCGAAGAGCTCTTCCCCGACTTCGATCGCAGCAGCGTCAACTGGATTGAGACGGCCAGAAATCCCCGCACCGCGCCGGTCTATGAGCGCGGCTATCTCGACATGGTGATCCCCTACGATCTCGCTAGCGAGGTCGCCGATGGCGTTTACTACGCCGGGATGGCGAGTCGCGCCCAGTATCCCGAACGAAGTCTGAACGGCGGGATCCGGGCGGGCTTCGCCTGTGCTGACCGCATCGCCGAAAAAGACGATCTCGAACAGCGACGGACGGCCACGGCCGTCGGCGACGGCGGCCGGCACGACTGAACCCGGCTGCGGTCGCGGTGCAGTTGCGGATTCCTGGTGGATGAAGGGCGAACGAGCGAACGCCAGTGAGCGAGTGAGGGCTTCTGTGGTGCTGTGCGGTCAGCGTCGGCGGCGCTGATGGGCTGGATTATTCCTCGCGAGCGATCTCTGTCCTCACGGGTCGTGGTGCTCCCCGTTCGGCTACTGTCGCTCTCGCTCGATCATTCGTTCCGAGCGACATCGTGACGGCCGAAGCCGTACCGCAGGCGATTGGCGAGCTGGCGGGCGAACCGGCCGTCCGAGCGCGAGCCGAACCGTTCGGCGAGCGCGGTGTAGATGAGTGGGACGGGGATCTCCTGGGAGAGCGCTTCCTGGACGGTCCAGGTGCCCGTTGAGCCGCCGGCGACGTGATCAGCGACGGTATCGAGATCGGTGCCTTCCTCGGCGAACGCCTCCTCGCAGAGTTCGAGCAGCCACGAGCGGATCACCGAACCGTTGTTCCACGTGCGCGCGACCGATTCGAGGTCGAGGTCGTATCGGCCGTCGTGGAGCAGTTCGAACCCCTCGCCGTAGGCCTCCATCAACGCGTACTCGACGCCGTTGTGGATCATCTTCACGTAGTGGCCCGAACCCGCCGGCCCCATTCTGTCGTGGCCCTCCGTACCGGTGGCCACGGCGTCGAACACGGACGAGAGCTCCTCGTAGGCCCACACGGGCCCGCCGATCATCAGCGAGAAGCCGACCTCCGCGCCCGCCGGTCCGCCCGAGGTTCCGCAGTCGAGATACGCCGCCGGGGTCGATTCGGCCCGGCGGACCGACGCCTCGAAGTGAGAGTTGCCGCCGTCGACCACGATATCGTTGCCGTCGAGATGGGGTTCGAGGTCGGCGAGCACGGCGTCGATGGCGTCGCCGGCGGGCACCATCAGCCAGATTCGTTTCTCGTCACCGAGCGTCTCGGCGAGGTCTGGGACGGAGTCGGCCGGTTCGGCACCGACCTCGGCGGCGGCCGCGACCGCCTGTTCGTCCGTGTCGAAGGCGACCACGCTATGGCCGCCATCGAGTGCACGCCCGGCGACGATCCGTCCCATCCGCCCGAGTCCGACGACGCCCAGTTGCATACCCCTCCCTCCGCGGGCGCGCAGGTAGGGGTTGTGGTTCCGCTATCCGGGTGGCTCCTCGTCCGTTGTGATCGAGTCGTCGAACCCAGACGTTCCGTCGCCCTCGACGGCCATGCGTCGCAACCGGCGGCGTTCGGTCGAGTCGAGATCGTGCTCGCTGGAGGTGGTCGGCAACAGGTCCTCGACAGTCGTTCCGTGGTTGCCGGCGACCTGCTCGACGAACTCGCCGTCCTGCATGCGCTGGAGGCCGTGCCAGAGTCCGAGGAACAACAGCGACGGCGCGACACAGACGAACGCGCCGACGAGCACGCGAAGGAGCAAATTCATGTCTATTGATAGCGTTTCACGAACAAGTCGCTGACGGCTCCGGCGAGATGGTCGTGGGTATGCTCGTGACCTGCAGAACGCGAACGTTTATCCGACCGACTCGCGTGGGTGGGCTATGGACGCGATGGCAGCGGTAGTACGTCGCTGACCGAACCGCCGTTTCGACACCGTTACTTGACCGGCCGCAGGCATTCTCACCATGACAGAGCTATCGGAGAGCTACGACCCATCCACCCTCGAAGCCAAGTGGCGCGAGGAGTGGGCCGATTCCGAGCTGTATCGCTACGATGACGACGAAACCACCGATACTGACACACAGTACGTCATCGACACGCCGCCGCCGTATCCCACAGGGGACTTCCACATCGGAAACGCACTCGGCTGGTGTTACATGGACTTCGCTGCCCGGTATCACCGCCTGCAGGGCGAGAACGTCTCCTTCCCCCAGGGCTGGGACTGTCACGGTCTGCCCACCGAGGTGAAGGTCGAGGAGAACCAAGGAATTCGACGGACGGATGTCTCGCGCGAGGAGTTCCGGGAGCTCTGCATCGAGCACACCGAGGGCCAGATCGACGCGATGAAGGAGACGATGCAGCGATTGGGCTTCTCCCAGGACTGGGAACAGGAGTTCCGCACGATGGATCCCGACTACTGGGCGAAGACCCAGCGCTCGTTCGTCGAGATGGCCGACAATGGCTACGTCCATCGTGACGAACATCCCGTCAACTGGTGTCCACGTTGTGAGACGGCCATCGCCGACGCCGAAGTCGAGAACGTCGACAGCCAGGGGACGCTCGCGACCGTCCGGTTTTCGGGCATCGACAACGACAACATAGACATCGCCACCACGCGGCCCGAGTTGCTCGCGGCCTGTGTCGGCATGGCGGTCGATCCCGACGACGAGCGCTACGCCGACCGTATCGGCGACAGTTTCGAGGTGCCACTCTTTGGACAAGAAGTCGAACTGATCGCCGACGAGGCCGTCGACGGCGAGTTCGGCACGGGCGCGGTGATGATCTGCACCTTCGGCGACAAGCAGGACGTCGACTGGTGGGCCGAGTACGATCTCGATCTCCGACCTGTCGTCACCGAGGACGGCCGTCTCGACGAGAGCGTCCCGGAGTTCGGCGGGCTCGATCTCGACGAGGCGAAGGCGGAGATCACCACCGCACTCCAGAAGGAGGGCTATCTCGAAGACGAGGAGCCGATCGAGCAGTCCGTGGGTGCGTGCTGGCGGTGCGATACGCCGATCGAGATCCTCTCGAAGGAGCAGTGGTTCGTCCGCGTCGACCAGGACGAGATCCTCTCGAAGGCCCGCGAGATCGACTGGATCCCCGAGCACATGTACGGTCGCCTGGAGGAGTGGACCGAAGGGATGGACTGGGACTGGGTGATCTCGCGCCAGCGCGTGTTCGCCACCCCGATCCCGGCGTGGTCGTGCGATGACTGCGGCCACTGGCACGTCGCCAGCACCGACGATCTGCCCGCGAAGCCGACCGAGGACGACCCCGCCGCCGAGTGTCCCGAGTGTGGCGCGAGCGAGTGGACCGGCGAGACCGACGTGATGGACACCTGGATGGACTCGTCGATCTCGGCGCTTCATGCAGCTGGCTGGCCCGACGAACCCTTCGAACCGGTCCAGCTCCGCGAGCAGGGCCACGACATCATCCGCACGTGGGCGTTCTACACGATCCTCCGGACGGCGGCGCTCGAAGACGAGAAGCCGTGGGAGGAGGCGGTGATCAACGGGATGGTCCTGGGGACCGATGGCAACAAGATGAGCAAGTCGAAGGACAACTCGGTCGCACCGATCGACGTCGTCGAGGAGCAGTCGGCCGACGCCTTCCGACAAGCGATCGCACTCGGCGGCCAGCCCGGCTCGGACATCCAGTTCCAGCACAAGGAGGTGACGAGCGCCTCGCGATTCCTGACGAAGCTCTGGAACATCACGCGCTTCGCGAGCGATCACCTCGACGATGCCGACGAAGCGAAGCCAGCATACACCGACGCCGACCGATGGATTCACTCGAAGTGCGCGCGCATCGCCGACGACGTGGCCGCCGACATGGACGAGCATCGGTTCGATCGCGCGCTCCGGACGGTCCGGGAGTTCCTCTGGCACGACCTCGCCGACGACTACCTCGAACTGATCAAGGGGCGGCTCTACGAGGGGAGTCCCGAGGAGCAAGCTGCCGCTCGGCGAACGCTCTCCATAGTTTTGTCGGCGTCGATCCGCATGCTCGCACCGTTCTCGCCGTTCCTCGCCGAGGAGACCTACCGTCATCTCCCCGGAACGTCGGGCAGCGTTCACGCGGCCGGGTGGCCCGAACTCGACGCCGAAGACGAGAGCGTGGAGGCCCGTGGCGAGCGCATCGCGGCGGTGGCGAGCACGGTCCGGGCGTGGAAATCGGAGGCCGGGATGGCGCTCAACGCCGATCTCGATCGCGTCGAGATCTATCCTGACGACGGTGTCGACGAGTTCGACATCGGCGACCTGCGCGCGACGGTCAACGCCCCGATCGAGGTCGAGGCGGGCGAGCCGGACATCGAGATGGTGCCCGTCGAAGTCGACCCGGATCACAGCACGATCGGGCCGAAGTTCCGCGATCGAGCTGGTGCGGTCGTCGGCGCGCTCGAAGCAGCCGATCCGGAGGCCATCGCGGCACAGAAGCGCGAACAGGGTGAGATCGAACTCGACGCCAACGGTGAGGTCGTGGTGCTCGACGGCGACGCGGTCGAAATCCGTCACGAGCAGCGCGCGGCGGGCGAAACCGTCGAAGTGCTCGATGCCGACGGTGCGACAGTGCTCGTCTTCCCCTGACTTGGTGGGTGCCGCCGATGCGGCCCCGCCTGCCGGCGGTTGCGGTGCCTGGCATCTCGGCGAGCGACGCGAGCCGAGGCTCAGGAGAGCAAACTCTCCTGGTGGATGAAGGGCGGGCGACCGAACGAAGTGAGGGAGCGAGGGCTTCTGCGCTGCTGTGCTGATGGACGTCCGCGCGAGCGGAGCGAGCGCGGTTCACTGCGAGCGACCATAGGGAGCGAGCAGGTATTTTTAGTCCAGGTTTTTGCGACCAGCGAGGGACCTTCGGTCCCTCGCGCCGTGCGAACGGGCGCTTCGCGCCCGTGAGCAGAGAGTGATGGCCGACCATAGGGAGGCCACCCGAGGAGTAAAAAAGTGGGTGCCGAAAGGCATTAGTCGCCGCCCGCGAAGGTGTTGGATAGTTCATGAAGGTAGAAATGCTAACGACCGACTTCCTGGATCGGGCGGTCGATCTCTATTCGGACGTCGTCGGTGTGATCGCCCACGACGGGACCGAATACACGTACGACGAGTTCGCCGAGCGGGTGAATCAGGTTTCACACGCTCTCCTGGAGATGGGTGTCGAGCAGGGTGATCGGGTGGCGTTGCTCTCGCCGAACACGCACTACTTCCTCGAAACGCTCTACGGCGTGAACCAGCTCGGAGCCGTGTTCGTCCCGATGAACTACCTGCTGGTGCCCGACGACTTCGACTACATCCTGAACGACTGCGATGCCGACGTCGTCATCGCCGACTACGACTACGCCGAGAACGTCGAGGCGGTGCGCGAGTCGGTGCCCGCCGAGTCGTTCGTCGGCTACGAGGCCGACGCCATCGACGGCGACTGGGTGGACTACGAGGAGTGGCTCGCGGCTCAGCCGACTGACCGACCCGACCGACCAGAGATCGCGGAGGACGATGACGCCTCGATCAACTACACGTCGGGGACGACCGGCGATCCGAAGGGCGTCGTCCGGACCCATCGGACCGAGCACTGGCACGCGCTCGTTCTCAACCACCACAAGGAGATCCGCGACGACGATACCTATCTCTGGACGCTGCCGATGTTCCACTGCAACGGCTGGGGCCACACCTACGCCATCACCGGGACGGGCGCGACCCACGTCTGCCAGCGCACGTTCGAGCCGGAGGGGACTCTCGAACGGGTGCGCGAGCACGACGTTTCCTACCTGTGTGGCGCGCCGACGGTGCTGAACCGGCTCATCGCCCACTACGACGAGAACCCCGACATCGTGACGACCGGCGAGCGCGACGTGCGCATCGCCACCGCCGGCAGCGCGCCCGCGACCGCCACCCTCTCCAGTATCGAGGACGACATCGGCTGGCGGGTCATCCACCTCTACGGGCTGACCGAGACCGCGCCGCTGATCACCTCCTCGAACTCGCCGCGGCGACTCGCCGAACGTGGGCGCGACCTCAAGGTGAAGCAGGGCAGCGAGGTGCTCGCGACCGATGTCCGGGTTGTGGACGACGACGGCAACGACGTGCCGCGCGACGGCGCGACGCTCGGCGAGATCGTCGTCAAGGGCAACCAGGTAATGGACCGATATCTCAACAAGCCCGATATCACCGAGGAGGCGTTCAACGCCAAGCTCCCCGGTTACTTCCACACCGAGGACCTCGCCACGATGGACGAGGACGGGATGGTTGCCATCCAGGACAGGGAAAAGGACATCATCATCTCCGGCGGCGAGAACGTCTCCTCTATCGCCGTCGAGGACACCCTCTACGACCACCCCGACATCGCCAAGGCGGCCGTGATCCCGACTCCGAGCGACGAGTGGGGCGAGGCGGTGACGGCGCTGGTCGTAGCGAAGCCCGATACCGACCTCACGGGCGAGGCCGTCCGCGAGTTCGCCGGCGAGCATCTTGCACGGTACAAGATCCCGAAGACCGTCGAGTTCGTCGACGACCTGCCCGAGACCGCGACCGGCAAGGTTCAGAAATACGAACTCCGCGAGGACTACTGGGAGGACGAGGAGCGCCTGGTCGGGCAGGGCTGAATCGGGCGAGGCCGAGCCGGTTCCCGGGTTTCAGACGAGCGACGTGAGGATTCGCGATTCGGCCTTCCGGAGGTGTTCGTCAACCGTGCTCGGCGCGCAGTCGAGCGTGCCGGCGATGTCCTCGTGGGTCGCCTGCCGCGGCACCTCGTAGTAGCCGTTCTCGACGGCGGTCTCGAACACTTCGAGCTGACGGTCGGTCAGCAGCGAGAGCACGTTTCGCTCGTCGGGCGAATACTCGCCGACCTGTTCGACGGTGATCCGTGTCTCTTCGGGTAGTTCCTCCAGCGCCTGCTGGAGCATCTCGTGGGTACCGACGACGGTGATCCGGAGCCCACCCTCGACGAACGCCAGCGGCGGGACGATCATCAGTGCGTACTTCTGGGCGACGGACATCAGCCGGCCAGCGGGCTGGCCCGGTTTGACGTGAACGTAGAAATGGAACGTCTCGCCCTCGACGGCGATCGACGAACACGAGAGCAGCTCCGGATGGCCGTCGAGGCGCGCTTGGAGCTTCTCGGGATCGCCACGGAGCCGATAGAGCATCACGCCCGTCCCGTTGGCGAGCGCGTTGACGTGGACGAGCGCCTCGCGCGTGACGCCGGGTGTCTCGATGATGACGCTATCGACGGGATGGATCGCCCCGTCGTCGGGTTTGATCGTGAACTCGAAATACCTCATGGCGCTCGCCCCATCGTGCGTACTGATACCGGTCCGAACGATAGCCCTTTCGGATGTGACAGTATCGTCGTCGGTCGGGGGTTCACGCGAGCCACTCGTCGGGTTTCGTGTCGTAATCGACGTCCGTCGCGGCGATCCCCTCGACCTCGCTCCACGAGAGATCCTCGACGGTGAACGATTCGCCGTCGTAGCGGATGAGCTTGCCGCGCTCGTCGGGATCGGGCTCGCGCTCGCGGCGTTTCGCGACTTCGAGGTCGTGCTCGTCGAGCTCCTTGACGATCGTCTTGAGGTTCACCGGCCGTCCCCAGAGGTCGAACACGCGTTCGAGAGTCTGTCGTGCCTGTTCGACGTCGAGCATCACGCCGTTGTAGTGGTGGGCGAGCAGCAGCTCGTTGCGGTTGTTGTAGTTGCCGTCCTGCACGGTGATGGTGGGCTTGCCGAAGTTGGTGAACTGGAGCAGGAGTTTCTTCTTCACGTCCTCGTAGTCCGTCGAGGTCGCCCGATAATCACCTGTGGCCTGCGTGTACTCGTAGGTGAAGTAGTCGTTGTCGTCGACGAACTCCTGGGAGAGGAACTCGTCGAGGAAGGTCACGTCGTTGTGGCTCTCGCGGATCTCGAAGAGGCGGTTCCAGCCCGCCGTGTATTCCACGTCGGCGAGCGCCTCGTCGACGTCGCTGTACCGCGAATCGTCGAACAGGTATCGCGAGATCCGTTCGAGCTCCTCGCGGCTCGTCCGCTGGAGGAAGCCGCTGTTCTGGGGTTTGGCAAGCGAGTAGTGGCGCTCGGCCATTCCCTCGTAGGTGAGGAGTTTCCAGGGATAACGATCGACGTCGATCTCGCCGTTCTTCGCGGTCGCGAGCGCCTCGCCATCTACCCGCGGGTCGTCGGGATCGAACGCCGCGAGCCCATCGCCCGCGATCCGATCGATGACGGGATCGGGCGCGAGCGCCGCCGCGACAGTCTCGAAATCGACCACGTCGTGGAAGTTGCGCCACGTGATTCCCTCGACGCGGAGCAGGCGCTCGCAGACCTCGCGGCGGTTGACCGAGTTCTCGATGTACTCCCAGAGCTCCTTGCCGAGTTTGTACGGATTGAGCCCCGGTGAGGCGAGCACGCGCGCCTGATGGTCGGCGTAGCTCAGGAATTCATCGGTGCCGGCGAAGTTCTCCTCGCCCATCATCATCG
Organism: Halococcus qingdaonensis; assembly: GCF_024508235.1. Taxonomy (NCBI): domain Archaea; kingdom Methanobacteriati; phylum Methanobacteriota; class Halobacteria; order Halobacteriales; family Halococcaceae; genus Halococcus; species Halococcus qingdaonensis. The sequence continues at coordinate 942,649 of NZ_CP101943.1, read as the reverse complement.
ACTCCCAGTAGGCCGCCCAGCCCTCGTTCATCACCTTCGTCATCCGCTGGGCGGCGAAGTAGTATGCCTCCCGGCGGAGCAGTTCCAAAACTGTGCGCTGCCACTCCTCCATCTCGACGGCCTTCTCGCGCTCCTCGTCGTAGGCCATCCCGTGACGGAAGAGGAAGGCGAGCAGATCGGGCTCGGGTTCGGGCGGGATCGCCCCCGACGGCTCCTCCTCGCGCTGGGCTTCGAGCCAGTCGTCGTCGAACACCTCGCTGACGACGTCGGCCCCGAGATCGAGCTCGTCGAGTCGATCGGCGATGTCGTCGTCCTCGATCCCGGGAGCCTCCTCCGCGCTCGCGCTCTCGAACGCCCGATGCCGGTCGATGTTCGTCTCCAGACACTGGATCGTGTCGATCCAGCTCTCGACGGCCTCGCGCTCGATATCGGGATCGCGCATGAACGCGGCGATCGCGTCGGCGTGTCGCGCGAGCATCGCCGCCGCGTCCGGCGTCCCGCCGCCGGTGAACAGGCCGAACCACTGGTTGTGCGCGAAGAAATCCGCGTGCGCCTCGACGTGGGTGATGACCGCCTTCTGGTCGGCGAGACTGTTCGATTCCTGGAGGAACGCGTGCGCGGGGTCGTCGTTGTTGACGATCTCGAAGGCCTTCCCGCCGAGGAACTGGTTCTGTTTCTGCTGGCGGTCGTATTTCATCCCCCAGCGCCAGTGCGGATATCTGGTCTGGAACCCGTCGTAGGCGATGAGTTCGTTCATCTCGTCGTAGTCGACGATCCAGTAGTTCACGCGGTAGGGGTCGAGCCCCAGTTTGTGAGCGAGGTTCGCGGCCTCGCTCACCGGCTCTTCGAGGCTGTCGGCCGCTCGCTGTGCGCTGATGCGGTCAGTCATTGTCGTCCTCGGTGTTCAGGATGGTTTCGATCGCGTCGACGACGTCCCCCGGGCCGTTGACGTACGCGACGGCGACGTTGTCGCTGTCGTGGAAGTGGCGTTCGACCTCCTCGGCGTGGGTCGCGTTGATCGCGTTGCCCGACGGCTGCGTCTCGACGTAGGCATGGAGGTTCGCGGGGATCGCCTCCATCTGCGGGATGACGTACTCCTCGGTGTCGTTCGAGGAGTTCTCGGAGTCGCCCGCTGCGAATACGTATCTGTTCCAGTCGTTCCACGGATACTCCTCGTCGAGGATCGCTGCCGCGAGCTCGTACGCGCTCGAAATTTTGGTTCCTCCTCCAGAGCGGATGCCGAAGAACTCCTCGCGCTCGACGCGCCACGCCTCGGCGTCGTGGGCGATGTAGACGAACTCGGCGCGGTCGTACTTGCCCGTGAGATACCAGTCGAGCGGCGTGAACGTCCGCTCGACGAGCTCGCGCTTCTGCTCGCGCATCGATCCGGAGACGTCGCGGATGTTCACGACGACGACGTTCTTCTCGTACTCCTCGACGATCTCGGGGTAGCGGTAGCGCTCGTCCTCGCGACGGAAGGGCACGTGATCGACCCCCTCCTTGCGGATGCGGGTAGCGGTGTCCTCGGCCTCGACGTTGCGCTCCATCGTCTCGATCGACGGCCAGCGCGTGCGCTCGCTGGCCGCGAGTTTCGCGTACTCGTCGTCGAGCCACGCCCGCGAGACGGGCAGGTGCTTGCCGCGCGCCCACTCGAAGACGCTCTCGGGGCCCATCCCGTCGACCCTGAGCGCCTCGCGGACGTACTCGTGATCGAAATCCGTCGCGAGCTTGCGCTTCAGCCCCTGTTTGAACATCCGCTCGAAATCGAGCGTGCTGTTCGGTCCCGTCCGACTGACGTCGGTGTAATCGCCCTCGGTCTCCTCGACGACGCGCTTGCCCTTCGGTTCGAGATCGAGCCCCAGTCGCTCGTCGAGCTCCTGGGCGAACTCCTCGGGGTCCATCTCGTAGTACTCGTGCTCGCCGCCCTCCTCGCCGGGATCGCCCTCCTCGTCGCCCGGCTGTGGCTGGCCGACCGGCTGGCCCGGCTGGGGCGTGTCGCCGTCGCCCTGTCCGACGCCGCCCTGGTCGCGCTTGTCGTACTCGAAGCCCGGCAGGTCGATGATCTTCACCGGGACTCGCACCGAATCCGGGCCGCTGCCGCCGAGATCGCCGTACTGAATGAACTCCGCGAGATCCTCGCGGCGCTCCTCGCCGACCTCACGGTAGCGTTCGAGGTCCTCCCTCAGTCCCATCTGTAGCTCACCTGTCCCATGACGTGCCGGCTGGTCAGCTCGGCGCTCGCTGCGCTGTAGTCGAACAGCTCGACCATCTTCTCGATCGTCTGTTCCTTCAGCCGCGCCGTCTCGGTTCCACTGGGCGGGTCCTCCCACTGACGCGGGTCGAAGTCCTCGTAGGCCCGCCGGACGTCGTCCCAGTCGTGGCTCCCGAGCACGGTGTCGATCACCGGGATCTCGGTGAGTGCGACGTCGCTCGCCCGGAACTCGTCGTCGCGGCTGTGCCACGCGTGGCGGTTGAGCGCGGTGATGATCTTCTCCATGCGGAACTCCCTGACCGCCGGCGAGGGTTGACTTCCGTCGTAGCTCTCGGAGCCGAACCGCCCGAGATGCTCGGTCTCGAAGACCTTCATCACGAGCGGGTCGGGCTCCTCGCGCTCGCCACGGTCGTTCTCGACCTGTTCGTCCGCCGCCCACGCGTAGACGTGTTCGACGTACTCGGCGACGGTTGCCTCGTCGACGCGCTTGTCGTGCAGCAGCGCTTCGAGCACGTCCTCGCGCTGGCGCTCGAACACCTGGTTTTTCACTTGGACGACGCGGCTCTCGAACTCGCCGCGCTCGGTCGTCGAGAACACCGGTGCCTCGGCCAGTTCGGCCGCCATCGCGTCCAGGACGTCCTGTGGCATGACGACGTCCTCGACGGGGAGATCGACATGGTGGCGCTCGCGCTCGGCGTACAGCAGATCGGCGATGACGTCGCGCGTGTAGGTGACGGGGATCCCGCTCTCGCCGTCGGCGCTGTCCTCGTCGAAATCGAACGCTTCACGCTCGGTGCGCTCGTCTCCATGCTGGAGATAGCCGCGATCGAACAGCAGCGCCTTGTCGACGAGCTCCATCCCCGCCGGGAGGTCATCGTCGTCGAGCCGCGTGACGACGCTGTAGAGCGCAGCCGCCCCGACCGCGTGTGGGGCGAGCTCGATCTCGGAGATATCGTCGTCACCGCCGACCGACACCGTGACCGGCTCGGCGATCGTCCGTTCGAGCGCCTCGTAGCTCTCGGCACGCCAGATCCCGGTCTCGTTCGCGAGTTCGCGCCGGATGAGCTCGGCTTCGAGCGAGACGTTCGTGAGATAGTCGAACTCGCGCCTGTCGAGGCGGCGCTTGAGCGCCTTCAACGGGTCGTCGGCGTTGCGCTCGGCGTGCTGGTTCAACTGCGCCTCTAAGTCGGGGTTCGAGATGATGATCATCTGCGTGTCGACGTCCATCCCGATTCCCTTGTCGAGCTTCACGGATCCCTCGTCGGGCACGTTGAGCAGCTTGCGGAGGAGATCCGCGTGCTGGGCGGCGTCCTCGACGATCGTCAACAGTCCGTTGCCCTGCGAGAGCACGCCGTCGTAGGAGAACGCCTGCGGGTTCTTTCGGCCTCGCGAATCGAGTTCGCGCACCATTCCTGCCATCCACGAGCCGACGAGCCGTTCCTTCGGCGAGCCGTCGTCCTCCGAATGGAGCACGCCGATACCCTGCCCGACATCGACGACATAGTTCTTTACCCGGAGGTGACGCCTGTCCGTCACGGCTGAGAACAGGTCCCGCACCCCGTCGCGGCGGTACCGCTCCTCGAGGTAGTCGTAGGCTTCACGGCAGAACGGATCGAGACGTCCCTCGACGGTGATCGGGACGTGATCGTCGCTGCGCTCGTTGAGTGCCTCGACGATCTCCGTACGCACCTCCGGCGGGAAGACGGTCAGCGGATGTGATTGGACGGGGCTCTCGTACCAGTCGTCCTCGTCGTCGCGGTACTCGCCGCCGTAGGTCAGCCCGGCCGACTCGCCGAGGCCCGCGACGTTCCACTCGACGGTGTAGCGCCGACCGGCGTCGGTCTTCGAGAACTCGCGCAGCCCGTTGATGAGACAACGCTTCAGTTCGGACTTGCCCGTCGCCGTGGGGCCGGCGAGCCAGATGATCTTCTCGTCTTTCCCCCGGCCGGCGGCGATCGAGCGCAGATCGTCGACGAACGCGTTGAGCACCGCGGTGTTGCCGAGGATCGCGTGCTCACCGTCGTTGTGTGGGTCGTCGAAGAACCGGTAGCGCTCGGTCTCCTCGCCCTCCTCGATCACGGTTCTGGTCCCGGCGGCCTCGATGGCGGCGACGAGATACTTCGCGGCGTGGGCGGCGATCCGGGGCTGGGAGAGCGCCGCATCGACGTATTCGGCGAGGCTCATCGGCTCCTCGTAGGTCTCCTGGAGCGCGCGGTCGGCCGCGGTGACGTAGCTCTCGCCGCTCTCTCGGTCAGTCATCACTCGTCTTCCAGTTCGGTTTTGGCGACTTCGGCACCGGCGAATTCGAGCACCTCCTTGGCCCCACCACGGGTGTAGCCCTGTTCGATCAGCGCGTCGATCCACGCGCTGCGCTCCTCGTCGTCCATCTCCCCCGACGACACCAGCGCCGAGAAGTTGATGTTGTGTTTCTTATCCTCCCAGAGCTTGCGCTCCAGGGCCCGCCGCAGACGGTCGTTGTCCTGTGGGTTGAACGTATCGCCCTCGCGAGCGCGACGCGACACCCAGTTCGACACCTCCTGACGGAAGTCGTCCTTCCGGTCTTCGGGCACGTCGAGTTTCTCCTCCACAGAACGGAGGAACGTCTCGTCGGGCCCCTGTTCGCGCCCGGTGAGCTCGTCCTCGACGGTGTCGTCGTCGATGTAGGCCATCACGTGGTCCATATACTTCTCGCCCTGGCGCTGGATCTCGTCGAGATCGTACGCCAGCGCGTGTCGGACGTCCTCGATGGCGCGCTCGCGATATTCCTCGCGGACGAGTTCGAGGTAGCGGTAGTAGGTGTCGAAGAGGTCCTCGGCGATCGAGCCGTGGTTTTCGAGGTTGCCCTCCAGGTGGTTGAACGTCGTCAACGGCGAGAGGAACCCCCTCTCACGGTGCATCGAGTCCATGATCGCCTCGGATATCTCGTCGCCGATGAACCGCGGGCTCACCCCCTCCATCCCCTCGCCGATCTCGGCGGTGTCGGTCGCCTCCTCGCGCAATTTCTTGACGTCGATGTCCTCGGCCTCGTCGATCTCACCGTTGTAGGCTTTGGCCTTCTGGAGGAGATCAACAGTCCCGGAGTCGGGTTCTTCGATCCGGGTGAGCACGCCGAACAGACCGGCCATCTCCAGGGTGTGGGGCTCGACGTGGATATCGGGCACGTCGGCGTTCGCGAGCATCTTCCGGTAGATGTTCGCCTCCTCGTCGTACTGGAGCACGTAAGGGAAGTCGATCCGCTTCGTTCGGTCGTTGAACGCCTCCATCTTCTCGTCGCCCTTCTTCTCCTTGTACTCGGGCATGTTCGTCCGCCCGACGATCACCTGATCGATGTCCATCCGCGGGTTGCTCTTCGGTTTGATGGTCATCTCCTGGGTGGCGTGGAGGAAGTCGTAGAGGAACTCCCGCTGGAGTTTGAGGAGCTCCTCGCCGGAGAAGATACCCCGATTGGCGTTACAGAACGCACCCGAGTAGTCGAAGGCTCGCGGGTCGCTCTCTCCGTAGACCGCGATCTTCGAGTAGTTGACGTCGCCCGTCAGCTCGGTCTCGTCCTGATTTTTCTTGTCCTTCGGCTCAAAGGTCTCGATCGCCTGACGCTTGTTCTCGTCGGCGGTGAGCCGCATCACCTCGACGTGGTTTTCGAGCACCTGCTGGAGGTCGTCGTCGTAGTAGCCAAGCAGGGAGTCCATGTAGAACTCGCTCGCGGGGTCGAGCGACTGCTCGTTCTGGATCGTGTAGGGCGCATCGAGGCGCTCGTTCAGTTCTTCGACGACGCGTTTGCGCTGATCGAGCGGGAGGAGCACCAGCGGATCCTGATTCATCGGCGATCGAACGACGTCGTCGGCGGGATCCTGGTCGGCGATCACGTCGGCCAGGTTCGTCCAGCGGAAGGTGTACATCCGGCCGTCCTCGCGCATCGTGTAGTCCTCGAAGTAGCGCCTGACCTGCCGGTCGAAATCCGACTTCCCCGAGCCGACCGGCCCCAGGAGCAGTTTGATGCGGCGTTCCGGCCCGAGCCCGCGTGCGCCGGATTTGGCCTTGTTGACGAACTCGTGAATGGCCTCGTGGATCTCGCGGCCGTAGAAGGTGTTCTCGCCCTCGCCGAGCGGGTCCTCGGAGGCGAGATGGTACTCGACGACGCCCGTCTCCTCGTCGTAGTCGCTGCCGTAGAAGTCGAACATGTCCGCGACGCGTTGGTGGGCGTTGCGGGCGATCGCTGGCTCCTCGCGGAGTTCGTCCAGATACCACTGGAACGTGCGCGCCGTGCGGAGGTCGGTCGGGATCGATGCACGGTACTCCTCGCTGAGCGCTTCGAGCGTGTTGGTGTCGCCTGACATTGTTGTATCTCTCTCGCGGGAGCCACGCGCGGACTCACCGCGGTAGTCGTCCGTGTCGGTCGTGGGCGGCGCGTCGAGATCGGCGAGCCGTACCGGAGGTTCGCGGCAGCGTACCGCGGTAGCATGACCCACCAATACTAGTAGGAGAAAAAGGATTAACACATATAACTGTTGCCCCTACTTATGCCATATTCCTCCCGAAGCCTCCGTGTGCGACGCCCGCACCGACCGCCGAGGATTTGGGCGCTCGCCACCGAGAGCGCCCATGAGCGAGTTCGACGCGCTGCCCTACTCGTGGACGATCTGGAACGAGAGCGCCGACCAGTGCATCCTCGTCTTCCGCCCCGACATCTTCGACAGCCACGAGTTCCCCGCACCCTGCCTGCCGACGCTCTATCTGACCCACGGCCAGCGCTCGCGCCGCCCCGGCAGCGAACTCGATCCCGACCCGACCGATCCGTGGATCGTCACGCTGTTTCTGGAACCGGAGGTCAACCGCGATGCCGACCACTACGATGCCAGGACGGACGCCGTCGACGGGACTATCGGGCTCGCCGAACGGTTCGCCGACGGCGAGATCGACTATCGGGAACTCTATCAGGTGCCTCGCGAGGAGTACTTCGAAAAACTCGACGAACTCACGGGGGAGTGATGCTGCCGAGACGTGTTTCTTATTCACGTTCGCAGCGTAGCGCGGACCATGTCACAGGTCACGCTCGTCGGCACGCGCCTCGCCGATGTCGGCACCGAGTTTGTCTATCAGGGTGAGGCCAGCGCCTGTGAGGGCTGTCCCTACCGCGAGCAGTGTCTCAACCTTTCTGAGGGAACGAAATACCGCGTCACGAGCGTTCGCGAGAACACCCAGACGCTCGAATGTGGCGTCCACGATACAGGGGTGCGCGCCGTCGAAGTCAAACCTGCGCCCGTGATGGCGAACGTCTCGCCGAAAAGCGCCTACGCGGGCAGCAAGGCGAAACTCGACGGCCCCTGTCCCCACACCGGCTGTCCGAGCCACGAGTACTGCGAGCCGGCTGGCGCGGCGTTCGACACCGAGTACCGCATTCAGGAGGTCATCGGCGACCCGCCACACGACTACTGCCATCTCGATCGCGAGCTCTCGCTCGTCGAGTTCGCACCCGCCGAGGAGTAGCTACCGCGGCGTTTCCGGCCGGTCGCGCTCGTCGCCGGCGGCCGACCCACCCAGCCGTCCGTCGAGCTCCGCGGCGTAGCCGAATTCGTTTTCGTAGCCATAGGGCGACATCAACACGGGATAGAACGGTTCGTTGGCGACGAGTTCCTCGCCGTCGATCGTCGCGTAGGTCTCGCCGGCGGCGACGCGCTCGAAGTTCGTCGCCGGGACGTCGTAGGCGTCGGCCGCGCCCTTCGGGATGAGATGGGTGAGTCGGTACAGCGGCACGCCCTCGTCGTGTGGCTCGCCACCGGGGAGCGCGCCGAGCGCCGCGAGGAACTCCTCGGCGATCGTGCTGGCGTGCTCGGTGGCCTCCGCAGAGCCCTGATAGCCACATTCGACCTCGACGACGGGCGCGTACTCGATCAGTCGCCCCTCCGTGAACGCGCTCGTGTCGACGGCCGCGTCGAGAGTGAGATAGGGACAGATCGACTGGGCGAGCGCCAGAGTCTCGTCGGCGAGAACGGCGAAAGTACCAGTATAGGACTGGGTCGAGTGCATCGAGAGGGTCGTACAGCCCTTGAGCTCCGCCAGCAGGGCCGCCGCAAGCCGCTCCTCGTGGGTGTCGGCGTCGGGATCGCCCGGGAACACCCGATTGAGATCGGCGTCGGTGTAGCGCACGTCACGGTCGAGCGCCTCCTCGTTGGCGACGATACATTTGACGGGTCGCTCGACGTCGGGATCCCGCTCGATGAGCTGTTCGACCGCGCGCACGCCACACGGCTCGTCGCCGTGAATGCCACCGACGACGGCGATCTCCGGTTCGCCGTCGCCCAACTGCTCGATTCGCATCTATCCACACTACTCACCCACCCTTTTTGAGTGCCGCGGTACTCAGATGGGCGGTCAGTCGAGCGCCGTCACGTACGCGAAATCGACCGGGCGTGCCGTGGGCGACTCGCCGTCGAGACGGATCATCCAGCCCGCCAGCACGCTCGGTTCCTCCAAGGCGTTCATCAGGGTCATGCGAACGTCGAGTAGATCGACCCCGTAGAAGTCGTTCGGCACGCCGACGAAGTAGTCGAGCGCCGTCTCGAAGAGCGAACGCATCCCCGCGTTATCCTCGAAGTCGAAATGCTTGTGCGCGCCCGCCGCGACCTGGACCATCCCGTGGAGGAACTTCGATTCCGTGTTGCCGCGGCCGTAGTTATACCACTCCGCCTCGAAACAATCGTGCGAGTCGTGGAACTCGCCCGCATTGTAGAGGCGCACGCCGTGATCGAGCGCTCGCCGGAGGGTGGCATGTTCCCACTGGCCGCTCGCGGATCCTCCAGTCCGCTCGCCGTCGGCGGCAGTAGTCGCCCTGTCCGCTCGCCAGCCCGTCGGATTTCCGTCGGGTGGCTCCACGGATGGGTCACGAGTGTGTTCGTCCATACCGGAACGCAGGGGTCACGATGGGTAACTTCGTCGGCGCTCACCCGGTGTCTCCGATACCTCGAATCAGCCACGCTGGTGGACGATTATCACCCCGGCGATGACAGCGAGGACCACGATGACGGGGACGTGCCACTCGTTTGTGACGACTGAGGGAGCAATGAATGAGACGAGAAGCGCGACGACGATGCCAACGATGGCCGCACCCGAGACGGGTTCGAGGTCGAGGTCACCGTCGTACAAGGTCGCCGCTGCGAGCGCGAGAAGGCCGATTCCGAGGGCGGCCCACTCGTCCGGCGAGGAGAGCAACCCGTGTGGGATCCCGAAGATACCCCGTGGCGGTTCCATTCGGCGCGACTGGGCACCGAGTGGACTTAATCGTAGCGGCGATCGGTTGGAGGGGCCGTGTTTAATCGCTAGACAACGTCGGATCAGGTCGCCAGAGTGACGGAGTTGAAGCGGAAGACGGCGAAGTATGTCAACGCAAATCTTCCGCTTCACCGAACGTGTTGTCTTCGCCGTCAAAAGGGTTGCCGATGATTGGGACGAACCCGCCGCCCCGGAAGGTGGCGGCGGGTTCACCGATGCAGCGATGATATCCATCCACTGTCTCCGGATTTATCTCGATACAACCTACCGGATGACGATCGATGTGTTGACGGAAATGCCACGAATATCGCGGGAGATCGGCCTTGAGCCGGCCGATCTCCCGCATCCATCGACGTTATGTCTCGCTTTCGATAGAATTGAGATGGCGGTCTGTCGAACACTTCTCCAGCAGTCTGCGCAGTTTCATAACACTGGGCCGATCGGAGCGATCGACGCTACGTTCTTCGAGCGCTCGCCTGCGAGCCGCTCGTACTGCAACAAGACGAAATACGAGGTACAGGGCCTCAAAGCCACGAAACTTGTCGATGCAGAAACAAACGTCATCCTCGATTTGCACTGTACGACCACCAGAGAAGGAAGTGACGCCGACATCTGCATGCAACTCGCCCGCCGGCAGGCGGACGAGTTGCAGATCCTCACTGCTGACAAAGGCTACGACTGCACGTGGCTGCGTGAGTACCTCCGTGAGGATCTTGACCTCCGACCGTTGATCAAGCACTGCATCAACAAGCCCTACGATCACGCCCACAACGCCCGAATTGACGACGATCTCTACCACCAGCGCTCCATGTCAGAAACCGTCTTCTCCTCGGTCAAGCGCTCGCTGGGCGTCGCCCTGCGAGCGCGGACATGGTATCGAGAATTTCGTGAGATCGCGTTGATGTGTGCGGTGTACAACATCAAGCAGGCCGCAAAACAGGAAATTCCACTTCCGTCATGCGATTAAACACGGCCGTTGGAGGCCATTCGTACTCGTGTCGATTCTTATCAATATCCGGTGCTATCGTCGTGGTCACCGCCGTCCGCAACGCTTTACCGCTCGCCACAGCCAAGGAAGACTGCGTGCGAGGGTAGCCAAGTCTGGAAACGGCGGCGGATTCAAGCTCCGCTCCTGTAGAGGTCCACGGGTTCAAATCCTGTCCCTCGCACTGCGTGCCGTATCGTGCGGCACGAAAAGTGCGGGCAAGATGGAGCGTCTTGCCCTCGCAACTACTGTCTAAGAATCACTCGGCAGGTTCGACTGCGACGATTGCACCGACTTCCTCGAAGCCGCCGTCGTCGCGCTCACGACCGACGACGACCTGGTCGGTGTTTGCGCCGCCGGCGACGATGCGGTGTTCGCGATCCCCGTCGATCGGCGTGGCGACCCCCTGGAACTCTTCTTGGAAGAACTCGGCGCTCTGCATCTCGAAAGTCGCCGTCGAGTCGTCGGCGAAAGTCACGTGGACGGGATCGGGTGCGATGTTGTGGATCCGCTTCGCGAGTGTGTTCATCGTCGGAGGGAGGCGGGGCGTGGCCGTAAAGCCATCCATTGCCGGGAGCGACGCGTCCAATCGGAACCGTCAAACGGCGGGCGTGTACCCACCAGAACATGGCTTCGATAGCGGACCGGGTCGACCCCGTGCGGGCGTGGCTCGCGGCGGCCGTCGCGGGCGTCCTCGCCATCGCCGCCGGGGCGCTCGCCTTCCCGCGGGCAATCTATACGAACTTTCTCTGGAAATACTTCTGGGGGCCGATCGACGCCGACGCCCACAACGCCCTCTGTGCGGTCCGGGCCGATGGAGTGGTCCGCCGCTTCGGCGAAAGCGAGACCTGCCGTGCGGCCGCGGCGCAGGGGCTCACCGTCGCCGAGCCGGGCTACACGCTCGTCTCCGAGGCCGGGTACGCCGTCGTCCTGCTGTTCATGCTCGCCGGCGTGCTCCTCCTGGTGCGCCGACTCGGCATCGGCACCGACAGGCGGCTCTTCTTCGCACTGATCCCGTTCACCCTCTTCGGCGGCGCGCTCCGGGTGGTCGAGGACGCCAACGACGCCGTCCCTGCCGACGCGACTGCCGCCATCTCCTATCCCGCGAACGCGCTCATCATCAGCCCCGTCATCTATCTCACCGTCTTCGTCGTCACGCTCGCGGCTATCCTCCTCAGCCTCCGGCTCGCCCGTCGCGACGTCATATCCGAGTTCGAGCCGGCGCTCGCCGGGATGGGCACGGTCGCGCTCGTCGTGACGCTCGCCTACCTCGCCTTCCTCTCCTACTCGACCGAGTTCGTCGCCTTCTACCCGCAGATGCTCGTGCTCACGCTCGGCATCGCCTCGGCGCTCGCCGTCGGCATCTACTACGCCATCGACCGGCTCGCACCCGCCCTGAACGCCGGCACGGGCCTCATCGGGCTGGCGATCCTCTGGGCGCAGGCGGTCGACGGCGTGGCGAACGTGCTGGCTTCGGACTGGGCGCAGGCCATCGGGCTCCCCTTCCAGTACAGCGCGAAACATCCGATCAACGCCATCATCGTCGGCGCTACCACCACGGTCTTTCCGCCGTCGATCATCGACGTCATCGGCGACTCCTGGCCGTTCCTGCTCGTGAAACTCGTCCTCGCGACCGGCGTCATCTGGCTGTTCGACGAGACGATCTTCGAGGAGAGCCCGCGCTACTCCTACCTGCTGATGCTCGCGGTGCTCGTTGTCGGGCTCGGGCCCGGCACACGCGACATGCTCCGGGCGACGTTTGGTATCTAGAGACCACCTTTTTACTTCACCCCCGTTGCTCGCTCACTCCGCTCGCTCGCAAGGGGGTTCGCAAAAATCTGGACCAAAAACACCCACTCGTTCGTTTCACTCACTCGCGGTGAACCGCGCTCACTCCGCTCGCGCGGATGCTACCGCTCTCCACACCCGCTCCGCACCGCAGAAGCCCTCGGCTCCTCGTGGTTCGAGAGAGCTTCGCTTTCTCGTCATCACGAAAGGCGCGATAGTCATTTAGATAACTTCTGAAGATACGGAGCGAGGAATTTCTCGATCCATGAAACGGCGAAACTCAGCCGATCAGTGAGGCGGTCGAACAGATCGGTGACGAGAGCGCGGAATTCCTCCGCGCTCTCGACGATCAGTGGCGAGGCTTCCCAGCGCAGACTCTTCCAAACCGGCTCGATCGGGTTCAAATCCGGCGAGCCAACCGGAAGGAACACCAAATCGATTCCTAGCTGATGCGCGCGCCTACGCGTGTACGGACAGATGTGCGAGGAGAAGTTGTCCAAGACGAGCAGAATCCGCTTGCCCGGATTCTGCTCGCGGATCCGTTCGAGACACGCACAGATCTGTTCTTTCTCCTGATTTTCGGGGAAGCTCACCACGCTCTCGCCGTTGAGTGCGTAGAAGCCGACCGTTGGTTCGTCGTGACGAACCAGCGGTCGAGTGATGTGGGGATCATCGACGTAGTACATCCGCTGTGAATTGTCCCACGGCTGTGGATGGGATGTATCGAAGAATCCGAGGATAGTACCGCCGTCCGTACAGATATCGTCGTCAACGACCCAGCCTTCCTCATCATCACTGTCCTGTTTGTTGTGTGGCTCATCGGCGTCCTCGTCGAACGCGTCTCCGACGCGTTCTTCGAGGATCCCCTCGGCGTTCTCAGGTTGAGAGGGACGCTGTGTTCGTGGAATCGCACGTGAGAGACCAAGCTTTTTGAGAAATCTTCCAAGGTGAGCTGGATGGTACTCAACGTCGAACTCTTCGTTGAGGAGGTACTGGATCTCCTGTGATTTCCAGGGTTGACCCTCTCGCAAGAGTTCGAGCAACTGTTCCTGCTCGTCCTCGCCGAGCTTCGGGGGCCTGCCGCCCCCGAAGTTCGGCGTGAGGAGACCGAGTCCACCCTCATTCCATCGTCGTACCCAGCGAGTCGCAGTCGCAGAGGACCTGCCGACGTCGTCGGCAGCGTCCTCAAGAGTTGCGCCTTTGTAGAGTCGCTTGACGAACGTCAGTCGCTTGCTAACTTTTCCGTCGTCGGTTTCGGCGAGTAGTCGATCGAGATCGTCTTCACTGAGATGTCGGACGATTTCCTTGCGACGATCTCCACTCATGAGATCGCTGTCTCACGCGATCTTCATAACTTTCGCTAGGGACTAAGCGCCTTTCGAACGACTTCGCTCGGAGCCTCGCCCTTCACCCGCCAGGACCGCACGGCAACCGCACCGCTGCCGCCACCACGCGGCAACCACCAGCCGACTCAGGGATACGGATGGAACGCGCGGTCGAGTCGCGGTGCGAATCCGAGCGCCTGCGGCACCTCGCTGGCGCGCTCACCAAAGAAAGCCTCGTCGGTGAACAGCGGCTGCGCGCCGGGCACGAGCACGCTCACGGCCTCGAAACCGATCGATTCGACGTCTCTCGGGGTGAGTCGCGCACCGTAGACATCGAGTCCCGCTTCGGTTACGCGATCGACCAGCACATCGAATGCGTCCTGGCCCGTCGGCACCGTCTCCGGCCCGACGCTCGCCGCCGGAACGCGGCTCTCGACGGCGAAAAAGTCCGCCGCCGGGCCGGGCGTATCGGCGTACTGTCCGATCTCCCCCTCGGCCTCGGTGGCCTCCTCCGGGCCCATCGCGCGCAGCTCCATCCAGCTCTGGAGCGCCTCCGCGAGCGCCGACCGCGCCACCTCGTCGGGATCGAATCCCGCCGCCGACCCGACCGCGAACCGTGGCCACTCGTCGCGCTCGACGGCGACGGCGACCACCGGAACGTCGACGTCCTGCGTGAGCAATACGGGTGTCACGGTCAACCCCTCCGATCGCGCGCGCCGAGCGAGCGTCTCGAACCCTTCGTCGTCGACCGCCAGTCCGAGCGGCTCGTACGTCGAATACCACGAGAGCATCGCCGCATCGCGCTCGACGACTTCCGTGAGCCCCGAGAGGAGTGCCTCGGTACCCGAATTCCCGAGTCCCAACCCCGTGGTGATCGACGGCCCGTGGCGATGGTCCGGCGGCGGGAATTGGACGAACTCCGCCGGCAGATGGACCGACTCGCCGGTCGCGAGGTCCTCGCCGGGAACCCACGGAATCGACGCCGTCGCATCCGTCTCCGCACCTTCCGGCAGTGCGAACGACGACGGCGGGATGGCCCTCTCGATCTCCGCGGACGTGCCGTGTTCGAACGCCTCGGTGCGATAGACGCCGGCGCTGTACCGTTCGAGCGCCTCGCCGAGCGCCTTCATGAACGCACGATCCCAGTCGGCGGCGACACCGGCGGCCTCGCTCGCCGCGCTCGCATCGCTGAATCCCGCCGTCTCGCCCACTCGCGCGAGATAGTACGGTGCGGGGAAGGAGGCGATCTCGCCGACCTCGGTGACGATGCCGACGCGCTCGTCGAGGGCGGCCTCGGCCCGTCCGAGTGCATCGTCGAGCCCGCGATCCTCGTACCCGCGTCGAAGCTCTCGATCCCGTTCGCCGGCACAGTCGCAGTTCGGCACTGCCAGGAGTCGTCGCTCGGCGTGTGGAAGTTCGACGACCCCACCCATGACAGGCGATCGCTCGCCCGCAAGCAGTCGGCTGGCCTCGTAGCCCGCGCGTGCGCCGGCCAGCCGGGCGGTCGCGGGGTCGGTGCTCGGCTCATCTGCTTCGTCCTCGTCCGCGCCGTTCGTGCTATCCGTGCTGTCACCACTCGCCGCGACGCGCGCTTGCAGACAGTTATAGCAGGCCGTCTCGGGACCGAAGCCGGTGATGGAAGCTTCACAGACCGCTTGGCCACCGATGCCACCGAGCTCGACTGCGAGCCACGGCGTCGCGCTCTCGCGGGCGAGCTCGTTCGCTTCCTCGAAGATCACCGCGCCCGCGGTATCGGCGACGATCGCGAGGTCCGGTTCGGGGATAGCGTCCGGGTCGATTCGGTTCGTTTCGGTGTCGTCGAGTGCTGTCTCGATACCTTCGACGGCGGGACCGGAGCCGACGATGCCGACGTTCATGGCCGAGCCACGCACCCCGTCGGAAAAGACCCGGCGTTTGCGGTGGCGGCGGTTTTGCGGCGGCCGGCGGTCGTGCTGAGCGTTGCCGTACCGATACTGTATTGATGATGGGGCCGAGAACCGGGGTATGGAGTACGAGCACGTGCGCGAGACGGATCCGGCAGTCGCCGACGCGCTCGCCGGCGAGGTCGACCGCCAGCGCGAGACGCTGACGATGATCGCGAGCGAGAACCACGTCAGCGAGGCGGTCATGGAGGCCCAGAGCAGTGCGCTCACCAACAAGTACGCCGAGGGCTACCCTGGTTCGCGCTACTACGGCGGCTGCGAGTACGCCGACGAGGTCGAACAGCTGGCCATCGACCGCGCGAAGGAGCTCTGGGAGGCCGAGTACGTCAACGTCCAGCCCCACGCCGGCTCGCAGGCGAACATGGCCGTCTACCACGCCGCGCTCGAACCCGGCGACAAGATCCTCTCGCTCGACCTTTCACATGGCGGCCACCTCTCACACGGCCACCCGATGAACTTCGCCGGGAAGGTCTACGACGTCGAACATTACGAAGTCGACCCCGATACGGGGCGCTTCGACTTCGACGAGATCGAGGACCACGCCCACGAGTTCGAGCCCGACATGCTCGTCACGGGCTTTTCGGCCTACCCCCGCGAGATCGACTGGGAGCGCTTCCAGGCGATCGCCGATGCGGTCGACGCCTACCATCTCGCCGACATCGCCCACATCACCGGTCTCGTCGCGACGGGAGCCCATCCCTCGCCCGTCGGCACCGTGGACTTCGTCACCGGTAGCACGCACAAGACGATCCGTGCGGGCCGCGGCGGCATCGTGATGGCCCGCGAGGAGTACGGCGACGACATCGATTCGGCGATCATCCCCGGCATGCAGGGCGGGCCGCTGATGCACAACGTCGCGGGCAAGGCCGTCGGCTTCGGCGAGGCGCTCGATCCTGGATTCGACGACTACATCGATCAGGTCGTCGAGAACGCCCAGGCGCTCGGCGACCGCATGCAGGAGCACGGGCTCTCGCTCGTTTCCGGCGGGACCGACACCCACCTCGTACTCTGTGATCTGCGCGATTCCCACCCCGATACGACTGGCAAGGAAGTGGAGGAGGCACTGGAGGAGACCGGTATCGTCCTCAACGCGAACACGGTGCCCGGCGAGACCCGCAGCCCGTTCGTCGCCAGCGGGATTCGTGCGGGCACGCCCGCGCTCACCACCCGTGGCTTCGACGCCGAGGCCTGCCGGGAGGTCGCCGACTGCATTGCGCGCGTCATCGATGCCCCCGACGACGAGGGCGTCCGCGAGGAGGTCTCGGCCGACGTGGACGCACTCGTCGATCGTCACCCCCTGTACTGACGCACGTTCAGCGACTGTTTTCCGTCGGCAGCGGATCGTTCCGGATATCGAAACGAGAGAGAACCCCTATTCCGACCAGCATCATCTGCCGGCGATACAGTCCTCGTCGGAACGACACTCGTGAGTAACCGGTAGCTCGGGTGACGCAAATAATAGCGAATTCGTGTTCGCCCGCTCGGTGCTGTACGGCCCGATCCGTGAGGGTTACTGGGCGACCAGTCCGCCGTCGACCGCGAGGGGGTGGCCCGTCACGAACGAGGCTTCGTCGGAGCAGAGCCACGCGGCGGCGTTGGCGATCTCTGCGGGATCGGCCATCCAATTGAGTGCCTGCGCCTCGGTGACTGCGTCGACGGCCTCGGTGGAGTCCTCGCTCGCCTGCTGCTGCATCGGCGTCTCGACGACGCCCGGACAGATGGCGTTGACGCGAACGCCCTGGCCACCGTACTCGACTGCGGCGGTCTTCGTGAGCCCGACGACACCGTGTTTGCTGCCGGTGTAGGGTGCGCTACCGCTGGCGACGAGCCCGCCGATCGAGGCGGTGTTGACGATCGCACCGCCGCCGCTCTCGACCATCGCGGGGAGTTCGGCCTTGAGACACTGCCAGACGCCCGTGAGGTTGATGTCGATCACCTGCTCCCAGTCCTCGACCGAGACGTCGGCCGTCGGCGCGTACGACGGGCTGATGCCGGCGTTGTTGTGCGCGATGTCGAGCCCACCGTAGGTGTCGACGGTCTCCTCGACCATCGCCTCGACCGACGACTCATCGGAGACGTCGACGTCGACGAACGTCGCCTCGCCGCCGTCGTTCTCGATCCGTTCGACGGTCTCCTCGCCGCCCTCACGGTCGACGTCGGCGATGACTACGCTCGCGCCCTCGGCGGCGAAACGCTCGGCCGATGCACGGCCAATGCCCGAGCTCGCGCCGGTCACGATCGCGACTGCGTCCTCGAATCCGCTCAAACTGGTACTGTCTGCCATCGATACTGAATAAGCGTTCAGTATATATCATGCTTTCGATCCATCGTATCGGATGCATCGGGAGCCGGTTAGGCGTGTGGATCACTCGACCCGAGTGTTGATTAGTGCGGCAATCCGCTGCCCTCTATGACGAACGTCATCGACGGCAACGCCGTCGCCGACGGGATTCGCGCCGATCTCGAGAACTGCGTCGACACGCTCGACGATGCGGGCGTCACGCCCGGACTCGCGACGGTGCTGGTCGGCGACGACCCCGCGAGCGAGACCTACGTCTCGATGAAACAGCGCGACTGCGAGGAGATCGGGATGAACGGCATCCACGTCGAACTCGATGGCGACGCCGCACCCGACGAGCTGTACGACACGATCGACGACCTCAACGACGATTCGAGTGTTCACGGCTATCTCGTCCAAGATCCGGTGCCCAACCAGATCGACTACCGCGAGGTCATTCGGCGCATCGACCCAGGAAAGGACGTCGACGGGTTCCACCCCGAGAACGTCGGCCGGCTCGTCGCCGGCGACGCCCGATTCAAACCCTGTACGCCACACGGCGTGCAGAAACTGCTCGACGCGGCCGACGTCGATCCCGAAGGGAAGGACGTCACCATCGTCGGGCGCTCGCGCATCGTCGGCAAGCCGCTCGCGAACCTCCTCGTCCAGAAGACCGATGGCGGCAACGCCACCGTCACCGTCTGTCACTCCCGAACACAGGACCTCGCCGAAAAGACCCGGCGAGCGGACATCGTCGTCGCGGCGGTCGGCGCACCCGAACTCGTCGACGGTTCGATGCTCTCGGAAGGCACGACGGTGATCGATGTCGGCGTCAACCGCGTCGATGCCGACACTGAGAAGGGGTACGAACTCGTCGGCGATGTCGAGTTCGACTCGGCGAAGGAGAAAGCGAGTGTCATTACGCCCGTTCCGGGTGGCGTCGGCCCGATGACGCGCGCAATGCTGCTCTACAACACCGTGAAAGCTGCGAGCCAACAGGAAGACGTCGACGTCTCCCTGCCGTAAGAAACCCGTTCAGACGGTCGCTTCGAGCACGACGGTACCGTCCGCGTTCTTCACCGTGACCTTATCGGGGCCCTGATAGTCCAGGGCGACCTCGTCGCGACCGACGTAGACGTCGGTATCGCTGTCATCGCCACTACCGGTGTGGACGGTGACGGGCTGATCGACGTCGAGTTGGAAACCATCATCGAAGGTATACTTCGCGCCGTCGCCGTAGGTGAGAGTGTAGCCCGAGAGATCGATCGTCGATCCGCTCGCGTTGATGAGCTCGACGTACTCCTGGTTGAGATTGTCCAGCGTGCTCGGCGGCTGCTGCCGAATCTCGCCGTACGTCAGACGCTCGGAATCGCGACCCCCGTAGTTTTCGTCGTCATCGTCCGTTTCCGACTCCTCGGTTTCAGTTCCGGTGTCAGTATCGGCGTCCGTTTCTGTGTCGGCGTCCGTTTCCGTTTCGGAATCAGTGTCGGTTTCGGTATCGCTGTCCGTCAGTTCGGTCCCACTCTCGGCGTTTGCTGCGGTGTCGGTTGCGGCCTCCGTGGCGGCCCCACCCTCCGTTCCCGTTCCGTTTCCGGAGCCGTTGTCGCCGCTCGAACCGCCACTACAGCCAGCGAGCACGCTCGTGAGCGTGATACTTCCCGCACCGTACAGAAACGTACGTCTCCCGAACCTATCCGTGCTATCAGACACACCTACTCTTAAGCAATACAATACTAAAAGGCTGTCTACTTATCCAGATCACTGCCTGTGCACGGATAGCAGGCGTGATGAGGGTTCTGCGCTGACATGGATACTGTCACCACTCAGCGGACGGTAATGAAACGATAACGCGGCTCGGTACCGACTCACCCGAGTCGTGAAAGGCGGTCGCGGGCGGTCACGAGCGAACTCTCGTCGCCCTCTCGAAGGTAGGCCCCCAGTTCGCGTGCGACGCGAACGAGGCGGTCGGCGGTTGCGGGCGGCACGTCGCCGTTGAGCGCCTCGATCCGTTTCCGGTGCTCGCCGAGCGTGCCGAACGCCGATCGCGCTGCCTCGTCGGGGTGGTCGTCGAGATACGAACTTACGTCGCTGCGGTACTCCTGGACGGCTTTCGCCGCGGCCAATCCGCGGGCCGTCCGCAGCGATTCCGGGACTTCGGCAGGTGTGGGGCGTTCGCCGCCGTCGACGCCGCCCAGTAGTGCAAGAAAGTACCCCTCCTCGGCGTCATTGGTTCGCATCGCGCGCGCGAGTTCGTCGGCGACCGCGCGGAGTTCGAGTGCGCCGACGTAGGTCTCGTCGAGCGGCGCGAGCTCGCCCGCGTCGATGAAGCCGTGCTGGCGGGCAAACGTCCGGCAATCCTCGGCGGCGCGTTCGGCCGCGGCGCGCACGTCTCCATCCCCATTGCCGAGCAGATTGCGCGCCGGCGAGAGATCGAGCGTGGCCGTGCTCGCGGTGTGCTGAGCACGATCGCCGACGCCGACGCTGTGCAGGCTGCCGCAGTTCGGGCAGTCCGGTGTCCCAGTCTCGTAGTACGACCACCGCGTCCCGCAGTCCTTGCACTCGCGCTCGCCACGGATGCGCATGAGCGTGGTAGAGCGGCCGGCCTCAAAAGCACGGGTATCCGCCGGACCACCGCTGATGGTCCGCGATCGACGTGCCGGGATAGCCGCTGGCGAACCACCGCTGAAACCGTCGGTAGGATTTAAGTCACTGTAGAGTCCAGAGTGCGTATGGCACGGAGTCAGCACGCTCCTGGTCGAGAAATTCTCCGGCGATGAGGTAACGGTTCGAACGACGGACGAAACGGTCGTCGTCTCGTTCGGTGGGCGCTCGCACGAACTCGATAGGGACACCGCCGCCTCGCTGCGCCGTGCACTCGACGGGGCGCTGACCGAGCGCCGGGCGTTCGTCCACACCGTCGGCACCCACCGCCCCGGTGGCTCGTACGTCGTCGCACGGCGCGATGCCGATTCGTCCGGCCACCGCAAAGTCTTCGACCACTTCAATGAACTGCGACAACTGTACGAGTCGCTACCCGAACGGTTCACCGCCGACGACGTCGAACGGTCAGGTCTCACCGGCAGTCGCCGCCACCTCGTGGTGCGCCATCTCGCCGAGCAGCCCGCGTTCGACTGCGCACTCGTCGCCCGGCAACCCCTGACCGGCGCGAAGGATCACCAGAGGTAGTTGCCGATCAGCTGCATCACGAGCGACTGGCCGAACACCGCCGCCGCGAGCAGCCCCTTCGCGCGCCACGTCGCGTCGATGCGATCGATGGCGGCCGCGACCGGGAGCAAGAGGAAGGGGTAGAGATACATCGCGCCGCGGGCGGTCTCGCCGGTGTGATAGACGCCCGCCGCGAGCAGTGCCGCGAACCCGACGAGGGCGACCCCGGCCATCACGAACGGCTCGCGCTCGCGGGTGTTCGTCGCGAGTCGTTGACCACCCACGTCCCTCCAGAGCGCGCCCAGCCCGTGTGCGACGAGCAGACACAGAAACGGCGTGAGGAACAGCGCGAGCTCGGCGACGTCCTCGAACCGGGTGAGGACGTAGCGCGCCGGCTCGGCCAGCAGCATGAACCCGCCGGGGTTCTGCTGGTTCGAGGCGATGAGAAAACTCTCAAGGTAGTTATAGCCGAGCGTTGCGTCGACGAGCAGGTAGAACCCACCGATCCCGATGACGATCCCCACTAGCGGGGCCATCTTCTCCCGCCGGAAGAACGCGATCCCCGCGAGCACGGGGAGCACGAAGACGAACAAGAATAGTTGAAAGGAAACGACGAGCAGCGGGACGAACGCACAGAGGGTCGTCCATCGCGACTCGCGGGTGAACAGATAGATCGTGGCGAGCACCAGCGTCGTGATGAGCGCGTCGAGCGAGGCCAGATAATAGATCTGTACCGCCGGGAGGAGCACGAACAACAGCGTGGTGTACCGGGCGACGCTCCGTCGGTAGTACGTCCCGATCAGTCGATAGAACAGATACGCCGAGGTCGGTAGCGAGACGAGCGCGACAACGACCGCGACGGCCGCACGCGAGCCGAACAGCCCGGCGAGAAACGTGAACGTGAGCACCGCACCCGGCGGATGGGTCTTCGCGTGGACGACGTAGGACAGCTGGTTCGCCTCGTAGCTCCCGACGAACGCGAGTGGATCGACGACCTGCGGCGCGAGCTGATAGTAGCCCTCGCGCGTGGCCAGCGGTGCGACGAACCCGTGGTTGATCCCGTGCAGCAGATTCGTGAGCACTACCAGCACGAGCCCGGCGACGACGATCGGCACGATGCTGGTGCCACCGCGACGGAGATACGCCACGGTCAGCGCGAGCACGACGACCGCGGCGATCAGTGTCGGTATCGCCCAGTCGGGACGCAACCGACCGATCCGAAACGCGAAGATGCTGACCGGCCAGAACTCCGGCACACCGCGGGCGTTGCCGAGCAACTGACCGTTGACGTACTTGAGAAAGACGTTGAAGAACACTACCGTCGCGGTCGTCACCCACCCGATGGCGAGGATCTCACGCAGCGAAAACAACGACGCACGACGCTGACCACCGGCCATCGCACCCAGATGTACGCGGGGGCCGTTAATGGCTTTCGTCCCACTTTTCTGCTCGGCGGGTGCGCGCGGAGCGCGCGACGAGTAAAAACCTGTTCTGCCGAACGAAGTGAGGCAGAGCTTGGAAGACGAGCGAAGCGAGTCTTCCAGTGGACTAAAAAGATCCGTTCACTCGGCCTTCGGCCTCGCTCACGGTGAACCGCGCTCACGTTCGTTCGCGCGGATGCGACCACTCCCACTACCGCACCACGACGACCACATTCCTCCCCAACCGACTCGCTCACTCGCTACGCTCGTTCGCTCATCCCTCGCGCAGTGTTCGCGCTCGATGCTCACTTCGTTCGCACACGAGCACGAGCGCGCGCCGACCACAATGGTGAAAATTTGAGCGCCAACGACAGTACGATTCAAGATGAACGCCGACCGAACGCGGACATGGAAATCGAGGGCACGATACTCAGGGGCCACGAGTTCGAGCCGATCGAGGGGCGCATCGTCGTCGAGGACGGCCGCATCGAAGCCATCGAGGAGACCGCGACCGACGCCGACCGGATCGTCTCGCCGGCATTCGTCAACGCCCACACCCACATCGGCGACTCGATCGCCAAGGAGGCCGGCGGCGGACTGAGCCTCGACGAACTCGTCGCACCCCCCGACGGGCTGAAACACCGCCTGCTCAGGGCGGCGAGCCACGAGGAGCTCGTCGCCGCGATGGAGCGCACGATCCAGTTCATGCACGACGGTGGGACGGCCGCCTTCTGCGAGTTCCGCGAGGGTGGCGTCGACGGTGTGCGCGCGATCGAGGACGCGCTTGCCGACGTGCCCGTCGACGCGACGGTGCTCGGCCGCGAGTCGATCGCGGCGATGGATGCCAGCGACGGGTTCGGCGCGAGCGGCGCACGCGACGCCGACTTCGCCGACGAGCGCGAGGCGACACGCGAGGCAGAAAAACTGTTTGGCATCCACGCCGGCGAGCGCGATGCCGACGACATCGACGCGGCGTTCGAACTCGATCCCGACTTCCTCGTCCACATGGTCTACGCCCAATCGGACCATCTCGACCGGCTCGACGAGGAGGGCTGGCCGGTCGTCGTCTGCCCCCGCTCGAACCTCGTGACCGGTGTCGGCCTCCCGCCAATCGCCGAGCTCGCCGAGCACACGACCGTGGCGCTCGGGACCGACAACGCGATGCTCAACAGCGCCTCGATGTTCCGCGAGATGGAGTTCACCGCGAAACTCACCGACCTCTCGGCCCACGAGATCCTGCGGATGGCGACGATCAACGGCGCGGCACTCCTCGACATGGACGTGGCCATCGAGACGGGCAACACAGCGCGGTTGTGCGTACTTGACAGTGACTCTCATAATCTCGCCGGCGCACGCGATCCGGTACGGGCAGTGGTCCGTCGGGCGGGCGTGAGCGATGTCGAACGGATGGTGCTCCCTGCCGATCCCGGTGCCAACAGTTAACACGAACTGGTGCGAACGCTGACGTATGTACGAGCGCATTCTCGTGCCGACCGACGGCTCGCCGGAGGTCGACACCGTCCTGGAGCATGCCACCGCCCTCGCCGCGGCGCACGATGCCGAACTCCACGCGCTGTACGTCATCAACACGGCAGGTTACACCGGGCTACCGGGCGATACCGCCATCGGCGGGCTGGACGCGATGATGAACGAGCAGGGCGAGGCGGCGCTCGATCGGGCCGCAGAGCACGCGGGCGATCGCCTCACCGAACGCGTCCTACTCGATGGCCGCCCGAGCGCCGAGATCGTCGACTACGCCGACGAGAGCGACTGTGATCTCATCGTGATGGGCACGCACGGCCGCGGTGGCATCGATCGTCTCCTCCTGGGAAGCGTCGCCGAGCGCGTCGTCCGTACCTCGGAAGCCCCCGTTCTCACCGTCCGCGTGCCGAAGCGTTCGAACGTCGACGATGCCGATGCTGATACCGATACCGATGCTGATGCCGGTGCTGACGCCGATACCGATTCTTAGGCGGGACGCAGGTGATCACAGTCGCCGGCGTGCACGCGCACCGGTCCGTCGTCGGTCGCGACGACGAGCGTCCCCGGAAACTCCACGTCGCGTGCCATCCCGACGATCGTCTCGTCACCGATCGTGACGCGCACCCGTCGATCGAGCGTGAGTGCGTGCTCACGCCATGCCGCAAGCGCTCCCTCCGGATCCGCACGGAGCGCAGCGAACCGTTCCAGGAGGTCCTGAACGAACGCGCGCCGGTCGATGTCGTCGACGTGGGCACACAATCCGGTCGCATCTTCAGGGAGTCCCGCTGGATCGACGTTGATGCCGATACCGACGACGACCCACGAGACACGATCGGCCTCGCCCTCCATCTCGGTGAGGATGCCCGCGAGTTTCGTTTCTTCGTCCCCGACGAGCACGTCGTTCGGCCACTTGATACCCGCATTGACGCCGTGCTCTCGGGCGATTTCTGTGACCGCGACCGCCGCCGCGAGCGTCAGCACGGGAGCGTGGGCCGGCGGCAGATCGGGTCGACAGAGCACGCTCAACCAGATGCCGCCGGGCGGCGAGCGCCACGCCCGGTCGAGTCGACCGCGGCCGCCGGTCTGTTCGTTCGCGATCACCGCGACGTCCGTTTCGCCCTCGGAGGCGAGTTCGCGCGCGCGAGCGTTCGTGCTCGGTAGACTGTCGTGATACTCGACCGTGAACGGGGCATCGAGATCGAATTCGATCGCTGGACCTCCGTAGTCGGGAATCTCGATCAACCGATAGCCGCCGTCGCTCTCGATCGTGAAGCCCGCCTCGCGCAGCGCCTCGATATGTTTCCAGACTGCCGCGCGCGAGACGTCGAGGCGGGCCGCGAGATCGGGTCCGGACACCGCCTCGTCGGTGATGGCGTCGAGCACCGCGCGGCGCGTTTCGTTCATGGACCGGCTACGATCGCCGACGGATAAATGATGGCCGATGGCGATTGCTGAAGCACGCGGCCGCCGGCCGCGGCGCGGTCGCGGTGCGGTCCTGCCGTCTCGGCGAGCGACGCGAGCCGAGGCTCAGGAGAGATTCTCTCCTGGTGGATGAAGGGCGAGGGGCACGAGCGAGGCGGAGCCGAGCGAGCAGCGAACGAAGTGAGCGTGTCCCGAGGGCTTCGGCGGTGCTGTGCGGTTGGCGGGTGCGGAGGCAGTGGTGATACGTCCGCGCGAACGCAGTGAGCGCGGTTCGCCGCGAGCGCCGCAGGCGCGAGCGGTTCTTTTTAGTCCAGGTTTTTGGTCGGGGGTTGAGCGCGCGAGTGAAACGAGCGCGCGATGCCCCCGTCTAAAAAAGTGGGTTTTAGTCACTCGCGGGGCGATCGGCGCGCGAGGGTGGCGGGATCAGCTCGTCGGTATCGACGGCGGTTGGAAGCACGCAGCGGTCCGCTTCGTCGTTGACGTGGCTGTACTGCTGTGGGGCGTTTGCGAGCGGATGGGCGGGGTTTTCGCCGCTCCGGATGCGTGCGACTCGGCAGTCGGCGAACCCGTGCAGGCGTGCCTGGATGCCGCGCCAGTGGTTGCTGGAGCGTTCGGGCACCGGGAGGGGGTCGTCGGGACGCCAGCCGTCGTCGGTGGCGAGCAGCGTTCGGTTGGCGTTGGCGGCGAGTACGTCGTGGTCGACGAGCACGCCGATGCGGGCATCGCGCGGCGCTCTGGCGGCGAGTACGTCGAGTCCGAGGTGGAGCGCGCGGTATTCGGCGACGTTGTTGTCCGGCGCGTGATCCGGCAGGGCGATCCGGGCGACGCGCTCGCCGTCGCGGGTTTCGATGACGACACCGAGACCGCCGCCCGTAGCTCGAAAGGAGCCGTCGGTGGCGACGTAGAACCCACGGTGGTGGGTTCGCGGCGGATGGGCGATGTGCGGGGTGGGCGAGTCATCGAAGAGATCACGTAATGTCGGCCGACCGTAAGCGGCCATGAAACGGATTGGCACCCTCGTGACTTAAGCGATACGGCGGCACGTGCCGAGAGCGAAACGTTCAGACGACGGCCAATCGGAGATCGGCCATGCGCTACCGCAATTTCGTCGCGTTCGTCGTTCTCGCAGGGCTGTGGGGCACCGCGTTCATGGCTATCAAGGCCGGACTGTCCTATTTCCCGCCGGTTCTGTTCGCGGCGTTTCGCTTCGATCTCGCCGCCGTCATCATGCTCGGCTACGCGGCCGTCGCGACCGATCGCCTGCGGCCACAGGGTACGAAAGAATGGCTGCTCGTCGCCGTCGGCGGCGTGTTCATCATCGCGGGCTATCACGCGCTGTTGTTCATCGGTGAGCAGAACACCACGAGCGCCGTCGCGGCGGTCATCGTCAGCCTCTCGCCGGTGTTGACGCCGGCGTTCGCCCGTGCGTTCCTCCCGAGCGAGCGCCTCTCGGCGGTCGGTGTCGTCGGTATCCTCCTCGGACTGATCGGCGTCGCCGTTTTGACGCGGCCGACGCCCGAGAGCCTCCTCGGTGGCGATCTCGTCCCGAAGGCGTTCGTCTTCGCGGCGGCCGTCTCCTTCGCGCTCGGCAGCGTCTTCACGGAGCGGGTTGCCGCGTCGCTGCCCGCACCGACGATGGAGGCCTGGTCGATGGTGATCGGTGCCGTCGTGTTACACGCCGCGAGCGCGTTCTCGGCCGAATCGCTCGCGGGCGTCGAGATCGCGGTGCCCGGCGTCGCGGCGCTCGTCTATCTCTCGGTCGGCGCGAGCGCGATCGGCTTTCTCATCTACTTCGATCTACTCTCCCGTCTCGGCCCGGTCGAGATCAACCTCGTCTCCTACGTCGCACCGGTGTTCGCAGCGATTACGGGTGCGCTCTTCCTCGGCGAGGTCATCGACGCCGTCACCGTCGTCGGCTTCGTGATCATCTTCGCCGGGTTCGTCCTCCTGAAACGCCGCGCCATCGCCGCCGAACTCCCACGGCTCCGCGCTGCTCTCTCCAACGAGTGAAAATCGACGACAAGTGCAGTCAGGTATCGTCGAGCGCGGCACGGAGTTCGATACGGCGGTCGGCATCGAGATCGGCCGCGAGATCGCTCGTGAAGGGGCTTTCGGCGAGCGTGGCGAACGCGCGCTCGGTCTTCTCGCGGATGCGATCGATGGCGGCCTCGATCTCCGTGACGGAGCTGTCGCGCTCGTCGGCGATCGTCACCGGGTCGGTGCCCGCCGCGAGCGCGGCCGCGACCGCGCGCTCCTCGTGGCTGAGTATCGACGGTTCGTCGGTCATGCTCCGTCCTCCGCGGGCCGACGGATAAAACGTGGCGACTAACCGAGCGCCGCAACGGCAACCCGATGGGTGCCGAACGCGCCGTCGAGCGCCACCGAATCGGCGATAGCGTCAGCGACGCTCTCGCGCCAGTCCGCCACCGCTGCCGCGTGGCGCTCGTGGTGGCGCTCGACGGTGTACTCGGCGTCAGCATCGTTCCGCAGTCGTTCCTCGGTCGCATCCGGCGTCGGATAGGAGAGCGGATCGGCGACGAGTTGCGATGGTAGGATGTGGATCGGTGCCGGCGTCGCGTCGTACTCGTCCGCGTTCTCGATGTGGAGACGAGCACGCATCCGCCCGCTGAACGGCGGCGTCACCCGCAGCACCGCCCCCGAATCGCCCCGCCGATTTGCTTCGAGGGCCGTCACGACGTCCTCCCGATGGACGGCGATCGAACGGATGTCGCGATAATCGTCGGACGCCATCGACGGCGGTAGGCGACGTGCGCACTAAACGCCACGGCCGGATCGTCACGACGCAGAACGCTTTTGTTCGCTCTCCTGATCCGGATGAACGATATGGATCGACGATCGTACCTCGCGGGGCTTGCCACGGCGAGCACCGCCGGATTCGCCGTGCTCGCGGGTTGTTCGGGTACTGATGGCGGTAACGGAAGCGGCGATGGCGAGGGTATCGATAGCGGTAGCGGCGACTCCGGAACGGACGCGGCAGCCGGATCCGGCGGTGGGGCGACCGAAGGCGAGGCGCTCGAAACGGGCCAGGCACCGCCCGAAGAAACGGGGACACCCTTCGACGAGACGGAGACCGTGCCCGAAGAGGACGGTCTCGAAACCGGACAAGCGCCGAACGCGACCGACGGCTGAGTTACTGTTCGCCTTCGCGTGCGGCGTCGATGCGCCCGCGCTGATCGTCCGAGAGGGAGATGTCGACCGCACCGACGTTCTCGTCGAGCTGGTCGGTCGTGCGCGCGCCGACGATCGGCACGCAGGTGAACTCGTTCCGTTCGATCAGCCAGCGCAGCGCGACCTGTGGCGGGCTGGCGTCGAGCTCGTTGGCGATCTCGCGGACCGTATCGAGTACGTCCCAGCCGCGCTCGGAGACGTAGTAGTCGTCGAAGAACTCGTCGAAGGTGCCCCGCGAGCCGTCGGGCGACTCGACGTCGTGGACGCCCTCGCCGGCGCGCTCGTACTTGCCCGTGAGGAAGCCACCGGCGAGCGGCGAGTACGGGCAGACGGCGAGGTCCTGGTCGGCACAGACCTCCAGATACTCCTCGACGTCCTCGTAGTAGGCGGCGTGAAAGAGCGGCTGGGTGACGTCGAACCGTTCGAGGTTCTCGACGTCGGACTGCCAGAGCGCCTTCGTGAGCTGCCAGCCGGCCATCGTGCTCGCGCCGAGGTAGTTGACCTTCCCCTTGCGCACGAGGTCGTTCAGGGTTCTGAGGGTCTCACGGATCGGGGTGTTCTCGTCGAAGCGGTGGATGTAGTAGAGGTCGAGATAGTCGGTGCCGAGCCTGTCGAGGGTGCCCTCGATCTGCGTACGGATGTGTTTGCGACCGAGCCCGCTCTCGTTCGGGCCGTCGCCGTAGTCGAAGTAGACCTTCGAGGCGAGCACGTAGTCGTTGCGATCGCGGTCGTCGAGCCAGTTGCCGATGTACTCCTCGGCGGTGCCCGAGGGATCGCCGTAGACGTTCGCGGTGTCGATGAAGTTGATACCGTGATCGGCCGCGCGATCGAGCAGTTCGTGGGCCTGCTCCTCGTCGGTTTCGAGCACGTCGCCGGTGCGCTTGCCGAAGCGCCACGTGCCGAAGCAGAGTTCCGAGACCGTCAGGCCGGTCGCGCCGAGTGTCGTGTAGTCCACGGAGTTTGATGGACGGTCGGCGACAAAACCGTTCGGATGGGTCGGCTACGACTCGTCCAGGAGCTCGTCGATCTCGTCCTCGTCGAGCAGATCGATCAGGTGTTCGCCCTCCTCGTACCGCCGGAACTCCTCGTCGGTCATGCGTGCGCGGAGCTCGTCCTCGCCGGCGCTCGCTTCGAGCTGGGCGTCGAGGTCCTCCGGGTCGTAGCCTGGGACGGGCATAGTTAGCGTTCGTCGTGGAGGAGTATATACCGTCCGGCGGTCGAGAATGGGAATGGTACGTTTCAGGCGCTATAATGGATTGAACCGCGAAATTGGTTATCGTCAGCTATGTCTTGTTTGTATTGTAGCCTTTTTGCACGCTCGTACACTTCATCGACGTTATCAACTATAGAACGAGGAATGCCTTCTCCTCTGTATTCTCGTCCACACCCGACATCAGTACACTCGAAAAATACCTTCCACACATCTGGTTCTTCTTTCACCCCGTACAGAAGTTCAGAGTCGCAAAACGGACAGCGTTTCTCCTCCGTTTTGCGCATATACATGTGATGGCATGGCCCTGCTTTCCGACTTGAACTCTTGCTTCAGACATTCAGCTTTATGTCGTCGTATATGGAAGCAGTAACAATCGGTAGTTCCCAATCGAGTTGAGAGGCGGAGCTAAAGCGTCGGTCTGATTGCAGAAGATGTCTGGTTGGGTGAATGTGTTAGAATTACCGCAACCAGACGGCTTCCTTTCGGCGTGGGATGTCAAAGGTGTAGCGGCGGATGTGATCGGAGAGCTTCCCTTGCCAGGGATCGAGGGCTCGCCCCTCGATCCTGGCGACATCTGGTCCGTCGTTATCCTTGCCAGCACCAATCAGAGCTCCATTCGAGAGGTCTGTGCCGAGAATCACGAGGCTCCCTGTGACGATACTGTCTTCGAGTGGCTCCACACGCTCGATCGAGGCTGGCTCGAATTCGCCGCTAACCTCCTGTTCATGCAGTTGGCTATGACGATCCTCGACCCTGACCGGTCGAGGATCGTCTCCATCGATTTCGTCGATAACCCCTATCACGGCACCTACAGCGACGAGGTAGGCGAACTCTGTCGAATGAGCCCCAAAGACGGTACCACGACCTGCCACCGATACTGCACTGCTTACCTCGTCTCGAACGGGAAACCGATCACGCTCGCGATGACGTACGTCCGCAGCGACGAGAAGCAGGCCGACGCGGTCGAGCGCGTCCTCGACCGCGTCGAGGCCTATCCCTTCGAGATCGAGCTGCTACTGGCTGATTCGGGCTTCTACAACGAGCGCGTCATCCGCCGCTCACGAGAGATCGCCGCGACTGTCGTGCCGGTCGCCGAGAAAGGCGACCGGCTCGAAGAGAAGCTTGAGACGCACAAATCGTACATGACGACCTACCGGATGTACAAGGACAGCGAGCGGGAACTGCGCTTCCCGCTCGCAGTCTCTGTCTCGTATCAGAACGGCGATCGCGGCAAGCATGGTGAAGTGGTCCGAGGGTACGCGGCGTGCGATCTGGGCGATCGCACGCCTACACAGGTCGAACACTGCTACCGAAAGCGGTCAGCGATCGAATCGAGCTACCGTCTGTTTCGGAGTGCACGAGCGGTAACGTCGACGCAAGATCCGATCGTGCGGTTTGCGTTCGTGGTGGTGAGCTTTCTGCTGGAGAACCTGTGGTTGGTGCTACGATGGGCGGTCGTCGCCCGCCCTCGCCGAGGCGGGCGCGACCTGCCCGAGGAGTTCACGTTCTCGGTGTTCTGTGACTGGATTCGACACGCGTTGGAAGAAGAGTTGGAGCGGCGGTGGAAGATCGAGATGAATGGTGTCGGCGTGCCGGACGCATACACCGCGGCCGCGGGCTGAGGCCAGCCCGCGGCCTCGGGGGTGCCCTTCGTGAGCTCCAGCTGTTGGCTGGGTTCGTGAGGAGTCGATGCTGGGAAGCGTTGAGTACGCAGCGGCGCTTCTGACCTCCAGCCAACCGGTCCACTACGATGTTTACCTCGATAGCACACCGGTTCAGAGGAGATGTTGAGATTTCAGTTGGGAACTACCGACAATGGTCTATAGCGGTCCCGATGTGTTCTTGGCACCATATGGCAGTGATGCGGCGCTCGAAAACTTTCAGCGAACAGTTCTGAATGGTGTCAGCACAGAAGGAATCTCTACTCACACAGATCGGTCATTTGAGGACGGGAATACCAGGGTATGGGGTACAAAAGAAACTGTAGAGGGATCGTGGAAGAAGGTCACCAGCGGGGATTATCTCTTATTCTATCGCGATGGACTGTACACACACGCAGTAAGGGTTCTGGGTACCGAAAAGAACGCAGACCTCGGCCGCGAGATATGGCCAAACTACGAATCTGGTTCACCCTGGGTCTGTGTCATATATCTCGACGAACCGAACGAAATCAATGTTGACTCGTCAGTAGTTCACGGACTCGCTGGAGACGACATTGACTATACTATGGGGTTCCGTCCGTTGAGCGATATTGGGACTGGCGGAATTCGCGGAAAGTACGGGTCAGTCGAGGCCTTTGCCAATAGTGATACCAGTGAGAAATCTGCGCAGGTCAATGTCGACAAATCACTTTCTATCGATATTCCTGCAAAAATCCTCTCAGATCTTCAGTTCCCAGAAGATCAAGATAGTACGATCACCAATCAGATTAGTTCTGCACTCAACACCGGTAAGCACGTTATTCTTACTGGTCCACCAGGCACCGGGAAAACCGAAATCGCGCGATCCGTTTGTGCGTATCTGGCTGATGAGTATGACTCTCAGTACACGGGTTATCAGATGACGACCGCAACCGCCGACTGGTCCACGTTCGAAACGGTTGGCGGTTACATGCCGAAAGAAGGCGACAGTGATCTCAGATTTGAGCCGGGACAGGTATTGAGGCGATTCAAACAGGACGGTATGCAACGAAACGAGCTGTTGATCGTCGACGAAATAAATCGCTCTGACATTGACAAATCATTCGGGCAGCTTTTTACGCTTCTTTCCGGTCAGGGGGTTCAGTTGCCATTCAAGTCCGAGGGTGAAGAAATCGAGATCCACCCCGGAAAAAAGTTTGAGGGGGAGCTAAAACCGCACCAGTATGTGAAGCCTGCGTCATGGCGACTGTTCGCTACGATGAATAGCTATGATAAGACATCTCTCTACGAACTCTCGTACGCCTTCATGCGGCGCTTTTCGTTCATTCACGTTCCAGCACCAACGATTCCGGAAACAAGCGACAAAAGAACCACGCTAATGAAGAAGTACGCAAGCGTTTGGGGACTCTCACCGACGGAGGAGACTATTCAGGACGTTAGCGATGTGTGGTATGCAGCCAACACCGCAATACAGGACAGGAAGATTGGACCCGCTATTGTCAAAGATATCCTGTCACATGTCGGTCAATCACCTGATGATCATAAAGCCCGCAAACGGGCGCTTACACAGGCAATATCGAATTATCTCTATCCGCAGCTAGAAGGTGTTCCACGCCGGAAACAGATGGTTGAGCGGATCGTGTCTACTGGGGTGGTGAACGGTTCGGTTTTGCGACGACTCGCTGGTGATATACTCGGTGTTGAAATCGATACGAATGAATAGAAGCGAACTTCTCAGTGAACTCACGCAGGATGCTCTTGCCTATGTGATGCATGGGACGTTTCCCGAAAGTAGATTTATTGGTGAGATTCGGCCAGCTGGTCTCGACGAACGATTTGACGACTTCGAGTCGCTCGTGCGCTTGCATTTCGTGCTTAGGCCGGATGTAGTACGGTTCGTGGAGAACCTGCCCGGTTGGCTCAGAAGTGTTAAAACGCAAACCAAGAACATCTCATCGAGACAACACGGACAGGTGAGTGGCCGAATCGACTGGCAAACGACTATTCGTGAGCGATACTCGCATGCACCTAGTGACACATCCTTGTTTGTTTGTAAGGATAGAACGGAAAATTACGATATAGACGAAAATATCGTACTGAAAAAAATCCTCTCAATTATATACCAAAATATTTGTGATTGTGAAGAATCTTTGCACAAAGAGTACGAATGGGTGACCGAGCGGTGGCAAGATAACCTCGAGTTGGTTGATGTTCTAAGGGATATCTTCGAGAGGAACGTCCATATAGCCCGCATTCGTGAACCAGACGCATACGAACCAACAGAACGCATGCTACGTACAGCAGAAGAATCACGGAACGAAGTTTATCGTGAGGCAGCCCGACTTTTTCGCGAATACAACGAAGCATCTGCCGGTAACGAAGAAGCAATCAGGCGTCTTCTTGACGAAACAATGATAACTCCAGACGATGACGAAACTCTCCTCGAGCTATTTGTTCTCTTCAAGTATATCGGAGCGATTGAAAAATACTGGAGTGAAGAATTCGATATCCAGACAATCAAGTCAGGCTCACAGGAAATCGCTCGAATGCAGGGCAACGATGCCGAGCTCGTGCTCTACCATGATCAGTCTGGAAAAGATCGTGGTCTGAGTTTCGTAACAGCCGAAACGGATACGCCACGGTCTGAGTTGAGCCGTGCAGAAATGGTCAAACGGGAAGCAAAGGAAGCCACTACTCATTATTTTCAGGATGAGGAGGTCAAACGACGGACTAACCGACCAGACGTGATTGTCCTCGAAATTCGGAAGGGAGATCATCGAGAATACTTGATAACTGAAATAAAAAATTCAATTCGCGAGGAAACGATCCAGCGAGGCATTGAAGAGACGTTAGAATATGTCGCGTTTCTCAGAGAAGATGGAGAGTTCGTATTCGATCGGGACACTGATTTCTTTGGATCGGGCTGGAATGGTTTGCTTGTAATCCAAGACCTCAAGTCAAAGGACACTCGTGATTTGGCCGATCAACGATCGATACGAATTCTTCAAGCATCGGAAGTTGAAGAACGATTGCGTGAGGTTCTCGAATCCGTCGTTGATTAGTACACATAATAATATTTATATTTTGGATGAACAATGAGTGCGATGGCGACCGCCTGCGGGTGCTAGCGGTGCCCTACGTGAAGCCGACCGATCCCGACGAGTACGAGACGAACAGTCACGGCTACGCCACGCTCGATCCCGTGCCGGCGATGGAGTTCGTCGGGCTGAGCGATGCCGAGACCGATCTCGTCGCGGCGTTCGTGCCCCACGCGGTCGACGAGGCCGACGGCTTCGCGGGCTATCGGGACAACGCCACCGTGACGATTTCGCCGCTCGACCGACTGGAGAGCCTGACCCTGCCGAAACTCGACGACGTGGCGGGTGGCATCGAGCGCTACACGGATGCCCGCGAGCGTGCCGCGGAGCTCGACGAGAAGATCGAACGGACGGATGCGTTGATCGACGAGATCGTGTATGAGTTGTACGGGCTGACCGACGACGAAATCGAGATCGTCGAGGAAGCGGTCGGGGAGTAGCGTCCGTAGGGAGCGAGCGGTTCACCGAGCCGAACGCCAGTGAGGCTCGGCTCTTTTTCATCGACGTTTTTGCGCCGAGTGGTTCGCCGAAGGCGAACCCGAGGCGGAAAAAGGTCGGAGTGCGGAAAAAAGTCGGGCGGAAGGTCGAAGGGTCGGCGGTTCGAACGGGTGGTATGGCCACGGACCAGCACTCGTCGGAGGATGGCGATTCCGAGGCACTTGCGACGGCGATCGGGATGTACGCTCTCGGAGAGTGGACGCTGGGGCAGGCCGCAGAGCAGGCGGACGTTTCCCGGCTTCGAATGCGTGACGTTCTCGAAAACCTCGGCTTCGAAGTCCATCTCGGCGGCCCACACGACGTCGAAGGGGCACGCGAGGAACTCCGGGCGCTGCGGAACCACGAATGAGCGCCGAGGGGTTGCCGATCGTCTTCGATACGGTCGTCCTCTCGAACTTCGCTGCCAGCGAGTCGATCGACTGGTTGTGTTCTCGATTCTGCACACCTCGGACGGTTGCGGCGGTCGAACGGGAGTTGCGGCGTGGACAGGCGGAAGGATACACGTTCGTCGAGCGTGCAATCGATCGACTCGGAGAGGAGATCGTCGTTGTCGAAGCCGACGAGGCGACGATCGAGCGGTTTGCCGAGCGCGTCGATAGCGGTGAAGCCGAAGCCCTCGCTGCCGCGATCCGCTTCGATGGGGTCGTCGCTACGGACGACATGGCAGCCCGCGAGTTGGCACGCGAACGAGATGTTTCGTTCACCGGCTCTGTCGGTATCCTTGCCGATGGTGTCCACCGGGACGAGCTCGACGTGGAAACCGCCGATCGATGGCTTTCAGAGTGGGTACGGATTGCCGGATATCATTCGCCGATCGAGACGGTCGAGGAACTCCTCTGAGCGGTCATCCCGGAACGAGAAGACGTTTGAAACCGCCATAATACTATGGTTGACAGCAGTTGATACTCGAAACAGAGCGACGGTGTCCCGACGATCGACGACACCGGATTCCGGGTTAGCAACGTCGCCAACGTCAACGAATACAGTGCTGTTCACCCGACGAAACCGGGATCGTCGAGGACGCGGTCGGAGAGTAGCGTCCGCGAGCGACCGTAGGGAGCGAGCGGTTCACCGAGCCGAGCGGAGCGAGGCCCGGGGCTTTTTGATCGACATTTTTGCGCCGAGTGGTTCGCCGAAGGCGAACCCGAGGTGGAAAAAGGTCGGAGTGCAGCAAAAGGTGGGGGACGAACTTTTTTGCCGGTCGCCGCGGTGGTTCCGCTATGGAGAAGGTCAGCATCGAGGATGTAGATATCGTCAACAACCCGCTCGGCGTGCATTCGGTCCGCAAACCCGTCTCACGCGATCTCGGCACCGACTCGTTCGCGATGAACTACTTCGAACTCGAACCCGGCGAGTCCTTCTCGGGCGGGCTCCACGCCCACCACGATCAGGAGGAGGTGTTCCACGTCCAGGAGGGAACGGCGACCTTCGAGGTGGGTCGCGACCGCGAGGAACACGAGGTGGCCGCGGGCGAGCTCATCCGCTTCGCACCCGGCGAGTTCCAGATGGGCAAGAACGACTCCGACGAGCGCGTGGTGGGGTTCGCCCTCGGCGCGCCGAAGGCCCGCCACGATTTCGACGAGATGGAGTCGGTCGTCCACTGCCGCGAATGTGACGAGGAAACCGCCCACGACACCGTCCTTACCGATCAGGGTGCCTTCGCGTTCACCTGCGCCGAGTGTGGCAACGAGTTCACCATCGGCTAAAGGTATGCTTTTTCGACTGGATGGGTAAGAGCCGATGGCCGATGACGAGCCATCGTCCGGAGCCGGACTCGGCACCCGGCGATGACGATCCCTATGAGTTCCGAGGCCATGCTTTCACGACGGTACTGTCACCGGTGAGCGTTGCTGGTCGACCCGAACGTTGATACTCGCGTATACCGAAGTATACGGTTACGGATGAGCAAATCAGTCCGTATCTCCGAGGAATTTCACGAGTTCATCACGGCCCACAAGGGGGACGACGAGACGATGGAGGAGACGCTTCGCCGGCTCGTCGGCGGCCCACATCCCGATGACGTCGCCGGTATCCTGTCCACGGAAACGGCCGAGCGAATGCGCGATCGGATCGACGAAACACGCCCGGCAGACGTCGAGACGAAACGCGATCTCCGGGAACGGTTCGAGTGATCCTCGACACGTCGTATCTCATTGATCTGTTCGCCGGCGTCGAAGCGGCATTCGAGAAGGGTGTCGGATTCACTGAACGACGGGCCGTTCAGCGGGTTCCATCGCCAGTCGTCATGGAGCTCACCTACGGTGCGGCGTTCAGCGATGAAGACGAGCGCAGAAACGTCCGGAACGCGCTTCGGATGTACCCGATCGTCGACCAGACTGCACCCATTGCTCGACGTGCGGGCGAACTCCTTGCACGTGCGGACGCCGACGGTGACAGCGGTATCGGCAAAGTCGATCCGATGATTGCGGCCGTCGCGGATACACACGACGAACCAGTCGTTACCGACAACGTGCGCAACTTTCGAGCGCTCGGCGTCGACGTCGAAACGTACTGATTCCACGCCGCGGATCCGTTGTTCCCACGTATGGCCGATCCGTTCCGCAGCTGCTGACGAGCCACCTGTTTCACTAGTTCGAGGAATCCGGGTCGGCATCGGCATCCGCGTTCGGCCCGATGACGCGTGCCGTCGAGTACACCTGTTCGCCCGTTTCGGCCCGATGGCTAAGCTT
Organism: Halococcus qingdaonensis; assembly: GCF_024508235.1. Lineage (NCBI taxonomy): Archaea > Methanobacteriati > Methanobacteriota > Halobacteria > Halobacteriales > Halococcaceae > Halococcus > Halococcus qingdaonensis. The sequence continues at coordinate 905,034 of NZ_CP101943.1, read as the reverse complement.
GTCCGTCCAGCTCTCGCCGAGCGCGTCGATGGCGGCGAGCTCGCTGGCCAGCTCGCGATCGTCCGGCATTCGATAGCGTACCTTCGTTGCCCGGGCGACCGACCAGTCGGGATTCGGCCGATCGATCAGCGTCATCGACTGGTCGGGAGCGACCGTCCCCGTCTCCAACACGCGGAGATACCAGCCCGTATAGCCGGTTTCCTCGAACTGAGTGGCGAGGTCTTTCGTCCGCCAGCGACGAGCGAGCTTCCAGCACGGCGACCGTGGCTGCGTGATCTGCACCGTTGCCTTCCCGAAGTCGTAGATGTCGCCGATACAAGCTTCGTTCTCGGTGAGTCCGGTGATCGTGAAGTTCTCGCCGAACGCCGCCGGGCCGAGATCGAGGCCGAGTTCGTCGTCCCAGTAAGAGTAGTGTTCGGTCGGGTAGACACAGACGGCCTTCTCCGGCCCGCCGTGATGTTTCAGATCCGCCTGTTCGTCGCCGTCGAGGTTCGTTTCGTCGAGGAACAGCTCTTCATCGACGGGGTCCTTGTAGAACCCTGTCCGCCACGGCTGTTCCATCGGATCGGTCGCACCCGCCGTGCCGTGCGGTTCGGGCGTCCCAACCTGAATCGAACGAACGTGTGCGTTGCTCATTCGTCTCGTGGTTCGGGTGGTCGACATAAAGAACGTCTGCACAACGAGAAAACGATCGGTCTCACACACTCGATCGGCGAACATCGGAGGTGCGTCACAACGGAATCACTCGTTATTGCTCTCGGCGACTGTTCGCGGACCGAGCGCTCGATTCGGTATCCGTACCGTCACTCGGATCGACGCGTCTGTGAACCGGAAACTCCTCGCGCGGGTTCGGTGCAGGAGTGAGCAGCCGTTGGAGCAACGTCTCTTCGCCCGGATCCGGCTTGTCGACGACGTCGCAGTCCACGACGACACTCCCGTCGTCCGCCCCCGTCAGTCGAACGTAGTTGAGCCGATAGGACGCGTAAAACACCGACGGGAGGATGCCGAGAACCGGCTCGACCCGTCGGAGGCGTTTCAGCCACGTCCCCGTGTTGATCACGAGCCGATCCTCGATCTCCGTGACCGAGGCTCGATGGGTATGGCCGTAGAGAAACACGGCGGTATCGGGGGTTTCGGCGAAGACGTCCCGTGCCCGATCGTTGTATTTCGCCGTGGGATCACGGTCGTCACCCTCGCTCTGAGCGAGTCCAAATCGTCGAAGCGTTTTGCGCACGTCCCTCGCGAGGACGTACAACGGGATCGAGATGAGGAGCAGCAGCACGATGAACACGACGTTGGCCGCGAGAACGACGTCGATCACCGTCCCGACCGGCCCGAACACGTCCAGAACTCCCTCCACGATGGTCATCGGGCGCGACCAGATGCCGACGGCGTCCAACGCGTAGACACCGAGATACAGCACGCTCAGATTGAACAGGAGGAAGAAGGGAACCGAGGCGTATCTGAGCCAGCCGCTCATCTCGCGGTAGAAGTAGTTCGAGAGCAGCCAGTCGGGAATGCGCGTCATCGGCGTCACGGCCTGGATGTCCTTGAGCCAGTTGTACTTCCCCCGGCCCGAGAGCCGGCCGGCCCGACTCGTGATATGTCGGTTCACGAAGTAGCCGGGCGGGTTCGCGTACGGGTTCCCGAAGTCCGGAATCCGGTTGCTCGGGTCCTCCTGCATGCCGTGTTCGATGTGGATCGTGTGATCACCGATCTCGCGGCTGATGGCGATCTCCTGTTCGAGGGTGACGTTGTACGCCGCCAGTCGATCGACGTATTCGTCGTGTGCCGCGAGCTCGTAATCGTGGTTGCCCGGGATGAGCGTGATCGGCACCTCCTCCCCCGTCGCCCGGAGCTGTTCGAACAGTTCGGGGTAGCGATCGAGTAGCGCGTCGAACTTCGCCGGCCCCTCGATCTCCGTGAACTCCCAGAGGCCGAACGCGTCGCCGTTGATGACGAGTTCGGCGTCCTCGTCGCTCGCTTCGAGTTCACGGAGAAAGCCGAGCAGTTCGTCGAGGAAGTCGACCTGTGTGAGCTGTTCGTCGCCCCCGATGTGGAGATCGCTGATCAGATAGCAGGTATCGGCCATTCAGCGTTCCATTCCCGTCTGCGCGTTACAACACGTGTCCATGCGACGTATCGACCGATACGGTGCCATCCAGTTATGGATTGCTGCCGGCGCGTGACCGAGCTGATCCTCATTCACCGGTCGCGACGGTGTTCCGGAGCGTTCCGACGCCCTCGTAGGTGATGACGATCTCGTCGCCGGGTTCAAGCAGCCCGGGGTTCGCCGGACTGCCGAAGGAGATCACATCGCCCGCGCTGAAACTGAACCGTTCGGAGAGGAAGGCGACCACCTCGTGTGGCTCGAACAGCATCCGTTCGGTGTTGGCTTCCTGACGGACCTCGTCGTTGATGCGTGTCTCCATGTCGATGCTGCCGGGATCGACGTCGGTCTCGATCCACGGACCGAGCGGCGCGGAACCGTCGAACGCCTTCCGTGCCGTGCGACCGTCCTGATCGAGCGCGTCGAGATCGTTCAGGATCGTGTAGCCGCGCACCACATCGGGCACCTCTTCGGGCGCGAGATCGCTACAGGGCTCGTCGATGACGGCCGCGAGCTCGCCGGCGTACGTGAACTCCTCGGTGAAGCTTGGATACGCGATCTCGTGCTCGGGCGCGAGCACGGAGACGGGCGGCTTGATGAAGAAATCCGGGCGCTCCGGGCGCTCGTAGTCCATCTGGTCGAGCGTCGTCGCGAAGTTTCGCCCCACACAGTAGAGCGCCGACGGCGCACAGGGCGCGAGCAGTTCGACGTCGCCGTCGTCGAGGCGGTGTGTCTCGTGATCGGTATGGACGACCCCGTCGCGGTGCTCGCCGGTGACGATCCCGTCGGGCGTGCGGATGCGCGCCAGTTGCATATCCATCCGCGACACGGCGCGGCCATATCGCTTCCGTTCGCCTACCCCATTCGTCCCATAGAGATTTGTCGATGGGTTGCGTTCGTCATGTATGGCGAGCAACCAGTACGCCTTCGAGGGAGTCGAACCCGAGATCGACGCCGAGGCCGCGGTGAGCCGCGATGCGACGCTCGTCGGCGACGTCAGCATCGGAGCGAACGCCAGCGTCTGGCCGGGTGCCGTGCTCCGCGGCGACGTCGCGCCGGTCACGATCGGCGCACAGTCACACGTCGGCGACAACGCCGTTCTCCACGCTTCACAGGCTGGCGACCGCGTGATGGTCGGCCACGGTGCGGTACTCAACGACGCTACCGTCGGCGACGGCGCGCTCGTGGGGTTCAACGCGACGATCAACTCCGATGTCACGGTCGGGGCCGGCAGCGTCGTCGCGAGCGGCACCACGGTGCCGGAGGGGTACGACATCCCACCGGAGTCGTTCGTTCGTGGCGTCCCCGCGACCGTCACGCCGCTGGCCGAGACGACGCTCGACCCGGCGGCCGTCTTCGAAGCTCACTCCTCGGGTGCCTACACCGACCTCGCCGCGCGCCACGACGACCTGTTCGAGTAGGACCTTTTTACTGCGTCGGGTGGCCTCCCCGCGGTCGGCCACCACTCTCTGCTCGCGGGCGTGCGAGGCGGCTTCGCCGCCTCGAACTCGCGGCGCGCAGCGCCGCGCATGGCCCGCTCGCACGGTACGAGGGACCTCCGGTCCCTCGCCACTCGCAAAAAGCTACGCTAAAAACTCCCGCTCACTCGCGCCTACGGCGCTCGTTCACGGCGTTCTCGTAAACGACCGCAGGGAGTGAACGAGAGCCAGAGAGACGTGGTTCGAGACGCCTTCGGCGTCTCGTCATCTCGGAAGACCGCGGGTCTTCCGACGACTCTTCGAAGTGCCGAAAGCACTTCGAGATCACGAGAGGGCTTCGCCCTCTCGAACGACTTCGCGTCTCTCGCGAACCGCGCTCGCTGCTCACGGTTCATTCCGTTCACCGTTCGCTTCCGAGGTTCTCCCTCCAGTCGAACCTCGCTTCGTTCGCGCGGATGCTACCACCCTCCACAAACCGCACCCCACAGCACTGCCGAAGCCCTCGGGCGCTCGTTCCACTCGCGCCCTCGCCCTTCATCCGCCGAGGGTCGCACCGCGACCGGTCATCCCTAAGCCATCTCACGGAATTCTCTGCGAATCAGCCTCAGGCGGCCGCATCGACCTCCTCGACGAGTTCCGGGTGATCATTCGAGGGATCGTTGACGGCCGTCGAGACCGGGTAGGCCGTCATCTCGTCGGGGTATGGCCGCAGTAGCTCGGCATCACCGTCGTCGAGCCAGCGCCGTTCGTCGCCCTCCTGCAGAACGACCGCCATCCGATGGTGCAGCTCGCCGACGACCTCGTTCGGCTCGGTCGTGACGATCGTGAACGTCTCGACGGGGTCGGCCTCGCCGTCGGGCCGGCCATCGCCGAACTCGCCCAGTCCGGTCTGTTTCTGTGGCGGCTGCCAGCGCTCCCAGAGCCCGGCCATCGCGAACGGCTCCCCGCTGTCGAGCGTCACCCGGTAGGGCTGTTTGCCCCCGTTCATCCCTTGCCACTCGTAGAACCCGTCGGCGAGTACGAGACAGCGCCGGTTCTGATACGCGTCCCGAAAGCTCCGCTTCTCGGCGACGGTCTCGGCACGGGCGTTGATCGGTCGGTTCGCGTCCGATCGATCGTCGACCCAATGTGGGATCAGCCCCCATTCGAGCGTGTCGATGGTCTCGGGCGCGTCGTTCGTGATCACCGGCAGCGACTGGCTCGGTGCGGCGTTGTATCGCGGCCGTGGCGATCCCTCGAAGCTCGCGCCGAAGCGCTCCTCGATGTCTGCCGGCGGCGTGAAGAGGGTGTAGCGTCCGCACATGGCTCGACCAAGGGCGCGGTCGGGAATAACGCCGTCGGCCGCTGGCCCGGGCACCACACGGCCGAAACGGGTGACCAGGATGTTGGCGTTTGTGCGCGCACCGTGCCCGTCCGGGCGAGGTCTATGCTCGCGGCGATCCTTCGTCGTGCATGGCACTCCGACGGCGGGCGTTTCTCGCGAGCGCCGTGGCGGCGGGTGCGCTCGCCGGCTGTCTCGGCAGCGGGGGCACCGGTTCGGCCGACACAGCGGACGGAACGGGTGGGTCGAACGAGAACGATTCGGGCTCCGGCTCGATGAGTCCCAACGGATCGACGGCCATCGCGGGGACCGCCGCCCCGGTGCTCGACCATCCGGCGGCCACGACGCTCGCCGCCCAGCCGTTTCTCGGCCCCGCACCCGGAACGGCCCCTGCGACGATCGTTGCCTTCGAGGACCCGTCGTGTCACAACTGCCGACGGTTCAACGAGGACACCCTCCCGGCGATCGAATCGAAGCTCGTCGAGCCCGGCGAGGCGACCTTCGTCTATCGGAACTTCCCGCACGCCTTCGCGTGGGGCGAGCCCGCGATGCAGGCGCTCGAAGCCGCGTTCGCCCGCGGCGAGGAGCCGTTCTGGGCGCTCGAAGGCCACTACTTCGCCACGCAGGAGGAGTTCAGTGAGGAGAACGTCCTGGATCGCACGGAGGAGTTCCTCGCGGCCGAAACGGCGGTCGATGCCAGCGCGGTCGTCGCGGACGCCGAAGCGAAGGCATTCGATAGAGCCATCCAGCGCGACGCCGACGCCGGCGATGCTGCGGGCGTTGTGAGCACGCCGACGTTCTACCTCTTTCGCGACGGAAAATTCTTGACCGAAGTACGGGGCGCACAGAGCTATCGGGTGTTCGCACAGGCGTTGGGGGCCGAATGAGCACCCGCTCGCGCTCGGTTCGGTTGCCGACCCGCGCCCGCGACTGGCGACTGATGGCCCGCACGGCTCGACTGGTCGTGACGATCCCTGTCTATGCCGTGCTCGCGCTCGTCGCCGCCCTCGTCGGCCTCACGCTGTTCGTGCTCTCACAGAACCTCCCGCTCGCCGGCTTTCTCCTCTCGGGATCGCTCCCGCTCGGCAGCCGGCTCGTGATCCTCGCCGAGCAGTACCCCTTCGTCGGAACGAACTACGGCACGTTCCAGGGCATACTGCTCGTCGTGACCGCACTGCTCGTCGGCCTCGACGTGGCGATGGTCGTCTACCACCTCCGTGAGCACGCGCTGTCGGCCGCACAGGGCACCACGAGCGTCGCCGGCGTTCTCCTGGGAACGCTGGGAGCGGGCTGTGCGGCCTGTGGCTCGGCCGTGCTCGCGGGCGTGCTCTCGCTCTTTGGCGTGACGGCCTCGCTCACGGTGCTCCCGTTCGAGGGGCTGGAGTTCGCAGCGCTCGCGCTCGTCGCGCTCGTGCTCTCGCTGTTCTGGCTCGCGCGCGGGATGCGCGGCGGCGAGATCAACGGCTGTCCGGTCGCGGTGGACTGATTCCCGCCCGTACATATAAACGATATCGCGCCGTAGCCCGTGATAGCCATGACCGAGGAGCCCTCGTTCGCGATCCCCCACCGTCCGGAACGGCGCTACTCGCGCCACGCGGGGCTCGAATACGAGGGCTCGACCGTCTTCTCGCTGTCACCGGCCGCCGAACCCGGCGATCACGAGAACGAAGCGCTCGACGAACTCCTCCGGGACGTGCTCGACGGCGACCCGTACACCTACGGCGACTGGTTCGATCTGCCGATGGCGCTCTATCTCGTCCACGACACCGAAACCGGCGACGTCTTCCGAGTGTCGGTCCGCGACGGCCGCATCGAGTTCCACGTGCTTCCGGAAACCGATCCAGATGGCCTGCGCGCGCTCTACGGCCGGCTCGCCGCACGGAGCGAACGGGAGTGGATCGTCGAATCGTCCACCGACGCCTGAGAGCCACAACGGACTTATCTACCGACGAAAACGCAACCATATGACCGTCTCGCGCGAAGTCGAGCTCTCGGGACATATCATCGACTCGGGGATGATGCAGTCGTGTTTCGGCGTCATCATGGATCTCGGCGGCTCCTTCGAGGTCGACGAGTTCGACATCGGCCGGAGCGAAGTCGAGGAATCGTACGCCCGCCTCACCGTCCTGGCCGACACCGAGGACGAGCTCCAGTCGATCGTCCACGAACTCCATCAGAACGGTGCCACGCCTTCCCATCCCGTCGACGCGACGCTCGAACCCGCCCCCGACGATCAGGTCGTACCGTCGGGCTTCTACTCGACGACGAACCACCACACCGAGATCCGCCACGACGGCGAGTGGATCCCCGTCGAGCGCATCGAGATGGACTGTGCGGTGGTCGTCGAGAAAGAAGAAAGCGGCGAACCACGCGCCTTCACGAAGGTTCTCAACGCCATCGAGGAGGGCGAACTCGTCGTCACCGGCGAGACCGGGATTCGCGTTCGTCCGCCCGAACGCCCTCGGAACCGCGAGGGCGCGTTCGGCTTCATGCAGGGTGGTGTCTCCTCCGAGCGCCCATCGGAATCGACGATCGCGAAGGTCGCCGAGGCGATCGCCGAAACGAAGCGCGAGGGTGGCTCGGTGCTCGCCGTCTGTGGGCCGGCGCTCATCCACTCCGGCGCGCGCGAATCGCTCGCCCGCCTGGTCCGCGAGGGCTACGTCGACATGCTCTCGGCGGGCAACGGCTTCGCGGTTCACGACCTCGAACGCGATCTCTACGGCACCTCGCTCGGGATGAACACCGAAACGCTCGACCACCCTCGAAAGGGCCACAAACACCACATCTACACGATCAGCGAGATCATCCGTGCGGGCTCCATCGAGCAGGCGGTCGACGAGGGGCTGGTCGAATCCGGCGTGATGTACGAGTGTGTCGCCAACGATCGCCCGTTCGTGCTGGCGGGATCGATCCGCGACGACGGCCCGCTGCCCGACACGATCACGGACTCGGTCGACGCGCAGAACGCCATCCGCGAGCAGGCCCACGAGGCCGACATGGTGCTCATGCTCTCGACGCTGCTTCACTCGGTCGCGGTCGGCAACTGCCTGCCCTCCTCGACGCGGGTCGTCTGTGTCGATATCAATCCCGCGACCGTCACGCAACTGCTCGATCGCGGGAGCGCACAGGCGGTCGGCATGGTCACGGATATCGGTACCTTCGTGCCGATGCTCGTCGAGCAGCTACTCGACGAATAGTCCCCACTCGTCGGCGACCGATCCGCCACCAGATAAAAAGGCGCGAAAGCCGTTCTCGTCGATATGACATCCGTACGGTCGCGGTTCGGTCGACCGTCGGGAACGACCTTCGGCCTGGCCGTGCTGGCGGTGATCGTCGGCGCGCTCGCCGCCGGCGGGCTGTTCGTGTGGCTCGGGACTCGGGGGCCAGTGCTGTCACCCGAACCGGCGGTCGGGTCGGTTGCACTGGAGGTCGCCGGCGCGAACCGACTCCCCGTCGTCGGCTACTTCGGAGTCGGGATCGAACGGCTGTATCTCACGGTCGGATCGCTGTTAGTCGCGCTCGTCGGCGTCACCGTCGGTCTGATCGACCGCTGGTGGAACGTTCCGGCCGCCGTGCTGGTCGGCGCGGCGGCCGCCGGAACGGTGACGGTTCTCAGCGGCTGTGCCTGTGGGAACGGGTCGACGATGCTACTCGCCGAACGGACCATCCGGCGCGTTCTCGACGGGACCGCTCTGCTCGTGTAATGAAAAACCGTGCTCTGGTTCAGGCCATGGCCCGACAGCTCTCGGCACATCGGGGCAGGATTTCGGCACAGGCCTGACAGTGATCGTGATCGTGCTGTTCACATTCCTCGGCACACGCCTCGCAGGCGTCGGCGCACGCCTGGGCGACCTGTGAGTTGAACGCCGAATCGCGGACGCACAGTCGCGCACAGAGCGACGCGAGATCCGCGACGTCACGGCACAGTCGGATACACTCGGCCATCTCCTCGCCGTGGCCCGCACACTCGTCTGCACACCACTCGCAGACCTCGGCGGCCTCGATGCAGCTGTCGACGCACGCTTCCATCTCGTCGCTCAGACCGATCTGTTGGACTGCCATTGCACTCTCACCGAGGAACCGCTCGTTTTTTGCCGTTCTGGGCAACGTTCTTCGGCTCGGTACCCATCGTCGTTTGCCGATCCAAAGCGAAACCGCTGGCAGATCTCTGAAACGAAAGCGACCGCTCGATCGGATGGGTCGCCAATCGAGCCATCGAACCCGGTACGTGGTCTCTTCGTCGTCTATCGAACCCGTCGATGTCGGCGATCGGTCCGTCTCCCATCCTCGTCGAGCGCACTCGGTGATATCCCGAAGGATTTCCGTCGGATGCGGGGACTTCGTTTCGGCAGGTAATACATCCGACATGCGCTCCGCTCCATCCTGGAAAATCGGAAAAAGTTCCCAGTAGAGGATGCGTGACGCTGCGACGAAATATGGGCGTATCAGAGCGATTATGCACTGGTGCGGGTTACGGAGTGGCATGAGTCAAACACCGACGACGAGCGACGTGACCTGTCCCGAATGTGGTTCCAACAACGTTCAGATAGCGGACTCCACCGCCGATGCCGACGAGTCACATTACGAGTGTCTCGACTGCGAGCACGAGTTCGAGACGTCCAAATCCGAGTAGCGCTTCACATCGGGGAGCCACAGGCCGGTGCCCGAAGGTACATGCAATACCATGCTCTCAGCCCCGGTTGGTTCGCCTGACTTCGTGGATCTCGGCGTGGTCGAGTGCGTCGAAGAGCAACTCACCCGTCCAATCGCACTCGGTACACTCGTAGCGCGACATGGCGAGCTAGTAGGAAGGGGCCATCGTCTTAGTCCGGTCGGCCCCTCGTCGATATCGATGCTCTCGGGCTCACGGGGAGAGCGTGATCTCGTCCACCCCGCGACAACCGAACCGCCTAACCTGGTGGTCGCCCTTCTCCCGATATGGCCGACGAAACCGATACCGTCCGCGTCTGGCTCGTCGAGCGTGGGTACAACAACCGCGATCTCATCATCCTCAAGTACGCGACGCCCGACGGCGAGCGACTCTTCCGCCGAGAACTCGCCGCCCAAGCCATCGGCGTCGACACCGTGACCGCCGCGAAAGACGTCTCGACGGACGATCTCGAACGCATCGACGACTCCGATCTGCGGGAACGCTACGCGAGCGAAGTCGAGCGCATGGCCGACGAACACGACCCCGACGACACGATCTGATCGAGCCGCTCAGGCCGCGCAGTTGTTCGCTCCCGTCTCGAGCGTCGTCGCCTCGGTGGCGTTTCTCGTGTTCTCGACGCCGCGATTGATCGCGATGATCGTCTCGTAGTTGTCCGGTTTTGCGGGGACGTCGTCGACCATCCGCTCGACGAAGGCGTCTTCGTCGAGATCCACGAGATCGAGCCGATCGCGCACATCGCCGAGCGTGGCACCGACGAGCTCGCCCGGTTCGGCGTTCGCGTAGGTGCCGTCGTCGTGCACCGTGACGTGGTCCGGCAGAACGATGAGTTCGTCGGGCAGTTCGAGCAGCGTGTCGTGGAGAGTGTCGTACTGCATTCGCGCGCCCGTCTCGGCTTCCTCCTCGCCGAATTCGAGTTCCGTGCGGCCGACGGAATCCAGGAAGAGACTGTCGCCGGTCAGGAGGACGCTATCGACGCGGTAGGCGACCATCTCGGTCGTGTGGCCGGGTGCGGCGAGCGTCTCGATCTCGCCGTCGCCGATCGAGAGGGTCTCGCCGTCGGCGAGTGGTTCGAAATCGACGGCGAGATCGCGCTCGGCTGCCTTCTCGCCGAGGTAGTACGGAACGCCGAGCCGATTTGTAAGTTCACGACCGCCGGAGATGTGATCGGCGTGGACGTGCGTGTCGAGCACGCCCGTGATCTCCAGGCCGTGCTCGGCGGCCGTCGTGATGTACTGGTCGGTGTGGCGGGTCGGATCGACGACAATGGCTTCGCCGGCGCGCTCCGAGCCGACGAGATAGGAGAGACAGCCCTTCGCACGGCGCTGGAACTGCCTGACGATGAGGTCGTCAGACGCGGTCTCGACCGTGGCGGTCTCGTAGAGTTCGTTCCAGGCGCGCATCCCACCGGTGACGACCGAGACGTCCGCGAGCCCGTCGGCGTCGAGTTCCGAGGCGAGCCGCGTCGATGTCGCACCCTTTCCGCAGATGGTGAGTATCTCGTCGCCGTCTGCCAGTTCCGTGATCCGGTCGCGCTGGTCGTCGCTCAGCTCTTCGGCCGGTCCGAACGGGACGTTCTCCGCACCCGTCACGCGCCACGAGTCGTAGCTCTCGGCCGGGCGTGTGTCGACGAGGACGTAGTCCTCGGCATCCCTATCGAGGCGCGTCGCGAGATCGCGCGCGGTGATCGTTCCGAACATGCCCGCACGTACGGTATTGTGGAGAATAAGCATTTCCGATCCCCGATCGTCGCGCGGGATGCTCACACGCGTGGGTTCGACGCGAGCGAACGGAGTGTTCACTCCTCGATCGTCGAGCGCGCCTCCCGGACGAGTCCGTCGATCAGTTCGGGCGTCGTCGGATGGTAGGCACGATCGGGCACGTCCCGGACGTCCATCCCGGTCTCGACGACGACCTGCATCGTCTTCGCCATCACGTCCGCGTCGTGGTGGAACCCCTGGTAGCCGAGCACGGTGCCGTCGTCGGCGTCGACGACGAGCGTCGCGAGCCCCTCGGGGACGGCCTTCGTCTTGAACACGCCGTCGTCGCGTGCTTCCCGTGTGACCGTGACGTACTCGTGATCGGTCTCCTGAACCGAGGCCTCCGAGTGGCCGACCCGGACGAACGGGTAGACGCCGAGGGCCGCGAAGATAACGTGGTGATGGATCGGGTCGTAGACCGAGAGCTCCTCGCTGTCCCGGTGTGCGAGGACGTTCTCGGCGGCCGTGATCCCCTGTTCCTTGGCGATGTGGAGGATCGGCTCGCGGCCGTTCGCGTCGCCGACGACGAACACGCGCTCGTCGTCGCGGGCCTGCATCGTCGCCTCGACCCACTCGGAATCGGGGTCGGGATCGAGCGCCGATCGATCGAGCTCCAACCCATCGAGAGCGGGCCGGCGACCGGTGAAGAGAAACAGCTGGTCGGCCTCGACGACATCCCCCTCGCCGTCGCGTTCGGTGTGGAGACGGACGCCGCCCTCGGTCTTCTCGATGCTCGTGGCCTGTGTCTCGGTGCGGAGGTCGATGGGGAACTCGTCGCGATAGAGCTCGGTCAGCGCGTCGTCGAGCGCGGGATCGCCCTCGTCGAGCACCCGCTCGCTGCGTTCGAGCACGGTGAGCTCCATCCCGCCGACCTCGGTGAGATACGGGACCAGCTCCATCCCGATGTAGCCGAATCCGAGGACGATCCCGGATTCGGGGAACTCGGCCGCGTCGAGCACGTCGTCGCTGGTGAGATAATCAACGTCCTCGATGCCGTCGATCGGCGGGACGTTCTGCGTCGAGCCGGTGGCGACGACGACGTAGTCCGCGTCGAGCGTCCGCTCGCCGACGGCGATCGTGTGGTCGTCGACGAACGTCGCCGTTCGGTGGACGAACTCGACGTTCTCGCGCTCGGTCAGCTCGTGGAGCGACTCGCGCCGGTGTTCGGCGAACCCCTGGACGTGGCGGTCCTTCATCGCGACGACGTCGTCGAGATCGACGGTCGGTGCGCCCGAGAGGCGGTCGTCGTGGCGCGCCTGGAAGCGGTGTGCGCCGGCCGAGAGCAGTTCTTTCGAGGGCATACAGCCGCGGAGGAGGCAGAGCCCGCCGCCAGGCTGGCCGTCGTCGACGAGCGTCAGTTCGACGTCCGGTTCGTCGACGAGGCGCTCGGCGGCGGCGATGCCCGCGCTCCCGTACGCACCGATGATGACGATGTGGTCTGTCATGGATGGATGGACGAGCGCGTTGCCGGGACGCCCGTGCCTGTTCGCGTCACGACAGCGACGACCAAAAGCGATGGCGATGCGGCGGTCGTCGCGCGATCGGGATGGCGACGACCTCGACGAACTCGCTCATCGGTTCGCTCTCATTACTGATCGATCGCCAGGAATCCGACCGATCCGATCGGGAGCAACGAACCGGGAACCGGTCGAAATCGGCGAGTTCGTTCCCTGGACAGGAATAGTTGGTTCTATTATAATTCGTTCTTAGACTTCACAGCGTACAAACACATAAGTCGCTCTCGCCCCAACGGAACACACTGACATGGTCGACGATACGCAGCTCGCCGAGAGCAAGGCTATCCATCGGCGAACGGGGACCACCTTCTATGTCGCGACACGACTGCTCCCCGAGCGCGTTCGCCACGCGACGTACGTTCTCTACGCGTTCTTCCGCGTCGCCGACGAGATCGTCGACGACCCGAACGGTCCACCGCCGGCCGAGCAGCGCGCACAGCTCGCCGACCTCCGCGAGGGTGCGCTCGGCGGCCCGACCGACGACTCGGTCGTGGCGGCGTTCAGCGATCTCCGCGAACAGTACGGAATTCCCGACACCGCCGTCGAGGAGTTCGTCGACGCGATGGTCACCGACATCGACACGGACAGCTACGAAACTCACGACGAGCTCGACGAGTACATGGGCGGGTCGGCGGCCGCCGTCGGCGAGATGATGACCGTCGTCATGCGGCCCGAAAACCCCGAAATCGCCCGGCCACACGCTCGTGCGCTCGGCGAGGCGTTCCAGCTCACCAACTTCCTGCGCGACGTGCGCGAGGACGTCGTCGAGCGCGATCGCATCTACCTTCCCCAGGAAGTCCTGAACGAGCACGACGTCACCGAGCGACAGATAGAGCGCTTCGAGATGGACGACGATTTCGCCGTGCTGATGCGATCCGAACTCGAACGGACGGAGAAACGGTATCGTGAGGGCGTCGCCGGCATCAAATACCTTCCCGAGGACTGTCAGCTCCCCGTCCTGCTCGCGGCCGTACTCTACGCCGACCACCACCGACTCATCAGGGATCGCGGCCACGACACCCTCTCGACGACGCCCGAACTCTCCTCGACGCGAAAACTTTCGCTACTCGTCCGCACCCGCTGGCACTGGCTCTGGAACAAGGATCCCGAAGCGGTCTTCGCGGCGGTGAGCACGATCTCCGACAGCCCGCAGTACGTCCACGAGCCGGAGGGCGTGACGCCGACGCGCTAGCCCTCGGTCGAACCGGGCTCGCCGCTCCCGAGACCCGCCACGTCGAACCGATCGATCTTGACGAGTCCGCCGGCCAGCACCAGCGCGACGCCGACCGGCACCCAGTTGCCGAAGACGGCGTTGATCGAGCCCCAGAGCACGACGAAGCTCACCAGATCGTCGAGCATGAAATCGCAGTTTTCGAGCCGGTCCAGCAATCGTGCGCGATCGAAGCCGTAGTCCAGTAGAAAGACCGTCACGGTGGCCGAGAGCACCCAGCCGACGTAGTTCGATACCGGAACGCCGTAGAATACCCCGCCCGAATAGCTCCAGAAGCCGATCGCGACCGCGCCGGGATCGAGCACGACGTCGACGAGCAACACCGTACAGATCACCGCGACGAGGCGCACCGCGCGCCGCCGGGCGAGGTCGCCGAGTACGAGCTGGCAGAGCAGGTAGCTGTTGAACACCAGCGGAAGGAAGAAGACGGGCAGGCCGAGCGGGACGGCCCCGAACAGCATCGGGCCGAGTTCGATCGTGTAGGAGAAATCGCCGTAGGGCCATCCGGTCAGCACGCCAATGAGCTCGATCCCGAACGAGTAGGCGACGAGCAGGCCGGTCGCGATCGCCGCCCGGCGGTCGAACAGCGGCGCGATCCCCGCCACGAGCGGGAGGCGCATCACCGCCGTCCCGAAGAGGATGAGATACGGGTTGTATCTGAGCGGCGGGCCGACGAGGCCGGCAGCGCTCGCGAGCAGCAAGGCTGCGCCGACAAGCGGGAAGACCACGGCGATCGTGAAGCGGTTCTCGGCGACGAGCTCGTCGAGGCGCGCCTCGATGCGCTGGCGGGTCGCGCGCTCAGCCGCCATAGATCAGCCTCCAGAGCCCGCCGAGGGTGAAGGCTATCCCGACGAGCGTGTTCACCGCGGGATACCACCAGTAGGCGCGGTCGACGTCGATCGACGAGCGGGCGATGGCGAAGACGAGAACGGGGTAGGCGAGCAGGAGCACGGCGAGGAGGACGTGGACGAACGCGAACGAGACGGCCGCGGCGAGCCAGCAGAGTGCACAGTAGCCGTAGGTCCGTCGCTCGCCGAGCGCCGTCGCCGTCGTCCGGATACCCGCCGCTCGATCGGGATCGATGTCCGGGATGGCCGAGAAGGTGTGCATCCCCATCGTCCAGAGCCAGCCGCCCGAGACGGCTGCGATCGGCGGTAACTCGCCCGCGACGGCGGTGTAGGCGATCACGCCGGGCAGCACGTAGAGCCCGTTCGAGATCGAGTCGAGCAGCGGCGTGGTCTTGAATCGGAGTGGTGGCGCGCTGTACTCGACCGCGAGAAAGACGAAGAGCGCGAGAACCGCGAGCGACGCCGGCGTGAGCACCGGGACGAAGCCGAGCACGAGCAGCCCGCTCACGATAACGGCGGCGAGCACAGTTTTATTGCCCGTGTATCGCACCTCGCGGTCGTCCTTTTTGGGGTTGCGTTCGTCGATGTCGGCATCGAAGACATCGTTCACGCCGTAGAGGAAGACGTTCGCTGGGACGAGGAAGTAGGCGAACAGTGCGAGCGCGATCGGTGCGAACAGGCCGGTGGGCGATTCGGCACCGTAGGCCACGCCGACGACGACCGGCCCGGCGAGGTAGAACCAGAACCGGGGCCGTGAGAGTCGCAGGAGATAGCCCGTCGTGGTCGTCTCGGGTGGGAGAGTCCCCTGCAGTCGGTTTACGCCGCGACGAACGCGCTCGCGACTCATCCGTGGTCTTCGACGACGGCGCTCGCGGCGTGTTCGCCGCTGATGAGACACATCGGTACGCCGATGCCCGGTGTGGTGTACGAGCCCGTGAAGTAGAGGTCGGGAACGGCGTCGGAGCGGTGGGGCGGCCGGAAGAGGGCGGTCTGGCGGAGCGTGTGGGCGAGTCCGAGCGCCGTCCCCTGCAGACTGTTGTAGCGCTCGGCGAAGTCGTCGATCGAGAACGTCCTCTCCAGAACGATCCGGTCGGCGAGTTCGACGCCGGTGTTCGTGGCGATATCGTCGAGGATCGAGTCGCGGTAGCGCTCGCGGATCTCGGGCGTGTCGTCGAGCCCCGGCGCGATCGGCACGAGCGCGAAGAGGTTCGAGTGGCCCTCCGGCGCGACGGTGCCGTCGGTCTGCGAGGGCACACAGAGGTAGTAGGCCGGGTCGTCGGGCCACGCCGGCTCGTCGAAGATCTGTTCGAAGTGGCCGTCCCAGTCGGTCGGTAGGACGAGCGTGTGGTGGGCGAGCGGATCGACGTCACCCTCGACGCCGAGGTAGAGCAGGAAGGCGGAGGGCGCGAGCGTGCGCTCGTCCCAGTACTCTTCCGTGTACTGGCGCTCGTGTTCGGGGAGGAGTTCCTGCTCAGTGTGGGCGTAATCGGCGTCCGACACGACGATGTCGGGCGTGTGCTCGCCCGCAGCGGTGTCGAGCGAGAAGCCGCCGCGCCGACGCGTGATCTCGCCGACTTCCGCATCGGTCTCGATCGTGACGCCGCGTTCGTGCGCGAGCTCGGCGATGCCGGCAACGACGCCGCCGAAACCACCCTCCGGGTAGTAGACGCCGAGGTTGAAATCGACGTGGCTCATCATCGTGTAGAGCGCGGGCGTGTTCTTCGGCGAGCCACCCAAAAAGACGAGCGTGTACTGCATGATCTGCTGGAGCTTCGGGTGCTCGAAGTAGTTCGAGACGTGGCTCTCCATCGAGCGCAGCAGGTTCAGCCCGACCGGCGCGGACCGGAACACGTCGGTGTCGACCCAGTCCCGGAATCGTGGACGATCGGTGTAGACGAACCGCTCCATCGCCGCCTCGTAGGTCGACTCGCTCTGTACGAGATAGTCGTCGAACGCCGCGGCCGCACCCTCCTCGTAGGATTCGAAGACGGCACGCACCTGGTCGCGGTCGGGGGTCAGATCGACGCGATCGCCGTCCTTGAAGAACACACGGTAGTGGGGATCGAGCCGTTCGAGTTCATAATAATCCTCGCGATCGGCGTCGAAGTGGTCGAAAAAGCGCTCGAAGACATCGGGCATCAGATACCAAGACGGCCCCATGTCGAAGCGAAAGCCGTCCTGTTCGAACTGCGAGGCACGGCCGCCGACCTGGCCGTTCTTTTCGAGCACCGTGACGTCGGCCCCCGCAGCCGCGAGGTAGCACGCCGCCGAGAGCCCGCCGAACCCTCCGCCGACGACGGCGACCGTCCGACCGGACAGCGATGCCGCGTCCGACCCTGCCGCGAGCGCATCCATGTGGGATGATACGGCGGCGCGTATAAAAGGCGACTGACCCCGGACGCTATGGCCGCTGCGCTTCTCGACCGTGTATGGATCACCGCCTCGGCTTCGAGCCGATCTCGGAGGAACTCGATCGCGTGCGCTTGCCCGTCGAGGGAGATCTCCCTGACTGGCTCGCGGGAACCCTGCTCCGCAACGGCCCCGGCCGCTTTCGCGTCGGCAACCGGACGCTCAACCACTGGTTCGACGGCTTCTCGCTGCTCCGTCGGTTCGCGATCCAAGATGACGAAATCCGCTACTCGAATCGCTTTCTCCGGAGCGAGGCGTACGAACACGCCCGTGAGCACGGCGAACTCGGCTTCCGCGAGTTCGCCACCGTCCCTGACACCGATCTCCGCGACCGACTGAAACGGCTGCTCTCACCGAGGATCACCGACAACGCCTGCGTCGATATCGAGACACGCGGCGATGCCGTCGTCGCCACTACCGAAAGCCCGCGACCGCTGGCGTTCGATCCCGAGACGCTCGAAACGCACGGCCAGCACGCTCGCGAACCATTGGGAACCACGACGACGGTACATCCACACTACGATGCTCACCGCGGGGAAACGATCGGCTACGCGACGCGTTTCGGTCGGAATCCGGGCTATACGCTCTATCGAATTCCCGACGGGCGGACGGAGCCCGAGATCGTCGGCGGCGTGACGGTCGACGAGGCCGCCTATCTCCACAGTTTCGCGCTCACCCCGAACTACGTGGTGCTCGCCGAGAACCCGTTCGTCGTCTCGCCGCTCGCACTACTCCGGGGATCGACCGTGGCCGGGAGCTTTACCTGGAAACCCGAGCGCGGCACGCGCTTCATCGTCTTCGATCGCGCGTCGGGCGACGTCGCCGCGACCCACTGGACGGAGCCGTTCTTCGTCTTCCATCACGTCAACGCGTTCGAACGGGGCGGAAGGATCGTGCTCGATCTCGTGGCCTATCCCGACGCGTCGGTGGTCGACGCGCTCGGCCTCGACAACCTCCGCTCGCCGTCGCCGACGCTCCCGACGGGCGAACTCCGCCGATATCGCCTTCCAGAAGATTCGGCACGCGATATCGAACACGAGACGCTTCATCCGGGCCATATCGAATTCCCGACGATCGACTACGCGCGCCGGAACACCCGCCCGTATCGCTACGTCTACGGCGTGAGCAATCGAGAACGGTCGCCAGCGGCGTTCCAGAACCAACTTATGAAGATCGACGTCGAGACACGGACCGCCGAGACGTGGGACGAGCTGAACTGCTATCCCGGCGAGCCGGTGTTCGTGCCTGCTCCCGAGACACCCGGAACTGCAACCTCGCGACGGGAGGACGAGGGTGTGCTCCTCTCGGTCGTGCTCGACGCCGACGCCGGGCGGTCGTTCCTCCTCGTGCTCGACGCGGCGACGGTCGAGGAGCGCGCCCGCGCCCCGGTCCCACACGCGATCCCGTTCGGCTTCCACGGCCAGTTCTATCGTGACGGCGAACGACCGACGCGCTCGATGGCCTGACGGGGAGGGCAACGCGCATTAGCGTGGCGAGCTATCCGGATACATGGACGATACCATCGCGCTCGTCACGGGCGTGAGCCGGGGCGTCGGCCGGGCGGTCGCACACCGTTTCGCCGAGGAGGGCGCGCACGTCGTCGGCTGTGCACGCAGCACGGACGCGCTTGACGAGCTCGCCGCGGACGCGGACGAGCTGGACGGCGAGATCACCACGCAGCGCGCCGACGTGCGCGACGAGTACGACGTGGAACGGTTCTGCGAGACCGCGGCGGGCGTCGGCGGGATCGATCTCGTGGTGGCGAACGCGGGCGTCTATCACGGCCCGGCCGGCGAGACGCCGCTGGCCGACGAGAGCTACGCGGCGTTCGACGATCACCTCCGGACGAACGCCCGCGGGGTCTTCGCGACGGTGCGCGAGGCCGTCCCCCACCTCGCCGACGACGCGCGCGTGCTCGTTCCGACGGGGGCGATCGCCCGCGAGGCGCAGGCCGGCTTCGGTTCGTACGCCGTCTCCAAGGCGGCCGCGGAGGCGCTCGTGCGTGGATTCGCGACCGAGTTAGACAGTTCAGTAGGGCTGCTCGATCTCGGACAGGTCGCGACCGATCTCGCGGGCGAAGCCGGTCGCGATCCCGCGGACATCGCCGGGATGTTCGTCTGGGCGGCGACCGAGGCCGACGACGACGAGCTCGACGGCTCGGTTCTCGACCTGCGCGCGTGGCGGCAGGCGACGCGTTGAGACAGGCCGTACGACGGATTTATTAACTTCGGCATTGATGTTGCTAACAGAATGGAGAACATCGGAGCGGTCGGTCTCGAACGGCGCGAGCGAGTGCCGTGGATCGGCGTCGTCGGGCTGGTGGCGTTCGTCGCTCTCTCGGTGCTCGGGGCACTCGCAGGACTCTGGAAACTCCTGGTCGTCGGCTGGGTCGCCTTCGCCGCGATGGGCGGCGGGGCGGTCCTCGGCGCGCGCTCACGGGAGCGGAACGCGGCGCGATCGGTCCGAGCCGACGGGCTCGCGAGCGGCGCGATGATCACGAGCGCGGCCATTTTCCTCGTCCCCCAGGCGATCGGCTATCAGCCCCAGTTAGGGGGGCTCGGGATCGCGGCCGGGATCGTCGCGGGCTACGCCGGCCACACCGTCGGCCACCGCCTCACGCATCTCGATCTCCCGCTCGAAACGACGACCGCACAGCTCACCGCACACGCGCTGGCCGCCGGACTCGTCATCGGGACGGTCTACACTCTCCTGCCGGAGCTCGGACTGTTGCTCGGCCTGAGCATCGTCTCGCACAAAGCGCCCGCGGGCTACGCCGCCGCCGATCGCCTCCGAGCGGAGAGACTACCGGTCGGCGCGATCGCGCTGCCGGCGGCCGGTGTCGGGATCACGGCGCTGCTCGTGGGGCTGGTCGAGCCGCCGAGCACGATGGCGCTCAATGCGGTCGTCTTCGGCTTCGCCGCGGGCATCTTCCTCCACATCGCGATGGATTTCCTGCCCGAGTGTGAGACCGGCGGCGAGCACGCTCACGACCACACGCATGGCGCGGCCCACGCACACCTCGATCGACTGCGCACCCACGCGGTGGCGAGCACGATCGCCGGTGCGGGCGCGGTGGCGCTTGCGTGGCTACTGATCGCCTGAAAAACCGCGATCCGCACCGATTCGTTCGACTCCATCCGTCGGAAGGCATTTTGCTATTTGGTAGCATAGATCAATTGCTATGAGCGTCATCGCCGAATGCAGCCTCGATCCGGATCGGCTCTCGTTCGCGACGGCGCTGTCGGCCACCCCAGCGATCGAACTCGACGTCGAACGGGTGTACAGAACGCGCTCGGCGATGCCGGTCGTGTTCTGCTGGGCGCGCGGCGACGGCCTCAACGCCTTCGAGAGCGCGCTCGCGGACGACGAGACCGTCACCGATGTCCAACGGTTGAGCAACGCGAGCGACCGGCGGCTCTATCGTGCCCGACTGACCGGTCGGGCGTCGGTCGTGACCTACGACGCGTGGGTCGATCTCGGGGCTGCACGGCTCGAAATGCGGTACGTCGACGGCCGCTGGCACGCCCGCATTCGCTTTCCCGGCCGCGATGCGCTGGCCACCTTCCGGGAGTTCTGTCTCGACCACGATCTCGATTTCCAACTCGATCGGCTCTACGACAGCGATGGCGACGACACCGAGACGGCTCGAAACCGCCTCACGACCAGTCAGCGCGAGGCGCTGCAGCTGGCCCACGAGGGCGGTTACTTCGGGGTGCCACGCGAGACGACGCTCGCCGAGATCGCCGCGGAGCTCGGTATCTCGAACCAGGCCGCCTCCGAACGGCTGCGGCGCGGCTGCGGGCGACTCGTCAGCGATCGGTTCGGGTGACATTCACTTTCGCTATCATGCAGGACGGTTTCGGTCGTCCCCGATAATCATGTGGTGGGGTGGCTCCCCGAACGGTCCGTTGCGTGGCATCACCGTACCGTTCCCGCCCCCGTTTTCCAGACGTCGCACGACCAGTGACGGCTCGATCTCGATCGTCGGGTCCGGCAGGTCCCAAAGGAACCTCGGAGAGAAAGGTGTCCAGACCGTCGATGACGCGGCGCTCGCTCGCGTCAAGGTGGACAAAACCGTTCGATCACGGTGAGATCAGCTATAGCCGCGCCAGCGATGGCCGCACTCGGTGCATTTGAAAAATCGCGTCGGTGGCTCGTCGGCCGAACCGGTCTGTTTGATCGTGTACCACGCGCGCTCGGCACCGCACTCCTCGCACTCGACTTCGGCCGTCGGTTTCCCCTCGTCGGCCGCGTCCTCGCTCGTCTCGATGACGTCGCTATCGCTCTGTGATTCGGTGCTCACGAACGACGCCGCCACCTCCTCGTCCTTCGGCACGCGCGCCCCGCAGTCCGAACAGACCATCTCGTCGCCGTCCGCGTGCATCATCGAGCCGCAGTCGTCGCAGAACTGCATGGATCGGGATAGACGCTCGACGCGCAAAACAGCACCTATTCCACCGTTTCGATGCGCGCGCTCTCGTTATCCGGCTCACAGATCAGGACGTCGCCATCGACGCCCGCGGCCGACAGCGCGTCCTGGGCCGCCTCTCGTGCTGTTTGGGCGCGCTCGTCGTCCGTGAGCCCATAGACGGCGGGCCCCCAGGAAGATTGGCCCGCACCGGCCACGGCCGGCGAGCGTTCGAGCACGTCGATGAGATCGCCGAGCGGCGGGCGATAGACGCCACCCTGTTCGTCGGCGTACCACGCACCGTTGAGGCGGCTCACGGCGGCGATCGCGCCACCGAAGGCGTGCCAGTCGTCCTCGGCGACCGCCGGGAGCAGCTGCTGGGCGACGATACGGGCGATATCGTCGGCGATGCTTGGATCGGCGTGTTCGACCACGCGCTCGATGCTCCGATCTTCGTGGTCGTCGCTCCGGCCGGGGGTGATCGCCGGGACGACGAGCACGAACCGCCACGAATCGGCGAGCGCGTGGCGAGCGGTCGGTTCCGGCACTTCCCACTCGCCCGCCGCGGGGGGTTGGGTGGTGAACCGCTCGGCCCGATGGCCGGCGTCGGCGACGAACCCACCCGACTCGAACGTCGCACAGCCGACGCCCGAACGCCCGCCACGGCCGAGCTGCGGCGCGCGTTCCCGGACCCGTGGGTCGTGGTCGTACGCCCGCGCGACTGCGGCGAGCGTCGCGAGCGCGAGGCGCGTCCCGCTCCCGAGGCCCACGTGTGCTGGCAGTCGTTCGTGAACCGTAAGGGAGACGCCGGGGAGATCGAGCAGATCGAGCGCGCGTGCCGCGTACTCACTCGCGTCCGGGTCGTCACAGCGGAGTTCGTCGGCCGGCGCGGCCTCGATGCGGAGTCGTGGCTCGCGGAGAGAGATTCCGAGACCGCCGTAGAGCCGCTCGCGAGCGAGCGAGAGGTTCTGAAAGCCGAAATGGATGCGCCCGCCGGCAGTGACCTGAACCCGCGTCATACCACACCAAACGAGCCCGCGTGAAAGTCGCTTTCTACTCGATGGCCGCGAGCACGGTCGTCGCCGCCCGCCCGGCACCGTTCTCGTACACCGGGCGTTCGAGCGGCTGGTCGACCGCGCGCACCACGTGTGCCATCGAGTGTTCGACCTGGAACCCCCGCAGTCCCGTGCGCTCGATCACGCGCGAGACGCCGTGCTGTTCGTCGGTGAACGGATAGACGATACAGGGCGTGCCCGCGACCGCGGCCTCCATGACGGTCGAGTAACCCGAGCAGACGACGCGCTCGGCGGCCCGGAGATACGGCAGCAGCGCCGGCACGCAGTCCCAGTCCTCGCCGCCGACGAGCGTCACTTCGTGGCCCGCCGTCCGGAGTCGTTCGGTGAGCGCTTCGAACCCCATCGAGTACGCACTCGGCACGACCAACACCTCGGTCTCCTCGGGTGCGGGCGGCTCGTCGGCGGGCACGTCGGTCTCGTGTGGGCTCCCGTCGGCCAGGACGCGCCGCTGCTCGTCGGTCGTCGCCGTCGGCGCGACGTCGAGAGCGATCGGCGGGATCGGCGTCACGCCCGCCGGGTCGCCGCGGTCGGGCGGCCAGATCGAGGGGTAGAGAAACGCCTCGGCCGAGTAGAGCTGGTGGCGGTTGAGCAGCCAGGTGAACCCCTGCTCGATGACCGCGTCGTAGTAGGAGGCGGCGTTGTGCGTACAGACGAACAGCGGGAGATCGACGAACTCGACGGCCATCGCGGCGAACATGTCGTCGGTCACCAGCGCGTCCGGCCGTTCGCGACGCAGCCAGCGCACGTAGTCGTACACCCGAAGCGCGCTGTTGGGGAGGCTGTGGCCGAGCACGTGCAGCAGCGAGCCGCCTTGGTAGTCGCCGATGAAGTCGACGGAGGCTGGTTCGAACTGCTCGTAGCCGTTGCGTTCGATGAAGCGTGCGCCCGGGCCGCCGCCGGCGAGCGTGACCGTGGCCCCGCGGGCTTCGAGCGCTCTCGCCACCGCCAACATCCGGGTCGCGTGACCCGCCCCCTCGGGGTAGTGTGCGACGGCCACGGTCGAACTCATCGTCCCCTTCTGTCAGCGCAGCCCTCAAAACTGGTTCGACTCGCCCCTCGGGCGCTTCAGTGGCACTTATGTCCGTGGCAACCGAGACCGAACCATGAGTCAGCAGTCCGAACGGCGCGACGAGGCCGAGACGCCCGAGCGCCTCCGCAGCCGGGAAGTCACCGACGGTCCCGAACGTGCGCCCCATCGGGCGATGTTCCGCGCGATGGGCTTCGACGACGCCGATCTCGACTCGCCGATGGTCGGCGTGGCCAACCCCGCCGCCGACATCACGCCCTGTAACGTCCACCTCGACGACGTGGCCGACGCCGCCACCGACGGCATCGACGACGCCGGCGGCATGCCGATCGAGTTCGGCACCATCACGATCAGCGACGCGATCTCGATGGGCACCGAGGGAATGAAGGCCTCGCTGATCTCCCGGGAACTGATCGCCGATTCGGTCGAGCTCGTCTCCTTCGGTGAGCGCATGGACGCGCTCGTCACCGTCGCGGGCTGCGACAAGAACCTGCCCGGGATGATGATGGCCGCCATCCGCACCGACCTTCCAACCGTCTTCTGCTACGGTGGTTCTATCCTCCCCGGCGAGCACGAGGGCCGGGACGTCACAGTGCAGGACGTCTTCGAGGGTGTCGGCACGTACGCACAGGGTGATATGAGCCGCGACGAGCTCGACGATCTCGAACGCAACGCCTGCCCGGGTGCCGGCTCCTGTGGTGGAATGTTCACTGCGAACACGATGGCCTCGATTTCGGAGGCGATCGGTCTCGCACCGCTCGGCAGTGCCAGCCCGCTCGCCGAGAGCGACGAGCGCGAGGCGGTCGCCCACGAGGCCGGCGAAGTCGTTCTGGATGCGATAGCGGCCGACCGCAAACCGTCGGACATCCTCACGCGCGCGAGCTTCGAGAACGCCATCGCCCTCCAGGTCGCGCTCGGCGGCTCCACCAACGGCGTGCTCCACCTGCTGGCGATGGCCGCCGAAGCCGACATCGGACTCGACATCGACACGTTCGACGAAATCTCCCAGCGCACGCCGAAGATCGCCAACCTCCAGCCTGGCGGCACGCGTGTGATGGAGGATCTCCACGATATCGGTGGCGTTCCGGTCGTCATCCGCCGACTCGTCGAGGGCGGCTACATGGACGGCGACGCGATGACCGTCACCGGGCGCACGATCGACGAGGAGTTGGACGAGCTCGATCTCCCGGCCGACGACGAGATCGACGCCGACTTCCTGCGCCCCGTCGCCGATCCGTTCGACGAGGAGGGCGCGATCCGTATCCTGAAGGGGAACCTCGCGCCCGAGGGCGCAGTTTTGAAAGTCACCAGCGACGACGAGCTTCGACAGGAGGGCACGGTCAGGGTCTTCGAGGGCGAGGAGAGTGCAATGAAATACGTCCAGGAGGGCCACGTCGAGTCGGGCGACGTGGTATGTATCCGCAACGAGGGGCCGCGCGGCGGGCCGGGAATGCGCGAGATGCTCGGTGTGACCTCGGCGGTCGCCGGCCAAGGCCACGCCGATGACGTGGCGCTGCTGACCGACGGGCGCTTCTCGGGTGCGACGCGCGGGTTCTCTATCGGTCATATCGCCCCCGAAGCCGCCGCCGACGGTCCGATCGCTGCCCTTCGGGACGGCGACACCGTCAGCATCGACGTTGACGAGCGCCGCCTCGACGTCGATCTGAGCGACGAGGAGATCGAGTCGCGGTTGGCCGAGCGCGACCGTCCCGAACCGAACTACACCACCGGCGTGCTCGCGAAATATGGAGCGACCTTCGGCTCGGCGGCCAACGGTGCGGTGACGAACCCCGGTGTGAAACGAGAGTAAGGCGCTGCTGGCGATCGGTGGCGTAGCCGGCGATGAACTGTGTCGGCCGGGAAAATCGAGGGGATCGGTGTTCGTGTCTCGACACCGCTCGTCGTTCACGAACTGATGGCGGTGACGACGCGCCGTGTGCCAGCCCCGACGGCGGCGACGGCGACGCCAATCGCGAAGGCAGCCGCGAGAAGTACGGGTACGAAACCGAATCCAGCTGGATCGTAGCTGGGAACGAGATCGAAAGCGAGCCAGAGAGCCACCGAGAGCTCCAATCCGAGGACGGCCATCACTGGCACTAATGCACTCACGAGTAAGCCATCGTTGCGGTAGGCACTGATCAGCGCCACAGCCCCTGCGAGCACCGGGATCGAGGGAATGATCAGGAGATACGTCAACGGGAGCCCATCGTAGATCGGGAAACTCGTGTAGAGCACGAAACTCGCGAGGAAGACAGCAGCGGCGAGAACGAGAGTCCGTCGTGTGCGATGCCGGTCGCGACCGAAGAGGACAGCGGTACTGACGGAGCTCATGGTAGCACCCTTTAGTTTCCAATTACAAATAACTGAGTACCACAATTTAATACCCATCGTGACACGGCAGATCGATTAGGATCGCTCAAAATCCGGCAGCGAGTGTCAGTGTGTTGTTGTGATGGTTGCAGGTAGCGGATATTGGCGTCTGCCGTCGCAGAGCGACCGTAGGCTCAGGAGAGTTCACTCACCTGGCGGATGAAGGGCGAGACCGCGAAGCGGTCGAGGGCTTCGGCGGTGCTGTGCAGTCGCGTAGGAAGTTTGTACCGCGAGCGAACGCAGTGAGCGAGCGGGCGCGAGGACGACCGGAGGGAGTCCGACGCGCTTTTTGGTGGAGATTTTTGCTCGAGCGAGCGCGCTCCGCGCGAGCGAGGTGCAAAAAGGTCCATGGGACCGTCGTGATTCGAACACGAGTCCGACGCACCCCATGCGCCGAGGATACCAAGCTACCCCACGGTCCCGCATATCGATGGATGCTGGCTCGTGGATTAAGCCCTTCGCTTCCGGGATGATCGGTCGCGCCGGCAGGCGATGGTTTGATGATCCGTTCGTGTGTGAACTCTGACGATGCCTTTGATACCGCTACAGCAGGGCGTGCCGACGAGTGTCGGGGAGTTCGTGAGCCAGTACGGTGAGGCGCTCATCAGCGTCGCCACCACAGCCGTACTGTTCCTCGTCGCGTTCGTGCTCATCTATTTCGTCGGACGATCGGTGCTCGTCCGTCTCGTGAGGGGCGCACTCAACGCGCGTGGCTACGATCCGAAAGTCGTGAATCTGGGTGGGACCGTTGCTCGCGCGCTCGCGCTGTTCGCGGCGCTCTCGCTCGCGGCGACGATCGCCGGCTTCGGCACCGTGCTCGCGGCGTTTGCGACCCTGTTGGGTGCGCTCTCGCTCGCGGTCGGCTTCGCCGCTCAGGACCTGTTGGCGAACTTCGCCGCGGGTATCTTCATTCTCAAGGACGATCCCTTCGGCATCGGCGACTGGATCGAGTGGCCCTCCAGCAACGAAACCAAATCCGGCGTCGTCCAGGATATCGGCCTGCGCGTGACGAAGCTCAAGACGTTCGACAACGAACTGATCACCGTCCCGAACTCCGAACTCGCCGACAACGCCGTCACGAACCCCGTCGCCGACGACGAACTCCGCATCCCGTTCACTTTCGGGATCGGCTACGAGGACGACATCGAACAGGCGAAGGAGATCATCGTCGAGGAAGCCGCAACCGTCGACGAACTCAAGGGCGATCCCGATCCCGACGTGATCCTCACCGAACTCGCCGACTCCTACTGTGCTGTCAGTCGTCAATTGAAGGATATAGCCGCTTCAGTTTGATTCGGGCATCGTCGGTCGTGAACCGCCAGTCAATGTCGGTATCATCGCTGTTTCGTTCCTTCTTCCACGCGGCGACCTCCTGACGGAGCGTCGCCGCGTCGGGGATGCGTCTGTCGAGACACTGCTGCTGGAGCGTATTGAACTCGATTTCCGCCATATTGAGCCAGCTACCGTGTACTGGCGTGAAGTGAAATTCGAGCTTGTCGAGTATCCGCCGTGCTTCAGCTGGATCGAAATACTCGTAGAAGGCTGCCGGCTTGTGCGTGTTGAGGTTGTCCAGCACCACCCGGATGCAGTCCGCATCCGGGTAGTGCTGATCAACGAGGTGCTGCATGAAGTGAACCCAGTCTTCAGTGGTTCGGCGATCTTTGACCCTCACCGCTCGCCAGCCGGCAAGCGGTTCGGAGGCCAGAAACAGGTTCTTGGTGCCGTTACGCTCGTACTGGTAGTCTTCGCGGGCAACCGTGCCCGGCTGAGCCGGGCGCGGTTGCTCGACCTGCTTGAGTAGCTGTTTGGGATGCTCGTCGAAACAAACGAGAGGCCGGTCTGGGTCGTATGGTTCGCGGTAGAGTGAGAGGACGTCCTCCATGTGGTAGATGAACTCGGTGTCTTGCTCTGGCGGGATCACCCATTGCTTGGATCGGTGAGGCTGTAGCTCGTTTTTTTGAGGACTTGACGCACGGTTTCGTGAGAGACTGATTCGTGATCGATCTCGTCGAGGACAACAAGTTTGTCGGAGAGAAGACGGAGCGTCCAGCGAGCGCGCCCGTCGGGCGGCTCGCTGGTAGCAAGGGCAATGAGATGAGCTTCGTCCTCACCGTCGAGTTTGCGTTCGTAGGTGCGGTCAGGATTTTTGCGTTCGATGGCATCAAGCCGGTCGCGTTCGTGGAACTTTTTCCGGGTTCGCCACGCTGTAGCTGGGCTACAGCCGAGTGACTCGGCGATATCCGAGTCACTCTTGCCGTCGTCTGCTTGGAGTAGGATGCGCGCACGAGTAATCTTCTGTGCTCGGTGAACGCCGTGGGATGTGATCGCGTTGAGAGTGTCGCGTTCTTCTTCGGTCAGCTCGATCGGGTACGTTGACTGGCTCATTGCCATACCGTATTGATGCGCAGTAAGATAGCATTTTCAGTTTATAGTTGACGACTCACTACATCGCGCTCGCGCTCGTCTTCGGCGTCTATCTCTACCAGTTCGATCTCCCCTTCATCCCCGGCACCGTACTGTTCGTGACGCTGACGTTCGCCAGCGTCTTCGTCGGGCTCCGTTTTCCGATTCAGCTTACACAGACCCAGTGGATCCCGATCGTGCTGGTCTACTCGTTCATCGCGAGCGTGCTGCCCGTCTGGACGCTACTGCAACCGCGTGACTACCTCTCGTCGTTCCTGCTGTACGCTGGCGTCGGCGGCGCGCTGGTCGCGATCATCGTCGGCACGGTGCTCGGCACCGCGAACGAAGCGCTCGTGACGAACATCCCCGCGTTCACCGGGTTCGGCGGTAACAGCACGCTCGGGGCGTCCAGTCCGCTGTTCCCGATGCTGTTCGTCACGATCGCCTGTGGGACGATCAGCGGTTTTCACGCGCTCGTCTCGTCGGGGACGACCGCGAAACAGTTGAACAAGGAGACCGACGCCCGCCTGATCGGCTACGGCGGGATGCTCGGCGAGGGGCTGCTCGCCACCGTCGCGCTGTCGGCGGTCGCGGTCGTGGGCGTCACCGCGGCCGACGCGACCGGCGGTGTCGGGCTCGCGCTCCCGAAGTTCGCGGGTGGCGGCGGCGTGATCCTGAGTAGCCTCGGGATCCCGGCGAGCTTCGGCGCACCGTTCATGGCGCTCGTGATGGTGAGTTTCCTGCTCACCTCGACCGATACCGCGCTCCGACTCGGCCGCTATCTCTTCGAGGAGATCGTCGGCACGCCCGAAACGACGACCCAGGAAGTGGCCTCGAACCGCTACGCCAACAGCGCCGTCCAGTGTCTGGTCGCCTACGTCCTGATCGCCTCGGGCACGTGGACGCCGCTCTGGCAGCTGTTCGGCAGTGCGAACCAGCTGCTCGCCGCGCTCGCGCTGCTCACCGCGACGGTCTGGCTGGCGAACTGGGACGACGGCAAACAGCTCGTCTCGACCGGGGTGCCGATGGTGTTGATGTCGGTCGTGACGGTCTGTGCGCTCGTCTATCTCGAGTTCTATCAGAACCTCTATCAGGGGCTGATCCTCGGCAACGCGGAGACGGCAGCGTGGTCGCTCGCTCTCCAAATCGTCATTGGCACGATCCTGCTGGTGCTCGCGCTCGCGCTGTTCCGGCAGGGTCTCGGCAACATCCGGGACGTCCGTGGGCAGAACGTCACCGCCGCCGACGGTGGCACCGACCGGTAATCGACTCGTTTTCGTCATCGATCGGCTCGGCCGAAGATCGTGTCCGCGAGCCGGCCGAAGAGACTACGATCACGTGTGACGGGCGGCGTCCACGTCCGAAACGCCGCGGCGACGTCGGCCTTTTCGCTCGCGGCGAGCTCCTCGGAGCGAGGAGCAACGACGACGAGATTTACCTCGTAGTGGCCGTAGTAGCCGTACTTGAGCAGCGTTCGGTCGCGGAACCCCTCGACGCGGTCGGCGACCGCTTCCGGGATCGTCGGGGCGACGAAGACGAACGTGAAATCGGTGCTGTAGTGGCGCTCGTCAGCCTCGATCCAGTCGTCGGCGAGGGTGTGGCCGAGATCGATCGCCGTGTCGAGGGTGTCGGTGTCGATCGCGTCGACCCGGCGGACGAAGAGGTGTTCGTCCGAGTCGTGTCGGGCGTAGGAGACCGTCGGATGGAGGAAATACTTCTCGCGTTCGAGCGTGAACCGGCCGTACAGCGTCCACGTCGTGTCCCCGACCGGTCGATCGCGTTCGAGGTCGTAGGAGTTTTCGAGCCGCTCGGCGACCCGTTCGAGATAGTCCTTCTGGATGGGTCGGGACGGTTCGGTGTCGGCGTCAGCCATCGAGGGCGTGTAGCCGTGCTCCGGGGTTGCCCGTTTCGTTTCTCGCCGGATCGGGCAACGAGTTGTGGATCGGATGAATCCGACTATCGAAGCCCAGGAATCCGCTTCAGCACGCGCATTGCGGCCGTCATCCCTGCAGTGTAGAGCTCCTCGGGAACGCCGGATGGGGCGGCGATCGGTGCGAGGCGCTGTTCGGCCACCGTCTGCGCATCGGTGTATTTGCGAATGCCCTCGCGGCCGTGTCGCCGGCCGAGCCCCGACTCCTTCATCCCACCCATCGGCGCGTCGGTCGAGGCCCACGTCGCCACGTAGCCCTCGTTGATGTTGACGGTGCCACACTCGATCCGGCGAGCGACCGCATGGCCAAAGTCGGAATCTTCGGTCCAAACGCTCGCGTTCAGCCCGCGATCGGAGTCGTTCGCCAGTTCGATGGCCTCGCCCACCTCGTCGAATTCGTGGATGGCGACGACGGGGCCGAAGGTCTCCTCGTTCGCGACCGTCATCTCGTCGGTGACGTCGGTGAGCACCGTCGGCTCGTAGAAATACGGGCCGACGTCGGGCCGCGCCTCGCCACCCGTGAGCACCGTCGCCCCCTTCTCACGCGCGTCCTCGACGTGGGATTCGACCTTCTCCAGCTGGTCGGCCGAGGCCAGCGAGCCGACGTCGGACTCGTAGTCGAGACTCGTCCCGAGTTCGAGCTCGTCGACCGCATCGACGAACCGTCGCTCGAACGCCTCGCGAACGCCCGACTGGACGTAAAACCGTTCGAGCGAGATACAGAGCTGGCCAGCGTTGGTGAACGCGCCACGGATCGCACCCTCGACGGTTTTCCCGAGATCGGCGTCGTCGAACACGAGGAGCGGGTTCTTCCCACCGAGCTCCATCGAGCAGTCGATCAGGTTCGCGCCGGCCTGTTCGGCGACTGTCCGACCCGTTTCCGTACTCCCCGTGAACATCAGATAGTCCGAGTTCTCGATGAGCGGCGTCCCGATCTCCGAGCCACGACCGGTGACGACCTGAAAGACATCGTCGGGGAGGCCGGCCTCACGGAGCAGCGAGACGGCGCGCAGTGCGGTGAACGGCGTCTCCTTCGCGGGTTTGAGTACGACGGCGTTGCCGGCGAGCAGCGCCGGGATCGCGTCCGAGACCGCGAGCGTGAGTGGGTAGTTCCACGGTGAGATGATGCCGACGACGCCCTTCGGATGGTGGTGTTCGACGGTCTTCGTCAGCAGGGGAATCGCACCCGCGCGCCGGCGTGACTGGATGTGTTCGTCGCCGTGATAGGCGTAGTACCGGCTCGTGATGGCGATATCGAGCAGTTCCTCGTAGGCTGCGCGCCGGCTCTTGCCGCTCTCGCGCTGGACGAGATCGAGCAGTTCCGCCTGCTCGTCGAGCACGAGGTCGTGATAGCGCTCGACGACAGCTGCGCGCTCGTCGAACGAGCGGTCGGCCCAGGACGCCTGTGCGTCGGCGGCGCGTTCGGTGGCCGCGCGCACGTCCGCCGCGGTGTGGGCGGGCACCGTCCCGAGCTCGTCGCCGGTGTCAGGCGCTTCGACGACGATCGACTCGCGATCCGCTGCATCCGTCGGGAGCTGGCCGAGCAGGTCGGCGAACTCACTCGGCGATCGGCGTGTCGTGGTCTCTGCCATACCCCGTTCAGGGGCGACGCTCGGGTATAGCTGTTCCCGGTCATGACCGGCCGGGACTACGCCGCGCGCTTTTCGATCTCGGCACGGAGAACGGCGGCGTCGAAATCGTGGTCGGGGCGCACGCCGACGAAATCGACGAACTCGCGGGCGGCGAGCAGCTCCTCGATACTGTACTGCTCGCTGGCGACGTCGACTGCCGCCCGCCCGCCGAGAGTCGGTTCGAGCACCGCGAGCGCACACGCGAGATCGTACGACCGCGCGTCGACGGAGGCGTCCTCGCGCACGCTCGTCGCGTCGATGACGTAGAGTTCGCCGTCGGCGACGAGGACGTTTTCGGCCTGGAGATCGCCGTGACCGAAGCCCGCTGCGTGCATTCGTGCGAGCGACGCGACGAGGTCTGGCGCGATCGCCGCCGTCTCCGCCGGCGAGAGCTCCGCAAGCGTCCGGAACGCGGGCAGATATTCGAGGACGACCACGCCGAGATCGCCGTGACTGAACGCCTCGATCGGCTCGGGCGCGTTGACGCCGATATCGCGGATGCGGCGGGTGGCGGCGAGTTCGTGTTCGGCCATCTCCAGGGGGCTGTCGAGGCGCTCGAAGAAGCCCTCGGTGCCGCTCGAAAACATCCCGAGGTTTCGTCCGGCGGTGAACAGCGCGTGGACCAGCGCGTTCTGTGGGCTGATGATCTTGACGAACCAGCGATCGTCGACGACGCAGGGCGTCGAGAGCCAGTTGTCGCCGTCGAGGAAGTTCACGTGGACGGTCGACTGCCCGTACCGGGCTGCGACCTCCCGACAGACGGCTTCGAGGCGCGGCCACTCGACGTGACCGCGGACGAATCGGCGGACTGCCACGGCCGAACTGGGACACGGGCGCGTAAAACCCTCGCGTCCGGTGATCGACAATGATCGTTGCCGAGGGTTTTATCCTCCCGCCATCGTAGTGGCGGTATGAATTTCGACCTGCCCGACGAGCACCGGATGATGCGCGATACGGTCCGGGAGTTCTGCGAGGAGGAGATCACCCCGCTCGCCCAGGAGATCGAGGACGAACACCGCTTTCCCGCCGAGGTGTTCGACGAACTGGGGATACTCGACGTGATGGGCGTCCCGATCAGCGAGGAGTACGGGGGACTCGGCGGCGATCAGCTCATGTATTCGCTCGTCACCGAGGAGCTCGGGCGCGTCTCGGGATCGATCGGGCTCTCGTACGCCGCGCACGTCTCGCTGGCCTCCAAGCCGCTCGAACTGTTCGGCACGCACGAACAGAAGGAGGAATGGCTTCGCCCACTGGCCGAGGGCGAGCACATGGGCGGCTGGGCGCTCACCGAACCCAGCAGCGGCAGCGACGCCAGCGACATGGACACTCGCGCGGAGAGAGACGGCGACGAGTACGTTCTCAATGGCACCAAACAGTTCATCACGAACGCGAGCGAGGCGGGCTCCGTGCTCGTCAAAGCCGTCACCGATCCTGAGGCGGGCTACGGCGGGATCTCGACGTTCATCGTCGATCCGGACGACGACGGCTTCGAGGTCACGACGATCTGGGACAAGATGGGGCTCAACGCCTCCCCGACCTGCGAGATCCAGCTCGACGATGTCCGACTGTCCGAAGACCGCCTCCTGGGAGCGGAGGGTGAGGGCTGGGAGCAGACGAAGAAGACGCTCGACGGCGGACGCATCTCGATCGCGGCACTCTCGGTCGGACTGGCACAGGGGGCCTACGAGGCGGCGAAGTCGTACGCCACCGAGCGCGAGCAGTTCGACCAGCCGATCGCCGAGTTCGACGCCGTGCGGAACACGATCGTCGACATGGATCGGAAGATCGAGCGCGCACGCCTCCTCACGCGAAAGGCCGCGACGACCTACGACGCCGGCGGTGACGTCGGCCGCCTGAGCGCGCTGGCGAAACTCGACGCGAGCGAGATCAGCCGAGAGGTCGCCGAGGACGCCGTCCAGGTGCTCGGCGGCTACGGCTACACGACCGACTTCGCGCCACAGCGGTTCTACCGCGACGCCAAACTGATGGAGATCGGCGAGGGCACATCGGAGATCCAACACCTCGTCATCGGGCGCGAGCTCGGGCTCTGACTCACTCGTACTCGTCGGCCAACAGGCCGTAGCGATGGACGTCGACGAACTCGCCGTCGACGAACGCCTCCTTTCTGAAGACGCCCTCCTCGACGAAACCGACCTTCTCGAGCACGCGCCGCGAGCCCGCGTTGAAGTCGAAGGCGTGGGCGACGATCTTGTTGCGGCGGCGCTGGTCGAAGCCGTATTCGACGAGCAGGGCGGTCGCCTCGGTCGCGTAGCCCTCACCCCATGCGTCGGGCGTCAGCCAGTAGCCGATCTCCGCACAGCCCCAGGTATCCATCACGTCCGAGAGGCCGATCGTGCCGACCGGCTCGCCATCGACGCAGACGAGCAGCGAGACACCGTCCTCGTTGGCGTTCTCGATCCATTCCTCCTCGTCGCTCTCGCTCATCGGCCCGACCGATCCGATCGGGCGACGCACCCGCGGGTCGTTCATGTTGCGCTGGAGGAACTCGACGTCCTCCTCCGCGGGCGTTCTGAGCGCGATCGGCTCGCCGTCGAGAAACACCGGGCCGGGCATACCCGACACATTTCGTCCGACAATATCAGTGTTCCGTGCGTTCATCGACCTGACGAACGAGCACCATCGCCGATTCCCGACGACTTTTGTCCCGGCCACGAGTGGCTCCGGCATGAACGCACTCGTCATCGGCGGCACGCGGTTCATCGGCCGCCACACCGTCACCGAGCTGCTCGACAGCGGGTACGGAGTCACGGTGTTCAATCGCGGCACCCACGACGATCCGTTCGACGAGCGCGTCGAACACGTCGAGGGCGACCGCACCGAGAGGGCCGACCTCGAACGCGCCGCCGAGCGCGATCCCGACGTCGTCATCGACTGCGTGGCCTACCACCCCGACGAGGCCCGAACGGCGATCGAGCTGTTCGACGACAGCCGGTATGTCGTGATCTCGAGCGGCGCGGCCTACGGGAGCGAGGAGATCCCCAAACGCGAGGGCGAGACCGCCCTCCACGACTGCACCGCCGAGCAGGCGACCGACGACTCACAGGAGACCTATGGGCCGCGAAAGGCCGAAATCGACCGCGTCGTGAGCGACGCCGCTGCCGACGGTGCGGCGGCGATGAGCGTACGCCCGCCAGTGGTCTACGGCCCGCACGACTACACCGAACGGTTCGACTACTGGCTCGATCGGGTCGACAACCACGATCGCGTGCTGGTGCCCGGCGACGGCGACTGTCTGCGCCACCTCGTCTTCGTCGAGGACGTGGCCCGCGCGCTCCGGATCGTCGCCGAGGAGGGCACCCCCGGCGCGGCGTACAACGTCGGCGATCGCCGACTGCCGATCCTCTCGGAATGGATCGAGCTCGCGGCCGACGCGCTCGACACCGAGGTGGATATCGTGACCGCCAACGAGCGCGAACTCGCTGCCGCCGATCTGGCGCTCGACGACTTCCCGCTGTATCGCTCGTACCCACACGTACTCGACACCCACCGGCTCTCGACGCTCGGCTGGACGGCGACACCGATCCAGGAAGCGCTCGCACGAACGGTCGACGAGCACCGCGCGAGCGATCGCACCGGCCGCGAGAACGGTCCCGATCGCGAGGCCGAAGAGCGGGTGCTCTCGGTGCTCGATACGCTCTGAGGTGACGGGAGGACAAACGGTTTGGCGACCCGGCGGCGAGAGGGGCCATGTTCGACAAGACCACGTGGATCCGCCTGCCGCGCAACGTCGTGGTCGGCCACGGCGTGCTCCCGCAGACGACCGAGGCCATC
This sequence comes from Halococcus qingdaonensis, assembly GCF_024508235.1. NCBI lineage: Archaea > Methanobacteriati > Methanobacteriota > Halobacteria > Halobacteriales > Halococcaceae > Halococcus > Halococcus qingdaonensis. The sequence goes on along the minus strand of NZ_CP101943.1, from coordinate 869,093 downwards.
GCCGAGCTCCACCTGACCGGCCAGCCACTCGTCGTGACCAGTCCGACGGCGCGCGAAGTCGCCGGCGAGCGCGTCGTCGCCGACTTCGCCACGGACGGCATGGAGCCGGCGACGGTCGTCGTCGAACAGGCGAGTTTCGAGGCCGTCGAGCGCGTCATCGAGACCGCCCGCGCCGAGGAGGCGGGCTTTCTCGTCGGCGTCGGCGGCGGCAAACCGATCGACATCGCGAAGATGGCGAGCGACTCGGTCGACATGGGGTTCGTCTCCGTGCCGACAGCCGCGAGCCACGACGGCATCGTCTCCGGGCGTGGGTCAGTCCCCGAGGGTGACTCGCGCCACAGCGTGGCTGCCGAGCCGCCCCTCGCCGTCGTCGCCGACACCGAAATCATCGCCGACGCGCCCTGGGAGCTCACCACCGCCGGCTGCGCCGACATCATCTCGAACTATACTGCTGTCCGCGACTGGCAGCTCGCCCACCGCCTCCAGAACGTCGAATATTCGGAGTACGCGGGCGCACTGAGTCAGATGACCGCCGAGATGCTCGTCGACAACGCCGATTCGATCAAGCAGGGTCTGGAGGAGTCAGCCTGGGTCGTCGTCAAGGCGCTCGTCTCCTCCGGGGTAGCGATGTCGATCGCCGGCTCCTCGCGACCGGCCAGCGGTGCCGAACACCTCTTCAGCCACCAGCTCGACCGCATCGCCCCCGGCGCGGCGCTGCACGGCCACCAGGTCGGTGTGGGCTCGATTCTGACGGAGTACCTCCACAGCGGCGAGGCGGGCAGATGGACGAACATCCGCGACGCGCTCGCCGGTCTCGGCGCGCCGACGACCGCCGCCGAACTCGGCATCGACGACGCGGCGATCGTCGAGGCGCTCACGAGCGCCCACGAGATCCGCGACCGCTACACGATCCTCGGCAACGGGATGAACGAGAGCGCCGCCCGCGAGGTCGCCACGACGACGGGCGTCATCGGTCGGTCGTAGACCGCTTCCTGCTTTTCCACCGATCCGGTCGGGAGCCCGCTAATCGTCGGCCGCCGGCTGCTCGGTCGCGTAGATGCGGTCGATCCGATCGGCGAAGCGGGTTCTGATATTGCGGCGCTTTTTCTTCAACGACGGCGTGAGAAGGTCGTTTTCGGGCGTCCACGCGGTCGGGACGAGTTCGAAACGCTTGATCTGCTCGTGGGGTTCGAGCTCCTCGTTGACGTTCTCGACGTGTGCGTCGACCCATTCGCGGGCGTTCTCGTCGCGACAGAGCGCCGCGCGCTCGCTCGGCAGTTCGAGATTTTTCCGGGCGGCCCACGCGCGCAGCCCCTCGAAGTTCGGAACCACCAGAGCGCTCACGAACTTCTCGTCGTCGCCGAGCACCATCGCCTGTTCGACCCGCTCGGAGGTGGCGAAGGCGTCCTCGATCGGTCCGGGGGCGACGTTCTTGCCCGTCGAGAGCACCAGCAGCTGTTTCAGCCGCTCGTGATAGACGAAATAGCCATCCACATCGCGTTCGACGATGTCGCCGGTTCGCAGCCAGTCGTCGTCCTCGAAGGCGGCGTCGGTCTCCTCGGGGTTCTCCCAGTATCCATCGGTAACGTTCGGCCCGCGGACGAGCAGTTCGCCGACCGTGCCGTCGCGGTCGTACTGATCGGCTGGCAGGACCGACGCGTCGAGTCTCGTCTCGACGCCGGTGAGTGCTGGACCAAGTGTGCCGGGTTTCGGTGCCTCGGGCGGGTTGACCGAGACGACGGGTGCGGCTTCGGTGAGCCCGTAGCCCTCGTAGATCGGCAGATTCATCCCGTCGAACAGTCTGGCGAGCTCCGGCGAGAGGCTGCCGCCGCCGCTGATGAAGAACTCGATGTTACCACCCATCGCCTCCTTCACGGTGCTGTAGACGAGGCGATCGGCGAGCGCGCGCTCGAAGCGAAGCGTCCGGCCCGGGTCGTCCTGACGGCTGGTGCGCTTCGCCGCCGCGACCGCGCGCTCGAAGATACGACGTTTGATGGCCGAGTCGGCGTCCTCGCGCATCGAGTCGAAGATGCGTTCGTAGATGCGCGGGACGCTGGTTGCCGTCGTCGGCTGGACGGTTTGAATGTCCTCGGCCACCGTATCGGCGCTCTCGGCGTAGGCGACGGTCGCACCGCTCGCGAACAGGAAGAAGTGGCCCGCGAGGCGCTCGAAGACGTGTGCGAGCGGGAGAAAGGAGAGCGCGACCGTCTCGCGACCCACCGAAGGGAGATCTGCAGACTTGTCGGGACGATCGCCGAAGCGCTTTCTGAGCTGATTGATGTTCGCACGGAAGTTCCGGTGAGTCATCCTGACGCCCTTGGGCTTGCCCGTCGTTCCCGACGTGTAGATGAGGCTCGCCAGGTCGTCGGGTGTGCGTTCACTCAGCCAGCGCTCGTAGGCCGCGCGGTCGAAGGTCTGCTCGCCGCGCTCGTAGACCTCCGAGATCGTGAACACGTCGTCACGGTCGGTCGAAATATCGTCCAGCACGACGACGAACTCGAGCTCGAGTGTGTCCTCGACGTCGAGCACGCGTTCGAGCCGGTCGCGGCTGTCGACGATCACCCCGGTGGCACCGGGATCGTCGAGGAGATACTCGACCTGTCGCGGCGAGGATTCCTTGTATACCGTCGTGACGACAGCGCCAGCGGCCAGCAAGGCGAAATCGGCCTGTGCCCACTCCATGCGCGATGCGGAGAAGATCCCAATTCTGTCGTCGCTCTCGACACCGAGATCGCGGAATCCGGCCGCGAGCGAGCGGACGATCGACTGGAGTTCCTCGTAGCTGAGCGTCACGTACTCGCCGGGGTCGGCGCGTCTGATGACGGTACCGGCGAGCGAGCGCTCGTGGACGTCGCCCTTGTATCGCTGGGCCGGTCGGTCGGCGTTGCGGGTCGCGCTCCGCTCGAACAGTCGCGGGATGGTGTCGGTGCCGATGACTTCGTCGGTGTGGTCGCGCTCGGCCGCGCGCCAATCCCCGTCGCTCATGGTCGTCGATGTCACGCGGCGACCATAGCTGTTGGCCCGGACACAGGCGGTGGGATTTGATGCCGAGGTGACAGCCGCACCCGCGCGGCGGTGGTGCGGCCGCCGGATGGCTGTGGTGCTGTGGCGGCGGTGCGGTACCTGGCGGATAAAGGGCGAGGCGTGTGGCACGAGCGAAGCGAGTGCCGCGACCGAAGGGAGCGCGCTGAGGGCTTCAGTTACCGTGCGGGACGGTTGCGGAGAGCAGCCGTGTCCGCGCAAACGCAGTGAGCGCGGTTCGCCGCGAGTGAGCACGAAGTGCGAGCGAGCGGAAGTTTTCGGTCCATATTTTACAAGTAAAGAGGGAGCGGAGGTCCATCGTACCATGCGAACGGGCGCGAAGCGCCCGTGAGAAGAGGGTTGAGCGCCGCGAGGTGGCTCCGCCGCCTCGGTCCGTGCAAGCGGGCCTCCGGCCCGCGAGCAGATGCCACCGGCGCGCACCCCCGCAGCAAAAAGGTAGGTGCGGGGAATCAATAGGTAGTTAAACCGCCCTTCCATACGCCGGACATGGTCGAGGCATTCGGGCTGTCGATAGGCGTTCTGCTGGTGCTGATGACGGTGGTGTTGCATCTCTCCTCGGGCACCGAGCGCCCCATCCCTGACGACGTCTCGCAGTCGGTTCTCGAACGGCGTGCCGAGAGCATTCCGGACACGAACTTCCCGGAGCCGATGAACCGGTCGATCGGTGGCGGTGGGGCACCGGCCGGAGCGATCGGCGGCGAGGGTGGTGCCGAGGGTGAAATCGCCGAAAGCGAGGAGGGCGAGGAGTCCGAGAGTCCGGCCGCCATCCCGGACGACGAGGCCGAGGTGTACGAGGTTGAGTACGAGAAGGAAGGCGAGACGCTCGACGTGCCCGAAAACCAGACGCTGCTCGAAGCCGGCGAGGAGCAGGGCTGGGACCTTCCCTACGCCTGCCGTGCGGGCCAGTGTCTCTCCTGTGGCGGCCACGTCGCCGACGGCCCCTCCGAGGACTATCTCACCCACGATGGCCAGGAGATGCTCAGCGAGGACGAAGTCGGCGACGGCTACACGCTGACCTGTGTCGCCTACCCGACGTCCGACATGACGCTCGAAACGAACGAAACGCCCTGAGCTATCACAACGCCTAAAGCACCGACCTCCCTCTCCTGTTCTGTGGGCGCGTAGCTCAGTGGATAGAGTTCTTGGTTCCGGACCAAGACGTCGCGGGTTCAAATCCCGTCGCGCCCGTGAGCGAGACGAAGTGGCGAGCGAATCAACACGCGGAGCGATGCATTTTTCCATCTTGACTGAATAGTTAGTTACCATGAGTGCGGACACCGCCCGCAACGAGACACAGATCGATATCATGGAGGCGACGTATCGAGCCCTCTGTGAGCACGGGTACGCCGACCTCACGATCCAAGCGATCGCCGACGAGTTCGACAAGAGCAAATCGCTGCTCTACTACCACTACGACACGAAAGACGAGATCCTCATCGCGTTTCTCTCGTATCTGCTCGACCAGTTCTCCATCGAGGACGCGATCGACAGGGACGAGAGCCCGGACGAACAGCTGTGGACGCTCGTCGACGAGTTACTCCCGGAGTCGCCGCCGGACGAACATCGGGAGTTCCAGCTCGCGCTGTTCGAGCTGCGCTCGCGGGCGCTCTCGAAGGCGGCATACCGCGAGCAGTTCACCCGCGTCGACCGACTCATCCACGACGCGTTCGTCGACGTGCTCACCGCCGGCATCGACGACGGGAGCTTCCGCGAGATCGGTGTCGAGGAGACGGCCACGCTGCTGGTGTCGACGGTCACCGGCGCGATGTTGCGCCGCGTGACGACCGACGACGACGTCACCGCCGCCCGCGAGGCCGTCGTCGATCTCGTCGAGTCACGGCTCATCGCCAACGAGGACGATTGATCGATCGAGGGCGGGCGACGCGCTCTCTTTTTCATCGTTCGGGCGCGGGTGCTGTTCGTTTCTATATTCGAGTTGCGCGTCGTGAGTCAGTACTGATTCGTCCGAACGGATAGCCGCTCCGTCGTCAACAGCGGACGAACTGCTCGGATATCGACAGTATCGTCCGCGAATTATGCGGGCGCGGTCGCGGGTTCGGGCTGGGGTTCGTCGGGCCGGTCGGTAGCGCGGACGAGCAACCCCGTCAGGACGGCGACGCTGGCGACGAAAAACAGCGAGCCGATCGACGACGAGGGATCGCCAAAGAGGAGATAGATCGGCGCGCCGGCCGACGGGCCAAGGACGACGACGGCGATCTGCGAGAGCGCCGGCCCGCAGCAACAGCACGCCTGCGGGGCGGCGATGCCGGCGATGCCCGCGCCCGTCTGGGAGGTCCCGCTACCGGACTGAAAGGCGAAGAGCGCCGCGTTCAACCCAATTAGCGTGCCGAACAGGGTAACGAGGAGCACCGTTCCGACCGAGATCACCCCGCCGATCGGCACGTTGGGATACCAGAACTCGACGGCCGGCCACATCACCAGCGGGTCGGCCACCGGCAGCACGGAGACGATCTGTTCCGAGAGCGACACGCCGGTGCCGTCATCGGGGATCAGATAGAGCATGCCCGACGAGAACGCGAAGAAGAGCACCGAAAGTCCGCCGACGGCGAACCCGAACCGACGGGCCGTCCGGTCGGCGAGAAGCTGGCGGATCAGACCGCCGGCGTCCCGATAGAGGACGTAGCCGAGCCCGATGACGAGGCCGAGAACGATGAGATAACCCAGTGAGTTCGTCTCGGTGTAGAGCCCGAACACCGACAGGCCGGGATAGGCGACCCACAGCCCCAGCAGGACGCCGAGACCGGCGAATCGGGGTTGCCGGGACCAGCGGAACTGGCCGACGAGCACGCTCGCGAGCATGATTCCCCCGCCGACGAGCAGCATCAGCGGGGCGTGGATCGCCCGCGGGACGATCGGCTGGGCGGTCAGCCACTCGTAGGGCGAAAGCTGGACGATCCAGATCGCGCCGACGATCCCCACCACGAGACCGACGATGGTGCCGTGAAGGCGATAGCGGGCCGCAGCCGGCCGCAGGCGATGCAGATACTGACTGGCGACGACGATCCCGAGACCGACGACGAGCGGGACGAGTCCGAACCACTGTTCGAGTCTGAACCCGTTGACCGTGACGGTCCCGCCGTGAGCGGAGGCGATCGGCATGGAGCCGAGCCCGGCGACGAGGAGGACGGCCGTGAGCATGGCGCGCCCGAGACGCCGGCTTCCGAGACGGCCGTCCGACCGATCCGTGGCTGTGCGGTCCGTGCTGGAAGTCATTGTTCGGGGGTTGTATCGGCCGCCATATACGGCCACCGGTTCGACTGACGGACCAGCGAACGCGGCGCAGACACGTGATCATCGAGATCGGCAGATCGACGTGATCGTGGAGTGCCGACAGCGAAAAGCGGGATGACACAAATGGGTTTTTCTATCACGGTTGTGTAGCGGGCCGTCATGCCGCCGGAAATCACGCGCATCGAAACGACGGAATTCAGCTACACGCTCTCCGATGTCGGCTCCGATCCGGGGTTCAACCTCGTCTACGAGCCCGGAGAGACCACCGAACGTCGGCTGTTCAGCATTCGTGTTCACACCGACGGAGATCTCACCGGCGAGTTCGTCGGCGGCAACTCCCCGGCGTTCGCCCAGTTCCACGAGGTCGCCGACTACCTCATCGGGAAGAACCCACTCCGGCGCGAGCGCCACTGGTCGGAGATGAAACGCGCCCTCCGGAAATACGACCGCATGGGGATCGGTCCGGTGGACATCGCGCTCTGGGATCTCGCCGGCAAACACTACGGCGCGTCCATCGCCGAACTGCTCGGTCAGTATCGCGAGCGCCTGCCCGCCTACGCCTCGACTTATCACGCCGACGACAACGGAGGACTCGACTCGCCGGAAGCCTACGCAGACTTCGCCGAGCAGTGCCAGGAGCTGGGCTACGGCGGGTTCAAGATCCACGGCTGGGGCGGTAGCGACGAGCGCCGGGACATCGCTCGTGAAGTCGAGACCGTCCGCGCGGTCGGCCAGCGCGTGCCCAGGATGGATCTGATGATCGATCCCGCCTGCGAGTACGAAACCTTCGGCGACGCGCTGAAGGTGGGCCGGGCGTGCGACGAACAGGAGTTCCTCTGGTACGAGGACCCCTTCCGCGACGGCGGCATCTCCCAGCACGCCCACCGGAAGCTCCGCCAGCAGCTCGACACGCCGATCCTCCAGACCGAACACGTCCGCGGGCTCGAATCGCACACCGACTTCGTCGACCGCGAGGCGACCGACTTCGTCCGCGCCGATCCCGAATACGACGCGGGCATCACCGGCGCGATGAAGATCGCCCACATGGCCGAGGGCCACGGTCTCGACGTAGAGATCCACTCGCCGGGGCCGGCCCAGCGCCACTGCATGGCCGGGATGCGCAACGCGAACTACTACGAGATGGCGCTCGTCCATCCCGACTGTCAGAACACCGCTCCACCGATCTACGAGGAGTACGAGGATCAACTCGACTCGATCGATAGCGACGGCACCGTTGCCGTTCCCGACAGTCCTGGACTCGGCATCGAGTACGACTGGGAGTTCATCGACGAGCACAAAACTGGCGGACGAACCTACGAATAGGTCGAATTCAGGCGAGCAATCGTATTTTCGGATGTGCCGATGGAAGCGGATCTCCTAACGACGAATCCTGACTCAAATGAGGGACCGCAACCGCCCCGCACCGCCCACATCCCTCCCCAGCCGATTCGCTCGTCGCTACGCTCCTCGCTCATCCCTCGCACAGTGTTCGCGTTCGGTGCTCATCTTCGTTCGCACACGAGCGCGAGCGCGCGCCGATCGCGACGGGCCACGGGTGGCGCGGACGATCGACGAGAGCCGGCCGGCAGTATATTAGCATCGAGGGCGAAGCCTGCGCGGTATGGTACACTCGACGTGGGGCGACTGGTTCGTACAGAACGAGATCGAGGCCGCCGACCCGGACGGACTCGCGGTCTGGTATCTCGGCTGTAATGGCTACGTCCTCCGCACCGCCGAAACGACGATCTACCTCGATCCGTATCTCGGCGACGGATCGCCACCGCGCACGATCCGGATGATCCCTGTGCCGATGGACCCCGCCGACGCCTCGCTCTGCGACGCCGTTCTCGTCACCCACGAGCACATCGACCACATGCATCCGCCCTCCCACCGTGCGCTCGTCGAGGACTGCGGCGGCGACCTCTACGCGCCCGCGGCCTCCCAGGACGCGCCGAACTACGATGGTGATGTCGAGGCTCCCCCAGCCGAGACCGTCGCGCCCGGTGACGACTTCACCGTCGGCGATCTCTCGATCCACGTCCGCGGCGCGAACGACCCCGATGCCGAGGAGCCGGTGACCTACGTCGTCGAACACGAATCTGGCACCTTCTTCGCGGCGGGTGACTCCCGTCCGGCCGACGAGTTTTCCGACATCGCTGACGAGTTCGACATCGATCTCGGCGTGCTCGCGTACGGTACCGTCGGGAACATCTTCCACACCGAGGACAATCCTCCAGAAACCTACCCCACCGACTGGTACAACGACGGCGAGCAGGTCGTCGAGGCGGCGAACCAGCTCGATCTCGATCGACTGATGCCCGTCCACTGGGACATGTGGAAGGGTGTCGGCTCCGATCCGAAGATCGTCCACGAGCACGCGGCCTCCTACGAGTACCCACGAGTCGTCGAGATCGTCTCCATCGGCGATCGTGTGGACGTCGGCGAACCGGGCGTCGTGCAGTTGCAGGACCGCCGCGAGTAGCGCCGGCAGCGGATTTAAGGCTGTGACGTGCGAGCAGGGGCTATGGGAACGGCGAACTTCGATTATAGCGACGAGACCGTGATCGTCACCGGCGGCAGCGCGGGTATCGGCCGCGCCATCGCGCTCGGGTTCGGGCGTGCGGGCGCGACGGTGATCGTCGCCGACGTGCGCGAGGAGCCGAAGATGGAGGGCGAGGACGTGCCGACCCACCAGCTCATCGCCGAATCGGGCAGCACCGGCGAGTACGTCGAGACGGACGTCTCGGATCCTGACGAACTCGAATCGGTCGTCGAAGCCGCGCGCGAGTTCGGCGGTGTGGACGTGATGGTGAACAACGCCGGCGTCCAACACTCGGAGGCCTTCCTGGACGTCGAACAGGAGGACTTCGACCGCCTGCATCACACGAACGTTCGCGGGGTCTTCTTCGGGACGCAGGCCGCCGCACGGGACATGATCGACCGCGACGAACCGGGGAGCATCGTCAACACCGCCTCGATCTCCTCGTGGGTCGCCCAGCACGGCCAGGTACAGTACGACTCGACCAAGGGGGCGATCAAGATGGTCACCAAGGGCACGGCGCTCGAACTCGCCGAGCACGACATCCGGGTGAACGCGATCGCGCCCGGTCAGATCGCCACCGAGTTCACCGAGGGCTGGTCCGACGAGGCTCAGGAAGCTGCCGGCGAGGAAGGTGGGTTCATCAAACCCGTTCCGCTCGGGCGGGCCGGCCATCCCGACGACAACGCCGGCGCAGCGCTCTTCCTTGCCAGCGAGAACGCTTCCTACGTCACCGGCCAGCTCCTATTCGTCGACGGCGGCTGGACGGCGATCTGAGCCCTTCGGTTTCCTACTGGGTTCCACGTTGTGGATAGCCGTCGCTCGGTTGCAAGCTGCGCATAAAAATCGATGGTTCGTTGTTCGTCCGCGTCGCTGAGCGGCGTTACTGTCGGGTAACGTTGGTCGCTCGCGGTCCTTTGTCAGCCTGTTCGATGTCGAATTCGACTTCGGTGTCCTCTTCGAGGTCCGGGCCGCCGATGTCCTCCATGTGGAAGAAAACGTCCTCCTCGGAGTCCTCAGTGTCGATAAAGCCGTAACCGCCCGTGTCGTTGAAGAAGTCGACCGTACCAGTTGCCATTGCAAGCAAACCCAACGCCCATCCGGGGATAAGGGTTGTGCGAGGAGCGGTATCACGGACCCGGAGCGTGCGTACCGTGGATCGTCCGGCCGTGGACCGTCCCGGAGTCATCGATGGATCGGGTGACGAGTGCGAATGCGAAGCGATCGGAACTCGGAGCGACTCCAAGGAGTCATGACGACGGTCCCTACAGGACGCCGAACGTTCATACCGTACGAAATCGTAACCGAACCATGGCGACAGTGACCTGCGAGGAATGCGGGAACGAGACTGAGTACGACGAGATGGATAGCTCGGATCAGGTGCCGTGTACGCACTGCAACAACGTCATCGACGTCTGATTCTCGCCGGCCGTTTTTCCGCTGTATTCGGACTCATGTGCTTCGCTCCAGCCAACGGCGAACGTACCGATTTCCGCGAGAGACAGCGCCCGGGTCAGCCATGATCGACGTAGGAAATGAAATCTAAATTATAAAACTAGAGCGGTAGTTGCACGGACGTCCGCGACATCCTTGATCAATCATCGGGAGACGTCCAACCAAATATGTGAGTTGGTACCACCAAGCACTTATTAGCATATCGATGGTACTGCTCGTCATGAGTAGCGACGAATCGAGCGATCCGGGAGCCACACACGGCCACGAGCATCACGACGTCGAGGGACCGGGCTATCCGACGCCCGCAGCGATGCGGACCGAATCGGCGCGCGAGGAGACCGCGTTCGTCATGGCACCGCGGGTCGGCATGGACACCGACGAACCGGATTTCGTCGCCGTCATCGACGTCGATCCGACCTCCGAGCGGTACAGCGAGATCATCGACAGGGTCGAGATGCCGAACGAGGGCGACGAGCTCCACCACTTCGGCTGGAACAGCTGTTCGTCGTCGTGTCACACCGAGGGGCTGCAGCGCGACCACCTGATCGTTCCCGGCCAGCGCTCCTCGCGCATCCACGTTCTCGATGCGTCCGACCCGCGAGAGCCGGAGATCGAGCACGTCATCGAACCCGAGGAAGTGTTCGCACACGACCTCTCGGCACCGCACACCGTCCACTGCGTGCCGGAGGGGAAGATCGTCATCAGCATGCTCGGCAACGCCGACGGCGAGCTTCCCGGCGGATTCCTCCAGCTCGATCAAGATGATTTCTCGATCGACGGCCACTGGGAGGCCGACCGCGGCGACGTCGAGATGCAGTACGACTACTGGTATCAGCCCCGGCATGGGGTGATGCTCTCGACGGAGTGGGCCGCCCCGAAGACCTACTATCCGGGCTTCGATCTCGACGACGTCGAAGCGGGTCGGTATGGCGACAGCATCCACATCTGGGACTGGGAGACGAGGGAACATCGGGAGACGCTGGCGTTCGGCGAGGAGGGGGCAATCCCGCTGGAGATTCGAATGCTCCACAACCCCGAGGCGACCGAGGGCTACGTCGGTGCAGCGCTCTCGTCGAACATCATCCGCTTTTGGGAGCGCAACGACGGTACGTGGGACTGGGAAACGGTCATCGAGATCGACGATCGCGAGCACCCCGACTGGGAGATGCCCGTCCCCGGATTGGTGACGGACACCCTGATCTCGCTCGACGACCAGTATCTGTTCTTCTCGAACTGGCTGCACGGCGACTGCCGGATGTACGACATCAGCGATACGGGCAACCCGCGACTCGTGGATCGGATCTGGGCCGGCGGCAACTTCGGCGATCGACAGTCGATCCAGGGCACGGAGATCCGCGGTGCACCACAGATGCTCCAGCTCAGCCGCGACGGCCGCCGGCTCTACTGGACCACGTCGCTGTTCTCGTCGTGGGACAACCAGTTCTATCCCGACATCGCCGACGAGGGTTCGCTGATGATGAAAGCCGACATCTATCCCGAGGAGGGGCGCATGGAACTCGACGAGGAGTTCCTCGTCGACTTCGGCGACGCACCCGGTGGCCCGGCGCGTGCCCACGAGATCCGCTGGCCCGGCGGCGACTGCACGAGCGACGTCTGGCAGTAGATGGCCACCCACGAGGTGACGCTCGACTGGCGCGACGGCCCAACCCGGACGATCACGGTCGCTGCCGACGAAACCGTCATCGAAGCCGCCCGACGGACGGAGCAGACGCTTCCCTATGGCTGTCTGTACGGAGCCTGCGGCACCTGTACGGGTCGACTGATCACGGGCGAACTCGTCCATACCGAACGAGCGCGTGCGCTGAAACCACGCCACAGTACCGAGGGCTACGTCCTGCTCTGTATCGCGAAGCCGCGGTCGGACTGTCACGTCGAGGTCGGGGCGACGGTGCAGGCGGAGCTCGTCTCGAATCCGTGGAAATGAGGTACGTGTGGAGAGTGGAACTGGAGGGTCTGGCAGAGAGAATTGTGCAGTACGTATGAGACGACCCGCGATCGTCGCTGTTTTTCAGTCAACCGTCAGTCGGTGGTCGTATCGTCGTTTTCGGGCGACGTATCGGTCGTCTCTTCGGTAGGAGCCTCATGTGCGGACTGTGGGTCGGTTCCGACGCCCTCACCGAGCGAAACGTCCGGAGTGAGTTCCTCGCCGTGGACCAGTTCGGGGAGCACGATCCGAATCGCTTCGAGCATGAGGATGAAGACGATCGGCAGGAGGAAAAAGCCGTACCAGCCGAACAGGATCGGTCCCAGGATGTAGCCGAACATCAACACCAGCATATCGAGCTGTCGACCAGTGATATACGGCTGCAGGAACGTCTGCGGAAGGATGTCCAGAATCGAAAAGTACGCCACCAACGCCCCGCCGACGAACAGGAAACTCCCGCCCGAACGCACGGCCTGAAAGCCGAGATAGGCGACGATCGGCAGGTAGATCACCTTGCCGACGACGATCGGAATGAGACTGGCGATGCCGGTTAGAACCCCCAACACGAGTACCATCGGAACGTGGAGTGCTTCGGGAGCGAGCAGGTTCGTTGCTTCGTAGGTGCCCACCGAGATGACCGACATCGCGACGACGAACAGGAGATTGCCGAAGAACACCGATTCCAGATCCTCGTCGACCGCGATGGCATACGCATACGCGGTGGTATCACGACCGCCGAACAGCTCGCGGAATCCGCGCGAGAGAGCCACATCGTTCTGTAACAGGAAAAACGAAAGCGCAACGACGAGCCCCAAGAAAACGATGCTGCCTCCAACTGCTCCGAGGACCTGTCCTCCGAGTTGAACCACCGTTTGAAGGGTCTGCTGTGGTTGGCTGATGAACTGGGTTGGATCGCGGAGCAGCGTAGTGACGGTTTCGCGCTGAGCAGCCGGGAGCGCACTGAGGTCGACGAGCCCAAACGTCGCTGGGCCACCGGTACCGATCGCTTGCTGGAGCTGCTGGAAGAGATTGAAACCGACGTAGCCGATGAGCAGCAGGATCGGAACCACGACCACCAGAACGGTGATGCCTGCTGCAACACTGTCCGATTCAACCGTCCGCCGCAGATGTCGGTTGACCGGACGGGTCGCGTAGTAGCCGAAAACGCTGAGTACGATCATGCCGACGAACGAGTACGCGAGAAACGCTGCGACGATAGTGAGCAGTCCGATGAACAGCCACCAGCCGAGCCGTCTGCGATCGGACAGTAGCTCAGGGGTGCGATCTGACATCCTCCCGAAACGTATCGCCAGCCAGCGGGAAACGGTTGTGCCTGCACGCGCTGATAATGGTTTCCGGAGTCCATTTTGTCGGATCCGACCCATCGGGAGCGCCCTATCGTTCGCCGACAGGGAATGGACGGAACGGTTCGGGTATGGAGAGCATTCCACGGATCCATCAGTAATGCTCGCTATCGCTGCGCGCGACTGGCCTGCTCGAATCTACTCCCTGCACGCTCTTCGTCACGTCGTTCGCAGAAGAATGCTCGGTCGGGGATTCGAACCCCGGTCATCGGCTCGAAAGGCCGAAATGATTGGCCGGACTACACCAACCGAGCGAACGCATCCGTTCGTTCCCGATACCGCCTGTTAAGCGTTCCGTTCCGTGGTTACTTCCCCTCGAATTCGGGGTCTGAGTCACCCATGAACGCCGTGACGCCCTCCATCAGGTCGTCGGTGTTGAGCAGGTGGCCGAACGCCTGGGATTCGATCTCGAGGCCGGCCTCGGTATCCTCCCAGCCGCGCAGCATGGCGCGCTTGGTGAACTCCTGGGCGATCGGTGGCCCGCCCGCGAGATCGGCGGTGAGGTCGTGGGCATGCTCCTCGAGTTCCCCGTTGTCGACGACCTCGGTGAGGAAGCCGTAGTCGGCGATCTCGGCGGCGTCGTAGGTGTCGGCCGTGAGGATGATCTCCTTCGCACGACCCTCGCCGACGATGTGTTGGAGACGCTGGGTGCCGCCCCAGCCGGGGAGGAGGCCCAGATCGAGTTCGGGCTGGCCGAACGACGAGCGCTCGGAGGCTACCCGGAGGTCGGCACACATCGCGAGCTCCATCCCGCCGCCGAGACAGTGACCGTCGATGCCCGCGACGACCGGCATCGGACACTCCTCCAGCTTGCCGAAGGCCTCCTTGCCCTTGCGCGAGAGCTCGATCCCGTCGAGCGGATCGGCGTTCGCCGCCATCGACTGGACGTCCGCACCGGCGGAGAAGGCGTCGTCGCCGGCACCGACGAGCAACACCGCGCGCACGTCATCGTCGTCCTCGAGCACGTCGATCGCGGTGTCGAGCTCGTCGAGGATCTGCGGGTTGATCGTGTTCATCCGATGGGGGCGGTCGATGACGATCCTCCCCACCATGTCGCCGGGATGCTCGATGCGGATGCTCTCGAACTCGACGCCCTCTTCCTCGTCGTCGCTCCCGTAGAAACCCTCGTCGGCGTGCGCTTCGAGCGCGTCGGCGGGTTCGTAGCGCGCCGCGCCGGTTTCCTCGTGGAGCTCGTCGAGCGTCTCGTAGAGCGAATCGAGACCCGCGCCGTCGGCGAGTTTGGCGGGGCCCTCGGGGAACCCAGCGCCGAGCATGACGGCCTCGTCGATGTCGACGGCGGGCGCGACGTCGTTGCCGACGAGTTTGGCGACCTCGTTGGCCATCACGGCCAGGAGTCTGGCTTCGATCTCTTCGCTGCCGGCGTCCGTGGGAATGTCCGCACCGTCGCCGTTCTCGTAGTCGTAGAACCCCTTGCCCGTCTTCTTCCCGAGTTCCTCGGCCTCGACCTTCTCCTCAAGCAGCGGGCACGGCTCGTAGGCGTCCCCGAGAGTCTCGTGCATGTATTCGAGCACGTGGAAACCGACGTCGATGCCCACCTGATCGGCGAGTTCGAAGCTCCCCATCGGCAGCCCCAGTTCGAACGTCGTGGTGCTGTCGACTTCGGCCATCGTCGCCACGTCGTCCTCGACGAGCCACGCCGCCTCGTTCATCAGCGGGACCAATACTCTGTTGACGATGAAGCCCGGACTGTCCTTGCGAACGCGGACAGGGGTCTTGCCGAACTCCTCGGCGAGCGCCTCGACGGTGTCGAGCGTCTCGTCGCTGGTGTGCTCGCCCGAGATGACCTCGACGAGCTGCATCCGAACGGGCGGGTTGAAGAAATGCATCCCACAGAACTGCTCGGGTCGTTCGGTGACCTCCGCGAGATCGGTGATCGACAGCGACGAGGTGTTCGTCGCGAACAGGGCGTCCTCGGGCGCGTACTGCTCGACTTCCCCATACACGTCCTGTTTGATCTCCATCTTCTCGGGGACCACCTCGATGATGACGTCCGTTCCCGACACCGTCTCCTCGAGATCGACCAGCGGCGTCACGCGGTCGAGGGCGGCGTCGGCCTCCTCCTCGGTCAGCTGGTCTTTCTCCTCGAGTTTGCCGACGCTCCACTCGAGCTGGTCGTAGCCGTTTTCAACTAACCCCTCGTTGATGTCACGCAGACGGACTTCGTAGCCCGCGAGCGCGGCGACCTCGGCGATGCCGTGGCCCATGTTCCCGGCACCGAGCACCGCGATCGTGTCGATCTCGTCGACGTTCATGATTCATCGTTAGAACTCACCGACGGGGCTTCAACGTTTCTGTCCCCCACAGCATTCTCCTCGAACGACCCCCGATACCGGCCGAACGACCGCCCTCCTGCAGAAACGTCTGATGAGTTTATTCCAGGTTACGAACTTATTTGATGTGGGGATGTATAACGAACGTCTATGGACTACGAGCTGTCCGACGAACAGAAACAGATCCGCGACGAGGTGCGCCGCTTCGCCGAAAACGAGATCGCACCGATCGCGAGCGAGTACGACAAAGCGGAGAAGTACCCCCACGATCTCATCGAGACCGCCGGCGAGATGGGCATGCTCGGTGCGACCATCCCCGCCGAGTACGGCGGCGCGGGCTATTCGACGCTCGAAACGGCGATCATCTCCGAGGAACTGTTCGCCGTCGATCCAGGAATCGGTCTCTGTGTGGCGAGTACCGGCTTCGGGGCCGAGGCGATCATCGCGGCCGGCACCGACGAACAGAAGGAGGAGTATCTCCCGCCGATCGCGAGCGGCGACGCGATCATGGGCGCGGCTATCTCCGAACCCGACACGGGCTCGGACGTCTCTTCGGTCTCGACTCGCGCGGAGAAGGACGGCGACGAGTGGGTGATCAACGGCAACAAGATGTGGATCACCAACGGCTCCGTGGGCGACTACTTCGTCGTACTCTGTAAGACCGATCCGGAAGCCGAGGGCCGCTACAACGGCTTCTCGCAGATCATCGTCGAGTCGGATAGAGAGGGGTTCACCGCCGAGAAGATCACGGGCAAGCTCGGCATCCGCGCCTCCGACACCGCCGAACTCCTCCTCGACGACGTGCGCGTCCCCGAGGAGAACCTCGTCGGCACGCAGGGCGCGGGCTTCCTCCAACAGATGCAGTTCTTCGACGCTACTCGTACTGGCGTGGCCGCCCAGGGCGTCGGCATCGCCAAGGGCGCACTTGAACGCGCGCTCGACTACGCTCAAGAGCGCGAGCAATTCGGGAGATCCATCGGCCAGTTCCAGGCCATCCAGCACAAGCTCGCCGAGATGCACACCCAGATCGAGGCGGCCCGTCAGCTCACCTACAAATCCGCCTGGAGCGTCGACAACAAAAACGAGCAGCTGACCACGCTCGCCTCGATGGCCAAGGAATACGCCTCGCGCGTCGCCGTCGAGGTCGCCGACGAGGCCGTCCAAATCCACGGCGGTGCCGGCTACGTCGACGACTTCGACGTCGAACGGTTCTACCGCGACGCCAAGATCACCCAGATCTACGAGGGCACCAGCGAAATCCAGAAGAACGTCATCGCGCGCGAACTGCTCGGCGAAGGGTTCTAAACGGACCTTTTTACTGCGTCCCCATTCGCTCGCTGCGTCTGCTCACGGGCACTCCGCGCCCGTTCGCACGGCCAGCGGGACCTTCGGTCCCGCTCGGCTCGCTCGGGGTCCTTGCAAAAAGCTACGCTGAAAACTCCCGCTCGCTCCCTCGCTACGCTCGGTCACTCCCGGCGAACCGTGCTCGTTCCACTCGCGCAGACACAACGACTTACCGCAAACGCACAACACCGCAGAAGCCCTCGGCGCGCTCACTTCGTTCGCTACTCGCTCCTTCCAGTCGCTCGCGCGTGGTTCGAAACGGCGAAGCCGTTTCGTCATCACGAAAGGCACAGAGTGCCTTTCGAACGACCTCGCCCTTCATCCACCAGGTTCCGCACCGCCACCGCAGACCGCAACCGCCGGCCGCAGCCGGCGGCCGCACCAGCTATCGCCCCTCGAAATCGGGTTCCTCGCCGGCCATGAACGACTCAGCCCCCTCACGGTGATCGTCGCTCTCGAAGACGGCGGCCTGTGCGGCGGCCTCGTTCTCCATCGCCTGATCGAGCGAGCTCTCGAACCCCTGCCGGACGAGCCGTTTCGAGGTACGCAGCGCCACGGTCGGTCCGGTGGCGATCTGTTCCACGAACTCGTCGGCGCGCTCGTCGAACTCATCGTCGGGATAGACGTGGTTGAACAGTCCCAGTTCTTCGGCGCGCTCGGCCTCGACGAGTTCGCCGGTCATGACGAGCTCCTGAGCCGTGTTCGCGCCGACGATCCGCGGCAGGAGATAGGACGTGCCCGAATCGACCGCCAGCCCCACCTGCCGGAAGCCGAAGCTGATCCTGGATTCGGCACTCGCCAGCAGTACGTCGCACGCGATGGCGAGGTTCGCGCCCGCGCCGAAGGCGATCCCGTCGATCTTCGCCACCACGGGGAGGTCGAACTCCGCGACGCGCTTGACCGCCCGACTGGTCTCCTGGCTGATGTGTCGAACGGCCTCGTCGAGCGCCACGTCGCCCGCGAGCCGCTCGGCCATCGCGTTCACGTCGCCACCCGCAGAGAAGGCCCCGCCAGCGCCCTCGATCACCAGACAGCGCGCGTCGCTGCCCTCCAATTCGGTGAGCGCGTCGATGATGCCGGACGAGATCTCCTCGGTGAGCGCGTTGCGCACCGACGGCCGATTCAGCGTCAGCGTCGCCACACCGTCCTCGACGGCGACCAGCACCGCATCGTCGTCGCTCATTCGGCCACCTCCTCGCCCTCTTCGCCCTCCGCACCCG
Organism: Halococcus qingdaonensis; assembly: GCF_024508235.1. NCBI lineage: Archaea > Methanobacteriati > Methanobacteriota > Halobacteria > Halobacteriales > Halococcaceae > Halococcus > Halococcus qingdaonensis. The sequence continues at coordinate 850,641 of NZ_CP101943.1, read as the reverse complement.
CCGCATCCCCTTCGTGCTCACGGAGTTCGAACTTCTGGACCTTCCCGGTGGTCGTCCGCGGCAGTTCGTCGACGAACGCGACCTCGCGCGGGTGTTTGTACTCCGCGAGCCGTTCGAGACAGAACTCCCTGATCTCGTCTTCTGTCACAGCGGCGTCCGGCGTCGGAACCACGAACGCTTTGACGGTCTCACCACGGCGCTCGTCGGGGATGCCGACGACTGCGGCGTCGGCCACGTCGGGATGCTCGAACAGCAACTCCTCGACCTCGCGCGGATAGACGTTGTAGCCACCAGTCACGATCATGTGTTTCTCTCGATCGACGATGTAGAAGAAGTCGTCCTCGTCCCAGTAGCCGATATCGCCCGTCTGGAACCATCGCTTTCCGTCTTGTTCGGTGAACACTTCCTCGTTGGCTGCCGGCCGGTCGTGATACCCCTTCATCACATTGGGCCCGGCGACGACGAGCTCGCCCGTGATCGCGTCGAGATCGGTCTCGCTCTCGTCGACCGGCCCCTCAGGAACCCGTTCGACCGGCTCGAAATCGCTATCGACGATCATCGCATCGACGCCGTCGAGGGTGCGCCCGATCGAGCCGACGCGGCGGGCGTCGGGCATGTTGAAGTGCGTGACCGGCGAGGTCTCGGTCAGCCCGTAGCCCTCGTAGAGCGGGAGCCCGAACCGCTCCTCGAACCGACGCAGCACCTCGATCGGTAGGCTGCTCCCGCCGGAGTTGACGAACCGCAGCGTGGAGAGGTCGAACTCGTCGGCCTCGGGCTGGTTGACGAGATCGTTGTACATCGCCGGCACGCCCTGCATGATCGTCAGTTCCTCGTTCTCGATGAGCGAGAGCGCCGTCTGCGCGTCCCACTCGGGCAACGGGTAGTAGGCCGCCCCCGAGAACAGTGCGGCGTTCATCGTGACGGTCATCCCGTAGATGTGAAAGAGCGGGAGCACGCCGAGCGAGCGGTCCCCGACACCTGTCCCGTCGGGGGCGAGATCGGCGGCCATCCGTGCGTTCGAGGCGAGGTTGTGGTGGGTGAGCAACACGCCCTTCGGCTGACCCGTGGTGCCCGAGGTGTACGGCTGGCACGCCACGTCGTCGCCCGCCCGCTCGACGACGGAAGGCTCATCCTCGCCGAGGAACGCCTCGAACGTGATCGAACCATCGGCATCGTCACCGACGCTCACCACGGTCTCGATGGCCGTCTCCTCGCGTACCGACCCGACGACGGGAACCAGGTCGGCGAGCGTGACGACCAGTTCGGCACCGCTGTCCGAGAGGAGGTGGCCGATCTCGCGGGATTTGTACTGGGGGTTCATCGGGACGACGACAGCCCCGGCCCTGAGCGCGCCGTGGAAGGCGACGACGTACTGCGGGAGGTTCGGGAGATAGATGCCGACTCGATCGCCGGGGTCGACGCCCGCCGCGTCGAGACCGGCGGCGAACTGCCCCGTTCGGGACCAGAACGCCTCGTAGCTCAGTTCCTGCCCGTCGTACGCTATCGCCGTCGCTTCGGGATGGTTCTCGACCGTCGACGCGACGTCCGTCACGAGATTCGTCATGGATTCCCATGTGTGGACGCACGCCACGGCTTAAAGGGTTGCCCCTCGAACAACCAGTCGTTCGTTGAAAAGCGTTTTTCGTTACCAACGGTAAGAAACTCGCTCACCCGCCGAGGTAGACATCGCGGACGTAATCGTCGTCACGGAGGCTCTCGGGCGTGTCCTCGCGGACGAGTTCGCCGTTTTCGAGCAGCGCGATACGATCGGCGTGATCCATCGCGAAGGTGACGTTCTGTTCACAGAGGAGGACGGTGACGCCGGCCTCGCGGATGCGTTCGAGCCCGTCGCTGATGTCCTCGAGAACGACCGGCGCGAGCCCCAGCGTTGGTTCGTCGAGGATCAGGAACTCGGGCGCGCTCATCAGCGCCCGTCCGATGGCGAGCATCTGCTGTTCGCCGCCGCTCATCGTCCGCGCGTGCTGGTCGGTGCGCTCTTCGAGCGCCGGGAAGAGCTCGTAGACGAACGAGCGGCGTTCGTCGGCGTCGCCGCGACGGAACGTCCCGAGCGAGAGGTTGTCCGCGACGCTCATGTGGCCGAAGAGGTCGCGCCCCTCGGTGCAGTGGATGAGCCCTTCGCTCACGAGGTCGCTCGTCGAGCGCCCGCTCACCTCCGCCCCCTGATACCGAACGCTGCCCTGGTAGTCGTGAAAGCCGGTGATGGTCTCGGCGAGCGTCGTCTTGCCCGCGCCGTTCGGACCGATCACCGAGACGATCTCGCCGTGTTCGACCCGAAGGTCGATGCCGCGGAGCGCGGCCACCTTGCCGTACGACACGCGGAGGTCGTCGACGACGAGCGCCGCGCCCTCCTGGTCGGTGGCGGTCGCAGTTCCGTCACCGGCCGCCTCGGTGCTCATCTGCCACCCCCCAGGTAGGCCTCCTGGACCGCCTCGTTCGCCCGGATTTCCTCAGGAGTTCCCGCGGCGAGTTTCGAGCCGAAGCGGATGACGATCGCCCGATCGATGAGCGAGAGCAGCCCGCGCATGTTGTGATCGACCACCACCAGCGTCAGCCCCTCGTCACGGAGCTCGGCGAGGAGGTCGGAGACGGTCTCGACCTCGCCGCTCGACAGCCCGGCGAACGGCTCGTCGATCAGGAGGAGGTCGGGATCGGTCGCGAGCGCCCGCGCGAGTTCGAGGCGGAGCAACCCGGCGTGAGGCAGTTCGCTCGGCGACAGCTCCACCCTGTCGCCGAGACCGACCCGCTCGCAGATGGCACGCGCCCGCTCGCGCGTCTTCCCACGCAGACCCGACAGGGTGAGGAGTCTGTCGGGCGTGAGCGCCAGCGCGACGTTTTCGAGGACCGTTCGATCGGAGAGCGGGCGAAACGACTGGAACGTGCGCGCCAGTCCGTGTTTGACCATCACGTGGGCCGCGTTCCCGGTCGTGTCCTCGCCGTCGTACCAGACCGTCCCTTCCGTCGGGGGGTAGGTCCCGGTCACGCAGTTGAACGTGGTCGACTTGCCCGCACCGTTCGGCCCGATGAACCCGAGGATCTCGCCCTCCCTGACGGCGAACGAGAGGTCGTCGACCGCCGTCAGTCCCCCGAAGCGCTTCGTGACGTTCCGAAGGACCAGTAGCCCGTCGTCGGGCCCGTACGCGTCGTTTTCCGTCCCAGTCAGCGGTTCGCTCCCGCCGGTCGTGTCGCTGTCAGTGCTCATTTCTCATCATCTCCGATCCGTTCTTCGAACTCTTCGAGTGCGCGCCGATAGCGATCCGCAGCCTGCTCGATCGGGGACGTGGCTCCACCCGACTCGTGGCCGCCATCGGTCGCTACGGGGTTGCCGCGCGCACGCCCGAGCAGCCGCCGACCGGCGCGTATCGCCGACGGGAACACCCCCTGCGGGAGAACGTAGATGAGGACCATCGTCAGCAGTGCGAAGAGCAGCAGGCTCGCCTCGTTGAGCCCGACGTTCACGAATGGGATGGTGAACTCCTGCTGGTTGAGCAGATCGTTGACGAAGTAGAAGAACACGCCGCCGAGACCCGCGCCGACGATGGTGCCCATGCCGCCGAGGGTGGCCGCAATGAGCACCTCGATGCTCACGATCAGCGCGAGCAGTTGGCTCGGGCGCGGGCTTCCTACTGGGGTATGGACGAACATCGCACCCGCGAGCCCGCCGATGGCCGCGCTCAGCACGAACGCGAACACCTTGAATTTCGCCACGTTCAGGCCGGCGGCCGCAACGGCATCCTCGTCCTCGCGGATCGCCGTCAGCACCGAGCCGATGTTCGAGCGCGTGACGGCGAACAGGAGGAGGAGAATGGCGAGGAACAGTCCGAGCGCGATGTAGTAGTTCGCCGTGACGACGAGGTCGAACTCGTCGGCGGTGACCAGCGCCGCCGGCGAGCTCAGTCCGAGTTCGCCGCCGAAGACGTCGCCGTAGATGATGAACACTTGGAGCAGGATGAGCGGCGCGACGAGCGTTATCAGGGAGAGATACGGACCCCGGATCCGCAGCGCCGGCACGCCGATGAGGACGCCCGCGAGTGCCGCGAGCGCGACACCGACCGGGATCGAGAGCGACGGCGACAGCCCGAGTTCGAGGTTGAGTAGCGTCGACGTGTAGCCACCGACGGCGAAGAAGAGGGCGTGACCGAAACTGATCTCGCCCGTGTAGCCCGACACGACGTCCCAGCTCATCGCGAACATCCCGAAGTAGAGCGCCCCGATGAGCACCAACAGCTGTGTCGTCGAGATGCCGACGAACGGGACGGCGGCGAACGCCACGACACCGAGCACGCCGAGCAGGTAGCGCGGGGCGAGCATCGAACCGACGAGCGAGCGGTCGGTGTCGGTCTCGGCAGGTTCGGCGGAGAGGGGTTCGTCCGCCATCTACGCCTCCGCGAGCTCCCGGCCGAACAGGCCCTCGGGACGGACGAGCAACACGACCACGAGGACGACGAGTCCGGCCAGGCCACTCAGCCGCGGATCGATCGCCGACGTCGTGATGACCTCCAGGAAGCCGATCACGTACGCCGCGACGAGGCTTCCCCGGATCGAGCCGAGCCCGCCGAGCACGACGATCGAAAAGGAGAGGATGAGCGGTTCGCGGCCCATCGCCCAGTTCGCGGTCTGGTAGGAGCCCAGGAAGAGCCCGGCGATACCCGCGAGCAGGCCGGCGATGGCCCACGTGTAGAGGTTGATGCGGTCGCTTTCGATGCCGACGAGCGCCGCGCCGCGCGGGCTCATGCTGGTCGCGAGGATCGCCTTCCCGGTCTTGGAGTAGTTGACGAACGCGAACAGCCCGCCGATGAGCAGCCACGAGACGACGAACACCACGAGCAGGTTGTTCTGTACCGAACTCCCGAGCAGTTCGGTGGTGCCCGAGACGAGCGCCGGGATCGCCTTGGGCTGGCTCCCCTCGACGATACGGACGACCTCCTCGACGACGATGGAGGCCAGAAGGGTGAGGATCATCACGATGATGATGTCGTCGCGTCGTTCGGCGAACCCCTTGTAGAGGAGCACGCTGAACAGCGCCGGTACCGCCATCGCCGCGAGCACGCCCGCCCAGATGCCGAGGCCCGCGTTCGTGACGTAGTAGGCCGAGAACGCGCCGACCGTGATGATGCCGCCGTGGGCGAGGTTGATCGTGCCGCCGACGCCGAAGATCATCGTGAAGCCGATGGCGACGAGCGCGTAGAGCGAGCTGATGACCGTCCCGTTGATGAGGATGGTGACGATGTCGGCCATCGATCAGATCCACGCCGGCTGTTGGTATTTCGCCGTCTCGTACTGCTTCGGCCAGATGACCTCCTGGATGCCACCGCCGTTCTGGCCCTCCTGCCACTGGAGGAAGACCGGATACATGGCGTTCTCGCCGTAGATCGGGTCGTGGGGGTATTTCTTGTCCTTGCCGTAGAACTTCAGCGTCCCGGTCGTTCCGGTGAAGGAAGACTGCTCCATCGCCGACACCAGTTCGTCCGCGTCTTTCGTCCCGGTCTGCTCGACCATCGCCGCGTAGAGCTTGACGGCGTCGTAGGCGTGGTAGCCGGTGTAGACCGGATAGCCGTCGAATTCGTTGTTGTAAGCCTTGACGAACGGTTGGGTTTTCTCCGTGACCTTGCTCTGTGGCGTCGCGGAGGTCTGGGTCACGCCGTAGAGACAGGCCCCGTTGACCGACTCGTAGTACGAGGGGAGCTGCATCGGGACGTGGATGCCGGCAAAGCCGAACGGGCGCTGTTGTTTGGCCCACTGAACGATGGCCTCCGTTCCTGTATGCGCCATCGCGGTGAACACCCCGTCGGCGTCCGAACTCGCCACGTCGTCGTACAGCGGCCCGAAGTTCGTCGTCCCGCTGGCGTAGCGCTCGGAGCCGGCCACGTCGACGCCGATGCCGCCGAGGCGCTTCTCGAACAGCTCCGAGATCGGCTCGGTCCACGCGTAGTCCTCGATCATCGAAAACGCCGAGCCCCAGCCCATCGTCTCGAAGTTGGCCTCGCCGAAGTCGAGCAGGTTCCGCCCGAGATCGAAGTCGTTGAGCGGCCCGGCGCGGAAGTGATACTTGTACTTGTCGTACTCCTCCGCGATCATCCGCGAGATCTCGGTCGTGGCCGCGCCGGCAGTGATGTGGAGTTTCTGCTGCTGGGCCATGTCCTCGACGATGTTCAGCAGCACCTCGCTCGTGAAGATCCCCGTCGTCACGTCGGCGTTCTTGTTCAAGACGAGCTCGCGGTAGCGCTGCTGTCCGGTCGAGGGATCGCTCTCGGTGTTGCCGACCTCCAGCTTGACCTCCGCACCGCCGATACCACCGTCGTCGTTGAGCTGCTGTACCGCGAGCCGCGCGCCGTTGACGATCGAGCCACCGATCGGGTCGTTCTCGGGGTTCGGGGCGAGCGCCCCGATTGTGACCGGCCCCTCGATGTCGGCGCTTCCACCGCCACTCGAACCGTTGCCTCCGCCGCCAGAGCCGTTGCCACCGCTGCCGTCCGAACCGGTACCGCCGCCCGAACCGTTGCTCCCACCCGAGCCGTTACCGCCGCCCCCGCCGCCTCCACCGAGACTGAGACAGCCGGCGACCGTCGTCGCAAACGCAGCACCACCAGTCGCTCGCAGAAACGTCCGGCGGTTCCTGCCGCTGTTTCTTCCATCGTTTGAGTCGGAAGATATATCGCTTTCATCGGTCGGCTTTGTCCGCTTTTCATTACCATCGGTAGCCATTGTCGTTCATGATCGTTGGGGACACACTACATAAGAGTGGCGGTGGTCCTCGCCGTCGCCGGCGTCGAGTTCGATCGTTTTCCGAAGGGGACGGGCGGGGGTCGAACTCGATCGTGGAATCGGCCGCTCGTCCGCCCCGAGGTCGTGGAACCGATGATTTAGGATGACCGAACCCCTGATTCGGCCATGCGCATCCACTGGCATCGCCGCGACCTCCGGGCGGCGGACAACCGCGCGCTCGCGGCGGCCGCCGAGGACGGCTCCATCCTCCCCGTCTTCGTCTTCGATCGCGACGTGCTCCAGTACGCGAGCCCGCCACGGGTCGCGTTCCTGCTCGCGGCACTCGACTCCCTTCAGGAGTTCTACCGCGAGCGCGGCAGCGGTCTCTACACCGTTGAGGGCGACCCCGCCGAGGCGCTCCCCGAGATTGCCGACGAACACGATGTCGACGAGCTGTTCTGGAACCACGACTACACGGGCCTCGCCCAGGAACGCGACGATCGCGTTCGGGAAGCGCTCGACGACGCGAGTATCGCCCACGAGGCGTTCCACGACGCGCTCCACCACGAGCCGGGCACCATCACGACCAACGACGGCGATCCCTACTCGGTGTTCTCGTATTTCGGCGACAAATGGCTCGACCGCGAGAAGGCAGAACCGTACCCAGAATCCGATGAGGATGCGCTCGCCGACATCGAGGGCGAAGCGCTGCCGACGATCAAGGATCTCGGCTTCGACGAACCGGCTGCGGAGATCCCGGATGCGGGCACCGAGGCGGCCCGCGATCGCCTCGACGCGTTCTGTAACGGCCCCATTGCCGAATACGACGAGGGACGTGAATATCCCGCCGATGAGGGCACTTCGCGGCTCTCGCAGGACCTCAACTACGGCACGATCGGCGTCCGTGAGGTCACGGAACGGATCTATGAGGCGAGAGAGGCCGCCGACGAGGACGAGCGCGAAGGGATCGACGCCTACCGCCGGGAGTTGGCCTTCGGCGAGTTCTTCGCACACGTCCTGTTCTACAACCCGGAGCTCGTCGTCGAGAACTACAAGAGCTACGAGAACCCGATCGACTGGCGCGATGACGACGAGGAACTCCGGGCCTGGAAGGAGGGGACGACCGGCTATCCGATCGTCGACGCCGGCATGCGCCAGCTCCGCGAGGAGGCGTACATGCACAACCGCGTGCGGATGATCGTCGCTTCCTTTCTGACGAAGGACCTCATGCTCGACTGGCGAGAGGGGTATGCCCACTTCCGCGAGCGCCTCGTCGACCACGACACCGCAAACGACAACGGCAACTGGCAGTGGGCGGCCTCGACGGGGACGGACGCCCAGCCCTACTTCCGGGTGTTCAACCCGATGACACAGGGCGAGAAATACGATCCCGACGCCGACTACATCAAAACCTACGTTCCGGAGCTCGACGATGCCGATCCGGAGACGATCCACTCTTGGAACGAACTGAGCGACGAAGAGCGTGAATCGGCTGCACCCGACTACCCGGCACCGATCTGTGAGCACGGCGAGCGCCGCGAGGAAGCCATCGAAATGTTCGAGCGCGCCCGCGGTGAGGGGTAGTCAGAGCACCTGCGCGAAGAGGATGGCGACGAGCACCAGCGCGTAGCCGGGGACGAGATACTGGAGTGCGCGGTTCGGGAGCGTTCGGACGGTGTAGGGCGCGAGGATCGCCGCGAGGAACCCGCCGGCGAACACCGAGGGCAGCAGCATGAGATTGATCTCGACACCGGCGGCCGTGATGCCGAAGAAGGTGGCGATGCCGGCCAGCGAGACGATCCCTTCGGCGGCGGAGGTGATCGCGGTCGCGCTCTTCTCGTAGACTCCGGAGATGATCTCACCGAGCGTGATCACGGGGCCGTAGCCGCTGCCGGCGATCCCCTTGTTCAGCCCGGCGAACACGGCGAAACCGATCAGTAGTCGGGGGCGGTAGTCGGTCGCCGAGCCGACGTACTTCTGGACGATCGTGACCGAGGCGATCAACAGCACGACGACGCCGACGTAGCTCTTGATGTACACGTCGGGGATCGAGAACTGGAAGTAGGTCAGAACGACCGAGACGACGACCGCGAGCACGCCGACGCCGACGATGATGCCGAGCACGCGCGTCGCCTCGACCGCCGAGTCGTTGTCGAGGCCGAACTCGACGTTCTGGAACTCGTTGTGGAAGAGCCCGGAGACGATGCCGGTCGCCGCCTCCGAGAGGAGGAGCACGGGCGTCACCGCGAGCGGGTCGTAGCCGAGAACGAACAGGAGCGCCCCGATCGTCGCGCCGAACCCCATCCCCGAGGCCGAATCCAGCGTCTCGAAGACGAACGCCGAAACGACGATGAGCGGGACGAACAGACCGCCCGAGTCGGCCGAGTCGGGCGTGAACTGTGGAACGACGAACGCAGTGAGGAGCCAGAGCGATATCGCGTACACGACCAGTGCAATCCCGATACGTCGCCAGTTGGCTCGGTCGAGTCGGAGGCGGTCTCCGAGCGGGAGCGCATCGAGTTCCCGTGCGAGCGCGCCGATCCGCCCATCCGAACCAGGTTGTTCGTCAGACATTAGTTATCGATCGGTTTTCGATCGATGAAGGAAATACGATCGCCTCCAACAGTATTTGCAGCCATCTATGACGCTGCCGGCAGCCGATTCGTGCCTATTGGTACCAGCCGCCCCTCAACATTTAACAGAGGTCCACCCGTGTCATAGCGTGGAGGAGAGACCAATGTCCGAACGATCCAATCCGGAGCTTCCACCGCTCCCGTACGACTACGACGCCCTCGAACCGCACATCTCCGAGCAGGTGCTCAACTGGCACCACGACACCCACCATCAGGGGTACGTCAACGGTCTCGACAGCGCCGAAGAGACCCTCGCGGAGAACCGCGAGTCCGGCGACTACTCCTCAACGGGTGGCGCGCTCGGCGACGTGACCCACAACGGTAGTGGACACTATCTCCACACCATGTTCTGGGAGAACATGAGTCCGAACGGCGGCGGCGAACCCTCCGGGGATCTCGCCGACCGCATCGAGGAGGACTTCGGCTCCTACGAGGGCTGGAAGGGCGAGTTCGAGGCCGCCGCGTCGGCTGCCTCGGGCTGGGCGCTCCTGATCTACGACCCGGTTGCCGACCAGCTGCGCAACGTAGCCGTCGACAACCACGACGAGGGTGCGCTCTGGGGCGCTCATCCCGTGCTCGCGCTCGACGTCTGGGAACACTCGTACTACTACGACTACGGTCCCGACCGCGGTAGCTTCATCGACGCCTTCTTCGAGGTCGTCGACTGGGACGCTGCCGAGGACAACTACCAGAAGACCGTATCGAACCACGAGTAAACCCCCTCAGTTCACGATTTTTTTGACGTCCGCCCGATAGTCACAACGCTCGCTCGACGACGGCGTGAGTCGGCGAAACGTTATCCGAGCCCTCGATGAACAGCGGGCATGCCCGAATTCATCACCCCACCACCTGTCGAGCGAGGTGATCGCGTTGCGGTCGTCGCACCGGCGTCGAACGTGCCCGCATCCGCCCGGTTCGTCTACGAACTCGGGCTCGAACGGATGCGTGAGGTCTTCGACCTCGAACCGATCGAATATCCGACCGCGACCGCCGATCCGGAGTGGCTCGCGGACAACCCCGAAGCGCGCGCCGAGGACGTGATGGACGCCTTCCGCGACCCGGACGTCTCGGCCGTGATCGCCAACATCGGTGGTCACGACCAGATCACGGTGCTGCCACATCTCGACGGCGACGTGCTCCGCGAACACCCGACGCGGTTCTACGGCTACTCGGACAACACGAACCTAGCACTCTTTCTCTGGAACCAGGGGATCGTCTCGTACTACGGCGGCTCGACGCTGCTCGAATACGCGATGGACGGCGAGTTGTTCGACTACACCGAGGAATACCTCGGGCGTGCGCTCTTCGAGGAGTCGATCGGCGAGTGGACCGAAGCCGACGTGTTCACCGACGAGGCCGGCGATTGGGAGGATCCCGCGTCGATCGAGACGACACGCGAAATCGAACAGTCCGACGGCCGAACCTGGCGTGGCGGCGACGGGACCGTCTCCGGCCGGATCTGGGGCGGTTGCTACGAGGTCCTCGTCGAGCAGTTCCTCGCCGACCGCTACGTGCCCGACGCCGACGCGCTGGATGGTACTGTTCTCGTGCTGGAGACGAGCGAGCTGATCCCCGATCCGGCCGTCGTCGGAGCGAACCTCCGCGCACTCGGCGAGCACGGGTTGCTCGAACGGTTCGACGGCGTTCTCGTCGGTCGCGCCGCCGCACGCTCACACGCCGAGGAGAACCCACAGGAATGGCGAGCGGAATATCGAGAGCGGCAGCGCGACGCGATCGTCGGTGTCCTCGAAACCTACAACCCGGACGCACCCGTCGTCTTCGATTGCGAGTTCGGGCACACGTATCCGACCTGTCCCGTTCCGATCGGTGGCCGAGTCGAGATCGATCCATCGACCGAATCGGTCCGACTGCTCTGACTGCCGAACACGCCTGTCGCAACCTCAGAAGAACGCGCTGGCGACCAGCAGCGGGAAGACGAGCGTCGCCTCGGCCTGGATCTGGGTGTAGTTGCGCTCGTCGGCCTTGATCTTCCCCCACGAGACGGCCTCGGTCGGCGGCGCGCCCGACAGCGAGCCGTCGCCCTCCATCCCCGTCGAGATGTAGATCGCATAATCCGCTCCGCCACGGAAGAGGTTCGTCATGATCGCGTGGTGTTTCGGTACGCCGTCGCCGACGGCGATCAGGCCCGTCGTGTCGGCGTCCATCCCGCCCTCGATGAGCGTCTCGTAGTCGTCGAGCAGCGCGATATCCACCTCGGGGTCGTAGCTCTGGCGGTAGTAGTAGAGGAAGTTGCCGACCTCGGCGTCGGTGAGCGCCGGGCAGTAGACGGGCACGTCGTTGTCGCTGGCCTGTTTGAGCACCGAGTTCTCGTCGTCGAGGGTGGCCCCGAGTTCGCTGGCGAACGCCGTCGGCGTCCGGGTTTTCTCTTCGGCGAAGAAGTCGTCGAAGAAGTCGTAGAGATACTCCTCCAGCCAGACGTACCGGTTCGAGGGGACGAAGATGTTGCCGAGCCGGTTGATCCCCTGCTCGCGCAACGCCGCCTCGTCGGCGTTCCACGAGCCCATCTTGAACGGTTTCTGGGTCTTGATGACGTCCTCGGTCAGTGCGCCCGACGTGGTGATGAGCACGTCGACGTAGCCCTCGCGGACGAGCGCCGCGACGACCTCGCGCAGTCCCGAGGAGATGATGTTCGAGGTACAGGTGAGGTAGGTCGTCGCGTCGGCCTCCTGCATCCGTTCGGCGATGTCGATGGCTTCGGCGAGCGCCGTCGCCTGAAAGCCTGTCGTCGCGTAGCTCGCGAGCAGCTCCTGGAAATCCACTCCATCACGGAACTCGTAGCCGTGCACGTCGGGCGTATCGAGCGATTCGTCGCTGCCCGGCACGACGTTCTCGTGTGAATCGTCGTCCATACGTCGAGAGGGGCGCGAGCGCGTTTGAATCGCTCGGGATCGACTCGTCGTGCCGGCCGATTACTCACCCAACACGTCGGTGAGAACCGCCCGATAGGTGTCGGCAACCTGCCCGTAATCGAAGCGGCTGGCGTACTCGCGGAACGCCTCGTCGTCCTCCCGCTCGCCGGCGCGCTCGATCGCGGCAGCGATTTCCGGAGGATGAGACTCACAGAACGCCGCGTACTCCCCGAATCGTGCTTCGGCGCGGCCGTGTGCCTGCACCACCGACAGCCCCGCCGCGGCGTATTCGAGGACCTTGAGCGTGTGCGGGTCGTCGACCAGCGAGACGCCGACGTCGGCGGCGTGGAGATAGCCCGGGATCGACTCGTGGGACACCGTTCCGAGGAAGACGACGTTCTCACGTTCGCCAGCGGCGCGCTCGACGGCCGACGCGAGCGACCCCGTCCCGAGTACGACGAGCGTCCAGTCGTCGAGACGATCCATCGCTGCAAGGAGTTCCTCGACGTGATAGATCGGTTCGAGACCACCGACGTAGATCGCCAGCCGCTCGTCGGCATCGACGCCCGCCTCGCGGAGCCGATCGCGTGCAGCCTCGACGATATCAGGATCGGGGTTCGCGAAGCGCTCGTAGCTCACCCCGAGGTCGGTTTTGGTCGTTTCGCGGGCGTAGCGCGAGACCCGTTCTCGCTCCTCGTCGTAGACGTAGAGGGTGTGATCAGCTGATCGAAAGGCAATGTTCTCCGCGGCTCGCACCGCGAGCGAGAGCGGTCTTCCGTGTGTGTCGGCGAACTGCCGAATGGGATCGATGTGGTCGACGACGAACGGCGTCCCCAGGGAGTTCAGCATCGAACCCGCGAACGCACCGGAGCGGGTCGTGCCGAGAACCGCGTCGTACTCGCCGTGCTCGCGCAACGACTGGAGCACGGTTCGTGGCGTCGTGCCCCGAAGCGTCACGTCGATTCCGTCGGCTTCGAGTCGGTCGGCGATGCGGCGGCGGCCGACGCTGATGTCGGCCGGCTTGTCGGGCGTGAGCCAGAGCACTCGCGGATCGTCGCGCTCGCTGGTCGTTTCGTCCCCACTCATCGCTCGAACTCGTCGGGCGAGCTGAGGACACCGTAACAGTAGCCGAGTCCGACCAAGAGTGTGAATACGACGAGCGAGAGCAGTTGGAGTACCTTTCCGCCGGTCGGTTCGCGAGACAGCTCTCGGAGCCGGCCAGGGAGGAAGTCGGTGAGCAATCGGCCGAGAAAGGCGCTCTCCTCGCCGGTCGAATCGGGAACCAACCCCTCCATCGCCCGCTTGGAGTAGCCCTGCCAGAACGCGCGGTCGGCGAGCCAGCGCGGTTTCGTCCGGTAGTCGAAGACCTTGTGGGCGACCTTGGCGGCCGGCACGTAGTGGACACCCTCGTCGTACTCTTCTTCGAGGCGGGCACAGAGTTCTGTCTCGCCACCCTGGAGGTTCTTGTCACCTTTCCGGCCGCCGATCGCCGGGTCGAACCCACCGAGGCTCGTAAAGGTCTCGCGGCGAAAGGAGATGTTCGACCCGAACGTGTTCCTGACTTCCCCCTCGCGCTCCTCGTCGCCGCCCGGCCCGAATCCGCGGTGGGTGACGCCGACGAGCCAGTAGAACTCCGCGGGGAGGAAGGACGGCTTGCCGGCGACCCACTCGGGCACCATCCGCCCGCCGACCGCGAGCGCGTCTTCATCCTCGTAGGCCGCGACGAGCCGCTCGATCCATCTGGGGTGGGCGCGCGCGTCGTCGTCGAGAAAGGCGACGACGTCGCCGGTGGCGAGCTCCGCACCCGTGTTCCGGCTTTCGAGCAGGCCGCAGTTCTCGTCGTTGAGATGGATCAGAACGTCGTCGTGACTCCCGTAGGTCTCGCGGACGCGCTCTGCGAGCGCCGGCGTGCCGTCGACGACGACCACGAGCTCGGTGGGATGGCTCTGAGCGAGCACGCTGTCGGCCGCGTCGCGAAAGCGTCCGAACGACGCCTCGTCGTATGTACAGAGCACGACTGAGACCCGCATGTCGCTCTCTGTGGGAGGTCGGCGGATAGCTGTTTCCGTTCGTCGTCGCGTCCGTCAACGGCTCGTGCGACGTTTCACAAGCCTTATGCGCACTTTGTGACTGGATACGGCCAATGAGTCAACGCAGGGAGCAGCTCGCCGAACGGCTCCCGGATTTCGGGCCGCTGCTCGACCGGGTCGAAGGGCTGTACCATATCCCTCTGCTGCTCGCGCTCGCGGGGTTCATGCTCTGGATCCGCGTTCGCAACTGGCGGAACTTCCTCGTCGGCGGGCAGGTCTACTTCAGCGGCAACGACGCGTGGTATCACCTTCGACAGGTCCGCTACGTCGTCAGACACTGGCCGCAGACGATGCCGTTCGACCCGTGGACGAGCTTTCCTACCGGGACGAGCGTCGGCCAGTTCGGTACGCTCTACGACCAGCTCGTCGCCACCGTCGCGCTGATCGTCGGCGGTGGCAGTCCGTCCGAACAGACGACGGCGCTCGTCCTCCTGTTCGCACCGGCCGTCATCGGGACGCTCGTCGCGATCCCCACCTACTATCTCGGCAAGCGCTTCGGCGGCCGGTTCGGCGGGGTCATCGGCGTCGCGATCCTCGCGCTCTCGCCGAGCACGTTTCTCAGTCGCTCCGTCGCGGGCTTTTCGGACCACCACGCCGCCGAGGTGCTCTTCCAGGTGCTTGCGGTCGCGGCGATCGTCGTCGCGCTCGCGGTCGCCGAGCGCGAGAAACCCGTCTACGAGCAGTTCGTCGAGCGCGATCTCGCGAACCTGCGCCGGCCGCTCGGCTGGGGCGTTCTCGCCGGCATCGCCATCGTGCTCTACGTCTGGGCGTGGCCGCCCGGCCTCCTGCTCGTGGGGATCTTCGGGCTCTTCCTGCTCATCGTGCTCCCGATCGAGTATCTCCGCGGCGAGAGCCCCGAACACGTCGCCATCGTGAGTGCGGTCGCGCTCGCGGTCGCGGGCATCGGCTTCCTGATCTCGTTCAACACCGTCGAGGTGAGCGTGACGAACTTCTCGCTGCTCCATCCGGCGATGGCCTTCGCGGGTGCGATCGGCTGTGTGTTCATGTCGTGGCTCGCACGCAAACTCGAAGCGCGCGACCTGCCGCGGCTCTACTACCCCGGCGTGATCCTCGGTCTCTTCGTACTCGGCGCGCTCGTGATGGCGATCGCCCTGCCCGATCTGTTCTCGTTTTTCGTCAGCCAGCTCGAACGCGTCGTTGGCTTCGGATCGAGCGCGACCTCGCTGACGGTCGCCGAGGCGATCCCGCCGCGCAACCCCGGACAGTTCCTCCTCGGCTCCTATCGGCTGGCGCTGGTGACGGCGATCGCCGGCGCAGCGGTGATGGTCCTTCGGCTCGCCCTCGGACGCAGCCGCGAGCGTGCCGGCATCCTGTTCGTCCTCATCTGGGCCGCCCTCATGACCGCCGCGACGCTAACCCAGCAGCGGTTCAACTACTACCTCCTCGTTCCCGTCGCCGTTCTCAATGCGTACTTCGTCGGACAGGTACTGCGGTACGTCGGTTCGACCAAGGCACGCTCCAGTCTCCGCAATCTACAGGCGTATCAGGTGCTCTCGGTGCTCGCGGTCGTTCTCCTCATCACCGCGCCGCTCGCCATCGGCGGTAGCGCGAGCGCGACGGCCGCCGGGGACTACGCCGACCAGCAATCCGGCGTCGGTTCGTCGCTCACCGGCTGGGATAGCAGCCTCGACTGGATGGCGAACAACACGCCCGCCGAGGGAACCTACGGCGGCGGCAACGAGTCGATGGATTACTACGGGCAGTACGACAGAACGGACGACTTCGACTATCCCGACGGAGCCTACGGCGTGCTCTCGTGGTGGGACTACGGCCACTGGATCACGACGCTCGGCGAGCGGATCCCGACGGCCAACCCGTTCCAGCAGAACGCCGGACAGGCGGCGAACTTCCTGCTCGCGCCCAACGCGTCGCGCGCGAACGAGATCGCACGCACCACGGACGGTCAGGGCGTGCGCTACGTGATGGTCAACTGGAAGATGGCCGATCCGGCCGGCGGGGCGCTGTACAGCGTGCCGTTCACGTGGTACAACGACGGCCCGCTGTCGATCTACGACGATCTGACGCCGATCGCCAGCCAGTCGAGCGGTCAGCAACAGCCCACGACGGCGTTCCTGGCCTACGAACAGCGCCACTACGAGACGATGCGCACGCGGCTGTACACCTACCACGGCAGCGCGGTCGAGCAGAAACCCGTCGTGCTCGACTACGAGAGCCCACAGCGGCTGTCGAACGGGAGTCTCCGGAGCGCGTTCACCCCATCTGGCAACGAGAGCGCGGTCAAGCGTTTCGACAACATGTCCGCCGCACGCCAGTTCGTCGAGGAGGACGGCACCGCCCGGATCGGCGGCGTCGGCAGCTATCCCCAGGAGCGCGTGCCGGCGCTCGAACAGTACCGATTGGTCCACGCGAGCCAGGAGAACGCCATCGGTAGCGCGAGCGGTCCCGGACCGCTCTACCGGAGCGCGCTCCAGCGCCTCCAGACGACGGGACTGAACGCCACCGAACTGTTCGAGACCCCGACGAACTGGGTCAAGACGTTCGAGCGCGTCGACGGGGCGACCGTCGAAGGACAGGGACCGCCGAACAGCACGGTCGAAGCGACCGTCGAGATGCGAATGCCGACCACGAATGACACGACGTTCAACTACACACAGCAGGCCGAGACGAACGCACAGGGCGAGTTCACCATGACGCTGCCGTACTCGACGACCGGCTACGAGCAGTGGGGCACCGAGAAGGGCGCGACGAACGTCTCGGTGCAGGCGACCGGCCCGTACAGCTTCCGGACGCCCGTGACGGGCACGGACGGGAACGCCAGCCGGTGGACGGCGACCGCCGACGTGCCCGAGGGTGCGGTCATCGGCCGCACGAACGAGACCGTCTCGGTCGACCTCAGCGAGACGTCGGTCTCGCCACCGGCGAGCACGAACGATTCCGGCAACGCGACGGCCGGCAACGCCTCGGACGGCAACGCAGCAGCCGGCAACGCTTCGGCATCGACGAACGTCTCGTCGGGAACGACGAACGCATCGACGACCACGAACAGCTCGGCGAGCGCGCTGGCGGCTCCCGAGGCAAGTGTGCCAAGTCGGGCACGAATGGGGGTGCACGGATGAGCGCCGGACGCGAGCTGCTCACGGTCTATCTGAAGGGGATCTTCATGGGTGCCGCCGACGCGGTGCCGGGGGTCTCCGGCGGGACGATCGCGCTCATCACTGGCATCTACGAGCGACTCATTCAGGCCATCACGAGCCTCGATCCGCGCGCGTTGCGCTATCTCCCGCGACTCCACCGTCGACGCGGCCGCGCCGAGTTCCGGGCGGCGCTCGTCGCGATGGACATTCCTTTCCTGCTCGCGCTCGGGCTCGGGATCGCCACGGCCATCGTGAGCGTCGCGCGCCTCGTTCACATCGCAGAACAAGCCTATCCCGGCCCGCTGTTCGCGTTCTTCTTCGGGCTGATCGCCGCGAGCGCGATCGTCCTCGCCGACCACGTGTCGCTCGATACTACTCGACGGATCGTGGTCGCGGTCGTCGGGTTCGTGTTCGCCTTCCTCGTCTCCGGCGAAGTGAGCAACGCCGCGCCCAACTCGCCGCTGTTCGTCTTCGTCGCGGGCGCGATCGCCATCGCGGGGATGATCCTCCCCGGTGTCTCCGGCGCGTTCTTCCTGCTGTTGCTCGGCCAGTACACCTACCTGACCGAGACGCTCACCGAATTCACGAACGCACTCGCCGCGCTGGCCACGGGCGGGAGCCTCGCGGCACTCGTCGAACCCGGGATCGTCGTCGTCGCGTTCGGCATCGGAGCCCTGATCGGACTGTTCTCGATCGCCTACGCGATCCGGTGGGCGCTCGCGAACTACCGTGAGGCCACACTGACCTTCTTGGTGAGTCTGATGGTCGGCGCGCTCAGGCTGCCCGCGATCAAGGTGCTGAACAACACCCCGGATACGACGCCGTCGGCGATCGGCGGCGTCCTCGCGGTCGCGATCGCCGGCGGCGCGCTCGTCGTGCTGGTCGACCGGTTCACCGAGGACATCGAGTTCGCCTAGGTATTAGCCCGCCGGCAGGTGCAGGCAGAACCCCGACGATGCTGTCGTGTGTCTGAAGCAAGTGGAGAGGATAGAAATGAGTCCACTGCCAGAGGACGTGCAGCTGCCGTCCGGCTGGGTCTGCAAGCGCATCGATGCGGACGAACTCGTCTTCGCACACGGTACGGGCGGGCTGGAGGTCGAGGCAACGTGTGTCGACGGCACACAGCCACTCCCGTTCGAACTGACGCAGTGTTGGGAGGTCACCTGTCGCCTGCGCGCCGGGGAATCGTCGAGCGAGTGCTCGATCGGGCGAGTGACGACGCGCGCGGCGGCCGTCGAGGCACTGCGGTCGTGCATGGAGCATGTGAACCGCCTCGTTCGACGGGACGGGTCGACCGACACGCTCACCCCGGGTGCCATCGCCGGCGAGATCGACCTCCGCGGCGAGATCCCGTCACCGACATCGGGCCGTGACACGACCCACCGAACGACGCTGCGACACTGACGAAACCGACGGACAACACCTATTACCGGCCGGGGGCAACCCCCGGCGATGAAGAACGTCGACGACCTCATCGAGAGCGCGAACGAGCTGGCGGGCCAGGGTCTCTCGAACGGCGAAATCGCCGACGAGCTGAACGTCTCCCGCGAGACGGCGAGCTGGCTGGTCGATCGCGGCGAGGGGAGCGACACGACTACCCGGGAGTCGTCGGACGCGCTCGAAGACATCCACGTCGACTGGAGCGCGCTCGGGCGCGATAGCACCCGTCTCGCTGACGTCGGCCACGCGATGGCCGATCTCCTCGGGGGCGAGGACGTCGATCTCGTCGTCGGGATCGAGAAAGCCGGGACGCCGCTGGCGACGACCGTGGCGCTCGAACTCGATGCGGATCTCGCGGCGTACGCACCCAGGAAACACCAGTGGGAGGAGGGCGACATCGACGATCTGAGCGGGAGCTTCTCGCGAAATTTCGCCGAGATCCGTGGCCGGGACTGCTACGTGATCGACGACACCATCACCAGCGGCACGACGATGACCGAGACGATCGACGCTATCACCGAAGAGGGCGGCAGCCCGGTCGGCTGTGGCGTGCTGGTCGACAAGCGCGGCGTCGAGGAACTGGAGGGCGTCCCCGTGAAGTCGCTGCTCCAGGTCATCCGCGTGAGCCGCGAGGAATAGTCGTCGACGGATGCGTCGGCGTGGGACCGACAACGCCATCGAACGGCGCAAGGGCGGACCGCGAGCGACCCGCAAGGAAGGCTCCGAGCGCTGGGTCGAAACCGTCTTCTTCGGTCTCGCGGAGGTCGTCATATTCGGCTTTCCAACGTTGCTGGCGCTGCTCGATACGCCGTTCGACGCCGAACTGAAGTTCGCCGCACTGGTTGCCGTCACGACGCTCTCGCTCGCTATCGGTACGATCCGCTGGAGCGAGTCGTTCGACTGGCCGTCGCTGAGCTACGAAACGGCTCTCGTCCGTCTCGTCTATCACAGCCTCGCCATCGCGTTCGCGGCCGTCGGCGGCGCTGCGGTCGGCGTGTTTCTTGGCTCGGCGCTCGGTTCGCTCGTGGTTGCAACACTCCTCTCGATCAGTGCTGTCAGACTGTTCCCCCGGCTGGTCGCCGTGCTCGAACGGCTGCCGCCGTGGTGGCAGTGGGGCCAGTAGTTCAGAAGCCGGCCATCCCTCGTGAACGTCCACGATAGAAATATCGGTAGAACATAATATTCAAGTTCGAGTAAACCCTTTATTCGAATATGAACTGGCAACACCGCAGGGATCACACGAGAGCCGAGGAGAAAAACGACGAACCAACGTCGGGAACGAGCTGGTGGTTCGTCGCCGGCGCGGTTCCCGGCGCGTAGACCGACATACTGCTACGAGTTTCGACCGTCCCTTTTCATACGGAACTATCGCGGAACGCAGCCACTGCTTCGCGATCGGGCAGCGCGGCGATCGCCCCCTGTTCGGTCGTCGTCAGCGCGGCGACGGCGTTGGCGAACGCGAGCGCCTCGTCGATCGGTTCGCCGTTCGTGAGTCCGTATAGCACTCCTGCGAGAAAAGCGTCGCCCGCACCTGTCGTGTCGGCCGGGTCGACCGCGTAGCCACCGTGCTCGTATTCGTCGGGTCCCCAGGATGCGTCCTCGCCGGCGACGACATGCGCCCCGTTCGCACCGCGGGTCGAGACGACGGTGTGTGGCCCGGCATCGAGCAGCGAGTCGAGTGATTCGTCGGCGAAGCGCGTGCTCACGAGGTCCTCGTCCGAAACCTTGCAGATATCGGTGAACGTGAGTACCTTGCTGAGCACCCGTTCGTAGGTCGCCGCGTCGGGCCAGAGCTCCGGTCGCCTGTTCGGATCGAGGACGATCGTACAGCCGTGCTCGCGCGCACGTTCGGCGAAATCGAGCAGTCGCGTGCGTGCGGGCTCGCTCGCGAGCGCGACGCCGCCCAGAACGACCCACGAGATAGTTCTGAGTGCGTCGTCCTTGACGACACTGGGATCGATATGCTGATCGGCGGTCGCAGTGCGGTAGAACTCGAAACTTCGGTCGGCGTCGGTGTCGTGAGAGACGAACGCGAGCGTTGTTCGATGCTCCTCGTCGCAAGTGAGGAACCGTTCGGGGATCCCTTCGGCGGCGAGCGTGTCGGCAAGGAACTCGCCGAAGGCGTCGGTCGAGAGGTTCGAGAGGAACCACGGCCGCTCGTCCAGTCGGGCGAGCGCGATGGCGACGTTCGCCGGTGCGCCACCCGCTCGTCGGCTGAACATCTCGACATCCCGGAGCGGCCCTGATCGGTCGGGCAGGAAGTCGACGAGCGCCTCGCCGGCGACGAGAACGTCGGGATCGGGCATACCCGATCGTGTCGGCGGGAGCTATTTGAACGTCGCCCACCGCTCGGTGCGGTCGTTCGTTTACGATGCGTTGCCTCGTTCGGGATCGTAGTTCACTCCAGCTCCGCCTGGCTGAACGACCAGTAGCCGAGCGCCAGCGGAACCAGGGTCCAGAAGCCGAGCACCACGAACCCGTACCAGTCGACCCAGAAGCTCGTCTCCAGATAGGGGAACATCGTGATCGAACGGACGTCGGGGATGACTGCGATCGTCGCGTGGGCAAACGCCGTCGATGGATTCAGATACTTGAGCAATGACACCCACGCCGGGAGCGCCCCCGGCTGGACCACGTAGCCGACGAAGACGACCTGGAGCAGCGTCACGGCCGCGTCCCACAGCAGCAGGAACGTCGCGTACACCGTGGCCGCGCCGGCGAGCGCCCGATATCTCGATTTCGTGCTCGCGGAGAACCCAATCGCGATCGAGATGCAGACCGCCGCGTAGAGCATCGAGAGCAGCGTGTACGTCACGAACTCGGCGAGCGCGAAGGAGTCGTACGAGAGCACGGCGACGAGGGCGGCACAGCCGTAGCCGATCGCGATCGCGACCGTCACAACGGCGGTCCGACCGACGAGTTTCCCGACGAACACCTCTCGTCGCGTGTTCGGCAACCCAAGCAGGAGTTTGATGCTGCCGCTCGCGCGCTCGCCGGCGATCGCCCCATAGCCGACCACGAGGGCGATCAGCGGGACGAAGAAGACCGACGGCTGTCGCATGCTGTTCAGCAGCGCCAGCGTGCTGCGATCGCCGGCGGCGGTCCGATAGAGGTTCGGGATCCACTGGATGGCTGCGAAGAAGACGCCGAAGGCCACGAACAGCGCGACGAGCCCGACGAACGTGTATGAACGACCGGCGTCCAGGAACTCCTTCTTGGTGACGGCGACGACGCTCATTCTCCTGTCGTCGTTCCAACTTCTTATTAATGCTATCGATTCGATCGTTCGTCTTACTACAACACTTCTGAAAACGGTTGATTCACGCTGGTTCCACCGATTCGACGATCAGTCGAGATCGACGTCGACCCACTCACCCGTGCGTGCGGATTCGTAAGCGGCTTCGGTGACGGCGGTGACGCGCAGCGCGTCGTGGACCGTCGCGGGCGGCGCGCTCCCCTTCTCGATGGCCGTGAGGAACGCCTCGGCCTTGTTCACCTGATCGTCGTGATCGATGTAGGGGACGTGTTCGGTGTTGTCGGTGTCGACGTCGGTGACGCTGCGGGGCTCCCACTGCCGGCCGTCGAGCGAGACCGCGCCATCCTCGTTCCAGAGGTGGATATGCTCGCGGACACAGGGGAGATCACCCGAGACCGAGACGTTCGCGGTCGCACCGTTCGCGAACTCGATTAATACTGTTGCTTCGCTGTCGACGCGCCGCTCGTCGTCGACGAACTCCATCCGCGAGAAGACGGCCGTCGGCTCCAGCCCTGAGGTCCAGAGCAGTCCATCGAGCAGATGACTGCCCGTATCGTAGAGCATGCCGCCGCCCGAGAGGTCGGGATCCGTCCGCCAAGTGTCGGTGAACTGGGGGAGCCAGTCCTGGGTGATCTCGGCGGTGATCCACGTCGGTTTCGTGTCCTCGAACCGCTCACGTGCGGAGATGAAGGCCGGATTGAGGTGGCGCTGGTAGCCGACCATCAGCGTGCGATCGCTCGCTGCGACGCGCTCGGCGATCTCCTTCGCGTGGCCGAGATCGGTCGCCAGCGGTTTGTCACAGAAGACGTGCAGATCCGCGTCGAGCCCCGCCATGATCTGCTCGTAGTGGAGCGTGTGCGGCGTCCCGACGAGGATCGCGTCGAGCGCCGCGTCCGCGATCATCTCCTCGTAGTCGTCGTAGAGCGCCGCCGATGGGACCGAAAACCGCTCGGCGGCGGTCGTACGCCTGTCAGCGTCGATCTCGGTGATCGCCGCCACCGTCGATTTCGGATGGTGATGGAACTGGCCGCCGACGGTCGTCCCGATGTAGCCGGTGCCGATGAGACCCACGCGGAGTGACTGGTCGTTCGTCATGGTCGAAACGAACCGTGAGCCGCGGATAAGCGTACTGTCGCCGGCAGATCCACCCGTTATTCGACGGCGACCCACGCGCCGCGTTCGTCGCTGCGTTCGATGGCCCCGAGCACGCGCTGGACCTCACAGGCCGTCGCGAACGACGGCTCGTAGGGTTCGCCCTCGGCGACCGCCGAGAGGAACTCGTAGTCCTCGTGGACGAACGTGTGCTCCCAGCCCAGGACGTGGCCCGGCGGCCACCAGTGCTCAACGTAGGGGTCGGACTCGTCGGTCACGAGGACGGTCTCGTAGCCACGGCCGTCTTCCAGGAGCAACTCCAGTTCGTTCAGCCGTTCGAGCGAAAACTTCAGACTGCCCGCCGAGCCGTGGACCGCGATGGTGTGATCGTTCTTGTGGCCGCTCGCCATCCGGGAGGCCTCGAAGGTGCCCATCGCACCGCCCGCGAATTCGGCCTGGGCCGAGTAGGCGTCGTCGACGGTCACGGGCCGGCGCTCGTCGCTTCCGTCCACCGGTCGCTCCTCGATGAAGGTTTCCAGGTGGCCGCTGACGCGTTCGATGTCGCCGGCCTGCTCGCCGACCAAGAAACGCGCGAGATCGACGGTGTGCGCGCCGAGATCGCCGAGCGCACCGCTCCCCGCGAGCTCCTCGTCCATGCGCCACGACCAGGGGTCCTCGGGGTCGGTCCCCCAGTCCTGGAGATAGCGCCCGCGGACGTGACGGATCTCGCCGAGTTCGCCCGCGTCGATCAGGTTCTTCGCGTACTGGATGGCCGGCACGAACCGGTAGTTGAACGCACAGCCGGCGATCGCGTCGCTCTTGGAAGCCGCCTCGGCCATGCGCTCTGCGTCTTCCACCGTGGGCGCGAGGGGTTTCTCACAGAACACGGGTACGTCGGCGTCGAGCGCCGCGATCGACGGCTCGGGGTGGAGGTGGTTCGGTCCGAGGTTGTAGAAGACATCCACCTCGTCGATGGCTGCCTCCCAGTCGGTCTCCGTGTTGGCGAAGCCGAACCGATCCGCGGCAGCCGCCAGCGCGTCCTCGTCGCGCCCGACGAGCGTGTGGCGCTCGATGTCCGGTGCGTCGTCGAAGAACATCGGGAGGCGCGCGAAGGCGTTCGAATGGGCCCTGCCCATGAACCGATAGCCGAGGACGCCGATTTGCAGTGCCATATCGGGCGTACAGTCGAGGGCGTCTTAGGTTTCAGGGTCCGAACCCCACGTGCATCTATCCAACAGTATCAGTGCCAATCGGCGAGAAATTCGACGACGTTATCGAGCGACGGATACGCACGATCGATCCGTTCGACGGTTCGACGCACGTCCCGCGGAGCCATCCCTTCGTCGGCGATGAACACCCCGACATGATCAGTCACGCCGGCGAAATCCTTTCGATCATAGGTCACGACGATCCGACCGGTGTCCCGGCCCGCAGCGAGCACTGCCCCATCGCTTGCGCCCTTTTGCAGGAGATCACCGACCCGTTTCACGTCGTGGCCGGCCGAATCGAGCGCCGATACGTGTGCCGGCCGGCAGTTCTCGTCAGCGAGGAGCCGCATTACGCCCGCTCGATGATTTCATCGGGATCGACCGGTCGCTCGTCGCGAATCCGATCGACCGCAACACGAGCCTCGCGATCGATCTCGCGCAGTGTTTCAGGGTTGTCGAACGCGTAAGCGAGTGCGGCGTGGACATCGGCGACGGAGATCCCATCGTAGCCCGCAGCGATCTCCTCGGGGGCTTCGCCGTTTTCGTACCGACGGTAGACGTGTGCGACCCCGATGCGCGTTCCGGCGAGACGCGGATCACCGCCGAGCACGTCTGCATCCGTCGTGATGGACTTCATCAGTATCACTACACGGCCGATCGTCCTTAAACTCTCGTGAGGAGTTCACTCCGCCCAGTAGGCGTCGCCGGGCGTAGTTTCGAACACTGCTCGCGAGAGCACGTCGACGGCTTTCTCCAGCCCCTCGCGCGAACTCGTCAGCGAATCCTCGTGCTCGATCGACAGCGCGCCGTCGTAGCCGACCATTCTGAGGGTCGAGACGACCTCCTTCCAGTGGGATTCGCCGTGGCCGTAGCCCACGGTTCTGAACAGCCACGAGCGCTCTGCCTCCTCGGTGTAGGGTGTCGTGTCGAGATAGCCCTTCACGTCGGCGTTGGCCTCGTAGAGCCCGGTATCCTTCGCGTGGACGTGGTGGATCGCCTCGCCGAGATACCGGATCGCCCGCGGCACGTCGATGCCCTGCCAGTAGAGATGCGAGGGGTCGAAGTTCGCGCCGATGCGCTCGTTGGTGGCCTCGCGCAGTCGCTCCATCCCCGTCGGCTCGTAGACGAGCATGTTCGGATGCATCTCGATGGCGACGTTCACGCCCTGATCATCGGCGAATTCGGCGAGCCCCGCCCAATAGTCCTCGGCGATCTCCCACTGGTAGTCGTGGGCCTCCTCGTGCTCAGCCGGCCACGGTGCGGTGATCCAGTTGGGCACCTCGTCGTTCGGTCCACCGGCAGGCAGCCCCGAGAACGTCGTGACGGTGTCGACGCCCAGCTGGGCGGCGAGTTCGATCGCCTCTCGGAGTTCGGTGTCGGCCGCCGCGGCGCGCTCGTCGTCGGGATGGATCGGGTTGTTGTGCGTCGCGAGCGCGCTCACTCGGAGATCGTGCTCGTCGAGTCGATCCAGCAACTCCTCCTGGGCGGCCTCGTCGTCGAGATACTCCTCGCGCACGAGGTGGTCGTCGCCGGGGTTGCCGCCACAGCCCAGTTCGGCGGTGTCGACGCCGAGATCGCCGAGATAGGCGAGCGTTTCGTCGAGCGGCTGGTCGCCAAGGGGCACGGTGAGCACGCCAACGTCCATATGAACGGTTCCCGTGGGCGGGCGAATAAACCTTCACCCTGTCTCCCCACCGACCGACGGACGGGATCGACGAGCGCTCGTGCCGCAGGTTTTTCGTTGCTCGGTCGTTACGCCCCGTCATGGGTGTCAGACCGCCGCAGGACGACGCCGACGAGCCGGAGAGCCTTGCGTTCGGTATCGCCGCGCTCGCCGAGCGCCTCGACCGCGCCAATGTCTCCTATCCCATCGGCTCGGCGGAACTGGTCCGCGTGCTCGACGACCCCGAGATCCCCTGTGATCCCGCCGGCAACGGGCTGGCGCTCTCGACGGCGCTCGACCGCGCGGAGCAAGAACGGTTCGACTCCGCGGACGAACTACACGACGCGCTCCATCCGGTGTTCGAGCGCCATCGCCGTTCGAGCTCGACGGGAATTTTGGGGCGGCTCCGCTCGCTCTTCTAGTCGCGTTCGCCCGCCCGCCCGCTCACGCGTTCGCGCCGGTCGTCCACGCGAGCGCGCTCGGCTCGCGGCTCGTCGTCGGCCGTCGGTCGCGAATCGTCCCGTGCGTTCGCGACGAGTCCCTCGAACCGGCGCGTCTGCTCGCGGTTGATCGCGAGGATCATGTCCGAGAGCACGCCGAACATCACCAGCTGGACGCCGACGATGACCGCAAAGGCCGCCGCGACCGCGAGCACCTCGTGGGAGATGCGAAGCGTGAGCCACTCGACGAGGACGTAGGCGGCCAGGATCGCACCGACGAACCCCGAGAGCGCGCCGGCGCTGCCGAAGTAGAACAGGGGGTTGTTCGTCTTTGCCAGCCGATAGAGCGTGAGCAGGATGCGCGCGCCGTCACGCACGGGCCGGAGGTTCGTCTCCGACTCGGCGGGCCGGGCGCGGTAGGTGATCGGAACGACCCGCGTGGGGATGCCGTGTTTGACGCACTCGACGGCGAGTTCGGTCTCGATGCCGAACCCCTCGGCCGTCGGTCGGCACCGCTCGAACGACTCGCGGGTGAACGCGCGATAGCCGCTGAGAACGTCGCCGACATCGCGGCCGTGGACGGTGCGGAAGGCACGGTTGATGAGCCGGTTGCCCAACCCGTTGAACCGCGTCATCGCGCCGTCGGCCATATCGGCATACCGATCACCGATGACGTGATCGGCCTCGCCAGCGAGGAGCGGGTCGAGCAGCGCCTCGGCGTCGGCCGGCCGGTAGGTGCCGTCACCGTCGAGCATCAGAATGTAGGGGGCCGTCGAGTGGGCGATCCCCTCGCGGACGGCCTGACCCTTGCCGGCACCCTTTCCCTGACCGGACTGTTCGATGACGCGTGCGCCGTGTTCGCGGGCGAGTTCTCGCGTGCCATCGGTCGAGTGACCATCGACGACGAGCACGTTGGAAAAGCCGCGCTCGACGAAGCCGTCGACGACGCCGCCGATGGTCGCGGCCTCGTCGAAGGTAGGAATCAGGACGCAGACGTCACCGCGATCGGCCATTGCCCGCTCTCGTCGGGCCACGCGCAAAACCCTTTGGCACTCCCCGCGCCGGCCTCACTCCTCGTCGCGCTGTTCGCTCAGGTGCTCCCAGATCTCGGTGCAGCCACAGCCGTCCGGGACGTCCGCGAGATGCTCGTCGTCGCTCGACGTGTCCGTTTCCATAGTTACTCGTTCTCCGAGTAACTCCTAACGCCGAACTATTAAATAGCTTTCCCCGACGGCGCGTTTACAACCCCTCCCGCCGGAGGGCGACCATGAGCGACCCCACCGGGACCCTCGACAGGCTGGGTCTCACCGAGTACGAAGAACGCGCGCTGACGGAGCTGTTGACCCTGGGTCGGACGACCGCCCCGACGCTCGCCGAGAGCACCGGCATCCCCAAAGCCCGCATCTACGGCGTGCTCGACGCGCTCGCCGATCGCGGGTTCGTGAAGGTGATCCCCGAACGCCCGAAACGCTACCAGCCCCGCTCGCCCGAGACGATCCTCGAACGCGCCGTCGAGAACCGACGCCAGGAGTACGAGGGGTTTCGCGCCGATCTCGACGAACAGCGCACGGCCTTCTTGGAGGAGTTCGAGCCCCGCTACGAGCGCGCGAGCGAGGACGTGACTCCCACCGAGGAGCTGTTCTCGGTCGTCGACGTTGGCGAACCGAGCGAGTCCGCGACCCGGCGGCTCTACCACGAGGCCGACGAGCAGCTTCGCATCATCTCCAAGAGCTTCGAGTATCTCGACACCGTCGCGCCGACGCTGGCCGACGCCATCGAGCGCGACATCGACATCTCGGTACTGCTGCTCCATCCCGACCAGCTCGACGCCGACAACGCCACGATCCAGGCCGATCTCGTCGATCGCATCGAGACCGAGTATCCGGCCGTCGGCGTGCGATTCAGCACCGAGAAACTGCCGTGGCGGGGCACGCTCGCCGACCCGAGCATGGACTACGAGAGCGGGCGGGCAATTCTCCTCGTCGAGGAGAAGGACGTCCCGTTGTCGATGCGACAGGCTGCACTCACCGAGAACGGTTCCTTTGTGGCTGGGCTCAAGCGCTACTTCGACCTGATCTGGGAGCACGAGAGCGTCGCCGAGTATCCGAAATCGAGTGTGGAGAAAGAGTAATACAGACCCGGACGATAGCGGTGGTGATGAACGTCGCGCTGGTGGTGTTGGATACACTCCGATACGATGCGTTTCAGCGCCATTTCGACTGGCTATCGGGAATACGGTTCGAGAACATGTGGGCAACCGGAAGATGGACGATTCCCGTGCATGCATCGTTGTTCACCGGGAAATACCCGAGCGAGATCGGCGTTCACGCTGGGAACACGACACTCGACTGTTCGGAGCCAACGCTCGCCGAGACTCTCAGCGAATCCGGCCACACGACGCGCGGATTCTCGAACAACGTCAACATCACTCCCCCCTTTGCGTTCGACCGTGGCTTTGATTCCTTCGACGGCGGGTGGCGAGTACAGAACCTCGACACAGACACCTTCGACTGGGAAACGTTCGTCACGGAAACACGCAACCGCGGGCCATGGCGATATCTCACCGGGCTTCGGCGTTGTGTCACCGAAGACTGTGCGACATGGCCGTCGATAAAACGTGGTGCGTTGCTCAAACTCCGGGATCTCGGTATTTCCCAACAGCCCGACGACGATGGTGCGAGTGAAACGCTCGAGTTCGTTCGGGAGACCTCCTTCGGTAGCGACGAGTTCCTCTTCGTCAACCTAATGGAGGCTCATTGGCCATACGAACCACCCGAATCGTATCGACGATCCGATAGCGATTCGTTACAGGACGGTGATAGCTACAACGGTCTCGCCGCAACTCTTGGCGAGGGTCCACCCATCGATTCCGCACTCTTGGAGCGGGCTTACGACGATAGTGTCCGTTATCTCGCCGATATTTACGAGGAGATTTTTTCGGCGCTTCGTGAGGATTTCGATTACGTCATCACGCTCAGCGATCATGGAGAGATGTTCGGTGAACACGGCGTCTGGCAGCATGCATATGGAGTATATCCGGGCCTCACACACGTACCGTGCATTATTTCGGGAGAGGGTGTTCCCGACCAGCAGTGTGCCGCGCCAACTAGCCTTCTCGATGTTCACCAAACGGTACTGGCACTGATGGAGGAGGACGCTCCATCGGATGGCCGAGTTCTTCCAACCGAATCGGTCGGCGAATGGGTAGCCAAGCAGTCGGACAGTGCCACCGACGAGCCGTACGCTTGTTTCGCGGAACACCACGGTATCAACCGCCGAAGCGCTGCACGAGTCACCGCCGACGGTGGAGACCCATCGGAGGCCGATCACGAACTGGCCGGCGTCGCAACGGCATCGGGATACGGATACGAAACACCAGACGGTCTCTCGATAGCAGAGATCGTCGGTGAGAGAAGTGGCGAGTATACGGCCAGTGCGGAGAAGTTCCGGAATCATCTTGCAACCCATCGCGAACGAATTCAACGTCGTGCCGTTGAGGAAACCACCACAACATCGTCCGTAGTTCAGCAACGGCTCGAATCGCTCGGATACGCGTAGATAATATTGTGTATATTACGTACCTTCGTCTGCATAGCCGAGTGCTTCGAGTCGCTCGGCAACCGTTTCGTCGGACGGTTCCGCACCAGTCATTGAATCAACATCAGGATCGCGCGTCCGGTGATCGGTCGCGCTTGTCACGAACCATGGAACGTTCCGGAGGACGTTCAGGGGAACGTTCGGGTGGCCATAGATACCACACTCACCCTTGGCGTTACCGTGGTCGGCGGTGATAGCGACGCGCTCGGCATCGAGGTTTTCGAGAAGAATCGCCACGTCGTCGAGTACATAGCGGAGGTTTTCCACGTATGCCAGCCAAACGTCGCGTTCGGTGAACTCTCCTCGACGTAAGCCCTGCCACGCATGCTCGGACCCGTCGAGCCAATCGTCGAGACCGACCCCGTTCATAAGCGGTGCGGGAACGGAAGGGAAGTGTGGCTGCATGTAATGAACGAGAAGACGGTCATCAGTTCCGACTTCCTCACGGCCAGCGACGATAGCACGGTCCGTCACCGAACGTGCGAGCACTGTTCCGCGAGTTTCGTCCCATGCATCACGCCAGACTGCATCGATTTTTCGAAAATCATCATCGTCGAAAAACCGCTGGGAATGTGGGTTCGCGGTAACCTGCACGGTCCGTTCCATCTCCTTGCGATATTCCTCGGTGAACGTCCGCTCCATCCATTCGTAGGAGGTCGAACCGGGCGAGTGGTGGATGCCCGGGTTATCGAGGAACTCGTATTCGTGGGCGATGCCGTGGAGAACGTCGGCGCGACAGCCGTCGAGGATCACGAGCGCGTCCCACGGGCGGTCGTAGATATTGACGCCGGAGTCGGCGAAGCGGTTGGTCCGGCGGAGCGCGCCGATCCACAGTTCATACGCACTCGCGCAGACGCCAGCCATTCCATCGCTCTCGACCCGCGCTCCGGTCTCGGCGAGCCAGTCGGCGAACGTCATTGTCCCGAAACCGCGTCGCAGCGCCAAACGCCTTCGGCTTTCACCACACAATAGATGTCGACAGTCATCCGACAGCCGGTAGGTTCCGCCGGACGGTCGCCCGGAACCGCCGCGAGAGCGCGGTCAGCGTGGCGAAATAGGCAGCGCCGCCGACGGCGACCAGTGCGACCGTCCACGCGACGCCCGCACCGGCGAACCCGCGGCCGACGAGGACGACGACGCCCATCGCGACCGCGGCGAGCACCTGGCTCGCCAGTTCGCCGAGGGGAATCGGGATCGTGACGTACTGCCGGAGATACCAGTACGAGAGCACCAGTCCGATCGTCGCCGAGGTCGCGGTGGCGACGGCCGCGCCGAGCCAGCCGACGAGCGCGACGAGCGCCACGTTGAGCACGAGGTTGGTGGCGACGAACGCGACGTTGACCCGAAAGGCGCTGTCGGGTCGGTCGATCGCCGCGAGCACGTTCGTGAACTGTGACTGGTAGACGTAGAGCAGTCTGGCGGCCACGAGGACGAGCAGGATCGTGTAGCCACGGGTGAACTCCGCGCCGTAGATGGCGAGCACGCGCCGGCCGACGACCGCACAGCCGACGAGACCGGGGATGACGAACAGGCCGGAGTAGGCCACCGCGTCGTCGATGAGGCCCTCGATACCGTCCTCGCCGGCGCTCGACAGCCTGCTGATCGCCGGGAACAGCGTCGTGCTGACCGACGCGCCGAACACCGCGAGCACCGACGCGAGGTTCCAGGCGACCTCGTAAACGCCGATCTGGCCCGACGAGATCGCGAAGGCAGGGATCGCGAGTACGAGCGTGTCCATCGAGGCGAAGGTACGCGATTCGATGCCCGAAAACCAGGAGTATTTCGCGTAGTCCAGCAGGCTCCAGAGCTGTTCGCGGGTCGGCAGCCGCGGACGGATGGCGAGCAACGAGAGGCCGACGAGCCCCGTCAGCAGTTCGGCGACCGCGTAGCCGGCCAGCAGCCAGCCAACAGTGCCGAGACCGACGACCACGACGCCGATCTGGAGCGCGCCACGGGCGGTGCGGTCGAACGGGCCGAGCAGCGAGGACAGCGCCACCCGATGACGGCCTTCGAGCGCCGCTCGCACCTGCCAAACGAGGAGTCCGGTGGCGAGCAGCGCGATCAGCCCGAGCGCTGCGTCGGTTCTGAGGTAGTCGTTGACTGGCCCGCGGAAGACGAGAATCGTACCCGCGAGCACGACGAACGCGACCAGTTGGAGGGTGAGTCCCGCACCGAAGAACGCCGCCTCCGATTCACCCTCGCTCACGCGCTTGCGGATGGCCATCTGGATGCCCTGCCCGCCGAGCACCTTCAGCCAGACCAACACCGCGACGACGAGGAAGTAGTTGCCGAGCACCGCGTCGCCGAGTTCGCGCGCGAGATAGACGGTGACGACGAAGCCGAAAATCGACGTCGCTATTTGCGAGAGGAAGTTGACGATCGACGTCTGTCCGATGCGCATCGCTGCCGCTCACTCCGCGTAGCCGAGGTCGCGGAGGCGTTTTTTGGTACTCTCGTTCATCTCGACGGTCCGAAGGTCGTCGGCGCTCGCCGCGATCCGCCCTCGATGCTCGTCGAGCACGCTGTGAAGCCGTTCGCACACCTCAGGATTGGCGTCCGCGACGTTCTCGTGCTCGCCGGGGTCGGCCGCGAGATCGTAGAGCACGCGCCCGTCGCCGCGCTCGATGTACTTCCAGCGGCGGTCACGGTAGGCGAACCGTCGCTCGCCGCCGCCACGATTCCCGTCGGCCCAGTCACCGACGACGTGCTCGCGCGGCCAGTCACCCTCACCGTCGAGCAGCGGGTGGAGACTGTGACCGACGAACGAATTCGCCTGCTCGCCACCCGCATAATCGACGATGGTCGGCGTGAGGTCGGCCAATCCGACGAGTTCGTCGTGGGTCGTTACTCGGGAATCGCCCCCGCAACTCACGATCAGCGGGACGTGGAGCATCTCGTCGTGGAAGGTCTGTGTGTGGCTATAACCTCCGTGCTCGCCAAACGCCTCGCCGTGGTCGGCGGTGACGATCACCATCGTGTCGTCGCCCCACATCCCCCGAACGCGCTCGATCAGACGACCGATCTCCGTGTCAGTGAAGCGGATCTCGGCGTCGTAGAGGTCGATCAGTGTCCTGCGTTCGTCGTCGGTGATCTCGTCGGGGGCCTCGATCATCTTCCGGCGGAGCCTGATCGCCTCGCGCTCGGGGACGGGATCGATCCCGAGCGCGCGCTGATGGCGCTCGGGTGGACGGTAGGGATGGTGGACGTCCATGTAGTGTGTCCAGAGGAACCGGGGGCCATCGCGCTCGTTCTCGGCCCAGTCGATGGCCTTCTCGGTGATTTCATCGGCCCTGACGTAGGCCGAGCCGACGTTGATGCCGGCCTCTTTCTCAGCCGTGTCGACCGCTCTCGACAGAACGCCGTAGAGCCAGCCGTCTTCGTCGAGGCGCTCCTCGACGGCTCCTTTCACCCGGGCCGCTGGCGATGGGTCACTCTTCGAGTCGAAAAAGGCATCGAACCCCCGCGAATAACCGAACTCCGCCGAGAGATAGAGGTTCGAGTGAAAGCCCCCCGCTCGGTAGGCGGCGGGGAGCGCCTCGGTGACGAGGGTTCGGTTCTCGGAGAGGGATTCGTACCCGCCGTACATGAGCGCGGTCGACGAGGTGAGGATCGATGGAAACGACGCACGGGTCGCGCAGGCGTGGGCGAAGGCGTTCGCGAAGCGGTGGCCGTTCGCCGCGAGCGCGTCGATGGCCGGCGTCGTTTCCCGCTCGTAGCCGTCACACCCGAGATGGTCGGCCCGGAGCGAATCGACGGTGATGAGCAGCACGTCCCGCATTCGCTTTCGTGTCCTCACCACGTCGGTTAGTACCTTTCCGTCGCCGGCGCTCGTCGAGCGGACTCCGAACGTTCAAGCGAGTGGCCCGATCAGGGACGGCGATGCCCGATTCAGCGGTCTCGCTGCCCGAATCGCTCCAGCAGGGTGGGGGACCGCTCGTATCGGTGATCGTTCCGACCTATGACGACAGCGAGTTGCTCGGCCCGGCGCTCGAATCCATCGCGGCACAGACCCACGGGAACGTCGAACTGATCGTCGTCGATAGTTCCGACGTGTCCTGGCTGCGCGAGCTCGCCGCCCGTGTCGAGGGATTCACCTATCTGAATCAGAAACCCAGCGGCCTCGCGGCGGCACGCAATCGCGGACTCGATGCCGCCACCGGAGAACTGATCGCCTTTCTCGATGCCGACGATCGCTGGCTCCCCGAAAAACTCGACCGACAGCTCGCGGCCGTCGCTGACGGTGCCGACATCGTCTACTCGAACGTCTATCTCGTCGAGGATGGGAGGAAACGCCGGCAGTCCGCGCTGTCGGTCCGCAATCCTGACAGCCACCATGTCGACTTCCTCTACGAGGGCGGGGTGCCGATGCCGACCGTGCTCGCCCGCCGGGAGTGCTTCGCCGACGAGCGCTTCGACGAGCGCCTGCCGGTGGCAGAGGACCGCCACCTCTGGGCACGGCTGTTCGCCAGCTACCGACCCGCGCGCGTGGCCGAACCGCTCGCGTGCTACACCCGTCGAGCAGGGTCGATGAGTTCGGACCTCGAACTGATGTACGAGACCGAACTGACGGTGATCGCGGACCTCGCGAACCGAGTACCTGATGTTGCGGCCCACCGCGCGGTGCTCGAACGCAAGGCGAGATACAAATACGGCAAGCGGCTGCTGCGGGCCGGCAGGAGTTCGAAAGCACGGCGCGAACTCCGGCGAGCGGTCGCCGCCGGCGAGCACGACCCGCGTGCGCTCGCCCTTCTCGTACTGGCGTACGCACCCGCTGGCCACGCACAGCTGCTGGAACTGCTCGAACGGTTCCAGGAGCGTCGCCGATAACCGCTGGCGACGATTTCGAACGGAACGGCGCAGCTACCGCCGGAGCGCCTCGCGATCGCCGAGGAACACGTCGAGTTCGCGCTCGGTCGGTAGTCCCTCGACGTCACCGGTCACAGTGGTGGCGAACGCACCGACAGCGTTGGCACGCTTCGTCGCTTCGACCGCATCGAGGCCGCGAAGACGGCCGTCGAGGAAACCGGCGGCGAACCCGTCGCCGGCACCGATGGGGTCGACGACGCGCTCGACCTCGTAGCCCGGCACGCGGGTGGCCTCGCCATCGTCGACGAGCGCACCCTCGGCACCGAGTTTGACGACCGCGATGGCAGCTCCCCGATCGCGACACGCGTTCGCAATCGCTTCAGGTGTGTCAGTGTCGAACAGCGCCCGTCCCTCCTCGATTCCGGGAAGGACGATGTCGCTCTTCTCGACGAGTGCGAGCAGCGTTCGTCGCATCTCCTCGTTGCTCTCCCAGAGTTTGTGGCGGATGTTCGGGTCGAACGATATCGTCGTCCCCGCCTCGCGTGCGCGCTCGATGGCCGCAAGGGTCGCCTCACGACAGGAATCGCTCAGCGCGGGCGTGATCCCAGTCAGATGGAGATAGTCGGCGTCCGCGATGGCATCGGTGGGGAGATCGTCGGCACTCATCGTGCTCGCGGCCGAGCCGTGGCGGTAGTAGTAGACCGAGGTCTCCCCGAGCGCGCGCCGTTCCTTGAACATGATCCCCGTCGGCGCGTCGTCGGTGAATTCGACGGTCGCGGTATCGACGCCTTCGCCGCGGACGAACGAATTGATGTAGTTGCCGTGCGGGTCCGCACCGAGCTTGCTGTACCAGCCCACGTCGTTGCCGAGCCGCGAGAGGGCGATCGCGACGTTGCTCTCGGCACCGCCGAGGCTCTTCTTGAACGTCTGCTGGTGTTTCGTCGGCCCCGGCTCGTCGGGACTGAACAGCACCATCGTTTCGCCGAGCGTGAGTACGTCCGGTGTCATGAATCGATCTACGGGGGCGGCACGGTAGGCGTTGCGGAATCCGCTCCCCGGACGTTTATGATTACACACCGAGAACGAACGCCATGAGCCACGATGCGACTGCGAACGACGATCCGCTCGATCTCGGCGGCGTCATCCCGCCGATGGTGACGGCATTCGACGAGGACGAATCGGTCGATTACCAGACGACGGCCGACCACGCCCGATTCGTCGTCGATCGGGGCGTCCACGGCGTCTTTCCGTTGGGAACGAACGGCGAGTTCGCCCTGCTCGACGGCGACGAACAGGCCGGCGTCGTCGAGGCGGTCGTCGACGAGGTCGGCGGCGAGGTGCCGGTCATCGCGGGCGTCGGTGCGCCGAGCACGTATCACACGGTCGACCGCGCCCAGCGTGCCGCCGAGGCCGGTGCAGACGGACTCGTCGTCGTCACACCCTACTACTACCCGGTCGACGAGACGGGCGCGGTCGAACACTACCGTCGCGTCGCCGAGGCCACCGAGCTCCCGATCTACGTCTATCACATCCCCTCGAAAACGGGCAACGCACTTAGCCACGCGACGCTCGACGCGCTCGCCGAGATCGACGGACTCGCCGGCGTCAAGGATTCGAGCAAGGACGTCCCCTGGCTCAGTCGCGCCATCGACGACCATCCCGAGTTCGTCTTCCTCGCCGGCTCGGACTCGCTGCAGTTCCCCGGCCGGCTCGTCGGCTGTACCGGCGGCGTGAGCGCGGTGGCGAACGCACTGCCCGAACTGCTCGTCGATCTCCACGAGTCGTACACCGCGGGCGATATCGAGCACGCACGCGAGTGCCAGAGTACCCTCTATCGGGTGCGCGACGCGTTCAAGGGCGGGCCATATCTGGCGGGTGTGAAGGCCGCGCTCTCGCTGCGCGGGTTCGACGCCGGCCCGCTGCGGAGCCCGCTCCGCGGGATGGACGACGAGGAGCGATCGGCGCTCGAAGCCACCATCCGTGCCGAGGGGTTGCTCTGAGTCGGGCGGGCGAACACGCTTATGCGCTCGGCACCCCCGAGGCGACTATGGATCGGTACGATCTCCTCTACGAGCTCTACGAGTCGTTCGACACCGACGGCCTGCGCGACCACCAGCGGTTCATCGACGTCTTCCCGCCCGTCGATTCGCGCGTCGCGCTCGAAGGCTACCAGGAGATCGCCACCGAACTCGACGAGCGAAAGGACGAGATCCGTGACGCCTTCCAGTACGGCGAAACGCTCGCAAATATCGCCGCCCACGCCAGCCGCGAGGAAGCGTTCACCGCGCTCGATCTCCTGACCAAACACGACCGCGGGGTGAACGTCCTCGTGCTCGACGTCGACGAAACCCTCAGATCCGCGGGCGGCACCGACAACGAGATTCCGCGCGAGACGCTCCACTACCTGACCGAGCTCCACGAGGCGGGCATCCCGGTCGTCATCTGCACCGGCCAGACCCTGGAGAACGTGAAGGGGTTCGCCATCCAGGGGCTCGGCAGCGAACTCGTCCACTCCGGAACGTTGAGCATCGTCTACGAGGCCGGCACCGGCGTGTTCACGCCCGGTCACGGCTCGGAGACGAAGAAATTGCTCTACGAGCGTCTCGACGAGCGGATCCAGGACGTCTTCTACGCGTTGCGCTCGCGCGTGTTGCCCGAGGCCCCCGACGGCGTTCGCGAAGGATGTCATCTCCAAGGCAACGAGTTCAACGTCACTCTGAAGCCGAACGCCGAGACCGGCAGCCCGGAAGCTCGGGAGATCATCGATCAGGCGCTCTGCTATCTCGTCGATCTGCTCGGGACGATCGTGGCGGAGGGGACCGACAGCGAGGAGGGAAGCGAGTGGGCACGGGCGTTCTACGCCGCGGCCGACCCCGAGATCCGTGGCGTGCTCGAACGACGTGACCGACTATCCGAACGTGATCCGGACGAACTGCCGGCGGCGCTGTCGGAGGCTTTCGAGCGCATCGACGTCGCCTACTACGAGGCCGACGCCGCCGAGGTCGGCAGCCTGGAGCTGAACAAGGTCGCCGGCGTCGAGACCGCCTTCGACGTGCTCGGTGTCGACGATCCGTTCGCGCTCGTGATGGGCGACTCGAAGTCCGACCTGCGCGTGATGGAGTGGGTCGCCGACGGGAAGGGGATCGCTGCCGCACCCGAACACGCCTCGCGGGCCGTGCTCGATCACGTCATCAGAACCGACGAACTCGTCTACGATCGCGGTGAAGCCGCCGCCGTCCTGCGAATCGTCTCGGCGCTCAATCGGTTGGCGACACTCGACTGATCCGGTACGACATCGTTTTATTAGAATACGAGTAAACATCGAATCATGGGTATCGACTACGCCGACCTGCACGACCCGAACGCCGAGTACACGATGCGCGAGCTCTCGTCGGAGACGATGGGCGTGCGGGCCAAACGCGGCGGCGGGCGCGACGTCGAGATCACCGACGTGCAGACGACGATGGTCGACGGCAATTTCCCGTGGACGCTGGTGCGAGTGTACACCGACGCGGGCATCGTCGGCACGGGCGAGGCCTACTGGGGTGCCGGGGTGCCCGAGATCATCGCTCGGATGACACCGTTCGTCGTCGGCGAGAACCCGCTCGACATCGATCGGCTGTTCGAGCATCTCGTCCAGAAGATGTCCGGCGAGGGCTCGATCGGCGGGACGGTCATCACGGCCATCTCGGGTATCGAGATCGCGCTCCACGACCTCGCCGGCAAGATCCTCGAACTGCCCGCCTACCAGCTACTGGGCGGGAAGTATCGTGACTCGGTGCGCGTCTACTGCGACTGCCACGCGGGCGAGGAGGAAGACCCACAGGCGAACGCCGACGAGGCCGAGCGCGTCGTCGAGGAACTGGGCTACGACGCACTCAAGTTCGATCTCGACGTCCCCTCGGGTCATGAGAAGGATAAGGCCAACCGCCACCTCCGGAACAAGGAGATCGAACACAAGGCCGAGATAGTCAGAGCAGTGACCGAGCGCCTCGATGGGCGGGCCGACGCGGCCTTCGACTGCCACTGGGCGTTCACCGGCGGGAGCGCTAAACGCATCGCGCGGGCGATCGAGGAGCACGACGTCTGGTGGCTCGAAGACCCCGTCCCGCCGGAGAACCACGACGTCCAGCGCGAGGTCACGCGCGGGACGACCACCCCCATCGCCGCCGGCGAGAACGTCTATCGCAAACACGGCTACCGTCGGCTCCTCGAAGAGCAGGCCGTCGACGTCGTCGCGCCCGACCTCCCGAAGATGGGTGGAATGCGCGAGACGAGAAAAGTCGCCGACATGGCCGACAGCTACTACGTGCCGGTGGCGATGCACAACGTCGCCTCGCCCGTCGGCACGATGGCGAGCGCCCACGTCGGCGCTGCCATCCCCAACTCGCTCGCCGTCGAGTACCACTCCTATCAGCTCGGCTGGTGGGCAGAGCTCGTCGAGGAATCGGTCATTCAGGAGGGCGCGATCGAGATCCCCGAGCGACCGGGGCTCGGGCTGACGCTCGATATGGATGCCGTCGCCGAGCATATGGTCGACGGTGAGGAGCTGTTCGATGCAGCGTAGCCGCATCGAGCTCGTGGAGCTCCGTTCCACGGCGTTCGACTGAGCGAGGCGCAGTCGAGCCAGCGGCTACTCAGCTCTCGAAAAATTTCCCGAATCGAGCCTGAAACCGAAAGCGGGCGGTCCGTTCGATCCGTCGAAAAGTATATGATGGTTCGTTACGCCGTTTGAGGCGAACGATGTCTGACTCCGAATCGAACTACTCTCGGCGGACGTATCTGAAGGGCACCGCTGCGGCGAGCGCCGGCGCGATGGTCGGTCTCGCCGGCTGTGTCGGTGGCGGTGGCGGCGGTGGTGGGAACGGGAGCGGTGGAAACAACAGCAGCGGTGGCGGCTCGTCCGGTGGTGGCGGCAAGCTGCAGGTCCTCCACGGCTGGACCGGCGGCGACGGCAAGAAAGCCATCAACAACCTCATCAAGACGTTCGAGGAAGCCCATTCCGACGTCGACACGAACTTCCAGGCCATCGGCGGCGGCGGCAACACCAATCTCGACACGACCATCTCGAACCGTGCACAGAACGGCAACCTCCCCAGCTCGTGGGCCGACTGGCCCGGCAACAACCTCGTCCAGTTCACCAGCGCCGGGCTTCTCGGCGACATCAGCGACGACGTCTGGACCAAGGACCTCAAGCAGAACTACACGAAGGAGGCCAAACAGTACTCGCAGGTCGGTGAAAGCTCGAAATCCGTCGGCTCGGGGCCATACGTTGCGGTACCGATCGGCTCCCACCGGATGAACGACCTCTTCTACAACGTCTCCGTCGTCGAGGAAGCGGGTGTCGACCCGACGAGCTTCTCGAAGCCGAGCGATCTGACGGCCGCGCTCAAGAAGGTCGAGCAGAACACCGACGCCGTCGGTCTCGCACAGGGGCTCGAAGCGCCGTTCACGACGCTCCAGCTCTGGGAGGTCGTCATGCAGGGACAGGCCGGCTATCAGGCGTTCATGGACTACATCAACGGCGAGGGCGACGAGAAGGCGGTGCGCAAGGCGTTCCAGACCGTCCAGAACTACTACGACCACATCAACGACGACGCATCGAGCATCGGCTTCACGCAGGCCAATCAGAAGTTCATGAGCGGTGACGCGGCCTTCGTCCACAACGGCAACTGGGTCGCCGGCTCCTACCGCAACCAGGACGACTTCGAGTACGAGGACGACTGGAACAACGTCACCTTCCCCGGTACCGACGACATGTACGGGATGCATCTCGACTCGTTCCCGTTCCCCGCCGACGGGCCCGCTCCCGAGGCCGCAAAGACCTGGCTCTCCTATCTGGGCACGACCGAGGCACAGGTCGCGTTCAACCAGTACAAAGGGTCGATTCCCCCGCGGACCGATGCCCCCACGGATAAGTTCGGTCCGTATCTCACCAAGACGATCAAGGAGTACAGCGAGGTCTCGCAGAAACCGCCGACGATCGCCCACGGGCTCGCCGTGCTGCCCGATGTCCACTCGGATATCGACGGCGTGATCACCAACGAGTTCCTCGGCTCGGGGAACCTCGACTCCGCAACCAAGGGGATGCTCGATGCCGTCTCCGGATCGAACTGACGTGGGACGGTCGATCCGATCACGGCTGAGTGACCTTCGCACCCGACTCGTGGGCGACACCGGCGACGACGAGAGCCCGGTTCGCACCGACGGCGGGGCGACCGTGAGCCGTGGCTCGGCCGGCACAGGACTATCGGATCGACTGCGATCGCCGCGCAACAGCCGGTTCGTCGGCTCGCTGCCGTTCTGGCTCCCGCCATTCCTGTTGATGGGGCTGTTTGTCTACGGGGCGATCGGCTGGAACTTCCTCATCTCGCTGACGGATATGGAGGGCTTTGGTGATCCGGACTACTCCACGCTCGATTTCCAGCAGTACGCCGAACTGTTCGGTAGTGAGGCGTTCATCAACGCCGCGCGCAACACGTTCGTCCTGCTGATCGCGTTCACGGTCCTCTGTCTCGTGCTCGGGCTGGTGCTCGCGATCCTGCTCGATCGGACGCTTCGATTGCAGAACACGTTCCGGCTGGTGTATCTGCTGCCGTTCAGCCTCTCGTTCGTCGTGACCGCCCAGCTCTGGGCGTGGATGTACGACATCGACAACGGCATCATCAACTCGGTGCTGAGCCTCGGCGGACTTAGTCCGGACTGGATCGGCAACCCACAGCTCGTGCTCGGAGCGGTCATCTTCGCGCTGGTCTGGCAGTTCAGCGGCTACGCGATGGTGGTCTTTCTCGCCGGATTGCAAGCGATCCCCGACGAACACTTCGAGGCGGCGCGTATCGACGGCGCGAGCACGATCAAGATGTACTGGCGAGTCATCATCCCCCAGCTCAGGGGCTCGGTCATCAGCGCGCTCGTCGTGCTGATGATCGGTGCGCTCAAAGCGTTCGACTTCCTGTATGCGCTGTTCGGCCAGTACCGTCCCGCAGCAGGAGCCGACATCCTCGCGACGCTGATGGTTCGTGAAGCGTACTCGAACCAGCACTGGGCGTACGGCTCGGCGATCGCGATCGTGCTCTACGTCCTCGCGTTGCTCGTCGTCATCCCGTATCTCTACAGTCAGTACCGCAGGGGTGCACTATGAGTCAGGAAACCGTTACAGCCGACGCGACCGACGGCGAATCGTCGACGAGCGATCTGCGCGATGCGATCGGCGGGAAACGAATCCTCCTGTACGCAGTACTCGCGCTCATCGCCGTCTACTTCCTCGTGCCCCTCGAAGCAGGGCTCGTCACGTCGTTCAAGACCAACGAGGCAGTCATCAACACCGCGCCGTATCTCCCGCCCGGACCGGACGGGTTCACCCTCCAGAACTGGGCAGAGGCGCTCGATACACTCTCGTCGGGGTTGGTCAACAGCCTCGTGATGACGATCCCGGCGACGGTGCTCGGCGCGCTGTTCGGGAGTCTCGCGGCCTACGGACTGACACAGATCAGCTGGAAGGGGCAGATCCCGATTTTCGCGCTGTTCGTCGCCGGCGTGTTCATCCCGTACCAGGCCGTACTGGTGCCGCTGTCGCAGTTCTGGTCGATGATTCCGCTCGAAACGGCGCTGTCGCCGCTGTGGGCGCTACCGTTGCTCGAACCGTATCACGCGGACCTCATCGAACTGATCGTGACCCACACCTCCTACGGAATCCCCATCAGTACAGTGCTGTTCAGGGGCTACTACATGGGGCTCTCCGACGAGATGGTCGAGGCGGCGCGCCTCGATGGCGCGGGCGTCTTCGAAATCTACCGCCGGATCGTCCTCCCGCTGTCGGGACCGATGTTCGCGGTGGTGTTGATCTACCAGTTCACGCAGATCTGGAACGAACT
Organism: Halococcus qingdaonensis; assembly: GCF_024508235.1. Lineage (NCBI taxonomy): Archaea > Methanobacteriati > Methanobacteriota > Halobacteria > Halobacteriales > Halococcaceae > Halococcus > Halococcus qingdaonensis. The sequence goes on along the minus strand of NZ_CP101943.1, from coordinate 807,833 downwards.
GCTGTTCGCACTGATTCTCGTCGGCGGCACGGGACCGTCGGCCCCAGTGACGCTCTCGCTCGTGGGACTGGGGACGAGCCTCGAAGGCGTCGACTTCGGGCTACGGATGGCCGGTGCGTTCCTGACCGCACTGCCGACGCTGCTCGTCTTCATCATCTTCGGCGATCAGTTCGCACAGGGTGTTGCCGGTCGAACGTAGACAGACAACGATGATCGAACTACTATCCAAACCAACGAACGGAGGTATCGAATGGCCGAACTGAGTCTCGATGGCGTCACGAAACGGTTCGACGACGGCGGCAACGACATCATCGCCGTCGACGAGGCCTCGCTCGAGATCGACGACGGCGAGTTCCTCGTTCTCGTCGGGCCGTCGGGCTGTGGGAAGAGCACGACGCTCCGGATGATCGCAGGGCTCGAATCCGTCTCGTCGGGAACGATCAGTCTCGACGGGACCGTGATCGACGACCGCCAGCCCGCCGATCGCGACATCGCGATGGTGTTCCAGAGCTACGCGCTCTACCCCCACATGACCGTGCGCGAGAACATGAGTTTCGGGCTCGAGGAGAGCACGGAGATGCCCGACGACGAGATCCGCGACCAGGTCGAATCCGCCGCGAAGATGATGGGCATCGAACAGCTGCTCGATCGAACGCCCAGCGAGCTCTCGGGCGGCCAGCAACAGCGCGTCGCGCTCGGCCGTGCGATCGTCCGTAGTCCGGCGGTGTTTCTGATGGACGAGCCGCTGTCGAACCTGGATGCGAAACTGCGCTCACAGATGCGGACCGAACTCCAGCGGATGCAGGAGGACCTCGGCGTGACGACGGTCTACGTGACCCACGACCAGACCGAGGCGATGACGATGGGCGATCGGATCGCCATCCTCGACGACGGCCGGCTCCAGCAGGTCGCCACACCACTGGAGGCCTATCACGAACCCGCAAACCGGTTCGTCGCGGGGTTCATCGGCGAGCCGTCGATGAACTTCTTCGAGATGGAAGTCGAGGACGGACGTCTCGTCGGCGAGAACTTCGAATATCCGCTCTCGGAAGACACGAGCGCGGACATCGGCGATGTCACCGACGTGACCCTCGGCGTCCGTCCCGAGGACATCGAACTCGTCGACACCACCGAGGGCGATGGAAGACACGATTTCCGTACGGTGGTCGACGTTGTCGAGCCGGTCGGCAGCGGCAACAACGTCTATCTCGCCTTCGAGGGCGACGAGAGCGCCTCGGAGCTCGATATGGACGAATCTCGGACGTTCGTGGCGACGATCGGTGGGCTGCGCCGCATCGATGCGGGCCAGCCGGCGACCGCACGGCTTCCCGAGGACGCGATCCACCTGTTCGACGGCGAGACCGGCGAGGCGCTGCACAACCGTAATCTCGACGACACCGAAAGGATCGAGCCGCAGCTCTGATCGACTCGGTGTGTTTTTCAGCCGTTCGCACCGACCAGGGATATGAGCGAGATCACCGACTACGAACTGTTCGCCGTCCCGCCGCGCTGGCTGTTCCTCCGCGTCGAAACGAGTGACGGACGCGTCGGCTGGGGCGAACCCGTCGTCGAGGGACGGGCACACACGGTCAGAGCGGCCGTCGAAGAGCTGTTCGAGAGCCACCTGCTCGGTGCCGACCCGGATCCGATCGAGGATCACTGGCAGGCGATGTACCGCGGTGGGTTCTATCGCGGCGGGCCGGTACTGATGAGCGCCATCGCGGGCGTCGATCAGGCGCTCTGGGATCTCAAGGGCAAGCAGTTCGACGCGCCCGTGCACGAACTGCTTGGTGGCCCGGTCAGGGATCGGATGCAGGTGTACAGCTGGGTCGGCGGCGATCGGCCGAGCGACGTCGCCGAGGCGGCGAGCGAGCGCGTCGGGGCGGGCTTCGACGCGCTCAAGATGAACGCGACAGCCGAATTTCGGCAGGTCGAATCACCAGCGGCGATCCAGGACGTCGGCGAACGACTCGCGACGGTGCGCGAGGCGGTCGGTCCCGAGGTCGGGATCGGCGTCGATTTCCACGGCCGGGTCGCAAAACCGATGGCCAAGCGCCTCGCGGCGGTGCTCGAACAGCACGACCCGATGTTCATCGAGGAGCCCGTGCTGCCCGAGCACGACGAGCTCCTGCCGGAGATCGCCGCCCATACGACGACGCCGATCGCGACCGGCGAGCGCCACTACTCGCGGACGGATTTCGCGCCACTGCTCGCTGCCGGTGGTGTGGACGTGATCCAGCCTGACCTCTCACACGCCGGCGGCATCACCGAGGTCCGCAAGATCGCGGACATGGCCGCCGCCCACGACGTCGCGCTCGCGCCGCACTGCCCGCTCGGCCCGATCGCGCTCGCCTCGTGTCTCCAGGTCGATGCCTGCGCGCACAACGCGCACATCCAGGAACAGAGTCTCGGGATCCACTACAACGAGGGTAGCGACGTGCTCGACTATCTCGCCGAGCCGTCGGTGTTCGACTACGAGGACGGGTTCGTCGAGATCCCCGATGGTCCGGGGCTCGGCATCGAGATCGACGAGGAGCACGTCCGCGAGCAGGCGGGCGAGATCGACTGGCACAACCCGATCTGGCGTCACGACGACGGTTCCGTCGCCGAGTGGTAGCGGTGCTCTGAACGGCCGACTCAGAGCGAAACCGGCGAATCACTCTCTCCGGCCTCGTAGATGGCTTCAAGCGCGCGCATATCGACCAGTCCGTGCTCGCCATTCGGCTGTGGCTCGGTTTCCGAGAGCACGCGGTCGGCGAAGTAGTCGAACTCCTCGGTCATCTGGCTGCGCTGGTCGAAATCGATCGTGGTGTCGAGATCGCCCCGCCGCAGCCGGAGTTTTCGGGGTTCGTCGGGGAAGAAGACGGGATCGAGTTCGAGTTCGCCCGCCGTGCCCGTGATCCGGAGATGGCTCGACTGGGCGGCGTTTTGACTCGCCGTGCACACAGTCGAGACGTCGTCGGGGAAGTCGACGCGGAAACTCGCGCGTTCGTCTGGCACCGCCGAGAAAGCGTCGTGAGACGAACTTATCGACGCCTGGACCGAGGTGGGATCCGAATCCAGGACGAACCGGGCAGTGTTGAGCGGGTAGATGCCCAGGTCCATCACGCTCGCACCGTAGCCCGCGAGATCGGGGTCGAGCCGCCACTGGTCGGTGTCGGAGTTGATGTCGAGCAGGCGCTGGGTCATCGCGCCGTGGATCGCCACGGGGTCGCCGACAAACCCCTCACGGACCAGCTCGCGCGCCCGCCGGACGGCCGGTTCGGTCTGCATCCGATAGGCGATCATCAGCGGCACCGACTCGCACGCTTCGACCAGTTTCTCGGCACGCTCGACGCTCGCCTCCATCGGTTTCTCACAGAGGATCGCCTTGTCGAGCTCGGCGGCCGTCTCGGCGTACTCCAGGTGGACGGCGTTCGGCGTGGCGATGTAGACGGCGTCGTATTCTTCGCTTGCCGCGCCGTCGTGGAACGCCTCGTAGGAGATGCCGTCCTGGATCGTCTCGTGGCGTTCGGCGGTCGCCGTCGCGCGCTCCGCGTCGCTGCTGACGAGCACCGTCGTCTCGCACAACTCCGCACGCTCGACGGCCGGGAGCGCCTTTTCGAGCGTCCACCAGCCGAGACCGATCATCGCGATCCTGACCGTGCCGTCCGCGTCGCTCCGCCAGTCGCGCTCGGTGAACTCGTCGAAGAACTCGGGGAGGTCGAAGGTACTCATCGACGACGGTTGTCGGGCCGTCGGGGTGAGTGTGTCGGTGCTACCCCTCGACGCGCAGTCCGTCGTAGAGATCACACAGCCGTTGGCCGTCGCGCGCCCAGTTGTACTCGTCCTCGACAGCCGCCCTCCCGTTCGTCCCACAGTCGCTCGCCCGATCCTCGTCGGTGAGTTCGGCGAGCGCCGTGCCGAGCGCGTCGCCGTCGCCGGCCGGCGTGACGAGCCCACAGTCGGTGCGACCCACGATGCGCGCGAGCGGTGCGACGTCGCTCGCGACGACCGGGACGCCCATCGCCATCGCCTGGAAGAGCTTGTGCGGGACGGTCGTCTCAGTGTGTGCCGTCGCGGCGTGGGGCACGGCCGAGACGTCGCTCGCGGCCAGATAGCGGGGAACGTCGGCGAAATCGACCCAGCCGGTGAACGTGACCCGCTCACGAATGCCGAGCGAGCGGGCGAGCGCCTTCAGCCCCCCGACGTAGTTGTCGTTGCCCGTCCCGACGAGCAGGAGCTCGGCATCGGGGCTCTCCTCGACGAGTCGCGCGAACCCCTCGACGAGCGTGTCGAGCCCACGGTGACGCGTGAAGTTGCCGACGTAGGAGACGACGAACGAGTCGGGAGCGAGATCGAGCGTCGCGGGCGGCTCGACGTCGCCGGCGAAGGCGTCGAGATCGACGGTGTTCGAGACGACCGTCACGTCAGCGGGCTCCGCGCCGCAGTCACGGATGTAGTGTGCGCGGGCCTCCTCGCAGACCGTGACGGTGCGATCGGCGTGCTTCACACCTGTGCGTTCGAGACGTTTGAGCCGCCAGGGTGCGAAGGCGACGCGCTGGACGAGCGCCTCCGGATCGCGGGCGATCTCGCCCCAACCGCGCATTTGCTGTATCTGCCGGGCCGCCTCCGGGTAGTTCTCGTGAAGGTCGGCGACGACCGGCACGTCGAGCTCCTCACCGAGCGCCAGCCCCGTCTGTACGAGCGGGAGATCGTGGACGTGGAGGGCGTCGATCGGGTTCTGTCGATCGAGTTCCCGGACGGCGCGCTGCCAGGCCGGATGGACGGCGCTCGCGACGTAGCGGAGCCCGTCGATCATTCCCGAGAGGCCAGCGAACAACCGATCGGCGGGCAGGCGCTCGACGTCGATCCCGTCGAGGCGCGCGAAGCTCTGCTCGGTCGGCCCGCCGCGACAGAGCAGCGTGATGGTGTGGCCGGCCATACGCAGCGCCGACGCCTCCTTCCGGACGCGGATATCCGGCGGGAAGCGCTCGGGGAGGAGCATACAGACGTGCATACCACCCGGAACACGCTCAGGGACTTAAGGCTGGGTTCACGCCGCGACCGCGACACGAGGGGTTTTCACCGTGATGGGTCGAACCCGGTCCATGACCCTCGTCAGCGCTATCCTCCCGACGTACAACCGCGCCGACTACGTTTCCGGGGCCATCGACACCGTTTTGGAACAGAGCCACGACGAGATCGAGGTCGTGGTCGTCGACGACGGCTCGACCGACGACACGGAAGAACGGCTCGCGGCCTACGAGGACGACGACCGCGTGCGCGTCCGCCACAACGGGGAAAATCGCGGCATTTCGGCGAGCATGAATCGTGCGGCAGAGCTCGCCGACGGCGAGTTCGTCTGCGTGCTCAACGACGACGACCGCTGGCACGAGGAGAAGGTCGAAAAACAACTCGCTGCCTTCGAGCGCGCGAACGACGAGGTCGGTATCGTCTACACCGGTGGAGTGGTCAAACAGGGCGAACGAGTGGTCAGAGTCTATCGCCCCGAGCGCCGCGGCGACATCTATCCCGACGTCATCGCCCGGTTCGGTCTCCATCCCCATTCGAGCCACATGCTGCGCGCCGAATGTTTCGAGCTCGGTGGGTTCGATCCCGGCTTTCCCCGCGGCGTGGACTGGGACCACTGCATCCGTCTCGCCAAGGAGTACGAGTTCGAGTACGTCGACGAGCGCCTCGTCGAACGCATCTTCCATACGGACAACATCTCACAGCAGCTCACCCACGGCGTCGATGTCAATCAGATGATCTGGGAGAAGTACCGCGAAGAGATCGAGAGATACCCCGATATCGAGCGTCGCCTCCGCGAGAAGCAGTGTCGAGCGCACGCGCGAGTCGCGCTCGAACGCGGTCAGCGCCGGCGTGCGTTCGCCTATGCACGCCGTGCGATGGGCTACAAGCGCTCCGCCGAGAGCACGTTCATCATGCTGTTCGCGCTGCTCGGTCAGCACGCGCTCGGTGCTGCTCGCCGCGCACGCGACACCGCGATGAACTGGCGGGCGTCGCACGACGAATAGCCGCTATCGAACCAGCGAGTAGCCACGCTGCATCGCGTCCATCCCCACCTGTCCGAACAGCGAGGCGAACAGGGGAATCACCGTCCGGAGCGAGGGCGCGTGATAGCACGCGAGTGCGAACGAACGCACTGTCGAGAACGACCACCGCCGGCCGCGCAGTTCCATCCGGGCTTCCAGTTTGTCGGTGTTCGCCAGGGCGTTCGCCCGCACGGAGGACGGAAAGTCGTCGTAGAGATCGTCGTATTCCTGGATGATCTCCCTGCGCCCGCGGATGAGCCCCGGTGATTTGCCCCGCGAGTCATCGATGACGCCGCGATCGACCAGCGCCTCGTCGACGTACTCGAACTCGTGCTCGCGCGCGAGATCGATCATCAGTCCGAGATCGTCGCCGCCGGGGCGGTCGGGTAGCGGCAGCACCGCTTCGAGCACATCGCGCGCGACGAGCATCGTCGAGGTGACACACGGCGAGAGGGAGAACTCGAGCGCGCGAGCGAGCACGTCGCCACGGGCGGACGGATCAGGAAGGATCGTCGTGCCGTCCTCGTAGGTCATTCCGCAGTAGGCGACGCTCGCACCCGTGCGTTCGAGTAGCGCTACCTGATCGGCGAGTTTCGTGGGCAGTAGTCGGTCGTCGTCGTCGAGGAACTGGACGTACTCCCCCGATGCGCGCTCGGCACCCACGCTGCGGGCGGGGTTCGATCCGATATTGCTATCGAGCTCGACATACGTGAGGTCGTACTCGTCGACGACGGGCTTTGCGTGGCCCTCGCCGGAGTCGTCGACGACGATGATCTCCGTCGGCTGCGTCTGTGAGACGACGCTCTCGATGGCCTCGCGGAGGCGATCGTTGCGGTAGTAGGTCGGGATCACGACCGAAACGAGTGAGTCGTCGGACATGGTCGAGACGAGCGAAGGAATAGCTAAATGTGTGCCGAGAGCGCGTTGCCGACAGTGACCCGCGACGCGATCCTCCGGAAGTGGGTGCGCCAGCCCCCGACTACCCCGCTCATCCAGCAGCTCCGCGACGAGGAACGCCGGCGCGCGCTCGCCGCACTCGGCGGCGGGCGCGTGCTCGATCTCGCCTCCGAAGCGAACGTCACCCGCGGCGTCGCGGCCGACTCGCTCGCGCGCGTCGATTTCTCCGACGACGCGAGTGCCTACGCGAGCGAGACGATCGGCGACGCCGTCGACGAGTACCGAAGCACCGATCCCGAACGGCCATCGCTTCCCTTCGCCGACGATGCGTTCGACGCCGCCGTCTCGATCGGTCCCTACGACTGGAAGTTCCTCGACGTCGAATCGCTCACCGCCGAGGTAGGGCGCGTGATCGACGATGGCGGGAAGTTCGTCTTCTCGGTGCCGACGCCGCGCTCGCCCTACGCCGCGAACGGCTGGCCCGACAACCACTACTACGAGCCGCGCGAGGCCCTCTCGCTGCTCGCACCCGACTGGCGACTGCTCGACGCCGATCTCGTCTTTCAGTATCCCTACTACGTCCACATGGCGCTCAATACCCTCCCGGCGAGCCTTCAGGAACCGTTCGTCGACGCTGCCGAGCGCGCGAGCGACGAGCTCACCGCCCGCAAGCGCTGGGACGACGCCTCGTATCTCGTGCTCGCGGCCGAACCGCTCGACTACCAGGGCTATCTCGACGACGCGCTCGACTGCCTGTTCCGGCCGGTCGACGAAAACGGCTTCTGGGACACTGAGGACGGAAAAATTCTCCGCGGGCTCGACTACGAGATTGCTGGCGGTAGCGGTAGTGGAAATGTCGAGTTCGAGTGGACGCCCGACGACCGCGAGCTGTGGCGCTACGCGCCCTTTGGCCTCATGGGCGCGCTCCAGTGGCGCGTCTCCGCGCTCGGCACCGATCGGTACGACGACGAACTCCGGCGCGCGCTCGACTACTTCGCCGAAGAGATCGAGAACGGGACGCTCTCGGCGATGCCGAGCTACGGCATCGGCCCCCTCATCTGTGCGTTCTCGCTCGCGGCCGAGGTGTTCGACGCTACCCACGAGCGCGTCGCGTGGGAACTGTTCGAGCACTCGCACGACCGCTTTGATTTCACCCACGCTGAGGACAGCTTAGTGGCCTACGGCTGGTCGTATCTCGTCGAGCGCGAGTCCGGATCGGTGGTGCGAGAGGCGCTCTCGGAGGCGTTGGCGCTGATGAACGACCGGCTCACGCCGGACGGACTGTTCGTCTTCGACAACCACACGACCCGTCGCCACCAGAACCAGATGTACGCCTGCTGGGGGTTCGCCCGCGCGATCGAGGTGACCGGACAGACGGGCTACCTCGAAAACGTCGAGCGCGTGTTGGAACGGACGATCGACAAGCGCATGCGCGACGACGGCGCGTTCGTGTGGGAGGACGAGGTGTCGTCGGTTCGGCGCGCGCGCCGCGGGACGACGAAACGCCTCGGCTTCCGCCCGCCCTACTGGGATTTCCTCTACGAGTGCCACCAGACGTTCTTCGTCAACGCGGTCGCCCACTACGAGGCGGCGGGCGGCGAGCGCGACTTCGATCCCGAGGTGAGTCGCGCGATGGCCTGGATCTACGGCGACAGCAGTCGTGGAAATCTCGTCGAGCTGAGCGAACTCGGCGTCCCGATGCGATTTCTCACCGTCGACGATCGCCTCGACATCGACGACCAGATGTACAAGGGTTCCTACGAGATCGGCTCGTATCTGATGGCGCTCACGAATCTGCTCGCGGAACCGTAACGTCGGGTTCCGGCGTCACGAGCAGCGATTCGTACAGTTCACGCAGTTTCTTGGCATCGCACTCGCTGTCGAACACACCCTCGGCCGCCACGCGGGCGTTCGCGGCGAGTTCGTTTCGCCGATCCGGATCGGCAAGCTCCACCAGCGCCCCCGTCAACGCACCCGTTCCGTGTCGCACGCACAGCCCCGCTCCGGTCCGGTCGAGCAGTCGCTTCAGCGGTGGCGTCTCGCCGGCGACCACTGGAACCCCGAGCGCCAGCGCAGTGAAGAACGCCCGTGGAACCGTGGTCTCCGTCGCCTGCGAACGCTCGGGCAGTACGCAGACGTCGCTCGCGGCGAGATAGTTCGCCAGCTCCAGGTTCTCCGTGCGAAAGCTGATCCGACCGGCGGCCAGTTGTCGCCGCGCGAGTCGTTCGAGATCGTCGAGCGCCGCCTCCTCGACGTCGCCGACGATCAGCACGCGAAGGTCGGCAGCACGGTCGGCCGCCCGCGCCGCGGCCGTGACGACCGTTTCGAGCGAGTTCTGGGAAACGCCATCGGCGACGACGGTGACGACGAACGCCGTCTCGTGATCGAACCCGAGTCCGTCGACCGGCTCGGTTCTCGCGGCGAGATCGGATTCGACAGTCTCGCAGACGATCGCGACGCGCTCGGGATCGATCTCCCGCTCGCGGACGTACTCGGCACGCGCCTCCTCACAGGTCGTCACCAGACGATCCACGTCGGGGACCCGCTTGCCGAGCAGTCGGCCGCGTCGCCACGAGGAGTGGAACACGCGGCGGCCGTACTGTCGCAGCCGACCGCCACGCGCGGCCTCGGCTGTCGCGGTGGCGGCCGGGGCGCTCGGCAGATCGGCGACGACGGGGACGTCGAGTTTCGATCCGATTTTCAGTCCCGTTTTCAGCAGGTCGAGATCGGTCACACAGCAGACGTCGATCGACTGTTCGTCGTCGACCGCGCTCGCGGCACGCAGCCAGGCGGGCTGGACGTAGCTCAGCGCGTAGCGCGCGCCGTCGAGGATACCTTTGGGCCCCGAGTAGAGGTCGTCGTCGGGCAGTCGCCGAACGTCGATACCGTCGACGATCGCCTCGGTCGGCCCGCCCGTTCCGCGCGCACAGACCGTCACCGCGTGGCCGCCCGCCCGCAGCGCCGCACCCGCCTGTGCGAGACGCTCGTCCGGCGGAAACGTTCCTGCGGTGAGCAGACAGACGTGCATCTATCGCGGCCCTCCGGACTCTCGGCTGTCGGTCATATCACCCTTCTCTCACGGGTCGGGTTTCGCTCTTGTGGTCGTGCTGGCGGACGGCCGTCGACGAGAACAGTCCTCAGCGGAGCGCCTCGGCCGCGAGATTGCGGTCGTAGGTCGCGAGCAGTTCCTCGGTGACGGTCTCCCAGGCGTACTCGTCGCTTGCCGCTCGTCGGTTCGCCTCGCCCATCGCGGCCACGCGCTCGGGATCGGCGACGAGTTCCGCGAGCGCGTCGGCGAGCCCGTCGGCGTCGCCCGGTTCGACGAGCAGGCCGCGCTCGTCGGCGATCACTTCCGGAATCGCGCCCACCGTCGTCGAGACGATGGCGTTGCCCGCGGCCATCGCTTCGAGCATCGCTATCGGCAGCCCCTCGGCGTGGGAGGGCAGGACGAAGATCGAACCCGCGCCGAGCAGCTCGTGCTTTTTCTCCTCGGAGATGTAGCCGAGATACTCCACGTTGTCGTAGGTCGTGGCCAGCCGCTCGGAGTGGTTCGAGAGCGGTCCCTTGCCCGCGATCGTCACCCGGAACTCCAGATCGCGGTCGGTGAGCTCGTCAACCGCCTCGGCGAACTCGACGACGCCCTTGCGCGGGAGCTGGTTCGAGACCGTCACGATGTGCGGGACGTCGCCGTCGAACGACGGCGTGTAGTCGGCGGCGTCGACCGCGTTCGGGATCACGGTGAGTTTCTCGGGGTCGGTGTGTTTCGAGAGCGTCTCCTTCCAGTATTCGGAGAGGACGACGATCTCGTCGGCGGCACCGAACACGACCGACTGGAACCACCGCACGGGTCGCGACTCCGTCGAGACGAACACGTCGAACGAGGAGCCGTGGACGTGGAAGACGACGGGACACCGCCAGACGTACTTGCTGAAGAGCACGTAGTAACCCGCCCGGTAGAACGAGAACCGGTGCGAGGAGTGGATGTGAACGATATCCGGCCGCGAGCGCACCGTATACGAGAGCATGTTCCAGACGATGACCAGCAGCGAGCGGACGAACGCGCCGACGCCCTCGGTGTCGAACGCGCCGCTCTTGTGCGCCGACACGTGGAGCCGGCCGGCGAGGTGACGGCGCTGCTCGCTGATGTACTGGCCGATCCCGCCCGGTCCCTGCCGTCCGACGATGAGCAGTTCGGTGTCGCGCATTACTCGACGTACCCCAGCCCTCGCAGGCGTTCTTCGACGTCACTGAAGTCCTCGCCGTCGGTGCGTTCGTCGCTACGCGACCCGCTGTCGGAGCTCGTGATATCGACAGTTTCGATCGATCGGTCGGCAGCCGACGAATCGGGTGCGAACAGCTCGTCGAGCACGCGCCCGTCGACGGTCGTGGGCACCGCTGCACCCATACTGTGGAGCACCGTCGGCGCGACGTCGAACACGCTCGCGTCGGTCGGCGTCGCGCCGGCGGCGATATCGGGACCTTCCGCGAGGAAGATCCCCTCTGGACGGTGGTCGGCGGCGTGGCTGCCGGGATCGGAGAACACCGTCTCGGAGAGCGAGGGTTTGACGTAGTAGCCCTCGCGCGGCTCGACGACGAGATCCGGCGCGGCGTCGTCGGTCGGGAACAGCTCGTCGCCGTCGTGGACGTCGAGAACGCGCTCGTCGGTGTCGGGATGGCGGACTCGCGTGAAGGTATCCGTCAGTTCGGCTTTGAGCGCGTCGATCCGCCCCGGCGGGACGATCCCCTGCTCGAAGCGCTCGGTGTCGTTGACGTAGAGAGTTCCCTGTGCGTGGACGAACGCGGTCGTCTTGTCGTATTCGACGTCGTAACGCACGTTCTCGCCGGGGATGCCGGCGGCGAGGCGATCGACGAGCGCGTCCGGCAGCCGTGTGGCGAGTTCGTCGACGTCGATATCGAACCTGTCGAGCGTTCCGAGCACGCGCTCCTTGGTGAGGCCGATCCGCGAGAGCGTGCTGCGCGTACCGGTGTCCGATTTCGGCGTGAGATAGCCGGCATCGGCGAGCACCCGATTGACGTGGACGTTCTTCTTGATGGGGCCGAACCCGTGGTCGGAGACGACGAAGAGGTTCGCGTCGTTGTCGGCCGCCGCCTCACGGGCATCGCCGAGCACGGCATCGAGCTGTTTGTAGTGATCGAGCAATATCTCCTCGTCCCAGAGGAGATGCTGGAGGCGATCAGGAGCGGTGTAGACGAAGAAAAACAGCCGCCAGTCGTCCGCGAGGAAGTCGTTCATCAGTTCGCGACGGGCGGCGACCAGCGACGCGAGCGCGTCGGGGAACTCCCCGGGCCGGTCGCGATACTCGTTCCAGTCGAGCCCGATCTCGTAGTCGGGCACGCGATCGGCGATCGTCGTGGCGAGTTCGGGCGGGTGGGTGAACCCCTCGTCCCGGCTCGGCGTCATCATCCCCGTGACCATCCGCCCGTCGATGGACGATGCGGGGTAGGTCATCGGCATGTTGACGACCGTCGACGGCGAGACGAGCTCCCAGAGCGCGGGCTGGGCGACGTCTTCGCCGGTGTTGACGCGATGGCGGTAGTTCGTCCCGAGCTTGTAGAACGCGTAGATCCCGTGTTTGTCCGGCCGAACGCCGGTGGCGATCGAGGGCCACGCGAGTGCGGTGTTCGCGGGCTGCGTGCTCGCGAGCGGCCCCGCCGCACCCTCGTCGATGAGGGCGGCGACGTTCGGCAGCTCGCCCGCCGCCGCCCACGCGCGCAGGCGCTCCCAGGGCACGCCGTCGAGACCGAGAACGAGCGCTCGGCGTCTGGCATCACCCTCGTTCATAGTTGGTACATACTGGCTGGATTTCCTCTCGTGACGCCCATTACCGTTTCCATTCGCGTCGTCGCCCACACACCGTCCACAACGCCCGTCTACCTGCCGACAGTCGGTCCGCTCGTCGGCGTCGGCGTGTCGTTCGACGATCCGTCGATGATGCCGAATATCGAGTCGGAATCGGTGGTCGTCGGCGTTGCCGTCGGTGTCGCGGTGGCAGTCGCCGTGGCGGTTGCGGTAGTGGTTGGCGTCGCGGTCGCCGTCGGCGTGCGCGACGGCGTCGCTGCGTTGCCGAACACCGAGCGATTCGCCGGCGGTGCCCGCGGCGTCGTCCCGTTCGGACCGGCGGTACGGGTTTCGTTCGCGACGGTGGCGCTCGCTCCGTCGGCGGGCGAACTGCCGGCGACGTGATACAGGTCGAACTCACCGTTCGTCTGAACGAGACTGACACCCGACTGGTGATCGAGCGCGCTGACGTTCTCGCGGCTGTAGCGCAGGCTCCGGTAGACCTCCACCTCGCGCTCGCGGGCGGCCTCTGTCACGGCCACGTACCGATCGTTCGACGTCCGACCCGCGAGCGCACTGAGGTTCTCGCCCGGGATCCCGCGACCATGCTGTGAAACGGGCGTCCCTTCGACACCGAGAGCGCCGTGTTTGTACCGCCACGGCCCGCTCCGCAGTCCGTAGATCGGCGTCTCCTCCACACTGTGCTCGAAGGCGTACCCGTAGCCGGACATCTGGGTCTCGCTCACCTGATCGTTCGGCTGGAAGATGTACGGCGACGGGAAGACGACCACGACCGAGAGCGCGAGCATCGCGACGATAATCACCGATAACACTGCGCGAACGCTGCCGATCGGGGCGATCTCGGAAAGTCCGGAGACGTAGCGATAGAGCGCGATCGAGCCGAGGATCGTCGCGAACAGCATGATGAGTCCAGCGTTGCGGAAGAACAGCTCGGAGACGGTACCGATGTAGAACAGCAGCGAGTACGGGATCAACACCACCAATCCGATGGTGAAGTATTTGATCAGCGCCGTCGTGTCGGGCGCGTCGCGCAACCGACCGAAGAGGCTCGTCACCATCAGGAGGCCCGCAAGGGCGGCGACCACGAGGCTCACGCCGAACAGTTTGAGAAACAGCTCGACGATCGAGCCGCCGATGGCGGTCAGCGACGACGCCTGGCTGGCCGTCGAGGCACCGAGCTCGGCCCCGCCGGTGAGGAAGCTCAACAGTTCGCGAAGCACCGCGTTGACGGAGCTTTCGTACCGCCCCCGGCCGATCGACCAGAGCATGAACGAGCCGATGAGGAACACCGTCGGCCCGTACATCGTTCGGTGAGAGGCGATGGCGCTATCCGGTCGTATGGACCGATAGAGAAGCTGCACGCCCGAGAGCGTGATGAACAGGATGATGAGATTCGCGGCCTGCTGTGAGTGAAAGAGCACGAGGCCACCGAGCGCGACCGCGAAGGTCGCACTCACCGCCGATATCGGCAGGCGTGACTCGAAGACATCGGTCGGACTGGTGAGATAGTTGATCAGCAGATAGACGATGATCGGCGTGATGAGAATCGAATCCGAGATCGGGTGGGGCGTCATGTAGTTCACCCCCATGTGGTTGATCGGCAGCACCAGGAGACCGGCGAGTCCGCTCAGCAACATCGCGCCGCGATGGGAGGTCATCGAGCGGACACAGAGCGGGATGAAGACGAGATAGGCGACGACGTACGCGAGTACGATCAGCAGCAGCGAGCGTGGGACCGTGGTGTTCGCGACACCGCGGACGAACAGCGACGATGTGTGGACGCCCGGATAGAACAGTCCGAACGCGCTCAGCGATCCGTCCAGGAGGTCGCGCGTCCAGCCGAGATGTGTCAGGCCGTCGCCGGAGCCATAGTAGAAGTAGCTCCGCAACAGGGGCAGCCCCGCGATCGCGACGATCCCGCCACCGCCGAGGCTCAGACCCGCGAGACTGACGTAGCCCTCCGGCGCGTACAGCGTGACGAACACCGCGACCAGCAGTGCGATCGCGATGCCGAGCCAGAAGCCGATCGGCGTCGAGCCGTAGATGTCGATCTCGTAGCCCGTGGCGGGCTTTCCGTAGGCGAACAACACGCCGCCGGCGAGGGCGAGATAGCCGACGACGAGCGCGAGTTTCTGTGCGCGGTTGTTCGGTTGTGAGGTCGTGAGCGTACTCATCGTATCAATCCATGCCGCGTCCGTGGCGCAGCCAAACGTACTCGCACTCTCGAAGCGGCGTTATAAACGTTTACCGCTCTCGACCGCCGCGTGGTGTGTCCACACGCGATCGGTGCCGGCGAACGACGCGCCATACCGAGGTGCATAAGCCACCGAGCGTGAAACCCTTCCGGAAGAATGCGACAGCCAAACGTCGTCTGGATAACCCTCGAAAGCACCCGTGCCGATCACACCACGATGGGTGGCTACGCACGCGATACGACGCCCAACCTCGACCGCATCGCCGGGGCCACGCGCGGACGCTCGTTCGACAACTGCCACACGCACGGCATCTGGACGCTCGCGTCGAGCGCGTCGATCCTCACCGGCACGACACCCACCCACCACGGGGCAGGCATGCAGAACGACGCCATCCCCGATGAGCTCGACACGGTGCCCGAACGGCTTCAACGCGCCGGCTACCGAACGACCTGTCTCTCGCCGAACTCTCATCTGAGCGGTGGCACCGATCTCGATCGCGGCTTCGACGAGTTCACGTGGCTGAGCGCCGACACGCTGGTCCAGGAAGCCGGCCCGCGCATCCTGCTCAAATACTTGCGCAACTGCCGTCGCCACGGCCCCGGGCTGACGACTGACACCAGGAAACACGGGACCGGGTTCGTGATGAACGAGATCGCGAAGCGCCGCATCGGCTCGTACGCCGGAAGCGACGAGCCGTTCTTCCTCTACGCCCACTACGGCGACCCCCACCATCCCTACCACCCGCCACGGCGCTTCTTGGAACCCTACGCCGACGATTTCGAGATGAGCATCGACGAGGCGCTCGCGTTCGGCCAGTACCACCACGACAACTTCCACCAGCTCATCGCCGACGGCTGCGAGCTCGGCGACGACGAGTGGAACGTCCTCCACGCTCTCTACGACGCCGAGATCGCCCACACGGACGAGCTGGTCGGCGATCTCTTCGCCCACATCAGGGGGCTCGATCTCGATAACACCGTCTTCGTCGTCACCGCCGATCACGGCGAGCTGTTCGGCGAACAGGGGATGCTCGCCCACCTCGTCGTCGCCGACGACGCCGTGACTCACATCCCCTGCATCGTCCACGGTGCCGACGCGCTCGTCGATCACGACGGCGAGACCGTCCAGCACGCAGATCTGATGACGACGCTGCTCGAATCCGCCGACGCGAACACGACGGGGATGCAGGGTGTCGATCTGCGCGAGGAAACGCGCGAGCACACCCTCACCCAGCGCGGCGCGAAGCGCACGCTGAAAAACCTGGATCGGTTCGAAGAACTGAACCCCGAATTCGATCGGGAGCGCTACCACGAAGCGACGCTGCACGCGCTTCGCACTGACGAGTTCAAATATCTGAAAAGCGAGGAGCGCGCCGAACTGTTCGCTCTCCCCGACGAGACCAGCGACGTCTCCGACGGTGAGTCCGCGGTCGTCGAGAATCTGGACGACGAACTCGAAACGATCCTCGAAACGGATGGCCAACCGATCTCGACGGAGGATCGCGACGGAGAGTTCACGGACGCGATGAAGCAACAGCTCTCCGATCTCGGCTATCTGGTCGACTGAGGGGTCTATCAAAAGACTGCGGTTGTGACATTCAGTTCTCGTCAGGGATGTACCGCCGAATATACGGGATCCGAACCCCGAGGCGATCCTCGACGAGTTCGAGTGGAATTTCGTCCTCAGGCTGGAAACAGCCCGTCATCGCACAGACCACGAGTGTAGCAATCCCTGCGGCGACGCCAAAGACCGGGATCGTCAGCAGATTTAGCGAGACGGCCGACGAGAGCGCGAACGACGGCGGGAACAGGAGCAGGGGAAGGAACACGTACATCTTGACGGTGTAGCGCGAGAACGGCGAGATCCCGGCGACGCGATAGAGGAAGGCGAACGCGACCCAGTTGAGCGTCGCGAACGAGAGCGCCGAGGCCGCCGCCGCGCCGACGATGCCGTAGCGCGGGATCAGAAGCACGTTGAGAACGATGTTGGCGATCGCCGAGATGACGTTCACCGCGAGGATCGAGCGTGTGTAGCCCAGTCCCGAGAGCGCGTTCTGACAGTAGCCGGCCATCCCGCTGACGAAGAAGCCGCTCGACAGGATGGCGAGCGTGGCACCGACGCCCTGACCGATGTATTCGTCGCCGAAGACCACATCAACAATATCCGTCGGAAACGTGGCGAACGTCAGAAAGACCGGGAAGCCGACGAGCACGGTCCATTTGGCGGTGAGTTTGTGGACGCGATCGAGCTCGCCGCGGCGTCCGCTCGCGTCGAACCGCGAGGTCAGCGGGAGATAGATGAAGCCGAACGAGGAGAAGATCACGCCGAGACCGAGCGCGAGCGGGTAGGCGACGTCGTAGATGCCGACGCTCGCGTTGGAGAGGTAGGCACCGAGCATGATCGTATCGATCTGCGAGAGCAGTTTCGTCACCGCCGCCGAGAACAGCAGCGGGAGCGAGAACCAGAGCAGCTGCCGGCCATGCATCCGTACCGGGCCGCGCAGCGACAGTAGCCGATTCAGGAAGTAATGGATGGCGATGAACCCTGCCGCGCCGGCGATGACGTAGGCATAGCCCGCGGCAAATACGCCAAAGCCCGCGAAGAGGAGGGCCACGAGCAGGCCGAGGCGCAGCCCGTTGTAGAGCAGGTCCCGCGCGTACGTCCGATAGATGGTGTTCTCGAAGCCACGAACCCCGCCGACGCCGATCTTCTGGCCGACCAGCACCGGGATGGCGAGGACGAACAGCGCGACCAGCTCCAGCGGGGCCGTGCCGTCGAAGATCGTGTCGATGATCCATTCGAGGCGAAAGAGGAGCACAGCCGTAACGATCAGCGTGACGACCGCCGAGAGGGCCAATCCGGTGAGCCACGTGCCGCGTCTGTCGCGCTCGTCATCGAAGCGCGACATGAATCGCGGGACCCCCTGATCGAAACCGGCGATGCCGAGAGTGAGCCCGAGACTCATCACGGCGATGCCGAGGCTGACCTGGCCGTAGGCACCGGGTGGGAGCAATCGTGCGATGATGACACGCTCGACGAGTTTCGAGGAGGAGCCGAGCAGACTTCCGACGAGTACGAGGCTGGCGCTCGATACCACTCCCGTGAGACCGGTCCGGTCGTCGGCCATGTCCTCGTTGCTCGTCATCTGTCAGTAATTACCGTCTCTGCATACCATCCAGGCTCTCGACCGCGGGGTCGAACAGTCGATGGGCCGTCGATACTACACCCTGAAAAACGGTCGGGGGATTAACGCACCGGTTGCAACCTCACGACAGACGCTTTTGCAGCCGCCGCCAGTTGTTCTTCACGAGCAGTCGCGCGACGAACCGCGGGTTGCGCTGCTGGAGACTGTGTGGGTAGTACGGTCCCAGTTCGTCCGGCTGTGACGGACTGTCTCCCGCCTGGAGTTGTTCGATGCCGGCGGCGAAGACCTCTGTCTGGAGCGTGTAGACCGTGTCCCACACGTCGTCGAGCGTGGGTGTGGGAGGCAGTTCGCGTGACATGACCGTGACGATGCGCCCGCCGTCGATTTCCTCCGAGAGTTGCTGGAGCGTGATCGCGGCGCTCGGATCGTCGTTCACGAACGAGATCTTATGGCCCATACCGCGATACTCCCGGATATCGCTCGTGTGAACGCTGAGAACGCCATGTTCTGGAGCATCTAGGATCGGCCCCTTGAGCAGGCCGAAGCCGAAGCGAATCACCACGTCGCAGGAGTCACCGAGATCCGAAGTCACGTCGTCGGGCAGCGTGTTCCAGGCTCCGCCGGCCGACACCGGCTCACACTCGCGAATCGATGCCTCTCGCAGGCAGTCGACTTCGGTGACGGGTCGGGACTGAAGCCAGTCCATCTGCTCGGTCTCGCCAAGCAGCCAGCCGAGCTTCTCGTCGCCGTGGATGAACGCCTTCAGCCCGCTCTCGTGGACCACGTCGACGAACAGTTTGAGATCCGAGAGCGAGATGCTGGTGCCCTGATTGACCGCATCGGCCCCCGCCGCGAGCGCCGATCCCTCCGTCACCGATCCATCGACGACCACCTCGTCGATCGTCACCCCGTCGAGCGCGGCGACGTTTTCGAGCGCTTCCTCTTCGAACCGGGTGAGCATCGGGTTCGCCAGCACGCCGACGCGCAGTCGTTCGCTCATCGGCGTGTCCTCGCAGTTCCATCGGTATCGGCTGCCCGGTCGATACCGTCGTTCCCGTCACCGTCCGCGCACGTGTCGGTGTACCGCCGGAACGCCCGCTCGTCGAACGCGGCGGGCGGGATGGTGACGATATCGCCGTTGTCGTCGGTCGTGTTGTAGGGGTTGATCAGCAAGCCGCGCTCGGGGTCGGTCGCCAGAAACAGATAGCCGTTCGACGACGGGACCGCATCGACGTGTTCGCCGACCGCGTCGCGGCGCTCGGTCGCGTAGAGTTCGTACCAGTCCTCGTACTCCGACGCCGAGGAGGCTGTGAGCACCCTGGCGACGCCGTCACAGGTGTTCCGTTCGACTCCCGCGGGGGCGGTGCTGTCGATCCGACCCGTCGATGTCGTCGAGACCACGAGCCAGTGTTCGTCCGGCCGATCGACCGTCTCGGCGTAGTACACCGGGCAGGCGGTCGTCGCGAGCGTCTCCAGTTCGGGATCGGAATCGTCGATGCGCTCGCGCGGCAGGCGGAGGATCGCCGACCGATCGGTGTACGAACTATCCACGCCCCAGAGGATCGCCGCCGGCGTGAAGGCGAGACTGACGGCACGCCAACGCTGGCTGCCGCTGCCGACCGGCTCGAACCCCTCTTCCGAGAGCACGCCGATCGCGCTCTCGGTATCGGTGTCGCCGGTCGTCGCCCAGAGCCGGTCGCCATAGGGATCGGCGAACAGCCCGTGGAAATGCCGGACGTCCGTTTGCTCGACGAGCGGTTCCCACATTCGCCCGCCGTCGTCGCTCACGAGCACGCGCGCCGGCTCGCCGCCGAGCGGGTACTCGGCGAGATACACCCGTCCATGGTGCTCGCAGAGCGCCGTCGGGAGAACGCCCATCGGCCCCGAGGAGTCCGGGAGTTCGTGCACGACCGTCCATGACCGCCCGCCGTCGGCGGAACGAAACAGCCACCGCGAGACCGTCGCGAGCAGCTGGCCATCGCCGAGCGGCCAGACGTTCGCCGTCGTGTACAGCCCCGTCAGCGGCCGGAGCAGGCGTTTTGGAGCGCGCCGGTTCATCGCGTCGAAGCGGAGTTTCTCGCCACCCGACTCGGGGTTCGGTAGCGAGCCGAGCGTCAGAAATCCGTCGTCGGCGCTCCACGTTCCAACGTCGAGTCCGTGCGTGCCGTACACCGTTCCGTCGCGGACCCCGCCGAGTTTCATGTATGCCTCAAGACAAGATATCGAGGTATATGATTTGCGACCCAGCTGATCACGACGCCCGCAGCGTTCGCAACACTGCCGCCCAGTCCTCGGCGGCGCGTTCGGCCGAAAACCGATCACTGACGGCCGGCGCGGCCGCCGACAGCCGTTCGGAGATGTCGTCGTCGAGCCGTTCGAGCGCGGTCGCGAACGCGTCGGCCGTCCGGTCGTCGAGGACGATCCCACTCTCGCCGTCGGTCACGGCGTCGCGAACGTTGCCGACCGCGGGAACGACAGGGACAAGTCCGCACGCCATCGCTTCGAGCAACGTCAGCGGCAGTGCATCCCGTTTCGAGGTCAACACGAACGTCCGCGAACGGTGGTAGTAGTCAGCCGGCTCGTCGACCCATCCGGGAAGCTCGATCCGGTCGCCGAGATCATGGTCGTCGATCGCCGCGCGGACGTCCTCGACGAGCGGGCCGCGTCCGAGCATCACTGCTCGCGGTGATTTGCCGCGCTCGACGAGTTCGGACATCATGTGCACGAACAGCAGCGGATCCTTTTCGGCCGAAAACCGTCCCACCCAGATGTAGTCGTACTCGGCGGGAGCGTCGGCCGGGCTGTAGATCGCGCGATCGACGCCGTTGGCCAGGATCTCGATGCGCTCGCCGGGAACGCCGAGCCGTTCGAGCTGGTCGCGATGCGTGGTGCCCGGCACCGTGATCGCATCGAACCGGCGAAAGAGCGCCGCGGCGAGCGCACCGTAGCCGGCGCGGGCGTGGACGTCGAGATCGACGCCGATGATGGCGAGATGCGTCGGCAGTCCACAGACCCGGCCCACCGCCAGCGCGAAGCAGCCGTAGGGGACGAGCGAGATCGAGACGACGCCGTCGTACTCGTTGCGCAGCCCTTCGAGCAGCGCAACGGCGAACAGCGAGAGCAGATCGAGCGCGCGCACACCCGTCGTCGGTGCCTGTCGGTAGGCGAGCTGTTCGACGCTCTCGTCGGGAGCCAGGCAGACGACGGTCGTCTCGGCATGCTCGCCGAGCGGTCCGAGATGTTCGGCCATCCGCCCGGTCTCGCTGACGCCACCCGAAAAGTCGCTGATGGCGAGATACGACTCGGACACTACCCGATCGATGGTCGTGGCGATGACAAATATTTTGTGGAGGATATCTGATAATCCAATCCACAGCCGGTTCGCGACACCCGGGGACAGCTATCCTCACCCGCAAGCTGCTCGATCGAGGGTGTATCTCTCGTCGCTATCTAGAAATATCTGTTCGCGGACCGGCGGATCGCCCACCGCAAACCGTCGTCAAGAGCGGTCGGCACGCTGGCGCACCGCCGACGCGAGCGCGAAGCACATCCAGGCCTGACTCCAGCGGATGTACGGCGTTTCGTCGTCGATGAACCGTCCGCGCTGGCGGTAGAAGTAGCCCGTCTCGTCGAACAGTTCGTCGAGACTCCAGTCGAGCACCTGCTCGGCGAGTTCGACGCTCTCCGGTCGGCCGTCGCGAACGAACGTCCGGATCGACTGGGCAGCTGCGTGAGCGTCGTGAGGGTAGCTCTGATCGTGTTCGAACTTCGGTGCGCCGTCGGCCTCGAAGAGGTGCTCCCGATAGAACGTGAGCCCGCGCTCGTAGCTCGCCGCCGCCCCGGCGACGTCGCCGCCGGCGTCGAGATACTCCCGGATCGATTCGAGCACGAACCCTGTGTGGAAGTTGTCGTGGCTGATATGCGAACGGTCGGCCGGCATCGAGTAGTGCCACGCACCGCTTTCCTCCTGGGCCGTGAGCACGAAACGGACGAGCTCGTCCGCGCGCTCCATGAGCGCGTTGTCGTCGTTTTCGGCCGCGACTAGGGCGAACAGCCGGGCGGCGAGGGCGTTGACGTTGATGACGACGAACGAATCGTCGGTGGTATAGGTGTAGGCCTCGTGGCCGGCGACCTCGCGGGTGTTGATCTCGTTTCGGATGAACTCGCAGGCCCCTTCGGCGATCGCCAGCGATTCGTCGTTGCCCGTGAGGCGATGGTGCTGGACGAACGCCTGGGCACAGAAGACCGTCACGACGACCGACGGCCGGTAGGCCGGCAGGTAGAACTTCCGCGCGTTCTGCCAGTCGAAGTTGTAGCCCCAGCAGGGCTCGTCGAACGCGCGTGACTGATACTCGCGCAACCAGTCGAGCAGCCGCTCGGCCTCCTCTAGATCCGCTTCCTCGCCCGTCGCCTCGTAGCGGTGGAGATAGGAAAGGACGAACAGCGCGACCCCCTTCGGGTTGCGCTCCTCGGGGATCGACAGCGCCGGCCGGAGATTGATCGGGAACCGACTCACCGCGTGCGTCCAGGCGAGACGGGTGAACCAGTTCCGTTTGAACGGCTCCGCGTATGGGCTGTTCAGCCCGTCGTATGGGTCCCAGCCGGCATAGTCGCGCTCGCGCGCCCATTCCAGCGCACGCGTCAGCGCGTTCGCCGGCACGAAGGGATCGTCGTTCATCGTTCCCCACAGCACGACCGCAGCAGTTCGTTCGTCAGTGCGACGAGCTCGTCGCGCACCGCACGCGCCCGGTCGCGATCGGGGGCGACGTCGCTCTCGTCGAGCCCGGTGATGTGGTCGATGATCGCGTCCGCATCCCGCGAGTGGAAGATGCGCCCGTCGGCGACGAGCTCCTGATCGACCGACAGCAGCGTGTTCGGGAAGAAGGAGACGGCGGGTTTCTCCATACAGGCGGCCTCGCGCGACATCGTGCCCGAGCCCGTGAGCACACAGCGGGCGTGCCACGCCAGCTGGAGTCCGTTGACCGCTCCGTCGGGGACGAACACGTCGTCGTCGGCGTAGTCGTGTGCGTGAACCTCGTCGCCACGCCCGCGCGGGAGGTAGACGACACCGATGTCGCGCTCGTCGGCTGCCGCGAGCAGTTCAGGGACGATCGAATCGGCATCGACGTACGCCGCCGTCAGCGCCTCCGGGCGGACGACGATATACTCGCCGCTCGCGAACGGCAGCCGCTCCGGGAACTCCGGGTCCGGATCGAAGTTCGCGACATAGACGTCCTCCTTGTAGCCGTCGTAGGTGTGGATCGCGCTCTCGTCGGCCCCCCAGCGCGTCAGCTCGTGGGTCGCGAACGCCGACGGAACGACATTGTGCGTCGCGGCGGCCTCGAAGCGGTTGTAGAGCTCCTCGACCCAGAGTCCGTCGATGTGGGCGGTGATGTCGTTGTCGGTGAAATGGATCGAAGGGATGCCCCGGAGCTTCGAAGCGAGCACGCACATCGCGTTGCGCGAGGAGAGCGAGACGTCGCCATCGGGTGCTTCGAGGGCCAGCTGGGCCGTCCGCAGCGGGATGCCGACCTTCCGCACCAGCGCGTTGTCGAAATCGCGACCCACGACGCGATGGGTGAAGCCGACCTCGCGGGCGAGCGAGACGGTCTCGGTCTTCTCGCGCACCGTCGTCGCCACCGCTACGTCGTCGAGTCCCTCCGCGAGCGCCGCGAAGAAGAACGGATGTGAGGGGCTCACGAGATCGATCCACGCCCGAATCGGCCGCGTTCGCGTGGCTGCTGTCTGGTCGGCGCGCGCCCCGTGACCGCTCATAGCCGGACAACCCGCAGTCCGGCCGCTTCCCATCGATCCCTGTCGAGCAGTCCCTTCGCGTCCACGACGACGTTCCCCGCGAGCCGCGCCGCGACGTCCTCCGGATCGAGCGCGGCGTACTCGTCGTGGTTGGTGGCGACGACGATCGCGTCGGCCCCTGCGAACGCCTCGTCGAAGGGGGCGAGCGCGAACCGCTGATCGGTGACGTACGGATCGTGCAGGCGAACGTCGACGCCCGCCGTGCCCGCTCCGGCGGCTCCCGCCACCTGCGTCCGGGCCTGGAGCACCTCGGCGAGGCGCAGCCCGGGGCTCTCGCGTGCGTCGGCGACGTTGCCCTTGTAGGCGACGCCGAGGATCGCCACCGACGACTCCGCCAGCGAATCCAGTTCGTCGTCGAGCAGATCGGTGACGTACTCGGCCATCCCGTCGTTGATCTCACGGGCCCGCTCGATGAGGTCGAGGTTCTCCGAGCTCTGGCCCAAAAAGAGCGGATCGATGGGGATGCAGTGACCGCCCACGCCGGGACCAGGCTGGTGGAGCTCGACCCGTGGGTGATGGTTCGCGAGCGAGATCGCCTCGCGCGCGTCGAGTTCGTAGTCGGCCGCGATCATCGCCAGCTCGTTCGCCAGCGCGATGTTCACGTCGCGATACGTGTTCTGTATGAGTTTGACGAACTCTGCAAGCGTCGGGTTCGCCGTCGTTCGGAGGTCGCCCTCGACGAACGAGCCGTACAGCGCGGCCGCGCGCTCGACCGACCGCTCGTCGATGCCGCCGACCGCGCGGTCGTTCGCGCGTAGCTCCGCGATGACGTTGCCCGGCAGCACGGTCTCGGGCGAGTACGCGAGCGAGAACTCGCCGACGGAGTGGCTGGATCGTTCGAGGATCGGCGCGACCGTCTCGACCGTCGTCCCCGGCGGGACGGTGGATTCGAGGATCACCGTGTCGCCCGCCCGGAGCACTTCGGCGACCGTCCCGGCGGCGCTCTCGACGTACGCGAGGTCGGCCCGATCGCCGTCGAGCGGCGTCGGCACGCAGACGAGGTGGTAGTCGGCCGCCGGCACGTCGTGGGAGACCGACAGCCCGTCCGCGAGCGCGTCCGTGACGAACTCGTCGAGCCCCGGTTCGTCGACGGGCACCTCGCCGCGATCGAGTCGGTCGATCAGGTCCGTATCGACGTCGTAACCCGTGACGTCGTGGCCGCTGTCGGCGAGCATCGCCGCCGTCGGCAGACCAATATAGCCGAGTCCGTGCACGCAGACCGAGCTCATCCGTGCACCTCCCCGACCGAGGTGGCGGAGCCGATCCCCGCGATATCAAGAATGCGCTCGGCGCTGTGGCCGTCGCCGAAGGGATTCTCCCAGCCGTTCTGCTCGGCGAGCGCCTCGCGCGCGCCGGTGACGATCCCGTCGGCGGTGACGCCGACGACACGGTTCGCCCCCACGTCGACCGTCTCCGGCCGTTCGGTGTTGTCACGGAGGGTGACGCAGGGCGTGCCGAGAATACAGGTTTCCTCCTGAACGCCGCCGGAATCGGTGAGCACGAGCGTCGCCGTGCTTTCGAGCCGGAGGAAATCCAGGAAATCCTGTGAGTCGATCGGCGTGATCTC
Source organism: Halococcus qingdaonensis (assembly GCF_024508235.1). Taxonomy (NCBI): domain Archaea; kingdom Methanobacteriati; phylum Methanobacteriota; class Halobacteria; order Halobacteriales; family Halococcaceae; genus Halococcus; species Halococcus qingdaonensis. The sequence continues at coordinate 782,356 of NZ_CP101943.1, read as the reverse complement.
GTCGGGCATCGCGAGATCGAACGCCGCGAGGCGTTCGTTTGCTCGCGGATGGACCGGATAGACGACGTCGAGATCGGATTCGCTGGCGAATCGGGCGACGCCGTCGAGCAGGCTCGAAAAGCGCTCGCGATCGTCGACGTTCTCGGCGCGATGGGCAGTCAGAAGACAGAAATCGCCGGCATCGAGATCGAGCTCGTCGAGAACGTCGCTCTTTGCGGCCGCGAGATCGCGATAGCCCATCACCGCATCGACGATCGTGTTGCCGGTCACGTGGATCGCGTCGTCGGCGATCCCCTCCTCGCGGAGATAGCCGGCAGCCTGTTCGGTCGGCGCGAAGCGGTAGTCGGCGGCGTGGTCGGCGAGCACGCGATTCACCTCCTCGGGCATCGTCCGGTCGAAACTCCGCAGGCCGGCCTCGACGTGGCCGACCTCGCAGTCGAGCTTGCCCGCCGCGATCGCCCCCGCGAGAACGGAGTTCGTATCGCCCTGAACGAGCACCAGTTCGGGCTGCTCGTCGAGCAACACCGTCTCGATCTCGCGGATCATCGCGCCGGTCTGTTCGCTCTGGGAGCCGGAACCGACGCCGAGGTTGTGGTCGGGCGCTGGCAGTTCGAGCTGGTCGAAGAAGACGGTGTCCAGCTCCTCGGAGTAGTGCTGGCCGGTGTGGACGACGCTGTAGGCGATCTCCCGTTCTTCGCAGGCGTCGATGACGGGCGCGAGCTTGATGATCTCCGGGCGCGTGCCGAGCACGATCGTCACGGTCGTCCCGTCGGTCATCGACATCCCTCCCCGTTCGGTGCACCCAAACCGCAGGGCGACCCACCGATCGTGGGTTCGTCGCTCACAGCACCGCCCCTCTCTCTGACGGTGGCCATACACAAAGCGGCGGCATCATTACCCCTCCTTCTCCAGCAAGCTTATCAAACCTGTCGAAACCGACCGGCGTCGTTCCGGCTTGGACGCACGTTCGGCTCAGGCCGACGACGCGCGCTGCTCGAGATAGGTCGCCAGCGCGTACGCCATCGACGCCTCACACCACCGCATCAGCGTGACGCGCCTGGTGAAAAAGCGCTCGCGCCGGAAGCGGAACTTCCCGTCGCCGGCGTACAGCGTGCCGAGCACCCAGTCGATGATCCGCTCGGCAGCCGCGAACTCACCGGCACGACTGAAGACGATGATCCCCTGGGCGGCGGCGTTGATGTCCCGCGGATAGCTGTTCGATTCGTCCCAGTTTGGCGCACCGTCGTCCGCGAACAGCTCCTCGCGATAGAACGCGAGCGCGTCGTCGAGCACCCCCTCGTACCTGTCGGCACCGGTGAGCTCGCGGTGGCGCAGCAGCGACTCGATGATGAACCCGTTGTGATGGTTGTCCATCGATAGATGCGACGCCGACGGCGGATCGCGATACATCCAGCCGCCTTCGGGCCGCTGGCACGAGACGACGTAATCGAGCAGTTTCTCGCCGCGCTCGCGATGCTCGCCGCCGAAGCGCGCGCCGAGTTCGAGCAGCGTCACGCCGCCGAGTGCGACCGCGTTGAGCGTGTAGTGGTCGGACGACCACGTCGGAACGTACTTCATCCGCGCACCATCGTCGATCTCCTCGTATTCGAGATCCTCGTCGATGAAGTCGGCGACCGAACGCACGGTCTCGGCATAGTCTATACCGCCCGTATCGAGCCCGGCGTCGTGGGCCGCGAGCAGCGCTCGCACCGCGTATGCCGTCGAGACCATGTCGGGGTAGGAGGGCAATCCCTTGATGTCGAGATGCTGGATTTCGTGGCGGTGTGCACCACAAAAACCCGCATAGCCCGGCGTCCGCTCTTCGACGAGCCACTCGGCGAGATCGTGCGCCTCGCGCCCGTAGTCAACGCCGCTGCCCTCGCCGAACTCCAGTTCGTGGGCCGCGAGGTTCGCCATCGTGAACATGGCCGTCCCCTTGTAGTTGCGGCGCTGTTCGACGAGAAAGAGCGGTCGAACGTTGACCGGCGCGCGCTTGATCGTCTCCTGAACCGCGATGTTCACCCACTTGTTGTCGACGGGCAGCGCCTGCAACAGCCGGCTGCTCATCCCGTCACCGTAATCCCAGCCGGTGTAGTCGCGCTCGCGGGCGTAGCCCAGCGTCTTTCCGAGCAGCTCGCCCGTGAGTCCGGTCGGCCGGAGTTGCGATGCTGTCATCACCCGACCGCAATCGGTCGAGACAAATCCGTTCGTCGGAAGCCGATCGAAACGGCGGGTCGGTTAGCGCCCGCGTCGCGTCGCGAGCAGCGCAGCGCCGAGCAGCGCGACGACGGCCACCGCGATGCCGAAGCCGGGGCCGCTCGAACTGCTGCCGCTACCGTTGCCCGAGCCGTTCCCGCTGGCGTTGCCCGAACTGTTGCCGCCGGCATCGTTGCCACCGGCAGCCGTGCTCGCGCCGCCGCTCGCGTTGGCACTACTGTTGTTCCCACCACCGCCGGCCGCGGTCGATTCGGTGAACTGCTGACCGGTGATGGTGATGCTGTCGTCCTGCGCACTGGTCGTGCTGTCGTTGTCGAGACTGACGACCGAGCCGTCGTCGATCCGCGTGATGACGTACTGCCCCTGCTGGAGGTCGGTGGTGTCGATCGTCGCCGAGCCGTTCGCGGCAGTCTCGAACTGGTTCACCGTTCGCCCGGGGCTGCCGTTCTCGACCGCACGGAGCTGATAGCCAGTGCTCGCTTCGCCCTGGTCGAGGTAGAGCCGCGCACCCTGGTCGTACTCGCTGCCCGACTGGACGCGGCCGTCGGCGTCGACGGTGGTGACGTAGCCGGTCGCGTTCGCCGGCTGACCGTTGTTCGTCACGACCGCATCCTCGTTCGGATCGAACGTACCGTTCAGCCGTTCGGACTGGCTGCTCCCGCTGGTCTCGTAGTAGGCAACCGCCATGAGCTGCTGACTCTCGTTGACGTTGCCGTTGAGATTGACGGTGTAGTTGCGCTCGTTGTACAGCGCGACGATGGGCTGGCTACTGCCGACCGGCTGCCCGCGCGAGCCGTTGTCGGCCACGGTAAATATCCCGATGTAGCCGGCGTTCGGGACGACCCCGGAGACGTTCACCGACTGGTTCGCGCTGAACTGCGAGGCGCTCTGGTTCGGGAACGACAGCGAGGCGCTCTCGATGCGATAATCGTCGGTCACCGGGCCGTCGGTCGTCCCCGAGGGCGTCGTCGTCGAGACGCCGACCGAGTAGCTACCGTCGCTCGTCGGCGTCGTCACGTTCGCGACGTTGGCGATGATGCGGTCGTCGGCGCTCACCGACACCGGCTGCTGGAAGGTGAGCGTGATCTGGCCGTCCGACGTCGTCGAGACGTTCGACGGATCGATCGTTTGCTGCCCGTTCGAACTGGCGACGGTGACCGAGACCGACCCGACGCTGACGTTCTCGACACTGCCGTCGAAACTGCCGCTCGCCCCGAAGTCGACCGTCATCGATTTCATCCCGTCCTGCGTGATGGCATCGCTCCCCTGAGCGACGACCGAGACGGGGAAATCGGTCGCGCTCGTCCCCGGCGAGTGCGGGTATGGTGCCGCCGTATCGGAATCGAGCGCCGCCGCCGACCCGCTGACGGCGATGCCGCCGACGAGTGCTGAAACGAGCACTACGGTGATCATGAATGCGCTGCGTCGTACCGTCGTCATGGCTGTAGGTCCTTCATTGGTTGGTCTCCGAGAGCCGCCTCTGACCGGTGCAACGGCCGATAGCAGCCGTTTCGGTCACGGTTCGGCTCTCCGTTGGCGTAACTGTCAGCCCCATCATACTCATTTCTATCGGTTCGTATCCACATACCGTGACCGATCGAGATCCGTCCACATGCTACGCTGCAACTATCGATTCGAGAGAATAGTCGGAAAATGCGGATGCCGCAGCGTCCGATTCAGCGGTTGCGTCGCGTCGCGAGCAGCGCCGCGCCGAGCAGCGCGACGACGGCCACCGCGATGCCGAAGCCGGGACCGCCCGAGCTGGTGCCGGTGCCCGAGCCGTTCCCGCTGGCGGTACCCGAACCGTTTCCGTTGGCGTTGCCGCCGGTTGCGGCGTCACCCTCGCCGCTGCTGGCGGTCGCGGTAGCACCGGTATCGGTCGCACCACCACTCGCGTTCGTCATGTTTGCCTGTGTGGTCGCCTGCTGGCCGGTGATCAGGATACTGTCGTCCTGTGCGCTTGTCGTGCTGTCGTTGTCGAGGCTCACGAGCGAGTCGTCGGCGATCCGCGTGATCGCGTACTGCCCCTCCGAGAGATCGCTCGTGTCGAGGATCGTCGTGTCGTTCGCGCCCGTCTGGAACTGTGTCGCGGCGGAGCCGAGTTCGCCGTCCTCGACCGACCGCACCTGGTAGTTCGTTTCCGGTTCACCCTGCGGGAAGTAGAGCCGTGCGCCCTGTGCGTACTCGCCGCCGGCCTCGACTTGCCCGTCAACGTCGAGCGTCGAGACGTTCGCGGTCGCGTTCACGAGCGTGCCGTTGGTCCGCAGCCGTTCGTCGTCGTTCGGATCGAACGTCTGGTTCTCGCGGAGGCTCGCCGAGCGACCGTTCGTCTCACTGTACGCGACGGCCATCAGCTGTTGGCTCTCCGTGACGTTGCCGCTCACGTCGATGCTGTACTGCTGGCTCGACGTGGCCGTGGCGACGTCCGTCGAACCGACGAGCTCACCCGGCGAGCCGTTCGGGGCCGTGGTAAACAGCCCGACGTACCCGCCGCCCGGTACCGACGCCGAGACGTTGATCGACTGCTGATCGCTGAACTGCGAGAGGTTCTGGTTGTCCATCGACAGCTCCGGCGCAGTCGTCGAGTAGGAGACCGACGTCGGTCCGTCGGTGCTCCCCGATGCGGTGGCGAACGTCGCGTTGACCGAGTGGCTGCCCGGTCGGTCCGGCGTCGTGAAGTTCCCCACCTTGACCGCGACTTCCGCCCCGGTGTTCGGGCTATCGGAGGCGAACTGCGGCTGGACCGGCCGCGGAAGCGTGATGGTGACCTCGTCGCCAGCCTGATTCGAGGAGACACTGATGTTCGCGACATCGACGATGTCGGTGTTGTTCTCGGCGATCTCGATGCGCTGACCGCCACGCACCGCGATGAACACGTCGTCGTCGGTCACGTTGGAGACGTCGGCATTCGGCCCTGCATCGAGCGTGATCTCCTTGATGCCGTTCTCGGCGACCGAATCACCCGGTCTGACGACGTAGACGAACGTTCCGAGCGTGTCGGAGCTTGGCGTCAGCGGATAGGTCGCGCCCGCGCCGGGATCGAGCGCCGCCGCCGTTCCACCGAGGGCGACGCCGCCGACGGCCGCCGAGAGCAATACCACCAGTACCATTCCCGCAGTTCGTATCCGTGTCATGATTGTCGTCCAACAGCGTCGAGCGTATCGCTTCAACTGGCGCGGCCCGATCGTATATGAGTAACGGCTTCGCCCGACCGATGTCGGGACGGGCGGACCGACGTGTTTAGGAGCATCGAGTTCCTCGCCGGAAGCAAGACTGAATGAACTATCTGTTTTTCACGAACACTCCTGCGCACGTCCATCTCTACAAACACGCCGTCGCGGCCCTCGAACGTCGCGGTCACGACGTGTTGATTCTCGGTCGTGACTACGGCTGTACGAAGGAACTCCTCGACTATCACGATCTCCCCTACCGGCTCTACGGACGGCTGGCGACGAAAAAGCGGTCGCTGTTCTACCAGCTCCCGCGTCACTATCTCTCGATCCTCCGACAGACGTGGCGGTATTCTCCTGACCGTATCTTCGGCATGGGTGCGTACGCCGCCCACGCAGGCGCGCTCTCGCGGACGCCGGTGACGCTGATCCTGGACTCGGAGCCGACCTCGATCGATCACACCGTCTCGCGGCCGTTCGCCGACGCCATCCTCACGCCCGACGCCTTCGGCAAGGATCTCGGGGCGAACCACTATCGCTTTCGCGGCTTCAAGGAGTGTGCCTACCTCCACCCCGACGTGTTCACCCCTCGCGACGACATCCGCGAACAGCTCGGCGTCGGCCCCGACGAGAAGTACGTCATCTGCCGGTTCAACGCCTTCGGCTCACATCACGACGTCAGCCAGTCGGGCATCGGCCCGGCCGAGCGACGCACGCTGATCGAACGCCTCGGCGACGACGCGACCGTCTTCGTCTCCGACGAGAGCGGGACGATGGAGTTCGACGGGATCGACGCCCGGCCGTACGATCTCCATCCCGGGCTGTTGCACGACGCACTCAGCGAAGCCCACCTCCTGGTCGCCGACACGCAGACGATGGTCACCGAGGCCGCGCTGCTCGGGACGCCCGCCATCCGGTCGAACTCCTTCGTCGGCGAGGAGGACATGGGCAACTTCATCGAGCTCGAAAGCCAAGGGCTGATCTTCAACATCGCCTCCTTCACCGAGGCGATCGAGCGCGCGGAGTCGCTGCTCGACGACGATAGCCTCACAGAGACCTGGGCCGCCAAACGCGACGCGTTCATGGCCGACAAGGTGAACCTCACCGACGTCATCGTCGAACTCGCCACCAGTCCGAACGGGGCCGCCGGGGTCGACGGCCTCTCGCACGGTAGCCCGCCGCGACGGACCGACCCGCCGACGCCCGAGCGTTAGAACCGATCGATGGCCCGATTGACCAGCTGATAGCCGCTTTTTGCGACGTCCATCGCCATTCCGCCGGATTCGGCGACGTAGTAGGGCGTCAGCTCACCCCCGAACTTCGATTTGTACCGGCAGAGCTGTTCGGTGTTCGCGCCGACGAGGTCGTACTGGTTCACGGAGTCGATCGGCGGATCGTCGGCGATATCGTTGATGATCCGCCAGTGGAGCAGGCTGTTGATGCTGACGTTCTCGTGGGTCGCGCGCGTGCCGCCGAGCCAGTAGTACGCCGCATCGTTCGAGAACAGCGTGATGACCCCGCCCAGATGATCGCCGTCGGCACGGGCGACGTAGACGCGACAGCGCTCGCCCAACTCCTCGATGACGTCACGCACGTACGGCCACGTCGGGCCGAACGATTCGGATTGTTCGGCGTAGCGGGCGGCGGTCTCTCTGAAGACGCGCTCGCCGCCCCTGATTCCAGCGGTCTCGATATCGATATCGAGGTCAGCGCCCGAGCGGATCTCCCGGCGGAGGCTCCGGCTAAAGGAGTCGATGAGTTCGTCGGGATCGTCGGCCGTAAGGCGGTAGGTGAAGGCCGGTTCGACCGACAGCCCGTTCCAGCGGTACGGGCGCGGGTCGGTGTAGTCGGGCGGGCAGAGAATGCGGACGAACGTTCGCGGCGAGTCGGCATCGAGCGCCTCCAGGAGTTCTGCGGTGAACTCGCGGTTGACCTTCTCGCGCTTTCGCTGTTTCGGGCTGGTCGGCATCACGAGCGGTCCCAGATTGGGGATGGCCATGCCCGGCGGTGGCGAGGAGACGATCCGCAGCCCGCCGACGTGGCGGACGAACAGCGGCACCATCGCCACCAGCTGCTCGCCGCGATAGCCGCCGAAGAGATGGCAGTCGCCGGATGCGTGGCGATCGAGGACGGACAGCGCCTCGGGAGTGTGGAAGACCTCGAAGCCACGCTCGGGAAGCGCCCCCGCCCACGTGTCGCGATCGAGCCGCTCGATTCTCATTGATCGAACGGGCGTGCGCTGGCGTTCATCATTCGGTGTCTATTACGCCCCGGCAGCCGAATAAAGGGGTTGTCCTTTGCTCGTCGTGCCGTACTCTGTTTGTCATGGCAACGGCTACCGAGTGGAACGAAACGGACGGGACGGGGTGGGTCGAGTCCGGATCCGAGTGGGGGTGCGCGGCGGGACGAGCGCTGTGTGCCGGCTGCGACGAGAAAAGCGTCACGTACCGGCAGTTACAGGAAGGCGTCGATGCCTGATAAGCCCCTCGCTTCTATCGCCGATCACGGAGCGCCGGGAACTCCTCGCGCACGCTCGTCACGCGTTCGGGATCGATGTCGGCGGTGACGATCGTCGGTTCGTCGGCGGCGTGCTCGCCGGCACCCGCTTGCGCCGAAATCTCTCCCCAGGGATCGTAGATCGCCGATCGCCCACAGAGTGCAGTCTCGCCGAACACGCCGGAGCCGTTGCAGGCCGCCACGAACAGCTGATTCTCGATCGCCCGCGCCCGCGGAAGGAGTCGCCAGTGGTCGACGCGCGGATACGGCCACGCGCTCGGGACGAGAATCAGGGTCGCCCCTGCATCGACGAACTCGCGATACAGTTCGGGAAAGCGCAGATCGTAGCAGGTCGTGGTACCGATCGTGAACCCGTCGAATGCGGTCAGTCCGAGCGAGTCGCCGGGAACGAGCAGTTCGGCCTCCCGCGACTCGTAGCCGAAGAGGTGGTGTTTGCGGTAGATCGCTCGCCGCTCGCCGCTGCGATCGAAGAACACCGACGTGTTCGCCAGACCGCTCTCGCTCGGTGTCTCGAACCCGTCACGCGTGCTCGCCGCGAGGTCTTCGACGATCGAGCCGGCGAGCACGCCGACGTTGTGGGCGCGCGCCGTGTCGGCGACCCGCGCGAGCGTCGGTCCGGTGAGCGACTCGGCCGCCCGCTCGTACTCGTCGAACGCGAAGTAGCCGACGGAGAATATCTCGGGGAGACAGACGAGATCCGCGCCGTCGTCCGCAGCTGTGGCGATGGCCGCGAGCGCGCGTTCGACGTTCGCCTCGATCGCGCCGGGTTCGATGTCGTGTTGACAGCAGGCGAGGCGCATCTACGGCTCGGCCGCCGTGTCCGCGCGGATGGCGGCTTCGAGGTTGTCGAGCTCGTCGTCGAGGTTGCGTTTGAAAAACCCCTCGACGCCCGGCATCTTCCCCTCGACGGTGAAGCGATTTCGCAGGCGAGTGCCGTCGTCGACGGCTTCGAGATCGTGTTCGCCGACGACCCGGAGCACGCGCGAGCGCCCGACGAACTCCACGTGGGTTGGCGGGTCACGTTCGGTGTCCTCGGTCTCGACGGCGATCGTGCGATCGACGAACGGGATCGGCAGGGAGATATGCCAGGTAGCGTGGGTCTCGTCGTGGATATCGAACGAGTCGACGACGCTGATCGCTTCGGCGCGCTTGCCCGGATCGGCGATGAAGGCCCAGACCTGTTCGGGCGGGACGGCGAGCTCGAACGTGCGTTCGATCCGGACTGTCATATCATCAGTAGACGTTCAGTCGGTAAAAATCCGCCGACCCGAACGTGAGAGCGCCCGATCACTCAGCCGGGCGTGACGCGCCACGTGGTCGATTTCGCACGACTCCATTTCTCGATGTCGATCTCCTCGGATTCCTCGTCGAGCCGCGGCAGCCGGACGCCGACCTGTTTGGCGCTCAGCCCGAGCTGGTCGGCGATGTTCTTCGAGCGGAAGTAGCGCTCGCCACGCGCGACGCTGTCGTGGAGATACGCGAGGATCCGCCGATCCTCGTCGGAAAAATCGGTCATTACGATCACTACGGTCGTGAGACTCTTAACGCTTTGTGGCAGCCGCTCACCCCGACAGATGTATCGCCACGATCGCGATCGCGCCGGCGATCGAGGCCGCGGCGAACCCCCAGGCGGCGGTGAGTTGGGTTTCGAGCAGTCCACCGACGAGCGCGGCGAGCGCGCCGACGAGCGCGAGGACGACGAACAACACGGCGAAGCCGACGCCGCGGTCGGTCCCGACGGATGTGGCCATGCCGGCGCTATCACCGGCGGGGACTTAGTTCGTTCCATCACGGCGGGTGCTGTGGCGGCTCACAGCTGAATCGTGGCGGCCGATCGACAGCCTATTTCCTCCGACCGCGAAAGCATACCCGATCGAATGAATCGTACGCGCGCCGCCGTTCTCGTGATCGTCGTTCTCGCCGCGATCGGCGGCGCAGCCGTCCTCACCGTCGATCGTCCGTCAGTCGCGGGAACCGAGAGCCGCTTTGCGGGCGTGAACGATTCGACGACGCTCGTCACGACCGAACTCCGCGTCACGAACCCGAACCCGGTCCCGATCGAGCTCGGCAACACGACGGTGACCCACTCGATACGGATGAACGGCATCGAGATGGGCACCGGAAGCCGTGACGACATCCGGGCCGCACCGGGCACGTCGACGGTGAACTTCACGACCGCCATCGACAACCGGAACATTCCGGCGTGGTGGGCGAGCCACGTCGAGCGCGGCGAGCGCACGCGGGTCGTCACGGGTGCGGCCGTCGACGTGCCGGTGTTCGGGACCGCGCGCGTGAGCGAGAACCGAACGCTGACGACCGACATCACCGGCGCGCTGAACACGAGCGAGCCACGGCCGATCAACGCGAGCCTCCCGTTCGTCGACGATCCCGTCCTCGTCGTCGAGCGCACGTCGGCGACGTGGGGGAACGTGACACGCGAGACGACGCCGCTCGACATCGCCCTCCAGATACGGAACCCGACCGAGATCCCGATCCCCGTCGCTCGCATCGACTACACGCTCACGATGAACGGGATCGCCGTCGGCAACGGCACGACGGGCGAGGGAACGGTACTCTCACCCGGCAGCGAGCAAACGATCACGGCAAAGGCAGCCATCCGCAACGACGAGCTCGACGACTGGTGGGTCAGCCATATCGAGCGCGATCAGCGGACCGATCTCGGTATCTCGCTTACCGCCGTGCTCGAACTCCCCGACAACCGAACGGTCGAACTGCCGCTCGACGATCTCGGCGGCAACACCACCATCGACACCGACGTGTTCGACACGGGGAACGGGCCGAACGGCTCGACGAGTTCGATTCGACTGACGCGCTGAGGGTGCTCCTGACCGACAGGATATTACCCTCGGCTGTTCCGTCGTTGGGTATGGATGTCCGTCTGCTCGAAGCGACAGCGGATCCGGAGCGAGTGATCTGTACTGCCGCGCGCAGCGATTATTCCTCGGGCTTCGTCGGCGAACAGTCGTTCGCGGAGACGATGAGCACCGTCGACGGGGAGACGACCGAGGAGAAAAAACGTACACTCATCGGCCGCCTGCTCGATCACGGCCACTTCGGCCCGTTCGAGCACCCCCAAGCAACCTTCGGCGTCAAGGGGATCAGCCGCTCGTGTATGGCCCAGCTCACCCGCCATCGCCACGTCTCCTTCGACGTCCAGTCGATGCGCTACGTCTCCTTCGACGAGGTCGATCCCGCCGACGTGCGTGAGGGTGCGATGGTCGTCACGCCGCCGTCGGCGACCGATCCCGATTGGGTGGGACGCAATCAGAGCGGTGGTGCGGTCGACGACGAGGTGGTCGAAAAACGCGAGCGGATCTTCCGCGAATCGGTCACGGAATCGGTCGAATCGTATCAGGAGCTGCTCGATACGGGGATGCCCCCGGAGGACGCCCGGTTCGTGCTGCCGATCGGCACCGGGGTGAACATGGTGCTGTCGATGAACGTCAGAATGTTGATGCACGTCGCGGACATGCGCGCCGCCGCCGACAGCCAGTGGGAAATTCGCCATCTCACCGAGTCGATCCTCGATCACGCCGCCGAGTGGTGTCCGCTGACGTTCGCCCACTACGACGAGCAGATGAAGGGGCGCAAGAACCGGCTCGCGCCCTGAGTTCGGACGGTCGTGGTCATAGCGTTTTTATATGATGGTCCGATCATCTACGATGGATGAAGCGGCTGTCGGTGCTCGGCCTCGTCGCCGCGATAGTGCTCGGAGCAGTGTTGCTCCCCGCCGTAGCGGTCGGCGACGCACAGGCCGCCCCGCCGAACGGCTCCGACACCGCGACGTCGTTCAACGACGCACGGTTCGTCGTCACGGTCTACGAGAACGGCTCTGCGCGCTGGACCCAGCGCTACAACCAACCGCTCACCAACGAGAGTCAGACCAGTCGCTTCCGCGCCTATGCGAACCGGTTCGGCAGCGAAGAAACGCCGTTGTACACCGATTTCAGGGAGCGAGCGACGACGCTCACTGCGGGCGGCTCGAACGCGACGGGACGGTCGATGGACGCGCGCGATTTCAGGCGTGACACGCGCGTGAGTTCGCAGCCACAAACGACGGGCGTCGTCGAGATGTCGTTCCTCTGGACGAACTTCACGTCCACCGAGGGCGGCCACACCGTCGGCGAGAGCTTCGAGAGCGGGCTCTATCTCTCCAGGGGAATGTCACTCGAATTCCGTGCCGGGCCGAACCTCGAAGTCGACTGGGAGTCGGTCGAACCCGCAGCCGACGCCTCGACCAACGGCTCGGCGAACACGACCGATTCGCTGACCTACTTCGGGCCGGCACAGTTCGCGAGCGGGCAGCCCCACGTCGTCTTCACCGAGGAATCGGCGCTGGCGGACGACGAGGGCTCGTCGTCAGAACTGCCGCTCCTGTGGGGTGCTGGTATACTCATCGTCATCCTCGTCGGCGGCGTGATCGCCTGGCGATCGGGCATCGCCGGGACGGGTGACGAGCCGCCCGATCCCGGGGCGGCCGCCGAAGCCGAGACCGGTGACGACGCCACGAGCGAGGACGGACCCGCGACGAGCGCGCCGCCGGAACCGGCCGTGAGCGCCGCCGAGATGAAGACCGACGCCGACCGGATCGCCGAGCTGCTCGATGCCAATGGCGGGCGGATGCAGCAGGGCGACATCGTCGAACGGACCGACTGGTCGAAATCGAAGGTGAGCACGCTGCTCTCCGAGATGGCCGAAGAGGGACGGGTGAGCAAGCTCCGCGTTGGCCGTGAGAACATCGTCAGCCTCGACGGTCACGAGCCCGACATCACCGGCTCGCCGTTCGACGACGGGTAGGCCCAAAGCGCAACGGTTAAACCCGATTCGTCGCTACAAACGAGTGCAGTCACAGAGGCGTGCTCTGGTGGTGTAGTCCGGCCAATCATATCACCCTCTCACGGTGATGACCAGGGTTCGAATCCCTGCCGGAGCATTCTGCGACGAACACGAGTGAGGAACCGATGCGACGCGGATTCGAGCACGCGAGTCGCAGCGCGCGGGCGCGACCGTCTCGCGCCAGTTCGAATCCCTGCCGGAGCATTTTCTGGCGATCACGATACGTAGCGATCGCTCGGTCGCGTGCCACAACAGCCAAAAGCGTGCGCCCCCTTCGATAGGTATGTCGAACGAACCGGCGACGACCGGCGAGAGTCTGCCCGAGACCGACGAGGAATGGCGCGAACTGCTGACCGACGAGGAGTACGAGATCCTGCGCGAGCAGGGGACCGAACCGAAGTTCAGCGGCGAACTGCTCGACGAGGACGACGACGGTACCTTCGTCTGTGCCGGCTGTGGCACCGAACTGTTCTCCTCGGACACGAAGTTCGACTCCAAAACTGGGTGGCCGAGCTTCTCGGACGCCGCCGACGAGAACATCGAGTTCCGGCGCGACACCAGCCACGGGATGGAGCGCACCGAAGTCGTCTGTGCGACCTGCGGCGGCCATCTCGGCCACGTCTTCGACGACGGTCCCGAGCCGACGGGCAAGCGCTACTGCATCAACTCGGCAGCGCTCGGTTTCGACGAAGAGGACGCCTAAGTCCGCCAGCCGTGCGGACCCGTACCGCTATATAGATTTCATAGTAGAGTATTTATCCTCCCTGTGGCTACCGACAGACGATGCAGGGAACGCCTGTGAGTCGGCGTACGGTACTGGCTGGCGGGGCCGGGCTGTGCGCGGGGCTCGCTGGCTGTATCAGCACGAGCGCGACGCCGCCGGACAGTGCCAGCGGGAACGACTCCGAGGGGGGTGGGGCGGGCGACGTCCCAACACTCCAGGCCGGCGGCTCCTCGACGGTGTACCCGATCGTCGACAGAGCGGCCTCCTTCTGGGGAACGAACGCGGCCCCGCCCGATGGAAAGTACTGGAAACCCGGGAAGTACGGCATCGAGACCGAGGAACGGCTCGCCGACTACTGGGCCGGGCTGTACGGCTTCGACGCGACCGAGAGCGACTCGCCGCCGATCGCGATAAGCGTCAGTCTCAGCCACTCGGGGACCGGTCTCGAAAAGCTGCGCAACGGTCGCCTCGATATCGGTAATTCGAGCGCACCGGTGAAGGCGGAGTTCCCCGATCTCGCCGAGAAGAAACTCTCGAAATACGTCGATCACGTCGTCGGCGTCGACGCCCAGCCGATCGTCGTCAGCAAGGCGATCAAGAAGGCTGGCGTCACCGAAATCTCGGCGAAGACGTTGAAAGCCATCTACAAGGGCGAGATCACCGACTGGAAGGGAGTGCCGGGCTACTCCGGGCCGAGCACGGAGATCCAGGTCGTCGGGCGCGCGGAGGGGTCGGGCACCGACACCGCCTTCCGCAACAACCTCTTCGGCGACCCGAACGCCACGATCCCCGGCGTCGACATCCGGAAGGGCGAGAACCAGCAGGTGAAACAGATCGTCACCAACTCCGAGAACGCCCTCGCGTACATGGCGCTCGCGTTCGTCGACGACTCGGTGCCGGCCATCGCGCTCACCTTCCAGGGGACGAAATACGTCCCCGGTGAAAACCTCGCCGAGGGCGGCTACCCGCTCGCACGTGATCTCCACTGTTACACCTACGACGGCACCTCGAAGAAGGAGGCCGCGCTGCTCCGGATGCTCGTCAGCGAGTACGGCCAGCAGTCGTTCGTCAAGGCCGTCGGCTACTCGGCACTGCCACCGAAACGGCGGAAGAAACAACGGCGTAAACTCCCAGACACCCAGCAATGAGCGTCGAACGCGGGCTCGTCGGCCGGTTGGGTCTGGGTGACAGCCCCATCGGCGTGCTGCTCGGCGTCACGCTGCTGGCGGTCGCGCTGACCTTCTTCCTCGCGCCCGGGCTGGCGATCTACCCGCTCGCGGCGTTCGCGATCGTCGTCGTCTACGGGATCTTCAGGGAGCAGGGGACGACCGCCCGCATGCTCGCGCTCGCGGCGACGGTCGTGACAGTGCTCGTGCTCGGACTGATCACGATCTATCTGGTGGCGCAATCGATCCCGGCCTTCCGGATCATGGGCATCGACATTCTGACGAAGACGGGCGGCAAACTCTGGAATCCGAGTTCGGCGATCTATTCGCTCGTGCCGATGATGTGGGGCACAGTTGTAACGACGCTCATCGCCACCGCCATCGCCGCCCCGCTCGGCGTCGCCGGCGCGGTGTTCATCGCCGAGATGGCCCCCGACTGGGCGCGCGGCCTGCTCAAACCCGCCGTCGAGGCGCTCGCGGGCATTCCTTCCATTGTGTACGGCTTCATCGGCTTCGTCGTCCTCAACCCGTTCATGGCCGAGGAGCTGTCGCTGCCGACGTTCGGCAGCCTGTTCGTCGTCGGCATCGTCATCGGCGCGATGGCGCTTCCGACTGTGGTCTCGGTCGCCGAGGACGCCATCGCGAGCGTTCCCGGTCCGATGAAGGACGGTTCGCTCGCGCTCGGCGCGACCGACTGGCAGACCACGACCGCCGTGACGCTGCCGGCGGCATTTTCGGGCGTCTCGGCCGCCGTCCTGCTGGGCATCGGCCGCGCCGTCGGCGAGACGATGGCCGCGACGGTGATCCTCGCGCACGCACAGGTGCTGCCCGACCCGCTCTACGACGTGTTCGGCAACACCGAGACGCTCACGAGCCTCATCGCGAGCCAGTACGGCATCGCCAGCGGCTCGCAGATGAGCGCGCTGTTCGCCGCCGGCGTCGTTCTGTTCGTCACTGTGCTCGGCCTGAGCATCGGCTCGCAGTACGTCGAGCGGCGGATGGAGCGCACGCTCGGAGGCGACACATGAGCACGGACACGGGCGTTGCGAGCGCGCTTGACCGAGGCAGCACCGGCCCGCTGCGGTACGCCGGCGGGGCGGTCGTCGCGCTCGGTGCCATCGTGCTCGTCGCGAGCCTGCTCGCGTTCGTCCAGGTCGTCCCCACCACGATCGCGGGCGCGTCGCTGTTCGACGTGCTCGCGCTCGCGCTCGTCGCGGCGGCGTGCTGTCTGATCGCGGTCGTCGTCGCCGCCAAGCTGGGCGTGCTCGACACCGCGCCAGATCACACCGCCGGCACGTCGCTCGCGGCCGTCTTCGGTCTCGTCGGGGTCGTCACTGGCGGGCTCGTGAGTGCACAGACGCTCGGATTCGGTACCCTCTGGCCGATCGGTGCGCTCGTCGGCGCGGCACTCGGGATCGTGCTGGCGATCGTCCCCCGGGAGGATAGCGCGCTCGCGGCGACCGGTGGCGGGTTCGCGCTTCTCGTCGGCGCGATCGTTTTGACCGACGTCATCGGCCCGGACTGGCGATGGCAACCGGAGGGGCTGTCGGCCGCGTTCACGCCCGAAACCACCATTCCGATCCTGCTCGGCGTCACCGGCCTGCTGCTCGCGTGGGTCGGCGCGCAGGCGGCTGCCGGCTTCGGCACGCAGGGGAAGGCGCACGGCGCGTCGCTGCTCGTGAGCGCGAACGCGGCGGGCATGATCGCGCTGCTGGTCGTCCTCATCTCGTTCATCGCCGTGCGCGGCTGGGGACCGATGACCGAGGGCATCCGTTTCGGGCTGTTCTGGGAACCGGTGACGTGGTTCCAGCCACCCGGCTGGGATAAATACGTCATCATCAGCGCCCCCCTGCTCTGGTTCCACTGGCCGTTCGTGATGGAGGGGTTTGCGATCACCAACGCGATCAACGGCGTCGCGCCGGCCATCGTCGGCACCGTCTGGCTGGTCGTCGGCGCGGTGTCGGTCGCCATCCCGCTCGGGGTCGGCACAGCAGTATTCCTGACCGAGTACGCTGAACAGGGTCGAATCACGTCGCTCGTCGAGATCGCCACGAACGGGCTCTGGAGCACGCCGAGCATCGTCTACGGGCTCTTCGGGCTCGCCTTCCTCGTGCCGCGCATCGGCAACGGGAGCAGTCTGCTGTCGGGCATGCTGGTGCTCAGTTTCATGCTCCTTCCCCTGGTGATCATTACGAGCCGCGAGGCGCTGCTCAACGTGCCCGACCAGTACCGCGACGCGAGCGCCGCCCTCGGCGTGAGTCGTTGGCAGACAATCAAGAGCGTCGTCCTGCCGGCGGCGATGCCCGGCGTCGTGACCGGCGCGATCCTCGGCGTGGGCCGTATCGCGGGCGAGACCGCGCCCATCCTGCTCGTCCTCACCGGCGAGCCGTTCCCCGAGACCGGACCCGATCTGCTGAACTTCGGGGCGGCGTTCACCTCGTCGTTCCCGTTCGTCGAACTATCGTTCCTCAACACTGACGCACTGCTCCAGCCGGCGACCGCGCTCCCCTATCAGCTGTTCGCGACCATCACCGCCGGCGTCGGCGACGTCGGCGAGGGATTCTCGTGGGGGACGGCGCTCGTTCTCCTGCTGGTGGTCTTCGCCTTCTACGCGGTCGGCATCGCCTCGCGGCGCTACTTCGACACCAAACTCCAATCATGAGCACGCTACAACAGGACCGAGACCGGACCGCCGGCGAAAGCGACGAGCGCATCGAACCGGAGTGGACGAACTACGACTTCGACAACGGGACGAAGTTCGCCGTCGACGACCTCGACGTCTTCTACGGCGACGAGCAGGCGCTCGAAGGGATCGAACTCGACATCCCCGAAGAGAGCGTCACGGCACTCATCGGCCCGTCGGGCTGTGGGAAATCGACGTTCCTCCGCTGCCTGAACCGGATGAACGATCGCATCAAGGCCGCACGCGTCGAGGGGAGCGTCGCACTCGACGGCCAAGAGATCTACGGCGACGACGTCGATCTCGTCGAGCTCAGAAAGCGCGTCGGGATGGTGTTCCAGCAGCCGAACCCGTTCCCCAAATCCATCCGAAAGAACGTCTCGTACGGCCCGCGCAAACACGGCGACGTCGAGACCGGCCTGCTCGCGCGGCTGTTCGGCGACGACGCCGGCGACGAGGACGCGCTCGTCGAGCGCGCGCTCCGGCAGGCCGCCCTCTGGGACGAAGTCGACGACCGCCTCGGCGACAACGCGCTCGGATTGTCAGGAGGGCAGCAACAACGTCTCTGCATCGCGCGCTGTCTCGCGGTCGATCCCGAGGTGATCCTGATGGACGAGCCCGCGAGCGCGCTCGATCCGATCGCGACCGCGAAGATCGAGGATCTCATCGAGGAGCTCGCCGACGACTACACCGTGGTCGTCGTCACCCACAACATGCAGCAGGCCGCGCGCATCTCCGATCAGACCGCCGTCTTCCTCACCGGTGGCGAACTCGTCGAGTACGGCGACACCAACGAGATCTTCGAGAACCCCGAAAGTCAGCGCGTCGAGGACTACATTACTGGTAAGTTCGGCTGACCCCAGGAACCTTTTTGCGTCCGTCACCGTAAGGTGAGTTAACGAACCGTGAGCGAGCCACGCGAGGAGACGAAAAGCATCTGCCCGCTCTGTGCGGTCGGCTGTAGCGTCCGCTACGACGGAGCCACGGGCCGGGCGCGTGGCTGGCCGGGCGCGCCCGTCAACGAGGGCGGCGAACTCTGCCCGAAGGGGATCGCCGCCTTCGACGTGTTCGACGACGCGGAGCGCCTCACCCGTCCCCTGATGCGCCGGAACGGTGACCTCGAACCCGTTTCCTGGAACGAAGCCTACGATCGTATCGAGCGCGAATTCGGGGAAATCGTCGCCGACCACGGCCCGGACACATTGGCTTTTCTCGGCGCGCCACACTGTACGAACGAGGAGAACTACCTCTTCGGGAAGCTCGCGCGGAGCCTCGGGACGAACAACGTCGACAACCGCGCACGACTCTGCCACGATTCCACTGTTTCTGCGATGGAAGAGCGCCTCGGCTCCGGCGGGATGACGAACTCGCTCGCCGATCTCACCGAGGCCGAGGCGTTCATCGTCATCGGCTCGAACCCGGCCGACCAGCAGCCGGTCGCCTTCGATTCGTACATTCGACCCGCGGTCAACGCGGGCGCACAGCTGATCCATATCGATCCGCGCGCGAACGCGACGACCCGCCTCGCCGACACCCACGTCGCGCCACGGCCGGGCACGGACGAACTCGTCGTCGCGCTACTCGTGAAGACGATCTTGGACGAGGGGCTGGTCGACGAGGAGTTCGTCGCCGATCGGACCGATGGATTCGTGGCGTTCGCCGCGTCAGTCGACGAGATGGATGCGGAGATCCTCGCCGAGCGTGCCGATATCGACCCGGCGGCGATCCAGGAAGCCGCCCGTGCGTTCGGCGGGGCCGAGCGGGCGGCCGTCGTCGCGGGCACCGGCGTCGAGGGCGACGGCCCCGACGACAGCGCCACCGCCGACACGCTGTTGAACCTCCTCCTGGTCACCGGAAACCTCGGCAAGCGCGGCGCAGGCATGAATCTCTTTCGCGGGCTCAACAACGAGCAGGGTGCCTGCGATGCCGGCGCGCTCCCTCACCAACTGCCCGGCGGCAGATCCGTCACTGACTCGGCGGCGCGCGCGCAGGTGACTGACGTCTGGGGCGTCGAACCGCCCGCCGAGCCCGGACCGACGGAACTCGACCTCGTGCGCGGGTTCGGCAGCGAGGTTCGCGGCGCGTTCGTTCTCGGCGAGAACCCCGCCGTGACGAAACTCGACAGGCAGGGCGTCGCACGCGGCCTCCGGTCGCTCGATTTCCTGCTCGTGCAGGACGTCACCCACACCGAGACGACCGCCCACGCCGACATCGTCCTGCCGGCAGCCGTCTGGTCAGAGAAGACAGGAACCGTGACCAACCTCGATCGACAGGTTCAGCGAACGCGCGTGCTCGAATCGCCGCCGGGCGCGGCACGCAGTGATCTCGAAATACTGTGTGCGCTCGGCGAACGCCTCGTCGGAGACGGATTCGGCTACGAAAACCCACGGGAGGTGTTCGACGAACTCACTACCGTCAACCCGCAGTACGCGGGCATGAGCTACGAGGGGATCGGGATGGACAGCCAGCGCTGGCCGTTCCCCGACGATGCGGACGCGGGAACCGACGTGCTCCACCGCGAGGAGTTCATGACTGGCGAGCGCCGCGCACCGTTCGTCTCGATCCCCACCGCCGAGCCCGATGAAGAGGTTGCGGACGACGAGCTCGTGTTGCTCACCGGCTCGCGCAGCGGCGACGTCGCCACGACGACGATGGGGAGCGAGGTGGGGGCACCAGACGACACCCTCCTCGTCCACTCCGCGGACGCCGACGCGCGAGGCGTGGCCGACGGCGAGCGGGTCGTCGTCGAGAGCCAAGATGGGCGCATCGAACTCGTCGCCGAGCGGAGCCAGGGCGTTCGACAGGGAACCGTCTTCGTCCACGCCGGCGTCGCCGACCCGCTGCTCGGTGCCGGACGGACGCGCGTCCGAATCGCATAATCGCAGTGGCAAGACGCCGGTTTTGCCGTCAGCCAAACCCAATACTTCCCGCAGTTCGACTGTGAGTGTGTGTCTACCAAAGACGCGACCAAGAACCGGTGGCTGATCGCGGCGTCGGCCGTCGCGATCCACCTGTCGATCGGGAGCATCTACGCGTACAGCATCTACCAAATACCCCTGAACGAGGCACAGGGCTGGAGCACGGGAAGCGTGACGACCGCCTTCTCGATCGCCATCTTCGTCCTCGGGATCACGGCCGCCTTCCTCGGGAGCTACGTCGAGAAATACGGCCCACGAGCGTCCGGGCTGGCCGCGGCCGTCCTCTACGGACTCGGGATGATCGGCTCCGGCGCGAGCGTGCTTCTCGGAAGCCTTCCGCTGTTCCTCATCACGTTCGGCGTCGTCGGCGGGATGGGGCTCGGTCTCGGCTACATCTCCCCGATCGGGACGCTCGTCGAGTGGTTCCCCGATCGCCGCGGGATGGCGACCGGGCTCGCGGTGATGGGGTTCGGTGCTGGCGCGCTGCTCACCGGTCCGCTCGGCAACTTCCTGATCCAGGGCTACGGCGTCGCGACGACCTTCTTCGCCCTCGGCGTGCTCTATTTCGTGTTGATGACCGCGGGCGCGAGCTATCTCGCCAAACCGCCAGACGGCTGGCTGCCAGCCGGGATGGAGGACACGCCGGAGAACCAGGAGGAGGCGAGAAGCGCGCTGTCGGGGCTCACCAACCTCACCGCGACGGAAGCGCGCACGTCGCTTCGCTTCTGGATGGTCTGGCTCATCATCTTCATCAACGTCTCGGCGGGGATCATGCTGCTCGCGTTCGCCTCGCCGATGCTCCAGCAGATCGCCGGCGCGAACGCGACGACCGCGGCGTTCATCACCGGCTACATCGGCATCTTCAACGGCGGTGGCCGCATCGTCTGGGCCACCCTGTCGGACTACATCGGCCGGACGACGACCTACGCGGCGTTTTTCGTCATCCAGATCGTCGCCTTCTTCGTGATGCCGCAGGTCGCGGGCGTCTGGCTGCTCGCGGGACTGATCTTTCTCGTCATCACCTGTTACGGTGGCGGCTTTTCCTGTTTGCCAGCGTATCTCAGCGATCTCTTCGGCACTGCGGAGGTCAGCGCGATCCACGGCTACGCGCTCACGGCGTGGGGATTCGCCGGCGTCGCCGGTCCACAGCTCGCCTCGACGATCCTCGAATCGACCGGGAGCTACACGAGCGCGCTGTACGTCATGAACGGAGCGCTCGTCGTCGGGCTCGTCACGGTCGGCCTGCTCCGCTGGCGGATCGGCAAGCTCCAGAGCACGAACCGGACACCGAGCGCCGCGGAGGCGGCGACCGACTGACGATCGATATCGCTTCGGATCGTCCGGCCCAGCGTGCCGAAACGCCGAAGCGCCTGCGCTCGAAGACGTCGTATCGACTCTCAGGATACGTCGGCGCGGCGCGGCGCGCTCGTCCTCGCCGGCGGTCACTCGACACGCTTCGGTGAGCGCGACAAAGTCCTCGCGGAGCTCGCTGGCGTACCGCTGGTTCGACGGGTCGCCGAGCGACTCGCGGCCCTTGACGAGATCGTCGTCAGCTGTCGGGCCGACCAGACGGCGGCCATCGAGCGCGCGCTCTCGGGGATGGAGTTCCGCTATGTCGAGGACCCAGACCCCGACGGCGGGCCGCTCGTCGGCGTCCGAGCCGGACTGCGCGCGCTCGGTACCGACTACGCAGCCGTCGTGGCGGCCGACATGCCGTTCGTCGATCCCGAACTCGTCGCCTTCCTGTTCGCGCGCGCGGCTGGCCACGACGCGGCCGTGCCACGATACGATGGGTGGCTCCAGCCGACGCAGGCGGTCTACCGCACTAACGCGATGGCCGACGCCTGCGCGGTGGCGTTCTCGTGTGGCGAGCGTGAACTCCGCGCAGCGCTCGACGCGCTCGATCACGTCGTCGTGACAGCAGAGGAGATCCAGAAACACGCCGACTCGCGAACGTTCACGAACCTCAATACGCGCAGGGAGTTCGCCGCCGCCGAGCGCGCGCTCGAAACGGACGACTGCTCGTGAAGATTCTCGATCCGCGCTCTACGCGCCGACGTACTCCTCGTTGACTTCCCAGCCACCGTCGCCGTCGCGGATCATGTACTCGCCGTAGTAGGGCACTCTGTTGTCGACGACCTCGCGGAAGGCCGTGCGGATCTCGTCCTTGCTCATCGCGCCCATCGGGCGGAGATCGTCGTTGCGATTCAGACAACCCTTGAGATAGCCCTCGTGAGTGACTCTGACCCGGTGACAGTTCGCACAGAACGTCTCGTTCTCGACGGGATCGACGATCTCGACCATCCCGCCATCGACCCAGTAGCGCCGCCGATCGTGCATCTCGCGGTGTTCGATCCGGTCAGCGCGCTCGGAAAGCCACTCGTGGACACGCGCGATATCGATCGCCAACTCGGGATGGCCGGCGATCTCGGGCATGTACTCGATGAGCTGGAGCCTGAGCCCCGAACTGCCCCCGACGTGCTCGACCATCTCCGGGATGAACTCTGCTGTTCCCTCGAAGACGACCATATTGAGCTTCACCGGATCGAGCCCGGCATCGAGTGCCGCCTCGACACCTTCGAGCACCTTATCGTATGCGCCGGATTCGGTGATCTCGGCGAACGCTTCCCGATCGAGGGCGTCCTGTGACACGTTCACCCTATCGAGCCCCGCTGCGCGGAGCTCCTCGGCACGACCTGGCAGGAAGGTGCCGTTAGTGGTGAGCGAGGTTTCCATTC
The DNA here is from genome assembly GCF_024508235.1 of Halococcus qingdaonensis. NCBI lineage: Archaea > Methanobacteriati > Methanobacteriota > Halobacteria > Halobacteriales > Halococcaceae > Halococcus > Halococcus qingdaonensis. Next base: position 759,369 of record NZ_CP101943.1, on the reverse strand, counting down.
CGTCCGGCGTGCGCCGGATGATCTCCGCCAGATCCTGGCGGAGCATCGGCTCGCCGCCGGTGAACTTCACCTTCTCGACGCCGAACTCACGGACGACTTCGAGGAATCGCACCACGTCGTCGGTCCCCATCTCGTCGTCGGCCGGCTCCATCGGGCCGCGCGTGTCGCCGAGCCCCTCGTTGTGACAGTAGACGCAATCGAAGTTGCAGCGGTCGGTCAGCGAGATCCGCACCCCCGAGACCTCGCGGCCGAACCCGTCGACGAGCATACTCACCCGTTCGTTCGTGAACGGTTAAAACTGCGCGCCGCTCACGGGCTCGCGTAACCGAACATCGTTACAAAATCACGGATACGAAACGACACGTGCGGTCGCGAAGTCGACACTGATCCATCGCCTACTCAGTCGAGGGTCGCGAGCGAGCGAATCCTCGTCGAGATGGTGCCGAGCGTCGTCCAGCCATCGACTTCGCGGGCGAGCAGTCGTCCCTCGTTGGTACCGGCGAGTACGCGCCCGTCGCGGACCGTCCACGCGAGGACGACCTCGGTCGGTGCGCCCGGATACGGGACGTTGCCGAACGAATCACCCCCGTCGGTCGACTCGAACAGCGCCGCGTCGGCACCGCGCGACCCCTCCCAGTTCGGCGGTGCCCCGCTCGCCGCGGCGGCATACAGCCGTCCGTCCGCCACGATCGTCTCGCGGAAGTAGCGCTGATCGACATCCGTATCGAGTCTCGTCCACGATCGGCCGGCGTCGTGAGTGCGATAGCAGCCGTCGCCGCAGGCGGCGACGTAATCGTCGGGTCCGACGACGAGCACGTGGTGAACGTCGTCGTGGAGGCCGTCGCGTCGCTCGGTCCACGTCTCGCCGCGGTCCTCGCTCACGTGGACGCCACCGACCTCGACGCCGGCGACCAGCCGATCGGGCGCATCGGGATGGACGCCGAGGCTGCGAAGGTGGGCTTCGTTGCGATGGCGCGGCGTGTGCCACTCGTCGCGACTGGGCAACTCCAGAAACCCATCGAGTTCGCGCCACGTCGCCCCGTCGTCCGTCGAGACGTACAGATGGGCGGGATGCGTCCCGGCGTAGAGGCGTTCACTGTCGGGGCTCGTGACGACCGAGAACACCTCCTCGCGCGGCACGCCGAGATCCGTCCACGAGTCGCCGTCGGTCGATCGGTAGAGCCCGCTTCTCGTCGCGGCGAAGGCGATGCCGTCGAAGATTCGAACACGGAGCGCATCGTCCGCACCGAGCACTCGTTCGGTTTCGTCGAGCGTTCCCGCTGCGGATCGAACGACGCCGTCGTCGGTACCGATGAGCAGCGCCATGCGGAAAGAATACCGCGGGTAGACATAAGCGGTACTGTGATGTCTCGCGATGTCGCGGGCACTCGTTACGAAACGGTTTCACGGAACATCGCCACGTTCCACCCAGTAGGCGGTCCGAAAGCATATCACCGTGGCATGCTATAATTTACCACGACTATGATGGACGTTCAGCTCACGCTCGGCGAACTGCTGGACCGCGCCGTACGTCTCTTTCCCGACCGGGAGATAGTTACCAAGCAGCCGGATGGAGACCGTCACCGCTACACGTACGGCGAGGCGGGAGCGCGAATCAATCAGCTCGCACATGCGCTCGACGAACTCGGAGTGGAGTCGGGTGAGCGAGTTGCGACGGTGGCACTCAACCACTACCGCCACTTCGAGTTGTACTTCGCACCACCGTGCTCGGGGCGGTCGATTCACATGTGCAACATGCGTCTGCCCGACGAGCATTTCCAGTATATCATCAACGACGCCGCCGACCGCGTCGTCTTCGTCGATCCGGCGTTCATCGAGAAGATCGAGGCAAACGCCGATGCCTTCGAGACCGTCGAACAATACGTCGTTCTCGCTGACGACGTCCCGGAGACGTCGCTCTCACCGGTCGTGGCCTACGAGGACCTCATCGAGAGCCAGCCCACGGCGTACGACTGGCCCGCCATCGACGAAGACGACGAGTGTGGAACGTGCTACACCTCCGGAACCACGGGCAAACCGAAAGGTGTCAGCTACTCTCATCGAGGGGTCTATCTCCACAGCATGATGTCCGGTCACACCGACACCAATGGCATCAGCCAGCGCGATACCGTTCTCCCCGTAGTGCCGATGTTCCACGCCAACGGCTGGGGAGTACCCTACGCTGCGACGTTCGTCGGCGCGAAGCAGGTGCTTCCCGGTGTTCACACCGACCCCGGCCCGGTCGCAGAGCTCATCGACGACGAGGGTGTCACGATGTCCGCCGCCGTCCCGACCATCTGGCTCGAGATGGCCGAGTATCTGGACGACAACTCCGGCGTGGACATCTCGAACATCGACCGACTCACCGTCGGCGGGGCTGCCCCACCCGAATCACTGATTCGCCGTTACGACGAGGAGTACGACGCCCCGATCATACAGGGGTGGGGAATGACCGAAACCAGTCCGCTGGGAACGATGAGCACGCTCCGCAAAGAACTAGAAGATCGCGATCCCGAGGAACGGTATGCCTATCGGGCGAAAGCCGGCATACCTGTCCCCGGATTCCGGACGCGCATCATCGACGACGATGACGAAGAAGTCCCGGCAGACGACGAAACGATGGGCGAGTTAACGGTGCGAGCGCCATGGGTTGCCGACACCTATCATGATCGCCCGGCGGCGAACCGCGAGTCGTTCACCGAGGACGGATGGCTCTGCACCGGCGACATCGCCACCCACGACGAGCAGGGCTATATCGACATCGTGGACCGAACGAAGGACGTCATCAAATCGGGCGGCGAGTGGATCTCCAGTGTGGAGCTCGAAAACGAACTGATGGCCCACGACGCCGTCACGGAGGCGACGGTCATCGCTGTTGCCCACGAGAAATGGCAAGAACGACCGTTGGCGTGTGTCGTCACCGGCGAGCACGAGGTGACCGCCAACGAACTCCGTGACCACCTCGGCGAGCGGTTCCCCGACTGGTGGCTCCCCGATGAGTTCGAGTTTCTCGATGAAATCCCGCGCACTTCGACCGGAAAGTTCGACAAAATGGCGCTGCGCGAGCGACTCGACGACGCGACCGTCGACACCGAACCCTGAACCAACCCGGCTGGACCACCTGTTACATGTCGCTCCAGGAGCGTGCCGCGCGCTGCACCGACGTGATCGACTCGATCCAGCGCGCCGAGATCGCCTTCTTGACGATGCGCGCGCCGAGTCCGCCGAAGGTGTTGATCGGGATACCGATGACGTCGTGGGCGACGGCCGCATCGCCGATCGAGACGACCGTACCCTTGTTCATGTACGCCCAGTGCCCGCGATCGCGGCCCGCGACGGCGCGCGCGACGTTCTCGCCGATGTGTTCGCCCTCCTCCCAGGCGGCCTCGGCGGTCGGCGGCGGCACGTCCGCGAGGTCGTCGTCGACGATCGTCTCCCAGACGGCCTCCTCGGTGAGCGGTCCCCCCTCGGCGTCCTGATGGACCAGCGCCGAGTCGCCGAGCGCGAACACGCGATCGTCGCTCGTTTCGAGGGTCGCGTCGGTGTAGAGTCGGTTGTGATCCTTGTCGACGTCGGTCGTTTCGAGCGCATCCCGGCCAGTGACACCGCCGGCCCAGATCAGCACGTCGTACTCCATCGGATCGCGCTCGTCGAAGGCGATCCGATCGTCCTCGACGGCCGTTATCGCGGTCCGGGTGTCGATCTCGACGTCGTGGGCTTCGAGCTGATTTCGGATCGCTCCCTGAAACTCGTGATCGTGGCCGGGGAAGACGTCCGCCGAGTGTTCGACGAGATGGACGTCCATCGCTGCGTCGTGCTCGTCGATCCACGATGCCACCTCGCCAGCGACCTGAATACCCGTGAGACCCCCACCGCCGACGACGACCCGTGCGGGATCGCTCCGCGAGGCCTCGCGCGTGGCGTCGACGAGATGCTCGTTGATCGCCAGCGCGTCGCCGAGACTCTTGACCGTGAGCGCGTGTCCTTCGAGCCCGTCGATGCCGTGGAAAGCGGTTCGACTCCCGAGCCCGACGACGGTGTAGTCGTAGTCGATATCCTCGCGATCGGTGAGTTCGACAGTCCGATCGTCGACGTCGATGCCGGTCACGGTCGCCTGCACGAACCGGGTGTCGTCGTCCTTGATCTCGCCGACCGGGATCGTGACCGATTCGCGAGCGTCGGGCGTCCGGATACACCGGTGGACCTCGTGGAGCAGGAGATGGTAGTCCTCCTCGGCGATCCAGACCAGTTCGTTCTCGTCGTCGAGTTCGTCTTCGAGGCTACGAACGGCGGCGGAGCCGCCGTAGCCTGCGCCAAGAACGACGATGCGCTCGGTCATCGCGTCCCGAAATCCGACGGATCGTTCGTCGCGCCGTCCGTCCGCCATGCGTCGTCCGTTGGCCGTGCGCCAGCCGTCGGCCATGCGGCGTCGCTATCCATGCCCAGTCGTCTTCGGCGGTCAAGTAAACAGTGGGGCTTGAATCGGCAGGCTCAGTCGTCGACGGCGGGCGCACCCGATGGGGCGCTGTCGTCGCTCGCCCAGACACCGTCGTCGAGATCGATCGCGTCGTTCCATTTCGCTGCGAGCGTCGAGACCGCGAGATCGCCGGTGACGTTGTTGAGGGTCGCCACGCGCCCGAGCACCGGATCGACGGCCGCGACGAAGCCGACGATGGTGAGTGGCAGTCCGGCCTGCTGGAGCACGACGGTGAGCATGATTAGCCCCGCACCGGGGACGCCGGCGGTGCCGATACTGATCAGCACGGTCACGAGGAGGATGGCGACCTGTTCGCCGAGGCCGAGCGACTGGCCGACGACGTTCGCGGCGAACACCACAGTCACGGCCTGGCGGATCGCCGCGCCATCCATGTTGGCGGTCGATCCCAGCGGGAGCGAGAAGCCGTAGATGCTCTCGTCGATCTTGAGGTTCTCCTCGGCGTCGCTCATCGTCACCGGCAGCGTCGCGCTCGACGAACGGATGGTAAACGCCGTCACCATCGCGTTGCGCGCGCCCTGGAGGAACGAGCTCGGGGATCTGCCGACGAGTCCGGAGACGATGACGAGCAGATAGGTGAAGGCGATGTGGATGGCGATCGCGAGCGTGACGACGGCGACCAGCGAGCCGAGTGCGACGATCGCGCCGACATCCTTGCCGGCGAGCTCGGCCGCGACGAGCGCGAACACGCCGAGCACGCCGAACTCCATGACACCCCAGACGATCGTGAACATCGCCTCCATGCCGGCCTCGGCCAGCGAGAAGAACGTCTCGACACCCTCGCGCACCGTCTCGTCGTCGGTGCGATCGCGGACGAGCGCCAACGCGATGGCGAAGACGATGATGAAGAAGATGATCGCCAGCAGATCGCCGCTGGCCAGCGCGCTGATCGGGTTTTCCGGGACGATCCCGAGAACGACTTCGCGCAGGCCCGGCGGCTGTGCGGAGTCGCTGCCGCCACCCGTGAGCATCACGCCGGTTCCCGGATCGAGCAGGTTCGCTACGGCTAGCCCGATGATCCCGGCGATCGTCGTCGTTACCGCGTAGAGCCCGACGACGATCCCGCCGACGCGACCCATCCTGGCCGGCGAGAGCCGCCGCACGCCCGATAACAGGCTGAAGGCGACGATCGGGACGACGATCATCCCGAGCAGCCGCAAGAAGAGATCGCCGATCGGCGCGAGCGCCGACGCCGGCGGGCCGACGGTGAACGCGACGATGACCCCAAGAACGAACGCGGCGGCGAGGCGATAGACGATCGGGACGGAGCGATACCGATTCCACACGCTGACGACCGTACTGCCAAGAGCCGACATCGACGGGGATTGTACGTCGAGAGGGCTATGGCTGTCGGCTCCGCGCATATTTTCGCGCCGGTCGGGCTCGGTATCGATCGTCTCACCGACATCGTATTGGCGCGCTCGATCGAGGCGCAAGCATGGACGACATCCACGAACGGATCGCGAACGATCCGTACTGTTCCCACCTCGGCATCACCCTCGAAACGCTCGCTGCAGGTCGGGCTGTCACCGCGCTCGAACTCGACGAGGCGCTGTGCAATTTCCATGGGACGCCACACGGCGGGGCGATCTACTCGCTCGCGGACGCGGCCTTCGCCGCCGCCTCGAACGCAGAGGGGCGGACCGCGCTCGCGCTCGAAACCAACATCTCCTATCTCGCGCCGCCGACAGTCGGCGAGACGATCACGGCCGTCGCCGAGGAGAGCCACGACGGCGGGCGCACGGCCGAATACGACGTGCGCGTCAGCGACGCACACGACGACCCGATCGCGACGTTCCGCGGACGCGTCTATCGCCCGGACTGAGTCGAACACGGCGACGGATCCGGCCACACACGACGCGTCGGTGCGCTTTTGTGGACGGTGGGAGTGGATTCGAACATGGACAGCGAGGACTTCTTCGGTGAAATGCCGTTCACGGACCTCCTCGGCATCGAAGTGACCGAGGCCAACGACGGCCACGCCGAGGGCCACGTCGAGATGCGCGAGGAGTTGTCTTGGAACACGAACCGAACGATGGCCCACGGCGGTGTGACGTTCACGCTCGCCGATACGGTCGGCGGCGCGGCGCTGGTCTCGCTGCTCGATCAACCCGTGCCGACGATCGACATGCGCATCGACTACCTCGAAGCGGGCACCGGCGATCTCACCGCCACCGCCGACGTCGTGCGCGAGGGCGGGGCCATCGGCGTCGTCGACGTCGAGGTCCACACCGACGACGGAACGCCGATCGCCGACGTACGTGGCGTCTACAAGACCGACTGAGCGGGCGCGAAAGCGGTCGAGTTATCCGCACGCCCGGCGAGAAGCCGCCATGTCGACGGACGACGACCACGAGGCGTACATGGAACGGGCGTTCGAACTCGCGCGCGAGGCCGGCGAGCGCGGCGACGGCCCCTACGGCTCGCTGCTCGTTCTCGACGGCGAGATCGTCATGGAGGCGAACAACCACGAGAACACCGACGACGACATCGCCGCCCACCCGGAGCTCGCGCTTGCCCGACGCGGCGCGAGCGAGCTCACGCCCGAGGAGTGCGATCGCACGGTCATGTACACGAGCACCGAGCCCTGTCCGATGTGTTCCGGCGGGATGGCGATCGCCGGTCTCGGCGGCGTCGTCTACAGCGTCGCCGCGGCCCGCGCCGCCGAGGAGTTCGACGGCGACGCGGCGATGATCCCCTGTGGTGAGGTTTTCGAGAGCTTCGACCACGACGCCGAGGTCGTCCGCGGCGTCCGCGAGGACGAGGGACTCGACATCCATCGCGAGTACCGGTCGGTCTGAGTTCGGTCGAAAAGTACGAAATGCCAGCCGGCGTTCAGGAATCGACGCTTGAATCGCGGAGGTTGTCGGCGTTTTCGGGGAGACGGACGCGTGCGTTCGGATGCTGGTCGGCACCCTCCACGAGTTCGTGCTGCTCACGCAGGTCTTCGAGCCTGGATTTCACGGTCTCGGAGTCGGCTCGGCCGACGATGCTGGCGACCTCGAGCAGGAGCTGTTCGGGCACGCCGCCACCGTTCGCCCCGAGTTCGGCCCCGTTCTCGTCGTCGAGATCGAGATTCGTGAGAAAGCGGACGTACTCGCGGAGATCGATCTCGCCGCCGAGTGCGTCGTGCCAGCTCGCCGGATAGGCGCTGACGCGATCGTCGCCGACGCGGTAGACGGCGTCGGTGCGGTACTCGCCGTCGGTGAGGCGGTCGTCGATCGCATCCAGGACGCCCTCCATGTCGTGGCTGTGGCCGTGATCGGTGCCCGCCATCGCCTCGGTGTACGCTTCGAGGGTTGCCCACGCGATGCCGGGGCGCTCGTGGGAGTGGTATTGTTCGATGAGCCTGAGGAACTCGTCGACGAGCAGCGACTCGCCGCGGTCGTCGGCTTCGGCGACGATTCGCTCGTTGATCTCGGTCACGGTAGCCATTGGGGAGACACGCTGTTAGCGTTGTCGCCCACCGCCCGGCGACAGACCGATATGCCCGCTCTCACAACGGTCGTCCACATGCAGAGAAACGAATTTCCTCGCGGCGTGAGGCGATGAGCGACTACAAACCGCTGTCGGATTACGGCATCATCGGCAACCTGGAGACCTGTGCACTCGTCGGCCGCGACGGCGCGATCGACTGGTGTTGTCTCCCCCGACTCAACTCCTCGAGCGTTTTCGCGGCCCTCCTCGACGACGAGATCGGCGGCCGGTTCGCCATCCACCCGACGGGCGAGTACGAGGCCGAACAGCAGTACATGGAGCGGACGAACGTGCTCCAGACGACCTTCTACACGGAGTCGGGCACCGCGCGCGTCACGGACTTCATGCCGCTGTCGCCCGACAACGAGGGCAACCAGCCGAAGGTGCGCGGCATCTACCGAAACGTGAGCTGCACCGAGGGCGACGTCGATCTCGCCGTCGAGTTCGACCCCCGTTTCGACTACGCCCGCGCCGACTCGCGCGTCGAATCGATCAGCGACGGCGTCGTCGCGACGGGCGACGCCAGGCGACTCACGCTGTCGAGCCCACTCGATCTCGACTGCGACGATAGTGCGGCCGACGGCACGCTCTCCCTCTCCGAGTACGACAACGAGTGGTTCGTCCTCGGATACGGGACGCGCGCGCCGACCGACGACGACTCGTGTGAGCACTTGCTCGACAACACGGTCGAATTCTGGCGCGACTGGGCACACACCTGTCCCGATGGGGAGGACTGTCCCTTCGCCAACTACGGCCACGATATGGTCGTGCGCTCCGATCTGACGCTCAAACTGCTCACCTACCAGGGCACCGGCGGGATCACCGCCGCACCGACGACGTCGCTGCCGGAGGTCGTCGGCGGGGTGCGCAACTGGGACTACCGCTACAACTGGATCCGCGACGGGGCGTTCACCGTGCGCGCGTTCGGCAACCTCGGCGACACCCAGGAGGCGGTGAACTATCTCGACGACTTCCTCGAACTCGGCCAGTCGGTCGACCCGGCCGATCTCCAGCCGATCTACGGCCTCCAGCACGGCTCGACCTATGAGGAACAGGAGCTCGACCATCTGGAGGGGTATCGCAACTCCGCACCCGTCCGCATCGGCAACGGCGCGGCCGATCAGCTCCAGCTCGGCATCTACGGCGAGCTCGTGCTGGCGATCAACCAGCTCTCCTGGTCGGATCGCTCGATCGCCGGTGACGACTGGGAGGCCGTCCGCGAGATCGTCGACTACGTCTGCGAGGTCTGGGAGCGCCCCGACGCCGGCATCTGGGAGATGCGTAGCGGCCCGAAACAGTTCGTCCACTCGAAGGCGATGTGCTGGGTCGCCGTCGATCGCGGCATCCGAATGGCCGAGAACGACGGCCACGACGCCCCGCTCGACGAGTGGCGCGACGAACGCAGCCGCATCAAAGAGACCGTCCTCGAGCGCGGGTTCGACAACGAACAGAACAGTTTCACCCAGGCGTTCGACGACGACCAGCTCGACGCCAGCCTGCTCCTGCTTCCGCTGTCGGGCTTCCTCCCGTTCGACGATCCGCGTATCCAGGGGACGATCGAGTCCGTCATCGACCGCCTGGCGACCGACGACGGGCTCGTCTATCGCTACGAACACGACGAGATGCCGGGTGACGAGGGGACGTTCGTGCTCTGTTCGTTCTGGCTCGTCGACTGCCTCGCGCGCATGGGCCGCGTCGATCGTGCCCGCGAGATCTTCGAGACGATCGAGGGCCACTTCAGCCCGCTCGGCCTCGTCTCGGAGGAGATCGATCCCGAAACGGGCGATCTGCTCGGCAACTACCCGCAGGCGTTCAGCCACATCGGCTTCGTCAACAGCGCGCTGTTCCTCCACGAGGCCGAGACCGACACCGAGATCCAGCCGTTCGGCCACCGCTCGGTCTGACCCGACCGAGCCAACCGCGCTCGTCAGCAGTCAGCGGTCATCGTGTCAGTTAGTGTCCGCATCGTCGGCTTCAGCCTCGGATTCGCTTTCGGTACTGGAGACGTCTGGCTCGGTCCACCGATCGTCGGGATCGACCGGCGCGAGCGCGTGATCGAGCTCCTCGTCGCTGTACTCCCGCTCTTCGAGTTCGAGCGCCCGGCGTCGCCACCGCTCGCCGACGGTCGTCTCGCCGTTCGGGCCGACGCGAGCACCGTGGACGGTGAAGTAGCGCCCGCCGCGATCCATCTTCTTCCCCTCGTAGGTGTGCTGGTCGAAGATCACGTCGTGTTTCCCGCCGGGTTCGAGATCCCCCACAGGGAAGTCGTATTTCGGCTCGCGTCCCTCCTCGCGCGCGGCGGCTCGCTCCGCGGCGACCTGCTCGAAGTAGCCGTTGGCGTAGGTCGCCTCCCGTGTCGAGGGGGCGCGAGCAGCCGCCAGCGCGGCGTGAATCCCGCAGAGGCGGCCCTCCCAGCTGTCGGTGTCCCAGAACTCGGTCGCCAGCTCCTCGTAGCGCTCGATGAGCAGGACGATCTCCTCGCCCGCACGCAGATCCTCGACGACGTAGAGCGCGAGGCGATCCCAGAGGTTCCACGCGTGGCCTGACCGGGTGAGCTCCCACGCCGCCCAGGCCGCACACTCCTCGTCCGAGCGGCGCACGGCCTTCTGAAGCAGGCTCGACACGTCGTAGCGGTTGTAGCCGCCCTTGGTTCCGTTCTCGTCGAGCTCCTCGCCGAAGTCGTCGGTCATCGGCTCGCCGTCCTCGACCGCGCCGCCGCCGAGGGTCGCCTGTCTGTCCTCGCTCATGGAGACGAAAACCCATCCGCGTACATGTGATTGACCATCTTCAGACGAAGAAAGAACAGCCGGGTCGGCGCTGCCGGAAAACGAACCGTTCGCCGGACTACTCGATCCAGACGGTCTTGCGGTTGACGAACTCCTTGATGCCCGGCTCGGAGAGTTCGCGGCCGTAGCCGGACTTTTTGACGCCGCCGAAGGGGACTCTGGGGTCGGACTTCGTGAGCTGGTTGATGTAGGTACAGCCGGCGTCGATGCGGCGGGCGACGCGCTGGCCGCGCTCGCGATCCTCGGTCCAGATGCTCGCGCCGAGGCCGAACTCCGTGTCGTTGGCTTTCGCGATGGCCGCTGCCTCGTCGCCCACCGAGTAGACCGATGCGACCGGGCCGAACAGCTCCTCGCTGTCGGCCGGACAGCCCTCGGGCACGTCGGTGAGGACGGTCGGCGGATAGAAGGGACCGTCCCGATCGAGCGGCTCGCCGCCGATGACGGCGTTCGCGCCAGCGTCGACGCTCGCTTCGACCTGATCCTGGAGCTCGTCCATCAGGTGCGCCTGGGCCTGCGGGCCGATATCGGTGTCCTCCTCTGTCGGATCGCCGACGGTGAGCGCCTCGCACTCCTCGACGAACCGATCGAGGAACTCGTCGTAGACGTCCTCGTGGACGATGAACCGCTTGGCGGCGATACACGACTGGCCGCCGTTCTGGTTGCGCGCCCACGCACCGGTCTCGGCGGCCGCGTCGACGTCGGCGTCGTCGAGTACAACGAACGGATCGCTCCCGCCGAGTTCTAGTACTGTCTTTTTCAGATTCTCGCCGGCGGTCGAGGCGACGGCACGGCCGGCCGGCCCGCTGCCGGTGAGCGTCGCCGCACGCACGCGGTCGTCGGCGAGCACGTCATCGATCTTGTCCGAACCGGCCAGCAGTGTCTGAAACGCGCCGTCGGGAAAGCCGGCCTCGTCGAAGACCTCCTCGATGGCGAGCGCGCAGCCGGGAACGTTCGAGGCGTGTTTGAGCAGACCGACGTTACCCGCGACGAGGTAGGGCACCGCGAAGCGCATCGCCTGCCAGAACGGGAAGTTCCAGGGCATCACCGCGAGCACGGGCCCCATCGGGTCGTAGACGGTTTTGACGGTCGTGCCGGGCGGGCTGGGATGGGTTTCGGGTTCGAGATACTCGCTCGCGTGTTGGGCGTAGTGATCGCAGAGCCACTGGCACTTCTGGATCTCCGAGTGGGCCTGTGAGATCGGTTTGCCCATCTCCTCGGTCATCAGTTCGGCGTACTTGCGCTCGTTGTCGCGGAGCACGTCGCCGGCGGCCGCGATGAGCTCCTCGCGCTCGCGGAGGGGGACGTCGCGCCACTCCGCGAAGGTGTCCTCGGCACGCGCGAGCGCGTCGTCGATGTCGCTCGCACTGGCCTCCTCGTACGCATCGACGACTTCGCCGGTTGCCGGGTTGACCGTCTCCATGTCCTACCGACTCGTCGTGTTCGTGATTAACGTTGTGGCCGGCCATGTCATGCCCGACGGCCGCCGATCACGTTCGGGTGGTCGATCGTCTCGTTCGACGTCGATCCGTCGAGGATGCTGTTCTGGAGGGCGTTCGAGAGCCCACGGCGCAGCCGCTCGGAGGCTGCCTGCGTGGAGATGTCGAACTCCGACGCGAGGTCGCCCATCGTGATGCGGCGCGGGACGTCGAAATAACCCTTATCGACGGCCGCGGCGAGCAGTTCGGTCTGTGGAGCCGTGAGGTCGTGGGCGTCTTCGGGCGCGTCGTCCGTGCATTTCAGTCCGGTGAGTTCGAACGTACAGCCCCGCGCCTGGCAGTGGTCGTGATACGCCGAGAACGCCTCCCGATCGGGATAGCGCATCCGCATCCACATGCCGGTATGGCTGAGGGTTCCGTCGAGCAACACGCCGCCGAGATCCGTCCACGCCCAGTAGGTCGTCGTCGCGGCCGGCAGGCGGATCTGATACAGTTTCCGTCCGTCGACGCGGTCGCTCAACGGCTGCACGTCGTGGATCATCGACGCCTCGTCGAGTCCAGCTTCGAGCGTCCCGAAATCGTTGCCGTCGGCCCAGAACGTCACCGAGAGCGTCTCGGGATCACACGCGGTCATCCCTTCGATGACGAGTTCCATATCGGTCACGCCGTCGAGGACGCCCTCGAATCTCGGCAGGCGGACCGTGAACTCCGCGACGAGACTCATTGCCCCCTATTGCGGCCCGGCGGCTGCCGGCACGACTGACGGCCGTGCCGTCGTGGTGTTCGTCCGATCGGCACATCGATCATCGAATGCAGTTTCACACGTTTCCTATCAACCATAGTTGTTTTCGTACTGAAAGACGATCCGCTGGCGATACGCATAAAACTGGCTCTCGACCGCATTCTTGCTCCAGCGGCCGAACGATCGTGTAGGTTTCGATCGCGCCGTCAGAAGAGCAGCGAGAAGACGAGATAGGAACCGAGTGCCGACACCGTCGGCGTGAGCAGCCACATCGTGACGATGCGACCGGTGGCCGCCGCGTCGAAGAGGTCGTCCGTCGGCAGCTCTTCGGGCGCTTCCTCGCCGATCTTCGGCACTTTCCCGCTCGGTGCGGCGACCGGCGACGACCCCGTCGGGGCTTCGGCGGTGGCAAGGTCGCCGACGGTCGGGCCGGCCGGTGGTCCGCCGTCGTCGCCCCCTTCAGCGGCGAGTGCGCTCACCGAGAAGTCCGGTCTGCCCTCGCCCTCGATCGCCGAGCCGGCGGCGTCGGTGAGCGTCACGGACCGGCTCGATCGACCCCAGCCGAGACCGATGATGCAGGAGGTCATGCTCACCGCGAGGCTCGCCGGGATGCCCAGATTCGAGAGGATCGTGATGATCGTCGCGGCGACGAGCGAGACGAGGATCGCCGCCAGGATCGGCAGGTCGGTGATGCCGTCGCCGACCGTATCGAGCGTGCGCCGGGCGATCGTGAACGCACCGATCGCCATCGCGCCCACGGCGATGAGAACGCCCTGTTCGACGGTGATGGCGTTGCTGCCGATCAGCGGCGCGACCGCGTTGGCGACGTTCGACGCACCGGCCGAGAAGGCGTTGTAGCAGGCGACCAGCAGGACAACGGCGGCCCCGACGAGATCGCGAGTGGTCGCCCCCTCCTGGAGCACTGGTCGGGGGATCGTTCCGGAACGGTCGAGCCTGAGCAGGCCGTTTTCGAGTCGGCCGAAGGAGATGCGTGCGTTGAGATGTGGGTAGATGTAGCGACCGATGACGACGCCCGCCCAGAAGGCGACCAGCGGGGCGACGATCCACGCCGAGACGATGCCGAACATCACGGTTTCGTTGAGCGAGTCGGTCACGACGCCGAGGCCGACGATCGCGCCGACGGCGGTCATCGAGGTCGAAGCCGGAACGCCGAAGAGGTTGGAGATGAGCAGCGAGAGACCGGTGAAAAAGAGCACGACGACGCTCGCGACGAGCGTGAACTGGCTCGACGGGACGATCTCGCCGCCCATCGTCGTCACGACCTCGCGGCCGACCGTCCAGCCGCCGAGTAGCGCGAACCCGGTGAACAGGACGGCAGCGAGCGTCTTGCCGGTGATCCGACTCCCGACGGCCGGGCCGAACGCCACGCCAGTCGAGGAGCCACCGATGTTGTAGCCAACGAACACCGCCACGGCGATGCCGACGAGCAGTAGTACTGATACCATCGATTGCTCCCTCGAAGCCCGTGACAAAACGCGTTTCGCCTCCCCGTGTCGATATGGCAGGCAGCCACGCCATGGCGGACGGCCACGCCAGCGTCAAATCGGGGATGGGGCCCGCTAGCGGTCGTGGACAGTCGTGCGCGGTATGCACAACTCCTTTAGCCGTCGTTCGCCTACCTTCGCCATGCCCGATGCACTGGTCGAGTATCTCCGCTCCGACATGGAGTGTGAGGGGTTGCTCGAATGTTTCCACGGTCTCACGGCTCTCGACCGCGAGTGTTTCGCGGTCGTCGTCGAGAGCGACGCGGCGCTGACGGTCGACGATGTCGCCGCCGAGGTCGACCGCGAGCGATCGACGGTCTACCGCTCGCTCCAGCGGCTACTGACGGCGGGGTTCGTCCGAAAGGAGCAGATCAACTACGAGCAGGGCGGCTACTACCACGTCTTTCGCCCGGCCGACCCCGACGCCATCGCCGACGAGATGCAGCGCATGCTGAACGACTGGTACGCACAGATGGGGCAGCTCATCGGCGAGTTCCGCGAGAAATACGACGTCGCCGACGCGGAGGCGGCACCCGCCGAAGGCTGAGTAGCGGGGGTTTCGAGACACGGACCAGAACCGGCTTTTCGCTGTAGCACCTTCAGCAACCATGCCACACGGCACCGAACGCGGTCTCTCCCGGCGCGCGTTCGTGAAGGCCGCCGTCGCGATCGGCGGCTCGGCGGCGCTGTCGGCCTGTCTCGCCCGTGAGAGCGCCCCCGATCTCCCGCAGGGCCCCGACGACCTCTCGACGCTGCCGTCGCGCCAGCACGCCTGGAACGAGTTCCTCGCGCTCGGCGACAACGACAACCACCTCGGCCCGCGCCACCGCGTGCTGCTGTATTTCCGCTACGGAAAAGAGGGGCCGCCGACGCGAGACGATCGTCGGCAGACCGAACGGGCGCTACAGGCGCTCGAACGGGCCTATCCTCACTCGCACGACGGCCTGCTGTTCACGGTGAGCTACTCGCCGGCGTATTTCGCCCGCTTCGACGAGTCGCTGCCGGAATCGGTGGATCTCCAGCAGCCGAAAGCGCTCACGCCGTTCGAGGACCCCGAACTCGACCGGCCGGACGCGGTCGTCCATCTCGCAAGCGATCACGGACAGGTCGTCCTCGGCGCGGAGGAGGCGCTGCTTGGCGACACCGAGAAACTGAACGGCGTCGATATCGACGCCTCGCTCACGGGAGTGTTCGAGCGGATCGACCGGCGGACGGGGTTCGTCGGCGACGGCCTGCCCGCCGACAACCAGGACGTCCAGGGGATCCCCGATTCGGAACCCGTGCCCGACGACTCGCCGATGTACATGGGTTTCAAATCTGGGTTCGACAAGAACCAGGCGACCGAGGACGGCGTGACGATCGACGCGGGCCCGTTCGCGGGCGGAACGACCCAGCAGATCTCGACGATCAAACTCCATCTCGATCAGTGGTACGACCAGGACAGTCGCTCGCAACGCGTCGGCAAGATGTTCTGTCCCGCTCACGCCGAATCGGACGCTGTCGAGGGCGTCGGCGACAATCTCGGGGATTCGAGCAAGATGGACGACTGTCCGCCCGCCGAGACGGCCGCCCGCGAATCGGGGCTGGTCGGTCACTCACAGAAGGCCGCTCGTGCGCGCGAGAACGACCGGCCGATCATCCTCCGGCGGGATTTCGATTCGACCGATGGCGAGGAGGCGACGCTGCATTTCCTCTCGCTCCAGCAGGCAATCGCCGATTTCACCGACACGCGCGAGTCGATGACCGGCACCGATCTCGCCGAGGAGTCCGCGCTCGGCCGGAAGAACAACAACGGCATCCTCCAGTACATGAGCGTGACGCGCCGCGGTAACTACCTCCTCCCGCCGCGTGAGCGACGGGCCCTGCCCGCCGCCATGCCACGACAGTGACCGCGCCCTCGACACGTATCGATAGCATCGCACCTATCGTGCGAGTTACCGAGCGCGATTTCGACTGCCGAACCAGAACGCACTCGAAGCGAGCAGTTATAGAGGAAGCAATGGATCGACGAACGTTTCTTCGTGCCGGCACGGCCGCGAGCGCGGCGGGTGCCGGCCTTCTCGCCGGCTGTTCCGGGCTGTTCTCCGTCCAGACGGGATATCGAGAGCAGATGCCGCCGCTGCCCGAGAACCGCCCCGCGGCCGTCTACTACCCCTCGCATATCGAAGGGATGGAGATGGCTGGCGTCGAGACGATCGCCGGGAACGGGGCGAACGCGACGAGCGCGACGAACGGGACGGGTTCCGGCGGAACGAACAACTCGAACGGGTCGGGAGGCGATTCGGGGATGGCCGGAGGCTATCGGTGTGCGCTCACGTACAGCTACCCGCACCGGTTCTGGACCGTCACCGGCACGGAGACCGAGAAGATCACGATCGAGGACAACGACTCGCTCCATCTCATGGTGAGCGTCTGGGATCCGGCGACGGGCGTCTTCCCGCTGGATACGAACCCGACGATAACAATCTCGCAGAACGGTGATTCGGTGACGACGCTCTCACCGTGGACGATGCTCTCACAGAACATGGGATTTCACACGGGCGACAACCTCTCGCTCCCCGGTGCCGGCGACTACACGGTCGCAGTCGATATCCCCCCGACGTCCGTCCGGCGAACCGGCTCCTTCGAGGGGCGGTTCGACAGTCAGCGATCCGTCGAGTTCTCGTTCACGTTCGACCCCGAGAAAGTGAGCGACATCATGTTCGAGGAACTCGGCGAGAAGGCCGGCACGCGCGGCGCGGTCGAGCCGATGGAGATGAAGAAGATGCCGCTCGCGCTCGCGCCGAAGACGAACGAACTCCCGGGTCGCGCGCTCGGAACGGTCCGAACCGGCGATGCCGTCTTCGATGTGCGGGCGCTCGACGACGTCTCCCGATTCGGCGGAGCCGAAAAGACGTATCTTGCTGTCTCGGCACGGACGCCACACAATCGGTACGTCCTGCCAGCGATGTCGCTGTCGGCGACGGTAACACGGGGCAACGAGACGGTTTTCGACGGCGCGCTCCAGGCGACGCTCGATCCGGAACTGAACTACCACTACGGAGCCGGCGTCGAGAGCATCGAATCCGGTGATAAGATCGAGATCACGACCGACGCACCGCCGCAGGTCGCCCGCCACGAGGGGTACGAGACCGCCTTCCTGGAGATGCCGTCGCGAACGCTCACCGTCGGCGATAGCTGATTATTCCCCGGCCGCGTCCTCCAGCAGTCGATCGGTCAGGCGAACGAACCGATCGACCATGCGCGCTGGCGACGAAGGGCTGACCTCCCGCAGCAGTCGCGCCGTCTCGGTCGGCCGAACGAGCGCGAGCGTGACGTGGTTGCGCTCGTCGCGCTCTTTCACGACGACGTCCTGTTCGACGAGGCGATCGAGATTATCGCCGCGACGTTCGGCGGGCGGGTCGTCGCGCTCGACGGCGAGCGCGGGACGGTCCAGTGGCGAAAGAACTTCGGGGATCTCGCAGCGGTCCACGCCTTCGGAGACGGTGACGGCGATGGCGACGCCGAAGTCTACGCGACCGCCAAGGACGGTAAACTCAGGAGTCTCGACGCGAGCGACGGCACCGTCGAGTGGACCACCCAGCTCACCGCCGAGGACGTGCCGATGACGCCCCCGCCGAGCATGGGCGATGTCGACGGCGACGGCGAGCCCGAGATCGTGGCCGTGACGAACGACGGGATCGTCTCGGTCGTCGATCCGAACTCCGGCGACGTCCGGGCGTCGTACGAGCGCAACGTGCCGATCTACGTCCATCCGACGGTCGCGAACACCGACGGCGACCGGGCCGCGGAGCTGTACACGGTCTACGGCGACGGTCGCGTCGTCGCGCTGTCGTACACCGAATCGTGATGGGGCACGACGCGACAGGGATCGACCCGCCGGAGCGGTCGGTAGCGGCGCTCGATCGCTCACCAACGGGCGATTTCCTGGAGCGAACACAACGACTATCCGACCGCTTGCCCTCCCGTCACCATGACCGACTATACGACCGTCTCGATCCCGAAGGACCTCGCCGATCGGGTCGAGGAGACGATCGAGGGGACGAGCTTTCAGAGCACCTCCGATCTCGTGCGCTTTCTCCTCCGCAGCATCGTCATCCAGCACCAGAAACAGGGCGAGCTCACCGAGGCCCAGTTCGACGAGATCGCCGAGCAGCTCCGCGATCTGGGCTATCTGGGGTAATCGAGCGACTCCGTCGGCGGTTCGGCAGCCACGAGATCGAGCGATCGCTCGATGCCGTCACGCGAGAAGACCGCGACGTCATTCCGACCCCACGGCGGGACCGCGACGAACACGATACCATGGAGATCGTCGGTCCGCGCGAGTGCGAGCCGCCCCTGTGGATGTGAGACGAATCGCCCCTGCGTCTGGCCCGCGGGCGTACCGAGATCCATCCCGAACACCGCCGACAGCGATCGACCGGCCTCGGGAAAGTAGAAATGGGTGAACACCGGCGTCTCTGGCGGTAGCGATTCCGCGAACTCGCCGGCCGGTGTCGTCGCGAGCGCGATCGTCGCCTCTTCGGGTTCGGCCTCGCGGGCGAGATCGAGCAGCGCCTCCACCAGTCCGGCGGTCGCGTACACCGCGGGTCGGCCGTCGGTCGCGTCGTGAGCGGCAGACATGGGTTCAGTCGCCTCAGTTCGCGAGGAACAGCCGGGCGGTTTTCAGATAGAGCGACGGCGCACGACGGCGCGATCCCGACAGCGCCGCACCGAGCGCCGGGTTCGCGTGTTCGTGGACGCCCGCGCCGTGCCCCACGAGCACGCGCTCGGGCGTAAAATCCTCGAACGACTGTCGTGGCGGGAGCAGTCGCAGCGCCGGATGGACACCCAGTCGTTCGCTGTCGGTCCGCATGTACTCGGCCGTCCCGAACGTCTCCGAGACGACGAGCGTGCCATCGTCCTCGTGGTAGAGCGCGCCCTCCTGCCATAGCGGCGTGGCGACCATCCGGAGCCGGTAGCCCGTCTCGCCGAGAGTACCATCGAAGCGTTCGATCGGCGCGTCGATCTCGTCGGCGACGCCGTCCATCCACGATGGGACGTACACCGAGACGTCGTGGCGCTCGGCGAACGCGGCGGCGTCACGTTTGTGGCGGTCCAGCAGGACGACGACGCCGGCGACGTCGCCGAATTCGGCGAGCAGGTCGTCGATCCCCGCGGCGTCGACGGGATCGACTAGCCAGACACCCTCGTCGGTCGCGAGCGCGTGGCTCGCGCGCTGCATTCGCTCGTCGGGGTAGGCGAGCCAGCCGACGCCGCCGTCGAAGCGGTCGATCTCCTCGTACTCCGCCGAGCCAGAGCCCTTCATCGGCATACCCACCCCTCGGGGCGGCGGCGGATGAGCGCGTCGGTGGCGGATATTTATACTCGGCGACCGTTTGGGACGCATGATTTCGGCGCTGCGCTGGCTCGCCCTCGAAGTCAAACGTCTCGATCACGCGAGCGCGTTCTACCGCGAACAGCTCGCCCTCGATACCGTGCGTGAGAGCGAGAGCGAGGTCGTCCTCTCGGCCGGCGAGACCGACCTGGTGCTCCGCCGGCCGTCGGCCATCCCGCGCGGGGGGCTCCACACTCACTACGCGCTCTCGATCCCCGTGAGCGAGTACGACGACTGGTACGACCAGCTTGCGGAGTCGTTCGATCTCGACGAACACACCTTCGGCAGCGCGCGCTCGCTGTATTTCTACGATCCCGACGGGAACTGTGTCGAACTCGGCGAATCGGATGGGGAGGAGTCGGGCGTACACGGGCTGTTCGAAGTCGTCCTCGAAGTCGAGGAGCTCGCCCGGGCCGAATCGTTCTACACCGAGCTCGGGCTGGAGATCGTCGATCGGGGGAGCGAGCGCCGCCGGACGCGGCTCGCGGCCGACGGGTTCGCCCTCGAACTCTGGGAACCCCATCTGGGACTGGCCGACGCCCGCGGCGGCGTCCACGTCGACCTCGGCGTCGCCGTCGAGGATCCGGACGCGGCGCTCGACACCGTAGTGGGATCGGTGCGATCGGTCGAACGGCTCGACGACGGGATCAGGGTTCGCGATCCCGACGGCCACTTCGTGACGTTCGTCGAGGGTTAGTCGAGCCGGTCGGTGTCGATGTGGACGCCCGGTGGCGTCACCAGCAGGAACTTCCGGAAATGGATCAGTTCGCCGTCCATCTCGCGGACGTCGCTCGCGAACCCGCTCGCGAGTCGGTTCAGGTCACCCTCGACGGCGAGGACGAGCACCGCGTCGTCGGCGATTTCGGCGATCCATTCCTCGCTCGGCGTTCGCCCGTCGAGCACGCCGAGAACGACCCGGTGGGTGCGCCCGCCGGTCTCGTCCTCGATTTCGTTTTCGACGGTCTGAAGGTCGAGATCGAACTCGCTCATGGCCGACTCTCATCGCGCCGGGAGAAAAATCCTCGTTTTAGGGCGCGAACGGTCGGGACACCGATCGTTCCGTGCGAACGCCGGCCGGACGACCGACGAATCAGTCGAGAAAGGACTCCAACCGCGCCCGATAGTAGCCGTAGCCGATCAACAGCAGACCGATGGCTACGAGTCCGTACTGAACGAACCACGCCAGACCGTCGAGCAGTCCGACACCGACGAGCACGACCGCCAGCCCGCCGACCAGAAACGCGACCCACATGTTGCTCTGCTCCGCCATTGTCCTTCGATCACCACAATCGAGGAATCAACCTTTGCATTGTCGGTCGTCGCGGTTGCCGTCGTGAGGTGGGATCGCGATCCAAGAGCGCAGGCTGAGTTGCTGTTCGATGAACGCCGCATCTCACAGAAAGCATATATCTCGTCGAAGAGTGGATGGCGCTATGGGTCTGGAAAAGTTGGTGCAACGAGGCTCACTGTACGGGTTCGGAGCCGGAGCAGTAACGACGGGTGTCGTCATGCTTGTCGCCAGCCTGTTCGACGTCGCACTCGGTGCTGTCGCGCTCGCGTTGATCGCTATTGCGACGTTGGCACTCGTCTTGTTGCTCGGGGCTCCCGGCATCGGTCCGGGCCCTGCGGTCGGCGAAATGCAATCCAGTACCGGTGGCGAATCCGGCGGGATGCAGATGGCGAGTCCGGTAGAGGCCGGTGGTGCATCGAGAAATCCCGCCGAGATGGCAGCGATCGTCCCGACGACACAACTGGAGTACGTGCTGTACTTCGCCGGGTTCGGCACGGCCGCCGTCGTCGCGCTCGTCGTTCTCCTCGGCTGAAATCCTGTAGCATCGGAGAACGACCTCGGAGCGGTGATGATGATGATCCGTACTGCTTCGATGCGACGCAAACACCTCGTCGATTCACCATTCCGTTGTCAGTCGTCGCTCGTGCTCGCAGCCCTCGCGTCGGTCGTCCCCGTCGACTGCCGCGAGAAGTACGTCGCGAGCGCTGGGCCGGTGACGTTGTGCCAGACGCTGAACAGTGCGGGCGGGAGCGCCGCGAGCGGGCTGAAGTAGGCCGTCGCGAGCGCGACCGCGAGCCCGCTGTTCTGGAGGGCGACCTCGAAGGTACACGCCCGCACCCGATCGGGCGACATCCCGCTCGCACGGCCGACGCCGTAGCCCGTGGCGAGCCCGATGGCGTTGTGCGCGACGACAGCGACCAACACCACCGCGCCCGCGGTCAGGATGTTCTCGACGTTCGCGCCGACGACTGCCGCGACGATGGCGACGATGGCGACGACGCTGACCGCCGGAAAGACGTTCAGCCCGGCCGCGGCGAGACGCGGTGCGGAGCGATCGAGGGCCAGTCTGAGCACGAAGCCCGCGATTACGGGGATGAGGACGACCTGGACGATGGAGGTGAACATCTCGGCGAACGTCACCTGGAGCTGTTCGCCGGCGAGCGCGACGACCCACGTGGGCATCACGATCGGGGCGGCGAGCGTCGTCACGGTCGTGATCGCCACCGAGAGCGCGACGTCACCCTTGCCGAGATAGGTCATCACGTTCGAGGCCGTGCCGCCCGGTGCGGCACCCAGAAGCACTACCCCGATCGCGAGCGCGGGCGGCAGCGAGAGCGCGACCGTGATCGCCCACGCGGCGAGCGGCATCACGATCCACTGGGTGAGCGCACCGATGGCCACATCGCGCGGGCGCTCCACGATACGTCGGAAGTCGTCGGGCCGCAGCGTCAGTCCCATCCCGAGCATGATGACGCCGAGCAACGGCGTGATATACGGCGAGATCCAGGTGAACGTCTCCGGGGTGAGGAGCGCCGCGCCCGAAAACAGCAGCACCCATACCACGAAGTAGGTGCTCGCGACGTTACCGATCCGTTCGAGCGTGTCGAGCCCGCTCACGCCGATCCTCCATCGGTTCGCGACGGTCGACCGCCATGCGGAAACATACCGCTACCGTCCGCCACAGCGGCGCAAAAACCTTCGGACGTGAGCCGTCCGTCATCGATCGGGTGCGCGCGAGCAGCGGTCGGCCGATTCGCCGTCCGATCGAATGCGATCGTGGGCCGATCGCGCCATCTACTGCGCCGCCGGTGATTGTATAATATAAGGAACTATCGAGGGGACAAGGCCGTCGATGGCTGCCGATCCGTCGTTTTCATCGGGTGAATCCGCCCGAACGGAAATTCCGGAGCGATAGGTTTATCCGTGGGATGGACATCGGACCGAGTACAATGTCCCACAACGACACGGACACGGAGGATTCGTCGGTGACCCCGGCGGATCGAGTTCTTCCAGGGCACCCTGGGAGAGACGACTGAAGTAGACACAGTTCGAGTTTTCGATACGACTCTGCGCGACGGTGAGCAGTCGCCACGAACCTCGTTCAGCTACGACGACAAGCGAGAGATCGCGGCCGTCCTGGACGAGATGGGGACGCATGTCATCGAGGCGGGCTTCCCGGTGAACTCCGACGCGGAGTTCGAGGCCGTCAGCGACATCGCCGAGAGCACCAGTGTGACGACCTGCGGACTGGCACGCGTCGTCGAGAAGGACGTGGAAGCGGCGCTCGATTCGGGCGTCGAGATGGTCCACGTGTTCGCCTCGACGAGCGACGTCCAGCTCGAGGACGCGATGCACGCCAGTCGTGCGGAGATGAAGGAACGATCGGTGAACGCCGTCGAGCGCGCCAAAGAGGCGGGCGTCGAGGTGATGTTCTCGCCGATGGACGCCACGCGGACCGACGAGGAGTACCTCGTCGACGTCATCGAGGCGACCGCCGCGGCGGGGGCCGACTGGATCAACATCCCCGACACCTGCGGGGTGGCGACGCCCTCCCGGTTCGGCGAGCTCGTCGCCCGGGTCTGTGAGGTCGCCGACGCGCGGGTCGACGTCCACACCCACGACGACTTCGGGCTGGCGAGTGCGAACGCGCTCGCTGGCTTCGAGAACGGCGCGGCGCAGGCCCAGGTGAGCGTCAACGGCATCGGCGAGCGCGCCGGCAACGCCGCCTACGAGGAGGTCGTGATGAGCGCCGAATCGCTCTACGGCATTGAGTCAGGGATCGACACG
Organism: Halococcus qingdaonensis; assembly: GCF_024508235.1. NCBI lineage: Archaea > Methanobacteriati > Methanobacteriota > Halobacteria > Halobacteriales > Halococcaceae > Halococcus > Halococcus qingdaonensis. Next base: position 735,473 of record NZ_CP101943.1, on the reverse strand, counting down.
ACCCGCATCACCGAACTCTCTCGACTGGTCGAGCGCGCGAGCGAGATCGAGACTCCCGGCAACAAGCCGGTGGTCGGGCAGAACGCCTTCAGCCACGAGTCGGGCATCCACGCGGCCGGCGTGATCGAGAACTCCGACACGTTCGAGCCGGGCGTGATGACCCCCGAGATGGTTGGCGCACAGCGCGAACTCGTCCTGGGCAAACACACCGGGACACACTCGGTGCGCGAGCGGCTGCACGAGGCCGGGTTCGACCCGACCGACGACGAGGTGCGCGAGTGTACCCGGCGGGTGAAGGAGTTCGGCGCGGAGAAAGAGCGCGTCACGATGAGCGTGCTCGAACGGTTCGCCCGCGAGGTCGGCATCGAGCAGGTCGGCACGACGGAGGTCAACGCCTGAGTATGACCCCGTCGCACGCCTCCACCCACCAGCCACAGGTAGCGCCCGAACCGCGCGTTCGGGGCAACGTTTGCACGGCGCGCAAAGGTTATAACCGATCCCCTGGTGGGGACGATAACGATGATGCGACCGACCACCGCCCGAGGGACGCGAACTCGGAGCGGCGCACTCGGCGCGCGCGGCCTCATTATTGTAGGGGTCTAGCCCCTACAGAGCCACTTCCTTCGACCCCGACGCGTTTCGCCCGCCGAACAGCATGCGCGACAGCCGACGACACACCGATGAGCACACGAGACCCAGCACCGACCACACGCGACAATCGAGCGGCATCGACGACGAACGACGGAGGCGACCGATGAGCGAGGGCCAGCAGCCCCCACGGACGGGCGAGCCCGAGCGCGCCGAACCGGAGACGGCCGAGGCGACCGAAGCCAGCGAGCGCCCCGTGACCAGCGGTGCGGAGTCGGTGGCGCGGGCGCTCGAACGGACGGACGTCGAGACGCTGTTCGGCGTCCAGGGCGGGGCCATCATGCCGGTCTACGACGCGCTGTACGACTCGCCGCTCGACCACGTGACGATGGCACATGAACAGGGCGCGGCCCACGCGGCCGACGCCTTCGGCATCGTCTCGGGCGAACCCGGCATCTGTCTGGCGACCTCGGGACCGGGCGCGACGAACCTCGTGACCGGGCTCGCGGACGCCTCGATGGATTCGGATCCACTGGTGGCGCTCACCGGTCAGGTCCCCTCCACAATGGTCGGGACCGACGCCTTCCAGGAGACCGACACCACCGGTGTTACGAACCCGGTGACGAAGGAGAACTACTTCGCCGGCGACGCCGACTCGGTCGGCGATACGGTCGGTGAGGCGTTCGCGCTCGCGGATGCCGGCCGACAGGGCCCCACGCTGGTCGATCTCCCGAAGGACATTACAACTGGGTCGACCGACAGTGAGCCGGCCGCGGGAACGACGCCCGAGACGTACGACCCACCCGAGCGCGCCGATAGCGAGGCGGTCGAGACGGCCGCCGGCGTGCTCGCGCGCGCCGACAAGCCCGTGATCCTCGCGGGCGGCGGCGTCATCAAGGGCGAAGCCTGTGCCGAGCTCAGGGAGTTCGCCACCGAGTACGGGATCCCGGTGGTGACGACGATGCCCGCGGTGGGCGCGTTCCCCGAGGATCACGAGCTCGCGATGGAGATGGCGGGGATGCACGGCACGGGCTACGCGAACATGGCCATCACCCACTGTGACGCCATGTTCGCGGTCGGAACGCGGTTCGACGATCGCCTGACGGGTGGCGTCGAGACGTTCGCCCCGGAGGCCGAGATCATCCACGCCGACATCGATGCGGCGGAGATCTCGAAGAACGTCGCGGCCGACTATCCACTCTTGGGCGAGGCGAGCGTCGTCATCGAACAGGTGCACGGGGCGATGGCCGACGAGCGCGCGGCGGACATGGCGGCCACCGGCGAGCGGTTCCAGGAATGGGTCGAGCAGTGCCAGCAGTGGCAGACCGACTACCCGATGGATTACCCGATGGACGAGGACGATCCGCTGAAGCCGCAGTTCGTCGTCGAAACCGTGGACACGGCGACCGACGACGACACCATCGTCACCACGGGCGTCGGCCAGCACCAGATGTGGGCGGTCCAGTACTGGACGTACACCGAGCCACGGACGTGGGTCTCCTCGCACGGACTGGGCACGATGGGCTACGGGCTGCCGTCGGCCATCGGCGCGCGGTTCGCGGCCGACGACGACCAGTCGGTCGTCTGTTTCGACGGCGACGGGTCGTTCCTGATGACGCTGCAGGAGCTGGCGGTCGCCGTTCGCGAGAATCTCGACATCACCGTGTTCATCCTCAACAACGAGGCCGTCGGCATGGTGCGTCAGTGGCAGGACAGCTTCCACGGCGGCCGACGGATGGCCTCGGAGTACCCGTGGGTGCCCGATTTCGCCGCGCTCGCTGAGGCGTTCGGTGCGCGCGGGTTCCGAATGGAGGGCCACGATGAGGTCGCCGACGTCATCGAGGACGCGCTGGCTTACGACGGTCCGTCGGTGGTCGACGCGTTCATCGACCCGACCGAGGACGTCTATCCGATGGTCCCCAGTGGGGGAGCCAACGGCCAGTTCGTGCTGGCGGAGGAGCAGCTATGACGGAGGGTCTGCAGGGACCGGCCCCCGAGGAGCGCCCCCAGCCGTCGGGGCGGCGCAACGCCCAGGGCATCCGGATCGATCCCGAGATGGAGGCCGTCCACGACCCGCGGCGAACGGCACTATCGGCGCTCGTCCAGAACGAGCCGGGTGTTCTGGCGAAGATCTCGGGGCTGGTCTCGCGCCGGCAGTTCAACATCGAATCCTTGACTGTCGGCACGACGACCAATCCCGAGACCTCGCGCGTGACGCTGGTCATCGAGGAGCCCGAACCGGGCATCCGCCAGGTCGAAAAGCAGCTCGAAAAGCTCGTCAACGTCATCTCGGTGCGCGAGCTCGGCGACGACGCAATCCGCCGTGAGCTGGTGGTGTTGAAGGTCCACGGCGAGGAGCCGGACAAGGTCAACGCCATCACAGACATGTACGGCGGCGAGACGCTCGACGCCGGCCCACGCACCATCACGGTGCAGATCACCGGCGACGAGCAGAAGATCGACGACGCGATCGACGCCTTCCGGCAGTTTGGCATCCGCGAGCTCGCCAGAACCGGTCAGACGGCGCTCGCGCGCGGCGAAGAGTGGACGACACACGCGGAAGAGGAGCGGTACGAACGAACGCAGGTACGACAATGACAGAACACGCAACGATCTACTACGACGACGATGCAGACAGCACCGCACTCGAAGGCAAAACTGTAGCCGTCATGGGCTACGGCTCACAGGGCCACGCCCACGCGCAGAACCTCGCCGACAGCGAGGTCGACGTGGTCGTGGGTCTCCGAGAGGATTCGAGTTCGCGCGACGCCGTCCGCGAGGACGGTCTCGACGTTGCAACACCCGTCGAGGCCGCCGCACGCGCGGACGTCGTCTCGATGCTCGTTCCCGATACCGTCCAGCCCGCAGTGTACGAGGACATCGCCGAGGAGCTCGACGCCGGCGATACCCTCCAGTTCGCCCACGGGTTCAACATCCACTTCGGGCAGATCGAGCCGGCCGACGACGTGGACGTGACGATGGTCGCACCGAAGGGGCCGGGCCACATCGTCCGCCGGGACTACGAGCGCGGCGAGGGAACGCCGGGGCTGCTGGCCGTCTACCAGGACGCCACGGGCGAGGCAGCCGACGAAGCGCTCGCGTACGCGCAGGGGATCGGCTGTACCCGTGCGGGCGTCGTCGAGACCAGTTTCCGCGAGGAGACCGAGACCGATCTGTTCGGCGAGCAGGCGGTGCTCTGCGGTGGCGTGACGAGCCTGATCAAGCAGGCCTACGAGACGCTCGTCGATGCGGGCTACTCGCCCGAGATGGCCTACTTCGAGTGTCTCAACGAGATGAAGCTGATCGTCGATCTGATGTACGAAGGTGGGCTCGGCGGCATGTGGGATTCGGTCTCCGATACGGCCGAGTTCGGCGGTCTCACCAAGGGCGACGTCGTGGTCGACGAGCACGCCCGCGAGAACATGGAGCAGGTCCTCGACGACGTGCAGAGCGGGGCGTTCGCCCGCGAGTGGATCGCGGAGAACCAGGCCAACCGACCCGCCTATCGCCAGCTGCGGCAGGCCGAGAAAGACCACGAGATCGAGGAGGTCGGCGAGCGCCTGCGCGATCTGTTCGCGTGGGCCGAGGAATCCGAATCGAACGAGGAACGAAACGAAACCGAACGAGTGCAAGCAGATGACTGAAACACGACACGAACGAGAGACGACGATGAGCACGGTCGACCACACCCATCCCGACACCGGACGACCGTTCGGCGACGCCGTGGTCTATCGGCGTGGGCCGACCGTCGCGGCCGACGGCGGTGAGAGCGAACGAAGTGAGCACGAACCTCGTCGGAGCGCGGAGCGGTCCGACGGCGGTGAGAGAACCAACGGTTCTCGAACGACGGAAGACGGAACGTCTTCCGGAAGTGAGCGCGACGGACACGAGGAGACCACAGACGCGGAGACGGACGCAAACGCCGATGCCGACGAGCCGGTCGACGGGGAGCGGATGAAGGACATCGACCACGAACCGCCCACGCAGGCCGAGCCCAATCGGGTGTTCGAGCGTGGCACCGAAGGCCGCGACGACGCCCGATGAGCGAGCGCACGCTCTACGACAAGGTCTGGGACGAACACACCGTCACCGAACTGCCCACGGGCCAGACACAGCTGTTCGTGGGCCTCCACCTCATCCACGAGGTGACGAGCCCGCAGGCGTTCGGCATGCTCGGCGAGCGCGACATGGAGGTCGCCTATCCCGACCTGACCCACGCGACGGTGGACCACATCGTGCCGACCGCGGACCAGTCGCGGCCGTTCGCCGACGACGCCGCCGAAGAGATGATGAGCGAACTGGAGGCGAACGTCCGTGACTCCGGAATCGAGTTCGACGATCCCAGCAGCGGCGACCAGGGCATCGTCCACGTCATCGGCCCGGAGCAGGGACTCACCGAGCCCGGGGCGACGATCGTCTGTGGCGATTCGCACACCTCGACGCACGGAGCCTTCGGCGCGCTCGCGTTCGGTATCGGTACCTCGCAGATCCGCGACGTGCTCGCCACCCAGACGGTGGCGATGGAGAAGAAGAAGGTCCGGAAGATCGAGGTCACGGGCGAGCTCGATAGTCATGTGGGCGCGAAGGACGTCATCCTCACCATCATCCGGAAGCTCGGCGTCGACGGCGGCGTCGGCTACGTCTACGAGTACGCTGGCGAGGCGATCGAGTCGCTCGACATGGAGGGACGGATGAGCATCTGCAACATGTCGATCGAGGGCGGCGCGCGAGCGGGCTACGTCAACCCCGACGAGACCACCTACGAGTGGCTTCGCGAGACGGATGCCTTCCGTGACGACCCCGAGAAGTTCGAGGCGCACAAGGAGTACTGGGAGTCGATCACGTCGGACGCGGACGCCGAGTACGACGACGTCGTCACGATCGACGGCGACGAGATCGAACCCGTCGTGACGTGGGGGACGACGCCGGGCCAAGGGATCGGCGTGACCGAAGCGATCCCCGAACCCGACGCGCTCCCGGCGGACAAACAGGAGACCGCACGGGGCTCTCAGGAGCACATGCGCGTCGAGCCCGGAGAAACGATGCAGGGCTACGACATCGACGTGGCGTTTCTGGGTTCGTGTACGAACGCCCGACTGCCCGATCTCCGGGCCGCCGCCGACGTCGTCGACGGGCGGGAAGTCGATGCGAGCGTTCGCGCGATGGTCGTCCCGGGCAGCCAGCGCGTCAAGGAGGCCGCCGAGGCGGAGGGGCTCGACGAAATCTTCACCGAGGCAGGCTTCGAGTGGCGCGGTGCGGGCTGTTCGATGTGTCTCGGGATGAACGAGGATCAACTGGAAGGCGATCAAGCCTGTGCCTCCTCGTCGAACCGGAACTTCGTCGGGCGGCAGGGCTCGAAAGAGGGTAGAACTGTGCTGATGAGTCCGGTGATGGTCGCCGCGGCGGCAGTGACAGGAAAGGTCACCGACGTGCGCGAGCTGCCGGAGGTGGCGGTCCAATGACCGAGGAGGTCGTCGAGACCGTCGAGCGCGTCGCCGGTACCGGGATCCCGGTTCGCGGCAACGACATCGACACCGATCAGGTGATCCCGGCGCGGTTCATGAAGGTGATCACCTTCGACGGGCTCGGCGAGTTCGCCTTCTTCGACCAGCGGTTCGACGACGAGGACAACGAGAAGGACCATCCGATGAACGAGGAGCGGTTCCGTGACGCCTCGGTGATGGTCGTCAACGCCAACTTCGGCTGTGGCTCCTCGCGCGAGCACGCGCCCCAGGCACTCATGCGCTGGGGGATCGACGCACTCATCGGCGAGAGCTTCGCCGAGATCTTCGCCGGAAACTGTCTCGCGCTCGGGATCCCGACCGTGACCGCCGATCACGAGACCGTCTCCGAAATTCAGGCATGGACCGAGTCGAACCCCGATGACGACATCGAGATCGACGTGGCCGACGAGACGGTGCGCTACGGCGATCACGAGGCCACCGTCACCGTCGACGAAGCCCAGCGCCGGGCGCTCGTCGACGGCGTCTGGGACACGACTGCATTGATGCAATCGAATTCGGGTGCGGTCGAAGAGACGGCCGCCGGACTCCCCTATCTCGATGACTGAGGAGATCGCGGTGATCCCGGGCGACGGGATCGGCCAGGAGGTCGTCCCGGTCGCGGTGTCGGTGCTCGACGAGGTCGGCGAGTTCGCGTTCACCGAGTACGATGCCGGCGATCGAGTTCGGGAGGAAACTGGCGAGCCGCTGCCAGGAGAGACGAAACGAGCGGCCGAGACGAGCGACGCGACGTTGTTCGGTGCGGCCGGCGAGAGCGCGGCGGACGTGATCCTCCCGCTCCGGAGCGCGGTCGGCTCGTTCGCGAACGTCCGCCCGGCGCGGGCCTATCCGGGCATCGACGCACTCCATCCCGATGCCGACCTGGTGTTCGTCCGCGAGAACACCGAGGGCGTCTACGCGGGCATCGAGAGCGATCTCACCGACGAGGTGCGGACGCTGACCCGCGTGATCACCGAACCCGCCTCGCGACGGATCGCCGAGTTCGGGTTCGACTACGCCGCCGAGCACGACTACGACGTGACGGTGGCGCACAAGGCGAACGTGATGGCTCGGACCGACGGGCTGTTCGTCGAGACTGCCGGTCGGGTGGCCGAGGAGAAGGCGGCCGACCACGAGACCCAGCTGATGGACGCGTTGGCGACCGATCTCGTGATGAACCCGGCTGACTACGGCGTCGTGATCTGTCCCAACCTCGCGGGCGACGTGCTCTCGGATCTGGCGGCCGGGCTCGTCGGCGGACTCGGACTGCTGCCGAGCGCGAACATCGGCCCCGAGCGCGCGCTGTTCGAACCAGTCCACGGGAGCGCGCCGGACATCGCCGGCGAGGGGATCGCCAACCCGGTCGCGACGGTGCTGAGCGCCGCGATGTGCTGTGAGTTCTTGGGGAGAGCCAACGAGGCCGAACGGATCCGGACGGCGGTGATGGAGGTTCTCGCCGACGGCCCGCACACGCCGGATCTCGGTGGCGAGGCGACCACCGAGGAGATCGAGAGTGGATTGCTAGCACGGCTCTGACCGCCGAGGTTAAGCCGTTCGCGCTCGCACGACGAATCAATGCCCGAGATAGCACTCGACGAGGAGACGATCGATCGCCTCGACAGACTCCGCGTCGACGAGGAATCCTACGACGAGATCGTCTCCGAACTGATCAACATCTACGAGACCGAGGAACGGACGCTCTTTCGCGGCGGCAGCCCCTAGTCGCGCGCGGCAGCGCGGATCTCGTCCCATTTGCCCTGTTCTTCGAGATGGGTCTGTAACTGCTCGGCATAGCGATCGGCGAGACGCTCGGCCGCCGCGAGCTGTTCGTCGTGATCGTCGTCACCGCCGCCGAACAGTCCGCCGAGCGAGTCGAGAATGCCACCGCCCGAATCGTCGCTCGCGGCCATCGGGTTCCGCGCATCGATGTCGTCGAGCTCGTCCATCACGTGCGGGAGTTTCTCCGTGTCGGCGACGAGTGCGGCCGACTCGTCGCTCGGATTTTCGATATCGAACTCGACGGCCGTCATGATGAGGCCCCATTGCTGGCGGCTGAACTGTGAACTCTCGACCGTATCGGTGAACTCTTGATCGACGGTCATCCGGTCGCCGACGATGCGATCCTCCCATGGGCGCGTGCTCATGAGTGCGATTGCGCGAGCGATGGTATCAGGCTTTCCGCGCCACGGCAGATCGCAATGGGCTGCTACTGTGCCTGCTCGACGGCGTCAAGCGCGTCGGGGTTCTCGATGGAGTCCATATCGCCGAGCTCCTCGCCCCGGTAGACCGACGCGATGGCGCGGCGGATGATCTTCCCCGACTGGGTCTTCGGGAACTCGTCGACGAACAGCACCTCGCGGGGTTTGAACGGCTTGCCGAGCTCCGCGCCGACCTGCTCGCGCAGTTCCTCGCGCAGTCCGTCCGACGGCTCCGCATGATCTTCGAGAACGACGTAGGCGACCACCGCCGTCCCGGTCGTGTCGTCGGGGACGCCGACCGCGGCGGCCTGATTGGCGTCGTCGTGGTCGATGACGGCGGCCTCGACCTCGGCGGGCCCGACTTTCCGGCCGGCGACGTTGAGCGCGTCGTCGGCGCGGCCGTGGAGGAACCAGAGCCCGTCCTCGTCCTTCTGGGCCCAGTCGCCGTGGTTCCAGAGCGGTGGATCCTCGAAGGTCGACCAGTATTCGTCGAGATAGCGGTCGTCGCCGCTCCAGAGCGATTTCGTCATCGAGGGACACGAATCACGCGCGACGAGATAGCCGCGTTCGTTTTCGTCGGCGACGCTCTCGCCTTCCTCGTTCACGATGTCGATGTTCATGCCGATCCCGGGCCCGCCGAGCGTACAGGGTTTGAGCGGCTGAATCGGCATCGGCATCAAGAAACAGCCACAGATCTCCGTGCCGCCGGAGATGTTGATGATCGGCGTCTCGCCGTTGCCGACGTTCTCGTAGAACCAGTTCCAGGATTCGGGATCCCAGGGCTCGCCGGTCGAGCCGAGCAGTCTGAGACTGGAGAGATCGTGCCCGTCGATCCAGTCGTCGCCCTGCTTGCGCAGCGCGCGGATGGCCGTCGGCGAGATGCCGAACTGCGTGACGTCGTGGTCGTCGATCATCCGCCAGAACCGATCGGGTTCGGGGTGATCGGGTGCGCCCTCGTACATCACCACCGTCCCGCCGAAGGCGTGGTTGCCGATCAGCGTCCACGGCCCCATCATCCAGCCGATATCCGACACCCAGAAGAAGCGGTCATCGTCCTGCTGGTCGAAGCCGAAGTGGATCTCCTTCGCGCACTGCATGAGGATGCCCGCGTGCGTGTGGACGATCCCCTTCGGGGTCCCCGTCGTTCCCGAGGAGTAGAGCAGTATCGACTCCTGTGAGGCGTCGAGTTCCTTGGTGTCGTACTCGGCGGACTGACTCGCGACCGCTTCGTCCCACGTCTCGTCGCGCGCGTCGTCCCACGGCGCTTCCCCGCTGTCATCCGGCATGCGTCCGAGTCGATCGAAGACGACGGTGTGCTCGACGTGGCCCGCCGCGTCGATGGCGTCGTCGGCCGCCTCCTTCAGATGGACCTCGCTACCGCGACGATAGAACCCATCGCCGGTGAACAACACCGTGGGTTCGGCGTCCGCGATCCGTGTGGCGGTCGCGTCGACGCCGAAGCCCGAGAAGATCGGGACGGCGATCGCACCGACCTTGAAACAGCCGTACAGGATCGCGATCACCTCGGGTACCATCGGCATGTACAGCCCGACGGTGTCGCCGGTCTCGATGCCGCGCTCCTCCAGGGCGTTCGCGACGCGATTCGCCTGTGCGTGCAACTCGCCGAAACTGATCTCGCGGACCTCACCCGGTTCGCCCTCCCAGAGGCACGCCGTCTTCTCGCGCGTATCACCCTCGGCGTACCGGTCGAGCGTGTTGTGGGCGACGTTTATTTTCCCGCCGGGATACCACTCCGAGAACTGTGGCCCGTCGGAATCGTCGCGGACGCGGTCGTAGTCCTCGTCGAACTCGATGTCGAGGTAGTCGACGAGTTCGTCCCAGAACCAGTCGATGCCCGACTGCTCGACGCCGTCGACCTCGTTGCAGGTCCGCGCGATCAGCTCGTCGTAGTCGTCGATGTCGTACTCCTGCATGAACGCCCGGACGTTCGTCGATTCGACGAACTCCTCGGACGGTTCGTGGACGATCTCGTCGGTGCCGGGAGCGGCTGTCATCGTGGTGTGGCTATTTCTGCGGATTCCACAAGAATCTTTGCGCCCTGTTTCTCGAAATCGGAGATCCCGTACACCATCCGATTCTCTTCCTAAGCGACCCTTTTTGTATCCGCCGCGGCTATCGCCCGTATGTACGTCCGGAACGCGAGAAACCGTGAGGAGGTCTGGCTTCTGGACCATATCGAGGCGATGAGTCTCGACGCCGCCGCCTTCCGCTCGCGCGATTACGTCATCGCCATCGACGAATCCGGGAACGAGAAGGTCGGCTTCGGTCGGATACGCATCCATCGTGCCGACGAACGCGTCTGCGAACTCACCGGGATCGGCGTCCTTGAGGGCTGGCGCGGCCAGGGCGTCGGTGCACACGTCATCGAGCGCCTCGTCGACCGCGCGAGCGACGAGGGGTTCGACACGGTCTATTCGCTCACCGATCAGCCCCGCTATCTCGATCGGTTCGGCTTCGACCGGATCGACCGCGAGGAACTCCCCGCGAAGCTCGAAACGCGACTCGACGAGAAACGCGACGGCAGCGTCCCCGACGCCGTCCCGCTCGCGCTCGCCACCGACGCGTTCTCGATGCCCGAAACCCTGCGTGAACGGTTCAAACACGCCAGCTCCGTGGGGGAAGGCGACGGTGAACCCGAGGAAACGCCCGAGAACTTCGGTATCGACAGCGAGAACGCGACCTACAAGTACGACACGGGGTAGGCCGTCAAAGGTTAAGGGCGTTCGACGCGCAGCGAAGTCATGTTCGATGCTGACGATCTCGCCGACATCCGCTCGGCGAAGGAGGAATGGGAGGACGACACCCTCGGGCCGACGCTCGATCGCTTCGGCGAACGCAAGGAGAGCTTTACTACCGACACCGACGGCCACGAAGTCGACCGCCTCTACACGCCCGACGACGTCGGCGAGCGCGAGTACGACGACGAGTTCGGCTTTCCCGGCGAGGAGCCCTATACCCGGGGGGTGTATCCGACGATGTACCGCGGTCGCCTCTGGACGATGCGCCAGTACGCGGGCATGGGCACCGCAGAGGAGACCAACGAGCGCTACCGCTATCTCATCGACGAGGGCCAGACGGGGCTCTCGATGGCGTTCGATCTCCCCACACAGATGGGCTACGACTCCGACGACGGGATGGCTGCCGGCGAGGTCGGGAAGTCGGGCGTCGCGATCGACTCGATCCACGACATGGAGACGGTCTTCGATGGCATCTCGCTCGACGACGTCTCGACGAGCATGACGATCAACGCGCCGGCGTCGATCCTGCTGGCGATGTACATCGCCGTCGGCGACCGCCAGGGCGTCGATCGCGAGAATCTCAGGGGGACGATCCAGAACGACGTGCTGAAGGAGTACGTCGCGCGCAACACCTACATCTACCCGCCAGAGCCTTCGATGCGAATTATCACCGACATCTTCGAGTTCTGTGCGGCGGAGGTGCCGAACTTCAACACGATCTCGATCTCGGGCTATCACATCCGCGAAGCCGGCGCGTCGGCGGCCCAGGAGATCGCCTTCACGCTCGGCGACGGCATCGAGTACGTCGAGCGCGCGCTCGATGCCGGCCTCGCGGTCGACGAGTTCGCCCCGCAGCTCTCCTTTTTCTTCGCCTCGTACAACAACATCTTCGAGGAGGCCGCCAAGTTCCGAGCTGCCCGCCGGATGTGGGCGAAGATCATGGACGAGCGCTTCGACGCCGACGATCCGGACTCGAAGAAGCTCAAGTTCCATACACAAACTGCTGGCTCGACGCTGACCGCCCAGCAGATCGACAACAACATCGTCAGGGTCGCCTACCAGGCGCTCGCCGGCGTTCTCGGCGGCACCCAGAGCCTCCACACGAACGGGAAGGACGAGGCACTCGCCCTCCCCACCGAGGAGAGCGTCCGCACGGCGCTGCGCACCCAGCAGATCCTCGCGCACGAGTCGGGCGCGGCCGACACGATCGACCCGCTCGCGGGCAGCTACTACGTCGAGAACCTCACCGACGAGCTGGAACAGGAAGCGTTCGACATCCTCGATTCGGTCGACGATCGGGGCGGGATGCTCCAGGCGATCGAGGATCAGTGGGTCCAGCGCGAGGTCCAGGACGTCGCCTTCGAGCGCCAGCGCGAGATCGACGAGGGTGAGCGCGTCATCGTCGGCGTCAACGAGTACGAGGTCGACGAGGAGCCGGAAGTCGATATCGAGGAAGTCACGGAAGAAGACCAGCAGCGCCAGCGCGAGCGCCTCCAGGACGTCAAGGACGAGCGCGACGACGGACCGGTCGAGGACGCGCTCGCGGCGCTGCACGACGCGGCCGAGGGCGACGACAACCTGATGCCGTACATCGTCGACGCGGTGAAAGCCGAGGCCACGACCGGCGAGATCGCCGACGCGATGCGCGATGTCTTCGGCGAGCACCAAGGCGGGGCCGCGCTGTGAACTTCGATCACGCCGGCATCGCCACCGACGACGCCGACGGGCTCGCCGAACTGTACGCCGACCTGTTCGACACGCCGGTCGTCCACGAGGAGCGCTTCGACGGGATGGCCGTTCGCTTTCTCGACTGCGGCGAGAGCTACTTCGAGTTGCTCGAACCCCGCGAGGAGGGTACCATCGCGCGCTATCTCGACCGGAACGGACCGGGCATCCACCACTTCGCGCTCGCGACCGACGACATCGCAGAGGCGCTCGACCGGATGGACGACCGAGGCGTCGAACTCATCGACGAGGAGCCACGACCGGGCGCGTGGGGTCACGACGTCGCCTTCCTCCATCCGAAGTCGACTGGTGGTATACTCGTCGAGATGGTCGAACACTAATCGCCAGCGAGCGCGTCGAAGATCCGTTCCTCGTTTTCGTCGATGGTCGAGAGATGGCCCTGCTCGGGGTAGATGTGAGCCTCGGCGGTCGGGATCGATTCGGTGTAGTGGATAGCCATCGACAGCGAAACGATCCGGTCGGCCTTGCCGTACCACAGCGAGGTCGGCACGTCGATCGCTCCGGGATCGAACCCCCAGTCGCGAGCGGGTACAGCGAGATCGGTGACGAGCGGGCCGGAGCCATTGTGTGCCGTCGCTTCCAGACCGCTTTCGAGCAACACCCGTCCCATCTCGCCGCGCCAGCGCTCGCCGTCCACGTCGGCGGTCTCGTCTGCCTGTGCGGCGAGGTACTCCTCGGGATCGCGTCGGGCTGCTCGGCCATCGGCCCACAGCGAGAGCGTCGCCAGCGGTCGGGCGTGTTCGGCCAGCAGAAAGGGAAGGCGATCGCCGAAACCGACCGATTCGAGCGGTGCGAGCCCACAGACGATGGCCGCACGATCGACGCGTGGGAGTGTCGCCGCGCAGGCGGCCGCGTAGGGAGCACCGCCGGAGACACCCAGCACTGGGAACGAATCGAGTCCAAGGGTATCGGCGAGATCGGCCACGTCGGCGGGCCAGTCGGCGACCGTTCGCTCGGGCAGTGGATCCGAGAGCCCGAGACCGGGACGCTCGGGAGTGATGATCCGCAGCCCGCGCTCGCGGCCGATCCGATCGAACAGCGCGCCGAACACCCGTGAGTTCGGGAAGCCGTGGCAGACGATCACCGGATCACCGGCCGGGTCGCCACAGTCGGCGTAGCCGAGCACTCGCCCGTCGCGGCAGTCGATGGTGTATGGAGTCTTCCGGATTTCGCGTGCCACGTCGAGCATCGTCCGTTCGACGGCGTCGATCTGTTCGTCAGTGCGACGCCCCGTGGAAAGACGATCGACGAGAGTGGCGAGCGGGCTCTGCATGATCTCACGTCGTACGAGCAACAGTTAATCGTTGTTCCCGAATTCATCCGGCGGGTCGGCGAACCACTGTGCTTCGAGAATTTCTTCGTCCCCTGCGGCGGATGCCAAGCCCTCACCGCGGGCGACGAACGCCACCGTGAGCATCTGATAGGACCGCTGCTCGTCGCGGTGTTCGATGGTCTTGATCCGTGCCGAGCGGATGTCCATTATCGTACAGCGAACGGCGGTTTCCTCTCGAACTTCGCGGATCGCCGTCGCTACGAGCGAACCGTCTCCTGCTTCGTACCCACCGCCCGGTGTCGTCCACGTCTCGGGTGCAGCAGGATGGCGAACGAGCAGTGTTCGATCCCGTCGATCACGGACGAGTGCTCCAGCATCGGCGAGCATCCCCGTTCGCCGGACGTGATCGAGACCATGCTCGTAGAAACCGGGATCGTTCTCGACGGCCGTCTCTGTGACGTCGAACGCACCGAAGCGCTCGTGCAGTCGATCGAGTTCGGTGTCGACCACCCGACGGGCGTCGTCCTCGGTCGTCATCCGACTGTTTTGCCGTGGCCAGTTGCTTGGCGGTCGGTTCAGTTCTCGGCGGGCGCTTCCATCGTCTTCGTGTCGAGGATGATCGTGTTGTCGGTGTCGACCACGCCATCGACCTTGCCCGTGATGGCGAGGCTCGATTTCGGTGTCGGGCCGACGGTGACGGTATCACCCTCGTGGAAATCCCGAACGGAGCCCTGGATGTGGATCTCCGCGCGACATTTCTCGGGGTGGTGGACGCTGTGGAGCTCGATCTCCTGTACGTTGGCGCTCTCGACCATATCGCCGTTGTGACTGAGCGGGACGGATTCGGGCTCGTCCATCTCCTGAATGTCGAGCGCGCTGTAGGCGTTGGCCGTGGGCTTGTAGCCGCCCTTCGGCCCCGGGACGCCCTCGACGAGCTGGAGTGCTTTCAGACTCTGCATCTGGTTGCGGATGGTGCCCGGGTTCCGGTCGACCATGTCGGCGATGGCCTCGCCCTTGACCGCGCTCTCGCTCTCGCGATAGAGGTCGACGAGTTCCTGCAGGATCTTCTTCTGGCTATCGGTGAGTTCGATAGATGACATATCGTGTTATTCGTCACAGCGCACCTTAAACCCGACGGCTGCCGCTTCCCAGCCCGGACGAGCCGATCGAATCCACCGCGATGAACGCATTCGCCTTCCGATACAAACTTGACCTCCCGCACACGCAGTTGACGCATGGATGGACATCGCGTACTCGTCACCGGCGGGGCGGGCTTTATCGGCTCGAACCTCGCGAACCACCTCGCGGCGGACAACGACGTCGTCGCCCTCGACGACGGCTATCTCGGCACGCCCGAGAACCTCGACTCAGATGTGGAGTACGTCGAAGCGAGCGTTCTCGACGACGACCTCCCGACCGACGTCGACGTCGTCTTCCACCTCGCGGCGCTCTCGTCGGGCCCGATGCACGAGGACGACCCCCAGAAGGGCGCTCGGGTCAACGTCGAGGGGTTCGTCAACACCGTCGAGCAGGCGCGCAGCGACGGCTGCGAACGGGTCGTCTACGCCTCGACCTCGTCGATCTACGGCGACCGAACCGAACCGTCGCCCGAGGAGATGGACGTGAAAGCCCGCACCGGCTACGAGGCCTCGAAGCTCGCCCGCGAGCGCTACGGTGAATACTTCGCCCACTACTACGACATGGACATGGCCGGCCTCCGCTTCTTCTCGGTCTATCAGGGCTACGGCGGGGCCGAAGAGCACAAAGGCGAGTTCGCCAACCTCATCGCGCAGTTCGCCGACGACATCGCCAACGGCGAGTCGCCGGTGATCTACGGCGACGGCACACAGACGCGCGATTTCACCCACGTCGACGACATCGTTCGCGGGCTCGAACGCGCCGCCGAGGAGCGCCTCACCGGGATCTACAATCTCGGTACGGGCGAGAGCCACACCATCAACACGCTCGTCGAACGCCTCACCGACGAACTCGACTCAGAGATCGAACCGGAGTACGTCGAGAACCCGATCCCCGAGCACGCCTACGTCCACGACACGATGGCCGACACCACGAAGATGACGGAGGCAACCGGTTGGGAGCCCGCGATCGACTTCGAGGAAGGACTCCGGCGCGTCTGCGAACAGTATCAGTAGCCGATACAGCGACTTTTATATCGGCCCCTCGCAGCCCCCACCATGACGATCCGGACTATCGGCGTCCCGATGGATCTCGGTGCCGACCGGCGCGGTGTCGACATGGGTCCGTCGGCGATACGCTACGCGGGACTGTCGGCAACGCTCGACGAGATCGACCGCTCGACGATCGACAGGGGCGACCTCACGGTGCCACACGCCGAGGAGCGAGACCCCGAGCGGGCGGCGACGAACGCCAAATATCTCCCCGAGGTCGAGGGGATCTGTACGCGACTCGCCGACGAGGTCGACGATACACTCGCCGACGGCGCACTCCCGCTCGTCCTCGGCGGCGATCACTCGATCGCCATCGGCACGCTCGCCGGGGCCGCCCGCGAAGCGGAAATCGGCGCGGTCTGGTTCGACGCCCACAGCGACATCAACACGCCTGCGACAACCCCCTCGGGCAACGTCCACGGCATGCCGCTGGCGGCCGCGCTCGGTTTCGGCGATTTCAGCGATATGCCGTGGGCAACATCTCCGACGCTCTCCGAGGAGAACGTCGCGCTCGTCGGCCTGCGCAGCGTCGACGAGCCCGAACGCGAGCGCATCCGCGACAGCGACGTGACCGCCTACACGATGTCCGATATCGACGAGCGCGGCGTCGTCGACGTCACCGAGGAAGCGCTCACGGTCGCCACCGACGGCGTCGATGGCATCCACGTGAGCCTCGACATGGACTGGCTCGACCCCTCACACGCACCCGGCGTGGGCACCCCCGTCAGAGGCGGCGTCACCTACCGCGAAGCCCACTCGGCGATGGAACTGGTCGCCGACCACGACGACGCGCTGCGCTCGCTCGAAGTCGTCGAAGTGAACCCGATCCTGGACTCGCACAACGAGACCGCCGAGCTCGCCACCGAACTCGCCGCGAGCGCGCTCGGCAAGCGCGTGCTGTAGCACGCTCACCGCAACCGCCACCCCACTCACTGCGACCGCTACTCACCGGGATCGCCGTCACCGTTAACCACCTGGCGACGAATCCATACGCATGAGCACGGCAGAGACCGCCGACGCGACACCCGAAATCGAGGTCTCGGAAACCGCCGCCGAGCAGGCGCTCGACCTCCTCGACGGCGAAGGGATGGATACCGATATCGCCGGCCTCCGCCTGTTCGTCCAACAGGGTGGCTGCGCCGGTCTCTCCTACGGAATGCGCTTCGACACCGAACCCGAACCCGACGACGAAGTGTACGAACACCACGAGCTCCGCGTGTTCGTCGACCCCGCGAGCATGAACTACATCGGCGGCAGCCAGCTCGACTTCGAAGGCGGCCTCCAGGGTGCCGGCTTCCACGTCGAAAACCCGAACGTCGTCAGCGAGTGCGGCTGCGGGGAGTCCTTCCGCACGTAAATCGCTTTTTCGCTCCTCGGATTCGCCTCCGGCGAACCACTCTCCTGAGCCGACTCGTTTCACTCGTCGAGACACCAGGCCCGCACCGCACAGCCGCCGCTGGTGACACGATGAGAACAGAACGAATCGAAAGCAGCAGTCGAGTTAGAACAGTGCCGCAGCCGCGTCGACCGCCGGATCGGCGACGAAGTTGAACGCCGGGATCAGCAGCACCGTGACGACTGCGGCGGCGATGACGGCAGTGTAGAGACCGAGCGGGTAGCCCTCGATCGTGCGATCGCCGTTCGACTCCTCGAACCACATCGCGCGCACCACGCGCAGATAGTAGTACAGCGAGAGCACGCTGTTGACGATCGCGATGGCCGCGAGCCACCAGAAGCCCGCGCCGACAGCCGCGCCGAACAGGAAGTACTTCGAGAGGAACCCGCCGCCGAGCGGGATGCCGGCGAGGCTCAGCATGAACACCGACATCGCGGCACAGGCGATCGGTGCCTGCGAACCGAGTCCGTTGTAGTCGGCGAACGTCCGGCCGATGTCCCAGTGTTCGGCGAGCGCGATGAACAGGAAGGCCCCGGTGTTCATGAACCCGTAGACCAGCAGGTGGGTCATACTCATGCCCAACACGAGCGCGTCCTGCCCGCCACCGAGGGCGGCCAGTCCGATGAGCACGTAGCCCGCCTGGCCGACCGAGGAGTACGCGAGCATCCGCTTGACGTTGTCCTGTGTCGCGGCGGCGAAGTTACCGAGCGTCATCGTGACGATCGCGAGCACCTGGAAGGCGAGCACCCAGTCGACGCTGGAGACGATGTCGAGCCCGAACGCGACGGTGAAGACGCGGAAGGCGACGACGAACCCGGCGGCCTTCGACGCCGAGGAGAGGAACGCTGAGATCGGTCCCGGAGCGCCCTCGTAGGCCTCCGGTGCCCAGAAGTGGAACGGCACACTCGCGGTCTTGAACGCGAACCCGCCGAGCACCATCAGCACGCCGATGCCGAGCATACCCGTGAGACCGCTGTTCTGGATGTTCGCGGCGATCGTCTCGAACGACAGCCCGCCGGTGACGCCGTAGATGAGGCTGATGCCGTAGAGCAGGATCGCCGACGACAGCGCGCCGACGAGGAGATATTTCAGACTGGCCTCGACGCTACCACGATTGTCCTTCAGGAACGCGACGAGCGCGTAGGAGGGCAGCGAAAGCAGCTCGAAACTCACGAAGACGAGCGCGAGACTGCCGGCAGAGGCCATCATCGCCATCCCGGTCGTCGCGAGCATCACGAGCGCGTAGTATTCGGCCTGTTCGGTCTCACCGGCGAGGTAGTCGTAGCTCGCGAGCGTGACGAGCGCCGCGACGCTCGTGAAGATGATCGTGAAGAACAGGCTCATCCCGTCGACGACGATCTGGCCGCCGTAGATGGCGACGCCACCGTTCGTGCCCGTCCCGGTGACGAGCAGTCCGACCGCCGCCGCGAGCGCCGCCAGCGTCCCCACGAGCGTCGTGCCCGCAAGCAGGTTTCGGTTCTTCGAGCGCGGACTGATGCTGTCGATGATCAGCAGTGCGATCGCCGTCAGCCCGAGCAGGATGGCCGGTGCGGCCGCCGTCCAATCGGGGAGGGGTGCCATCTACAGCCCACCTCCCAGCATCGGCCCGACCGCATCGGTGATCATGTCGAAGAAGATGTTCGGCGCGGTGCCGAGCACGATGACGAGTACGACCAGCACCGCCAGCGGCACGATGTCGTGGACGGCCGCCCGCCCGACCGTGTAGTCGGTTTCGAGGCGGTACTCGCCGAACAGCGTCCGCTGCATCGCGTAGAGGAAGTAGCCCGCGACGATGACGATGCCGAACATCGCGACCGCCGTGAACACCATCGAGCCGGCGAAGTCGGCGGCGAACGAGCCCTGGAAGATGAAGTACTCACCCATGAAGCCGGCCATGAACGGCAGCCCCATGTAGCCGAACGATCCGGCGACGAACATCCCGGTGGTGACGGGCATGCGATCGGCGAGCCCGGACATGTCCCCGACCATCCGCGTGTGCGTCGTGTTGTAGATGACGCCGACGCAGGCGAACAGCAGGCCCGAGAGCAGGCCGTGTGAGAGCATCTGGAAGGTCGCCCCGCCGAGGCCGTACTCGGTGTAGGCGACCAGCCCCAGGATGACGAAGCCCATCGACGAGATCGACGAGTAGGCGACGATCCGTTTCAGGTCCTGCTGGGCGAGCGCCAACATCGCACCGTAGATGACCGAGACGACCGCCAGCAGCGCGATGAACGGGGCGAAATCGGCCGCGACGTCCGGCAGCATCGTGAAGTTGAATCGCAGCAGTGCGTAGGTGCCCATCTTCAGGAGTGCGCCAGCCAGCATCACCGAAGCTGGCGTCGGGGCCTCGACGTGAGCGTCGGGCAGCCACGTGTGGACCGGCACGATCGGCACCTTGACCGCGAAGCCGGCGAACATGGCGACGAAGGCCACGCTCTTGATCGTCCCCGGCGCGATACCCGCGAGCGAGCCGAGCTCGCCGGCGCGGATCGCCTGTGTGATCGCCGGCATGTCGAGGGTCGACACCGAGTCACCGAGCCCGAACACGAGCGCCATGAATCCGAGGAACATCACCAGCGTCGCGAGGTTGGTGTAGACGAAGAACTTCACGGCGGCGTACTTGCGCCGCGGGCCGCCCCAGACGCCGATGAGCATGTACATCGGGACCAGCACGACCTCCCAGAAGACGAGCCACGCGAAGAAGTCGAGCGCGACGAACACGCCGAGCAGGCCCGCTTCGAGCAGCAGCATGAGTCCGTAGAACTGCGAGCGCCGCTCGTCGATCGGCGTCCACGCCGTCAGGATCGCGAGCGTCGTCAGCACCGTGGCGAGAACGACCAGCGGCATGCTGATACCGTCGACGCCGACGTGCCAGTTGATGGCGTACGGACCCAGTGATATCCACTGAACCATCGTCTCGTAGGCGAGCTGTCCGCCTTCGAGGAAGGCGTTGCCCGAGCCGTCGAAGCCGAACCACATGACGAAACTCGTCACGAGCGGGAACAGGCTCGCGGTGAGCGCGCCGACCGGCGCGTACTCGTCGGGCAGGACGAACACCACGACCGCACCGATGAGACAGAACGCGAGCAGGAGTTCGATGATCATTCAGAACCACCCCCCGAGCAGGCCGAAGACCACCAGCAGCGCGACCAGCCCGAGCGAGAGCAGCGCCGCGTAGTTGGTGACGACCCCAGTTTGAACGCGCTTGATGCGACTGCCCGAGAACAGGCTCACGCTCGAAACGCCGTTGACGACGCCGTCGATGACTCCTTGGTCGAACGTATCGGCCGCACGCGCGACCCGCGTGGTCGCGTCCGCCAGCCAGACTTGATACTCGTCTTGGTAGTAGTTGCTCATGAGTAGCGTTTTGATGCTGCCGAGTCGGTCGGTGTGTGGCTCCGGCGAGCCACCGCTGTAAAGCGTGTACGCCAGTCCCGCACCGGCAAGTGCGAGCCCCAGCGAGACCACGGCGGGGAGCAGCGGCGAGAGCTCGGCCGCCTGATAGCCCGCGACGTCGTGGAGCAGTTCACCGTAGTGTTCGGAGGTGACGCCCGTGATACCGTGTTCGAGCCACTTGTGGAGGAACTCGATGTTCGCCCCCGTGAGCTCGGCCACCGGCACCATGTTGATGAAGCCGGCGACGACCGCAAGCACACCCAGCACGGCCAGCGGAAGCTTGACGTTCCAGCCGACGCCGTGGGGGTTTCTGGCGGTGTCGCTGCGTGGCTCGCCGTGGAAGGTCAGGAGGACCATCCGGAAGGTGTAGAACCCGGTGAAGAGCACGGCGAGCAGCCCCATCGCGTACGCGCCGAGCAGGAGCGGGTCGTTGAGCCCGTGGACGAGCGCCTCGTAGAGCACCTCGTCCTTCGACCAGAAGCCCGCAAACGGGAAGATGCCCGCGAGCGCGAGCGAGCCGGCGAGGAAGGTGTAGTAGGTGACGGGCATCCGATCCTTTAGCCCGCCCATATCCCACATGTCCTCGTTGTGGTGCATGGCGATGATGACCGACCCCGCACCGAGGAACAGCAGCGCCTTGAAGAAGGCGTGGGTCATCAGGTGGAAGGTCGCGGCGACGTAGCCGCCGACGCCGAGCCCGAGCATCATGTAACCGTACTGGCTGATCGTCGAGTAGGCGAGCACCTGCTTGATCTCGCGTTTGACGACCGCCATCGTCGCGGCGAACAGCGCGGTGAACCCGCCGATGAACGCGATGATCGCGAGCACGGTGGGGAGGAGCGCGTAGAAGCCGTACATACGTGCGACGAGATAGACACCGGCGGCGACCATCGTCGCGGCGTGGATGAGCGCCGACACGGGCGTCGGGCCCTCCATCGCGTCGGGCAGCCACGTGTGCAGCGGGAACTGGGCGGATTTACCGATGACGCCGCCGAGCACGAGCAGCCCGAGGATCGCGAACCAGGTCTGCGGCTCGAAGCCGAAGGTGTTGACCGCGCCCGCGTTGCCGGCGAGCGCCTCCTCGGCGAGCGTGACGAAGCTCTCCGAGCCGGCGAACGTCGCCGTCGAGAACGTGACGAAGATCCCGACGACGCCGACGAGGAAGAAGTAGTCGCCGAAACGAGTGACCAGGAAGGCCTTCTTCGCGGCGCTCGGCGGTGCGTCGTCACGGAACCAGAAGCCGATGAGCAGCCACGAGCAGAGGCCGACCATCTCGAAGAACATGAACGCCATGAACAGGTTGTCGGCCAGGACGAAGCCGAGCATGCTCGCGGTGAACAGCCCGAGTCCGGCGTAGTAGCGCGGCAGGCCGGTCTCGCCCTCGTCGTTCATATAGCCGAGGCTGAAAATGTGGACGAGGAAGGCCACGAGCGAGACGATGACGAGCATGAGAGCTGCAAGCGGATCGACGAGAATCCCGAGATGGAGATCGAACGCTTCCGGTGAGACGAACGTGTAGAGTTCTTCGTTGTAGGTTTCGCCGCCGGCCACCGTGAACGCCATCCAGATCGAGAGCACGAGCGAGCCACCGGTGGCGAGGATGCCCGCGAACGCGCCGCGTTTGGGCATGTACTTGCCCGCGAAGAGCGCGATAACGAACGAGGCGAAGGGCAGGAGCGCGATCGCCGGCGCGTAGTCGAATGCCACCATCGTTACCACCTCATTGTCGCTGCTTCAGTCACGTCCACGCCGCGGAAATTGCGGTAGAGGACGAGGACGATGCCGATGCCGACCGCGACTTCCGCCGCGGCGAGTGCGATCGTGAACAAACTGAACACCTGTCCGGTGAGATTCCCGTGCTGGAACGAAAAGGCAACGAAGTTGATGTTGGCGGCGGTGAGCATGATCTCGACGCTCATCAGGAAGACGAGCGCGTTGCGGCGGGTGAGGATGCCGAACAGACCGACGCAGAACAGCCCTGCCGACAGGAGAAGATAGTACTGGACGGGGACCATCAGCGACCGTCCTCCTCGACGTCACGGCCACCATCGGCCCTGGCAGCGGTCTCGGTGTCGGTTTCGGATTCGTCGTCGGCGTCGTGGTCGGGCGAGACGAACCGCAGCGCACCGGCGATATGACCGTTTTCTTCAGTTTTCGCGAGCATCACCGCGGCCGCGAGCGCCGCCACGAGCGCCAGATCGATGATCTCGAAGGCGATCAGAAAGCCCTCGCTGGGATACGCGCCGCCGTCGAGACTGAACAGCGCGTAGCCGATCGACGCCGTCACCGAGCCGCCGCCGGGAAAGCCCGCGGGGGCGTCGAACGAACTCGTCAGGAAGACGGCGGCGAAGACGACGAACAGCGCAACCGCGATGAGCCCGGGGAGGAGATGGCTGCCGAGCCGCAGGCGCGGACGGGTGGTCACGACACTGCCTCCTTCGGATCGTCAACCCGTGTCAGCATGACGGCGAAGGTGATGAGGATGAGCACCCCGCCGACGTAGACGAGTATCTGCATCGCGGCGAGGAACTCGGCACTCATCATCACGTAGTGGATGGCGACGCTCAACAGCGTCACCCCGAGCATGAGCGCCGAGTGCCAGACGTCCTCCATGAGGACGACGCCGAAAGCACCCGCGATGGTGACGAGCGCGAACAGCGCAAACGCGGCCGTCTCGTACGGTAATGCTGCCATTGTGCCACCTCATATGGGATAGTGTTTGAAGGTTTCGAGACCCGCCCGTTAGCGGACGACGCCCGTACCGGCTGCAGCCGCTGGCTCCGGTCCAAACAGGCCCGAACGCTCGGCAACGAACATGATCGTTACTCGGACGCCGATCGATCGCGAACCCGGACGCTCTCGGCGTGAGCCTCCAGCCCCTCGGCCTCGGCGAGCGTCGTCACCGTGTCGCCGAGCGCATCGAGCGCATCCGACGAGAGCCGCTGGACCGTCGTCGATCGGAGGAACGTCTCGACCGACAGCCCGCCCGTGGTGCGCGCGTGGCCCTCGGTCGGCAGTACGTGATTCGGTCCAGCGGCATAATCGCCCGCTGCCACCGGACTGTACGGACCGAGGAAAACGCTGCCCGCATTGCTGATCCGATCGAGCAGCGCTTCGTCGTCGGCAGCCTGAATCGAGAGGTGCTCGGCGGCGTACTCCTCACAGAAGAGGACCGCCTCGGGCATCGAGCGGGCGACGAACACGCCGCTGGCGTCGTTGTCGAGCGCCTCGCGGATGGTTTCCTCGCGCTCGCGTCCCTCGGCCTGTCGATCGACGGCCGTGACGATGTTCTCGGCGAGTTCCTCGTCGTCGGTGATGGCGACGACCGACGCCGCGGGGTCGTGCTCGGCCTGCGCGACGAGGTCGGCCGCGACGAATTGCGGATCGGCCGAGTCGTCGGCGAGCACGCAGATCTCGCTCGGCCCCGCGAGGAAGTCGATGGCGCAGTCGTTCCTGACGGCGGCTTTGGCGGCCGTCACCCACCGGTTGCCGGGGCCGACGATCTTCTCGACCGGCGAGACCGTCTCGGTGCCGTAGGCGAGCGCGGCGATCGCCTGTGCACCCCCGACCTGGTGGATCGCATCCGCGCCGGCGACGTGCAGCGCCGCGAGCGTCGCGGGGCTGAGCTCGTCGGCCGGCGGCGTCGCGACCGCCACCTGCTCGACACCGGCGACGGTGGCCGGAACGACCGTCATCAGCGCGCTGGAGGGGTAGGCCGCCCCGCCGCCGGGGACGTACGCACCGACGCGCTCGATCGGTCGGTAGCGCCGTCCGAGCTCGCGACCGTCGAAATCCTCCCGCCAGTCGTCGGGCAGTTGGCGCTCGTGGAACTCCTCGATGTTGTCGGCGGCGGTCTCGATGGCCTCTCTGAGATCGTCGTCGATCTCGTCGTAAGCGCGCTCGGCGGTGTCGGTCACGTCGATCGTGCCGACGGTCGTGTCGTCGAACTCCTCGGCGTACTCACGCAGCGCCACGTCGCCCTCTTCGCGCACGCGCTCGACGATGTCGGCGACATCGCCGGCGATCGCGTCGATGCCGGCATCACGATGGAACAGCGCCCGCCGCCGGTCGGGCGGGAGATCCGCAACGGTGGTGACGTCCATGCGAGCGACTCGGGGGCCGGTGCGAAAACGGTTTGTGGTCTCTCAGTCCTCGATCTCGACGAGACGGAGTTTCGACAGCATAGCTCGCACGAGGAGATAGCAGACCAGCCCGAATCCAAGCAGGGTCGTCGGTGCGGCGAGAACGCGCGCCGTGCGGTAGGGCAGGACGAGCCGCGAGAAACCGAGGAGCAGGAAACTCACCAGGATCAGCCCGAAGGCGAGAAGCGAGAGTTTCACGAAACCGTTGCGATCCATGTACCCGTGCTATGGGGGTTACGAACATAAATGCGCGACAGGGCCGGGCTACTCGGCTCACGGTCGTCACCCCGCCATCGTCGTACCGACTATCCGAAGTAGCCCAACGTGTCGAGGATCAGCGCGAAGACACCGCTGAGAACGGTGATGATGAGCACCCCGCCGGTGAGGAGAAAGCCGACCGAGCTCGGCAGCGTGAACTGGAACAGTGCGATGAACACACAGGTGACGCTCCCGACGGTGAGGAGGAACGATCCCATATTGGGGTTCCGGCCGGTCAGCGCCTCGACGTCCTCCGAGAACCGGTTCAGTTCGCCGCCACTGTCGGTGCCGTGGGAGGGTTCCGACTCGCTCATTGTGATTCCGGGGTCGACGGATCGGTTCCGTTGCGGTTCGCCTCGGCGGCGCTCTGGACCACCTGCAACAGATGCGAGACCCAGAGCCCGGCGGTGAACCCGAAGAGCGTCCCGACGGTCGTGATTCGAATCGACTCCTGGAGCGGTGCGAACGCGGCGAGGATGCACAGCGCGCCGAAGACGGCCATGAGGGCGTATTGAGCGCGCGTGTCCCGGTTCGCACGCCGTATTTCGTCGAGCATTTGCAAATGAACTGTCGGGTCGGACAGGGTTAAAACCTCCGTACACCCGATCAGTAGCGTACAGAGCGCCTCTGTCGCTCGATCCGCCAATCGGCAAACAGCCCACAGATATACCGATCTGTAGCTCGTCGATCGGGGGTTGTACGGTCGAATCCGTCGATCTGGCAGCACGAAAACGGGTTTTCAGTTGGCGTCTCATCCGTCAGCGTCACCGACTCGTTGAGGCTGCGCTCGTTGCACGGAGCGTGGGCTCGATCGAGTGGACTGTCGCCCGGAACACTAACGGCCGGCCTCATCGCGGGCGGTGTGCCGTCTCGGCCGGGAAACCCTATGCCGGGCGGGTCGTCGGCGACCATCCGCGGCCGGCGTGTGCCGGCCTCGCGTTCGGTTGCGCATGGCGCAACCCGTGTCGCCGGTCGACACCGGCTCCACGTTCGGTCGTGTATCACACGACCTGTGTCGCACGCCGGGGTTCGCCGCGCGTCATCGCGTCCGTGTGGACGTACTCGGGCGAGGACTACGGCGTGCGGTCGCGATACGGACCGCGAGTATAAACCGTCCGTGACTCAGACGGCGTACTCCGACTCGCGGAGCTGGACGTAGCCGTCGTTGCGGTAGCCGAACTTCGCCTTGCTGTATCGTGCGAGCACCGAGAGCCCGGCGCGACCGGAAAACGGCATCCGGAGTGCGCTGAGACGACCGTCGTCGAGCATCCGATCGACCGATCGGAAGGCGTCGTCCCAGTCGTCGGGCTCGAAGCCGGTAACGACGTCGGCCATCGAGACGTTCCGCAGGATCTCGTCGCCGACCGCGCGCTTCCACTCGCGGTTGTAGGCGTCGAGCGTGCCCGCGCCAGCCAGCGAGCCGGCGATCTTGCCGGTGCGCACGGCCACGTGGTCGCCACCCTCGTGGAAGGCCGAGGTCGCGCCCATCGCACCGCCGACGATGGCGACGTTCGCACCGGTCGGCGAGTCGATCGGGCGCGTCGAGGAGATCGGGTAGGTCTCGGTCCCGCCGCTCTTGCCCCGATCCTCGACCAGAGGGAAGTCGTCGAGATCGTAGTCGGGATACTCGGTAGCAAGCAGTCGCTCGACGTACGTTCTACCTGATGGGACGGTCTCGTCGTCGGGTTCGAGCAGTCGATAAGTCTCTGGATTTTGCACCTCGTCGATATCGAGCCCGATGGGCATCGTCAGGCCGACGCGCGCCACACAGCCGTCGTTCGGGAACACCCACGGGTAGGCCGTGTGGCCGGGCATCGATCCCCACCAGAATTTGAGGAGGTCCTCGTCGAACAGTTCGGGCGGGAACTCGCGGTACTCCTGATAGGCGATGTGGTTCGCGCGGTTCGAGGCGAGGTTTTGCAGTCGCTGCTCGGCGACGAACTCGCCGAGCACCCCGCGAGTGACCGTCCGCTGTGGCCCGTCGGCGAGGATCAGATAGTCGGTCTCGATCTCGGTGCCGTCGCGTAGCGTGAGCGTGTGGGTTCCGCGACGGCCGATGTCGACGTCCCTGATGCTCGTGCCGACACGATAGCCCGCGCCAGCGGTCTCGCAGCGCTCGCGTAGCCAGTCGTCGAAGCGCGCACGATGGAAGGTGAAGCCGAAATCGGGATACGAACTGCCCATACCGGTGTCCCGGATCGTGAGGCGTTCGGTGGGGCCGGCGAAGGTCGCCCCGTTCAGTTCGCGAAGGATCACGTCGTCGGGGATCGCTTCGGGAAGATCCATCAGATCGACCCAGTAGTCGAGCATCCCCGCGGCGTCGGTCGAGTCCGGCCCCAACCCTGCACGGTCCTCGCGTGGGACACCCTTCTCGAACACGACCGTCTCGGCACCCTGTCGGGCCGCCGCCTGCCCGGCCGAGCTGCCTGCCGGACCGCCACCGACGACCGCCACGTCAATCCGCTCCATACGGTTCCGGCCAGCGCCGCGAATAAAGGTCTCCCGCTCGGCGGTCGCCGCCAGACAGGGGAGCGCTCGACGGGTGAAGTTAATGACGGTGGCCGTCGAACAGCCGCCCATGATCCGATCGAGGGACGAGCGATGAGCGGCGACGGACCGGACGTTCTGGTGCGCCGAGAGGGCGTCCACGGCATCCCGACCAGCGAGTACGCGGCGGCGCTGCGCGAGCGCCTCCCGGAGTACGACATCCGGCTGGCACGCACGCCCGCCGAGGAGCGCGAACTCGTCACGAACGCACGCGTCGTCGCCGGCAAGACCGTCGACGAGGACCTGCTCGATCGCGCCGAGAACCTCGAACTGCTCGCCTGTTCGTTCGCGGGCTACGGCCATCTCCCGATGGACGCCATCGAGAGCCACGGGGTCAGCGTGACGACCGCCTCCGGCGTCCACGGGCCGAACATCGCGGAGGACGTGCTCGGCCACCTGCTCACGCTCACCCGCCGGCACCACGAGGGCTGGCGACGCCAGCAGAACCGGGAGTGGCGTGCCTACCCGACCCGCGAGTTCGCCGGCTCGACGGTCACGGTCGCGGGACTGGGCGCACTCGGCAGCGCCGTCGTCGAGCGACTCCAGGGATTCGACGTCGACACGATCGGGGTTCGCCACTCGCCCGAGAAGGGCGGTCCGACCGACGAAGTCGTGGGCCCCGATCGCCTCCACGAGGCGCTCGCCCGCACCGACCACCTCGTGCTCACGGTGCCGCTGACCGACGAGACCGAGGGGATGATCGCCGAGGCCGAGTTCACGACGCTGCCGCCCGATGCGACGATCGTCAACGTCGCGCGCGGGCCCGTCGTCGACACGGAGGCGCTCGTCTCGGCGGTGCGCTCCAACGACATCGGTGGGGCGGCCCTCGACGTGACCGATCCCGAACCGTTGCCCGAGGACCACCCGCTCTGGGGGTTCGAGAACGTGCTGATCACGCCGCACAACGCCGGCAACACGCCGGAATACTACGAGCGGCTCGCGGACATCCTCGCCGAAAACCTGCGACGAGTTGCCGACACCGGCGAATACGAGGGCCTGAAAAATCAGGTCGCGTAGTCGCTCAGACCCAGCCCTGTTCGACGAGCAGTTCGCCGTTCAGAACGCTCGCGCCGGCCGCGCCGCGCAGGGTGTTGTGGGCGAGACAGTTGTACTGCACACCAGTGGAGGTCTCACGGAGGCCACCGGCCGCGACGCCCATCCCGTCGCCGACCATCCGGTCGAGACGGGGCTGGGGACGGTCCGGCTCCTCGAAGACCTCGATGAACTGGTCGGGCGAGCTGTGCAGATCGAGTGATGGGGCCTCGCGCATGGCCGTCGCGGCGTCTTCGGCGGTGATCCCCTCGCTGGTTTCCGCCCAGACGTTTTCGAGATGGCCGTCGAGCGTCGGCACGCGGTTGCAGGAGGCGGCGACGTCGGCGTCGTGGTGGTCGAGTTTCGCGCCGTCGAAGTTTCCGAGGAGTTTGCGCGATTCGGTCTCGATTTTCTCCTCCTCGCCGCCGATGTGGGGCAGGACGTTGTCGATGATCTCCATCGAGGTCACGCCCGAGTAGCCGCCACCCGAGACCGCCTGAAGCGTGGCGACGTGGGCGGTCTCCAAGCCGAACGTGTCGAGCGCCGCGAGCGTCGGCACCGCGGTGATCGTCGAGCAGTTCGGGTTCTTCACGAGCGCGCCGTCCCAGCCACGCTCGTCGCGCTGGACTTCGAGCAGATCGAGGTGGTCGTGGTTGAGCTCGGGGATCGTCAGCGGAACATCACTATCCATCCGCGCGTTCGACGAGTTCGACGAGACGACGTAGCCCGCCTCGCAGAGGTCGGGTTCGACGCGCTCGCCGACCGACGAGGGCAGCGACGAGAACAGCAGGTCGATGTCGTCGGGGATCGCGTCGGGAGCGGTCTCGCGGACGTCGAGCTCGGCGACGTCGTCGGGGATCGGGGTTTCGATGCGCCACTTCGCGGCATCGTGGTAGGAACGGCCCGCGCTGTCGTCGCTCGCCGTGAGACAGGCGATTTCGAACTCGGGATGGGGATCGAGCAGTTGGATCAGTCGCTGTCCGACGGCACCGGTCGCACCGAGAACGCCAACGTGTGTCATTGCTCGGCGTAGGACAATGCCGATGAAAACTGTTCTGGTCGACGCAACGTCCGATTCAGGCGACTGCGCCCTGCTGTTTTCGCGAGACGTAGCCCGCGATGCGATTGCGAACGCCCTTCGATTCGACGTTCGTCAGCGCGGTGACGCTCTCCTTGTTGTGTTCGAAGTCCGTCGAGAACGCTTCCGGATACTGTTCGAGCAGGAGATTGCCCGTCTTCTTGATGTAGGCCGGTTTGATCGCCATACCATCTCTTTTTCGCCCGGCCTATAAACGACGCGCTCTTGCTTTCACCCGTCCTCGGGGGTCCAGGCGGTGTGTTCGACGATCCGCTCCATCGCCGCTCGCTCGCGCGGACCACCACACGTTTCGACCACGTCGGCGAAGTAGTCGAGTCGCTCGCGGAGTTCGTCGGTGTCGTAGGCCGAGACGTCGAGTCGTGAGGCCGCGACGGTGGCCTCGACGACCGCGCCGTAGCCACGATTGGTCGTCGGCACGATCCGGTCCTCGATAGCGGCCTCGATCGGCGTGAGCTCCCACTCTTCCCATTTCGTCTCACCCGATTCACCCTCGTCCACCGATTCGACCGCGACGCGCACCCACGCGTTCGCCGCTGGATGCACGGGTGAACCGCGTTCCTGGATCGTGAGTGCGCTCTCGGCGAACACCAGGGGATCGTGCAGGAACTGGACGATACCCTGCCCTTTCTCGTGGAAGTTCCGCCACGTCCGCGTGCGTCCCCAAGTGCGCGCCGTGACCGGCTCGCCGGCGTGAAGCCCGAGCGCCGCGAGATTCCACCTTCCGTTCGGGCCGAGTGTCGCCACCAGGGATTCGATCACGCCCCGAAGCTCGATGGGCCAGTCGATCCTCTCCTGCGAATCGGTCATACGGCAAGTCCGTCCTCGAGCGCGATGAACAGTCCGGCCGCGACGAGATCGGCCGTCGTCCCGGGGTTCACTTCCGCATCGACGAGTTCTCCGGCGAGCGCGTCGGGATCGGCGTCGCCGCGCAGCGCCGCCCGTGCGGCCTCGGTGACCTCGCGGGCGGTCGCCTCGTCGTGGCGCTTCGCGACGAAGGTGTCCGGTTCGCTCGCGAGCGCTTCCAGGAAGGCCCGTGCGGCGCGATCGGGGACGTTCCCTTCACCGCTCGCAATGCGCTCGGCGATCTCGAAGCTCCGCGAGAACCGCGACACCCACTCGCGGGCCACGCCGTCGCGCTCGACACTCGCGGCGAGTACGTCTTCGAGGGTGAGCTCGCGCGCTTCGAGTTCGGGAATCGCGTCCGCACCGCGGCGCACGTCGAGGGCTTCCATCTCGTCCGGCGGGTCGCCGATACCGACGTCGACGTGCTCGAAGGCGCGATAGAAGCCGGCGGCATCCGCGACGGTCGTCCCCTCGACGACTTCGGCCGCGTGCTCGGGCGTCAGTTCGCCGGTCGCGCTCGCCCGAACGAGCGGGACGAGGAGCAGCAGCGCGCCGAACTGCGTGTTGCCGCCGCGCTGGTCGGCCATTCCGTCGATCGCGCACTCGAAGGATTCCCCAACTGGTTCGCCCGCACCGGCCATCCGAAGCCCCTCGCTCGCGCCGACCGCACCAGTCATGAAGTGCTCGAAGCGGAGGTCGGGGTACTCACGGTCGCGATCGACGTTGCCGGGTTTCGGTGTGGCGGCCACTTCGAGCAGCAGCGCCAGCTGGGCGTTCTCTGCGGGGGTTCTCATCGACCCGCCCCCGCAGTCGGTTCCGTCTCCGTCTCGAACCAGTCGTCGACCGCTTCGCGCACGCGCTGGAGGATCGCAGGCCGGTCGCTCGGACGGCCGACGCTCACCGCGTCCGCACCGTATTCGAGGTATTCTCTGGCAGTCTCGCCGTCGCGGACGCCGTTGTTGGCGACGACGAACAGTTCGGTCGCGTCCGCGACGTCACGGATCACGGACTCGGAGTCCATCGCGTCGACGTGGATCACGTCCGCGCCGGCCTCCTCGATCCAGCGCGCGGTGTCGGCGAGCGAGACACCGGGCACCTCTGCCCGAACCTTCACGCTCACTGTTGCGCCCGTGTCGGCGGCGGTCTCGACCTGCTCGCAGAGACGGTGGGCGTCGCGAAGCAGGGTCTCGCCACAGCCGACGGCGCAGAGTTCGTCCTGGCGGCAATGGGCGTTGAGTTCGAGCATCGCGTCGTACTCACGACAGAGTTCGGCGACTTCATGGATCGGTGCGCGCGAACTGCTGCGGACGTTGACGCCGGCGCGGAGCGGGGCGTCGTCGAGCGCGTCGAGTTCACGCTCGATGAACGCCAGCGGGCCGTCGGGGAGGAACTCGTCGCGGTCGCGCTCGGTCATCCGTCGGGCGGCCCGTCGCGACGATTCGTCGATGGCGATGCCACCGAGAAACGCCGCACCAGCGTGTGTTTCGGCGCTCCGTGCCCACGCGGCATCGGACTCGCCGCTCAGACTCGCCAGCGCGAGTCGTGGCTCGAACATCAGGTCGCCCCCACGAGAGCGAGCGCGTCGGCGACCGCTTCCACGACACGCTCGGAGTCCTCCGAGCCGTCGATACCGATGTCGGTCGTGACCGTCGGGCGACCCAGTTCGGTGGGATCGCGCTCGTCGACGACGAACGCGTCGGCGAAGGGGTACGATTCGGCCATCCCCGCAGTGCTCGGTTCGGTGCCCGTCGCCTCCATGAGCTTCGCCGCCGGCCCCGAGAAGAGATCGTCGCCGACGAACGGCGAGACGGCAACCACGGTGGTCTCGGCGAGTGCTTCCGGGACGCCGTCAAGCGCGAGCAGCGGGCCGATGCTCGTCACGGGGTTCGACGGGCCGATGATCACCGGCTCGGCGAGCGCGTCGATCACCTCGGAGGTCGGGTCGGCGCGCTCGGCACCCCGGAACTCGACGTCCTCGACGACTGGCTCGCCACCGTGGGCAACCCAGAACTCTTGAAAGTGCATCTCGCCATTGGGCGTGTGGATCATCGTCGCCACCGGATCGTCGCTCATCGGGAGCAGCGAAACGTCGAGCGAGAAGGCGTCGGCGAGACGGTTCGTGGTCTCGGTGAGTGTGTGGCCCTCGGAGAGGAGACTCGTCCGCAGGAGGTGCACAGCTCTATCGCGATCGCCGATGGTCATGAACTCCCCCACGCCGGAAAAGCGTCGCCAGCGCGCGAGAGTTCGACCACTGGTCTGGCGCTCGTCGCCGAGATAGCGCGGTCCCGTTTCGAAACCTGCCCGCTCGGAGAGATCGCGGACTTCCTCGTGGGTAGTGGTACTGTCGCCCTCGATGCCCCACCAGCGTTCGCGGTCGAGGACACCACCGCGCTCGAACAGAACGGTGTCGAGATCCGGACAGATCAACAGCCCGCCGAGTTCGATATCGTCGCCGGTGTTTCCGACCACCGTGAGATCAGCGGGGTCGAAGACCTCTCTGGCTCCGGCCAGCAGTTTCGGCGTGCCGGTGCCCCCGGAGAGAAACGTCACCATACGCCGACTCCACGACGGGCGGAGTAAACGCTTGTGCTCACCGCAGCCGACGGAATCAGTTGAGAAACAAACCAGCAGCGGTCGGCGCGCGCTTGCGTTCGTGTGCGAACAAAGTGAGCACCGAGCGCAAACACTGCGCGAGGGATGAGCACCACAGCGAGTGAAACGAGCGAGGAGCGCAGTCGGTTGGGGAGGTATGTGGGACGTGCGGGGCGTTGCGGCCACTCATTGTCGTCAGCAGTAGTCGTGTGACCATCGAGTCGATGACAATAGAAAAGCCATGCCGTGAGAACCACCAAACACGAGCAGGGCCGAAGTTTTTCACCGAACACGTCGAACGGAGAACCAATGAAGACGATCAAGGACAGCGTCCACGATCACATCGAGATTTCGGGCGTCGCGCAGGCTCTGCTCGACACCCCGGCCGTCCAGCGCCTGCGCCACGTCCGCCAGCTCGGCACCGTCGATCTCGTCTATCCCTCGGCCAATCACACCCGGTTCGAGCACAGTCTGGGGGTGTACCACCTCGCCGATCGCGCGCTCTCACAGCTCGGCATCGAAGGCGTGCGAGCCGAACGCGTCCGCGCGGCCGCGATCCTCCACGACGTCGGGCACGGGCCGTATAGCCACAACCTCGAAGCGCTGATCCACCGTCGAACCGGCAACTACCACGACGACGTCGACGAACTCCTCGCGACCGGCGAGGTCGCCGACGTTCTCGCCACCCACGACCTCGATCCGGGGCACATCGCGAACCTGGTGGCCGGTGAGGGGCGACTCGGCCAGCTCGTCTCGGGCGAGCTCGACGTCGATCGGATGGACTACTTGGTGCGCGACGCCCTCCACACGGGCGTTCCCTACGGCACGATCGACCACGGGCGGCTCGTCCGCGAGCTCCGCTTTCTCGACGGCGAGCTCGTCCTCGCCGAGGGGAACGTCCAGACGGCCGAGGCGCTATTGCTCGCTCGCGCGCTGATGAACCCCGTCGTCTACAGCCATCCCGTCGCGCGCATCGGCAAGGCGATGCTCCGGCGGGCGACCGAGCGCCTGCTCGACGGTGACCTGAGCGGGGCGGACCTCCGCCGGATGGACGACCACGACCTGCTGGTGACGCTACGAAACGACGAACGCACGGAAGCGGACGCGGCACGGCTCGGCCGGCGCAATCTCTACAAACGGGCGGTGTGGGCCGAGCTCCGCGACACGCCGGACGAACTCGTCGACGCCGATCACACGACGATTCGCGAGTACGAACGCGAGATCGCCGAGCGCGCCTCGGTCGCCGCTGAAAGTGTGATCCTCGACGTGTCAGCGCGCCCGCGCATGACCGAATCTTCCTCGCGGGTCGTCGTGAGCGGCGAGATCCGCCCACTCGGCCGGCAGTCGACGCTCGTCGAGGCGCTCAAAACCACTCAGCGCGACCAGTGGCGTTTCGGAATCTACGCACCGGCCGAGGCCACCGAACAGGTCGGGACGGCGGCCGTCTCGGTGCTCGGGCTCGATATCGATGGCGCGCTCGTCTCGGACGTCCGGGCCGGCGTCAACACGACGCTAGACGAGTTCGCTGCCGAGTGAGCGGAGATCGGGGGTGTAATCGCTATCGATGAAAGACGTCTCAGGGG
The DNA here is from genome assembly GCF_024508235.1 of Halococcus qingdaonensis. Classification (NCBI taxonomy): domain Archaea; kingdom Methanobacteriati; phylum Methanobacteriota; class Halobacteria; order Halobacteriales; family Halococcaceae; genus Halococcus; species Halococcus qingdaonensis. Next base: position 700,331 of record NZ_CP101943.1, on the reverse strand, counting down.
AGGGCGGAGCCGGCTCTCGTCGATCAGTTCTCGTGAGCGAGGAACGCTTTTTGCCGGCGCGTGTGCACCCGGAGATATGCCACCACGCCCGAGCACGTTTTCCATCGTCGCGCGCGACCCAGAGCAAGACGCGATCGGCGTCGCCGTCCAGTCGAAGTTCGTCAGCGTCGGCTCGGTCGTCCCCTTCGCCAGCGCCAACGCGGGCGCGATCGCCACCCAGAGCTTCGCGAACGTCGCCTACGGTCCCGATGGGCTAGACCTGCTCCGCGAGGGGAGGTCGGCGAGCGAAGTCGTCGAAGCGCTCACCGACGCCGACGATCAGGCCCCCGAGCGCCAGGTCGGCGTCGTCGGGCGGGACGGCTCGGTTGCGGCGTTCACCGGTGCGGACTGTTTCGAGTTCGCCGGCGACATCCAGGGCGAGAACTACACTGTTCAGGGTAACATCCTCGAAAACCGCGCGACGATCGAGGCGATGGCCGACACGTACGAATCGACCGTGGGCGGCCTGCCCGAGCGGCTCATCGCCGCGCTGCAGGCGGGCAACGAGGCCGGTGGGGACGCCCGTGGCGAGCAGTCGGCGGCGCTCTACGTCGTGAAACCCGACGGTGGTTACGACGCGGGCAACGATCGCTGGATCGACGTCCGCGTCGACGATCACGAGAGCCCGATCGACGAGCTCGAACGGGTCTTCCGCGTCTACGACGTGACGCTTCTCGAACGCGAACCGCCTGACACATTTCGAGAACTGGACGGGGAGACTGCCGAGGCAGTCACGGAAGCACTCGTCAAAGCAGGATTCGCCGAGGGAGCATCGGGCGAGTTCGGCGAGGACGAACGCGCGGCGCTCGCCGATTTTCGGGACGCGAACAACTTCGAGAACCACGATCTCGATACGCTGGCGGACGCGCTCGCCCGCGGATGGGACGATGCGGAAGGTAGCGGCGAGACGCGACTGGTCAACGCGATCTGGCACGGAATCGCCGGTCGCGAGCGTGCCTGACGGGTGAAGGTTCATGGGGGTTGATCCCGTCGAGCCGATATGCGTGACGAGGAGGAAATCCGTGAGCAGTACGAGTTCCTCATGGACGAACTGGACGACGAGGAGATGAACCACGAGGGCGTCAGGCAGATGTTTACCTACTACCGGCGCGCGCTCGGCTGGGCGCTCGAAGAGGAGCACATGTGACGGTCGGCCGATAAGGTTAAGTGTCACAGTCCACAGGATACGAGTGACGCTTCGCTTGGAGGGCCGAAGCGTCAGCGGGGACCAATTCAGGGCGGCGAGCGCCCGACGCGGGCTTTTCTCCCGCGCGGGCGCTTTCCTTGATACACGACCGATAGCCAGCCTCCGGCTCGCCGTGGCGGTCGATCGTCGAGAGACAGGTTCGATTGACGAGCGACAGCGATGCGAAACCCGCTTGCATTTTTCCGGCGCAACCGTTTCGGCGAGCAGACAGTTTCGATATACTTATACGAATCATCCACTTACCAGTAACGGAGTACGATGCACGATCTGACAGGATTCCAGCGCGACCTGCTGTACGCCATTGCCGGCAAGGAAGAGCCCCACGGGCTGGCGATCAAAGACGAACTCGAAGAGTACTACGAGACCGAAATACATCACGGACGGCTGTATCCGAACCTCGACACGCTCGTCGACAAGGGGCTCGTCGAGAAAGGTCAGATCGACAGACGGACGAATTACTACAAGATCACCCGTCGTGGCCAGCGCGAGATCGACGCCCGTCGCGAGTGGGAAGACCAATACGTCGACGTCTGATGAATATTGCACCAACCGAAACGAATTAGTTAAGAAGCCAGGCCGACGGTGTTGAGCATGGACCGGGATACCACAGCACCCCGTGTCAGTGAGCTACCGGGCCCGCGTGCCCGTGAGTGGGTCGAGCGCCAGCAGGACGTCGCTGCTCCGAGCACCTACGTCTACGAGTTCGTCTGGGATCCGACCGCACCCGCCGAGGGACCGTTCTGTACCGACGCCGACGGTAACGTCTTCCTGGATTTCACCTGCCACGTCGGGGCCGCCCCGCTCGGCTACAACAACCCGAAGATCACCGAGCCGATGGCCGAGTTCGATCTCGTCGACCCGCTGAAGACCGCTGGCCACGATTTCTATGTGGGGGCTGGCTCGCCCGACGATCCCGATTTCCCCGGTCCGGCGGGGCTGATGGAGCGGCTCACGGATCTGACGAGCGCGTACGACATGGACAAGGTGTTCCTCTCGAACTCGGGAGCCGAAGCGATCGAGAACGCCATCAAGATCTGCTACGACGGCGGTGGCTCCTACGGTATCACCTTCCAGGGAGCGTTCCACGGTCGGACACTCGGCGCGCTCTCGCTCAACCGCTCGAAGTCGGTCTATCGCCGTGACTACCCCGAGATCGCGGGGATCCACGATGTGCCGTTCTGCAGTGATCGAACCTGTAGTGATGGAGACTGTTCGTGTGGCTTTTTCACCGGCGAGGGCTCGCAGCTCCGCCGAATGCTGAGCGACGAGGGGTCGGTCGCGCCCGAGGAAGTCGCCTACCTCGTCATGGAGCCGATCCAGGGCGAGGGCGGCTATCGATTCCCGAGCGACGCCTTCATGGAGGAGATCGCCGACGTCTGCGAGCAGTACGACATCACGCTGATCGCCGACGAGATCCAGGCCGGGATGGGCCGGACGGGCGAGTGGTGGGGTGCCGATCACTACCCAATCGAGCCCGACGTCATCACGGCCGCGAAGGGACTGCGCGTCGGCGCGACGATCTCGCGCTCGGACGTCTTCCCCGAGGAGAAGGGACGGATCTCCTCGACGTGGGGTGCCGGCGACATCATCGCCTCGATGCAGGGTGCGCTCACGATCGACGCGATCCAGGAGTACGACCTGATGGACAACGCCGTCGCGCGCGGTCGCCAGTTCAAGCAACATCTTCGCGACGCGGCCCCCGAATCGGTCGTCGACGTGCGCGGGAAGGGCTTGATGCTCGCCATCGAGTTCGACACCGCCGACACCCGCGATGCGGTCCTCGAAAACGCCTTCCAGAGCGGGCTGCTCACGCTCGCCTGCGGGAACAAGACGCTCCGGATCCTCCCGCCGCTCGACGTCACCGAGCGCGAGATCGATCTCGGTGCGCGCATGCTGCTCGACGCCATGGAGTGACGCCGCCGCGCGGCAGCGGTGCGGCCGCTGTGCGGTTGGCGGTGCCTGGCGTCTGCGGTCGCTCTGCGACCGCAGACTCAGGAGAGCACGGCTCTCCTGGTGGATGAAGGGCGAACGAGCGACCGGAGCTCTGGTGAGCGAAGCGAACGAGAGCACGGAAGGGCTTCGCTCTTCCGGAGGGAGCGAGTGAGGGCTTCTGCGGTGCTGTGCGGTCGGCGGTTGCGGTGCTGTGTTGAAGATCGTCCGCGCGAACGCAGTGAGCGCGGTTCACTGCGAGTGAGCGCGAAGCGCGAACGAGCAGACGTTTTTAGTCCAGGTTTTTGGTTGGGGGTTGAGCGCGAGCGACCGAAGGGAGCGAGCGCGATTCCCCCGTCTAAAAAAGTGGGTGTTTAGTGATCGTCCTCGCGCCAGCGGTGTTCGCACTCCGTACAGACGAAGAATCGCGTTTCGGATTCGTCGGCCGAGCGGATCTGTTGCATGTACCAGTAGGCTTCGTCGTTGCCACATTCGGAGCAGTGGACTTCGGTCGTGGGAAGTCCCCGATCCTCGGCGTCGCTGACGTCGATGATTTCGGTCTCCTCCTGGCCTTGTGTGGTCGTCATCGCTGCCTCCTTCGCATCGTCGCGCGGTTTGGTGTAGCCACAGTTGTCGCAGACCCACACGCCGTCGTCGGTCTTCATCATCGAGCCGCACTCGTCGCAGAACTCCATACTCGGTAGGTAGGCGTGCGGTCGAAGTTAAACGTCGGGATCGACCGCTGTCGACACGATCGGGGTTACTCGAAGTCGGGCTCGCGATCCTCGACGAACGCCGTCATGCCCTCGCGCTGGTCGTGCGTGCCGAAGAGGCCGCTCCAGAGGCGGCGTTCGTAGGTCAGTCCCGCCGAGAGGTGGGATTCGTGGACCTGATTCAGCGACTCCTTGGCCGCCTGGAGGGCGTGTGCGGGCTTCGCCGCGAGGTCGGCGGCCATGTCGGCGACGTGATCGTCGAGGTCGCCATCGGCGACGACCTCGCCGACCAGACCGATCTCGCGAGCCTCCGCTGCGTCGACGCGCTCGCCGAAGAAGACCAGCCGGCGGGCGCGTTCGTCGCCGACGAGTCGCGAGAGGCGCTGGGTGCCGCCCCAGCCAGGGACGATGCCGAGATCGATCTCGGTCTGGCCGAGGACAGCGTTTTCGGCGGCGACCCGCAGATCGGCCGCGAGCGCGAATTCGCAGCCGCCGCCGAAGGCGTAGCCATTGATAGCGGCGATCACCGGCGCGGGAAACGTCTCGATCGTGTCGGTGACGCGATGGCCGAGTTCGGCGTAGGCCTGCGCTTCGGCCACCGAGAGCTCAGCCATGTAGCCGATGTCCGCGCCCGCGACGAACGCGTCGTCGCCGGCCCCGGTGAGCACGAGCGCGCGGGCGTCGCGTGCCTCGTCGAGCGCCTCGGAGAGCGCGTCGAGCGTCTCGACGTTCATCGCGTTCAGCGCGTCCGGTCGGTCGATGGTGATGGTCGCCACGCCCTCGTTTCGGTCGAGATCGACGGTCTCCCACGTCATACCGCAACGACGGGCAGCGAGAGTATAATAGCTCGCCTCCCGATGGCGAGGGAGTTATGCGCGCGGGCCGAGACGGGTGGTCATGGCGAGCGAGCCCGCGGACGGCGACGTGCACGTCTTCGAGCGCACCTTCACGCACGCGGACGTCGAACAGTTCGGCGAGGTGTCGGGCGACCAGCAGGCGATCCACACCGAGCCCGATTCGGAAGGCCGGCTGGTCGTCCAGGGATTGCTCACGGCGACGCTCCCGACCAAGATCGGGGGCGAGCTCGGCGTGCTCGCGCGCTCGATGGAGTTCGAGTTCCTCGAACCGGTCTACACAGGCGAACCGATTACCTGCGAAGTGACGACCGAGAGCGTCGACGAGCGAGAAGACAGATACGAGATCGCCTGTGCGGTCGTCTGCCGTCGTGCGGGTGAGACGGTACTGGAGGGACGGTTCGAGGGGCTCGTCTGGAAGACGGGTCAGTAGGCACAAGTACCCTCGCCAGCAACGGAACGGTATGGCAAACGTCGTCTTCGAACTGCTCGGCAATCTCGCCGAGCTGACGAACATCGTGACCGGCGTCGCGCTCGGCGACCCGCTCTCGGCAGCACTGATCCTGTCGAGCACCCTCATCTGGATCGTCGCGTTCGGGCTGTTCGCCTATCTCGCCATCGGCGGACTGCTCTCGGGACTCACTCCCGACGGCTTCGGTCGCACACCGCCCCAGCAAGGTCGATAGCTTCCTCGACGTCGGGCCCGAGCGGCGAGCCGATCACGATGCTGTCGGCGTGTTCCAACACCGCCGACAGCCGTTTTTCGACCGTTTCGGGCGTGCCGGCCATACAGAACGCGTCGATCATCGCGTCGCTCACACGCTCGAACGCAGTATCGAACTCGCCGGCCGAGATCGCCTCGCCGATCGCGTCCGCGCGCTCGCCGTCGAGTCCGTGGCGCTCGATGACGGGCGGCGGCGCACCGGCAGCGATAAACGCCACCGGCGGGCGGGCTGCCTCGCGTGCGGCCTCGCCGTCCTCGGCGATGCTCACGCTCGCGTACGCCGTGAAATCGAATTCTCCATACTCGTCGGGTCGCTCGTCGAGACCCTGGTCGACCTGATCGGCCGCCCACGCGACGTCGTCGGGATGTGAACCGTTGAACAGCAGTCCATCGGCGTGTTTGGCCGCCATCCGGCACATGTGTGGCCCCTCACCACCGACGTAGACCGGAATCTCGCCGACCTCGTAGTTCAGGCCGGCGTCGTGTGCGCCGAACGTGCCGTCGTGATCGACGCGCTCGCCCGCCCAGAGTTCCTGTGCGGTTTTGAACGATTCGAGGACGGAGCGGAGCCCACGGCGCTCGCCGAGGCTGAGGTTTTCGAGCGTCGAGGGATCGCCCGGTCCGACGCCGAAGACCGCTCGGCCGTCCGAGAGTTCGTCAAGCGTCGCCACGCGCGAGGCGAGCGTCACCGGGTGGGTCTCGTAGGGGTTCGTCACACCCGGGCCGAGACGGACGTCGTCGGTGCGATCGGCGAGCAGCGAGAGCGCTGCGAAGGGATCGCGGTTGTTGTAGTGGTGGCTCGCGAAGATCGTGTCGAACCCCGCCTGAGCGGCCCGCTCGCCGAGATCGACGGTGCGTCGCGTGGGTCGTTCCGGGGTGAGTTCAATGCCCTGCATACGACCACCCCCGGAGCGCCTGCCGGACGAAATCACCCTCGACGGCGCGAAAGAGGTTGTCGCTGCCGTCGAACCCGTCCACGTCGAACCCATCCACGACGGCGACGGGGTTCCCGCCCGCGCCTTCGCCGAGCACGAGGTTCGCCGCCGCCGCGAGTTCGTCCACCACGGACTCGACGGTGACACCGAGTTCGCGGCCGTCGCGGTCGTGTTCGCCGCGCCAGTCGCGGCTGGCGGGCAGGCCGGCCCAGCCGATGGCCACGCCGCGCTGGCCGTGTCGGAACGGTCGCCCGCAGGTGTCGGTGACGATCACCGGAACGCCGAGTTCGTCGCTGAGCCGGCGCGCGCTCTCGCTCGGGCGTTTCGGCAGGAGGAGGATATCGTTGTCGGGGACGTTCGAGCGGTCGATGCCGGCGTTCACCGAAACGTGTCCGAACCGCGTCTCGGTCAGGAGGAACGGTTCGTCCATCAGGAGTTCGGTGCTCTCCTCCAGGACGGCCTGTGCGAACCGGGGATCCTTCTCGTCGCCGGAGAGCTCGGCCAGTCGGTCGGCGATCTCGTGTGCGCGCGGGCCGGCCGGGAAGTCGGCGAGATCGCGCGCCCGGCCCTCGGCCTTCGAGACGATGGTGCTCGCCATGCAGACCACGTCGGCGTCGCCGTCGGCCCGCTCGGCGATCAGCGCAGCGAGATCGTCGCCGGCACCGATTTCGGGGAGATCCGTGACGGGTGAGACGTTCATACACGGCAATCGCCGGGTAGCCACTTCCGTACTTCGGGTCGTGCCAATACTGGCGACCGATCGAATCCGGTTCCTCCTCTCCGCACTATCTTGAAACGCCGCGAGTAGCTACGACTGGTATGGACGAACCTCGTGTCACCTGTTTCCTCCGCAATCGCGGCGAGATACTCTTGGTCAGGGGCGGCGACGGGATTGACTCGAACGTCGATCGGTGGAGCAGCCTCATCGACGGCGCTGATGACGATCCCGACGAAGCCGCACGCGTGGTGGTCAGTGAACAGATGGGGGTAGACGATGCCGTCTCGCTCGTCCGTGCTGGCAAGCCATTCACCGTCGAAGACACCGACCGCGAAACGCGCTGGCGGGTCCATCCGTACCTGTTCGACTGTGACTCGCGGGCAGTCGAGACGAACGACGAGACCACCGCCGAGTTCGCGTGGGTCTCGCCGATCGAAATCCGTCGTCGCGAAACGGTCCCCGATCTCTGGAAAGCCTACGCACGCGTCGCGCCGACAATCGAGACGATACGTGAGGACGGCGATCACGGCTCGGCGTGGCTCTCACTGCGCGCACTGGAGATGCTCAGGGATCGCGCCAGCGTGCTCGCAACGACAGGTGGAGACGAGGCGAACGGCTGGAACGACCTCGCGACGCTCGCGCGGAATCTCCGGACAGTGCGACCGAGCATGGCAGCCATTGAGAATCGAGTCAATCGAGTAATGGCGGAGGCAAACGCACGGACGCCGGCGGCTATCGAGGAATCCGCACACCAGGGAATCCAGCGGGTGCTCGACGCCGATTCGCGGGCCGCCAGCGAAGCAGCAGCCCGGCTCTCGGGCACCGTCCTGACGCTCTCGCGATCGGGGACGGTGCTGGAGGCGCTTCGCGAGGCGACCGTCGAGCGGGTGATCATCGCCGAGTCGCGGCCCGCACGCGAGGGTGTCGGCGTCGCCGAAGCGCTCGCGAGTGACGATGATCGACGGGTGACACTCGTAGTGGATGCGGCCGCTGCGCACGTTCTTGCCGAGCACGCCATCGATAGCGTGCTCGTCGGAGCCGACACGATTCTCCCGGACGGGAGCGTCATGAACAAGGTCGGCACGCGTGCGGTCGCCATCGCTGCCGCCCGCGAGGACGTTCCCGTCCACGCCGTCGCCGCGGGTGACAAGATCGCCACCGACGCCGACGCACGCTTCGAGCCGGGCGATCCCGAGGCTGTCTACGATGGCGATGCCGACATCGAGGTGCTGAACCCGACGTTCGACTGCACGCCCGCCGACGCGATCACGGTCGTCACCGAGAATGGAGCGCTCGGCCCGACGACGATCGGTGAGTACGCCGAGCGGTTGGCCGGGCTGGCTACGTGGGACGACTGACGGAAAAATCACGGTACGGATCGAGGCGTGGATCAGCCGTCTTCGAGATACTGATCGAACCAGACGTCGAGCAGGCCGACGAGCACCGTCGCGAAGCCCGTGTGGGCGCTCCAGATGGCCGCCTCGTGATCGACGGCCGGCAGTCCGTCGCCGCCGGTGACGCTGATGAGCACCGTGTCGGCATCGACGACGAGCACGCGCCCGCTCCGTTCGTCGTTCGGTGCATCGGTCGTCGCACGGAACGAGACGTCTTCGCCGAAGCGCTCGCGTGTTCGGTCGCCATTGACGATCGTCACCGCGACGCCGCGCTCGCTCGACGCCGTCAGCGCGTCGGCGACGGCGTCGTCGAACGTCCCCTCCTCGCGTGCGCCGAAGACGACCCGGTCGTCGGCGTCCTCGATGAGTGTGACGACCCGACCGTCGATCGTATCGGTTCCTTGAACCGTCCAGATATCTTCCTGCGCCTCGTTCTCGTCGGCGCGTTCCCGGCGGGCGGATTCGAGGTAGTCGAACGCGCGATCCTCCTCCCTGTCGAGGCGCTCGCGGAGGCGCGTGCGTGCCTCGTCGAGATCGACCGCGCGATACTGGATCGGGGTCGACTGTTGAATGTCGACCAGACCGCGCTCGGCGAGGTCCTCGGCCGCGCCGTAGATCTGCGAGCGCGGCACCTCGGTCGTCCGATCGACCTCGCGGACGGTGGCGGTGTCGAGGCGCTGGAGCGCGATGAACACCTGCGCCTCGTAGCTCGACAGTCCGAGTCGCTTGAGCGCCGCGACCGCCTCGTCGTGCTCGCTCACGTGAGCGCCTCCCACGCGACGAACACCGACGGCGTGACGAGCATCGCCGTGAGGTAGGCGAAGAAGATCGAGAGTGCGACGACCAGCCCGAACTGGCCGAGGATCGGCGTGATCGCGAGCGCGAGCACACCGATACCGGTCGTCGTCGTGAGCATGCTCCCGGTGAGCGCGCCGCCGGTCCCCCGCACGGTCTCCTCCAGAGCGGGGAACAGCTGCTCGTCGAACTCGTGGTACTCGTCGATGAACCGATGGACGAAGTGCGCCGAGTAGTCGACGCCGAGCCCGATGGCGATCGAGAGGATCGTCGCCGTGAGTGCGTTGAACGGGATACCGAGCAGTCGCATCGAGCCCGCGAGCAGCGCGACCGAGACGACGATCGGCGCGAGATTCACTAGGCCGAGCGAGGGCCGTCCCTCGATGACGTAGTAGACGAGCACGAGGAAGATCGCCGTGACGATCAGCGCGGCGACGAGACTCCGGATCGCCGAGGTCAGAATGGTGCCCGAAACGGCTTCGAGCACGAGCGTCTGGCCCGTGGCGGTCGCCGAGAACCGATACCGGTCGGCGAGCGCCCGTGCGTCGCTCGCGATCTCGTCGTTCGAGGCGTCGCTCTCGGTCGAATACACCACCTGGGCGCTGCGGTAGTCCTCGGTGATATACTGAAGCGCCTGCGCGCGGAACGGCGAGTCGAGCAGCGCGTCGTAGATCTCGCCGAGGTTGTCATCGGGCACGCCGTCGTCGTCGACGTCGTTGCGCGCGACCAACTGGGCGAACTCTGGCGACTGTGCGGCGTAGTCATCGATGACGCCGACGATGCTATCGGCGTCGGCCGTCCGGTTGCTCGCGACGAACGCATCCGGCGGGTCGTCGTTCGCGCGCTGGATGGATTCGAGTGCGGAGTCGGCGCGTAACGGTCCCTCGACGAAGATCGTCACCGAACTCCCCTGGGTCGTCGAGAAGCGATCCTCCAGGAAGTTCGTCGTGTCGGTGACGGTGTAGGTGCCAGGCGCGAACGGTTCGGGCAGGTCCTCGACGTAGCCCGGCAGCTCCTCGGGCGGCAGGAAGTCGTCCTGGGAGAACGAGGTGTCGACACCGGTCGCGTACGCCCCCGAGACGACCGTCAGAACGACCGTGAGTGCGAGGATCACGTAAGGCGCACGCCGCGCCGCGCCAACACCCACCAGCAGAATCCGACCGAGGATCGACCCCTCCTCGCCGAGCGGCGAGAGGCCGAACTCCGGAATGCCGTACTCGATGCGGAGCTGGTCGCCCCAGACCTTCGCCGCCGGCAGGAAGATCCCGAAGATCAGGAACGTGAAGACGATGCCGACGGCGGCGATGAGACCGAACTGCCGGATCGGCCCGAGACCGCTGATGCCGTTGGCGGCAAAGCCCACGACAGTGGTACCGGTGACGATGAAGAACGCCACCAGCAGCTGGTCGGTCGCGGTCCGCATCGACTGGCTGATGCCGACGTCCTGGACGCGCTCCTCGCGATAGCGGTTGATCGCGTGGATGCCGAAGTCGATGCCGACCGCGAGCAACAGCGGCGGCACGGCGATGAGCATCTGCGAGAACGGCAGCCCCGCGAGACCAGTGAACCCGAACGTCCAGATGATCGCCATCACGAGCGCGAGCACGCCGAGCAGCAGATCGATCGGGTCGCGATAGGCGAAGACCAGGAAGAAGAGGATCAACAGCGACGCCGCGGGAACGACGATGACGAGCGAGTCGAAGATAATGTTCGTGAACTCGTCGGAGATGATGCCGCTTCCGAACACACGGATGTCGCTATCGACGGAGCCGACGATCTCCTGTCCACGCGTCTGGATGTCCATGAGCGGACTCGACCCTCCTGTTCCGGCCGACGACGAGGAGACTCCACCTAGGACGTCGTGCTGGACGGTGCCGATCGTCGCCGAGGCCGATACCGACTGCCGGTCGAAGTCGTTGCTCACCAGTCCCGTGAAGCCGGGCCCGGCAGCGGCCGTCCGGATCGCACTCTCGATCTCGGACTGTGTCGCGCCGTCGAGCGTCCGGATCTGTGCGTCGACGGTCGTCGCGTTCGGATCGATCGTCTGGGCGACGATGCCCGCGGCGCTCGACGCCGACACTACCCGCTGGCTCTCGTGGTCTTCGAGGCGCTGCTGGGCTTCGAGCATCGCCAGCAGTTCGTCCTTCGCGAGCACGTTCGATCCCGACTGGATGAGCTGCGTGCTCCCGTTACCCTTCGAAAAGGACGGCGAGAACTCCTGATCGATATCGTCGAGGGCGGCCTGTGCGGGGCTGTCCTCGGTGAACTGGCTCGTCCCGGCGTCCGTCGAGATGTTCGCCAGCCCGCCGGCGAAGACGAGCGTGAGCAGGACGAACGCGATCACCACCGTCCGCGGCCGTTCGGTGATCCACTCGTCGATCCAGTCGATGTAGCGCTGATAGTCGACCATCTACGACCGTCGTGACCAGACCCAGCCGATGCCGAACACGACGAGCAGCGCGCCGAGCGCCCACATGATCGACAGCGACGAGAGGATGCCGCCGTCCTCGACTTCGACGAGCTCGACCGGCACTTCGTAGGTGTTCGAGAGCTTCGATTCGCCGCCCGAGTCGTACTGGAAGTCGACCGACAGCGGATATTCGCCAGCGCTCGCGTCGCCACCGGCGCTCGCGTCGAAGGCGATCTGCTGGGTTTCGTTCGGTTCCAGCCGAGAGATGTACGCCTCGTCGCTCGATATCGACAGCGGGTCGTCGACGAACGCCTTCGCGTTGACGTTGCTGACCGTGCTCTCACGGTTGTTGGTCACGTTGAGCGTCACCGTGTCGGAGCCGCCGACGTCGAGGCTCGCGTTCGCCCGCTCGACAACGAACGCGTCACGCTGTGGCCCGATGTCGACCTGCGTGTCGAGCGTGCCGCTCCGGCGCGTGTCGCCGTTTCGGTTGTCGTACTCGACGACGAACGAGAACTGCTGCCCGCCGGGTTCGGCGCTGTCGGTCACCTCGACAGGGACCGAGAACGCCGTCGATCCGTTCGCCGGCAGGCTGCCGAGCGCGACCTCCGTCGACTGCGGTTTGACGTTCTGACTCTGGGAGATCAGCTTGATGACCGCGTTCCCCGCGTCCTGCGGGCCACGGTTCGTGATGGTTCCCGTGACGTTGCCCTCGTCACCGACGTTGAGCGTGCTGGACGTGTTTCCGAGGGCGAACGACTGCTCGGACTGTGGCGTGATCCCAACCGTGAACGGTCCCGACCGTCCCGGATCGCCGTCGCTGTCCTTGTACGAGATCGACGTCTGCAGCGGGTAGCTTCGAGTTTCGGACTGATTGCTCGCGGTCGCGTTGACCGTGACCGTACGCTGGGCACCGGCGGGCCACTCGCCGATGAACTGCGTGGCGTTGGCCGTCCGTCCGAACAGGATATCGCCGGTCAGCGACTGCAGCGAGACGGTCGCCTCGGAGACGTTCTCGCCCTGGTTTTCGAGCGTGACGCTCACGGGCCCCTCGTCGCCGACCTGCACGTCGGACGAGGAGGAGACCACCGCGAAGTCATCGCTTTCGGCATCGATGTCAACCCGTGCGTTGAGCGGCTTGCTCTGGAGCGGGTTGCCGTCCGCGTCGTAATACTGGACAACGAACGAGACCTGGCGCGCGCCGGGTTCGGCGGTGCTGTTGACGAGCACGGGATACTCGAACGCCTCCGATTCGTCGGGATCGAGCCCGCCGAGAACGTACTGCGACTGCCGGGGGACGATGGCGCGGCTCCCGTTCGGCGAGAGTGTGATCACCGCGTCGGTGGCCTGTTCGGGTCCATCGTTGGTGATCGTGCCCGAGATCGTGCCCTCCGATCCGGCCGCGAGATCGCCGTCGACGCTACTCAGGGTGAAGCCCTGTTCGCTGGCGGGGCTGACGCCGAAGGTCAGCGGCGCGGACTGCGAAGCGTTGCCGTCGTCATCGTCGTACGAGACCGTCGCCTGGACGGGGTAGTCGTCCGTGTCGGCACCCTGCATCGCGCGCGCCGTCACCTCGATCGTCCGCGATTCGCCCTCGTCCCAGTCGCCGACGTACCGACTCGTCTCCGCCGACTGGCCGAAGACCAGATCGCTCGACTGTGACTGGAGGCTGACGACCGCGTCGGTCGCGTCCTCGCCGGTGTTCTCGATCGTCACCGAGACGTTGCCCGTCCCGCCGACCGACACGTCGGAGGAGACCCCGGTGACGTTGAACTCGGCGTCCGGCGAGGCACCCGTGCTGCCCGTAGCACCGCCGGCCGCTGCACCGCCTGGCGCACCGCTCGCGCCCGCTGCGCTCGGGGCACGCGCCGCCCCGGCCGCCCCGCTTGGCGCGCTACCAGCGGCTCCACTGGGTGCGCCACTCGGGGCACCCCCGGCTGCTGCACCGCTCGGTGCGCCGCCCGCACCACCGGCCGCCGCACGGGGCGCACCGCCAGCGGCCCCGTTCGGCGCGCCACCGGACGGCGCTGCACCCGCTCCGGGCGGTGCTGCACCGGCTGCCCCAGCCGGACGGCCCGCGGCCCCACCCGAGCCACCGGAAGGCTGTCCGGCATCGGCCGACGGGGCGCTCGCTCCACCGCTTCTCGACGGCCCGCCGGCACCACCGGATCCGCTGGCTGGCGGCGTGGCGCTTCCGGCATCACCCTGCGGTGCGCCACCCTCGCCAGCGCCGCTGGACGGGGGCGTTCCCTCACTCGGCGCTTTGCCGCCGTTGTCTCCCGACGGAGTCTCCCCATCGGTCGATGTTGGGGCCTGCGTCGGTGATTCTGGTTTTGGGGAAGTTTCCTCGTCCGAGTCGTCCGATTGATCCGTCTTATCCGAAGTTTCGTTGTCGTTCGTGCTCTCGGGATTTTCGGGAGTTGTCGTGTCGTTTTCGGTCGACGTTTCTGATTCGGTACTGGTCGGCGTCGTCGTTTCCTCCGTGGTAGTCGGCGTCGTCGACGTTTCCGAAGAATCCGTCGTGGGTGCCGACGTCTCGTGGGAGTCCTCGTTATTGGCCGCCATCACCGAGGTCGAACTCGTTCCTGGCGATCCAGCGGTCGTGAGTTCCGTCGACTGTTCGACGGTCGTGTTGGGACCGTCGTTCGTGCTCTCGTTCGGCAAGACGTCGCCCGTGAGGACGCCGACGACGCTTCCCTGGATCGTGAGAAGAACGACGAGAACGGCGGCGAGCGCGGCCCGGTTCATTCACCACTCCTCCGCAGCGACCGCCTGCTCGTCGATCGCGGCCCATCGAGACGGTCCGCACCTCTTGTGTGTATTCTTCTACTGACGGTACTCATACTACGTCGATACACACAGCTAACAGTTATACGGCTTTCGGAATCCGCAACACAGCGAGTGAAACGCGGCGTCAGAACGTCGAGATGTCGCCCTCGATGACACGTTCTGTCAGCCCGGTGATGTCGGCGAGTTCGCGGTCGACGATCGTGCGGATCTCGTCCTCGACGTCGCCGACGGCGATGCCCGCCTCGGTGCTCACGTGGATGTCGGCGACGTGTGGCTGATCGACGGGTCGGCCGATCTGGCTCAGCAGTCGGACCCGGAGATCGCGGATGCCCGCCACGTCGTCGACGACGCGCTCGGCGATCTCCGTCGAGAGGAGGTTGTAGATCTTCCCGATGTGGTTGACCGGGTTCTTGCCCGACGTGGCCTCCATACTCATCGAGCGGTTCGGCGTGATGAGCCCGTTCGCGCGGTTGCCCCGCCCGACGGAGCCGTCGTCGCCCTGCTCGGCGGAGGTGCCAGTGGTGGTGAGATAGATCGAGCCCGCATCGTAGTCGTCGGCGGTGTTCACGTCGATCGAGACCGCCCGATCGGTGTACTCGCCGGCGAGCTCGGCGACGTACTCACGGACTTCCTCGACTGCCGCCGCGTATTCCTCGACGTCCCCGATATACGTATCTACCATCGCGGCCGCCACAGTAATATCGATTGCGTCGCCCTCGCGCTTGCCCATCACCTTCACGTCGGGGCCGAGCTCGGGATGCTCGGCGGCATACTCGCCGGTGAGTCGTCGTTCGGCGTTCAGCACGATCTCCTCGGTTTCGGAGAGCGGCGCGTGACCCACGCCGTAGCTGGTGTCGTTGGCCATCGCCACGCCGCCCTCGCCGAAGACGTCCCGGAGATCGCCGCTGCCCTCGCCAAGTTTCACGTCGATCACGACGTCGGTGCCGACGTCGAGCTCGGGGACGTGTGCTTCGAGATACTGACGGGCCGCTCGGAGCGCGATCGGTTCGGTGGGGATCGTCGTCCCCTCGTACTCGCTGGTCGCGCGCCCGACGATGAGCAGGTAGATCGGTTCGACGACCTCGCCGCCACCGAAGGCGGGGGCGGCGCTGCCGGCGACCAGCTGAGTCTCGTCGGTATTGTAGTGGAGAATTCGTCCGACGCGATCGAGATAGGCCGCCGCGAGCGCCCGCGAGACGCTCTCGGCGATGCCGTCACACAGCGAGTCCGGATGGCCGATGCCCTTTCGCTCGACGATCTCTACTGGCTCGTCCTCGGCGGCCGGCCGATCGAGTGCCGCCACGCGGATGTTGCGTTCGGTCATGCCGTGGGTTCGCCGCCGCCCGGCCTATAACTTGCGGAAACCTTCGCGTGCCCGGAGATAACCAGTAGTTATTCGTTCGGCGGTCGTTCGTCCGTTTCGGCCGCGGACAGCAGTTCGAGATAGGAGGTCCGGATCTGCTCTCCCGGATCACAGTCGAGCGCCGCCAAGAGGTCGCGCGCGCCGTCACGCACTCGTTCGATCTCGTCTTCCGTTTCGGCCTCGTCTTCGACCTCGACGAACGTTCCGAGCCCCGCTACCGAATCGAGCGCGACGGTGTAGCCCCGACAGCGGAACCTCTCGCGGGTCTTCTCGACGGTTGCGGCAGGGACGAACCCGAGCGCGTCGAGGACGTTCGCCATCTCCTCGGCGCTTCCGATCGCCGTCTCGTGTTCAGCACGGGTTTTCGATCGCGAATCGACAAGCGGTCCCTTGTAGGTGAGTCGTACCCCATCGTCCTCGCGGCGGATCCTGAGCGCCTCGTCGGTCTCCGGAAAGCTCCGATGTGGCGCGTCGTAGTACGTATCGACCTGCTCGACGGTGCCCGTGGCCTCGGCATCGAGCGCCGACAGCCGCTCGCGGACCGGTTCGTGGGGGCTGGCGACCTTACACTCGACTTCGTACACGAGGGTCGTTCGTCCGGGACGGAAACTACTCTTCGGCTTTCCAGTTGAGGTCGATGCTGATCGATTCGCGTTTGTCGCCGAGCATCGGCTCGCGCTCGCTCACCTCGATGTCGTACTCGACGGTGTCGCGCGGCGTGAGCGCGACCGACTTGTTGCCGGCGAGGACCGTCATCTCGGCGTCCCCGCGCAGCTCGTTCGCGAGCGATTCGAGCGCTTCGGCGGCCTCGTCGCGCGAGAGGGACTGACTCGCTTCGGTCGTGTCTGCCATATCCGACAGAGGACGTTCCGGTTCCTAAACCTGTCCCCTGCACGAACGGCGACGACGTCGCTCGCTTGCAGTACGTGAGCAGCGCGATCCGTCGTCCGCAGGCGAACGTGAAGCAACGTTCTTAAACGTCGAACGGGAGTTGAGGGGGTATGAGCGACGAAGCAAGCGAACAGTCCGCATCGGACGCCGACGAGGAAGCCGCAAGCGGGATTCAGGAGGGAGATTTCGTCCGTCTCGCCTACACCGCCCGGTCGGTCGAGAACGACCAGCTCGTCGACACGACCGACGAGGAGGTCGCCGAGGAGGAGGGCGTCGACGACCAACAGCAGAGCTTCGAGCCGCGCGTCATCGCGGTCGGTGCCGGCCACCTCTTCGACACCGTCGAGGAGGACTTCACCGGCGGCGAGGCCGGCGATTCGGGCACCGTGACGGTGCCCGCCGACGAGGCCTTCGGCGAGTACGACGAGGACGAAGTTCGTACTGTGAGCGCCGACCGCATCCCGGAGGACGACCGCTATCCGGGCGGCCACGTCGACATCGACGGCGAGCACGGCCACGTCGAGACGATCATCGGCGGGCGCGCACGTGTGGATTTCAACCACCCGCTCGCCGGCCAAGACGTCGAGTACGACTACGAGGTGCTCGACACGGTCGACGACCGCCTCGAACAGGCCGAGGGGATGCTCGGCATGTACTTCGACGCCGACTTCGACATGCGCATCGAGACGGACGAAGTCGAAGAAGAGCAGATGGTGGAGTCCGACGAGGACGAGGACGACGAGGAGAGCGAACCCGAGTTCGAGACCGAGGTCGTCGAGAAGGAGACGCTCTACATCGAGCAGTCGCCCCAGCTCCAGTTCGACCAGCAGTGGATGATGGGCAAACAGCAGATCCTGGGCGATCTCATCGACCGGCTCGACCTCGATCGCGTGATCGTCGAGGAGGTCATCGACGGCACCGGCGGGATGATGGGCGGCATGGGTGGCATGATGGGCGGTATGGGCGGCGGCGGTGGCGAGGCCGATCTCGACGCCATCGAGGAGGAGCTCGAGGATGCCGACGTGGACGTCGACGACATCACCGAAGAACTCGACGAGGAGTAACGACCTCGCGTCGAACCGTTAGGCGCGCTCGTACTGCCGATAGCCCCAGTCACCGAGATAGACGAGCCCGCCGAGAACGAGCAGCGCGACGACGAACCCGAACCCGTTGATCAGGATTCCTCCGACACCCGCGAGAACGATGACGACGCCGAACGCGACCGGGTAGAGCGGATGTTCGCGGATCGTATCGACCGCCGCCAGCACGAGCAACAGCCCGCTGAGGAAGCCGACGACGGCGAAGACGGGGTTGCCGAAGTCGCTGAGCGCGACCGTGACGACCAGCCCGACGAGCACGATCTGGGCGGCGAGGCGTCGGAGGTCGAACGCCGACTCTGCGGTTGCCATTGCGGGCGCTGTCGGCCGGCTACCGCATAAACGCTCCGCCGGTGACAGCCGCCGTCTCATTACGCGATATCGCGACTGGTGTCGACCGCGACTCGATCGGTGAGGGTGAGTTTGAGCGTCTCGGTGAGCGCACGCCCGCCGCGGAACTTCGGCACCGCGAGGCGGTTCTCGACCGTCGCGCCGGTCGTATCGGTCGTGAGACGGAAGATCACGTCCGCAAGGTGTTCGGTGCTGTCGCGCAGCGGCGAGACGTTACGCCCGTCGAGGCAGTGCAACACGGCGATACTCCCCGCGTCATCGACGCGTCGGCGTAGGCCGGTCATGAACTCCAGAAACGCCGGGCGCTCGGCGCGCTCGATCACCGACTGTGGATCGACGACGACCGTCGAGCGTTCGGGGAGCTCGTCAAGGACGGCGAGCGCTTCGTCGATGGGATCGTCGGCGTCGATCGTCCGGACCGTCGGGTCGCCGGTATCGACGTCCGTTCGTTCGATGTTCGCCGAGACGACCGCTGCGGGTCGGTCGAACGCGAGATAAAGCGTGTCGCGCGGCATCACGAACTCGGCGAGCAGGAGTTCGGCCTGGCTTGCCGGCGGGGCCGAAAGGGCGACGATGCTCCCCGCTGGAACCCCACCCCCGAGTCGGTTGTCGAGAACGTCGATGCCGGTCGGCAGGCGCGTTGGCATTGGATTATCTTTCCGGTGAGGCTGGATAAAGCTTGCCGGCGGACGGGGCGTGTCGGGGGATTCAAGACGAGTCGGTGCCCGGCTGTATGCAGTGAGCCACGACCACGTCATCAGCGCCAAGAGCCTCTCACGGGCGGACATCGAGACGGTGCTCGACCGCGCAGCCGAGATCGATCGAACGCCGCCGGACCGGGATCGCCACGCCGACGATCTGCTCGCGCTCTGTTTTTTCGAACCGAGCACGCGCACGCACATGAGTTTCGAGACGGCGATCAAACGCTTGGGCGGAGATGCACTCGACATGGGGCCGGTCGAATCCTCCAGCGCGACCAAGGGCGAGAGCCTCGCCGACACCGTGCGCGTCGTCGAGGGGTACGCCGACGCGCTCGTGCTGCGCCACCCCAGTGAAGGCGCGGCGCAGATGGCGAGCGAGTTCGTCGATATCCCGCTGATCAACGCGGGTGACGGGGCCGGCCAGCATCCGACACAGACGCTGCTCGATCTCTACACGATGCGCGAGGCGGCCGGCGATCTCGCCGATCTGACGGTGGGGATCATGGGCGACCTGAAATACGGGCGGACCGTCCACTCGCTGGCCTACGCGCTCACGAAGTTCGACGCCCGCCAGCATTTCGTCAGTCCCGAGAGTCTCAGCCTCCCCCGGAGCGTTCGCTACGATCTCCACGAGTCGGGCGCACGGCTCAAGGAACACACCGATCTCGACGCCGTCATAGAGGAACTCGATGTCCTCTACGTGACTCGCATCCAGCGCGAGCGCTTCCCCGACGAGAACGAGTATCGGCAGGTCGCCGGCGAGTACCGCATCGACGCCGCAACGCTCGAGGACGCGCGCGAGGAGTGCGTGGTGATGCACCCGCTGCCCCGAGTGGACGAGATCGCTCCCGATGTCGACGCGACGCAGCATGCACACTACTTCGAGCAGGCGCACAACGCGGTTCCCGTACGGATGGCGCTGCTCGATCTGCTGCTTGCGGAGGACGACCGATGAACGAGTACGACGGGAGTGGGGACGGCATCGACGAGGAGGGTGGCGAGGAGTCGGCACACGAACTCCGGATCAGCAAGATCCGCAACGGCACCGTCATCGATCACATCGCGGGCGGGCACGCGCCGGACGTGCTCGCCATTTTGGGCATCGACAGCGCTACCGACGAGGTCGTCAGCATCGGGATGAACGTCCCCTCGGACAGGCTCGGCTACAAGGACGTGGTGAAGATCGAGGGACGCGAGCTCAGTCAGGACGAAGTCGAGGTCATCTCGCTCGTCGCGCCAGCGGCCTCGATCAACATCATCCGCGAGTACGACGTGATCGAGAAGAATCGTGTCGAGCGGCCGGCGACCGTCGAGGGCGTGCTCTCGTGTCCGAACCGCAACTGCATCACCACCGCGGACGAACCGGTTGCCACCCGCTTCGAGGTGCTCGACGACGGCGTGCGCTGTCTGTACTGCGGGACGATCATCCGCCGACGCTTGACCGATCACATCGACGTCTGAGGAGTGATTTTTCGACAGCGGCTGGCGCACGCTTGCAGCCGCCGGCCGAAGGCCGAAACCCGTTCGTAACCAGTAGACGATATGGCCGATCCCGGCGCACGCTTCGGGTTCGACTTCGTGACGACGCTCGTTGGCTCCGGGCTCACCCTGCTGGTGTCGGCGGGCATCCTGCGCTACGGGAGCCGATTCCAGTGGACGACGACCGAGCTCTACGCCATCGGCGGCGGTGGGCTCCTGGTGGTCGGTCTCCTGTTCGGTATCATCCTCGCCGCCGCCGGCTGGAAGTGAGCCGACCGGGTGGCGGAACGAACCGCTTACCCGCGCCCACACCCCACTGCCGGTATGTTCGGGGTCGTCACGCGCAACGAGAAGGAGCTCGACTGGCCGGAGTTCGACCGCGCGTTCTTCGAGGTGAAATCCGTGAGCGGCCGGACGAACGAACCGGTCGAGGACGCGGTGAGCATGATCTCCTGTCACGCCGACAACGCCATCGCCGACGCCAATCCCGACGTCGTTCCCGTCAACGAGGCGGGCGAGCGGGCGACCCGCGAGCGGCGCTACTTCGACTGGGCGTACGTCTGTCCGACCCATCCCGGCTATCGCGAGGGGCTGCTCGAAACGATCGCCGACGCCGCCGCGGTCAGTGGGGACGTTCGCCTCGACGACGTGGGCTTTCCCCGCCCGGAGTACTGTTTCTGTGACCGCTGTATGGAGCGGTTCGAGGAAAGCGAGTTCGACGACCGGTTCGAGTGGCGGCGGCAGGTCATCACCGATTTCGTCGCCGATGCCGCCGAGCGCGTGCCGGGCCGGCTCTATCTCACGGTCCACCCCGACCCGTACCCCGGCCACCTCGTCGAGCGCTCGGGCATCGACTTCGACGAACTCTCCGAGCACGTCGACGAGTTCGTCGTCCCGCTGTACGATATGGCCTACTCGACGACCTACTGGATCGAGATCATCGCCAAGGGCTTTCTCGATGCGCTCAGCACACCGTTCTCGATCGAGCTCTACGCGCCCGACATCGATCTCGACGAGCTGATCCACGCCACCGAGGTCGCCGACGCCTACGCCAAGGACGTCCTGTTCGGCTACGACGCGAGCACGGCCTGCGGGGCGATCCGGCGGATGAACGCCGAGCGCAACGAGGGCCACTCCTACGGCTGAATCGGCCCTCGTCGATCCCTTGCGCGATGGACTTTTATTTTTGGCCGACTATGTGTGCGTATGTCACGGTCCGATTCGGTCATCGCGGCGATCGCGGGCGAATCACAGAGCGAGGCCGAAAACGATGTCGTCGCCGTGGTCAAGGGCGGCGTCATCGGTGCGATCGCCGGCGGGGTCGGCCTGCTCGCGATGGCACCGATCCTCTGGGCCGGGGTCGCCCTCGGCGTCATCGACAGCGCAGCCTTCTCGGAACTCGCCTATCTCGGCCTCGGACGGCCGGATAACGCGCTGCTCGGCTACGTCATCTTCGCCGGCGGCGGCATGACGACGTGGCCGCTGCTGTTCGCCGTACTCAACGACTATCTCCCCGGTCGGACGATGGTCCAGAGCGGGTTCGGCTTCGCCACCATCATGTGGACCGGGTTCCTCGTCGCCTTCTACAGCTCACAGGCCGGACTGGCGCTCGTGCTCTACCTGCTGTTGACGCTGCTGGCCCACTGGGCCTACGGGGTCCTGCTCGGACTCGTGTTCGCGATCATCGCCCAGCGGACGGAGGTGCTGTTCGTCACGACGAACACGATGAGCGTGAGCAAGGAAATCTGATCGGGACCGCGACGCACGGCCGTTCACGGCGAAACACGGCGCTTTTATCCGCCCGTCCGATAACGCGATCCATGAGCTTCGAGGAAGACGACGAGGTCGTTCTGCACGACGAGCACAGCGAGTACGACGGCGAGACGGGGACGGTGACGCAGGTGATGGAGACGATGTTCGGCGACGCGACCTACACCGTGACCTTCGAGGACGGTCAGGAGGCGGGCGTGCCCGAGGACTCGCTCGAAGCCGAGGAGTAAGGCGTTTGACGCCCGAGAACGGAGCGAGAGTATGAGCGGCGTTCCGTTCCACTACATCGACCTGCGGACTTTCTGCTATGCGACCGAGGACGAGGCGCGCGTCCAGGGTGCGCTCCGGCAGTTCCTCCCCGACGAGGTCGCGATCGACCGTATCGAAAACGAGGGGTTCAACGGCGATCGCATCGTCGTGCTGTCGGCTCGCGTCGAGAACGCCGACGAGATCCGCCACGTGCTCGACGAACTCGCCGCGATCGACCTCGACACGATCCGCAGCGAACTCGAAGAGCGCGTCGACGAGAACTGTTCGCTGTTCTTGCGTCTCGACAAACAGGCGGCCTACGGCGGACGAGTCGAGCGCGGCCCGGGGATCGAACTCCGTGCGAAGATCGAGGCCTACCCCGCGAAGAAGGCAGCGGCCGTCGAGAACGCCGCCGACGCGCTCGAATCGCGGGCGTAAGATGGACGCCTACGAGGCCGTCCAGGCGTATCCCGACGGCGAGAGCACCACCGCACGGCTCGCGCTGACGGCCGCGGAGTGTGATTTCTCGGGTATCGTCATCCGCAACGGTCCTGCTGCGTTCGAGAACGGTCCGAGCAGGAGCGAGATCACCGACGAGTACGACATCGACGCCGTGGACGCGGTCGAGATCGGCGGCGACAGCCGGTCGGCGGCGAGCGCGCGGGTCAAAGAGCACCGCGACGAGCACACGCTGGTCGTGGTCGAGGGCTCCGACGCGTTGAACCGCTTCGCCTGCGAGGAACCCCGCGTCGACGTCCTTGCCCGGCCGATGACCGACGGCGACGTCAACCACGTGCTCGCGCGGGCGGCGAAGCGAAACGGCGTGCGCTTCGAGTTCGACTTCGGGCGCGTGCTCCGAACGAGCGGCGGCCGGCGCGTCCAGGCGCTCGGCGATCTCCGCAAACTCCGCGAGATCGTCGCCTACTACGACGCACCGTACGTGGTGAGCGCGAGCCCGGAGAGCCACCTCGAGCTGCGCGCACCCCGGGAGCTGCTCGCGCTCGGCGACGTCATCGGCTTCGATCGCGAGTCGGTCGCGAAGGGGCTCGCCGAGTGGGGTCGTCTCGCCGCTCGCAATCGCGAGCGCCTAAGCGAGTCGTTCATTGGGCCGGGCGTCCGGAGAGGGAGACATGAAGAAGACGATTGAGGAACACGCCGCGCGCTTCGACGAGCATTCCGGGAGCTACGACGAGGATCAGGACAGCGCCGAGTACCGTGCCTGCGCGTCGCTGGTCGTCGAACACGCCGCGCCCGACGCCGACGACACCGTACTCGATCTCGGCACCGGGACGGGAGCCATCGCCCTCGCGCTCTCGGGCGACGCCGAGCGGGTCGTCGGCCGAGACATCTCGGACGGGATGATGGATGAAGCACGCTCGAAGGCAACGGAGGCAGGCATCGAGAACGTCGCCTTCGGCGAAGGGAGTTTCCGCGAGCCGGCAGTCGACGAGTCGGTCGACGTCGTGGTCTCGAACTTCGCGATGCACCATCTGGACGACGAGGAAAAGCGCGAGGCGATCGAGGCCATCGCGACTCTCGGTCCTCGCAAATTCGTGCTTGGCGACGTGATGTTCTTCGGCGAGCCCGATCCCGACGAGCCCTTCTACTCGCCCGACGTCGACGATCCCGCGACCGTCGGTACGCTCGCGGACGCGCTGACGGATACGGGTTTCTCGCTCACCGCGGTCGAGCGCGTTCACGATCAGGTCGGCGTGCTGGTCGCCGAACGCGCCGACGAGAGGGACGCGTCGACGGCGGACGGGTAAGCATGAAACACCTGCCGAAACATCTCCGTCCGCGCCGGCGCTATCTCGCGGTCGGGATCGAATCGTGGCCCGACGACGACTTCGGCACCCGTGACTTCCAGCACGAGTGCTGGTACGCCGCCCAGAACCTCCTCGGCGATCCGGGCAGCGCCGATGCCGACCTCAGAGTCATCGATTTCGAGGTGGACGACGGATCGGGAATGGCGATCGTCCGGGTGCGCCACGGTGAGGTCGAGCGAGCACGGGCGGCGATCGCCTGTATCGACACCGTCGGCGACGCGCCGGTCGGCATCCGGCTGCTCGGCGTGAGCGGAACGATACGCGCCTGTGAGGAAAGGTATAAAGGTCGCGCGGTCCGAGAATCCGCCGAGAGAAACGTCGCGTTCGCGGATGCACGACGGCCCGCGACCGTGCGGGGCGATCGGGTCGAGATAGACTCGGGGAGTGGGTTCGTGGGAGCGACAACACTCGATATCTAAAACTATGCAGGGACAATCCCAACAGCAGGCCTACGACCGCGGGATAACGATCTTCTCGCCGGACGGGCGACTTTACCAAGTCGAGTACGCCCGCGAGGCCGTCAAGCGCGGCACCGCGAGCATCGGCGTCAAGACCGACGATGGCGTCGTCTTCGCCGTCGACAAGCGCTTCCGCTCGCCGCTGATGGAGCGCGAGAGCGTCGAGAAGATGCACAAGGCCGACGACCATATCGGCATCGCCAGTGCGGGCCACGTCGCCGACGCCCGCCAGCTCATCGACTTCGCACGCCGCCAGGCTCAGGTCGAGCAGCTGCGCTACGGCGAGCCGATCGGCGTCGAAACGATCACTAAGGAGGTCACCGACCACATCCAGCAGTACACCCAGGTCGGCGGCGCACGCCCGTTCGGCGTGGCGCTCATCATCGGCGGCATCGAGGACGGCGAGCCGCGGCTGTTCGAGACCGACCCGTCGGGCACGTCGTCGGAGTGGCAGGCGCTCGCGATCGGCTCCGGCCGCAGCGAGATGATCGAGTACCTCGAAGGGAACTACCAGGAGTCGATGGATCTCCAGGGCGGCATCGGCCTCGCCCTCGAAACGCTCGCCGAATCCGTCGACGGCGGCCTCACGCCGGAGGGCATCGGCGTCGCCACGATCGACGTCGAGACCGAGCGCTTCGCGGAGCTCCCCGACGACGAGGTCGACTCCTATCTCGACGAGTACGAACTCCTCGAGAGCGACGACGAGGACACCGACGAGTAACCACGACGCAAGCGGGCCGCGCTTTTTCCCGATGGGAAACGACTTGTAGCTTCGCCCCCCAGAGGGTGGCATGATATCGCTCGACGAGGCGGTGACGGCACGCCTCGAATCGCACGGGGCACGTTTCGAGGTGCTCGTCGATCCCGATGCGGCGCTGGCCATCGACCACGGCGAGTTCGAAGGCGATCTCGAGGACGTGATCGCCGCCGAGGACGTCTTCGAGGACGCCTCCCGCGGGGATCGCCCCGCCGAGGCCGACGTCGAGGAGGTGTTCGGGACGACCGAACCGCTGGAGATCATCCCTGAAGTGATCCGCGAGGGCGAGATCCAGATCACGGCCGAGCAGCGCCGCGAGATGCAGTCCCAGAAGCGCAAACAGCTCATCAACACGATCGCGCGCAACGCCGTCAACCCGCAGATGGACGGCGCACCCCACCCGCCCGACCGGATCGAGTCGGCGCTCGAAGAGACCGACTTCCGGATCGATCCGATGGAGCCCGTCGAGAACCAGATCGACGACGCGCTCGACGCGCTGCGACCCGTGATCCCAATCCGCTTCGAGGAAGTGACGATGGCCGCCCAGATCCCCGCCGATCACGCCGGCAGCGCGCAGGCACAGATCCGCCAGTTCGGCGATCTCGTCAGGGAGGAGTGGCAGAACGACGGCTCCTGGATCGGCGTCGTCGAGTTCCCGGCCGGCCTGCAGAACGACTTCTACGAGCTCGTCAGCGAACAGTCGGCGGGCGAGGGCGAGACCAAGAAAGTGCGCGACGAGGAAGACATCCGCACCCGGTGAGCCGGCCACCGAAGGCAGTACGCTCTTGTCGGTGCCGCGTGAGGGAGATTCATGACGAACGAATCGGGAGCGGCGGGCGGTGCCGAACCACCGGTCTACGGCCGAAATACTGAGTGATGCAGGGTTCGCGAGTGCGGCTGCTGGCCGTCGTCGCCCTCGGCACGCTGCTCGTGACCAGCGGCTGTCTCACGACCGATCCGGCCGTCGAGCTGAACACGACGGAATCGACGGTGTTCGCGGGTGCAGCCACGGACGGGGCGGTGGCCGTCGGACAGGTGAACACGAAACTCCGCCTCGTGCCGAACGCGACGACCGACGAGGGCGTCGATCGGATCTCGGTTATCGCGCCGAACGGCGAGACGTTCCACCGGACCACGCTCGACAGCGGCCAGTCGAGCGCGTCCGTTCTCCTCCCGCCAGATGGGTCCGCGACCGTCGTCGCCGCCAACACCGTCAACGGCACGGTGGTCGAAACGCGCAACGCGACGGTCACGGGCGATTCGCTGCGCTGACTGGAGACCATCATGAACAAACTCTCGAAGTGGATCTTCATCGACGGCAATCGACTGCTCGTTTCCGTTCTGCTCGCCGCCGTGGCCTTTCTGGTCACGTTCGGGGCGACGCAGATCGGGCTCATCACGTTCCAGCCGGCGAGCGCGGTCTCGTCGATGTTCGGCAGCGGCGTCGTCTCAGGGACGTTCTCGCTCATCACGATCACGCTCACCGTGAACCAGCTTGTGCTCTCGCGGGTGTTCGGCACGGTCGAGGGGCTCACCGACCGCCTCGACGGCACCCGCGAGTTCCGGCAGTCGGTCGCGGAGCTCGCGGGACGGGCCACGAGCCCGAACGACCCGGCGGAGTTCCTCGCGCTCGTCGGCGAGACGCTCGACGATCGGGTGGAAGCGTTCGCGGCGGAGCACGACGAGACGACCGACGAGATCGAGGAGTACCGCTCGGCGATGCGCTCCTACGCCGAGCGCCTCGAAGGGGTCGCGGGCACCGAGGACACGATGGCGATCGTCTCGACGCTGCTCGGGCCGGCCTACGCACAGCGACTGACGGAAACGGAGGCCATCCGCCGGACGCACGACGACCGCTCGACCGAGGAGCTCGACGCAGTGGCGGAGCTGCTGGAAGCGGTCGCGGTCGCCCGGCAGTTCTTCAAGACGATCGCCATCCAGCAGGACCTCGCGGGGCTCTCGCGGCGGCTGGCCACCCTCGGCATCCCCATCCTCCTCGTCGCCTTTTACACCACGACCGTCTACACATCCATCCCGAGCGCGATGGTCGCACAACCGCTGTTGCCCGTCGTCGTCAGCGCCGCCATCGCGATCGTGTTGTTGCCGCTCGCGCTCCTCCTCAGCTACATGCTCAGGCTCGCCACGATCGCCCGCTATACTGTCTCGGTCGGTCCGTTCGTCCCGCCCGAGGAGCAGACTTGACGACGCATCGGTCGGTGCGGTCGGCAGTGGCCCCCGGCGTGACGGATCGGACCCGGGATTGAAAGGGGATGGAGCCGTATTTTCGACCGATCGACGCCACGCGTCGAGCCACCACATGAAGGTCATCATCGCAAAGCGGGTCGATTCGGGCAGCGCCGACACGAGTGAGATCGCCGATCTCGCGGCGGCGGCCGGCCACGAGGTCGTCGGCACGCTCACCCAGACCAGAACCGAAGACGCCGCGCTCCATCTCGGCGAGGGGAAGGCCGACGAGCTCGCGGCGCTCGTCCGCGACCGGGACGCGGCGGCGGTGATCTTCGACAACCGGCTCGGCCCGTACCAGATATACAATCTCGGCCAGCGCCTGCCGGGCGACACCGAAGTGCTCGATCGGTTCCGGCTGATCCTCGAGATCTTCGGCCAGCGCGCGGAGACGAAGAAGGCCCAGCTCCAGGTCGAACTCGCCGAACTCAGATACGAACTCCCGCGCGCGGAGGCGAAGACGAGCCTCGCCAAACGCGACGAACGCCCGGGGTTCATGGGGCTCGGCGAGTACGACGAATCGCGCGAGCAGGACATCAAGGCCCAGATCAGCGCGATTCGCGAGGAGCTCGACGGGATCGAGGAAACCGAAGCCCACCGGCGAGAACAGCGCCGCGAGTCCGGCTTCGATCTCGTGGCGCTGGCCGGCTACACGAACGCCGGCAAATCGACGCTGCTGCGCCGACTCGCCGCCGACGTCGATATCGACGAGAACGAGGGGCTCCACCCGGACCTCGATTCGACCGCCGAATCCGAGAACCGGCTGTTCACGACGCTCGGGACGACCACGCGCCGGGCGGCGATGGATCGGCCGGTGTTGCTGACCGACACGGTGGGATTTATTTCCGACCTCCCGCACTGGCTCGTCGAATCGTTTAAATCGACGCTCGATTCGGTCTACCGTGCCGACCTCGTGCTTCTGGTCGTGGACGCGAGCGAGCCGACCGAGACGATGCGCGAGAAGCTCGTCACCGCCCACGACACGCTCTACGAGCGCAACGAGGCCCCGATCGTCACCGTTCTGAACAAGACCGATCGGGTCGATGCGAACGAGCTGGCCGAAAAGCGCGAGGCGCTGTCGGCGCTCGCACCCAATCCCGTGCCGATCAGCGCCGCCGAAGGCGACGACATCGGGGAGCTGCTCGAACGCGTCGAGGACGAACTCCCCGATTACGAACGCGAACGGCTCGTGTTGCCGATGGGCGATGGGACGATGAGCCTCGTCTCCTGGATCCACGATCACGCCCGGGTCGAGGACGTCTCCTACGGCGAGCAGGTGACGGTCACGTTCGCCGCGCGTCCGGCGGTCGTCGAGCGGAGTCGGGATCGCGCCGCGAACCTCACCGTGCCGGCCGAGTCGGCCTAAGCGTTCGGTCGGTAGCGGAATCGTCGTCGGCCGTCAACCGATTCGGAGGGGTCGCGTGTCCGATTCGAGTCCGGAGACAGCAGGCAGCCGAACGGACGACGATCCCGGTAGCTTCTTGTCACGGACGAAACGTTCGCCGAACGTCGCAGATCATGGCAACGGAGACGAGCTACAACCCCGCGTACGACGATTACACAAGCAACGAGTATCCGCCGGACTGGGACGGCCGACGGAAGGCGGTGCTTACCCGCGACGGCTACACGTGTCAGAGCTGTGGCGTCAAGAGCACGCGTGTCGACGACGTCTACTTCGATGTCGACCATATCGTGGCGAAATCCGACGGGGGCGGTCACCAACTGTCGAACCTCCAGACGCTCTGTCCGACCTGTCACGCCGACAAACACGCCGGCAACGGGAAACTCGAACGGCGAGCACGGGACTGGGAGCGCCGGAACACGCGGTCGTTGACGTGGCGCGTGCTCCGCGTGCTGCTCGTCGTTCCCGTACTGTTCAACTTGCTCACCAGCAGTCCGGAGAGTATCACCGACGAGTACGGCCGCGAGATCGAACTCACTCCGGTCGGTTCGCTGCCCACACTTCCGACCGATCACGGCGTCAGCACCGACGTACGGGTCGCGACGCTGTGGAACAGTTCCTCGTCGTCGGTCCAGCAGGTCGGCCTGTTCGCGCCGGTCGACAGCGATCGTGACGACGACGTGACGCTGATCCGATTCGTCGTCTGGGCGGACAACGGACTTCGACGACTGCACGAAAACGAACGCTATCGCCTGATCGGCGGGCGTACGAACGAGTACGACGGCGACGCACAGCTCGTGCTCGACGGCCAGAGCGAGATCCAGCCGTTCGGCGACAACTGAAGGAATTTCAATCCTCGTCGAGCGTCTTCTCTTTTTCGAGCACCCGCACGTCCTCGATTTGCGTCGTGGGATACTGGCCGTCCTCGTCCTTCTCGGCGGCTTTCGTCATGTCCCAGACAGTATTCAATCCGGTCGTCACACCCTCGAGGGCCTCCATCTCGCAGCCCGTCTTGCCGGTGGTCTCGACGGCGACGGTGAGCGTCACGCGATCGTCGGCGAGGGTGAACTCGGTCTCGACGTTCGTGATGGGAATCTGGTGACAGAGCGGGATCGTCTCCCACGTGTGTTTGACGGCGCGGATCGCACCGATGCGCGCGGTCGCGAGGACGTCGCCCTTCTCGATCCCGTCGTCGGCGATCGCCGCGACCGTCGATTCCTGGAGACGGATCGTCCCGCGGGCGACCGCTCGGCGCGCGCTGTCGGGTTTCGCGCCGACATCGACCATCTGCGCGTCGCCCTCGGCCGTGGTGTGGGTCAGATCGTTCGCGTCGCCCGGGTCGTCGCTCATCGGTCCACCTCCATCGCATTCGGGATCCCGTCGAGCAGTTCGGAGGCGAGCAGCCCCTTCTCGGAGAACCGTTCGGCCGCCCGGCCGTTGACGTAGGGTGCGACGCTGGCCGCCTCGAACGGCTCCCGCGTCGCGAGCAGCGCGGCCGTGATCCCGGCGAGCACGTCGCCGGTCCCGCCGACGGTCATTCCGGCCGTTCCGGTCCGGGAGATCCGCGTCCGCTCGCCGTCGGTGATCACGTCGTCCTTCGCCTTCGCCAGCACGACGTGGCCGAGATCGGCGGCGAAGGTCTCGATCTCGTCGACGTGTTCGCGAAGGTCGTCGACGTCGGGACCGCCCATCGCGGCGAGTTCCTTTCGGTTCGGCGTGCAGACGAGCGTCGCGTCCGTCTCGATCCCGGGGACGACGGCGAGTGCATCGGCATCGACGACCGCCCGGCCGTCGAACCTTCGGAGGAACTGCTCGACGGCCGCGTGGGTCTCGTCGGCGCTGCCAAGACCCGGACCGAGCACCACGATGTCGTCGTGATCGGTCGCCGTCTCGACCAGTTCATCGACGTGATCGGGACCGAGCCGGTCGGCGTCGTAGGGCTGGACGATGAGGTCCTCGGCGTAGCCCGCGATCGGCTCGAACACGCGCTCGGGGGCCGCGACGAAGGCGAGATCGGCACCCGCCCGGAGCGCAGCCTGCCCCGCAAGCGCCGGCGCGCCGGTATAGGGACCGCCGCCGACGACGAACACGCGCCCCGAATCGCCCTTCTCGCCGTGGGGATCGCGCTCGACGGCGAGATCGCCCGGCCCGACGAACCGCTCGGCAGCCCACGGGATGCCGATGTCGGCGACCCGTACGTCCGCGTCGAGCGCGTCGAGACCCGGTTTCGTGTCGTGGAACGTGACGACGTGGTCGGCATCGACGGCTCCCGCACCACCTTCACCGGTGTCGGCGTCGACACCCGACGGAACGTCGACCGAGAGGACGGTCGCGTCGGCGTCGTTCATCGCACGCGCGGCCGTGGCCTCGGGTTCGCGGAGTTCGCCGGTGATGCCCGTGCCGAGCATCGCGTCCACCACCACGTCGGGCTCGCCGAGATCGAAATCTCGTGAGTCGCGCACTTCCTGGGTTTCGTAGCCACTCCGTTCGAGCGCCGCCCAGTTCTCGCGGGCGATCCCGGTCGTGATCGTTTCGGTGCGCCCGAGCAGCAGCGTTCGCACGTCGTACGTGTCGAGAAAGCGCGCGGCGACGAACGCGTCGCCACCGTTGTTGCCCCGGCCGGCGACGATCGTCACGCGCGCGCCCGAGTCGGCGATGTCGCGGACCGCACTGGCGACGGCGTTGCCGCTCGACTCCATCAACTGTTTCCTGGGGACGCCGAGCGCCGCCGCGTTCTCGTCGACGGCGGCCATCCGGTCGGTGTCGATCATGACGACAGCATCGATCGCCGGCGAATTAAGCGTGCGGACTACCGGCGAATCTCGAACTCGGACAGTCCCTCGGGATCGCCGTACTCGGCGTCGACGCTCTCGACCTCCGCGGCCGGACTGCCGTCGTGACACCACTCAACCATGCGCTCGACGCTCTCCTCTTCACCCTCGAAGACCGCCTCGACGCGGCCGTCGTCCAGGTTCTGCACCCAGCCGTCGACACCGATCTCGCGGGCGGTGTTGCGAGTGTTCGCACGGAAGGCGACGCCCTGGACACGCCCGGAGACGAACACGTGGGCACGGGTCTCGCTCATGGGACGGGTTTCTCGGCGACGAGCAAAAGCGGTCTGGCTCCAGAGACGGTTCGCCGCCGATCACTCGATTCCGCCACGCAGGTAGTGGAACACGTACGTCTGGACGTAGCCCGCGTAATCGTCGCCGAAGCGCTCGCGGATCGCCCGCGAGGTCTCGGCGTAGGAGCCGCGATCGCAGTCGGGGTAATGCTCGGAAATCGCTTCCTGGATCCAGGTGTCGAGCGGGACGGCTTCGAGGTAGTCGAGCGCGAAGAGGAGCACGCAGTCGGCGACCTTGTCGCCGACGCCGACGAACTGCTTGAGATACTCGCGGGCCTCCTCGAAGGCCATTCCGCGGGCTGATTCGGGGTGTGCGTCGCCGTTCGCGACGAGTTCGGCCGTCCGCTCGACGTAAGGCGCTCGATAGCCGAGCGAGCACTCACGCAGTTCTTCCTCGCTGGCGTCGGCCAACTGCGTGGGCGTCGGGAAGGCGTGGTAGGTTTCACCATCGAACTCGATCGTCGATCCGAACTCGCGGGCGAGCGTGCGCTGCATCCCGTGGATGCGGGACACGCGCATCTGTGCCGAGCAGATGAACGAGACGAGCGAGACGAACGGTGGGTCGCGGACCACTCGCAGCCCCTCGTAGGCGTCGAACGCCCGCTCGATCAGCGGTTCGGCCGGCGTCGCCTCGCGGATGGCGTCGAGATCGTCGTCGAGTCGCAGTCGGTGGGTGAGCAGCGCCGTCGCGTCGGTCGTCGCCTCCCAGTCGAGTCGGCCGTCGGTCTGGCGAGTGCGGATCACCTCGCGCTCGCCGGTGACGGTCGCCGGGAGCACCGTCTCGTACCACGCCGATCCGCCGACGGCCGACGGCTGGTCGTACATCCGGCCGTCGGCACGCTGCCACGCGTAGCTCTGGCCGCTTTCGAGCGTGGCCTGCAGATCGAAGTCGCCCGCCACCTCGTCGAGATCCAGGCTGCCGGTCTCCATCACGATGGTGGACGAACGGGTGGTCGTTGGCCCTTTCGACTTCGGCGACCCAACGTTGATACTATCAGCCAATGAACGGCCGACATGGACTGTCGAGTCGTCGTCGAGGCCGCCGTGCCCGTCTACGATGTCGAGACGCCCGATGAGGCCGTCCGCATCGCCATCTCGAAGACCGGCGGAATGCTCAACCCCGATCTGAGCTACGTCGAGATCGAGATGGGGTCGCGTAGCTCGCCCGCTGGCGAGGAGCTGGAGCCCGCCTTCATCGTCGCCGACGAAGCGCTCGTCGCACTCGAACTCGAGATGACCGTCTTCAACGTCGAACGCGAGGAACACGCTGCCCGCATCGCGCGCAAGGAGATCGGCCAACGCCTCGAAAACATCCCTCTCGAGGTCCTCGAAATCGAGGTCCTCGAAAGCGACGACTCGGACGAAGGCGACGATTCGACGAATGATCAGGACAGTGATGGCTCAACAAGCGACGGCGATGACAACTCGGCGAGCGACGAGACGACAACCGACGGAGAGGGCGCTGACGATGACGACCTGCTGCCGGAGTTCGACGAACTGCTCGAAGAGTGAGCCGCAACGCTACGGAACGTTGCTGACCGGAGAACGCGGTTGTCTGCCGTTCGCTCGTTTCAGTCGGCGGCCGCCGGAACCGTCTCCTCGTTTTCGGTTCGTCGCATATCGGTTGTAATACCGTCGGCGAGCGCGAAAACGGCGGCTTTGTGGTCTGTCTTCGACTG
The DNA here is from genome assembly GCF_024508235.1 of Halococcus qingdaonensis. Classification (NCBI taxonomy): domain Archaea; kingdom Methanobacteriati; phylum Methanobacteriota; class Halobacteria; order Halobacteriales; family Halococcaceae; genus Halococcus; species Halococcus qingdaonensis. The sequence continues at coordinate 666,432 of NZ_CP101943.1, read as the reverse complement.
ATGAATCGATGTCGGACGAACGCCGAGCGATTCGTACGAGTCGTAGTCGGCCGATTTCCCCGTCCGTGCTTCGTGATGCTTACGTACCTCTGCAAGCAGGCCGTGGAGGTGGATAAGCTCCTGCTTTTTCATGGGCACTTGTCCCTAGTGACTGGAGGATATTAGTAGTATCCTGACTCTCGTTAACATACGGAGGCGAAAAACGCCGCGAAACGGCCGTTCGCGGCAGTAAGTGTCATTGACGATAATGAATGTTACAGACGGCTCGGCCGACTACTGGAGCTGTTTGAACGCGCTGAGATCGCGGTCGGTTCGCATGAACTCGCTGATGCGATAGCTCGCGTGACAGTTCGGACAGTGGAACGTCGACCCGTCCGCCGGAAGCTCGCGCGGCGTCTCGCGCCAGTGTTTCGCACACTCCGGACACAACAGTTGGACGGCTGCTTCGTCCATGTCACCGTTCAACACGTGACGAGTACAAAAATGTTCGCGTCGATCAGGCAGCCATCACGTCGCCTTCGGCTTCGAGCAGCTCCTTGTACCGGTTGCGGATGGTGACCTCGGAGATGTCGGCGACCTCGCTGACCGCGCCCTGCGTGACCTTCTCGTTGGTGAGCAGCGCGGCGGCATAGACCGCGGCAGCGGCGAGCCCAACGGGGCTCTTGCCGCTGATGATCCCTTCGTCCTTGGCGGTTTCGAGGAGCTGTCGTGCGCGCCGCTCGGCCTCCTCCGAGAGTTCGAGATCGGAGGCAAAGCGCGGCACGTAGCTCGCGGGGTCGGCCGGCTGGATCTCCAGCCCGAGCTCGCGGACCACGTAACGGTAGGTCCGGGTGAGCTCCATCTTCCCCACTCTGGAGACGGTGGCGATCTCGTCGAGGCTCCGTGGCGTGCCCGCCTGTCGGGCCGCCGCGTAGAGCGCCGAGGTCGAGACACCCTCGATCGAGCGCCCGGGCAGGAGGTCCTCGTCGAGCGCACGGCGGTAGATGACCGACGCTGTCTCGCGGACGCTGTCGGGAAGCCCGAGCGCGCTCGCCATGCGGTCGATCTCGCCGAGCGCCTGCTTCAGGTTGCGCTCCTTCGAGTCGCGGGTACGGAAGCGCTCGTTCCACGTGCGCAGGCGCTGCATCTTTTGGCGCTGGCGCGAGGAGAGCGCGTTGCCGTAGGCGTCCTTGTTCTGCCAGCCGATGTTCGTCGAAAGCCCCTTGTCGTGCATCATGTTCGTCGTCGGGGCACCGACCCGCGACTTCTGGTCGCGTTCTGCACTATCGAACGCCCGCCACTCGGGACCGCGATCGATCTCGTCGGCCTCGACGACGAGCCCACAGTTCGTACAGACGGTCTCGCCGTGCTCGCTATCGGCGGCCAGTCGGCCGCCACACTCGGGGCAGACGAGTTCGTCTTCGTCGACTTCCTCTTCCTCGACCTCGCTCTCGTCGGTTCGTTCTCGCTCGTTGACTCGTGTTGTTGAATCGCTCATGGGTTTGTGACTCGGATGCGGTTGGCTGCTGGGGATCGGTCGCGCCCACTCCCAGAACTCGGTATCTGACAATACGTTAGCTCGTAAACTACTTAAAGCTACCGGTTACACCCCGACGAAATCGGTCGCCTCACGCCCTCTCGACGCCGTCTGTGTGGAGGGGGTTAAACTACCGCTTATCGCGGCGCTTTTCCGGGTAGATGTACCGACGACGCTGCTCACGGCAGAGGGTCGTGCGCGAGCAACGATAGCGATGGGCTTGCAGTTCCTTGCACGTTTTCCGACCGAACGCCCTCGACGGCTCCGTGCCACGTTCAGTCCCACGTGACCCACGTGAGGAAGGCGACGCCGCCGAACTCGAACAGCCGGAGCGCGAGCATCGCCTCCTGGGCGATCGGGGGAACGAGTTCGGGGTTCGTCACCCAGAGGGTGAGCGTGTCGTGGAAGACGAAGAAGTAGATCGCCAGCGCGTTCTCCGCGAGCAGTAAGACTGCGAAGACCAGCAGACCGAGGGTGTGCTTCGAGCGGAACTGGAGGAAGTTCCGCCCCCAGACGTAGCCCAGTCCGAGGAGCAGGAGCACGTTCAGCGCGCTGAACACGCGCATCGCGTCGATCAGAGCCGCCATCTATCCCTACATACCTCGGTTGCGTGCATATACTCTTTCCCAAATCGGACCATACTCAGTTCACCTCGTCGATGATTTCCTCGATCGTCTCCCAGTGATGGCGCGCCTGCTCGGTCGGGAGATAGACCGCACCGTAGTCGTCACCGCTGTTTTTGAGAACGTTGTTCTCCTCCAGCACGTCGAGATGATGACGGACGGTTTTGTAATCGAGATCCAGTTCTTCGGCGAGACGGTTGGCGTTGCGCGGCCGTTCGTCGAGCGCTTGGAGGATACGCACGCGGTTCGTGCCGCCGCGTGTTCCGGTCAGCACGTACCACAGAACGGCCTCCATCGACGGAAACTGACACACCCACCCCTTGTAAGCGCACCGACCGCGTGCGTTCTCAGACCGTGAAGAGATCACCCTCGTCCGGCACCGAAAACAGCCCAATGCGCGCACCGGCGTCGAGCCACGCGTGACCGTACGAAAACGCCGCGAGCGCGTTCACCGGGTCCTCGTTGGCACGGAAATGTCGCCCGTCCTCCAGATACGAGCGCGCCATCTCCCGGTAATCGGCGGCGGACTCGGCAAGCGGCGTCCCCACAGGCGGCGCGATCGTCGCTGCATCGAGCGCGTCGGCGAGCAGCCGTTCGTATCGGTCGGTCTTCTCCGCGAGATCTGCCGGCATGCCCGCTCCAGGGGGACAGCCCCCTAAACTCCCGCGACAGCACAAGGTAGTTATTCGCGGACCGTCAATCGAGTGTATGAACGAGGACGCGGAGCCGGTCCATCGTCGGCTCGTCATCACGGGGTCGGGCATCGCAGGACTGACGGCGGCCATCTATGCTGCGCGCGCGAACAACGACCCGCTGGTGCTGGAGGGTGACGAGCCGGGCGGCCAGCTCACGCTCACGACCGACGTCGCCAACTATCCTGGATTCCCCGAGGGGATCGGCGGGACGGAACTCATCAACGAGATGAAGGAGCAGGCGAAGCGCTTCGGCACGGAGATCGAGCACGGCGTCGTCGAATCCATCGACGATGCCGAACGCCCGTACGAGCTCACACTCGCGAGCGGCGAACGCTACACGGCCGACGCCGTCATCGTCGCCAGCGGCGCGAGCGCGCGCACGCTCAGCGTCCCCGGCGAGGACAAGCTCATGGGATACGGCGTCTCGACGTGTGCCACGTGTGACGGAGCCTTCTTCCGCGGCGAGGAGATGCTCGTCGTCGGCGGCGGCGACGCCGCGATGGAAGAGGCGACCTTCCTGACGAAGTTCGCCTCGAAAGTCCATCTCGTCCACCGCCGCGAGGAGTTCCGTGCCGAGGACTACTGGATCGAGCGCCTCGAAGAACACGTCGAAGAGGGCGATATCGAGGTGATGCGGAACACCGAACTCGCCGAGATCCGCGGCTCGCCCGAGGAGGGCGTCGAGGACATCTCGCTGCTCACCAATCCCGAGGGCCATCCGAGCGAGAACCGCGACGATCCCCGGACCGAGGAGTTCGATTTCGACGTCGGGGCCGTCTTCCTCGCCATCGGTCACACGCCGAACACCGATTATCTCCGCGAGACGGGCGTCGAGATGGACGACGCCGGTTATCTCACCACCGCGGGCGGTACGGGCGGCGGCCAGACCCACACGGACGTCCCCGGTATCTTCGGCGCTGGCGACGTGGTCGATCACCACTACCAGCAGGCCGTGACCGCCGCCGGCATGGGGAGCAAGGCCGCCCTCGACGCCGACACGTATCTCGAAACTCATACTGACGAAGCGCAGACGGCACCGCTGGCCGAATCCGACGACTAATTACTCGACGGCGTAGCGACACAGCACGCCGTCGTCGACGCGCTCGACGTCTTCGAGGTCGAGGTCAGGAAACTCGTCGACGAACCCCGTACCGTCGGCGAGCGTCGGCGCATCGCGACCGCCGATCAGGAGCGAGCCGACGAAGATCGATAATTCGTCGACGATTCTCGCCTCGAACGCCGAAAACAGAATTTCGCCGCCACCCTCGACGAGCAGTCGATCGATCCCCTCGTCTTCGAGCGCGGCGACCCCCGCCGCGAGATCGACCCGTTCGTCGCCGGCGACGAGGAGTTCCGCACCAGCGTCTCGAAGCACAGTGCGTCGATCTTCGGGTGCCGATTCGCCGACCAGCACGTAGCTCACGGCGGCGTCGTCGAGCACGCGGCCGTCCGGCGGTGTACGAGCACGCGTGTCGACGACCACGCGCGCGGGGTGGGGTGGTTTGCCGGCCTCACGGCGGTCGGCGCGCAGGTCGGGATCCTCGACGGTGAGATGGGGATCGTCGGCGTGTACCGTCCCGCCGCCGACGAGCACTGCGTCGCAGGACGCCCGAAGCGCGTCGACGCGCGCGAAATCGTCGGGCCCGCTGATGACGACCTGCTCGCGCCGGCGCGAGGAGAGTTTGCCGTCGGCGCTCATCGCCGCGTTGGCCACGACGTGCATGGGGACGGTAGCCGGCGACCCCGAAAGCCGCTTTCGATGCCATGGGATGTGGACGGGATCGAATCGTGAGCCGCCAGAAGCGTCGAAATCGGCGTCTGCGGCGCGGATGGACGAACGGGAGGAGATAAGTGCGCGCGTGGCGTTCGACTCTACCGAACAGCATGGCAGGGACGACTCGTCGAGCGGTGCTCAAGGCTCTCGGGGTGGTCGGTATCGGTTCCGGTGCGGCATACGGTGCGCTCCAGATGGAACCGAGCGAGAGCGCCGTCAACGGCTCGAACGAAACCCGAACGACCACGACCGCCGGGCGAACACGGACGAACGCAGCCACGACGCCGACGCCGTCGACCTGGCGACTCGGAGCGACGGGCCAGTCACAGCTCTCCTCGTCGGTCGGCGGGTTCGCCGAAGGCTCCGTCCGTCCCGACGGGCGCTACGCGGCCGTCGGGACCCGGTTTTCGGGCACCGGAAGCTATCTCGTCGATCTGGAGGACCCGAGCGCGCCCGAGCTCGTTCATCACTTCCCGGCCGACGACGGCGTGCGCTGTCTCGACGTCAAGTTCGGACCCAAGAAGGGGCTGTACTGTCGGAGCAACCACCCGGCCGGCGACTCCGGCGTCCAGATCGTCGACTACGGATTTGCCGAGGGAACGCCGGAATCGCCACAGGTCATCGGCGAACTCAACGCCAGCGGGACGCACAACCTGTTCGTTCGCTCGAACGAATCGGTCGTCTACGCGGTCAACTACGGCGACGATCCGGACATCGGCGGCATCGACGTCTGGGACGTCTCCGATCCACGCTCGCCACAACAGCACGGCACCGCCGGCCCGCCCGGCTTGGCACACGACGTCGTCTACGACGCGAAACGCGAACTGCTCCACTGTGCGTACATGGGTGAGATGGCCGACGGCTACGTGCTGCTCGACGCGAGCGACCCGTTGAAGCCGAACCAGGCGGGCCACTTCGACTACGACAAGCATCCCTCCTACGCCAACAGCGAGGTCGGCGAGGAGGCGTTCGGGAACTGCCACTACGCACTGCCCGACCCGCGCCGCGACCTCGTGGTCGTCGGCGACGAGCGCTCCTACGGGACGCCGGGCGGCAAACACGTCTTCGACATCGGCTGGCGCGACGGCTCGATCGAGAACCCGATCCCCATCGGGTTCACCGTCTCGCCGAACGCCGAGCACATGGAATCGGGCGACGACGGGACGGACGATCAGACCGAGCGCTTCGACTGGACCGGCCACCAGTTCGACATCGTTCCCCGGGGGGACGCCACCCTAGTGGTGAGCGGCGACTGGCACGAGGGCACGGTGCTCTACGACATCACCGACCCGACTGACCCGCACCCGATCGACAGTCACCGCACCGACGCGCCCGCGGTGCCGAATCCGGCAGAGGATCTCCAGGTGTTCGGCGACCCGCCGATGGCCTACAGCGCTACGTACAACGAAGAGCGCGGGTTCGCGCTGACGAGCGATCTCTTCACCGGGATCTACACCTACAAGATCGACGGCGTCGCCGATACCGAGACGGCGGCGAGCACGACCGAGAGCGACTGACTGCGGGCGCGAACGCTTTAGTTCGTTCCGTCCCGAAGACAGGTGATGACACTCGACGATCATGCCGAGGAGCTCGCCTCCGCCCTCGGCGTCGACAAAGAGGAGGTCAAAGCGGATCTGCAGAACCTGGTGGAGTACAGCGTGCCGATCGACGAGGCCAAGAGCAGCCTCCGGCGGAAGTACGGCGACGACGGGGGTGACGGAGCCCCGACGAGCAAGCCCATCGACGACGTCTCGACGGGCGACGGCTCGGTGACGGTTCGCGGGCGAGTGCTCACGGTCGGCAAGCGTTCGATCCGCTATCAGGGCGACGAGCTCGTGATCTTCGAGGGTGAGCTCGCCGACGAATCGGGCAAAATCTCCTACACAGCGTGGGACGACTTCGAGCTCGCGCCGGGCGACACGATCGAAGCGCACGGGGCCGGCGTCCGCGAGTGGGAGGGCGACCCCGAGCTCAACCTCGGCTCCGAGACGACGGTCGCGTTCGCCGACGAGCCCCTCGACATCCCGTACGAGATCGGTGGCAAAAGCACGCTCGCTGAGCTCGTGCCGGGTGATCGCGGGCGCACGCTCGCCGTTCGCGTCGCCGAGGTCGAGGAGAAGGTCATCGACGGGCGCGACGGCGAAACCAAAATTCTGAGCGGCGTCGTCGCCGACGAGTCGGGACGACTCCCGTTCACCGACTGGAACCCCCACGACGGGATCGACGAGGACGCCTCGATCCGCATCGAGAACGCCTACGTCCGCGAATTTCGTGGAGTTCCCTCGGTGAACGTCGCCGAGTTCTCGACGATCGAGCCGCTCGACGAGACGATCGAGGGCGGCGAGAACGCCCCACGGATGAGCGTCCACGAGGCGATCGCCACCGGCGGCCTCTTCGACGTAACGGTCACCGGCAGCCTGCTCGCGGTCCGGGACGGCTCCGGGCTCATCCAGCGCTGTCCGGAGTGTGGGCGCGTCATCCAGCGGGGTGAGTGCCGCGCCCACGGCGACGTCGACGGCGAGGACGACCTGCGCGTGAAGGCCATCGTCGACGACGGCACGGCATCGCTCACGGCCGTGCTCGACACCGATCTCACCGCAGCGATCTACGGTGGCGACGTCGAGGACGCGCGCGAAGCCGCCAGGGACGCGATGGATCAGGAAGTGGTGGCCGACGAGATCCGCGAGTCGATCGTCGGCCACGAGTTCCGCATACGGGGCACACTCTCGATCGACGACTACGGCGCGAACCTGGAAGCGACCGAGTTCGCGCCCCGTGACGACGACCCCGCTGAGCACGCACGAACGCTGCTCGCCGAGGCTGACGACGCGGGCGATGCGGAGGTAGCCGAATGAGCAGCCGACCGAACCGCGAGACCGCCTACCGCGTCTTCGCCGCCGAGTTCGACGACGCGACCCTCTCGTACGCCGAGAGCGACGAGGAGCGCGCGCCGAACTACGTCGTGACGCCGACCGGCGCGCGGCTCAACCGCCTGTTCGCCGTGGGAGTTCTCACCGAGATCGAGGCGGTCAACGACGAGCAGTTGCGCGCCCGGGTCGTCGATCCCACGGGTGCGTTCGTCGTCTACGCCGGCCAGTACCAGCCCGAGGCGCTCTCCTTCCTGGAACGCGCCGACACTCCCGCGTTCGTCGCCGTCGCGGGCAAGGCACGCACGTTCCAGCCCGAGGACTCCGATCGGGTGTTCACCTCGATCCGACCGGAGAGTCTGAACGAGGTCGACGCCGCCACGCGCGATCGGTTCGCCGTCGATGCCGCGGAGCGAACCCTCGAACGCGTCCGGACGATGCGCGCGGCGCGCGACCGTGACGAGCGTGGCGATGCGCTCCGCGACGCATTCGAAGACGAGGGTGTCGAACGGGGGCTGGCTGCCGGGGTTCCGCGCGCGCTCTCTCACTACGACACGACACAGGAATATCTCGACGCCATCCAGGAACTCGCACTCGACGCGGCGCGAGTGGTCGCCGGCGAGCGAGAGGAAGTCCGTCCGCTCACCGTCGCACCCGAAGGCCGATCGACCGGGCGCGACGCAGCGGCCGAAGGTGCCGAACGGACCGTTTCAGAGAACGGTAGCGAGCCCGACGCGGCGACCGCGAGCGACGAAGCGGATGCGGAGCCAGCGGTCGAAACGGATGACGAGTCGATCACAGCTGAGAGTGCGAATGCGGACGACGAGACCACAGCCGTAGCGGATTTGACAGGCGATACAGAGACCGAGACCGGTATCGAAGCCGAACTGGATCGGGAACCCGGGTCAGCTACCGAGAGCGAAACCGAGGGCGAAGCCGAAGCGGAGCCCGAGCCGACTACCGAGGACGAACTCGTCGAACGTGAACCCACCGAAGCGGCGGAGCTGGAGCGATCCAGAAACGAGCACGAGGACGGACCCGACGAGTCGTTCGGCGAGATCGACGGAACCGACGACGAGATCACTCCAGAGGGAGATGACGAGGAGGCCACCGGGACGGGCAGTAGGGAGTCGGTCGAGGTCGACGTCGACGATCCGGAGGAGTTCGAGATCGATCCCGACGAGCGCGAACGGATCGAGGAGGAGTTCGGCACCGACTTCGAGAGCGCCGCCGAGGTGGGCGAGCCAGGCGAAGCCGACATCGAGACGCCAGGACCCGAGGAGGCTGACGAAGCGGGTTCCGAACCGGCCGATCCGCCTTCCGATACCGAGCCCTCGTCGGAGCCCGAGGATGAAGACGAAACGGTCGAAGACGCTGCTGACGACGGAATCGACGAGGCTGCCGACGTCGATGTCGACGATGGCGACGAATCGGAGCGTGCCGAGGACGACCCCGATCCCGAGGCGGCGGTCGTCGCGGCGATGGCGGCGCTGAACGAGGGCGACGGTGTCGATCGCGAGGCGGTCGTCGAGCACGCCGTCGCGGAGTACGGTCTCACGCCCGAGGCAGCCGACGACGGCATCCAGGAGGCGCTGATGAGCGGCGAGTGCTACGAACCCGACGACGACAGGCTCAAACCGATCTGATGGGCGGGAAGGGTCGCGTCGAGCCGATTCCGAGCGAACCGGCGGCCGTCGTCGAGTGCGGCGAACGCGTGCTCTGCATCGCGGACTACCACGCCGGGCTCGAAGCCGCGCTCCGGTGGGAGGGCGTCTCGCTGCCGAGCCAGGCCGACGAACGCCGCGAGCACGTGCTCTCGCTCGTCGAGACGACGGCAGCTGAACGGGTCGTGTTCCTTGGCGATCTCGCACACTCGATCGGCGGTTCACGGGGCGACGAGCGCGAGGAGCTCGAAACGCTGCTGTCCGCGCTCGCCGAGCGCGTTCCGGTCACGCTCGTCAAGGGCAACCACGACGGCGAGATCGAATCGCTCGCCGAGGAGTTCGGCGTGGCCGTGACGCCGACAGACGGCATCCGTGTCGGCGGCGTGGGATTCGCCCACGGACACACCTGGCCGAGCGGGCGTGTACTCGAAGCGGATGTGGTCTGTGTCGGCCACGAACACCCGACCGTCCGGCTCGAAGACGAGGTGGGCGGGAGCCGGGCCGAGCGCGCGTGGCTCCGCGGGTCGCTCGCGCCGGAGCCGTTCGAGGACCACCACGACACCGAGTTGGCGATCGACGGCGAACTCGTGGTGTTCCCGTCGTTCAACGATCTCTCCGGTGGGACGTGGGTGAACGTCGAGGGTCAGGAGTTCCTCGCGCCGTTTCTCCCCGATGGGCTCGCCGATGGCGAGGCGTATCTGCTCGACGGGACGCGTCTCGGCGCGTATCGGCGGCTCTGACCCGGAGTTCTTAATCGGCTCGCACCCATAGAAAATCCAATGGCAGATAGCGAGGCCGCCGCCGATCTGGCGGCCTTCACACACCTCGGCGAGCAGGTCAGGGCGGCGCTCTCCGAGCGCGGGTTCACGACCCCGACCGAGCCACAGCGCAAGGCGATCCCGCCGCTGGCCGACGGGCAGGACGGGCTCGTGATCGCGCCCACAGGGACTGGCAAGACCGAGACCGCGATGCTCCCCGTGTTCGACGCGCTCGCGGGCGAGGACCGGTTCGGGATGCAGGCGCTCTACATCACTCCCCTGAGAGCGCTCAACCGCGACATGCGCGATCGACTCGACTGGTGGGGCGAACAGTTGGAGCTCGACATCGACGTGCGCCACGGCGATACGACGCAGTACCACCGCCAGCAGCAGGCCGAGGACCCGCCGGACGTGCTCGTGACGACGCCCGAGACGCTCCAGGCGATGCTCACCGGCAAGAAACTCCGCAAAGCGCTTGGAGACGTCTCGCACGTCGTGATCGACGAAGTCCACGAGCTCGCGGCGTCGAAACGCGGCGCGCAGCTCACGATCGGGCTCGAACGCCTCCGCGAGCTCGCGGGGGAGTTCCAACGAATCGGTCTGTCGGCGACGGTCGGCGATCCCGGCGAGGTCGGGAAGTTCCTCACCGGCGGGCGAGAGTGCGCGCTCATCGAGGTCGACGTCGGCAGCCGGCTCGATGTCCGAGTGCGCAAGCCACGGGTCACCGACGAGGACGAAACGCTGGCGGCGGAGCTCGCGAGCGATCCCGACCTCGCGAGCCACGTCCGGGCGATCCGCGATCTCGTCGCCGACAACGAATCCACCCTCATCTTCGTCAACACGCGCCAGACGGCCGAAGCGCTCGGCTCGCGGTGTAACGCGCTCGATCTCCCGATCGGCGTCCACCACGGCTCGCTCTCGAAGGAGGCCCGTATCGAGGTCGAGGACGCGTTCAAAGCCGGCGAGCTCGATGGATTGCTCTGTACCTCCTCGATGGAACTCGGCATCGACGTGGGCCGTGTCGATCACGTGATCCAGTACCAGAGCCCGCGCGAGGTCGCGCGCCTCCTCCAGCGCGTCGGGCGGGCGGGCCATCGCTCGGACCGACTCTCGTCGGGTACCGTGCTCACGACACGCCCGGACGACACGCTCGAAGCGCTCGCCATCTGCCGGCGCGCCCACGAAGGCCTGGTCGAACCCGCCGAGATCCACCACGGCAGCCTGGACACGGTCGCCAACCAGATCGTCGGGTTCGTCATGGACTTCGGCGAGATCGGCGCGCGCCGAGCCTACGAGATCGTCACGCGTGCCTACCCGTTCCGCGATCTCGGCGAGGAGGAGTTTCGCGAGATCGTCCGCGAACTATCGGGCAATCGGATCCTCTGGCTCGACGAAGAGCAGGACAGACTGGAGAAGTCGGGCGGGTCGTGGCAGTATTTCTACGCCAACCTCTCGATGATCCCCGACGAGGAGACGTACACGGTCTCGGACGTCGCCTCCGGGCGGACGATCGGCACGCTCGACGAACGGTTCGTCGTCAACTTCGCCGGCCCGGGTGAGACCTTCATCCAGCGCGGCGAGATGTGGCGCATCGCGGAGGTCAACGACGAGAAGAGCGAGGTGAAGGTCAGCCCGATCGAGGATCCCGCCGGCGAGATCCCCTCGTGGACCGGCCAGGAGATCCCGGTGCCGCAAGCGGTCGCCGGCGAGGTCGGCGAGATCCGGGGAACGGTCGGCGAGTCGTTCGCCGACGGCGCGTCGCGGACGGCGGTGGCCGACGATCTCGCCGAGCGCTATCCAACCGACGAGTACACCGCGAGCGAGGCGCTCAACCCGCTCGAAAAGCAGATCGAGGCGGACGGTCCGATGCCCACAGAGGATCGGATCGTCGTCGAATCCGAACCACGGTCGGTGGTGGTGAATGCCTGTTTCGGCCACACGACCAACGAGACTCTCGGGAGGATCCTGTCGGCACTGCTCGGCCAGCGAACCGGCTCCTCCGTGGGCATGGAGATCGACCCATATCGCATCGAGCTCGATGTGCCGCGCGGGGTGCGCGGGAGCGACGTCGTCGAGATCCTGAACGAGACAGCACCGGAGCACGTCGCGGGGCTCATCGAACTCAGCCTCAAAAATTCGGATGCGCTCAAGTTCAAACTCGCACAGGTCGCGGCGACGTTCGGTGCGCTCAAATCCTGGCAGAGCGACAGTCGGTTCGGCCGTGGGCGGCTGCTCGCGGCGCTCCAGGACACGCCGGTCTACGACGAGGCCGTCCGCGAGGTGTTCCACGACGATCTCTCGATCGACGACGCCGGCGATGTGCTCTCGGCCATCCAGTCCGAGGAGATCGATCTCGTGACCCACAGCGGGCATACCTCCGTGGGAATCGACGGGCGCTCGTCGGGCAAGGAGCTGCTCGCGCCCGAGAACGCCGACGCGAGCGTCATCGACACGGTGCGAGAGCGGATCCAGGAGGATCGGATGCGGCTGTTCTGTCTGCACTGCCAGGAGTGGGAGCGTACGCAGGAGGTGCGGCGAATCCCCGACCAGCCCGAATGTCCGCTCTGTGGCTCGACGCGCATCGCGGCGCTCAACCCGTGGGCCGAGGAGGTCGTCGAGGCGATCAAGACCGACGAGAAGGACGACGAACAGGAAAAGCAGACCGAGCGGGCGTATCAGGCCGCGACGCTCGTCCAGAGCCACGGCAAGCAGGCCGTCATCGCGCTCGCTGCCCGCGGTGTCGGCCCGCACAACGCCGCCCGGATCATCGCCAAGCTCCGCGAGAACGAGGACGACTTCTACCGGGATATCCTCTCACAGGAGCGCCAGTACGCCCGCACGCAGTCCTTTTGGGGCTGACATCCTTCCGAAATGAGGCTAACGGCTATCATTGAGGACTACCTTCTCCTGTGGGTTCTCCTCGCAGTTGGTCTCGGAATCGCCGTTCCACGCGTGGCGGTCGTGACGGAGGTTTTAACTGGTATCCTCGCGGTGATGATCGGCAGCATCTCGCTGACGCTCTCTGTCGAGCAGTTCCGGCAGGTCGAGGGACGGACCCTTGGGACCGCTCTTCTCGGTCACGTGACGATGCCATTTCTCGCGTTCGCCATTGCTCGCGGTCTCGAACTGTCACCAGAACTCACCGTCGGTTTCGTCGTTCTCGGGGCAGTCACCCCCGAACTCGTGACGCCAGTCATGACCGAACTCGCGGGTGGTGACACCGCTCTTTCGGCGACGGCGCTTGCGGCCATCGGCATCGGGAGTATCGCGTTCATCCCAGCCGTCGTCGTGGTACTCGTCGGTGGCATCGGTGTCTCGACGGTCCCGCTCGTCGAACAGTTGCTGATTGCCGTCGTCGGGCCGATGCTCCTCGCGGTCGGCGTTCGTGCGTGGCGGCCCGAGCGCGTCAAACGATACGACGACTACTATCCATCCGTGTCAGCACTGATGGTGATTCTCGTCATCGGCGGCGTGACCGCGACCAACGCCGCCGTGATCCGTTCGAGTAGGACGGTGCTGTTCGTCGTCGGTGCCGGTGTCGTTGTTCTCAATCTCCTCGGTTACGGAGTCGGCTGGCTCGGGACCGTACACCGACCCCGGGACGAACGAATCGCGGTCGCTCTCTCGGTCGGGATGCGGGACTTTGCGGTTGCAGCCGCGCTCGTCGTTGCGGCGGGTCTGCCGGCGCGCGCCTCACTACCCGCCGTCGTCTTCGGTATCGTCGAAATGGCCACGAGTGCCGGTCTCGCGCGATATTTCGCTCGATGACGTCGCTGTGAAGACGCTATCGTAGCGAACGCGGCCGGCTACCGCTTGCAAGAGGGGTCTCGACGTACCACTCCGAGTTTTCGTAACGGCTATCATGTGACCCCGAACAGCGTTTCGTATGGCCGGGATGCCGTCCCGTCGCTGGCTCGTTCGAGGGCTGCTCGGGATCGTCGTGCTCTCGTTGGTGCTCCTCAGCGGCGTGCTGGCACTCTCGTACGAGGAACCGACGCTCAAACGCGGCGTCACGAGCACCACGCCCGATAGCGAGACGGTCATCTCCAGTCAGGGCTGGCACGCCCAGGGGATGTCGCTGCCGAACCGTCCCGCGCGGCTCGTCTCGGTCGACGAGAACGGATCGGTGAACTGGACCCACGACGGTCCCGACGACCGGACGAACTGGTTCTACGACGTCGATCCGTTGCCGAACGGCAACCTGCTCGTCGTCAACCCCGTCCGGGGGACGACCGTCGTCTACGAGTTCGACCCCGAGAGCCGCGAGCGAGTCTGGACCGAGCGGTTCGACAGTCCGGACATCCACGACGTCGATCTGATCAACGGCGACGAGTTGCTCGTCGCGGGTATCAACTACGACACCGGATCGACGAGCAACGACAGCGTGTTCGTCTACAATCGGACGACCGAGAACGTGACGTGGGAGTGGCAGTTCAAGAACCACTACCCGGCGAGCGCCGACGACGGGATCGAAACGAAGGACTGGACGCACGTCAACGACGTCGACGAGTTCCAGGAGGGCGAGTTCCTCGTCTCGGTGCGCAACATGGACCAGGTCATCGCCGTGAATCGCTCGACGAAGGAGATCGACCTGCGCCTCGGCAGCGACGACGACCACTCGACCATGTTCGAGCAGCACAACCCGTCCTATCTCGACGGCGCGAACGGCACACCCACGATACTGGTGGCCGATTCCGAGAACGACCGGATCGTCGAGTACGCGCGCACGGGCGGTCCGCCAGGCAACGGGAGCTGGGAGCGCACGTGGACGCTCTCGGGGGGACTGAACTGGCCGCGCGACGCCGATCGCCTCCCGAACGGCAACACGCTCGTCGTCGATTCGATGAACCATCGGGTGATCGAGGTCACGTCGGCGGGCGAGATCGTCTGGGAGATGCACGCGCCCTGGGCGACCTACGACGCCGAACGGGTGGCCCACGGTGACGAGCCGAACGGGCCGACGATCCGCGAGCAGAACGCCACCGGGGCCGTGACCGTCCACGGCGGGAGCCGCGAGACGGTCCTGCCCTCGATACCGGCCGTCGTGGGCGGCGTAGTGTCCGCGACACCGCTCCCGGGCGAACTCACCGAGCTCGCCGTGCGCTGGAATCACGTCGCACCGTGGCTCAAACCGACGTGGCTGCCGACCTGGGCCTTCACGGTTCTCGGCGTGGGTCTGCTCGTCTCGCTCGGCTGGGCGGTTGGTGAGAGCATCTATCAGCGCCGGCGCATCCGCCGACGGTTCGTGCGGACGGTCGGCGGCGTTCGTGACGGTCTGAAACGCCGGTGATCGAAGGAGCCGAGCCGTCTCAGTATATCGAAAAAACACTTATCCTGCCGGTCGCGGTAGGACAGCCATGAGTACACCTGACATCCAGGAGTGCGTCGACTGCGTCGCGCCGGCCGACGCGTTCGCGCTCATCGGGAACGAGACCCGATTGAGCATCCTCGAAGCGCTCTGGCGGGCCGAGGAGGAGCCCGTCCGCTTCTCGACGCTCAACGAGATGGTCGGCATGCGCGACAGCGCGCAGTTCAACTACCATCTGGGGAAGCTCACCGATCAGTACGTGCGGAAGGTCGAGGAGGGGTACGAGCTCCGCACCGCCGGCGCGAAAGTCGTCCGCGCGGTGCTCGCCGGTTCGTTCACCGAACATCCCCGGGTCGAGCCGTTCGTGATCGCGGACGGCTGCACCCGGTGTGGCGAACCGCTCGTCGCGAGCTACGAGGAGGAGATGCTCTCGCTCGACTGTCCCGACTGCGGCCGCGCCCACGGCGAGTACTCCTTCCCGCCGGGCGGGCTCAACGACCGCACGAACGAGGAGGTCCTCGAAGCGTTCGACCAACGGGTGCGCCATCTCCACTGTCTTGCCAAGGACGGGGTCTGTCCCGAGTGCAGCGGACGGATGACCACCACGATATCCGACGAGGGCGAGTGCTGTCTCGGAGTGGGTATCCGCGCCGATCACGTCTGCGAGCAGTGCGATCACAGCCTCTGCTCGGCGATCGGCCTGAGCCTGCTCGATCGCTCGCCGGTCGTCGCCTTCCACCGCGATCACGACGTCGACCTCGGGGCGACGCCGTACTGGCGGCTCGACTGGTGCGTGAGCGACGATCATACCACCGTGCGCTCGACCGATCCCTGGGAGCTCGAACTCGCCATCGACCTCGACGACGAACGGCTCCACGCGACCCTCGACGGCGATCTCTCGCTGGTCGAGACCCGCCGCAGCACGATCTGAACGGCCACAACTACTGAAGCCGATTTCAGTAACGCGCGTTACAAAAATGTATTCCAGATTATACTTTTGGTCGCGTGTCCCTTCTCACTACATGTATGAGGGGACGAACGACGCGACACGGCCGGATCGAGCGGAACCGACGATCGAACGCACAGGTGAGTCTCCAGGACGTGGCGCTCGTCTACGCGGCGATGGCGCTCGTGCCCGTTCTCCTCTGGCTGCTCGCCAACCCGGCGCTCGCGGCAGGTCTCGCACTGCTCGTCGGGCTGGCGGCCCTGCTGGTGCGGCGCGGACGGCGGGTCGTTCAGGACCTGCTGCGGGCGCGGCAAGCGGCCTGAACACGGATTTCTCTTACTCGGCTTCTCGATCGATCACTCGAACGTCGGTGTGATCGACTCACGGGCGTCCGTGAAATGCTCGGCGGTGATGCGCACCTCGTCGGCGTGTGCAGTGGCCTCGTCGGGGCTGTACTCTCCGGCGACCTCGCGAATGGCGGCCATCGAGGCTGCCCGGCAGAGCGCTTCGATGTCGGCCCCGGAATACCCCTCCGCGTCGGCGGCCAGCCGATCGAGATCGACGTCCTCGGCGACGGGTTTGTCGTCGGTGTGGACGGCGAAAATCGCCCTGCGGGCGGCCTCGTCAGGAGCCGGCACCTCGATGTGCGTTTCGATGCGGCCCGGCCGAAGCAGTGCGGGATCGATGGCGTCCATCCGGTTGGTCGCAGCGAGCACCATCAGGTTCGGGTTCTCGGCCAGCCCGTCGATCTCGGTCAGGAGTTGTGAGACGACTCGCTCGGTCACCTCGTGGGTTTCGCCGCGCCCGCCCGCGACGGCGTCGATCTCGTCGAAGAAGACGATCGCCGGGGCGGCCTGCCGGGCACGGGCGAACACCTCCCGGATGGCCTTCTCGCTCTCGCCGACATACCGATCGAGCAGTTCGGGCCCCGCCACGGAGATGAAGTTCACGTCGCTCTCGCCGGCGAGCGCGCGGGCGAGCAGCGTCTTCCCCGTTCCGGGCGGCCCGTGGAGGAGCACGCCCGCCGGCGGGTCGGTCGCGGTCGCCTCGAACAGCGCGCTGTAGGATAGCGGCCACTCGACGGCCTCGGTAAGCGTGGCTTTCGCGCCGTCCAATCCGCCGACGTCGTCGAAGCCCGCGTTCGGGTTCTCGGCGACGTACTCGCGCATCGCCGAGGGATCGACGGCCGCCATCGCCGTCTCGAAGTCCGCGCGGGTGACGGCGAGCGAATCGCGCTCGGTGCGATGTCTGAGTGCCGCCATCGCCGCCTCGACGGCGAGCGATTCGAGATCCGCGCCGACGAACCCGTGTGTGCGGGCGGCCAGCCGATCGAGATCGACGTCCTCGGCCAGCGGCATCGAGCGGGTGTGCACGTCAAGGACCTCCCGCCGGCCCGCCTCGCCGGGCGCGCCGATCTCGATCTCGCGGTCGAACCGTCCGCCCCGGCGGAGTGCGGGATCGATCGCGTCCACCCGGTTCGTCGCGCCGATGACGACGACCTGTCCCCTGTTCTCCAGGCCGTCCATGAGGGTGAGGAGTTGGGCAACGACGCGCGTCTCCATGTCGGCGTCGTCGCCGCGCGCGCTCGCGATCGAGTCGATCTCGTCGATGAACACGACGGAGGGAGCGTTCTCCTCGGCCCGATCGAACGCCTCGCGGAGCTTCTCCTCGGATTCACCCTTGTATTTCGAGACGATCTCCGGGCCCGAGATCGTCGTGAAGAAGGCGTCGACCTCGCCGGCGACCGCCCGCGCGATCAACGTCTTGCCCGTCCCTGGTGGCCCGTAAAGCAACACGCCGGAGGGCGGCTCGATACCGAGCTCCTGGAACAGTTCAGGCTCCGAGAGCGGGAGTTCGATCATCTCCCGCACCTGATCGAGCTCCTCGTCCAGCCCGCCGATGTCCTCGTAGGTGACCCGAGCCGCTCCCTCGCTCGCGTCGGTCGTTCCCGTCGTCGGCGTCGCGTTCGTCGTGGTCGTCGTGTCCGTTTCGAGATCGGCCCCACCGCGAAGCGCGATCGTCGTCTCCTGCGTGACGCGGACGGTGCCCTCGGGCGTAGTCGACTCGATCGTGAGCGGCGCTGGCCCGAGTCGTTCGATGCGCAGCTGCTCGCCGGCCTTGATCGGGCGATCGAGCAGCGCGCGTGTGACGAGTGCGGTGAGATCGTCGTCCGCATCGAGGGTTTCGGGGACGTCGACGGTCACGCGCGTCGCCTCGGCGACCGTGACGGGCGACACGGTAACGGAGTCGCCGACGGTCACGCCCGCGTTCGTCCGTGTATCGGCGTCGATACGGACTCGATCGCCGGCGAGGTCGCCGCTCGCGGGCCAGACCTTTGCCACCGTGGCGCGTTCGCCGTCGATGACGACCGTGTCGCCGCTCAGCACGCCAAGCGTGTGTCGGGCCGCCTCCGGCAGGCGTGCGACGCCCCGACCCGCATCCCGCTTCTGTGCACCTTCGACAGTAAGTTCGACGCCGTCGGCGTCCCCACCGGCCATACTCCGACTGGCGGACCGACAGCCTTCAGCGTTCCCACTGGGGACAACACCTTTGGTCGTCGATGGTCCACATCCGGTATGGTGGTCGAAACCGAGCGTGACGGGACCACGTGGCACGAGTGCGAACACTGCGGGCTCATGTTCGACGATGACCAGGAGGCCGCACAGCACGAGGAGGCCTGTGACGCCGAGGACCCGAGCTATCTCCAGTGATCGCTAGTCGCTAATCGCCACCGAGATCCGGTGCGTCCTCGCCACCGGACGCCTCCGCCGTCGGCACCGCGTCCGCCCACTCGACGTCGACGGCGACCTCGTTGGTTCGGAGGAAGGGCGGAGTGGATGGGTCGTTGTATCCGAGACTGAACGGTTCGCCGACGGGTTCGACGTCGCTGTCGGCAAGCGAATCCAAGAGTTTCGACGCCTGTCGGCGCGTCCGCCAGTCGGGCCGCCACCAGGAGAAGCGCCGCGTCGCCACCGAGCGTGGCGCTTCGACCGCGAGCGACACCTGCGAGTTCGTCGGCCGCGGCGCGGTGTTCGGCGTGTATTTCGACGGCAGATAGAACCCCATTTCGACGCCGTCATCGCCCGTATCGGTACGGACGGGAGCCGTCATCGACACCGATTCCGAATCGGCACCGTTCGCCGTCCGCACGGGTGCGGTCATCTCGATTTCCTCCCCCGCCCCCTTGTCATCGCCAGCGTTCTCGCCAGTGCCCTCGTCGGTCCGTACGGGAGCGGTCATCGAGACGTCCGATCGCGACTCGTTCGCTCCCTGGATGTAGTCGAACAGCCGACCGAACGCCTCGCGTGTCGAGTCGCCTGTTGTTTCGACGCGGACGAGCTCCGGATAGCGCCTGATCTCGGTCCGGTCGTCGATCGTCCGTTCGACGGTGTAGTCGACCCGTTCGGCCGATCGCGAGCGCAGCACTCCAAAGGCGCTCCAGACCGCGAGTGCGCTCCCGACCGTCACTGCACCGATCGCTCCGAGCCGTGCTCGATTCATGGACAGACGAAACGGTGACGACTGAAGGCTGTATCGCTCGTTCCGGCTCGACGATTCTCCCTCTCCTCTCCCTTCCCCCTCTCTCCTTCCCCACTACGGGCGGAACGGACAGCTACAGCCGTTCGTAGTCGGGATCGAACAGTTGTGCCGAGAGCGGGGTCGGATCGCCCTCGGTACAGTTGTAGCGCTCGAAGTCGGTGACGCCGGCCTCGCGGAGCACGTCCTCGTCGTAGACGGCGTTGCCGGTGAACTCCTCGTCGCGGTCGAGCAGTTCGAGCACGGTATCGGCGACGATGGCCGGCGAGCGCCAGTCGTCCTCCGTTCCCATGCCGAAGTAGCGCGTCGCGCGCGTGTCGATGGCCGTTACGGGCCAGAAACTGTTGGCCGAGATCCCCGTTCCGCGGAGTTCGCTCGCGAGCGAGAGCGTCACGAACGTCATCCCCATCTTCGACCACGCGTAGGCCGCCTCGCCGGGTGCACGATCCATCTTCACCGGGGGCGCGTTCGTCAGGATCTGCCCGCCACCGATCTCCTGGAGATGGGGAGCGAACGCCCGACAGGTGAGATAGGTCCCCCGGATGTTCACGTCGGTCAACAGGTCGAACCGGTTGGCTGGGAGTTCCTCGACGGGTGCCATCTGGATGGCGCTCGCGTTGTTGATCACGATATCGACTTCGCCGAAGACGTCGATCGCCTCGGCGGCGGCCGCCTCGACCTGCTGCTCGTCGCGCAGGTTCAGCTGGATGGCGTGTGCGTCGACGCCGCGCTCCTCGCACTCGGCGGCGGTCTCGTGGATCGTCCCGTCGAGATCGCTATCGCTGTCGTCGACGGTCTTGCCCGTCGAGACGACGTTACAGCCGGCCTCGGCGAGCGCGAGCGCGATCCGCTTGCCGATGCCCCGCGTCGTACCGGTGATGAACGCCGTGTGACCGCTCAGGTCCGGAGTCGCCAGTGCCATACGCTGGCTCTGTGGGGCGTTCCCATAACACTGGCTATGACTGATTGTTCGTGACAGTTCTCGAACGTCGGCTCGACGCTTATGGTTCCCGCTGGCGGAGAAGGGTCATGGAACTCGAACGGTTCTCGCTCGACGGGAAAGTCGCGCTCGTGACGGGTGCCAGCCGCGGCATCGGCGAGGAGATCGCCGTCGCGATGGCCGATGCCGGAGCGAGGGTGGTCGCGCTCGCGCGCTCCGAAGACGATCTCGAAGCGACCGTTGAGCGCATCGAGACGAACGGAGACGAGGCCGTCACCTGCACGGCGGACGTGACCGAGATAGCCCACGTCGAGGCGGCGTTCGACCGTGCTGAGGGCGTGTTCGGTCCGGTCGACGTACTCGTGAATAACGCCGGCACGAACCCGTATTTCGGCGATGCTCGGGAGCTCGCGATCGAGACCTGGGAGGAGATCATGAACGTGAACGCGACCGGGGCCTTCCGCTGTGCGCGCGAGTTCGCCCGCCGCATCGACGAGCGCGATGGCGAGGGAAGCGTCGTGAACGTCGCCAGCGTCGGCGGGGTCGTCGGGCTCCCTCACCAGGTCCCCTACACGGCCTCGAAGCACGCGCTGGTCGGCATGACGCGAACCCTCGCCGTCGAGTGGGCACCCGCCATCCGCGTCAACGCGATCGCCCCGGGCTACGTGAAGACCGAATTCACCGCGGGCGTCAGGGGAAACGAATCGATCCACGAGGAGCTCCTCGCCGAGATCCCACAGGATCGGTTCGCCGATCCCGAGGAGATCGCCGGCGCGGCGATCTATCTCGCAGGCCCGGCGGCCTCGTACGCCACCGGCGAGATCCACGTCGTCGACGGGGGCTACGCGGCCCACTGACCGAGTGATCTCTGGCCAAATGGCGGGCCAGTAGTTACAGGACACAGTTATATGTGAACTGCTATCGTATGACTATTATGCGCGGACTCACGTTCGGCCACGTGGCGGAGGCGAACGCCAAACGACACGCCGACGAGGACTGTCTCGTGATGGAGACCGAGACGGGTTCCGAGTCGCTCACCTTCGCCGAGTTCAACGAGCGCGTCGACCGAGTAGCACATCTGCTCCGCGAGCGCGGCGTCGAGGCGGGCGACCGGATTGCAGTGTACATGCAGAACAACGTCGAAACGCTGGAGACGTACTACGGCGCGATGAAACTCGGCGCGCTGCCGGTCCCGGTCAACCATCGGTTCAAGGACGAAGAAGTCGGCTACGTTCTCCGCGACAGCGGGGCGTGTCTCTGCGTGTTCGATAGCGACGCCACATCGACCATCCACGCCGTTCGAGAGAGCGAGACACCGGTCGAAGAGTATCTCTACGTCGGCGCGGACACGCCATCGTTCGCGGACGACTTCCGGACCACCCGCGACGCCGCAGCAGACGAGCGCATCGACGTGGTGCCGAACCGCTTGGACGATGCAGCGTTGCTGTACACCAGCGGAACGACGGGGCAACCGAAAGGCTGTGTTCTCACCCACGACAATCTGCTCCAGAACTCGGTGAATACGGTGTACAGCGCTGGATTCGAGGAAAACGCAGACAGATTCCTCATCGTCACACCGCTGTTCCACATCGCGGCGCTCGGGGTGTTCAACAACACCTTCTATGCCGGCTCCACGACCCATCTCGTCGAGGAGTTCGACCCCGTTCGCACCCTCGAAATCATCGACGAAGCGAACATCACCGGTTCGTTTTTCGTTCCGACGATGAGCCGCGCGATGCTCGCCGTTGCTGGTTTCGAGGAGTACGATCTCTCGTCGTTCGAGTCGTACATGACCGGTGCGGCCCCCTCAAGCGAGGAGCTCAAACGGACCGTGATGAACGCTTTCGATGCAGATCTCTACGAAGTGTTCGGCCAGACGGAGCTGTCGCCGGTGACGACCATTCTCCATCCCGGGGACGCGCTCGAAAAACCCGACAGCATCGGCAAGCCCATCATCAACGTCACACTCAAAATCGTCGACGACGACGGTGCGGAGGTCGAACAGGGGGCGGTCGGTCGTGCGGCCTACAAAGGTGCGACCGCGTTCCGCGAGTATCTCGGGATGCCCGAAAAGACCGACGACGTGTTCGACGACGAGGGGTATTTCGTCTCATCGGACCTCGTGCGCCGCGACGAGGAGGGGTTCGTCTATTTCGTCGATAGACACGACGACATGATAGTTTCCGGCGGCGAGAACGTCTATCCCACCGAAATCGAGGCCGCCCTCGAAGACCACGAAGACATCGCCGCGGCGGGTGTTGTCGGCGTTCCCGACGAGACGTGGGGCGAGCGCGTCAAAGCCGTGGTGGTTCTCCGCGAGGGGATCTCGATGACCACCGATGAGGTTCGATCGGTCGTCGGGGACCGTCTCGCGGCGTTCAAACTCCCGCGCGAGGTGGAGTTCCGCGAGAGCCTCCCGCGCAATCCCACCGGGAAAGTCATCAAGAGTCAGCTGTCGTAGTTCGTTCTCGATCGTCGTCGATTCGTCGAACGGAAAGCGAAACGCAGCGCGACTGCGCTGCACTCCACCTCGGTAGGCCTTTGTGCAACCATCTCCAACCATTGTTGATGACACGAGCAAGCGTCGTGGGTGCCGACATGACGACGTTCGGCGTCCACGAAAGCACGCTGTCGGAGCTGTTCGCCGAGGCGGCGCTCGGCGCGTACGACGACGCCAGGGTCGATCCGGACGAGATCGACGCGCTCTACTTCGGCAACGCGATGGGCGGCCAGACCGAAAACGACACCCATCTCGCCCCGGGGGTCGCCTCCCAGGTCGGTCTCGCGGGCGTGCCCTGCCAGCGCTACGAGGACGCGTGTGCGACTTCCGCGAACGCGTTCAAGAACGCCGTCGAGGCCGTCGAGGCGGGGATCCACGACACAGTATTGGTGGGTGGCGTCGAGCGCTGCACGCCCGAGACAGGGTTGGGCACTGGCGAGATGACGCGCATCTTCGCCTCCGCTTCGGATCGCCACTACGAGCAGCCGACAGGACTCACTTTCCCGGGCGTGTTCGCGCTGCTCACCAAACGCCACATGCACGAACACGGTACGACCGAGGAGCAGCTCGCCCACGTCGCCGTGAAGAACCACAAAAACGGGACTCGTAATCCGAACGCCCACTTCGGCAAAGAAACGACCGTCGAAGAGGTGCTCGACTCGCCCATCGTCGCCGATCCGTTCCACCTGATGGACTGCTGTCCGTTTTCGGACGGTGCGAGCGCCGTGATCGTCACGAGCGACGACCGCGCCGACTCGTTCGATGACCCTGTGGACGTGAGCGGCGTCGGCCACGCGACGGACGTCGTCCCGTTGAGCGCGAAACCCGTCCCACACGCGACGCAGGCCGCCCGCGACGCCGCCGCGCAGGCCTACGAGCAGGCGGGGACGAGTGCTGATGAAATGGCCTTCGCCGAGGTTCACGACTGCTTCACCGGGGCCGAGGTGATGGCGAGCGAAGCGATCGGCTTCTTCGAGGACGGCGAGGGTGGTTCCGCAGCCGCGGAGGGGCGCACAGGAATGAACGGCGACCGACCGATCAACCCCTCGGGCGGGCTGAAGGCGAAGGGCCACCCGATCGGCGCTACCGGGACTGCGCAGATCGTCGAACTCACCGAACAGCTCCGGGGTGACACTGGCGAACGCCAGATCGACGGCGCGGAGAAGGCCGTGGCGCACAATCTTGGTGGCGACGCCGCGACAACTGTCGTGTCGGTTATGGAGGTGCGCGGATGAGCCTCACGCACGACGGCTGGACAGCAGCACTCGAAGACGGCGACCTGCTCGGCGTGCGCTGTGGTGACTGTGGGGCGACCTACGGTACGCCGTTCGCCGTCTGTAACGATTGTGGCGGCCGCGATCTGGAAACGACCGAACTCCCCGAAGAGGGCGAGGTTTATTCGGAAACGACGGTCCAGGTGCCGCCGACGGGCTTCGAGGGCCCGTATCAGGTTGGGACTGTGCAACTCGACGGCGCGCGCGTGACCGCCCGGATTGAGGGTGACGTCGAGATCGGCGATCGCGTGGTCTTCGACGGCGCTATCGACGAATCAGGGGAGATCGCACCGGTCTTCCGCGCCGAGTAGTCCTGGACGACAGCAGTCGGTCGGGAGCGCTCGGCGCTACAGATTCATGTTGATCGTCTTGGTCTGCGAGTAGTGATCGAGGGTCTCTTCGGCCTGCTCGCGGCCGATACCCGACTGTTTGAACCCGCCGAACGGCTGGCCCGCGGGGAAGTCGTTGTACTGGTTGACCCAGATGTTGCCCGCCTCGATGTCCCGTGCGGCGCGATTCGCCTTCGACAGGTCGTTCGTGATGAGCCCCGCCGCGAGCCCGTAATCGACGTCGTTGGCCTGCTCGATCATTTCATCGTAGTCCGACCACGCGAAGACCTCTTCCACGGGGCCGAAGATCTCCTCCTGCACGGGTTCGGAATCGTGGTCGATCTCGTCGATCACCGTGGGGACGACGAAACAGCCGTCCGCGAGAGCGTCGTCTTCGGGCTGCTTCCCACCAGTCACGATCCGTGCGCCGTCCTCCCTGGCCTGCTCGATGTACGAGAGCGTGCGCTCGACCTGCTCCTCGGAGACTTTGGGGCCCAATCGAGTATCCTTCGAGAGCGGATCGCCCATCCGGAGCCCCTCGGCGCTCTCGACGAAGGCATCCATGAACTCCTCGTAGATCTCCTCGTGGACGAATAGTCTCGTTCCAGCGGTGCAACACTCGCCGGTGTTGTAGAACATGGCGATCATCATCACCCGCACCGCCTGCTGGACGTCGGCATCCGGGAACACCACCACGGGGCTCTTTCCACCGAGTTCGAGGGTCACATCCGCGACGTTCTCCGCGGCGGCCTTCATGACCTCCTTGCCGACCGCGGTCGATCCCGTGAAGGAGACCTTTCGCACGTCGGAGTGACCCGTCAGCGGCGCGCCCGCCTCCTCGCCGTAGCCCGTCACGACGTTGACGACGCCATCGGGAAGCACGTCGTCGATCTCCTCCATGACTCTGAGGATCGACAGCGGGGTCTGTTCGGCGGGTTTGAGCACGACGCAGTTGCCGGCGGCCAGCGCCGGCGCGAGCTTCCATGAAGCAATCAGCAGCGGGAAATTCCAGGGCACGACCGCGCCGATCACACCGTAGGGTTCGCGGAGCGTCTGGATCGATTTGCCACTTCCCGAGGGAACGGTCTCGCCGCCGTGCGTGCGGGCCGCGCCCGCGAAGTAGCGGAACTGGTCGGCGACGAGCGCGACGTCGGCGCGCGCCTCGCGGATCGGTTTGCCGTTGTCGAGCGTCTCGATCCGCGCGATTTCGCTTCGATTCTCCTCGATGCGATCGGCGATCTCGGTGAGCAGGCGCTGGCGTTTCGTCCCGTCGGTGTCGGCCCACTCGGTCTCGTAGGCCTCCCACGCTGCCTCGACCGCGCGGTCGACATCCTCGCTGTTGCCGGCCTGTGCCTCCGCGAGCAGCTCGCCCGTCGTGGGGTCGCGCGTCTCGAAGGTTTCGCCCGAAGCGCTTTCGACCCACTCGCCGCCGATGTAGTGGTCGTACGAGTCGGCGAGCAGTTCGTCGCGCGCCTCGCGGTGGCGGTCCTTGATCTCGTCGCGGCTATCGTCGATCTGCTGTGTTTCTGAAGACATTGTAATGAGTGATTATTCGAACTTCTCGAACGGTTGGTTGCAGTCGTGACAGTAGTGCATCGACCGACAGAGCGATGGCCCTTTCGGATGCTCGCGCTCGGTGTTCGTCGATTCGCAGTACGGGCACTCAGCCCGCTCGTCTTTCCCTGTGGTCTCGACGCTCGGGTCCGTAGTTCTATTCATCAGATGCTCAACCCGAACTCCCGGAGGTCGTTTTTGCCCTGTTCGGTGACCATCTCGACGGTCCACTCGGGCGACCAGACGAGCCGCAGTTCGGCATCGTCGACGCCCTCGACCGCCGCGATTCGCTTGCGAACGGTCTCCTGAAGCATGTCGCGCGCCGGACACCCGGTGTAGGTAAGCGTCATGTCGACCCGTGCGTGGCCTTCGTCGACCGTGACCCCGTAGATCAGCCCCAGATCGACGATGCTGATCGGCATCTCGGGATCGTCGATCTCGTAGAGCGCGTCCCAGACCGCGCGCTCGATCCCGGTACTTCCCTTACCGGTCGCGGGCAGCGCTTCGACGGTCTCGCCCGATTCGTAGTCGGTGTACGCACAGTATTTGGCGTCCGGGTCGAACTCGGGATCGATACCTGACTCGCTACTCATCGTCGGGATCCTCCATCAGCCGCGCCGCGTGATCGCGACCGAGCTCGCGGTAGGTGTTCGTGATCTCGTCGTAGTGAGTCGTCCAGTGATCGGTGTGGTCGCCATCCCGCCCGACGTGATCGGGTAGTTCGTCGCTCACCACCCGTCCGTCTTCATCGGTCGCGGGTGCGCGAGCGTCGATCCCGACCTCGGTCAGCGTCCCGGTGACGGTCTCGACCCACTCGTCGCGCATATCGGCAAGCGAGCGGGTGCGGATCCCCAGGTCGTCGATCGCTTCGTCGTCCTCGGTTTCCTCGAACAGCGTCAGCGCGTAGGGAAACAGTTCGTCGGCGGCGTCTTGGACGCGCTCGCGTCCCTCGTCGCCGCCCACGAGCCGGCGGAGCCAGTTCTCGGCGTGCTCGCGGTGATAGTCCTCCTCGCCCATCACCTTGCCGACGCGGTCACGGATGCGCGGGTACGAGGAGTCTTCGAGCGCCCGCAATCGAAGGATCTCCGCTTCGTCGTAGAGATAGCTCCGCACGATGGCGTCGGCCCAATCGCCCTCGGCGAAGGGCAGTTCACAGAGCGTGCTGTGCCGGAAGCTATCGGGGTCGCGCTCCCAGATCAGGTCCGGCTCGGAGTGGCCGAAGTCCTCCAGCAGGTCGTACCAGAGCCGCGCGTGGCCGAGTTCGTCCTGGGCGATGTTGGCGATCGCGATGTCGGATTCGACCGTGGGCGCGCGCACCTGCCAGTCGGTGTAGCGGTCAGCGAGGACGAACTCGTCGTCGGCCAGCCGGTAGAGCAGGCTTTCGACGGCCGCGCGCTCGCGCTCGTCGAGATCGTTCGGCCCGGAGAGGCTCTCGGTGGTGGCCATCAGCGCCGCCCCCGTTCCTTCTCGGCGTCGGCCTGCTCGCTTTCGGAGTCTGCGACCTCCTCGGCGGCGGCCGTGATGTTGTACTGGGTCGCCCAGCGGTAGCCCTTGTCCGTGGTGCCGCCGAAGGTCGCGCCGTCCTCGTTCACCTCACCGATCTCCTGCTGTGGCGTGACCCAGATGCTGTGGGTGGGCTTGCGCCGGCCGTGCTGAATCTGTGCGAACATGAGCGCCATCTCGCGATCCGGCGCGTGGACGTTCCCGCAGTGGGTGTGGTACTTGCCGGCTCCCTCCTGTCGGAACACTTCCCAAATCATCTGTTAGTACTCATCTCAGTCGGCCGCCTGCGGCGCGTGGCCGCTCGTGGTGGTTTCGTACTCGTCGAGCGTCTCGCGAACCCACTCGACCGCGTCGTGGGCGCGCTTGCGCGAGTTGATCTGGCCCCGACCGGGATCGTACTCGTTTTTGGCGATCTGGAAGAACTCCTCCCAGTCGAGTTCGTCCTCGGCGACCCGATAATTCCCATTCTCGTCCTGCTCGATGGTCGGCGTATCCGGGATCTCGAGCCCGTATTTTTCGGCTTTCGGGAGATACTGGTTGAGGAACGACTGCCGGAGCTCGTCGTTGGTCATCTGCTTCAGCCCGACCTCGGCGGAGAAGTCGTGATGGGTCGAGTCGTCGTCGGTCGGCCCGAAGAATTGGATGATGCGCGGCCACCAGGTCTCGAAGGCGTCCTGCACCATCTCCTGTTCGCGTTTCGAGCCTGTGGCGAGCTCCTTCAGGATGGACTCGCCGTGTTTGATGTGGAACCCCTCCTCGAAGACGACCTTGTCCATCGCGTGGGCGTACGGCTCCCAGCTCGTTCGCTTGAGGGTGGCCTGCCGGCGCATCGCCGCGCCGTCGACGAAGAAGGCGATCATCGGCGTCTCGACCCACGACTCCATCGGGTAGTGGAAACAGTTGAGGAACTTCCCCTCCCCGTTGGCGAGTTCGTCGAGCATCTGCTCGCGCGTCTTGATTCCCAGCGACTCGGCCGCTCGATACAACAGTTGGCCGTGGCCGAGCTCGTCCTGGGTCTTCGCCGAGTAGGCCAGTTTGCGGTCGAGGCTCGGGGCCTCACGGATGAACGGCCGTTCGAGATACGCACCCATGATCTCCGAGTTCGCGTGGAACTGGATCATCCGCGTCGCCGCCTCGCGGTACTTCCGCGGCATGTCGTCGTCCGGGCTGAACTGGCGCGGCCCGGCGCGCTCTTTCACTGTGTCGAGGTCCATTGGTACACATCCACATCGTCGTTCTATCATCATAGACCTTCACACGTCTATAGGCGGGGTTTATACGTGTGCGGCGGTGACGACGGTCGTGATCGACGAGTGTCTCGTCGTCGAGTTCCGCGTGCGTGACGACGACTGCCCGCTGGCCGACGCCACGCGGGCGGCGGGCATCGAGATCGACGCCCAGCCGCCACAGCTGCGCGCCGACGGCAACGCCCTGCTGAGCTTCACCGCCCCCGAATCGCCCGAATTCGCGACGGCGCTCGACGGCGACGAGCGCATCCGCTATCTCCACCTCGCCAGGGTCGACGGGCGACAGAACGGTCGCTGTCTCTCGAAACAGCCCTGTGTGGTCCACGACCTCGTGAGCGCGGGCCTCATCGTCGAATCGCTGCGCTATCGCGAGGGCAGTGCGACCGTCACCGGTGCAGTCGTCGGACACGACGTCCTCAGGGGCGTGCTGAACACCGCCGGTGAGACCGTCGGCGTCGCGCTCGAACGTGCCTACCCGCTCCAGGCCGACGACGAGGGGGCGATCGCGACGCGCTGGAACGTGACTCCCAGACAGGAGGAGGCGCTCAGGGCGGCCGTCGAGCGTGGCTACTTCACCGTTCCGCGGGGTGCGACCGCCGCGGAGGTCGCCGACGATATCGGGATCAGTAAATCGGCCTTCATCGAGCGCCTCCATCGCGGCCAGCACGCGCTGTTCTCGCAGCTGTTCGCCTGAACTATAGTGTTTAGCAGAAGTCCTCATACCTCTCATAGCAATCTCCCTCGTAAACTGCCAGAAACGGCGTGCAAGATACAGAGGGTGTATCTCACATTAACCTCTGTGGCTATCTTTTACCCTCTTGTTGATGCTCGTGAGTATTATCCTGCCAGCCCTCCAGCCCCTGTGAGCCGTGAGAATCTTGCGATCACCACCGAAGAGATGTTTTGGCGAATGGTTGTGAGATATGTGAGGTCATCCGAATCTAATGATGAGTATCGTCGGAGTTTTTTGCCAACAGCTATTTATCGGCTAAGAATCGACCTGGTTTTAATGCTATATGAAAAAGGCGCAGTTCGTCGGTTTCTCGAAACGCTTGCTCTCACTGTCGTCTTTGAGGTGCTTTTTTTGTTCGTTCTGTCACCGATACTCCTACGCGACATTTCAAGTAGATTGCAAGGTGTTCTGATGGGTCTTATTCTCGTTGTGGTTCTAGTGATTTGGCCGAAGTACCGTAAAAATACTGTGAGCACGGACTCTAACTGACTAATATGCGTCCCGATATAACCGGAGCTATTGGCAAATCCCTGATGTTTGTTGGTATATTGACGATGATGTTTTTTCTTTCTGGAAGAGGTGGCGGCACGGCTTTCGCGGAGTATTTCGTTGAGGGATTTCCGTGGTGGGGAGCGGTCGTCGGGGTCGGAGTTGGCTGGATACTTTTCTCAATTGGTGCTATTGTCGGCTGATCTGACAAACGTGCGACCGTCAGGGGGGGGGGAATTAAAAATATGTTGACGATTGGGCGATGAGTCACCTGATGAGCATACCGCTGGCGAGCCGATGTGCAAAATACGCGCCCTCTATCTCGCACGCCAATTTCAACAGATAGCCAATCCGTGAAATTGGAAAGTGCGAAGATTTCAGCTAATTTTTATATTGATAGACGGCGAACTGCCGCTGACCGGCGGACTACCGGTGATCGAACACCCGCTTCACCTTGCCGACCTCGGTGCGCTCGATCGTCCCGGGTTCGACCACGTCGATGTCGTCGGGCGAGACGTCGAGCTCCTCGCCGAGTCGCTCCTCGATCGTCGCACGGAGCTCCACCGGGGTGGTCGTGGAGCGCTCGTGTGGTTCGACGGTGATCGCCATCGTGTCGAGGCTGTCCTCACGACGGAGATCGATTCGGTAGTGGGGTGCCACCTCGTCGATGCCGACCATGACTGCCTCGATCTGGCTCGCGTAGACGTTGACGCCGCGAACGATGAGCAGGTCGTCGGTCCGACCGGTGACGTTGCCCATCCGCCGTTCGACGCGGCCACAATCGCACTCGTCCTCGTAGAGCCGCGTGATGTCGCCCGTGCGATAGCGGAGTATCGGCTGCGCCTCCTTCGTGAGCGTCGTCAACACCAGTTCGCCCGTCTCGCCCGGCGGGAGGGTCTCGCCGGTGTCGGGATCGACGATCTCCGGATAGAACTGGTCCTCCCAGACGTGCAGACCGTTCTGTGCCTCGGCACACTCGATCGCCACGCCCGGACCGACGATCTCCGAGAGCCCGTAGATGTCGATCGCGGTGACGTCGAGAGCCGCCTCGATCTCCTCACGCATCGGATCGGTGAACGGTTCCGCGCCGATGACCACGGTCTCGAAGGGCAGATCGCGCGGGTCGAGACCGCGCTCCGCGGCGCAGTCGGCGAGATAGAGACAGTACGAGGGCGTGCACGCGAGCGCGTCGCTCCCGAGGTCCTGAGCCATCGTGAGCTGACGGGCCGTATCCCCGCCGCCCATCGGGACGACCGTCGCGCCGAGGCGCTCGATACCGTCGTGGAGGCCGAGACCGCCGGTGAAGAGGCCGTAGCCGTAGGCGTTCTGTACCGTATCACCCGGTTCGACCCCGGCGGCAGCGAGCGATCGTGCCACGACCGCCGCCCAGCGCTCCAGATCCCCGTCGGTGTAGCCGACGATCTTCGGCTTTCCGGTCGTCCCCGACGAGGCGTGGATCCGGTTGATCTCATCGTCGTCGACCGCGAACAGCCCGTCTGGGTACTCCTCACGAAAGGCTGTCTTGGTCGTCACCGGTAGTTTTCCGATATCGTCGATGCCGTCGATGTCGTCGGGCGAAATTCCGTGTTCGTCGAGTCGATCGCGGTAGAACGGGACGTTCTCGTAGGCGTTCGCGACGGTCTCGACGAGGCGTTCGTCCTGTCGGTCGACGAGTTCCGCACGACTTAGCTCGGGTTCGATGGGCACCGTCATCGCCGATCGACCGTCCATCGCCACGTTCGCCCGTTATGTGCGGTCGCCCCTTTCTCTATGACAGGAAATAACACACCAATCGGTGTCGGCGTGAGCGGATATAGATTTCCCCGCACATGGGGCGGGTTTATCACTGTCGACCGCGGTGCGCAAGTTTCAAACGCTACGTGGGCGAACGGCGCACAACGCGCGACGCACGCAGCGATTCGTCGAACTCCCGATCCGTGGTGGGTCCGTTTGCTATGGCTGAGCGCCGCGCGAGTGACCACCATGAGAGAGCTGCTATCGACGCGACTCGGAACCGATCGGTCGCCGACGGTGCTCGTCATCTTCGCGAGCACGCTCGTCAGCGTGATGGGTGTCTCGCTCATCAGCCCGGCGCTCCCGACGATCCAGGCGGCGTGGAACGTCTCGACAAGCCAGGCGAGCCTGCTCATCTCGGCGTTCACCTTCCCCGGCATCGTCCTCACGCCCTTCGTGGGACTCGTCTCCGACCGGATCGGGCGCAAGCGCGTGCTCGTCCCCTCGCTGTTCCTGTTCGGGATCAGCGGGTTCGCGGTCGTCTTCGTCGGCGACTTCACGACCGTCCTCGCCCTCCGGGTCGTCCAGGGCACCGCCGGCAGCGCCATCATGAGCCTCACCGTCACCCTGCTCGGCGACATCTTCACCGGCGAGCAGCGCAGCCGGTTCATCGGGCTGAACGCCGCGATCCTCGCGATCGGTGCGGCCGGCTACCCCCTGATCGGCGGCGGGCTCGCGCTCATTTCGTGGACCGTCCCGTTCATCTGCTTCGCGCTGGCCGTCCTCGTCGCAGTCGCCGGCTCGGCGATCCTGCCCGACCCCAAGGGTGAGTCGGAATCCGGCGGGCTCTCCTACTTCGTCGAGGCGGCACGGGCGATCCCGACCCGGACGGCACTCGTGCTCTACACGGCGATCTTCGGTATCTTCGTCATCCTCTACGGCGCACAGCTCACGGTCATCCCGTTCGTGCTCGACGACTCCTACGGGCTCTCCTCGGGCGTGATCGGGCTCCTCCTCGGGCTGCCGGCGGTGGCGATGGGGGTGACTTCCTCACAGTCCTCGCGCCTGCTCGGCTATTTCTCGCCGCTACGGCTCATCGCTCTCGGCTTTCTCACCTACGGAGTCGGCCTCAGCGTCGCCGCACTCACCGACTCCATCCTCGTGCTCGCCGGCGCGCTCTTCCTGTTCGGCTTCGGCCAGGGGTTCGCCGAACCGATCACCGACACGGCGCTGAACGCGCTCACGCCGGACGCCTTCCGCGGTGGGATCATGAGCATCCGAACGAGCATCCTCCAGTTGGGCACGACCGTCGGCCCGCCGCTGTTCGTCTCCGTCGCCTCGATCGTCGGCTACAGCGAGACGCTGCTCATCGCTGGCGTGACCGCCTTCGTCGTCGGCGTCGCCGGCATCGGCTACCTCGCACTGTTCGGTGGCGAACGAACGACGAGCATCTAGAGCGTCCGAAAACGACTGTCCTTCCGCAATCGTAAAAAGCGAATTCGACGGGTCGCGTTACTCGTAGACCCAGGCCGACGCGTCACGGTCCCAGTCGAGGAGCTCCTCGTCGTCGAAGAAGAGGTCGATCTCACGCTCGTTCGCACCCTCGTCCTCGTGATCCGAGCCGTGGATCAGGTTGTGGCCGAGATCGTTGCCGAGGTCGCCCCGGATCGTTCCGGGAGCTGCCTCGCGCGCGTCGGTCGCGCCCATCAGCCGGCGGACCTGCCGGGTGGCGTCGTCGCCTTCCCAGACCATCGCGAAAACGGGCCCAGAGGTGATGAACTCGACGAGCCCGTCGAAGAACGGCTTGCCCTCGTGTTCGCCGTAGTGTTCGTGGGCGAGTTCCTCGTCGATCCGCATGAACTTGCCCGCGACGAGTTTCAGCCCCTTGCCCTCGAGCCGGGAGACGATCTCGCCGATCAGCCCCCGCTGGACGGCGTCGGGTTTGGCCATCACGAAGGTTCGTTCGTCGTGATTACTCACTGGTCGTCCTCGCCGTCGTCGGTCTCGCGGACCGTCTCATCGCCGACGTTCGCCTCGGCCTCGCTCTCGTCGACATCGGCCGTGTCCTGGTCCTCTTCGATGTCGGGGTCCGAACCGCCGGCGCTCCGGCCCTCGACCTCGTCGAGTTCGTCGGTGTCGGCCGCGGTGTCGTCATCGACGCGCTCGTCGGTCACGCCTGCGGGTTCTCCCGAGCGCGAGCCGGCGTCGCCAGCTGCCGCGGCGACCGCTTCGGCCTCGCTCTCGCCCGGAACGGTGTCCATCTCGTCGGCGACGGTGTCGTCGCCTTCGCTCGGCGGGTCGGCGGCGACCTGTTCGACCTCGTCGGGCGTCCCCGCCTGACTGTCGCCGCTGCGCCGGCCCTCGGCGGTCCATTCGAGATCACGGGCAGCACGACCGAGATCGGCGTTGTTCTCGCACTTCGACGAGCAGTAGTGGATGACCTCGCCGTCGACGCGGACGAACATCGTTCCCGTGCCGGGTTCGATCTCCGAGCCGCAGTAGTCGCACGACCGCGTGTCGACCATCAGCGACCCCCTATCGAGTCGGCCTCGCGGGCGGTCTCCCTGAGCTGGAGCACGTCGCCCTCGCGGACCGGACCGAGGCAGTTACGCGTGATGATCCGTCCTCTGTTCTCGCCTTCCTGGATCCGACAGTTGACCTGCATCGCCTCGCCGTGCATCCCGGTCTTGCCGACGACCTCGATGACCTCGGCGGGCGTGGAGTCAGTTCCTTCGGCGCTCATCGTCCTATCGGAGGTCCTCGACGGTGGTGGTGATGTCCTCGACGTCCTCGTCGGCGTCGCCGGCGTCGACGATGGCCGCGGCGGCCGAGCCGACTTCGAGGCCTGCCGCGTGGCCGACGTCGTCCTGAGTCTCGACGAAGACGAAGGGGATCTCCTTCTCGTCGGCGAGTTCGGGCAGATGCATCACGATTTCTTCCGGGCTGACGTCCTCGGCGATGTAGACGAGCTCGGCGTTGCCGCGCTCGACCGCCTTGGTCGTCTCGTTGGTTCCTTTCTTTACCGTGCCGGTGTCCCGAGCGACCTCGAGCGCCTCGATGGCGTCGTCTTCGAGGTCCGCCGGAACGTCATAGGTGACATAAACTGACATTGTGTGGTCCTCCTGTACGCGAGTTCTGTCTCCCCCGCCATGTCAAAAGCCTCGCTTTTGACTGCTCGCCGAGGGGTTCTCGGCGGCGACCGAATCCCTGAGGCTGGGAGCTTCACAACCCCGTACAGGCTGTAGCCAGCGGTAGCGTAGCCCTGCATAAAAGCGCTTTCAAAGCACGCACGCCGTGCGAGGCGAGCGCACGGACGATTTCACACAAAGTTTTTGCCGCAACCAGTTTGCACGATAATATAGCAATGGCAACCCGATCCAGCGGATCGTCCACGTTCGGGGACGGTGCCGTCCGACACAGTTTCTTCGTCGTCCTCTGGGCGGTCTGGGCAGTCCTGACCGCCAACGAGTTCGTCGGGGATGCGTTCGGATTGTCATTTTACCTGCTCCTGCTGGTCGGTGGTTTCCTGCTCGGTGGTGTGGTTGTCGCATGGACGACGCGAACCGAACGTGGTCGGATGGCGAAACGGCTCTACGACGACGCACCGCTCGGCCAACAGTTCGCCGTCAGTATCGCGCTGTTGGTCCCGTTGGCCGCTCTGGCCTACGGTCTGTCGGTCATAAACGTATCACTCGTGGTGTTGCTCGTGCTCTGGATCAGCGCGATCGTCGGCTACCAGCAGTTGACGTTCGTCACGAAGCACACCAGATCGGAATGAGCCACACGACCGATCGGTATGGGTTTTTATCACCACCCACTATAGCGTATCTATGACTACTCGAACGAACGATCTCCCCGATCATCTCTTCGAACAGGGGCCGATACTGGTCGTCGGGTTCGTCCTCCTCTGGGCGTTCTGGGCGATCTTTTTCGTGTTCGAGTACGTCGGCGACGACATCCGACTGTCGGCCTTTTTACTCGCGCTCGTCGTCGGAATGCTCGTCGGCGTCGGCTTCGGGCACTGGCATCGACGAACGGAAACGGGGCGACGTGCGGATCGGTGGTACCGGAACGCATCGCTCGGTCGGAAAGTCGCGTTCGTCCTCGTCGCTGCGATAGCGGTTATCGGCGTGCTCTATCTCACAGTGACCGTTGGAATCTCGTCGCTGTTGCTTGAGGCGGCCCTCTTCGGCGCAACCCTCACCAATCATCTCGTCGATATCAGCGTGGTGCATTCACACGCGAGAGCACACGGGTCGGTG
The DNA here is from genome assembly GCF_024508235.1 of Halococcus qingdaonensis. NCBI lineage: Archaea > Methanobacteriati > Methanobacteriota > Halobacteria > Halobacteriales > Halococcaceae > Halococcus > Halococcus qingdaonensis. The sequence goes on along the minus strand of NZ_CP101943.1, from coordinate 630,179 downwards.
TAGTCATCGTCGAACACAGCAGCATCAGCAGCGAGCGGGAGCGATCGCAATAGGTCTCGAAAAATCGACTCAGACGTTCCGCACTGAGAGCCCGACGACAACCAGACAGATCACTACCGCGAGCGCCGTGACTCCGAGCAGGATCGGCCAGAGGGTTTCGGCCAGCGCGGGACCGCTCGCGCGGGCGACGCTCGTGGCCTGGTCGATGGCCGTCGAGGCGACGTTCAGAATGACACCACCGAAGGCCGCGACGAGGAGGAGTACGATCTGGAGCAGCGAGGTGAACCGTTTCCACGTCGGTTCGTCGGTATCGTCCGCCGATGCCGAATCCGATTCGTCGCCGAAATGCTCGCGGAGCTGCTCGAACGCCGACGTGGAGTCGCCGCGCTCGTCCATCCACTCGGCGTTCGTGACGCACGGACTAAGTTTTGTGGGTCCGAACGGGGCAGCGAACCGACGCGCCCATGCCGCCCCGTGTCGGTGGATCGATATGATCGCCGACCTCGCGGCCGTACTCGGCGCGGAGGCCCGCCGGGCGAACGAGCGCCGCGTGCTGGTACTCACGGGTGAGCGCGAGGACTGCTATGCCGAAGCACGCGAAGCGCTCGACGCGGCCGGGATTTCGCGAGCAGCGACCACGCTCGTCGCCGGTGAGAGCGGTGACGACCTCGACTGCGAGCGAATCACGTCGAAACACGCCGACGAACTCCTTGGGCGAACCCGCGGGGCGGTCGTGCTCGACTGCCACGACGAGTGTCGGCCGAACGCGATCGGACGCACGGTGGGCGCGGTCGACGGCGGTGGGCTTCTCGTTCTGCTCGTGCCGTCGCTCGATTCGTGGCCTGATCGCCGGGACGGCTTCGACGCGACGCTCGCCGTGCCACCCAACGAACCCGCATCGGTGGCGGGGAACTTCCGCCGACGACTGGTCGACACACTCCGGGCGCATCGGGGCATCGCCATCGCAAACGTCGATTCCGGGACCATCGAGTGCGATGGCCTGATCGATCCACCGCCGCACGAACAGCGGTCCGCACCCGCTCCGCCGGACGAGCACGGATTTCCGCGAGCGGCCTACGAGGCCTGTCTGACTCCCGATCAGACAGCGGCCATCCACGCCTTCGAGGACCTTCGTGAGCCGAGCGGGGCACTCGTTGTCGAGGCCGATCGTGGGCGAGGAAAATCGAGCGCCGCCGGGCTGGCCGCCGGTGCGCTGGCGGCCGACGGGAAGGACGTCCTCGTGACCGCCTCCGCCTACCGCAGCGCCGCGCCGATTTTCGAGCGCGCGCGTGAGCTTCTCGCGACGCTCGACGCGCTCGCCGACGTGGATCGGGACGAACCTCCACATCGACTCGACGCAGTGGGGGGAGGGGAGGTGCGGTTCGCGAAGCCCGCGGTGGCGACCGAGCAGGCCGAACGGGCGGACCTGCTCGTGGTCGACGAGGCCGCCGCGCTCCCGGTCGACCGACTGACCGAATTTCTCGCCGCGCCAGCGGTCGCGTTCGTCACGACCGTCCATGGCTACGAGGGAGCCGGTCGCGGGTTCTCGGTACGCTTTCGCGACCGCCTCGACGACAGCGCGTTCACCGTGCACGAGCAGCGTCTCGACGATCCCATCCGATACGCCGCCGGCGATCCGGTCGAGGTGTGGGCGTTCCGTGCGCTGTTGCTCGACGCACGCCCACCCGTCGCGCCGCTGGTCAAGGAAGCGACGCCCGAAACCGTCGATTACGCACGAATGGACGCCGAGGAATTGCTCGCCGACGAACACCGCCTGCGCGAGGCGTTCGGGCTGCTCGTCGCCGCCCACTACCGCACGGAGCCGAACGATCTCGCGCGCCTGCTCGACGCGCCGAACGTCTCTGTTCAGGTACTACTCCACGAGGGCCACGTCGTCTCGGTCGCGCTGCTCGCCCGCGAGGGCGGCCTTCCAGAGGATCTGCGTCGCGAGGTGTACGAGGGGAGCCGTCTCAAGGGCCATCTCCTCCCGGACGTGCTGACGAGCCAGCTCCGCGACGAGCGAGCAGGCGTGCCGACCGGCCAGCGCGTACTCCGCATCGCCACCCATCCGGCGGCCCGCTCGCGCGGGCTCGGCTCGCGACTGCTCAACGAGATACGGGCGAACGCAACGACCGACTGGCTCGGCGTCGGCTACGGTTCGACGCCCGAACTCGTCGATTTCTGGCGACGAAACGGCTTTTCGACCGTCTATCTCGCGACCACACGGAACGAACGCAGCGGCGAACACTCCGCGCTGATGCTCGCGCCGCTGTCGGATGCCGGCCGTGAACTCCGCGATCGCCACGTGCGGCGGTTCGTCGAACGGATCGGCGCGACGCTGTCCGACGCGCTCGCTACGCTCGATCCCGACGTGGTTCGGGCCGTGCTCGGGGCGACCCATATCACTGCCGAGGTCGATCTCTCCGACCACGAGTGGCGCGTCGCCGCCAGCGCCGCCTACGGCCCCGGGCTCGCCGAGATCCATCCACACGTCTTCCGCGCGCTCGCGCTGCGCCACCTCACAGATACGGGCGGCGATCTCTCGGCGCGCGAGGAACGCCTGCTCGTCATGCGCGTGTTGCAGACCCGCTCGACCAAGAACGTGGCCGACGCGCTCGACTACGTCTCGACCGGCGCGTGCATGCGCGCGCTCGGCGACGCCTACAAACCGCTCGTCGATCGGTACGGGAACCGTGCGGCACACGACGAGCGCGACCGATACCTGGACTGAGTCCATCAGCCGACCGCGCGAACGACGAGCCACGCGAGCCCGATCGCCGCGAGCGATCCGACGAGGTTCGCGAGTCCGTTGACCGCTGCCCGCCCGATTTCACCCTCCTCAATCAAACGTACGGTCTCGAACGAGAACGACGAGAAGGTCGTGAAGGAGCCACACGCGCCCGTACCGACCAGGAGAACGATCGTCTCGCCCGCACCCGCGAACGTCACCAGTCCGAGCACGAGGCTGCCGAGAACGTTGACGACGAGCGTACCGACCGGGTACTCGCCCTCGAAACGCTGGCTCACGTACACCCGGGCGAGCGCACCGAGCGCACCACCCGTGCCGACGAGATGGGCCGGATCGATCGCGGTCATCGATCGCCTCCACCGATCCGGCGGGCGAACGCCCGTCCCACGAGCACGCTACCGAACCCGAGCGCGTAGGTCGCGAGCACGTTCGCGACCATCCACACCGGGCGGGCGAGCAGCGTCGTCTGGAGCGCGAAGGTGCTGTAGGTCGTCAACGAGGAGAGGAAGCCGGTCGCGAGGACCAGCCGTGCCCGCTCGGTGAGGACTCCCGTATAGCGCGCCTCGTAGAGTACGAAGCCAAGCACGAAACTGCCGACGACGTTGACGAGGAGCGTCCCGCCCGCTCCCGGGAGGAGTCGTGCGACGAGAAAGCGGAGGTTCGCACCGGCGAACCCGCCGATGGCGATCAGGGCAATCGTTTCGAACGTGCGAAGTGGATGGGGTCCCGACATGGCAATCTCCGGGAGGAGTCATCAGCTGGATGCCCAGCGGTTGTGGCAGGCGGACCCCATCGCCCGATGGGCGGCATTCGGTCCGTCCGTATATAACCGCCGGGATCGCACGTGGCGCATGGTCGACTGGCTCGTCGTCGGTTCGTTCGCGCTGCTCGTCGTCGGCGTCGTCGGCAGCGTCGTGCCGCTGGTGCCGGGCACGCTGAGTTCGCTCGTCGGTGTCTACCTCTACTGGTGGGCGAGCGGTTACACCGAGCCCGGGCCGCTGTTGCTCGCCGCGCTGACCGTGGTGGGCGTGCTCGCGCTCGTCGCGGACTACTTCGGTGGGGCGGTGTCGGCGCGCGCCGGCGGCGCGTCGATAGTCACGACGACGCTCGCGGCGGTCGTCGGTATCGCCCTCTTCTTCGTCGTCGGGCCGCTCGGCATCGTCCTCGGCGTCGCCGGCACCGTGTTCACCGTCGAGTTCTATCGCCACCGCGACCCCGAACGCAGCCTGCGCGCGGCGCTCTACGCCGCCATCGGGGTGCTCGCCTCGACGGTCGTCCAGCTGCTCGTGACGGTGACGATGCTCGTCGCGCTCGTGGCCGTCATCCTCCTCTGATATTGTCGGACAGAAGTACGTGCACATTCGATTCCGAGAATTCACTGCAACGGGCTGATTTTCGCGTCACGGGTCCCGGATCAGATCTGTCCGACAGTATGAGGACAACCGTTGTATACACTCGTGTCGAACGACGAGTATGGCCGCGTGTGCCGAGGAGGGCTGCGACCGGCCGGCAGCGGTACGACTCCACGTCCCGTGGGCCGCGAACCGCGAGGTCTGCACGGCGCACGGTCGCGCGCTCGTGCAGCAGGAGGGTGTCGTCGCCGAACCGCTGGAGGGTGCGGGCGAGAACTGGCAGTGATCAGGGTTCGAGCGCGAGCATCACCTCGTCGATGTACTCACCGTCGTACGTGTAGTGGTTCTCGCGGACGGCCTCGACCTCTCCACCGTGTGCCTCGAAGAACTCGACCGCCTCCTCGTTGGTCGAGGGGATCGAGTTGTAGAGCTTCTCGTAGCCCTTCTCGTCGGCCCAGTCGAGCCCGCGATCGAGCAGGTGGCCGCCGATGCCGTGGCCCTGATACTCCTCCAGAACGCCGAGAGTGAGCTCGGCCGTGTGCGAGAGCTTCTCCAGTTCGGGCGATTCGAGATGGATCCAGCCCACCACCTCGTCGTTGACGGTGGCGACGAAGAACATCCGCGAGCGCACGGGACTCTGCTGGACGACCGTCTCCTCGTGATCGATGATATCGGCGACGCTCTCGGCGACGGTGTAGGTCTTGCCGCCGGCGACCTGTCGGATGACCCCTACCAGCCCGGAGCGATCGGTCTCGATCGCCGGCCGGATGGTGAACGTCAGGCCTCCGGCGTCGAACTGCTCCTCGTCGGTCTCGTCGCTGCCCTCGAACGTCGCCCGGAGCTCGTTCCCCACCTCGGTGACGAGCCCGTCACGCTTCAGGATGGCGACGTGGTGACGAAAGCCGCCCGGATCGAGCCTGAGCGACTCGCGGACATCGCCGGCGGCGACGGGGTCGTCGCTATCCTCGATATATTCGTAGATGCTCTTCCTGTCTTCGTGGCTGAAATCAACCGTTTCCGACACTTGCATGCTCGTAGTTAGCACACCACGTCACTTAACTGTTGACCGAGGTCACGCACGACTGTCACGACCGATCTCTCGATCGGATTCGATCGCGTTGCTGCTTGCCTCTGAAGGGACATGGCTGAAACCGTTAGCAGCGTGCGTTCTCGCATCATGAGCGACGCGGCCGCCGGCGACGCCGGCGAGGTCACCACCGAGCTGAATCGGGATATCGGGCTGCTCGGAGCACTCGCCATCGGCATCGGGACGATGATGGCCGCGGGGATCTTCGTGCTCTCGGGACTGGCGGTGAGCAAGGTCGGCGTCATCGCCATTCTCTCCTTCGCGATCGCGGCGGTCGTCGCCGCTTTCACGGCGGCGGCCTACGCCGAATTCTCCTCGATCTACCCCGAGAGCGGCGGCGGCTACATGTACGTCGCCAACACGTTCAAGCAGAACTTCACCTACATCATGGGCTGGACGATGATCCTCGGTTATCCGGCGAGCGCCGCCTTCTACCTCGCATCGTTTTCGGACTGGTTCTACCGGTTCATCTACCCGCTCGTCGGCATCCCGCAGGCGATCCCCTACTGGCTGCCGGGGGTTGCCGTTCTCGCACTGTTGGTGTTCATCAACATCCGCGGCAGCGAGGAGTCGAGCCAGTTCCAGATCGTCGTCACCACGCTCAAGGTGGTGCTCGTCGGGTTCTTCCTCTATGGCGGGCTCCAGGCGTTCAATACGGACATCGTCGCGACGTCGGCGGCGGAGAACGTCGGCCAGTTCGCCGAGATCGGCGTGACGAGCGCGCTCGTGTTCATCACCTTCTTCGGCTTCTCGGCGATCGCGACCAACGCCGAGGAGGTCAAACAGCCCGGTTGGACGATCCCGCGGGCGATCTACATCTCGATGGGGTTCGTCACCGTGATCTACGCGCTCGTCGTGCTCGTCATCGTCTTCGCGATCAACGACGGCGCGTTCTTGGGCTTCCTCGCGGACAACGCGAACCTCGGGGGAGCCTCACCGACCGCGTTCGTCGCCAACAACGGCGAGGTGTCGATGGCCTACGCCGCCCAGTACTACCTCGGCCCGATCGGCTTCTACGTCATCATCGTCGGCGCGCTGTTCTCGATGGTGTCGGCGGCCAACGCCACGATCCTCGCAGGCTCGCGTGTCAAGTTCGCGATGGCGCGGCGCGATCACCTGCCCGCGCGCTTCGAGAAACTCCACGACGACTACAGCACCCCCTACAACACGGTGTTGCTCACCGGCGGGTTCATCTTCGCGCTCATCGTGATCTTCACCGTTCTGTTCGGCAAGAACCCCGAACTCGCCCTCACGGAGGCGTCGTTCCCCCTCGGCATCCACCTCGGCCTGGAGTCGGTGACAAACTTCGCGAACTTCCTGTTGATCCTCGGGCTCTCGACGGTCAACCTCGCGCTGGTTCGCTCGCGCAAGGAACATCCCGACATGGAGCGCGAGTTCGAGGTCCCGTTCGTTCCCTGGGTGCCCTACGCCGGCGTCGTGGCCAACCTCGCGCTGCTGGTCAACCTCGGCGCACGCATCGTCACGATCGGCCTCATCGCCGAGGCGGTCGGCATCGCCTTCTGGTTCGCCTGGAAGCGTCGCGGTGCCTCGACCGAGCGCCTGGAGGAGGAGACGCCGACGGTCGTCTCCCAACAGAGCCCGGACAGGCGCGACTACCGGGTGCTCGTCCCGATCGCGAACCCCGAGAACGTCGACCAGCTCCTGCGGACGGCCGCCGACATCGCCGCCGACCACGACGGCGAGGTACTCGCGATGAGTGTCGCCACCGTTCCCGAACAGACGCCGCTGTCTCGCGGGAGCGAGTACGTCGACGACCAGCGCGAGACACTCCGCCGTGCCACGGCGATGCGGGCCGATGGCGGGGAGGTCGATACGGACGCCGCAGACATCGATACCGAAGCGCTCAGCGGAACCGTCGACGCGGACGGCGTCGACGTGCCGGTCAGCGCGACGCTGCGCGTGAGCCATCGCGTCGACACGGCGATCTTGAACAGCGTCGAACAGTACGACGCCGATGCGGTGTTGATGGGCTGGGGCGCACGCGGCTCGCGCCGGCGCGAGATCGTCTTCGGCAGCGTCATCGACACGATCGCGACCGACGCCGACTGTGACGTGCTCGTCGAGCGCCTCGGCGACGACGCCGCCGGCGACGTCGAATCGGTACTGCTCCCCACCGCCGGCGGGCCACACGCCGAGCTCAGCAGGGAGATCGGTCGGGCGATCTGTCGCGCGACGGGCGCACGTGCGGAGCTGTTCCGGGTAGTCTCGCCGGATGGCGACGCCGACGACGCGCGCGAACGGCTCGAGGAGAGCGCGGCCGGACTCCGGGAGGCCGGGGTCACGGCCGAAACCACCGTCGTCGAGAGCGACGACGTGCTCGACGCCATCACCGACCGGACGAGCGAACACGACCTGACCGTCATCGGCGCGACTCGCGAGGGGCTGCTCCAGCAGTTCGTCTTCGGGGCGATCCCCGAGGAGGTCGCCCGCGCGGCCGACGACACGGTCGTGATCGCGAAACGGAACGAAGGGCTATCGTCACAGGCCCGGTACTCACTCCGCCGATGGCTCCAGTAGACGACGTCCGCGTCGGCGACCCGCCGATGGCCGGCGAACGGACCGACGACGATCGGGACGAGCTCGACATCGCGTACGCTCACCACCGGCGAGTCGAGGAGATGGTCGACATCGTGCGCTTCTGTCTCGAGGCCATCAGCCTGGAGTTCGACCGCTGGGGCGAACCGCACGTCAGCGGCCCCGGCTTCTACCTCGCGATCGTCTCCGGTACCTCGGTCGAGGGGTACGCCGATCCGATGGGTGCGAACCGCTGGCCAGTCGAGCGCTGTGCCAGCGTCTTCGGCGACATCGAGGCGTTCCACGCGGCGGCCGCGACGACCGCCGACCGGATGGACGGTGCGGTGATCGCGAGCATCGACGGCGTGCTCCAGGAACGGCTGGTCCGACTGAAGGATCTCGATCGTGCAACGCTCGAAGAGCACAACGGCGGCCCGATCGCCTACGCCGACTGGATGGGATCGCGACACATGAGCGCGCTCGACACCTCGCTGCGCGACGGCGTGGTCGCGACGATCACACTCAGCGAGGAGACCGACCGCGTGACGACGTTCGTCGACGGCGCGTTCGAGGACTACGATCGAGCCGAACTCGGCGGCCGCTGGCGCGCGCAGGGCTAGCCCGTGGGCGCCGGGACGTGCGTGAGCAACTGCGCCGTCGCCCTGATGTCGTCCGTCCCGACGAGCACCTCGGCGGCCTTCCTGATGGTCGCGTCCGGCTCCATCGAAACGCCGTAACAGCGTGCGTACAGCGCGAGCCAGTCGTTCGTCGCGCGGTGGAACCGGGCCAACTCTTCGTCCGAGAAGACGACCGCTTCGTCCGCAGTCCGCGCGTCGAGATAGAGCACCACGAGCGGGCCGAGCCCTTCGCGAAGGAACGCCATCGCCCGCTCTTCGTCCGGCGGGTTCGGGGGCGGCTCGAACGTCGCACGATCACGGGCGGCCCGCGCGGCGAGTTCGTCGATCCGCTCGCGGTAGTCCGTTGCCGGGCGCGCCATCAGCCCTCCCGGAACTCGACGCCCTTGCCGCCGCGCGGGTGTTCCCACTGGGTGTCGGCAACGATGGCACAGGTGCCACACTCGACGCAGGGCTGGGTGTCGAGGCTCACGACGCGCTCCTCGTCGCCGTTCGATTGCACTGTCTCCTCACGATAGCAGCCACCGCCGAACCCCTCGGCACTCACCGGACAGGCCGTCACGGCCGCGCCGCTGGCTGCGACGGAGTCGTCTTCCAGAACGATATGTGGGTTGCCGACGTCGGTGTCGTAGGTCAGATCGCCGATGCGCTCGCCGAGACTCGGCGGCTCGACGGTGTTGTCGTCCGCGACACGCGTTCCGAGCTCCTCGGCGATGATCGTCGGCAGCGTCACGTAGGGCGTCTTCGTATCGGGCATCATCGTCGCCAGATACGGCGAGCCGTAGGCCCGCCCGAGCAGCCCGGCCGTGTCGGCGGCGCGCACGCCGGCACGCCCGAGCGGCGAATCGAGCAGTCGTTCGGCGAGATCGGTGGTAATATCGTTTTCGCCGGCCGCGCTCGCGACCTCGTAGCGCATCGGTCGGAGCTTCGCCATCACGCCCTCGTCGTGCAGGCGCTGCTCGTAGCGCTCGCCGGCGGTACTGGGTTTTCCCCTGGAACGAGCTTCGACGAACGCCTCGGCGGCGAGCGCGCCGGCCGTCACCGCGTGGTTCATCCCCTTGATGATCGGTCCCTGAGCCTGCATCTGGCCGCCCGCATCGCCGACGAGCACGAGTCGTCCCTCGTGAGGCGAGGGATTGGCGGCCTTCTTCGAATCGGGGACGAGTTTGGCCGAATACTCCCGTTCGTCGTACTCCTCGCCGAGCCACTGGGCGAGCAGCGGGTGGGTGAGCAGCGCGTCGAGCAACTCCTGAACCTCGGCTTCCTCCGCGACGATGCTATCGAGATGGAAGACGTTCCCGATGCACAGCGAGCTCTCGTTGGTGTAGAGGAAGCCACCGCCACGGACACCGTCGTAGAGATCGCCGGAGAACAGATGGGCTTCGCCCTCGTCGTCGTCGATCCCGAACCGTTCGTTGATGGCATCGCCGGGCATATCGACGACGGCCTTCACGCCCTGGAACCACTCCTCGGGCTCTTCCCAGTCCATCAGCCCCGCTGCACGCGCGAGTTCGGAGTTCACGCCGTCGGCGGCCACGATGAAATCGGCCTCGATCGGATCGAGTTCCTCGCAGGTAACGCCGACGATTTCGCCGTCTCGCGGGTCGCGTTGCTCCCCGCTCGACCCATCCGAGGGGCGAACGCGCCCCTCGCTGTCCTCCCTGAGGAGACCGTTCACCTTCACGCCCGTCAGCAGCCCGCCGCCGGTCTCGCGGGTGAGCTCGTGGACTCGTTCGGCCATCCACGAGTCCATCTTCCGGCGGAGGACCGCATCGGCCCACTCAGTGTCGCGCTCGTGTCCCCGGGTGATGTCGAACGTCTTCACCTTCTCGCCGGCGATGTTGTGAATGTAGTAGTCGGTGACGGGCCGTTCGGTCGCGTGCTCGCGAAATCCCGGTAGGAGCCCGTCGATCGTGTAGGGGGCGGATTCCTCGGCGTAGATGAGGCCCCCGGTGACGTTTTTCGATCCAGCATCGACGCCCCGTTCCAGGACCACGGTTTCGACCCCGCTCCGTGCAAGCGTTGCGGCTGCCGCCGCACCGCCCGGTCCCGCCCCGACCACCACCGCCTCGTAGTGTTCGTGTTCGTCAGTCATCGTTGGTGCCTCCATCGGCCGCGAGTTCTTGTGGTTCGAGTTCGCCGGATTCGAGCGCCGTCGTGAGCGTCGGCAGTACATCGAAGAGATCGCCCTCGATGAAGTAGTCGGAGAAGTCACCGATGCGCGCGTCGGGATCAGTATTGATCGCGACGATCGTCTCGGATTCGTCCATCCCCACCTTGTGTTGGACGGCTCCCGAAATCCCGGCGGCGATGTAGAGCTCCGGCTCGACGACCTGCCCCGTCTCGCCGATCTGTCGTTCTTCGGCCGTGTACTCCGTGACGTGGCCCGCGAACTCGTAGGCACCGGTGACGATCCCTCGGGAGACGCCGAGCGCGGCGTCGTCGAAGGCGTCGCGGAGATCGAGCCCGAGCTCCATTCCCTCGGTGGGGCTGTCGCCGATCCCCCGCCCCATCGCCACCACCACGTCGTGACCAGTGAGATCGACGCCTTCGTCCAGTCGGTCGTGATCGGTGACCGAAACACGAAGCCAGTCCTCGTCGAGCTCGCCATCGTGGTCGACGATCTCACCCACCCTGTCGTGATCGGGTTCGGGCAGGTCGAAACTCCCCGGGATCACCGACGCGCCCTGTGGGTGGAACTCCCTGGTCGGGTTGTCGAGACAGAGGATGGTCGAATACTCGAACCCGGAGAAATCCGGGCGCTTCATATGGAGCACGCGCTCGAACTCCTTTTTCGCGCCCGGCCGCCCGGTCTTGGCCGGGTTCGAGATCATCGACTCCTCGATGTAGAGATCCGAACAGTCGGAGGCCAGTCCGGAATCGAGTTCGCCCTGGACGAGCGCCGAGAGGTCCCGCCCGTTGTTCGTCGCCGGGAACACCGTATAGCGCGGCTCGTCGTACTCGCGCCAGTCGACGGCTGCGTCGCGACCGCGGCTCTCACCGGGGATCGCGCCCGCCCGCGCCATGTCGCAGAACAGTTCGGTGTAGGGCTTGTGCTGGAACCGCTCCAACCGATCGTCCTCGTGGTGAGCCACAACGTCAGCCCCGTAGGCGATGACGTCCGCGGCGTGTTTTTCGACGTCGCTGCCGATGAGCACCGCCACGACGCGCTCGTCCTCGTCGTAGGCGTCGTTGTAGCCGTCCATCAGCTCGCGGGCCTTGCCGAGCATCTCCTTCGAGACATCGACGAGCTCGCCCGCCTGCGTCTCGCAGTAGACCCACATGTCCCGGTAGACGCCGTCGTCGAGCGCCTTGACGTACTGTTTGTCCGCCGTCGGATGGTCGAGATCCGGGTGTTTCTCTTCTGGAGGAATGACCTCGATCTCGTCCGGTTCGTCCTCCTCTTGGACTGACTCGATGCGCTTTTCGATGAGGTTCGTCGCGGCGTCCCGATCCTCGCCAGCCTGCTCGGCGTCGAGGACCCCTTGCAGGCGCTCGCTATCGTCGATACCCTGGAGCGCGTTGCCGAGCCCGGCCGTCGAGAGTTCGGTGGGATCGATCTCGCCATCCTCGTCTTCCTCGCTCTCACCGACTTTTTCGATCCGACTCTCGATCAGCGTCACGACGTTCTCTCGGTCCTCGCCCGCTCGTTCCGCATCGAGGATCGCGTCGAGTTCGTCGGGATCCTCCACGTCCTTGATCGCCGGGCCGAACTCGGCGATGTCGTACTCCGACGGGTCGAGCGCGAGGTCCTCGATCTCGTCGGCCGACTCGCGATACTCGCCCTCGGTTTCGGTGTCCTCGTCGACCGCTTCGTCCTCGTCGGCGTTCATCGCGCGCATCCGCGCACGGATCGCTTCCTGGGCCGTCTTTCGCTGTTTGCCGTCCTTCTCGGCGTCGAGCAGCCCTTCGAGCTCGCGCGGGCTGTCGATCTCGTCCAGCTCGTTCTGGAGCTGTTCAACGGTGTGCTCGCCGGGGTCGATCTCGCTCATCGCTCGCCTCCCGCGTGGGCCGCCATCGCGTCGAAGACCTCGCTCATGCCCGCTTCGTCACCCGGATCGACCATCGTCGCCTCGCGCTCGGCAGGCGCTTTCGGGATCGGATCGACCGACGAGACGATCGTCGGCGAGCCGTCCAGTCCGATGTAGTCGGGATCGAGGTTCAGATCCGCGTGATCCCAGGTCGTCATGTGCTCCTCGTGGTTCTCCGCGCGCTCTTTCGTCTCCGCACGGAGGTCCTTCAGCGTGAGTCGATCGCCGGCGGTTCGATAGGTAGGCTCGAACTCCGGATCGGCGACGATGAACGCCGGCATCGGCGCTTCGACGGTCTCGATCTCCTCGATGTCGCCCTCGACGAGGCGCTTCGCGCGCACCGTACCCTCGTCTTCGTCGACGTCGAGCGCGATCACGTGGGTGATGATCGGCCAATCGAGACACCAGCACGCCTGCGGGCCGGTGTGACCGGTCTCGCCGTCGGCGGTTTTGAACCCCGCGAACACGAGGTCGGGAGTCTCGTCGAGTTTTTTCAATCCCGTGGCGATCGTGATCGCCGTCGCCCAGGTGTCGGAGGCCGCGAGCTCGCGATCCGAGAGGAGATAGAGCCCGTCGGCGTAGACCGACTCCATCGCCTCGCCGAGCACGTCGCCGTAGCCCGGTGGACCCATGCTCATCACGCTCAGCCGACCCCCATGGCGGACCTTCGTCTGGAGCGCCGTCCGGAGCGCGTGCTTGTCGTTGGGGTTCATCACCGTCGGGGTGTTGCCCCGTTCGAGATGGCCGTCCTCGTCGAACGATACCTGTCCCTCGCGAAAATCGGGAACGCCCTTCGTCAGCGTGATTGTGTGCATTGCTAGTCGTTCACCCGTATGACTATTTCTAACATACTCACCCGACAACTATTACCGTCCCGGTATTCCGTATGTTTTTGCCGCTATCGAATCAGGTTCGGCCGGCACGGCCCGCGTCGACGTCGATCGCGTCCACGGGACAGACGTCGACACAGAGCATACAGTCGATACACTGGGCCTCGTGGGTCGGGTCGGCCTTGATCTCGCTCTCGGGGTGATCGGGCGAGTCGACCCACTCGAAGACGTCGACGGGACAGTCCTCTAGGCACGCGCCGTCGGCGATGCAGATGTCGAAATCGACCGCGACGTGCGTACCGTGGATCCCCAACTCCTCGGGTTCGTCGACCGGTCCCCAGACGTCGTGACCCTCGTGTTCGTCCACCGTCTCGCGGTTCTGTTCGAATTCAGGGTCGATAGCCATACCAGTCGAAACTCACGACAGCCGACTATTTAACTCTTCGACCGAACGGGATCGGTCACGGCGGGGCGAGCAGCGTCGAGATCCGTGCGTTCTCCTTCAGGTGGATCCCGCCGGACGGGACCGACAGCGGGACGCGCTCGACCTCGCGGACGAACAGCGTCGGGTGGAACGCGCCACGATCACGCAGTTCGGCGCGCGTCTGGAGAACGAGTGGTTCGTCGGCATCCACCCGTTCGTTGAATGCGACGAGATACTGGCCCGCTTCGAGTCGCCACCAGCCGTAGTCGTCCTCGGCGTTTCGTTTCTCGGTCCCGCGGGGTGTCGTGCTCGCAGCGTCGAGTTCTCCGCCGCCGAAATCCACGCGTCCCGGCGTCTCGATCTCGTGGACGGCCGCGAGCGTCAGATCGAGTCCGTCGCCGTCGACCTGTGTCTCCTCGTGGACGATCCCCTCGACGTACTCCGTGAGTTCCGCGCCCGTCATGGCGGCGATAGCACGTCCGGGGACGAAAACGTACGGGTCAGAAACGAAGACCGATGGCCCCAGAGGAAGGAGAGTCGACGGCTCAGGGATGGGCGTAGTACGCGACGGTTTCGCCCTCGTGCTGGGAATCGATGCGTGCGAAACCGATGCGCTCGAACTGGACCATCTCGTCGGGCTCTCGATCGGCGATACCGGACTCGGCACGGCCCTCGACGTCACCGTCCATCGTTCGCAACAGGACCGTGCGGTTGTCGTCGGCTGGCACCCAGTGCACCACGGGAACGTCCTCCTCGCGAACGACGTCGATGTCGGTGCCGACGAACTCGAAGGCGTCGCGCGTATGGCGCACACAGCCATATCCCTTGAGCCAGACGCGCTCGCCGTTGGCTGGCATGTCGTCGGGTTCGGTCAACACTGCTCCCTCGACGGGGATCTCACGAACGCCGCGCTCCTCGTGGTTGGGATGGACCGGTGGTTCACCCGTTTCCGGGCCACCGACGACGGTCTTTTCCACACCGTCGCGAACGAGGAAGGCACGGTCGGTTTCCTCGTCGATGCGCTCGCGGTTGGCGGCGTAGACCGCGCTCATCGCCAGATCGACGTTGCTCGTCGACGTGCCGAGCGAGACCATCGCCTCGGTGATGGCGTCACCGCGGATCCCGCGCCGGCGGAGGCTCGCGACCGTGGGCGCGCGCGGGTCGTCCCAGCCGTCGAGTTCGCCCGCCTCGACGAGCCCCTTGATCGTCGAGGTGCTCATCTTCACGTCGTAGGCGTCGAGCTGGACGTGGCCCCAGTGGACGACCTCGGGATACTCCCAGTCGAAGTAGTCGTAGAGGAAGCGCTGGCGCTTGGCGGAGTCCTGGAGGTCGATGCCGCGGATGATGTGCGTGATCTCGAACAGATGGTCGTCGACACCCGACTGGAAGTCGAGCAGGGGCCAGCAGCGGTACTCGCTGGCCACCTCGCGGGGGTGTGGCGTGTCGACCATCCGGAAGGCGACCCAGTCCCTGAGTGCGGGATTCTTGTGCTCGATGTCGGTGCGCACCCGGAGGACCATCTCGCCGGCGTCGTACTCGCCGGCGACCATCGCGTCGAACTCCTCGCGCGTCGTCTCGGGCGCTTTCTCCCGATGCGGGCAGGCTTCGCCCGAGTTCTTCAGTTCGGAGAACTCCGCGGCGGGACAGGAGCAGGTGTACGCACCGCCGAGATCGATGAGTTCGCGCGCGTGTCCGTAGTAGGTCTCCATCCGGTCGGAGGCCCGGGCCACTTCGTCGGGCTCGAAGCCCAGGTAGTCGATGGCGTCGAGGATGGCGTCGTAGGCCGCGGGGTCGGGGCGTTTGGTCTCGGGATCGGTGTCGTCGAATCGGCAGAGCATCCAGCCGTCGTACCGGTCCTTGTAGGTGCCGATGACGGCGGGCATGCGTGCGCTACCGAGATGCCACGGCCCGTTCGGGTTGGGTGCCAGCCGCATTCGGATCGCACCGTCCTCGGCGTTCGGCAGATCGGGCAGCGGATGGTCGTCGCCCTCGTCATCGGCTTCGAGATCGGCGAGCAGGTCGGGCGCGAGCGCTTCGAGGCGCTTCTGTCGACCCTCCTCGTCGAGTTCGTTTACCTGTGAGACGACGGGGGCGACGACCCCCGGCACCTCGTCGCCGTGCTCCTGGAAGTCGGGATTTTCGCCCATCAGCGGGCCGATGACCGCGCCGACGTCGGCCTCCTCGCCGTGTTTGACCGCGTTGAGCAGAGCGTGGCGCTCGGCCTCGTGTTCGATGCGTTCGCGGAGGTCCTCGTTCATTACCGGTGGCTCAGTCGCCGGCGATGAAAACCCGTCGGGTTTCGGTGGCCCGCAACGGTTGCGGTGGCGGTCCTCGGCGTCTGCGGTCGCGGAGCGACCGCAGGCTCAGGAGAGCTTTGCTCTCCTGGTGGATGAAGGGCGAGTAGCGAGGGACCGAAGGTCCCTCGTACCGTGCGAGCGGGCCTCCGGCCCGCGAGCAGACGACCGAACGAAGTGAGGGAGTGAGGGCTTCTGCGGTGCTGTGTGGCTGCGGTGGCGTTGGGTCAGCGGTCGCGGTGCTGTGCGGAGTGGAAAGCGTCCGCGCGAACGGAGTGAGCGGGGTTCACCGCGAGCGCCTGCGGCGCTCGCGGGGGTTTTTAGTCCAGGTTTTTGCTCGGGGGTTGAGCGCGCGAGTGAAACGAGCGCGCGACACCCCCCGATTAAAAAAGTGGGTGCTTAGGCGACGTTGTAGCCCTTGTCGCGGAGGAAGTCCTCGATGCGGCCGGTGTGATTGCCCTGGAGTTCGATGGCGTCGTCCTCGATGGTGCCGCCACAGGCGAACTTGGATTTCAGGTCCGAGGACAGACTCGACATGTCGACGTCCTGCGGATCGAACCCTTCGACGATCGTTACCTCCTTTCCATATCTACGCTCGTCGATGCGGATGGTGATCTGCTGGGACTCTCTGGCGACGTCTTCGCAGACGCAGAGTTCCTCGGGCAGGCCGCACGTCGAGCAGACTTCCGACATTACACCGAGATATATGAGACGGCCATATTAAATACTGTCGGGACCTCGCTCGCGCGAGCGCCGAAACCGACCGAGTACGGGGGTGCGCTCGCCGCGGAGTTCGTCGATCAGCGCCCGTGCCTCGGTCGCGTCGGCGTCACTCACCGCCTCGCCGTAGTGAGCACGCTCGAAGATCGCGCCGACCCGGCGAGCGCGGTCGTCGGCATCGATCGCGGCGAGATACTCCCGTGGCGTTTCGCCATCGCGACGTGGGCGGTGTTCGTCGGCGAGCAGATATTCGAGGCGCTCGAAGGCCGCCTCGATCGTTTCGGTCGGCGATCCGCTCGGCCAGTAGCGCAGCCAGAGCGCGCGGTAGAGCCGCTCGGCCAGCCCGGTGCGGTGTGCGCCCGCCGCGAGCCCGACGAGCGCGACGAGCGCGAACGCCATCTGCTCGCGTGACGGTGAGGGGAGTTCCGGCAGCGGCGACGAGTTCGTGGCCGACGTCGTGCCACCTGCCGCTCCCCCACCGGCCGGCGTCGCTGAGCCGTTGGCTGCATCCGGCGCGTCCTGTTCGGCGGCGCGTTGGAGTCCGGCCGGGTTGGCCGAATCGGTGGAAGCCGTGTCCTCGGCATCGGCGCTTCCGCCAGTGGGTGTCGACTCGGGCGTCGGCGTCCATTCCCCGTCCTCCGATCGGTTGGTGTCGACGTTCGATTCGTTGCCCGCACGCGCGTTTTCAAGGTTGCTCTCCTCGACGGCCGAGCGCGACTCGGCCGGCGTCGGATCGAAGCGCACCCAGCCGGTCTCGGGGAAGTAGACCTCGACCCAGGCGTGGCTGTCGAGCCCGCGGACGACCCACTCGTCGCGCGCGACGCGCTGGCCCGGCGTGTAGCCCGTCACGAACCGTGCCGGGATGTCCTGTGTCCGCAGCATCGTCGCCATCGTCGTCGCGTAGTAGGTGCAGTAGCCGGCGTTCATCTCGAAGAGATACGAGTCGGCGATGGAGCCGTCCGGTCGATCCACGTCGAGCGAGTAGTTCTTCGATCCTTCGAGCCAGCGCTCGATGGTACGAGCGGTGTCGTAGGGGGTGTCGGCGTTGCTCGTGAGGCGATCGGTCCGGTTGGCGACGCGCTCGGGCGTACTCTCTGGTAGCTGTGTGTATCGGCTCCGAATCCCGTCGGGGTAGTCCTCGCCAGCCGAGCGCAGCTCGTCGGCCGTCCAGTTCGGCCGCTGGCTCGTGACCGTGTAGCTCGTCCCGTTCGTCAGCGTTCCGTCGGGCTGGAGGCCGGCGAGCGACGTCACGCGCGCGTTGTCAGCTGGGTCGCCCGAAACGGTGCTCGGTTTCCACGCCGCCGGCATGATCGAGAGCGACGTCTCGGTCGTGTAGTTCTGCGTGAGGCGCGTCGCGTCGCCCGGCGGGCCGGCGAGCGAGCCGTTGTAGGGGCGGTCGTCGCCGGTTCTGACCCATCCCTGACCCGTATAGCGGTCGTAGCTCGCCACGCGCCAGTACTCTTGACTGCTGCTCTCGACAGTGAACCGGACCTTCGGCGAGAGCGATATCGACCCCTGGACGCTCACCTCGTCGCCACCCGTGAGCAGGCCGGCCTCGACCGTCTCCGGACCGTCACTACCGGCGGACACGATCGGATCGGCAGCACCACCGGGAACGACGCTCACGAGCGGTGCGAGCACGATCATCGCCGCGAGCACGGCCACGAGCGTCTCGACCTGTCCGACGCTCCCTCGATGGCGTTCGAGCTCGCCGAAACCGACGACACCGGCCGCACCGACGACGCCGACGAGGGCGACGATCGGTCCCGCATCGCCGGTGAGGACGAAGAAGCCGAGCGCCGCGCTGCCGCTGACCGCGCTGGCGACGTAGTGCCGCCGCAACGCAAGATACCACGTCAGAAACGTCGGCGCGGGTGCGAAACCGATCGCCCAGACGCCCGCCTCCGCGATCCGGAGGATCGAGAGTCCCGTCAGCAGTGCGACCACGTCCGCGCGCACCGCGTCGAACGATCGGAGGAGCAGCTCACCGTTCGGCACCGCCTGTACGTAGCTCCAGAGTCCGATAGCGAACAGTCCGGCGGCGAGGATGGGCGCAAGCGCCGCCGGCAGAAAGCGCGCCAGCACCGTCGCCGCGAGGAGGCTACCGGCGACGAACAGCACCAGCCGGTCGGTGCCGCCGGCGACGTCGGTGACGTGCGAGAGAACGGCGAGGAAGGTACCCATCAGCAGCGCCGTCGCGCCGAGGGCAAGCGCGCGCCGCGCTCCGTCACCGACCCACGAACGCTCGGTCGCGACGCTCACGACTCCGCCCTCCCGGTAGCCGCGGCGTTCGCTGCTGTACCGATCGACTCGAAGGGGAACTCGCGGCCATCGACCGTGAGCCGCGTGCCGCGATCGTCGGTGAGGACGCGGAGATCGGCCTCGTGTTCGACACGGCCCGTGCCCGCCCGCGCGAGCGCACTCAACACCCGCTCATGCTGTTGCTCGCCGCCGGTCCGTTCGACCTCGCCACCCGGATGGTGGAGCGCGACGGCGAAGCCGGCGTCGAGCAGCGAGACGGCGACGCTCGCGGCCGCGCTCGCCATCTCGTCGGCGTGGCCGGCGGTCGCCTCGGCGGCGACCGTGAGTGCAGTCAGCTCGCGCGTCCCGTCGAACTCCATCACGACGAGATCGTCGCGTTTCGCGCTCGATTTCCAGTGGACGTCGCGGAGGCTGTCGCCACGGACGTACTCGCGGAGCCCGTCGAACCGTTCGCGCTCGGCGGCGTGCTCGACGAGCCCGCCGACGACGCCCATATCACCGATGTCGTGGAGCGCGGGATAAACGAGTACGGGCGTACGCCGTGGATATTCGAAGGTGCGTGAGAGCAGGCCGAACGCGTCGGTGACGGTGAGCGTGAGCGGCCCGAGTCGGTGTTCGCCGCGCTCTCGAAGCTCGATCTCGTACTCGATCGTCGTCGGCACGCTCAGGGTCGCCCCGTCGAAGTTCGATGCCAATCCGTCACCGACCTGCTCGGAGAGCCGTGCGACGAGCGGGTCGTCGGTCTCGATGGCGAGTTCGATACGGCGCGTCTCACCCGGAAACCCAGCGGCTGGCGGGCGACGCCGGATGGTCGGGCGGTCGGCAAGCAGGAGCTGGACGGCGGCTGCGACGAGCGCGACGAGCGCGGGCACGACCAGGGCGTTCAGCGAGCGAGCCCCGAACGTGACGGCGAGCCAGACGGCCAGCACGACCAGCGCGATCAGTCCGATCGCCCGGCGCGTCGGTCTCATTCGACTCGAACCGACGACAGCGCCGCCCGGATCACGTCACGGCCCGTCTCGTCGCTCTCGCCGACCGGGCGGACCCGATGGGCGAGGGTGACGACCGCTTCGTGCTGGATATCGTCGGGAACGACGTACTCGCGCCCGTCGAGGGCGGCCCGTGCCTGGGCGGCGCGCAGCAGCGACAGCGATCCGCGCGGGCTCACGCCGAGCTGGGCGCGCTCGCGGGTGTGGTTGGCGAGTCGGGTGACATACTCGCGAACGGGCTCGGCGACGGTGATCGCCGCGACCCGCTCGCGGGCGGCCCGGAGCTGATCGAGGCTGGCAACCGGTTCGAGGGTCTCGATGGGGTGGGTGCCGACGACGGTTTCGAGCATCGCCGATTCGTCGTCCGGGGTCGGATAGCCGAGTTCGAGCCGTTTCATGAACCGATCGACCTCGGCCAGCGGGAGTTCGTACGTCCGATTGCGCTCGACGGCGTTCTGTGTCGCGATCACGGTGAAGGGATCGGCGAGCGCGTGCGTCGCGCCGTCGACGGTGACCTGCTGTTCTTCCATCGCTTCGAGCAGCGCGCTCTGGGTCTTCGGCGGCGCGCGATTGATCTCGTCGCCGAGCACGACGTTGGCGAAGATGGGGCCGCTCCGGAACTCGAACTCCCGTGTCTTCTGGTTGAAGACGTTCACGCCCGTCACGTCGGAGGGAAGCAGGTCGGGCGTGAACTGCACGCGGTTGAACGAGCTCTCAAACGAGCGCGCGATGGCGCGCGCGAGCATCGTCTTGCCCACGCCGGGCACGTCTTCGAGCAGAACGTGGCCGCGCGCGAGCATCGCCGTCACGATATGCTCGATGGCGTCGTGGCTGCCGACGATCACCTCTTCGGTGTTCTCGATGACGGCGGTGGCGAGTTCGCCGGTCTCGGCGATCGAGAGACGGGGCTGGCGGTCGGTCGCGGCGGCCGCGGGCCGCCCGCCATCGGTATCGGCGTCCGCATCCGTCATGGCTGCGGCGGCGTTGGGGCGCTCGGACGGGGGATGAAACACTCGTACCGACGCATTTGCACGTTTGTGGGGCCGAGCGCTTGTAACGTTGCTGCTTCACTGTGACTAACAATCGCACGATCGCTCACCGATCGACACCAGCGACGTGATTCCAGAAAGAAGTTATAGCCGCTTTCCATACCGCCGGCCGATGGCCCTCTCCGAGGAGGCACAGGAGCGTCTCGCCGACGTGGTGGCTCTCCAGCCGACGAAGAACGGCGAACTCGAGGAGCGCTGGGGGATGGACAGCGGCAGCGAGGTCCACCAGTATCTCGAAAGCGAGCTCAAAGCGTACTACTACCGCGACGAAGACAGTCTGATCCGTGCGACCGCCGACGCCGCCGATCTCGTGGGAGCTGACACCGAAAGCGACGGGCCGCGAACGGTGACAGTGCCCGCACTCCAGGCACAGGTGTTCGCCGTCGTCGCCGACGAGAACGACCGCGCCGAGAGCGTCGTCTCGGTCCTGCACAGCCTCCGCGACGCTCACGACATCGACCCCGCGCCCGAGGACGTGCGCTCGGCGCTGCGCGGGCTGGCCCGCCGCGGCGTCGTCGACGTCGTCCAGAAGACCGTGCCGACCTTCCGGCTGGCCGTCGAGCGCGAGGACGTGGTCGTCGAAGCGCTCGACGAGTAGCTACTCCTCGGCCGGTCGTTGACGCTCGCGCCGATCAGCCAGCAAGCGTCGGATCGCCTTCCCTGGACCGCCCTCGATCGGCCAGTCGCGTGATCGCCACGCAGGCGGTTCGGGCTCGAATTCCGGACAGGAACCTGCACACTCGGCGGCGCTCTGGTGCTTTTCCTTCGCCGCACACCACGGCAGGGCAGTACGACCCGACTCACGCAACTCGAAGTGCCGACAGTCGGGGCGCATCGTGTCGACGTACGACCGCCAGCCGCGCTCGTAGGCCCGCTCGGCGATGGCGAGTCGTTTCTCGGCCTTCCAGTCCGGATCGGCGAAATCGACGGTCGCCGTACCCTCGTCGCCGCTGGCCCGGTCGGTGATCCGCGTGCCCGCCTCGCTGGCGGCGAGCGTCCGAGGATGCCACGCGACGCTTGTGGTGTCTTCGTCGTCCGTGTCGACGACCAGGACGCCCGCCTCGACGGGGAAATCCTCCAGAAGGACGGGTTCGATCGAGTGCCCGGTGCTGGCGGTGGCGACCCAGACCTCGTCGCAGAGCGCGAGCGCCACGTCGCGTTCGATCTGCCCGGCGAGGGCGCGCGCAGCGCTCGCGTCGAGATCGGGTTTGTTCTCGATGGCGACGATCCGCTCGACCCAGTTCGGATAGCGCCATTTCCGCCGGAGTTCGATGCGATTGTTCTGCCGGCGAGTTTCGACGATCCCGCGGCCAGCGGCTCGATGGACCGCCTCGCGCACGTATCGCCAAGGGAAATCGGGCTCGGGCAGGGCGTCCCGATACCACGTCCACGATTCGGGGGCGTTTCTGACGACACGGAGCAGGTCGCTATCGAGCGCACGAGTGCCGAAGTGAGCGCGCCGAGCGAGTGCCTCCCTGTCGGCTTCGATTATCACCGTGTCCCAGCGCCGGTGTTTGGTGCCGAGCTGGCGAGCGACGATCGCCGCCGTGTCGGGATCGAGCTCACCGTCGGGCGGCCAGTTGCGCTCGGCCCAGCCACAGACCCCGAGTTCGAAGACGAACTCGCTGTCGGGGCTCACATCCCGTCGGCCACCGGTTCCTCAGTAGTCCGCATCGTCGATGTAGTCGTGGGCCTCCCGGAAGATGTCGCGCGGACCATCTTGGGTGATCGTGTTGAGCGCCTGCTCGTAATCGCGCCACTGGTGATCACGATGTTCGTGGGAGAGCTCGGCGCTGGCCTCGGCGGATTCGGCGATGAACAGATGCACCGTCTTGTGGATGGTTTCGCCGCCGGCCTGGAACACGTAGTTGTACTCGCGGCGGAACCCGTCGATGAGCCTGAAATCGCTAATCCCCGATTCCTCCGTTACCTCTCGAATCGCCGTCTGCTGGAGTTCTTCCTCGCCCTCGACGCCGCCTTTGGGGAACTCCCAGTCCCCGGGGCGGCTCTTGAGCAAGAGATACTCGCGGCGGCCTCTCGTGTCGCGAAAGAGGATAGCCCCCGCGCTCGTCGCTTCGACTGCCATTGGAGTGACTATTCGGGCAGCGTTTAATTGGTTGTTGTTTCACCGGGCGACGCAGCCAACCGGGGCCGTTTTGAGCGGTCGGGAACTCACTACCGAGTATGCCTTTCGTCACGAAGCTCGCCCTCACGAGCGGCGACCGGGGCGCGCTCGATCGCACGGTCACGGAGATCAAGGAGAGTGCCGCCCGCAAGGGCGTCGAGTTCGGCGGCCCGCACGCGGGTCAGCCCCGCCAGCAGCGCGCCCCACAGTCGAAACGACTCTCGACGACCGGCGGGCGGTTCGCCGACTGGACCTACACGATCTACTCGCGCACGATCGAGATCGTCGGCCACGACGAGTTCGCCCGCAGCGTCGCCGATAGCGGGTTCCCCGCCGGCGTCCACGTCGAGATCGACGTCGAACGGGTCCGCTGAGCCGTCCGGATTTAAGAATCGGGGCCCCGCAGTCGGGATATGCAGGACACCCGCCACGCCGACCTCGTCGAACTGCGCCGCGACCTCCACCGCTACCCCGAACCCGCCTGGCGGGAGTTCTACACCACGAGCCGTATCGTCGAGGAATGCGAACGCATCGGCGTCGACGAACTCCACGTCGGCCTGGACGCCCTCGCCGACGGCGAGCGCACGGCCGTGCCCGACGACGCCGAACTCCAGCAATGGTTCGATCGCGCCCGCGAGGCCGGCGCACGCGAGGACGTGCTCGACCGACAGGAGGGTGGCTACACCGGCGCAGTGGCGGTACTCGAACGCGGTGAAGGTCCCACGGTCGCGCTCCGAGTGGACATCGACGGCTTGCCGCGCGAGGAGTCGAAGAACGAGGAACACACACCGGTCAGGGAGGGGTTTCGCTCCGAAACGGGCGCGATGCACGCCTGTGGGCACGACGCGCACACGACGATCGGCATCGGGGTGCTCGAAGCGATTGCCGAAAGCGACTTCCAGGGAACCCTGAAGCTACTGTTCCAGCCCGGCGAGGAGATGGTCGCCGGCGGGAAGCCGATGGCCGACAGCGGCCATCTCGACGACGTGGACTACCTCCTGGCCGTGCACGTCGGGCTCGACCACCCGACGGGCGAGGTCGTCGCGGGCATCGACGACTTCCTCGCGGTCCACCACTTCCGCGCGGACTTCTCCGGTGCACCCGCCCACGCCGGCAACGAGCCGAACGCGGGCGACAACGCGGTCCAGGCGATGGCGACCGCCGTTCAAAACCTCTACGCGATCCCGCGCCACGGCGACGGTCCCACGAGAGTGAACGCCGGAATGGTCGGTGGCGGCAGCGCGACGAACATCGTTCCCGAGGAGGCGTTCATCGAGGGCGAGGTACGAGGCCAGAGTACGGAACTGATGGAGTACACCCGCGAGCACGCCGAGCGGATCCTCGACAACGCCGCCGCGATGCACGGCTGTTCGCTCTCGCTCTCGACCGTTGGCGGCGCGCCGAGCGCCGAAAGCGACGCCGGGCTCGTCGATATCGTCCACGAGATCACGACGGAAATGGGAAGTGTCGAGACGGCGACCGAACGCGACGCGCTCGGCGGCAGCGAGGACGCGACCTATCTCATGCGAGAAGTCCAGGAGAACGACGGGCTGGCGACCTACGTCTGCGTCGGCACCGATCATCCAGGAGGGCATCACACTGCGACCTTCGACGTCGACGAGGAATCGATCGCCATCGGCGTCGATACACTCACCGATTCGATTCAAAAGATCGCCGAACGACGACCGTAGCGCCGCGATTCTGACGATGACCGGTGTGAGCGCCAGGTCAGTTCGACTGCGGTCGGGGCTGTACCTGCGGGCGCTCGCTGGACGGTATCGACCGCTCGGACTCGTCCAGGAGCCGGCGCTTGGAGTTGTAGACGACGATGAGGCTGCTGACGGCCATCATGAGGGCGGCGAGCAGCGGCGTGATGACGCCCGCGATCGCGAGCGGAATCGCCACCGCGTTGTACGCGCCCGCCCAGAGCAGGTTCTGCTTGATGCGCCCGCGCGTCGCCGTCGCCAGCGAGAACAGTTCGGGCACGGCTTCGAGGCGGTCGTCCATCACGACGGCATCGGCCGCCTCGATGGCGATCTCGGTGCCGCTCGCGACGGCGATGCCGAGATCCGCGCTCGCGAGCGCCGGCGCGTCGTTCGTCCCGTCGCCGACCATCGTCGTCGTCCCGCGTTCGCGCAGGCCACGGACGATCGCACCTTTCGACTCGGGACGCACGCCCGAGAACACCTGGTCGACGTCGGGATGACTCGCGAAGGTTCCGGTCATCCGCTCGTCGTCACCGGTCAGCACGACGATCTCGCGGTCGTCGGCCGCGAGGTCCGAGACGACGTCGGCCCAGCCCTCGCGAGGAGTGTCGCGCACGGTCACGAGCCCGCGCACTGCGCCATCCCACGCGACTGCGGTCGGATGGGTTCCCGAATCGTAGGCTTCGGTGACGGCTTCCTCGATCCCTTCCGGCATCGCCCACTCGTCGCCGAACGAATCGGGATGGCCGACGACCACGCGAGTGTCGTCGACGAGTGCCGAGACCGTGCGATCGGCGCGCTCGAAGGCGGAGACCGAGCGGGTGGTCGGCGGTGCGGCCGCATCGATGGCGGCGGCGATCGGGTGGCTCGACCGGCGCTCGACGGCGGCGGCCATCGCGAGCACCTCGTCCTCGTTTCCGCCAACGACGTCGGCGAGTTCCATTTCTCCTGTGGTGAGCGTCCCCGTCTTGTCGAAGACGACGATATCCGAGTCGTCGACGCGTTCGAGCACGGTCTCGTTGAGCACGAGCACGCGATCGTCGGCGGCGTCGCGGGTGGCCGCCGCGAGCGCGAGCGGCGTGGCGATGCCGAGCGAGCAGGGACACGAGATCACAAGTACCGAAACGCCCGCCAGCATGGCCGTGCTCACGTCGTTGCCGAGCGCGAGCCAGCCGACGGCCGTGAGCGCGGCGATCGAGACCACGAGCGGGACGAACACGACCGCGAACCGGTTGACGAGGCGCTGAACGCCCGAATCCGAGCTCTTGACGCTCCAGAGCAGTTCGACGAGCCGATCGATCGTGCTCGTGGCGTCCGGGCCGACTTCGACGATGATCGCGCTGTCGGTGAGCACCGATCCGCCCAGCACGTCGTCGCCGTCGGATTTGCGCTGCGGGACCGACTCGCCGGTGACGAGCGCCTCGTCGATGGCCGCGGTGCCCTCGACGATGGTTCCGTCGACCGGGATGCGCTCGCCTGGCTTGACGAGCAAGTGATCCCCCGGTTCGCAGGCGTCGATATCGATCGTCTCGGTGGTATCACCGACCATCCGGCGCGCCTCGCTCGCCCGCGAGTCGGTGAGTTCGGTCCGGTTGCCGAGCGCAGCGCGCTTGACGCGCGACTCGATGTGGTTACCGATCGTGACGACGACGAGCACCATCACCGCGACGTCGAAGTACGGGTCACGCCCGCCGGCGAGCAAGGTCACCAGCGAGTAACCGTAGGCCGCGAACACGGCGATAGCGATGAGCACGTCCATGTTCGGCCGGCCGACGCGCAGGCTCACGTAAGCTCCGCGGAAGATCGGATAGCCGAGGCCGATCAGGATGAGCGTGCTCCAGACCGCGAGCGGGCCGAACACCATCGTCTCGATGGTTCCGCCGTAGAGGAAGCTCTCGGGATAGATGCCGAGATAGACGGGATAGATGAACAGGATGTAGGGGATCAGCACGGGCATCATCACCACTGCGGCGAGAATCGCTCGATATTTCCCGAACTCGACGCGCGAGCGCAGCGAGTCGTCCTCCTCGTCGGGCCCGCTCGCACGATAGCCGAGGCGACTCACCGCCTCCGCGAGTGCGTCGCGGTCGGTTTCGGCGGGATTGTAGACGATCCGGAGCATCTCGGTCGCGTAGCTCGCTCGCGCCTCGTGGACGCCCGACTCCTCCTCGGCGAGCAGTTCGATGAACCCCTCGCAGGTCTGACAGTGCATCCCGTCGACGGAGAGATAGGCCGTCTCCGCGCTATCGGGAACCGAGAGTTCGGGGTCCTCGTCGGCCGCGCGCTCGCGGATGGCCGTGATCGAGAGCTCGGTCTCCTCGTCCTCGTCGACGAGGCGGGCGACTTCGAGACAGCCACGACAGCAGAACTCGCCGTCGACGTCCGGATCGGTGATCGGTTCTTCGACGGGGAGTTCGCAGAGCGTACACGCCGCCATTCAGGCGCTCCCACCCGGTCCGAGCGGCTGGTAGTAGGGGATCTCCGGCAGCGGGAGGGTGATGCCGAAACGCATGAAACCCATCGCCAGCAGTACGTAACCGAGCCCGATAAACAGTACGCCGAGGCCGTAGTGGACGACCTGTCGCTGGCGTGCGCTCACCGACTGGATGACCGTGCCGTAGAGAAAGACACTGGGTATCGTGCCGAGACCGAGCGCGCCGAGCGAGAGGAGTCCGTGAAGGGGCGATCCCTGTGCGAACGCGTAGAGGAAGGCGGGATAGAGCAACATGCACGGGAGCAGGCCGTGGAGCGCGCCCAGACCCATGATCCCGACGCCGTTGACCCAACGGTCGATGCGCGTCGAGATGGCCGTGTAGCTCCGGGCGAACAGCGAACCGATCCCCGTGCCGGCGACGATCCCCTCGACCGTGCCCTGTTGATAGCCCGCCAACCGAGTGACGCCCATCACGACGATCGCACCACCCATCACGATGCCGATCGCGCCCTGAATCGGGCCGAGCACGCCCGCGAGTTCCACCGTGCCGTAGAGGAGTGCGCCGGCGAGGCCGAACAAGCCGCCGATGAGCGCGTAGCTAATCGTGCGCCCGAGATTGAACAGCGCGTGCTGGCGCACCTCGTAGAGGGTGAGCGCGCCCGACCAGCGGTCGTCGGTCTCCATGCGCTCTGCGTAGGTCGCGACCAGCGGTCCGCACATCCCGATACAGTGGGCACCCCCAAAGAGCCCGATGAGGAAGAACACCACCAGCCCGTAGCCACCGGTCGCGACTCCCGAGAGCTGACCGGAAATCCCCGTCCCGACGGCCGCGAGCGGGCTGGCAACCATTGCCGTCGCTACGGTACGGTCGACGTAATGGGTTCTGGTTCGATGCTCGAACCGCGACCGCGAACGCGAGTTTCGGCGGCCCGGGCCGCCCGGCGGTGGCCGCGGTGCGGTCCTGGCGGATGAAGGGCGAGGCGCGCGAGCGACCGTAGGGAGCGAGTAGCGAACGGAGTGAGCGCGCGCCGAGGGCTTCGGCGGTGCTGGGCGGTTTGTGGAGAACAAAGTGTCCGCACGAGCGTAGCGAGTGCGGTTCACCGCTCGCGCGGTTTGCGAGCGGGAGTTTTTGGTGGAGATTTTTACGAGGGGTTGAGCGCGCCGAAGGCGCGCGAACCCCGACGTAAAAAGGTCCTATTGGAAGGTACGACCGACCTCGCGCTCCTCGGTGGCGGGTTCGCCGCTGTCGAAGCGGTCCTCGATCTCGTCGTAGCGCTCCTTGGTTTCGGCGGTGACGCTCGGGGTGACCTCGTCGAGCGCCTGGTCGAAGTGCTCGTCCTCGATGCGGACGTTGCCGACGCTGCCGTCGAGATCCTCGGGATCGACGCTTTGGATGAATTCGCGGGTTGCGGCCATCGCGGCCTCGCGGGTGACGGCTTCGATGTCCGCGCCGACGTAGCCCTCCGTCCGCCGGGCGAGATCGGCGAGAGCCACGTCGTCGGCGAGTGGTTTGTCGCGCGTGTGGACCTCGAAGATCGCCTCGCGGGCGTCCTCGTCGGGCACCGGGACGTGGACGTGTCTGTCGAGCCGCCCCGGGCGCAGGAGTGCGCTGTCGATGAGGTCGGGTCTGTTGGAGGTGGCGATCACCACGACGTCCTCCAGCTCTTCGAGCCCGTCGAGCTCCGTGAGGAGCTGGGAGACGACGCGTTCGCCCACACCGGAGTCGCCCATGTTGCGGCCGCGCTCGCCGGCGATCGCGTCGATCTCGTCGAAGAAGATCACCGTGGGAGCGTTCTCGCGTGCCTTGGAGAACACTTCACGGACGCCCTTCTCCGATTCGCCGACGAACTTGTTGAGGAGTTCTGGCCCCTTGATCGAGATGAAGTTCGACTGGGCCTCGTTGGCGATGGCCTTCGCCAGGAGCGTCTTCCCCGTACCGGGCGGGCCGTACATCATCACGCCCTTGGCGGCGTTCATGTCCATCGCCTCGAACACCTCGGGGTAGTCGAGCGGCCACTGGACGGTTTCGCGGAGGCGCTCTTTGGTGCTCTCCAGGCCGCCGACGCTCTCCCAGGTGACGTCCGGAACCTCGACGAAGACCTCGCGGAGCGCGCTCGGCTCGATGCCCTTGAGCGCGCTCTTGATGTCGTCACGAGTGACCTGCATCGATTCGAGCACTTCGGCCTCGATCTCCTCCTCGTCGAGATCGAGTTCGGGGCGGATCCGGCGCAGCGCGTTCATCGCCGACTCTTTGGCGAGGCTTTCGATGTCCGACCCCACGAACCCGTGGGTGTTCTCGGCGTAGGTGTCGAGATCGATACCGTCGGCAAGCGGCATCCCGCGCGTGTGGACCTGCAGGATCTCCTTGCGGCCTTCCTTGTCGGGGACGCCGATCTCGATCTCGCGGTCGAAGCGGCCACCCCGGCGCAGCGCGGGGTCGATCGCGTCGACGCGGTTGGTGGCGGCGATCACCGTCACCTGGCCGCGCTCTTCGAGCCCGTCCATCAGGCTGAGGAGTTGGGCGACGACACGGCGCTCGACGTCGCCGGAGGTCTCGTCGCGCTTGGGCGCGATCGAGTCGATCTCGTCGATGAAGACGATCGCCGGCTCGTTTTCTTCCGCTTCGTCGAACATCTCGCGGAGCTGTTCCTCGCTCTCGCCGTAGTATTTCGACATGATCTCGGGACCCGAGATCGTCTCGAAGTGGGCGTCGATCTCGTTGGCGACCGCCTTGGCGATCAGCGTCTTGCCGGTGCCGGGCGGGCCGTGCAGGAGGACTCCCTTCGGGGGTTCGATGCCCAGCTGCTGGAATAGCTCGGGGTGGCGCATCGGCAGCTCGATCATCTCGCGGACCTGTTCGAGCTCGCGGTCGAGTCCGCCGATGTCCTCGTAGGTCACCGATGGGGTGGTGGCGCTGTCGCCGCCATCGCCAGCGTCGGAGACGATCTCCTCGGCGGGTTTCTCACTGATCTCGATGTCGGTGTTCTCGGCGACGATCACCGTGCCGTCGGGGTTCGTTTCGGCGATCCTGAGGGGGATGCGCTGGCCCGAACCGCCCGAAAACGGCCCGAAGCCGAGCGAGAACGGGATCGTCTGGCCCTGCGTGATGGCCTGTCCCGAGAGCTTGTCCTGGACGTAGGGGCCGATGTTCCCCCGGATACGGAGGTTCTGGGGCAGCGCCACCGTGACCGACTGAGCGGGCTTGACTTCGGCTTTCTCGACGCTCACGCGATCGTCGATGCCGACCTGGGCCTCGCTGCGGAGCTGGCCGTCGATGCGGATCACGCCCTGTCCCTGATCGTCAGGGTAGCCGGGCCAGACACGTGCGATGGCGCGGCCCTCGCCGCCCTCGATCAGGATGTAGTCGCCGTTTTCGAGGTCGAGCTCGTCCATCGCCGCGCGGTCGACCGCCGCCAGTCCGCGCCCGGCGTCCTTCTGTTTGAGCGGTTTGATCGTGAGGTTCATTGCGTCACCTCGACGGTAAGCACGCCGTTGTTGATGGTCGCTTCGGCCGTTCCCGACTCCGGGATCTCGAAGTCGGCCTGTTCGTCGCCGCTGACGATCATCACCGTGTCGTCGACGATATCGACCGTCGCCTCGTCGGCGTCGGAGCCGATGTCGGCCGCGTAGACGACCGACGCGTCGTACTCGTACCGGCTCAACGCGTCGCCGTCTCGGTCATCGAACTGCTGGAGTGTTGGTGTCATCCTAACTCTGAGTTAGGGCTACTACTATATAAACGTTTCTCGAAATCGACACCCCCGTGTCGGGAAGAGAGAGTGAACGATGGGGTTGCGGTTCAGGGTCGGTTGGGGTTCGGAACGAAAGAGGATATCGGTAGCTGGGGCGCTGAACTGTGGATCGATCAGTGGAGAAGCGGTTTCGGTCGTTCGCCTACTGCGGAGCCGCGATACCGTCTCGCAGCCGGTCGCTACGAGATGAACTCGTTGTTGCGCCAGTCGACGCCCTTGCTCGCGGCCGGCCCCTCGGTGGGGTCCTCGACGACTTCGAGGGAGGCCGGTCGTTCCTCGCCGTCGACGATGCGGGTGGCGGT
The DNA here is from genome assembly GCF_024508235.1 of Halococcus qingdaonensis. Classification (NCBI taxonomy): domain Archaea; kingdom Methanobacteriati; phylum Methanobacteriota; class Halobacteria; order Halobacteriales; family Halococcaceae; genus Halococcus; species Halococcus qingdaonensis. Next base: position 598,903 of record NZ_CP101943.1, on the reverse strand, counting down.
GAGATCGCCCTCGCAGGCGGTGATCGCCGTCAGAGTGCCCTTCTCGGCGATCCGGGCGATGTCACGGAGCACCTCGAACATGGCGTACTGGACGGCGGTGTTCTGGAGAACGGTCTCCCGATCTCCCTTGAAACAGGCGTATTCGACGAGTTCGGAGGGCGGCATCTCGTCCTCTTCGCCGGGACCGCCACCCCAGCGCGGGCCGCCGGCGGGCGGTTTCTGTTCCTCTGGTGGTTCCTCGTAGACCCGGTTTTCGGACACGCTGGCTTTCAGCTGGGCCGTCGGCGTGTATTTACTCAGCGAGTCGTCCTCGGCGACGGCGCTGACGATGAGCGTGTTGTTCCGACGGGTGAGATCGATCGATTCGAGCTCCTCGGGGAGGGGTGGATCGTCGAGGAACTCGTGCAGGTCTTCGAGGGGCAGTTCGAGCGTCGAGTGGAGTTTGAATACACAGTCCTTCATGATATCACCGGCAGTCGGGCGTGCTGCCGACGCTGCCCGTTCGTCGATATATCGGTGGTCCGGACGTATATTCCCTGTCTTTCGTCCATCGCCATCACTCGCCGGCCAGCGCCGGTTCGAGATCGCCCTGCTCGTCGAGTTCGGCCAACACGTCGCTGCCGCCGATGAACTCGCCGTCGACGTAGGTCTGGGGCGTCGTCGTCCAGCCGCTGTGGGCTTCGAGCGCCGTCCGATACTCGTCGATCGATTCGAGCACGTCAACCGTCTCGAACTCGTCGCGATACTGGGAGATCAGCCCGAGCGCGCGATCGGAGTAGCCACACTGGGGCATCAGCTCGTTGCCCTTCATGAACAACACCACCTCGTTCTCGTCGATCGCCGCATCGACGCGCTCGGTGACGGTCTCCTGCTCCAGTCCGCTGTCAGGTTGGAACGGCATACCCCCTCGTAGGGGACGTTCGGTCAAATGCATTGTGCCGCCGATGTTCCCCGTTCTGCTACCCTCCATGTCCGTCCCCAGACCCTTCCCTCGACGACCGACAGGAGGCAATGGCACTGCGGACTACTCGGCGGCCTCGGTCGCCGGCTCGGTGCGCTCGCGCAACGCCTTCTTGTCCGTCTTGCCGATATCCGTCAGCGGAACGTGCTCGACGAACTCGACCTGGTCGGGCACGGCATGCTTTGCGACACGATCTTCCAGATAGTCGACGATCCCTCCTTCCGTGAGATCGCCGTCGTAGTCGGGATCGGGCTCGACGTAGACTTTCACGCGCTCACTGCCCGGTCGCTCGGGATCGGGAACCCCGACCGTTGCCGGGCGCTTGACGCCCGGATGGCCGAACAGCTCCTCGTCGATCTCCTCGGAGTAGACCTTCAGCCCGGAGACGTTGATCATGTCCTTCACGCGATCGACCACGTAGAACCGGCCGCTTTCGTCGATCCTGGCCACGTCGCCGGTGCTCACGAACCCCTCGTCGTCGAAGGGCTGTTTGTCGGCATCGAGATAGCCCTGCATGCGCTGCGGACCGTTGAGATACAGCTCGCCCTCGCGCTCGTCATCGATGGCCTCGTCGAGCGGGATCGGTTCGCCGGAGTCGATGTCGACGAGCTTCACCTCTGTGTCGGGCACCGGCACGCCGATGGTCGGCTGGTCGAACCCGCCATCGTCGGAGCTGCCGCCGGTCATCATGTCGAGCAACCCACGCGTGTTGAAATGCGTGATCGGCGACATTTCTGAGAGTCCGTAGCCCTGTGAAACGCCCGTGCTCTGCTCGGCGAAGGCGTCCTTCGTCTCGCTCGCCAGCGGTGCCGATCCCGAGATGCCGATGATATCCTGTCCCAGTTCCTCGTCGACGATCTCCATGAACTGGGTGGGCACGCCCATCATGATCACCGGATCGTGTGTCTCGATGAGATCGCGCATCGTCCCCGTATCGCGCGCGTCGGGGACCGTGAGCACGTCGAGTCCGAGTTCGATCAGCGAGTGCAGTACCGAATACCCGTAGGCGTGATAGAGCGGCAGCGCCATCAGCGCCGTCTCGCCGCCGCGCATCAGCTGTGCCATCCGACTCATGTTCGCCGTCGCCTGGAGGGCGTTCGCGGTGACGTTGCGATGGGTGAGCAGACAGCCCTTCGGCCGGCCGGTGGTGCCGCCGGTGAACAGCAGTGTATGGACGTCCTCCTCGGGATCGAAGTCGATAGCGGGCGGCGCGTCGTCAGCGTTTTCGATCACGTCGGGTAGCCATTCGGCACCAGCGACGTCGTCATGATCGGTCGGCGGATCGTCGGAATAGTCTTCGATATCGGTAAGCATCAGATGGTCGATGTCGAGGTCGTCGCGGAGCGAACACAGCAGCTCGCGGTGGTCGTCCTGGCCGATGAGCACTTCCGGATTGCCCTGTTCGAGACGATAGCGCAGGTCGTCGTCGGCGTCGAGAACGTCGTTCGGGATGTGGACGCCGCCGGCCCGCGAGATCGCGTAGTCGGCGAGCACGAACTGGATCGAGGTCGGCAGGATGGTCGCCACGCGATCGCCCGTCCCGACGCCGCGGTCCGTGAGCGCGCTCGCCAGCCTGTCGACCTGTTCGGCGAGCTCAGGGTATGTGACTTTCTCGCCGAGCTGGACCAGCCCCTGCTCGGGATGGGCGTCGGCGCTCTCGTAGAGAAAAGCGTGAGCCGGCTCGTCGGGATACGGTTCGAGGGTCTCGGGGATGCCGAACTGTTCGTACTCGTCGAACCACGGCGCGGCGTCGGGCATGGTTCGTGGTAGCCCGCAGCGTGTCTAAACTCGTCTGCGGCTATGCCCGGTGGTTCAAGTTGCCGTCCCGTTCGTCGTTGTCGTCTCGGCCGTCGTGGTTTCGGCCGTCGTCCCGTCGGTTGTCGTTTCAGATGTGGACGTGGGCGTCCCCGTAGTCTCAGTCGTCGACGGCGTCACCGTCGTGAGGGCGGTCGTGTTCGATCTCGCCTCTGTAGGCGTATCCGTCACGTTTGGTTCGGTAGTCATCGATACCGAGGTCGTGGTGGAATTTGTAGTCACACTGGACTCCATCATAGTCTCCGTTCCGTTTGCCGTCGTATTTGTTTCGTTTGGAGTCGTTGTCGTGTTCGCAGTGGTGTTCCATGTCCCAGAAGAGAAGGAAACTTCGCCAGCTGCCGAATCTCCAAGTTGGGCATAGGTAACGGCACCGCCGCCGGCACCTGCGATGGCGATAGCGCACACCGCGACAACCGTAATGAGTCGAGTTCGTTCCATCATCAATCCTCCGAGTTTGCGTCTGCCGGCCCATCGGTCTCGGTCGGTGTGCTTCGCGCCGCGGCCGCGAGATCGTAGAGCTCCCCGAGTATCAGTAGCCCGAGTGGTATCCCGACCAGCGCGAGAAATCCCATCTGGGTGCCTGCGAACTTGATCACGTACCCGATGAATGGAATCGAGAACGCGAATGTCCCGATGACATTCCTGTCGGATACTTGTTGCGGGTCTCGGTTCTCGTTTGCATCACCCTTCGTAACGAACTCTCGACCCTCGTCCATCTGGATGATTTCAACGACACGGTGAGTTGTTGGAGTTGGCTCGTCTTCGGTGGCAAATGTGATGATGTCACCGCGCTCGATAGATTCCGGTGACTGTTCGGCCACGAGGATGGCATCGCCCGTCGAAATCGTCGGTTCCATGCTCCCCGAGAGGACGACGTAGCTGTGGTCTGCGCCGACAGCATTCGGTACGGCGTAAAGGGCAAACGGGACGACTAGTGCGATCAACACGATCAGTACGACAAACCGCAGGATCGTCCCGCGATCAGGCGTGTTCATGATCGTGGTTCCCGTCTCCCAGATTGCTGTCCTGTGGATCGCGATCGCCGAGTTCGTTCAAGCTTCGTCGTTTGTATCGGTGTCATCATCACAATCAATATCGCTGTTTCAGTCACCGGTGCACGGATTGTTCGTCCCGTCGTGGTGACGGGCCTGCATCGCGTGGAATCGGAGATTGAATCCGAACTCCTTGTTCTGAACCGTGGCGTCGGTATCGTCAGGAAGTTTCCAGTCGATGCAGAGACACGGTCCGATAGTCTCGCCCGACGAACTCGGCTCGTACGCAGTCTGTTTGCCTGCATCGCGATCCCGGCCCTTGTAATCGAGCGGAACACCATCGTTGAGTGCCGAGAACACACTACTGAGGCTCCGATTCTGCTCACCGATGGGATTCCCCTTCGTCCCGTCCTGATCGCAGTAGCGAACCGTGGCCTCTATCGCATCCGCGAGATCGCTACTGGTAGTCAACTCGCCACAAGTCCAGAGGTACGCCGAGTTTTTGGCGAGCTCGAAGCAGAACTTCAGTTGCCCGGAGTCACCGGCCATGAGGTTGCTATAACCGGGTAACTCGGTCGATTCCTGACCGTCGATAGTGCCCGAATCCGTTTGTTCTTCAGTACCCACGTATGTCCTGTCGTAATGAACACGCAAGTCGAGCGATCCGCTCGTGAACGTCGCTTTCGTGCTCGCGGTGTCGCTGAAGACTGCGTACGTGCCGGCACCCCCGAGCGCGCCGATCCCGCCAGCGGTGGCGATCGCCGTCAGTACGCGTCGTCGTGTGGTTTCATCGGTCATCTGTGATCTGTTGTTTCGAAAAATCGCGCGCCGGGAGCGTTTCGACTGCCAGTGGGGCTGGCAGCGCGCTGTGCGGTCGCCAGTCTGTCATTGCCGTCAGGTCAGGGGTTCGGTGTGTTGTTCCCGGGAGCGAAGGTGTTCGGCATGTACGGTCCCTCAGAGTGACGGTATTGCTTGAACACGGTCCCGAGACTGATTGTCACGCTGTCGTTCTGTACCTCATTTCCGACTGTGTACGGAAGATGCCAGTCGTAACCGAATCTGAGGTTGTCCCCCCCCCCCCGTATAGCGGCACCGCATCCTGTGGATCGTGGTCCGTGTCATCTTTCGCGAGATCACCCGACAGGAGGATGCAGCCATCGTCGACTTCGGTATCTGCTGGAGGCGACTGATTCGGGTTGTTCCAGTTTATCGTTTCAGCTGCGCTCTGGCGTGCTGCTTGCTTGAGCGTTAGTGGCCGAAGCTGATCGAAGTCATTTGCTCCTTCGCGGCTGTTCCAGAACGCCTCCGACGTCCCGTTGGAATACTTGCCCATCGACCCATTCCAGTCGGAGTCAGGGCCGTCGATATCGAAGAACGAGTTTGTATTGCTCGGCGAGTAGAACGGGATGGTCTGAATCTTATTATCTAGCTTACCATCCTCGTTAGTAATGTCGAGGCAGGATGCAACCCATGCGGGGTTGCCTTGGAGTGAGATGTCGAGCGTGACCGAGCCGTAGTCGCCTGGCTTGATATCGGACAGTGTGACCTCGACGCCCTCGCCCTCGCCAGACACTTCCACGTTCGTGAGACTGTTACTGATGTCGTTGTCGTTGTAGCTCCCGGTGAAGGTAGTCGAACCGTCGAGTTCGCCAGCCTCCAACGTCGCATCCAGCGTCTGTGATTCGTCACTAAACGCGGCCCACGAGCCCGCTCCGAGCGCGCCCGCCGCACCGATCGTTGCCATGCCGCCGAGCACCCGTCGCCGGGTTAGCGGTGATTTGTCGTTGTCGTCTGCCATTGTCTTGGATCTCCGTGTTCCGTTCCCCATCAGCGGGGACCATCGTCCGCCGTCGCCGCACGCCCCGCGAACATCGACATCGATGCAGCGTGGCGCGCTACCTGAGGCCATGAGCCATACCTCCATTGTATCACGCTGCCTGAACAAATCGCAGGCACCGCTTGAAGCGGCGCAAACGCGGCCTGAACGGTGGTAAAGGGAGCCTGAAGAGCAGTACAGACGGCCTGAATCAGGGGTACCGACAGCCAAACGGGCATCAATACTCACGAGGAGCGTTGCCGGAACAGATCGGCGAGATCTAGTTGGCTAGAGTCCAAATCTAAGTGATACCGTGTTTCGTATTGATATATGAGTGCAATCGACACCATCGAACTGCTCGCACGGTCGGAGCATCGCGTACGGATCCTCGATCTGCTGTGCGAGAACGGCACGCTCGAAAAACACGTACTCGGAGATCGAATCGATGCCTCGCGGACGACGATCGGGCGGAACCTCGACGCACTCGAAGAGCAGGGCTGGATCAGTCGGACGAACGGGACGTGTACGATCACCCGGCAGGGCAAGCTGGTCGCGGAGGCGTTCGCCGATCTCGTGAGCGAAGTGGAGCTCACGGACAAACTGCGATCGTTCATGCGGTGGGTTCCCGACGACACGCTCGACCTCGATCTCTCGCTGCTCGCGGAGTCGAAAATCACGCTGGCACAGCCTGGCGATCCGTACGCGATGATCAACAAGCAGGTGCAGCTCATCAAGGAAACGGAGTGGTATCGGGTCGTGCTCCCGTTTACCGGACTGCACGCAACGGAGGCAGCGAACGAGCAGATCGTCGGAAACGGCGCGGAGGGCGAGCTCGTCGTCGAGCCGGATATCGCGGATCTCTACTGTTCGGCCCAGGAATACGCCGAGCTATTGAGAGAAATGGTGGCAACCGAGCGACTCGAACTGTTCGCCTACGACGGAACGTTGCCGTACTCGCTCGGAGTGTTCGACGACACAGTACAGATCGTCGTTGCCGAGGATGATGAACCGCGTGCGCTGCTGGAGACGACCAACGAAACGGTGCGTGAGTGGGCGTTGGAGCGGTATCGCAGCTACAAACGCCACGCCGACGGGTTCAGCGTATCGTAAACGTCCATCGAGAAATCACTCTCCAACAGAGAAGGCCACGCACAGCCGGTGTGCAGCCCTTGCACGCTGTGCAGGAAGTACACTAATACTGAATCCAACAAGATAGACATGGGCACGGCCACGAGCGACCCCCCGGCCGAACCGGACGTGACCGACGGACAGCCGTCGGTGGAGCCGGTGGGGGCGGACGAGAACGATCGGAGTGGCCAGAATCTCTCACGGGATGCGCTCTTCGATGTACTGAGCAACCACCGCCGACGGTACGCGCTGCACTCGCTCAAACAGCACGAGCGAACGGCGAACATCGGTGACCTCGCCGAGCAGGTCGCCGCATGGGAGAACGGCGTCCCGCAAGTCGATCTCAGCGCCGCCGAGCGAAAGCGCGTCTACACCGCCCTCCAGCAGTTCCATCTGCCGAAAATGGACGCTGCAGGCGTCATCGAGTTCGACGACGCACGGGGTACCGTCTCGCTCACTGACGCGGCCGACGGCCTCGACGTCTATCTCGATGTCGTCGGCGAGGACGACATCCCGTGGAGTCGGTACTACCTCGGCCTGTCGGCGATGGCGCTCGCGGGCGTCGGGGGCGTCTGGCTCACCGGCTTCGAGCTGATGCCCGAGCTGACGTGGGCCGCACTCGTCGCTGGCGTCGTCTTCGTCTCGGCGCTCGTCCACAGCTACTACGACCGACGGATGCAGCTCGGTGCGGCCGACACGCCACCGGACGCGCCGGAGCGCTGATGTATCTCGTTCGGACGGTCACGACGACCGCCTGCCGCCGAGGAGACGGCAACACGGTTTCGGATCGCCCACGCGAATCGATCGACGACAGTGATGCCGACCGCACTCCGTCGATGACGGTCGTTCGCGCGATCTCGCGACTCCCCGGCATTCGGAAGCGAGCACCCCGCCGGAACACGCTCGTCGTGTTCACCTATCTACTCCTCGCAACGTTTCTCGCCGGCCTGTTCGACTGGATCGTCGATACCGTTCCGCTCGCGCTGTAGTGTGCTTTGGCAGGCGGAACCCCGACCTGAGAATCAGTTGTCGGCCGGTGCGGGCTGGCCGGTCTCCGGCTCGATGCTCGGGGGGTATTTCCCCCGATCGAGCTTCAAATCGGAGAGCGGCCGCGCCATGCAGGTGAGGGCGTACTCCTCGGCTTCGCGCTCGGAGAAGCCGCGGGCGGCCGGCTGCGTGACCTCGCCCTCGACGATCTCGGCCGAGCAGGCCAGACACATCCCGACCCGACAGGAGTACTCCTGGGCGATCCCCTCTTCGAGACAGCGCGAGAGGATGGTCTCGGTCTCGGCGACGGTGATCGTCTCGCCGGTCGAAACGAACTCGACGGTGTGCTCGGTCATACACTCCACTCAGCCGGCCCCGACAAAACCCTTTACCCATGTCGGCCGACGGGATGACCGCGACGGGTGGGAAGAGTTTTCCACCCGCCCCTCGACCATCGCCCAATGCGAACGCACGAACCCGACGTCACCATCGTCGGCGCGGGGACCGCCGGCTGCTACGCCGCCGCAACCCTCTCGCGAGCGGGCTACGCTGTCGTCATCGTCGAGCGCAAAACGGCCGACGAGGCCGGCCACATCGCCTGTGGCGACGCGCTCAAGGGAGCCGACGCCTTCCCCGAGGCGATCCCGAAATCCCACATCGCACCCTCGTTCACCAACACCGCAGTCGATCACGGCCGCTTCGAGATCCCCCAAGAGGACGCCGTCCTCGACATCCCCGTCCCGGGCGAGCTCGCGGTCATCGACCGACTCGAATACGGCAAGCTCGTCATCGAGGGAGCCGAGCAAGCAGGAGCGGAGATCCACTACGACACCGTCGTCAACGACGTCCAACAGAACGACGAGCGCGTGACGGGACTGACGGGCAAGCGACAGGGCGAGCCAGTCGAGTACGAGAGCGAGCTCGTCATCGATGCCGCCGGCGCGCTCTCCGTTCTTCAGGACAAAGCCGATCTCGCGGACGCGACCTTCGACACCAACGTGAACTACTCGCAGTTTTCGTCCGCGTACCGCGAGATCGTCGAGGTCGACGAGCCCGTCGAGTGGCAGGACGCACTCGTGCTCAAGCCAACCCAGCGCGCGGCCGGCTATCTCTGGTATTTCCCGCGGACGCCGACCGAGATCAACGTCGGGCTGGGCTTCCAGATGAGCGAGGAACCGATGGAGCTCGTCGAGGCGCTGCGGCGCGATCTTCGCGAGCGCTCGGAGTTCAAAAACGCCACCGTCAAGGACAAGCTCGGCGCGGCACTCCCGACACGTCGGCCGTACGACTCGGGCGTCGCCCCCGGCTTCATGGCCATCGGCGACGCCGCCGCTCACGTGAACCCGACCACCGGCGGGGGCATCGCGGGAGCGGCCTACGCGGGCAAATACGCCGGCGAGGCGGCCATCGACGCCATCGAGGACGGTGACGTGAGCGAGGACGCGCTCTGGGAGTACAACGAGCGGGTGATGGACCACTTCGGTGGGCGCTACGCGGCGCTCGACGTCTACAACATCTTCGTCATGGCGACCGGCCTCAACAACCTCACCGGTCTGCTGGCCGCCCTGCCCGCAGCAAAGCTCTCGGACGCGCTCTACTCGGGCAGCGCGACGATCGATCTCCCGCTCAAGATCAGAACCGCGATCAAGAGCTTCGGCCACTGGAAGACGGTGTTCGATCTCTACGAGACGAAACAGGAGGCCGACCGCCTGCTCGATCACTACGAGGAGTACCCCGACAGTCCGGACGAATTCGAATCGTGGCAGGCCCAGCGCGACGGGCTGATGGACGTCATCTACGCGACAACCGGCGCGAGCGCGAAATACTAATCGAGTCGTTCGGCCGCGTCGCGCTCCAGAAGCGGCGTCACGTTCACGTCGGGCAGCGTCACCACGTCCTCGCTCGCGAGCTCGTAGGTCCGCTCGTCCGCGCCGAGGATTTCGCCGACATCGCGCGTGATGCGAACGGTCGTTCGCTCCGTTTCCCGCTCTGCATCGTCGTCAGCCGCAGTATCCCCACCCGATTCCGCGCTCGTGTCGGCCGTATCGGGCGAAGCCTGCACGGTTTCGGATGTGGGTTCGGCTGCCGATCCGCTCGACGGATCCGGCGTTTCACCCCCCATCACGTCGGCCGCGCTGACGCCGCCCTCTGCCTCCGGTGGAGATTCCCGTCCGCTCGTGCCCTCCGCAGCCTCCGATTCGACGGATTCGGGTGCTGTCGGCGGCTCCGTCGCCGCCGGCGAGGGCGCATCGACACCGTCGTGTGGACTCTCGTCGGGTGCTGTGCCGGATGTCGTGACGGCCGATTCGGTCTCCATCGAGCGGTCGGCATCGCTCGTCGCATCGGCGGAATCGTTGGCGAGAACGCCGTCGAGGACGTGCTCGCGGTTCGATTCGATCGCATCGACGAGTGTTCCAAACAGATCGCGCTCCTCCTCGGTGAGCCCCTCTTTCTCCGCGGGCATGCCGGCGGCGGCGAGACTGGCGAGTTTGACGAGTTTGCCGACGCGGCGCTCGTAGATCGCTTCGACGGTGTCCTCGGCTGTCTCGATGTCGTCGGTGAGTCGGCGAACCTCTGGTGCGTCGAAGGGGTCGTCGGCGGCGTCGGCCGCGCGCTCGCGTTCGGTTCTGAGCTCGGCGACGAACGCACCCACGTCGCTGTAAAAATCCTCGCGCAGATGCTGGAGGCTGTCCTTCTGGCGCTCCTTGCTCCGGGTCGACTGGAGATCTCCGAGGTTCATTCTTCGCCCTTCTCGGCGCTGCCACGCGTCATGAGGAACACGCCGACGTACTCCGGGACGTGAGATGTCCCCGCCGGCACCGTAAAGCTATCGCCAGCGAGTTCCGTGGTCGTTGCCTCCTCGCACTCGACGGTGATCTCCTGCCCACGGAACGTTTCCGGGATCGCGTCGACGAGCGGATCGAACCTCTCGATCTCGTCGCGTGCGAGTCGCTCGACGGAGAGCCCGCTGCCGCCGTGGAGGCTGCCCGGCAGGCGGATCAAGCGATTGGTGTCGGTGGTGACGGGTTCGTCGATCGGCGCGTTGTCCGCCGCGACCACTTCGGGGAACAGTCGCTGGGCGAGCGCGTAGAAGGCCGGATGGACGTCGACGTTTCCCGCCTCGATCTCGTCGCCGTTCGTCCGCGCGGCGCGCAGTGCAGCCGCGGCCTTGCCCTCGCCGATGCCGTCGAACTCTCGGAGGCGCGCGAGTGCGTCGTCCTCGTCCATGTCGAGCAGCTCGTCAACGAAGTCGAGGAGGTGGCGGTGGGCGCGTCGGCTCCAGCCGCCGGTCGTGTCGAGCGTGCGCTTCTGGGCCGGACTGCTCCGGCCGGCCGTGCCGCCGACCGCCTCGTGGGAGATGAGCGCGTCGATATCGAGCCCGATCCCGCGGACATAGTCGACGATCTCCCGGCGCGCGTCGCTTTCGAGCGGCTGGACGCCCGCGTCGCGGACGTGAACGTGGTAGCCACGCCCGCCCGAGAAGACGATCGTGAGCTCCCGAAAGCCGAAGTCGTTTTCCAGGAAGTCGAGCAGGCGCAACAGTGCGGCCTTGCACTTTGCGAGCATCTCCTTGTACGAGTCCACGCCGAGCTCCACGCTCGGAAGGTGGTCGGCGTCGAGATCGAAGACCAGATCGGAGCCGCGCCAGTCCTTCTCGGCCATCGAGTTCGCGCCGGGATCGTCGTATCGCCCCGCCGAGAAGTAGACGTGACGGGGGCGCTCGCGCGCGAGGAAATCCGGGAGGGAGCCGAGATCGAGCGTCGAGTTGTGGCGCACCATCGTGGTTCCGGGACCGGCGGTCCACGGGATATGGCCCCACTCGCGCGCGTCGGCGTCCGGCGGCAGCGTCGGCTCCGTTCGGCGGTAGTGGTCGCGAAAGCGCCCCCGGAGATACGCGCGCGTGCGCTCTTCCATCGGGCGACCCATTCGAGAACACCACGCAAAACGTTGCCGTCTCGCCGACGCCGACCGAACTCCACGTTCGCCATCGGATCGGACGATGGAGGGGTTCCCGTCGAATCAGTTCTGGATAGACGAGTAGTGGGTGGCTCGGTAAAGGGCCTCGTCACACGGGGCTCGGCGGGGGTAACGGTTCGTCATCGCCACCACTGGGGTCGAGCGGGGCGGCGGGCAAAAACGCTTCCACACCGCCGGGCCAGCGGCGATCCCATCGTCAGTCGTAGCGAAGCCAGATGAGCAGCCGCTCGTTCTCGCGGGTCTTCGTCGAGACGTTCCCCGGAACGCTGTGGAACGACTGCAGGCGGCCGAAGGTGACGCGATTCTCGTGGCCCTGCAGCCGCAACCACGACCGGACCGAGTGTGGCTGGAGCATCGTCGCCTTGTGCGCCCGCCCGAGTCGCTGCGGACGATAGTCGATTTTCGTGGGAACCCCGGCGATGGCGACGGGCGTCCCAGAATCGATCTCGCTCACCGAACGATCGATCTCGTCGAGCACCGACCGCGTGACGTCGCCCGTTTCACCCCAGCCCGAATCGGCGTACAGCAGCGGTGATGCGGCGAGCGACGGGATCAAGAGAACCAGCACGGCGACGACGACCAGCGCGTCGGTGTCCCGATCCGAAAACGTCCGCCATCCGTCGACGGCGGGAAGCGCGGCGTCGAGACAGACCGCGGCCAGCGCGAGCAGCGGGATGACGAAGAAATACGCGTCGCGGAAGGCGAACTGCTTGGCGAGGAAGAACAGAGGAAGCGGTGAGAGCAGCCACAGAAGGAAAAAGCCAGTCGAGCGGCCGGCGGTGAACGAGCGAGCAGAAGCGACGGCAGCCAATAGCGCGCTCGCGGCGGCGATGGCGAAGACGATCCCGGCGGTGTACCAGCCGGCGTGATCGATCGCATCGACCGACGCGAGCGGCGACGCGCCCGGAAATCGGGCGACGACGAGCAGAACGGCGAAGCCGGCGATGGCGACGACGAGCGGGAGGGCGCGCCGCGGGGCGATCCGGTCGAGCGCGCGATCGCGAGCGAACGAGACGAGCAGCGCCAGCGGGACGGCAGCCACGACGACAATCACGAGCGGCGTCGAAACACCGCCGATCGCGGCGAGAACGTCGGCCTGATAGACCAGCGAGAGCACGTACTGCACCGGAAAGAGGAGTGTCTGGGAGAGCGGTGGGTCGTGCGTGTAGCCACCGATGCCGCCGAGCACGGCGAATCGGACGGCGAGATAGCCCACCGCGACGGCCGCCAGCGGGGCCACCGCGACGATGGCGCGGCGATACGTCGAGCGTCGGCGCAGCGAGGGCCCGTCGAGCACCAGCCAGAGGAAGGCAAGCGGGCCGACGACGGCCGCGGTTTCCTTGGAGAACAGCGCGAGTCCGTAGGCCACGGCCGATCCGACGCGCAGCCGTCGGCTGTCACGGCGGACGCTCTCGACGAACAGCCAGAGCGCGAGCAACCCGAACAGGGCGAGCAACATGTCCTGCCGCCGCGAGATCGCCGGCACGACGTCGGTGCCGAGCGGGTGGATCGCGAACAGCGCACCCGTGAGCGCGCCGGCGCGGAGCGAGTCGGTGAGCGAGCGAATCGTGAGCACGACGAGCACGCTGACGAACCCGTGCAGCAGCAGGTTCGTGAAGTGGTAGCCGAACGGGTCGACGCCCCAGAGCGCGTACTCGGCGGCGTAGACGAGGTTGACGACCGGCCGGTAGAACCGCCCGGCATCGAGATAGGAGGTGCCGTACAGCAGTGGTTTCGTGAAGATCGTCCGGAGATCGGCGAGCGAGGCGATGCGACTCGTCTCGACGAGCGCGATCGAGTCGTAGGAGGTGAACCAGTAGCCGAGCGACTCGACGTGTGCCAGCACGGCCAGCGAGAACACGAGCAGCGCCGCGAGCGCGACGCCGTGTGATCGCTTCATCGGTGGTTACTCGTCGATAACGCGACCGGGGGTACTCCTCTTTGTGGTCGCCTCGCGATCCGTCGCTCGCCGAACCCAGACGAGGGTCGCCCGCTCGCGTACCTCGGCGTGGAAGTCGAGCTTGGGGAGATCGGAGACGGCCGCCGGCCGGACGAACCGAACCTGTGTGTCGGCCGTGTCGGTGAGCGAGAGCCACGCCTCAACCGAGTACGGCCGCAGCGGCGTCACCGATTGCGCGTGTGGAGACGACTGCTCGCCGGCGTCGAACGCGTTCGGGAAGCTCGCGACGTAGATCGGCTCGTCGCCGGGCGCGTCGTCGATCGTGTCGGCGAGGCCCGACAGCGAGCGTTCGTTGAGCGCGCCCGCCGAGCGCCAACTGTCGCCGGCGTAGAGAAGCGGCGATGCACTGACCACGGGAACGAGCAGGAGGAGAACGACGGCGATACGCGCCACGTCACCGGTGGGCAACGCGACGGTGTGGTCGCTTCCGAGTGTGCTGCGGGCGGCGGAGATCACTCGCTCCAGGGCGGGAACCACCACCAGCGCGAGCGCGGCCATCGCGGGTGCGGTCGCGAGATAGGCGTTGCGTATCCCAAATCCGAAGGTGAACGGCTTGCTCGCGACGAACCCCCGCGTGCCGAGCAGGACGATCGGCACGAGGATCCAGCAGGCGAAAAACGCCAACTGTCGGCATCGCAGGCCGTCGATAACGATACTGTCCGCGAACAGCGCGGTGGCGAGACCGGCGAGACAGGCACCGACGAACAGCAACCCGGCGAGGTAGCTCCCGAGAGGATCGGCGACGGCCGGTAACGCCACCGAGCCAAGCGATTCGCCGGCGAGCACGAGCGGGATGCCCGCGAAGCCGACGACGCTCGCGACCGGTGTGAGCGCCCGCAGCGAGCGAAAGCGACCACGATGGAAATAGCCCCGCCGGAGCAGCGTCATCACCGCGACTGCACCGACGATCAGCACGATGGCGACGATGACGAGCGACGGCACCCCGACGGAACGCAACGCCGGTAGCTCGACGACGGCGTTCTGCGGGACGAACAGCCAGAGGAGATATTTCACACCGAACAGGAGTCGATCGGCGAGCGTAGCGCTCGTCGGGACCGCGTAGCCGCCGAGACCGCCGAGCACGGCGATGCGGACGGCGAGATACAGCGCCGTGACGGCGACGAACGGGCCGATCGTTCCGACGAGGGTTCTGACGATCCGCGTTGGACGGTCGCTGTCGCGGTCGAGTAGTACCCAGACGATGGCTAGAACGGGAACGACGAGCGCCGTCTCCTTCGCGCCGATCGCGAGCGCATAGGCGACCAGCGCGCCCACGAGCCCGCGATGGCTCGTCCACTCCCACGGGAGTCGCTCGTCCGGCGGGGTCGCACGATACCAGCGGACGAAGAGGGTGAGCGCGGCCAGCACGAAGATCGTCAACAGGGTATCCTGTCGCCGTGCTGTCACGGGGACGACCTCGGCGCTGACTGGGTGGATTGCGAACAGCGCCCCCGCGAGCGCGCCGACCGCCCGACGGCGTGTGATTCGAGCCGCACAGACGGCGACGAGTCCGGCGGCGATCGTGTGCAGGAGGACGTTCGTGAGATGGTAGCCGACGGGGTTCAGCCCCCAGACGGCGTAGTCGATGGCGTAGCTGAGCGTCGAGATCGGCCGGTAGAACAGCGCAGTGGCGGTGAAATCCGAGCCGGCCATCAGCGGTTGGGCGAACAGTGCGGCGAATCCGGCGGGGTCGGTCGCACGGCTCGTCTCGATCAACGGTAGCGTGTCGCTCGCGACGAACCAGTAGCCGAGCGTTTCGGCGTGAGCGAGGAACGCGAGCGACACGACCGGCAGGAGCCACCGCCACCGGCCGGACCACGAGCGCATACGTCGAACAGAGCTAGTCGGCGCGCATAAGTGGGTCGAAGTCCGCTTCGGCAAGCGATCGGTCCCCACAGCTCGTTCGAAAGCGGGTTTCGACCCGTGGGAATCGGTTCGGTCGTCCCGTGGACAACTGTTTTCGTGATCGTTCTCGAACATCGGCCAACAGTATATCGATGCCGAGGAGATCGAGCGTCGTGGCGCGGCGGGTCAGCGGGCGCTCCTGAAACACATCGACAACGATCTCATCCGTGAGCACGCAGCAACCCTCGATCAGCAACGATGACTGGCAAATCGGACGATCACAGCGCGTACAGCGTCGTCATCGTCGGCGGTGGCGTGGCGGGCCTGTCAGCGGGGATCTTCACCGCACGACACGGTCTCGACACGCTCGTCGTCGACGGCGGCGACTCGATCATGCGACGGAACGCCCATCTGGAGAACTATCCGGGCTTTCCCGCCGGCATCAACGCCCGATTGCTCCTCGAAATGATGAGAAAGCAGGCCGATGGGGCCGGCTGTGATCGTCGCTCGACCGAGGCGACCGCCGTCGAGGCGAAAGCGGATGGTTTCGCGGTCGAGACGGCCAGCGACGACCGCTATCACGCCGAGTACGTCGTCGCCGCGACGAAAAACGCCACCGACTATCTCACCGACGTCGACGGAGTCGGGATCGTCGATCGCGGGAAGACCTACGTCGAGACGGACGAACGCGGGCGGACGGGCGTCGAGGGGCTCTACGTGGCGGGCCGCCTCGCCGAGAAACCCCACCAGGCGATCGTGGCCGCCGGCCACGGTGCCGAGGTCGCCGTCACGCTTCTGGAGGACGACGACCGCCCGTTCTATCACGATTGGGTCGCCCCCGAGGGCTATTTCACCGATCGCGAGCGAGAGCTGCCACCCGGTGTCGAGGAAATCGGCGAGAAGGAACGCCGTCGCCGGGCGGATGCGTCACGGGAGACGCTGCGCGAGCACGTCGCCGAACCACATCCCGACGAGCAGCAGACACATCCGAGTTTGGAGGACTGATCCCGTCGAGCGCTGAGTGAGGTTTGCGAATCGGCGGCGATGTGGGTGAGTCTCACGGTGGTTTTACATGTCTTTAGGCCGACCTAAAGTGCATGGTCGATACCAGAGTCGCGGTTCCAGTGTGCGGCGGAACGGGCACGGCTGCCAGCACGCTCGTTCGCGATGGGGTGTTCGCGGGCCGTGCGAGCCGAATCGGTGCCGATAGCGCGACGAGCGGATCGAAGACAACGGATGAAGCCACGACGATCACCGATTCGCGACTGTCCCTTCGAACGACACGAAATCAACCATCGATGACCGAACCCACGCTCGACGATCTCCGCGCTCGAATCGACTCCCTGGCGGCCGACGTCGGCCGGTACACCATCGTCTGCGCTCGCACCGGCGCGCGACCGGTGCCGATCGCCGGGCGACAGTTCCCCGATCGGGAAGCGGCCACGCGGGCCGCCCGCGCCGCCCAGCGCTACCGCATGCGGCTGCGCCGCTACGACCCCCGAGTGGCCTACCACGATCTCATCGTTCGTGAAGCGATGGCCGCCGGCGAGGATCGAAACACGTGCACGGCGACGAGCCGTGACTGGCAGTACCGGTTTTGGGCACTCGCCGACCGCGAACTCGCGCGCCTGCGTGCGGCCCGCGGGGGCGAGCCATGACTGTCGAGACCCATATTCGACAGGCGATCGATCGCGTGCACGAGGAGCAGGCGGCCATCGACGGGAAACAGGCGGCGTACAAGCGCTTCGTCACCGGCGTCGAAGGGGTTGCCGTCGAGACGCCGACTTCCCAGCGGGGCGGGCTCCGAACCGGCCCTGCCGCCACGGTGGCGGCGAGCTCGTCGGGTGGATCGAACAGTCGCCGGCAGGTCCGTGAACGGTTCGCCGAGACGGTTCGCCCGCACAGCACTGCGGACGTCGACGATCCCGAAACGCTGCTCGAAACGATCGGGGCCGAACTCTCCGAGCAAGTCGCGATGGCTCTCGCGCCGCAGAACATGACGGGGTTCACCGCCAACCTCAAGCAGGGCGTGCTCTCCGAGGCGGCACAACGACGCCACGAGCTCCGGGCGATGGAGCGGGCGCTCGACCGCGAAGAGACGTCACTCGTCGCGGCGAACGACGCCATTGACGAGCTGCTGGCGTGGATCGTCGACGCGAACGAGACGGCGCTTACCGACTGTGGGTTCGCGGCGCTTCGAGCACGACACGAGCGCTTGGACGGGTTCGATGACCAATGCGGGACGATCGCTCACGAGCGCCAGTCGCTGCTGCACGCGACCACCAGTGTCGACGCACAGGTCGGCATCACCCAACAGGAGCTCGTGAACTGTCTCTACGACGGGTTCCCGGTGGCGTATCCCGTTCTCTCGACGATCGTTCGGGTCGAACAGATCTGTGACGAGTGCCAACGAGCGATCCGAGCGCATCTGGTGCGACGGGTGTGAACGAACGATCGACAGAACGGCTGCCATCCCCGCGAATCACACACGTTTCGAGGGTTCACTCATACTAACTAATACATCGCGGAGCGATCACGCGATAGATGCATCGTCTCCTCACTCGGCGGGATATTGGGAGTCCGTAATTCGTGTGAACGCTTCTCGATGCTGCGTGCGATGACTGATGCCCATCGAGGACGTACTGCGATCGATGGCCGACATCCGAGCGCCGAGCGTTCCCGACGACCGCCTCGACGGCTGGACGATGGTCGAGGAGACGACCGAGACGCTGTTCGCGCTGCCGACGATGCGGGTGAGCGGCCACACGCTCGTCTACGAGGACGGCCCGCTCCGCGAGGCTCTGCGGGCGGCCGACGACGCCCTCGACATGCCGTGGCGGTTTTTCTTCGCCACCCGTCTCGCCTTCCGTCCGCCGCTCGCACCCGGGATCGGCACGGCGTCGGTGCTGCCGACCGTCGCAACTGAACTCCGGCGATCGTTCGCGTCCGACCTCGAAGACAGGGGCTTTCGCGCGGTCGAACGGGGGCGAAACCAGCGCATGCGTACCGATACTGGCGATCGTGCCCGCCTCACGAAATACACCGCTCGATACGCCGTCGAGCGTCACGACAACGATAGTGACGACCCCGATCACGACATCGCCATCGAGGGCTGGGTCGCCGTCTGGACGCGGCGGGGCGGGTTCCGCATCGCTGGCGGTGCCTACCCGACCCAGGGGTTCGTCGGACTGTGCGAGAGCGCCGGGGTCGACCCCGACGACCCGAACGCGTACCGTGAGGAACTGCTCGGGCTGCTCCGCGCCGTCGAGTGAGGGCCCTCCCGTTCATGAGCGGCTCGCTGACCAGCATTTTTATCCCCACGATGGGCGATTGCCCGAGCGCGCATGCGATTCAGGCGCGTTCTCGACGCGATACGAGCGACGACGCGGCGGCGGGTGGGCGCGCGACGGCTGCGCGTACTGCTCGGCCGGCGAGTAGCCGTCTGGCTGACCGTCGCGGTGGCGCTGCTGTCGATCCTCACCGGCGTGGCCGTGCTCGGCTCGCCGGAGACGTTCGGCCCGCTGACGGGGGTTATCGCCAGCGGCATCCGGCGAACTGCGGGGTTCTCGGCGGTGATCACGGGCTTTCTGCTCCTCATCAGCGCGCTCGATCTGCGCAGCGGGCGGCGCGCAGCGTGGCTCGCGACCGTCGTCCTGCTCTCGGTGACGGTGTTCGAGGCGATCGTCCAGTCGAGCGTCGTCTCGTTTCCGGTCGCCACCCTCTCGGTGGCGACGCTCGTCGTGCTGGTGCTCACCCGCAACCGCTTCGACAAGGAGCTCGATCTCTCGACAACGCAGATCGCGGCACTCATCGCCGTCAGCGGCGCGCTGCTCTACGGCACCGTCGGCGCGTACACGCTCCGCGAGTCCTTTCGTGGCGTCGAGACGCTCACCGATGCCTTCTACTACACGATCATCACCGCGAGCACCGTCGGCTACGGTGACGCGACGCCCGTCACCGGCCAGGCACGGCTGTTCACCGTCTCGGTTATCGTCGTCGGCGTGTCGAGCTTCGGGCTCGCGATCGGTGCGCTCGTCTCCCCGGCGATCGAGGACCGCCTCACGCGCGCGCTCGGAACCATGACAGACACACAGCTCGCCGAACGCGACGATCACGTGCTCGTACTCGGCTACGGCAGCCTGACCGAATCCGTCCTCGACGAACTCGATATCGACGATCTGGTGCTCGTCGTCCCGGAAGCCGACGAACCGAAACTCCCGCCGGCCGCCGAGCGCGAGCTTCCCGTCTTCGTCGCCGATCCAACCGACGACGCGGCGCTCGACCGTGCCGGCATCGACCGCGCTCGGGCGGTGATCGTCGCCAGCGACGACGACGCGACCGATGCGCTGGCGGTGCTCACTGTCCGCGAGCGCAATCCCGAGATCACGGTCGTGGCCGCCGCCACCGAGGGCGAGAACGGCCCAAAGCTCGAACGCGCCGGCGCGGACACCGTCGTCACTCCAGCCGCCATCGGCGGTCGCCGGCTCGTCGAATCCGCGCTCGGTGGGGAGTGAATCACGTGTCGGCCCCGATCGAACGACAATTTCTATAGGCGAAGCGGCGGTAGTGAGTCGTATGACCGAACACGTCCTCGTCCCCATCGACGGCTCGCCGCGCTCGGAGCGGGCGCTGGAGCACGCACTCGACATGAACGACGTCGAACTCACCGTCATCACCGTCATCAATCCCTTCGACACCGATCCGAACACGATCGGCCTGCAGTCGCCGACCGGGATTCCCGGTCTGCCCGGCTACTCCGAGGAGTGGTACGAGGGCGCGCGAGCGGAGGTCGAGGAACTCCACGCGGCGGCAAGCGAACAGGCTGCCGAGGCCGACATCGTGCTATCCGGCGAGATCGAGGTCGGCGATCCCGCACGGCGTATCCTTCGGTATATCGAGAACAACGAGATCGATCACGTGGTCGTCGGCAGCCACGACCGCACCGATCTCACGCGCATCCTGCTCGGCAGCGTCGCCGAACGGGTCGTGCGGCGCTCGCCGGTGCCGGTGACGGTCGTCCGCTGAGGGCTCAGTTGGAGGAGAGATCGAACGCGTCGGCGAGCAGTTCGTGCGAGCGGAGCACGTCGTCGGGATCGGCGAGCTGGCTCTGGACCATGACACGCTCGACGCCGGCCTGTGCGGCCATCTCTTCGAGGAGTTCGCGTGCGGTCTCGGGACTACCCGAGATCTGTCGCGGCCACTCGCCCGGTTCGAGCGGTTGCTCGGTCGGTTCGGGCACGCCGCCGAGCTCCTCGATCGCCTCCTCGGTCGAACGGATCGGCGGCGCGTCGGCGATGCCACTCTGAAGTCGCTTGCGAGCGGCTTCGGTCGTCGCGCGCAGCCGTGCGGCCTCCTCGTCGGTCTCCCCGCAGGTGACGTTCACCGCGAGCATCCCTTCTGGACTACTCGGCCCGGCACCGAACGACGAGGGCTGGAACCGCTCGCGATAGGTCTCGAACGCCTCGACGGCGGGGCCGGGTCTGATGAACGACGCGAAACAGTAGGGGAGCCCCAGCTCGCCGGCGATGGCCGCGCTCGATGGGCTCGATCCGAGCACCCACACCTCGGGAACCGACTCCGCCGAGCGAGCGATGTCGAGCTCGCTGAACTGGTGATCGTCGGGAAAGCCGTCGTGGAGGTGGGCGGCGGTCTCGTTGATCTTCTCGGCGTGGTCGTCGCTGCGCCGGCGCTGGCTGCGATCGGGCTGGAGGGCGTAGTCGCCCACCGGATTGCCGGTCGCCCGGCCGAGCCCGAGATCGATGCGATCGGGCGCGAGCGCGTCGAGCACGCCGAACGTCTCGGCCACCTTGTACGGGCTGTAGTGGTTGAGCAGCACAGTACCGGAGCCGACGCGGATGCTGTCGGTCTTGGCCGCGATATGGGGAATGAGTGCCTCCGGGGTGGTGCTTGCGAGGCGATCGGGGAAGTCGTGATGCTCGGCCACCCAGAAGCGCGAGTAGCCGAGTTCCTCGGCGTTCCGTGCGCGCTCGACGGTGTTCTCGAACGCCTCGGTCGCCGACCCGTTCTCGGGTACTGGTGCCAGATCGACTATCGATAGTTCCACATGATAAATGGCGTCGGCGGACGAATAAACCGTCCCATCGCCCGAGCAGCTATCGTCGATCGTCCAGGATCGCGTCCGTCAGCCGCGCGCTCGATCGGTCATCACGCTCGGAGTTCGCTGGCGTAGAGCCGGTATCCGCCGTGCGATCGGCACCCACTGGGCGGTCGCGGGGGCTGCGCGGGGCGTCGTTGCGGTCGCGAGAGTGCCGTCCGCTGTCGTGGTGGTCACGGCTGGCACCATCCACGAGGCTGCCGATGGCTCCGCCGAGGGCGCTGTTCGCCCCGAGGACGACGGCGACGACGACCACGAACAGGGTCGTCCCGAGCCCGGCGAGCAGGCCGCCGGATTGGCCCAGAACCCCGATCTCGATGCTCGCGATGGAGACTCCGATACCGAGAGAGATCGCCAGCAGGAAGCCGCCGAGCGAACCGGCGAGCAGCCCGTGCCAGAGCCCGCCACCGATGGAGGTTTCGGCGCGATAGCCGGCGACAAACCCGCCGACGAGACCGGCGACGAACTGTCCGATCCCCGGAACGACGAGGCCGACGACACCGAGCACGAACTCGACGGTCAGCCCCAGCCCGACTGCGCGCCAGTTCGTCATGGTCGAATTCGGTGCTGTCCGAACTAAACGGTCACGGGCGCGCTCGTGTCGAAGACGATTGATGAATGGTGGGGGAGGGTCCGAAAGAAGAACAGGGTGTTCGGTGGGCGTCAGCAGGGTTCAGAGGAAATCGCCGACGTTGATTCCCTCCCCCGTGCCGGCGCTTTCACCGCCCGATCCGCCTCCATCGGGGTTGCTCTCCTCGTAGGGCTGGACGATGACGAACCCGTCTTCGCCAGCGAACTCCAGTTGGAAGCTCTCGCCCGACGAGCGCCCGATGAAACTCTTGATGTTCAGGTCGCGCTTCGCGCTCGGCGAGACGTTCGCGCTCCAGGCGACGGTCGCGTTCGGGTCGGTCCGGACGGGCGTCGGCAGCACCAGCGGCTCGCCGTGAGTGGTGATGGCGATGTGACCCGGTCCCTTCAGGTAGACGTTGAACATACCGCCCGAGGAGACCCCGGCGATGGAACTCATCATCTTGATGTCCCAGTTTACTGACTCTTCGAAAGCGAGTACGTCGTTGCCGTTGACGCTCACCTCGTCGTCGGCGTCGAGTTCGAGGATCTGTACCTCTTTGCCGTCGTCGGCGAGATAGAGATGGCCAACGCCGCTCGCGCGCATCATCACGCCTCCCTCGCCGGTGACACGCTTTTTCAGCATGCCTTTCAGTCCGCCGGAGGATTTGCGCTCGAAGGCAACCTCACCGGTGTAGCCGATCATCGAGCCGGCCTTGGCCATGACGGCCCCGTCGAGGGCGACGTCGAGCATCTTCGAGCTCTCGCGGTCGAACGTCTTCGTGGTCTCGTCTGGTCCGTGTGATCGGACGAAATCGTCGAAATCCATTGATGTGCTCCGAGCCACTGGGTGGCTCGCCCGAAGAGAGGCCGTTTCGGGAGATATAGCCATCGCATGCTACCATCCCACAGTGTGAAACGATCCCGCGATGTGCAATGATCCCACACGATGGCTATACCATCTGCACGCGCCTTTGTTCGTCCGTTGGCGGCGTCGCCGCCGGCGCTCGTGCGAACGATCGAACCCACAGGAGACCACAGATGGCAAGCAGCACACAGGACATCGGTATCGACGAGGAATCGACGGCAAGCGAAAGCGAATCCGGACTCGACAGCACCACCGCGGGGGCACTGTCGTATCTGTTCGGCTTCGTCTCGGGACTGCTCTTCTATCTCATCGAGCGCGAGGACCGGTTCGTGCGCTGGCACGCCGCCCAGAGCATGGCCTTCACCGGCGTGCTCGTCGTCGCGTACATCGCGCTCTCGTTTCTCGGAACGGCCGTCTCGATGGCAACGGTGAGCGGGAGTTCAGGCCTCTTCCTCGCGGGGAGTCTATTCGGACTGATCCTCGGACTGGTCTGGCTCGTCGTCTCGCTCGGGAGTTTCGTCGCCTGGATCTATCTGATGATCAAGGCCTACCAGGGAAAGGTCGCCAGACTCCCCATCGCCGCGTCGATCGCCGACCGGCTCGCGTAATCGCGACACAACTCTCCCTCTTCTAACCACACACGACACACGATACGAACGCCCGATCACGGCGTGACACCGGGAGCCGACGGTCAACACGCCGATGAACACCCACAGCGAACGATGACACCGATCACGACCGAACGAAGGCTGAACGCCTACACCGACGAGGAGCACGGCTACCGTCTCGCTCATCCCGCCGACTGGTCGGTCGCGGTCAACGGCGGCGACACGACGTTCGCGGCCCCCGACAGCGACGTCAGCGCCGTCGTCGAGTGGGACGGACGAACGACGGCGGCGTCGACGACCGCGCTGCTCGCCGAACTCGACGTCGACGGATACGTCACCGGATTCGAACTGTTCATGGACGGAGCCGTACGGGTGGCGAGCGGGCAGACCGGCTGCGTGCTCGAATGCACCTACGTCGCCGGCGGCGAGCGCTGGCGGCTGTGCTATCTGTTCGTCTCCGCGAACGACACCGACTACAGCCTCGGCATCGATTGGCGCGACGCCGTTACCTTCGCAGCGACCGCCGGTGCGATGGTCGAGTCGTTCGCCGTGACGGCGTAGTCGTATCGCCGTGCGGGGGAACTCACCACGGCGCACTGGAATATCGTCGAGAGCTGCCGGTACGTCGGACGGCGATGTCCGAAATCGAACATCGAGGTCCAAAACCGGTTTTCGAGCCACTGATTTCCTCGATTAGCGTTTTCACGCGCTCGACCCTCGATGGGGTATGCGAGCGTACAAGGCGAAGTCGGTCGAGCGAATCGAACTTCCCGACCGCGAGGCGCGCGAGCGCCACCTCCGCGAGGCGGGCTACAACGCCTTCGAACTCGACGCCGAGGCGGTGTTCGTCGATCTGCTGACCGACAGCGGAACGGGCGCGATGAGCGACGAGCAGTGGGCGGCGCTCCATCGTGGCGACGAATCCTACGCCGGCAGTGAGAGTTTCCAGGAGCTCGAAGCCGCGGTCGAGGACGTGATGGGGTTCTCGCGGATCGTCCCCGCCCATCAGGGCCGCGGCGCGGAGAACGTCCTCTACGGCGCGCTCGTCTCGGAAGGCGAGTACGTCCCGAACAACACCCACTTCGACACGACGCGGGCACATATCGTCAACGCCGGCGGCGAGCCCGTCGACTGCCCGGTTGAGAGCGATCCCGGCGATCCCTTCCAGGGAAACCTCGACACCGATGCGGTGCGCGAGTTCGCGAACGAGGTCGGTGCCGAGCGGATCCCGGCCGTCGTCGTCACGATCACGAACAATTCCCTGGCCGGCCAGCCCGTCAGCATCGCCAACCTCCAGGCGGCCCGCGCGGTCGCCGACGAGATCGACGCGCGGCTCGTGATCGACGCCTGCCGGTTCGCCGAGAACGCCTACTTCGTCGCTCGGCGCGAGGCGGAATTCGAGGGCGAGAGCGTCGCCAGCGTCGCCCGCGAGCAGCTCTCGATGGCCGACGCGATCGTGATGAGCGGGAAGAAGGACGGGCTCGCCAACGTCGGCGGGTTCGTCGGTGTGCGCGAGAACGACGACGAGCTCTACGAGCAGGCCCGCCAGCGCGGCATCTTATTCGAGGGGTTTTCGACCTACGGCGGGATGGCCGGCCGCGATCTCGAAGCGATGGCCGTCGGGCTGCGCGAGGCGGTCGAGAGGCCCTACATCGAATCACGCGTCGAACAGGTCGCCGAACTCGGCACGCTCCTCCAGGAGGTCGGCGTCCCGATCCGCACGCCGACCGGCGGTCACGCGGTCTACGTCGATGCCGGCGAGTTCCTGCCGGAAATTCCACGCGAGCAGTTCCCCGGACAGGCGCTCGTCTGTGCGCTCTACGAGGAGGGTGGCGTGCGCACCGTCGAGCTCGGCGAGCTCGCCTTCCCCGGTGAGGATCGCCCCCAGCTCGTCCGGCTCTGTCTCCCACGGCGCACCTACTTCCGCGATCACCTCGAACACGTCGCCGAGACGTTCGCGGCGGTCGCCGACCGCCGCGAGGAGCTCCCGGGCTACGAGATCGTCGACGAGCCCGCGATGGCCGAACTTCGCCATTTCAGCGCCGAGCTCCGGCCGCTCGACTGAATTTGGTTATCGACGCCGTCAGGAACCGCGCAGCAGGTGTGTCACGCCGGCGGTCTCGGCGACGACCCACGCGACGAACAGTCCGTAGCCGACGAGCAGCGCGTACGATTCGAGGGTGGTGATCGAGAGTTCGGTCCGGAGAACGGTGAAGAGCAGCACCGTCGCGAGCGTGAGCACGCCGAGCATCGGGACGGCGACGGCGAAATCGATCGGGACGCTCCCGACGATAAGGACGCCGATCGGGATCGCCACGAGCAGGTCGAACGTGTTCGAGCCGAGCACGTTGCCGAGGCTGGTGGTGGAGTTGCCCGCGCGGGCCGCACGCACGCTTACGAGCAGGTCTGGCAGGCTCGTCGCCGCCGCGATGACGGTGACGCCGGCGAGGAACTCGGGCACGCCGAAGGTGGTACCGAGCGCCTCGACGCTGCCGACGAGCTGTTCGACGGCCACGAGGATGACGACCAGCCCGACGGCGAGCTTGCCCCACGCGCGCCCGATATCGGTCTCGGTGTCGCCGTCGGCGTCGTGATCGTTCACGTCCTGCCACTGGATGAAGAGATAGAGCCCGTACAGCAGCAGCGGGATCAGCGCGAGCGGACGCGTGACCTGCCCAACGAGACCGTTTCCTGTCGGGATATAGATGACCGCGAGCGAGAACGTGACGACGAGCGTGGCGACAGCGAGCATGTAGAACTGCGCCTCCTTGTAGACGATCTCGCGGTTCGCATCGAGATCCGAGTCGGTGGCGATGCCCGACAGTGCGGGGATCATCAGCACGTTGAACACCGCCGAGCCGACGATCGCCCCGACGCCCATGTCGAAGGCACCGGCGAGCGCCGTGAACACGACGCTCGACAGTTCGGGGAAACTCGACCCGACCGCGACGACGATCGAGCCTTGAACCACTGCCGGCAGGCCGTAGTGGGCGGCGAGCCGTTCGGCCGACGACTCCAGCCAGCCGCTGCCGAACCAGATGAGGCCGGTCGCGGCGACGATCACGAGAGCGTGGACGATCGGGCTGTCGGGGAACACGCCACCGAGGACCATCGTCGGTCGTTCGGCCACCCGTCGAATCAAGTCGTCGATAGCCCGCGACAGAAAAGGACCGGCGAACTCAGTCGTCCGCTCGCGCCGCGTGCGCGTAGACGAACTCGCGGAGGAGTTTCCCACCGAGGGCGGCGGCCTGGCCGTCGTCGCGGTCGTTGACTTCCACGACGTCGAAGCCGACCGATCGGGGAGCGACCGCCCGGACGACCCGACGCAGCTCGCGGGGAGCCAGCCCGAACGGCTCCATCGTCCCCGTGCCCGGCGCGAAGGCGGGGTCGGCAGCGTCGATGTCGACGCTCAGATAGGCGTCGCCGTCGAACTCGGGTTCCCAGTCGGTGATGTCCTCGGGCGGCACCACCGTGACGTCGTCGCGGTCGGCGCGCTCCCACTCGGCTTCGCTGCCGGTGCGCGCACCGAGGACGATTACCTCGTCGACGACGTCGAGGGTGCGCCGGGTGACGGTCGCGTGGCTCAGTTCGTTGCCCGCGAACTCCTCGCGGAGATCGAGATGGGCGTCGAGACAGACGAAGACATCGGGATTAGTCGCGCGCACGCCCGCGGCGCTGACGGTGTGTTCGCCGCCGACGAGTAGCGGGAGACGGCTCTCGCCCTCGATATCCGTGACCATCCCCTGGAGGAAGTCGAGATACTCGGCGGCATCCTCCCAGGCGTCGAGATCGCCGGCGTCGTGGACGCCGAGATCGGTGAAGTGGGCTTCCGTGCGTCGGTCGTAGTCGTCGAAGGTGTGTGCGTGGTGGCGCACCTCGCGGGGACCGAACCGCGTGCCGGGCTGGAAGCTCGTCGAGACATCGAGCGGTGCGCCCAGAAGGACGTAGTCGGCCGTTTCGCGCGCGTCGTTCGCGCCGGGAAAGCCCATTCAGACGATCTTTCGCTGTTCGTCCATCTCCAGATACTCGATCTCGTCGTCCGGCGAGAGCTCCGTGTCGCCAGGGGTCTTGATCGTGAACGTCTCGTAGGTGTCGAGATCCATCACCTGTGCGACGTCCTCGCTCTCGACGCTGACGACCTGGCCCTGTTTGCGCTGGATGATCGGCACCCAGACCTTGGCGTCGACGGGTTGGGTGAAGTTGCGCTTGTTGTCGTCGAAGACGCCCTTCCCCTCGACGCGTGCCTTCGCACTGCCGTGTTTGCCGGGTTTCGCCGTGCTGTAGGCGGTGATCTTGCACGGCGCGTCGTCGATCATCACGTAGCTTCCCTCGTCGAGCTCGCGGACCTGATTCTGTTGCCTAGCCATGTCCGCGATTGCTGACGGGGCGGTATAAACGGTTTGGATAGCCCGGATGCTATCGGGCGTTCTCGACGACCCGACCGACGCGCTCCAGTCCATCCTCCAACTCGTCGGTCGGCAAACCGAACCCCAGCCGAAAGCGGTCGTCGAAACCGAACAGGTCGCCAGGCGCGAGCACGACCGATTCCTCTTCGACCACCGTGCGACAGAACTCCCGGGAGTCGTCGAACCCCTCGGGAATCGTGGGAAAGGCGTTCACGCCGACGGGTTCGTGCCAGTCGAGCCCGTACGCTGCGAGGAACTCGCCGACGCGCTCGCGATGCTCCTGCGCGAGCGCACGGTTCTCGTCGAGAATCGACTCCTCCTCGGCGAGCGCCTGTCGGGCGACGTGCTGGCCGAAGATCGACGGCGAGATCGTCGTATAGTCCTTCCAGCGGCGGGCGGCGTCGACGATCTCGGGCGGGCCGGCGAGCCACCCGAAGCGCAGTCCCGCCAGCCCGTGAGCCTTCGTCAGACTCGTCGTGCTGATCCCCCGAGGGCCCAGACTCGCTACCGGCGGGAGGGAATCCTCGGCGAGCAGGCGATACACCTCGTCGCAGAGCAGATAGGCGTCGTTGTCGGCCGCGAGATCGGCGAGCGCGTCGACCGTATCTTGTGAGTGGTATTTCCCGGTCGGGTTGTTCGGGTTGTTCACGACCACGAGCCGCGTGTTCGGTTCGATCGCGTCGGCGACGGCATCGGGATCGAGGGTCCACTCCGGGGGTGCCAGCTCGACCGTCGAAACGTCCGCGATCGAGCGGGGCAGCGCGTGCAGCGACTGGTAGGTCGGCGTGACGACGACCGCGTGATCCCCGTCGTCGAGCGTCGCGAGCATGGCGAGGAGATTGGCCTCCTGCGTGCCGCAGGTGAAGACCACCTCGTCGGCCGAGCGGCCGTAGCGTGCGGCGATCTCCGCTCGGAAATCGGGGTCGCCGTCGGTCGGGATCACGTAACCGAGATCGCCCGGATCGGTGTCGAAGCGCGCGGCGGGCAGGCTTCTGATGCCGCTCTCGGCGAGCATGATATCGGCGTCGTGTTCGTACTTCCCGAACCAGCGTTCGAGTTCGAACGGTTCGATTCGCATGCTGTCGCTACGCGAACGATGGTAAAAACATGCGGTGCTGTGAGGTCAGTCCGATTCTGGTGGAAATGATAGTTTATCAGTCATTTCACGACGCATCACGTCGCGGATGAAGAGGCGTGCTTCGTCGTAGAGATCGTCCTCGGCATCAAATGTCCGAACGGTGGCATCCCACCGGTCGGCGACGGCGGCGATCATCGCGCTTCGGACACCCGCTTCGTGGAGGAAGAGCACCCGCTCGCGTGCCCGATTGCTCATGTCTTCTAACACCGCTCCCGTCTCGATCCCGACGCCGAGATTTCGTCCGTCGTTCCGAACGACGAAGATCACTGCATTGCTCGCTCGGGCAAACTCCAAACTCTGTGTTCCGGCATCCATCTCATCGAGTTCGATTCCGACATCAGTTGCGAGGAAGGCGTTGAATCCTTCCGAACGAAGCCGGTCGCGGACCTGTTCGAGAAACACGAACGCCGCCTCGTTCTCGATGTCGTGAGCCTTGTACGCCCCCATGACATACACGAGAAACCGTCGATAGCGTGTGGGTTCGAGACTGTCAAGGAGACGGTCGCGCATGCAGATGGCTAGATGAGGTTGCTACATATAAAATCAGGCTTTTTCAGTTTTTAATGACTCAACAGCAATAGAGTTATGTATGCTACATCACGTAGCGGATTTGCTGTCGGCGTCGCTGAGGACAGCAAATCCCAGTGAAATGGAAAACCAGACAGCTATCGGGACCAAAATGGCCAAAACAGAACATCGGGGTGCGCCCAAGCTACCTGAAGAGAGCGTGCTCTCGCTCGAAGAATATCTCGCCATGCAGCGCGCCATCGGCGAGGAGACACGCTACAGGGTGCTTTCCGCACTCCTCGCCGAAGGCGAACTGAGCGCAACGGAACTCGCCGAGGTACTCGAAATCCCCTCGAACCGGCTGCACTACCACCTC
Organism: Halococcus qingdaonensis; assembly: GCF_024508235.1. Lineage (NCBI taxonomy): Archaea > Methanobacteriati > Methanobacteriota > Halobacteria > Halobacteriales > Halococcaceae > Halococcus > Halococcus qingdaonensis. Next base: position 568,836 of record NZ_CP101943.1, on the reverse strand, counting down.
GACAAACTCGAATCGGTGGGGCTGATCGCCAATCGGAAGCGGAAGGAACGCGGCGCGGATGGACTGTATTCGTACTACGCCGCGACGGCGCTCGGCGAAGCGATCATGACCCACGGGATCTCCGAGCTGCTGGCCGAGGAACGCGAACTGCTCGAACGATACGGATAGACCGACTTTTCATGCCGGCCATCGAGTTCGGGACATGGCCAAACAGCCACACCTGCTCGTCGAACCGGACGATCTGAACGACGTCGCGCTGCTGCCGGGCGATCCCGGGCGTGTCGATCGCATCGCGGGCCACTGCAAGGACGCGACCACGGTGGCCGAAAACCGCGAGTACAAGATCGTCAACGCGAGCTACGAGGGGACTCCGGTGACGATCTGCTCGACGGGGATCGGCTGTCCGTCGGCGGCGATCGCCGTCGAGGAGCTCGCCAACGTGGGTGTCGAGAGCGTCATTCGCGTCGGAACGACGGGCGCGCTCCAAGCGGACATCGAGGTCGGCGACGTGGTGGTCGCGACCGGCGCGGCCAAAGACGAGGGGACGACGGGGCGCTACGAGCGCGATACCGTCCCCGCGGTGCCCGACTACGACGTGCTCTCCGGGCTGGTCGAGGCGGCCGAATCACGCGAGGAGCCCGTCCACGTGGGCGCGATCGCCTCGGACGACGCCTTCTACGCGGAGACCGACGAGTACATCGAATCGTGGGAGCGCGCGGGCGTGCTCGCCGTCGAGATGGAGGCCGCGGCGATCTTCACGCTCGCGCGCCGGAAGGGGCTCCGTGCGGGCGCGCTCTGTACCGTCGACGGCAACCTCGTCGCCGGGTCCCAGAAGGGTGAAACCGACGGCGAGGAGCTGCCCGAGAAGGCGAAGGACAACGTCGAGCGCGCCATCACCATCGCGCTCGACGCCGCGGTCGCGCTCTAACCGCCGCTGACCGGCGGAAACGCGGCGAGTTCGTCGTCCTCGTCGAGCTCCGTATCGAACCCATCGCCGACGGTGAACGGATCCTCGCCGTTGTGGAGGAGGTTGATATGTTCTCGCAGTTCGCCGTCCTGGACGATCTCGTCTTCGAGCCCCGGGTGGCGATCGAACAGCGCCGCGAGCGCGTCGTTGAGCGTCGCGTTCGGCTCCGTCTCGATCGCGACCTCGCGCTCGCCGGCGGTCTCGGCGAGCGTAGCGAACAGTTTCCACTGCATACTCACTCCACGGGCGGCGACCACAAAGAGGTTGTCCGAGTCGGCCTGGATCGAAAGGCTTGTTCGGCGCTACCGAACGCGGATGATGCCCGAGCGGAAGACGCGGTCGTTCGGGACGATGAACTCCTCACCGTCGTTCTCGACGTGAGTGACGAGGACGTCCACCTCCTGAACGATGCCCGATCGCCCGTCGATGCGGACCTCGTCGCCGATGGCGATCGGTTCGGCGAGCAGAAGATAGAAGCCGGCGGCGCTCGCGGCGAGGAGATCGCGGCAGGCAAGCCCGCCGAGGAAGACGAGTCCGAAGGCGTAGGCCCCGAGCAGCACCAGCAAGGCCACGTTCGACACGCCGACCTGTCCGAGCGCGAGCAGCGCCGCGACGTAGATGATGCTGTATTTTACCAGTAGCGCGAGCAGCCCGATCTCGGGGAGCTTCACGCTGCGGAGTCGCTCGGAGACGAACACCTCGGCCTTGTCTGCAACGATGAGTCCGAGCACGACCACCAGCGCGGCGACGAACAGCTGCGGGAGGAAGTTGATGAACTGCCGGAGATACACCCGCACGTCGAGCACGGCGGAGATGGTGAGCGCGAGCACGACGAACACGAGGACGACGAACAGCGCGAACAGCCCCGCGAGCATCGACACCGTCGAGCTGCCGAGCCGCCCGACGGTGCGCTCGAAGGCGGTGCCCTCGACGGCCTCGCCGACGCCGGCGGCCACGAGCATCCGCTCGCTCACCTGGCCGACGAGATAGGCCACCAGCACGCCGACGACCAGCATGATGACGATCAACACGAGATCGAACCGGCCGCCGAGAAGGTTCTGGAGCAGCGCCCCGAGGGCCATCAGTACTCCTCCGGATCGAGTTCGAGGATCAGCTCGCCGCCCTTGAACGCCCGCACCAGCCGATCGCTCTCGCTCAACACGACCGCCGTCGCGTTCGTATCGCGCGTGACCGACGCCGCCGCCATGTGACGCGTGCCAAGCCCCTTCGGGATGTCGACGCCCTCGGCGTTCGCTTCCAGATAGCGATAGGCCGAGACGATCTTCCCCGAATCGCTGATGACGAATGCGCCGTCGAGCCGGGAGAATTCCTTCAACATCACGTTCACGATCGGGTCGCCGACGTGGACGTGTGACTTCTCGAACGGGTTGTACGAAAGGGGGCGGGACTTGTTCATCACCTTGCCGGCATCGCCGATGACGAACAGCGCGCCAACCGGTTTCCCCTTCTGCCCTTTCTGGCCGAGTTCGACCGCCACGTCGACGACGGCGCTGATGACCGCCGGATCGGCGCGCGAGTTCGTGAAGAGATCGTAGACGCCCGAGCGATCGAGATCGCCCACACGCACCCGACAGACGCTGTCGATCACGTCGTCGAACAGTTTCAGCGCGCAGACCACCTCGTCGCCTTCGGCGAGAAATCCTTCCTCGGCCGCGCCCTCGACGCCGAAACGGATGCGCTCTTTGGCCGCGACGAACTCGAGCGGGAGCTCGACGAACCGCTCGGCTCCGACGCCGTTGTCGCCGGCACAGACGACCACCGAGACGTCCTCGATCTCCCGACAGCGTTCGTAGTAGGCCTCGCTCGGCGAGAACAACAACACCGTCTCGACCCCCTCGACGAGTTCGTCGAGCAGGTCGCGTACGTTCGCCATTCGTATACCATAGCGCCAGCCGAACCCGCAAAAAGGTTGTGACAGCGGCGTTTCTCGGTCCGTGGCCATATCACCATAACCGCCACTAAATTTCATCATCGTCCACAGGTTTTTGAGTGCCGCGGCTAACGCATCGGTATGCAACGACGCCGAGTGCTCGTCGGCATGGGCAGCGGCTGCGCCGGGCTTCTGGCCGGCTGTCTCGGCGCTGGCGAGGGCAAATACGCACGGCGCATCGCGATCAACGGCTCCCCCACCGCAACGGCGACCGAGACGACCGCAGCCACCGGGGCCACGGAAGCCACCGGCGCTACCGAAGCTACTGGAGCCACCGAAACGACCGAACTCACCGAAACGACCGATGCACCGACGAGTCAGGGACTCGTCCTGCTCGACCACGAGTTCTATCGGAGCGGTTCGGGCGGCGTCCGTGGACGCACCGCAAACCGCGGCGACGTCGATCTCGACTTCATCGCGGCGTACGCCCGGTTCTTCGATCGATCGGGCACCGACATCGGTCGCGCCTCCGACAGCCAGAGCGACTTCGCGGTCGGCGAGACGTGGGCGTTCGACGCACAGGCGCTCGACACCGACCCCGCGAACGTCGCGCGCTACCAACTCGTGCTCATCGACCAGCGCTCCTCGGAAGCCGATCCGTTCGCCGGCACGGGCTGAGTGATATAAGGGGCCGTGCTGACCTCGCCGAAGGCTTTTGCCTCGATGCACGAGTGCATCGAACATGGCCGTCCGTTCGCGTCTCGCTGCGCTTCGCTCGCGGCTCTCGCCGAGTATCGACACCAGCGCGGTCGAAGGCGTCGTCATCGGCGGGCTGTTCGGCGCGCTGCAAGCCGGTCTCGTCATGAGTCTCTATCGCACCGAGATGGTCTACGAGATCGGCGGCATCGTCGGTTTCTACTCGCTCAACGGCGGCTGGTACGTGCTGTTGGCGCTCGGAATCCTGTTCGGCATTCCGTTCGTCGCGTTCGTCTCCGGATCGATCAACTCGTTCGCCAACACGGTCATCATGCTCTCCTCGCGGAGTTCGGTACTCCAGAAACTGCTCGTCCCGCTGCTCAAGCGCTCGGCGCTCGGCGTCACCTGTGCCGGCGTGGGCCAGCTCTACGGGATCGCCGTCGGCGTGCTCTTCCAGCTGATCGCCATGCCGGTCTGGCTCCGGCTGGTGATGGGGCTGTCGGTGCCGGCACCGTATCTCACCGTCGGCGGGATCGTCGGCGTCGTGGCGTGGGCGCTCTACGGCGGGGCGATGGGGCTCGTCTACGGACTGATCCTCGAAAATTCGACGGGGTAACTCGTACTGTCGGACGGAACTGATCGGAAATCCGTGCTGCGAAACGTCGCCCATGCGACGGATCTCCACGGTCCGGTCATCGCGGACTTCCGTCCGACAGTATCAGGCGAGGCGATCACGAACCCAGCGGAGCGCGCTGCCGACCACACCGCCGACGGCACCGTCGAACCCCACGAGCACAGGGAGCACGACGAGCGTGGCGATCAGCGCGACTAGCGGCTGTCGGGAGAACACTCCCGAAATCGCCGGCGTGAACGCTCCGATGATCGTCGGCGTCTCGATGAAGACGAACCCCAGAAGCAGCCCCTGGCCCACCCCGAGACCGGCGAGGATGATCCCGCCGACGACCGCCGCGACGACGCCGTGGACGATCCCGCGCACTAACCCGCCAGCAGCGTAGGCCGCGATGAACCCGCCGACGACGCCGCCAGTGATGAAGCCGAAAAACGGGATGATCGGAACGACCAGCGAGAGCAACCCAATCAGAAACGTGGCAGCGATGCCGGCGTAGAGTGCCTTCTTGTCGATGGTGCCCGCGAGCGCTTCAACGCGCTCGGCGACGCCGGTCCGCACCGTCTGCACGCGCTCGCTCGTTCGTGACCGAATGCTCATGTCTATTCCTACCACGCCCGACGCATAGTCGTCGTGACGGCGTGAAACGGTACTTTAAGTCCGTATCGAGTCGAGGATCGGGCCGCTCTCGAACGTCGAGAGGTCGAAGTGTCGCCCGCCACGGATCCAGTCGAATCCCATGAATGCAAGTGAGCCGCCGCCACCAACGGCACAGATGACGAGAAAAATACTCTCGGTGCTGCCGTAGGGCGACGTTCCGTACACCATCGGTAGCAAGTACGAGGCGGCCATTCCGGTACCGATCAGGACGTCGCCAGCGCCGACGAACTGATACCACGTGCCCCGAGGCTGCGCGCCGGCACCGCCAATGACCATCAGAACACCGCCGAGAGCGAGGACGCCGTTCGTCGCGGCGGTCGCCGGGTTCTCGAGAACCGTCGTATCGAAGGCAAACAGGAATCCCAGATTGGCCACGATCATCCCAAGACCGAGCACCAGAAACCAGCGCCGCTTCATACGAGTCTTTTCTGCTACGATAGCAAGTAGCTTGTGCTGAACGATACCGGACTGATTTCGATGGTCCACTACGCAGATCCATTGTGTGTAGATAAGTTTGCAGAACTGCGAGCGAGCAATTGTCTATCCGAAAATGGCATAATTATTATATTATACGTATCTGATTGTCGGTAGTTCCCAACTGAAATCTCAACATCTCCTCTGAACCGGTGTGCTATCGAGGTAAACATCGTAGTGGACCGGTTGGCTGGAGGTCAGAAGCGCCGCTGCGTACTCAACGCTTCCCAGCATCGACTCCTCACGAACCCAGCCAACAGCTGGAGCTCACGAAGGGCACCCCCGAGGCCGCGGGCTGGCCTCAGCCCGCGGCCGCGGTGTATGCGTCCGGCACGCCGACACCATTCATCTCGATCTTCCACCGCCGCTCCAACTCTTCTTCCAACGCGTGTCGAATCCAGTCACAGAACACCGAGAACGTGAACTCCTCGGGCAGGTCGCGCCCGCCTCGGCGAGGGCGGGCGACGACCGCCCATCGTAGCACCAACCACAGGTTCTCCAGCAGAAAGCTCACCACCACGAACGCAAACCGCACGATCGGATCTTGCGTCGACGTTACCGCTCGTGCACTCCGAAACAGACGGTAGCTCGATTCGATCGCTGACCGCTTTCGGTAGCAGTGTTCGACCTGTGTAGGCGTGCGATCGCCCAGATCGCACGCCGCGTACCCTCGGACCACTTCACCATGCTTGCCGCGATCGCCGTTCTGATACGAGACAGAGACTGCGAGCGGGAAGCGCAGTTCCCGCTCGCTGTCCTTGTACATCCGGTAGGTCGTCATGTACGATTTGTGCGTCTCAAGCTTCTCTTCGAGCCGGTCGCCTTTCTCGGCGACCGGCACGACAGTCGCGGCGATCTCTCGTGAGCGGCGGATGACGCGCTCGTTGTAGAAGCCCGAATCAGCCAGTAGCAGCTCGATCTCGAAGGGATAGGCCTCGACGCGGTCGAGGACGCGCTCGACCGCGTCGGCCTGCTTCTCGTCGCTGCGGACGTACGTCATCGCGAGCGTGATCGGTTTCCCGTTCGAGACGAGGTAAGCAGTGCAGTATCGGTGGCAGGTCGTGGTACCGTCTTTGGGGCTCATTCGACAGAGTTCGCCTACCTCGTCGCTGTAGGTGCCGTGATAGGGGTTATCGACGAAATCGATGGAGACGATCCTCGACCGGTCAGGGTCGAGGATCGTCATAGCCAACTGCATGAACAGGAGGTTAGCGGCGAATTCGAGCCAGCCTCGATCGAGCGTGTGGAGCCACTCGAAGACAGTATCGTCACAGGGAGCCTCGTGATTCTCGGCACAGACCTCTCGAATGGAGCTCTGATTGGTGCTGGCAAGGATAACGACGGACCAGATGTCGCCAGGATCGAGGGGCGAGCCCTCGATCCCTGGCAAGGGAAGCTCTCCGATCACATCCGCCGCTACACCTTTGACATCCCACGCCGAAAGGAAGCCGTCTGGTTGCGGTAATTCTAACACATTCACCCAACCAGACATCTTCTGCAATCAGACCGACGCTTTAGCTCCGCCTCTCAACTCGATTGGGAACTACCGATTGTTTGTTAGAAGATCTTCAATATCCTCAGGGGGTCTATTTGTTTCATCCGCGATAAACATGACTGAATCCTCCGTGGCTATCTTATCAGGAAATGCGTAGTGTTGTCCATCTATTGTGATACGTTTACCGCCTTCATCCTGTTCCCGGTCTGTTTTAGTTACCTCATTCACCATATTATTTTCTAATCGACTCACCTTCTTGTCTAAGCTCGATATAGTTTTTAATATCTCAGCAAGATTTTGATCTGCTGGATTTGCACTTTCACGTAAAGATTGCATCTCTGCCGATCGGGAAATCGGATTGTCAAACTCAGAATCACCGCTATCTAGCAATTCTAATTGTGAACGAATTTTCGTTCTCGCTTCTTCAGCCATTTCTACATCCAAGCCATATTTTATTGTCCTCAAATCCGATATATCAAATGGGATTGAATCTGTCGATTCAATCAATTGAATATATGGCTCACCAGTTGCATGTCTCACTGCCAGTTCATAGAATACATTTGGGTTGTGACCCGTGAGGTCCGCTATTACCAAATCACTCTCAACTGTCTTCTGAATAATCTGGCTCGTAATGCTACCCGGCTGGTCCAATTGATCTGCTCTAGATACTGAATAATTATGTGAAAGACAGGCGCAAAACCTCTCCCTTTAGGGAGGGGATACGCGCCGTAAGCTGTGTCTCACTACTGTGCAACCACCGGCTACCCGTCGGTGGCCAGCCAGATATTCGTCGTCGGTGTCGGATCGGTGGATTCACGTTGACGTGGCGCATAACCAGTTATGAAGTTAGATGCCGACGCGAACTATCCGAACGTTCGAGGCCACCATCCCGAACCAGCAACAGGTTCAGGACGACCTCGATGCACTCGGGTGGGCCGCGTCGAAGCTCTGGAACGTCGGTCGCTACTATGCACAAGGCGTGTGGGACGAAACGGGTGAGATTCCCGATGACGGGGAACTCAAACGCGAACTCAAGGGCCACGAACGCTACACGGACCTTCATTCACAGTCCAGTCAGCGCGTTCTCGAAGAACTCGCTGAAGCGTTCAACGGCTGGTTCGGGAAGCGTCGGAACGGCGATAGCCGTGCCCGACCGCCCGGCTACCGCAAACGCGGCGATTCGCACCCACGCTCCACGGTGTCGTTCAAAGCGGCTGGCTTCAAACACGACGAACAGTATCAGCGCGTTCGCCTCTCGAAAGGCCGGAATCTCAAAGAACACCGTTCGGACTTCGTGCTCTGTGGGTACGAAACCCGTCCCGACGTGGACCTCACCGAGTGGGACATCCAGCAGGTTCGGGCCGTCCACAAGCGCGGTGAGTGGCGGCTTCAGTTCGTTTGCCGAACAACCATCGACCCTGAACCGCCGGGCGACCAAACGGCGGGTGTGGACCTCGGAATCAGCAACATCGCTGCCGTGTCGTTCGGCGACGAAACCATGCTGTTCCCTGGTGGATGGCTCAAAGAGTCCAAGCACTACTACAAGCGCGTCGAGTACGAGTGCGAAGGCGAGAACGGGCTTTCGCGCCGCGCTCGGAACGCGAAGCGCACACTCAAGGACCGCCGAAAGCACTTCCATCACACCCTCTCGAAGCGTATCGTCGTCGAGTGTGTCGAACGCGGCGTCGGACGGCTCATGGTGGGCGACCTCGGTGGCATCCGTTCGGAAGACGACGGCTCCGGTTGGGACTGGGGCCGCCACGGGAACAAGATGCTCCACGGATGGGGCTTCGGCCTCCTCACGACGATGCTCGAATACAAGGGTGAAGCCGCCGGTATCGAGGTGGTTGTGGAGTCCGAGCGGGACACGTCAAAGACGTGCTCGGTGTGTGGCCACAAGAACGGCAGCCAGCGCGTCGAACGTGGTCTGTACCACTGCCAGCAGTGCGGACGGACGGCGAACGCCGACGCGAACGGCGCGGAGAACATCAGACAAACGCTACTCCCGAATCCAGCCGCATTTGACCGGCTCGATAGGGATAACGGCTGTTTGGCACAGCCAGTAGTGTGTTCGTTCGATGCTACGGATGGTCGGTTCCATCCACAAGAACGAGCACGTTGCGAACCCTAATATCCCAACTACGGTCGGGAATCCTCGCCGTTCACGGCGGGGAGGATGTCAAAGTCAGATACTGCTTCCTCCACGATATACTCCATGAGTGTATCTGAACGTTCGCGAATGTCGCTTCCTTCATCTCCGATAGGAGCTATGAAAAAGCATTCCTCATTGTTACTCATTGCGAAGGACTATCTAATCTCCAGTATCTAAAATTTTGCTGTGATATTCGCCAGAGACAATTCAATCATATGGGGCCGTTTTCCTCTCCCCCTATCAATAATACATAGAACAAAACTCAATGACATGGGGTCAGTTGCTCCCCACTGTTATTGCGCGGGACCGGATTTGAACCGGCGGACCCCTACGGGACAGCGTCCTAAGCGCTGCGCCGTTTCCAAGCTTGGCTACCCGCGCGCAGTCTGCCTTCCGGCGAGTCGAAAAAGAATCTGTCGCTTACTGGCCCATCAGCCGGCTCTTGATCGCATCGGCCACGTCCTCGCCGTCGGTCTCGCCGAGGGGTTCGAGCTCGTCGCCGACGTGGAGATCGCCACCCTCGACGACGCTGACGCAGATGCCGCCACGGTGGTTTTTGAGCGCACGGGCGACGCCCGACTCGTCGGCGACCTGCTCGACGTGGGCACACGGTGGGCGCGGGCGCGTCCCCTCGAAGGTCGCCTCGCCGATGCGGAACTGCTGATCGAGCAGCTCCTGGACCGAGATGCCGCGCGTGACGATGTTGCGCCGGTGGCGACCGTCCGAGAGATCGATGTCGTACTTCTCATGGATCTCCTCGATGGCCTCGCTTTCGATGAGCGTTACCTCGCACTCGTCCATCCCGGAGTAGTAGCCCGTGCCCATCATGTAGCGATCGCCGCGCAGCCCCTGCCGTTCGACCGCCTCGATCCCCTCGACGGTCTCCATCGGCGCAGAGCCCTCCGGCGTGGTGTAGATCGTCTCGACGGTGGCCATGCCTCCGGTTGGCGAGCGTGTTGGAAAATCCTTCGTTCCGTGGCCAAGCGGCCGAGCACGTGAACGGGAACCGTCATGGAGCGGACCACGAACCCCTTTGTTGCCGGCCGATCGAGGGATTACATGGACCACGACGCCGACAGACCACGTGGCGTCCTCTCGCCGGCCGATCGGGCGTTCCTCCGCGGAGAGACCGAGATGACACACGACCAGTCGCGCCGGAACGCCGAGGCACGCATCCGCGAGCGCATCGTCAACGCCATCGAGGACTTCACGCTACTCGTCCACACGCTCAAACCGAAGGACAGGGAGGGGGTTTTCGACACCGTCGACGATCCGGCGTTCGTCGATGGCGTGCTCTCGATGCTCTCCTTTACCTATCTCGGACTGAAGGAAAGTGGGATGGATTTCGAGCAGGTGCTCGTCCCTGCCGTCCGCCGCGCCGAGGAGGTTCACGCCGCCGGCACGCTCGGTAGCACCGCTGACGTCGCCGTCGATTTCGACGTCCGCGCCGAGTACGGAACCTCCGTGGACGACACCGCCGACCGCATCCGCTCGGACACGCCGGTAACGCCCGAGGAGCTGTTCGCCGTCGCGATGGCCGACGATCCCGTCGTCTCCGAAGCGGAGACGATCCTCGTCCGGCTGCCCCACGGCACCGACGCCGACGACGGCGTTCTGGATCGGCTCGCGAGCTATCTCGATGCCGAGCTCACTCACCGACCGCCGAACCGCGTCGAGCTCTCTCTATAATCCGTTTTGGATTATTGTGTCGGCCATTGTTGCGGTAGGTTTATGCCGATTGCGGGACAAACGGAAGTATGTTCGTTGCAGCGAACCGATTCACGGTCGCGGACGGCTACGGGGACGAGCTCGTCGAGCGCTTCACCGAGAGCTCCGAGGACATCGCCGAACAGCCGGGGTTCGTCAGATTCGACTTCCTGACACCGCCCGAGGACGGCAACACCTACATCGCACAGACCTACTGGGAATCGGCGGAGGACTTCGAGGCGTGGACCGAGAGCGAGCAGTTCGCGAACGCCCACGACGGCGACGCGCCGACGGAGATGTTCGAGGGCCATCCGACGCTCGAAACCTACGAGACGGCCATCACACACGAATAGCACACGTCACAACCATCGCTTCTAACGCGACGGCAGCGACGACTGGATACATCCGTTTCGGCAGAAAGCGTTCGCTCCATTCGCTGCCGTCGCGCTTCCAGTCCCGTCAGCAGACGCATCTCCCAGAAACGTTATTCGTATCGCCGGAGCAGTTCAGAGCGCTACCATGACCGACCCCACGGAGCCACCGGAACTCGCACGCGAGGACGTGCTGACGCTCGACGATACCAGGTTCACGAGCGACAACGTCGCGCTCGTCACCGGCGCTGGCTCGGGCATCGGCCAAGCGACGGCGCTCGCGCTCGCCCACAACGGGCTGACGGCCGTGGCGACCGACATCGACGAGGACGGACTCGAGGAGACGGTCGCCGAACACGACGCACTCGATCTCGACGGGACAGTCGAGACGGTCGCCGGCGATCTGACCGATGACGACGACATCGATCACGTGGTCGATCGGGCAGCCGACTGTGGGCAAATCACCTTCCTCACGAACATCGCGGGCCTGCAAACCGTGGCTCCGATCGAGGAGTTCCCGATGGAAAAATACGACATGATGCAGGAGGCGATGCTCCGCGCGCCGCTCGCGCTGACGAAGGGCTGTCTCCCGCACATGCGTGAGGGCGACGGCGGCGCAGTCGGCAACATGTGCTCGATCCACGGCCACTACGTCACGCGCGACAAGGTCGCCTACAACATGATGAAGTTCGGGCTCCGGGGGCTCACCCAATCGATCGCCGCCGAGGGCGACGGCGACGTCCGCGCCTTCTCCTTCTCGACGGCCTACGTGAAGACTCCGCTCGTTACGGACCAGATCGCCGACACCGCCGAGGAACGCGGCATCAGCGAACAGGAGGTCGTGGAGGACGTCATGCTCGGCGAGGCCAGGGTCACAGAGATGATGGATCCGATCGAGGTGGCGAACGTCTTCACGATGGGCTTTTCCGAGCACGCGAGCCACCTCGACGGCGGCGATCTGCTGTTCGACGGCGGCTACACGCTGACCTACTGACGGGCCGCAGCGAGCAGCTCCGCCGCCACGCTCACGACCTCGTCGGCATCGATCCCTCGGAGGCGATCGTCGCCGAGCAGAAGCCGGAGGCGTGGGCGGCCGACGTCGATCGGTACTTTCTCGGTCTCGATGAGCCCGCCCTCTTCGAGACGCGTCTTCTTCCGTGAGAACGTCGCCCGGCTGGCGATGCCGACGCCCTCGCCCCAGGTGCTGATATCGTACAGCAGCGCCTCGTTGCGGGCGGCCGCAAGCAGGCTGACGTCCACCTCGTCGAGATCGTCGTCCGCTTCGGCGAGTGCGATGCGCATACGCTCGAAGTCGGCGGCCAGTTCCTCATCGAACTCCCGTTCGAGGCTCTCCTGGACGCGCGACAGCGGCGGCGTGCGGAGGTTGAACGACTCGGCATCCGCCCAGCGGTCGGTGTACTCCTCGCGCGCCGCATCGACGAACGACGCGTCGTCGGTGGCGAGCCCGGCGGTCCGTTCGTCGGTGGTGACGAGCGAGACGACCCGGTCGTCGGTGACCAACAGCGGTCCGTCGAGGCGCTCGGTACTCATCCGTAGCGACAGGCTCTCGTTGGCGACCAGATCGGCGATGACGCTCGCGTCGGTGAACTCGCTCACCGACGCTTTGAGCACCGATTCGGTGGCCAGCAGGCGGACCGATGGCCCGTTTGCACGGTCGGCGAGCATCGCTACCAGTCCGTCGACGACCGTCGGTGAGGGACCGACCACGAGCACGTCCTCAGTGGCGTCGTCGAGAACCGTCCGGCAGACATCGGCGACGTTCTTTTCGATCAGGGGTGGCTGCATTGTGAGACTCATCCGGATGGGACAATGAGCCGGAGCGACGTAACGAATGACTCTAGCTGTTTAAATCGAGCCGGCATCCATCGCCTGGCCGTCCGATCAATGGAGTTTGAGTTCGATCCGGCGGCCGTCGGGATCGCGGACGTAGGCCGCCCAGTCGCGGCCGTAGACGCCGAGGCGCTCGCGCGGCTCGTCGTCCTCGACTTCGATGCCGGCCTCGCGGAGCTCGTCGAGCAGTCGCCCTATCGCTTCGCGCGTGTCGGTCTCGTTCGAGCGCAGGAGAATACAGATATGCTCGCCGTCGACATCGAACGGTTCGTCGGTCGGGACGAGATGGAGATGTCGCCCGCCCGCGGCGACGGCGACGAACGGCACCTCGTCGCACTCGAAACGCTCGCGATCGCGGATCGAGAGCCCGAGCTGATCGTGATAGAATTCGAGCGCCTCGTCGATATCGCGGACGCGGATCGCGACGTGGTCGAGATCGACCGGTTCGAATGCCATGTAACCGATAGCGACCGCCGGGGCAAAAGCGCGCTGCACGGGCAGCGATTCCACCGGTTCCGAGCGATCGAATTTCCTTCGAACCGGTTTCGCCCACCAGCCGCGTGCCGTCCCGACGAGCGCCGATCGAAAACGGGCGACGAAACGGCTTTGAGCGCGCCCGTCGTCCCTCCGGCCGTGACGCAGGTCTGTCTCGTCGGCGGGGACTGCGAGCTCCGCTACGAACTGCTCTCGCGCGAGACCGCCCGGCGCGCGCTCTCGACGTACGATCTCGCGGAGCCGTACACGAACACGCTCTCGCTCACCACCGTGAGCCTCGGCGCGGCCGTCTCGCTACTCAACGATCTGAACTGGTATCTCGTCCGCTTCGCGAGCGACGCGCTCGTCCGCGATCCATCGATCAGCGACACGGAGTGGCTCTCACGCCCGCTCGCCGAGGCGATCCGTGACGGACACGTCCAGCCCGACGAGACCGGCGATGCGTATCGGGTCTACCCGATCGAAGACGAATCGCTCGCCGCGCCGTCGTTTGCCACTGGACGGGACGCGTTCGATCACGAAAACGAACTCGTTGTCCGGATCACCGAGGACGAGTACGAGGGTGAGGGCTGAAACTCACTCGCCGGTGGGCGAGCGAAGCGCGCTCTCGATCGGTTCGTCGCCCGCCAGGATTTCGAAGGTCTCGCCGTGCGTGCTCGCCATGTCGATCGCCGTCACGAGCGTCCGCGCGACGTCGGCGCGCGTGATCTCGCCGGGGTCGAGTTTCGTCGCCGCTCGGATCTCTCCGGTCGCGGGATCGTCGGTCAGCGCACCGGGCCGGACGATGGTGTACGTCAGTTCGCTCCCCTGGAGACGGTCGTCGGCCGCCTGTTTGGCGAGCAGGTAGTCGTACAGCGCGTCGGGGCCCGCCTCGGGATCGTCGGCGTTCATCGAACTGAGCATGACGAACCGCTCGACGCCCTCCTCCTCGGCGGCCTCGATCATCCGGATCGCTCCGTCACGGTCGACACCCTCGACGTCCTCGCCGCCCGAGCCCGCCGCGAAGACGATCGCGTCGTGGCCGGCGACCGCGTGTGCAACGTCCTCGGTCAAATCCGCGACGACCGTCTCGACGCCGAACGCTTCCATCTCGTCGACCTGCGATTCGGTGCGCACCATCGCCGTCGTCTCGTGACCGCTGTCGCTCAGGAGCTCTGTGATATGCTGGCCGACCTGTCCATGTGCGCCCGCAACGAGAACGTTCATGGGCAGGGTACGGCCCGCCGATCCCTAAATCGTCCGCTTCCGCGGGCTCAGTAGCCGCGCTCGATGAGATACTCCGCCAGCCCGGCGAGCAGTTCGTGTGCCTCGTTGTCCGGCAGCACGTCGAGCCGGGACTTGCCGCGCTCGACGAGATCGCGACTCAGTGTTCGCGCGTACTCGATGCTGCCGGCCTCTTCGAGCGTGGCGACGGCGGCGTCGGTCTCGGCTTCGGTCACGGCGTCCGGGTCGTCTGTCGTGACGAGCGATTCGACGTCGACGCCCTGCTCGCGGGCGTGCAGCGTCACCGCCGTTCGCTTGCCCTCGATGAGGTCGCTGCCGCGCTGTTTGCCCAACTGCTCGCTCGGCACCGTCAGATCGAGCACGTCGTCGCGGATCTGGAACGCACGGCCGACGTCGAGTCCGTACGCGCCGAGCGCATCAGCGGTCTCCTGATCCGCGCCGAGCAGGAGCGCCGGGACCCGTGCAGCGGCCGCGTAGAGCACCGCCGTCTTCTGCTCGACCATGTGGATGTACTCGTCAGTCGTGACCGCTTCGCGGCGCTCGAACTCGACATCGAGCGACTGGCCTTCACAGATGCGCGTACAGGTCTGTGCGAGCTCCGAGAGCGCCTGCACCATGCGCTCGGGTCGGCCGCCGGTTTCGAGCATGAACTCGAAGGCCTTCGAGTAGAGCGTGTCGCCGGCGAGGATTGCCGTCTCGGTGTCGAACGCCCGATGGACGGCCGGGACGCCACGCCGGAGGTCGTCGTCGTCCATGATGTCGTCGTGGATCAGCGTGAACGACTGGATCGTCTCGATGCTCGCCGCCGCCGCCATCAGATCGATCTCGTCGCTCCCGTCGAGCGTCGGCACGGCCTCGTACTGCTCGCCAGCCACGTCATCATCGACGAGCGCTTCGGCGACCAGCAGCGTCACGACCGGCCGGAGCCGCTTGCCGCCGGCGTCGAGCAGGTGGCGCGAGGCACGGTAGAGTCGCTCGGGTTCCTCGATCGGCAGTCGCTCGTCGAACGCCGCGTTGACGAGCTCCCGCCGGCTCTCGACGGCCGCCTTCACTGTCGACGCCGGGGCGCTCATTCCACCAGCGAGATGACGTTGCCGTTGCGCGTCGCGTGGACGTCACGGCCCATCCGGTAGCCCTGACTCTCGGCGAGGTCGACGTAGCGCGCGAGATGCTCCATGTCGTTGTGCGCGGGGATCACGTGCTGGGGCTGGATGGTGTCGAGCATCTCGTAGTGACCCTCCTGAGACATGTGACCGGAGACGTGGACATCGTCGTAGATACGCGCACCCTGCATCCGCAGGAGCTGTTCGGACTGGTAGCGCTGGCCCTCGTTGGTCGGCTCGGGGATGATCCGTGCCGAGAAGACCACCTTGTCGCCCTCGTCGAGCTGGTAGGGTGTCTCGCCGCGGCCCATCCGGGTGAGCATCGCGCGCGGCTCGCCCTGATGGCCCGTGACGATCGGCAGGAAGTTCTCCTTGCCCTCGTTCATGATTCGTTTGAACGTTCTGTCCACCGACTGGCGGTGGCCGAACATGCCGAGATCGTCGGGGAAGTCGACGAAGTCGAGGCGTTCGGCAGTACCGGAGTATTTCTCCATCGAGCGGCCGAGCAGCACGGGCTGGCGACCGATGTCCTTGGCGAACTCGACGATGGAGCTGACGCGCGCGATCTGGCTGGAGAAGGTGGTGGCGACGATCCCGCCGTCGTAGTCCTCCATGCTGTAGAGGACGTCTTTGACGTGATTGCGCGCGTGTTGCTCGCTCGGGGTGCGGCCCTTGCGACCCGCGTTCGTGCAGTCCTCGATGTAACAGAGCACGCCCTCGCCCTCGCGGCCGATCTCGCGGAAGCGATCCATGTCGATCGGGTCGCCGATCACCGGCGTGTGATCCATCCGCTTGTCGAGCCCGTAGATGATCGAGCCCTCCGGCGTGTGGAGCACGGGGTTGATCGCGTCGATGATCGAGTGGGTGACGTTGACGAACTCGAGTTCGAGCCCGTTGCCGATCTCCATCGAGTCACCGGCGTCCATCTTGACGAGATCGTTGCCGACGCCGAACTTTTCCTCCGATTCGACCTGCTGTTTGACCAGTTCGATGGTGAAGGGCGTCGCCACGACGGGGGCGTCGTAGCGATGGGCGAGTTTCGAGATGGCCCCGATGTGGTCGAGGTGGCCGTGGGTGGGGACGATGGCCTGGACCTCGCCGTCGAGGTCAGACATGACCCTGTCGTCGGGGATCGCGCCCATGTCGATCAGGTCGAGACTGTGCATTCGCTCGGTCTCGACGTTGTCGTGGATGAGCACCTTCGAGAGGTTGAGCCCCATGTCGAAGACGACGATGTCCTCGCCCGCCCGCACGGCCGTCATCTGCCGGCCCACTTCCTCGTAGCCGCCGATTGTCGCGATATCGATTTCCATAGTTGTTGCTCCCGAGCCGCCCGCGCGCACGAAGGACTGGCTGGCCGGTCGCGTGACCCGCCCGCCCGCCCCGAACCGCACCCGGGGCGGTCTCTCGGATAGGTGGGGCTATGGGCAGGGGTGGTATAAACTCCGTGGGTCGCTACGCAGCACAGAAAACGCCGCTCAGCCGACGCGCGTCCCGGGTGAGCCGCCGTCGAGAAACCCCTCCAGCCCATCCAGCCCGAACACCGACGCCGGCGCATCCATGTCGAGCAGCGCCCGGACTTTCGCGGCCATTCCTCCGGTGACGTCGGTCGCGTCGCTCCCGCCGAGCGCCGACCGAACCGTGGCGAACGACTCGATACGATCGATGACTCGACCCTCTTCGTCGAACACGCCCGGAACACCCGCACACAGCCCCACACGCTCGGCGTCGAACTGTTCGGCGAGTGCCACCACGAGCTCGTCACCGCTCACGACCGTGACGCCGGCCCCCGTATGGGCGATGACGTCTGCCTGGATGGTGGGAACAAAACCTTCTGAGAGCATCGTCTCGACCGGCGTCGACAGCGACAGCTCCCCGTCGCCGTCGCGGGCAGCGGCCGAGAGAGGATGGATCGGCAGCGCAGGAACGTCCCGCTCGTGCAGGGCGACGAGCACCGCGTCGTTCAGCCGTCGCATCGCGTCGTGGACCGCGAACGCGCCGGTGACGTCGTGGCTCCCTGCCTCACTGCTGATGCCGTGCTCGCTGGCGTGGTGATGGCCGAAGCTCCCGCCGCCGTGGACAAGCACCAACTCCTCGTTGTAGTCCGCGATCGCTGCGGCCGCGCGCGCGAGGTTCTCCTCGTCGAGCGTCTCCGGGGAGTGTTTGTCGGTGATGACGCTCCCGCCGAGCTTGAGAATCACGGTCATTCCGCTTCGCTCCATTCCCTGCCGTTTGCTCGTGGTTCGAAAGGCGCTTCGCGCCTTTCGTCATCTCGGAAGACCTGCGGTCTTCCGATGACTCTTCGAAGTGCCTTCGGCACTTCGAGATCACGAAACGGATTCGCCGTTTCGAACGACTTTGCTCGCAAAGACAGCGTCATCCGTCCTCCCGGCGCACGCCCTCGAAGTCGAGTTCGGCGCGGAACGACTCCACGCAGCCGGGCGTGTAGCCGAGCGCCGTCCGACTGGCTTCGCTCTCGTCGAGCGCGACGATACAGCCACCGCCGCCCGCGCCCGTCAGTTTCGCGCCGCGCGCACCCGCCTCGCGGGCGGCCCACACCATCGCGTCGAGCGAGCGCGACGAGACTCCGAGCGCACTCAGGAGGCCGTGGTTGACGTCCATCAGCCGCCCGAGTTCGGCGATATCGCCCTCGTCGAGCGCGCGCTCGCCCCGGCGGACGAGATCGCCGATGGCTTCGACCGTGTCGGCGGCGAAATCGTACTCCTCGCGGAGTGCGCGCACGCCCGCGACCAGTTCACCGGTGTCGCCTGCACCGCCGTCGTAGCCGATGACGAATGGCAGGTTCGGCGCGTCGAGCCGTCGGCAGTCGTCGCCCTCCACCCGGACTGCACCGCCCATCGCCGAACAGAACGTGTCCGCGCGCGAGGCCTCGCCGCTCTGGACTTCGCGTTCGACGCGATAGGCGCGCTCGGCGAGTTCTTCGGTGGAGAGTTCGACGCCGAGTTCGCGCGTCGCGGCGTCGATACCTGCGACCGCGACCGCCGCCGACGAGCCGAGTCCCGCCCCGAGCGGGATGGCGCTCTCGATGGCCACGTCGAAGCCCACGTCGGGCGCGTCGGCCGCATCGCGAGCCTGTGCGACCGCACCGTCGACGTACCCGGTCGCGGCCTGGACCAGCGACTGCGGGACGTCCACGTCGGGCACGCCGTCGCCGCCGTACTCGACGGTGAACCCATCGAGGGTGAGATCGCCGGCATCGACCCGGAGCCGACCGTCCGAGCGCGCCGACACCTCGACCGTCGCGCGGCGCTCGATGGCACAGGGCACTGCGGGTTCGCCGTAGACCACCGCGTGCTCGCCGAAGAGATAGACCTTCCCGGGGGCGCTCGAAACGGTCATGCGCGTTCTCTGCGGGCGAGCCTAACAGTCGTTGCGAATGCGTCGGCTAACCGGTCGATTTCGAAATCGGAAACAAAACGACAGCGATCACAGCATCGGTCAGTACATGACCCAGAAAGTGGTGAACTGACGGGACAAAACGGAAGTAGCTCGCTCCATATCGCTGAATAATGGTCAACCCAAACGACGACCCTATCGAGCTGATATCATCCCGATATGGGGAATGGAGAGAGCGATTCGCGGACGAGCGCGAGCGGCTCGACGATATCGTGTTTTCCAACGGTCTCGACGAGTGTGTCGAACGTATCGAACACGTCGGCTCGACCGCAGTTCCGGATCTGCCGGCGAAGAACATCGTCGATATCGATATCGTCGTCGAGGACAGAGCGGTGACCGATATCTCACGGATACTCGAAGTCGAGCTAGGTGGCACTCGTCTCGAAAACACGAGTAGCTGGCATCCCGTTTTCCGCCTCGACGACGGCCAGCGGTTCAACGATCACGTTTTCGCCACGTCGGGTGACAAATGGAAGATCAGCGTCGTCACCCGTGAGGTGCTCCGTGAACGTCCCGAGTTGCGCAAAGAGTACGGACAGTTGAAACGGGAGTTAGCCCACGAAAACGATGATCTGACGACGTATTCACGGGGAAAGACCGCATTTATCGGGCGTCTTCTTCGGGACGGTCGGGAAGCCGACGATCTGAAATTCGACTTCACAGTGCCGCAGCCGCAGTCAGAGCAGGCGTAGAGCAGGCGATCGGAAACCACGCTCCGCTGGCGACGGGTGTTCCTCGTGTCCCCCACACGAAGGGATAAGTAGCCATCTCCCATAGCGGAGTTATGAGCGCCGACCAGCGGCGGATCACGCTCACGGAGGAGGATGACTGGTGGGTCGCGACGGACGAAAACGTCGGCGAGCACGGCGTCACCTCACAGGGGCGCACCAGACAGGAGGCACTCGAAAACCTCGACGAAGCGGTCGCGCTCCATGCGGGCGAAGCCGGCGAAGCGATCACCGCCGAGGACCTCCGCGAGTGGGGCATCGATCCCGAAACGGTCCCCGACGAGCCGACCGTCCCCGACGCACCCTGGTTCGACACCGAGAAATAGATGGTGCGTCGATTCACCGGCGAAGAAGTCGCCACAGTGCTCATCGACAACGGCTACTATCCACAGGACAGAACCGGGAGCCATCTCAAACTCCGCTACGAACACCCCGAAACGGACGAGGTGCGAACCGTGACGGTCCCGCTACACGGCGAGATCGCGACCGGCACGCTCCGAAACATCGCTCGGCAGTGTGGCGCAAACGATTTCGAGAAGTTCCGTTCGTGGATCGATCGTAACCGCTGACGAATTAGATGCCTTCCTCGAAGTCATCGAGCGCGTAGCCCGGCTCGCCACCGGTGCGGTCGACGGTTTCGTTGGCGAGCAGCCAGTAGACGACCGACAGCGCCCGTCGCCCCTTGTTGTTCGTCGGCACGACGAGATCGACGTTGCTCACGGAGTTGTTCGAGTCACACATCGCGATCACCGGAATACCGACGGTGACGGCCTCCGTGACAGCCTGCGAGTCGCCGATCGGGTCGGTCACGACGAGTACGTCGGGTTCGATGTAGCCGTCGTAGTCCGGGTTGGTCAGCGTCCCCGGAATGAACCGTCCGGTCCGGGCACGCGCGCCGATCGCGTCGGCGAACTTCTCGGCCGGGAACCGACCGTACTGACGCGAGGAGGCCACGAGCACGTTCTCGGCGTCGTAGTTCGCAAGGAAATCGGCCGCCGTGCGGACCCGCTCGTCGGTGCGCCCTACGTCGAGGACGTAGAGCCCATCCGTGCGCACGCGGTGGATGAACCGCTCCATGTCCTGGGTCTTCTGCTGGGTGCCGATGTGGACGCCAGCACCCAGATAGTCCTCGACGGGGATGAGGAGGTCGGCCTCCTCGTCGGCCATCACGTCCTCGTCGAAGGTTGGACCCGTGTCGGTGTCCGATTGGTCGTCGCTCGATTCGTCTCTGACGTCTGTGTCGGGGTCCTCTGCGGGATTCGCGCCGGCCTCGCCGGTCGGCTCCTCGTCGATCTCCGTTTCGGCCGCTTCGAGACCCTCTTCGTTGTCGCTCATGCGGTTTCCTCGATTCTGATGAGTTCGTTCAGTTTCGCTGTTCGCTCGCCGGCGACCGCGCCCGTCTTGATGAACGGGGCGGCGGTCGCCACGGCGAGGTGTGCGATCGTCGTGTCCTCGGTCTCGCCCGACCGGTGAGAGATCACCGGCGTGAGACCGTTCTCGACGGCGAGTTCGACGGCGTCGACGGCATCCGACAGCGTGCCGATCTGGTTCGGCTTGACGAGAATAGCGCTCGCCGAGTCGGCCTCGATGCCGCGTTCGAGGCGCTCGACGTTCGTCACGAACAGATCGTCGCCACAGATCAGCGTCTCGTCGACCCGATCGGTGAGATCGGCGAAGCCCGCGAAGTCCTCCTCGTCGAGCGGGTCCTCGACATAGGCGAGATCGTACTCGTCGGCGAGCTCGGCGACGTACTCGATCTGCTCGTCGGGCGTGCGTTCGGTGTCGCTGTACCGATAGGTCTCCTCGTCGGCGTCGTACATCTCAGCTGCGGCCACGTCGAGGCCCATGCTGATCGCGAAGCCGACCTCGTTGGCCACCCTGTCGGTCGCTTCGGCGACGACCTCGAACGCCTCCTCGTCGTCGATGTTCGGTGCCCACGCGCCCTCGTCACCCTTCGCGGCCGGCACGCCACGATCGGCGAGGATCTCGCCGACCGTCTCGTGGACCGCCGCGTTGGCGAAGACCGCATCGGATGCGCTCGGCGCGCCGATCGGCACGGCGAGGAACTCCTGAATGTCGGTCGCGTCGGCCGCGTGCTCGCCACCGCCGATGACGTTGCCGAGCGGCGTGGGCAGCTCGTCGCCGCGGAACGCGCCGCCGAGATGCTGGTACAGCGGCGCACCGAGCGTGTCGGCGGCCGCCTTCGCGGCGGCCATCGAGATCGAAACAGCGCTGTTCGCGCCGATCGTCGAGAAATCGCCAGTGCCGTCGGCGGCGCGCAGCGCCGCGTCGATCGAACGCTGATCGCCGGCGTAGACCTGGCCCTCGATGCGCGGAACGGCGTGCTCGCGGGCGGCGGCGATCGCCTCGCCGGCGGGCGATGAGGTCGCTTCGTGAGCGCCCGTGCTCGCGCCGCTCGGGGCGGCTGCCCTACCGAACCCGCCGGATTCGGTCGTGACCTCGGCCTCGACGGTCGCGTTGCCGCGCGAGTCGAGCACCTCGCGAAGCCGGATTTCGGTGACGAGCGTCATCGCTCACCCCGTTTGACGGTGAACGGCAATACGTCGGCGTCGTACTCCTCGGCCGCGATGAGGATCGGTTCGGTACTGTCGGTCCCTACCAGCACGGGCGCGCCGTAGGCGATCTGGAGCGCTCGCGCGCCGATGATGCGTGCCTTCTCGTAGCGGTTGTAGCGTTGGCTTGCCATCGACATCACTGATAGGGAGCCACGATGTCCACGAGGTCGGTGTGCGAGACGAGCATCCGTCGACAGCAGTGGCGATCCACCCCGAGATCGTCGAGGACCTCGCCCGGATCCTCGCCATCCTCGACGCGGGATTCGAACGCTTCCCAGTGCTCGCTGACGACGTTACCACACGTGAAACACCGGACCGGGACCATCATAACTATCGACCACCCATCAGCGGTAGGATTTCTGGTAGCGTGCCCGTGCGCCCGGACCGCCCCACTTCTTGGATTCGGACTGGCGGACGTCGTTGACGAGCAGCGACCGGTCGAACTCCATGTACGCGTCACGGAGTTCGGCATCGTTCGAGTGCTGCACCAGTGCGCGTGCGATCGCCGTCCGCACCGCGTCGGCCTGTCCGACCGTCCCGCCGCCGCGCACGTCCACGGAGATATCGACGTTCTCGCGCTGCTCGTCGGCGATGCGGAACGGTTCGAGCATCTTCAGCCGCGCGAGCTCCGGTTCGGCGAGTTCGACGGGCTGTGCGTTGACGCGCACGCGACCCTCGCCGTCCGAGACGGTCGCGCGGGCGATGGCGGTCTTCTTCTTGCCGGATGTGTTCGTTACCATGTTAGTTACCACGTGACGTTCGCGCCCAGGTTCTCGCTGACGTCGCCGAGCTGGACGAACTTGATGTTCGAGAGCCGATCCAACGACGTCCCATCCAGGATCTCGGCGTCGGCGTCGAAGGGATCGCCGATGTAGACCCGAATCCCTTCGAACGCCTCGCGACCGCGCGGGCGCTTGTAGGGCAGCATGCCACGGATCGACCGTTTCATGATGCGATCCGGGCGTTTCGGGTAGTACGGCCCGCTGTCGGAGCCGAGCTCGGCGCGCGTCTCGAAGACGTCCATCACATCGTCGTCGCTGCCGGTGATGATGGCCTCCTCGGCGTTGACGATCGCGATCGTCTCGCCGTCGAGGGCGCGCTCGGCGACCTGACTGGCGACGCGACCGAGGATGCAGTCGCGCGCGTCGATCACGATGTCGGGCTCGAATTCGGCGCTCATCGGATCACCCGTACGTCGGCACCCTCGGGATGCCGTTCGAGCGCGTCTTCGAGCGTGAGCGGTTCACCGACCTGTTCGATCTTCGTCTCGGCCGTGCCCGAGAAGTCGACCGCCGCCACGGTGACGGGCTTTTCGAGCACGCCGCTGCCCAGCACCTTGCCGGGGACGACGACTGTCTCGTCTTCGTTCGCGTAGCGTTCGATCCGCCCGAGGTTCACCTCGGCGTACGTCCGCCGGGGCTTTTCGAGGCGGTCGGCCACCGTCTGCCAGACGGGGCTATCCCGTTCGCTGGCGGCCGACTGTAACTCGGCGATGAGACTCGTGAGTCTCGGGTTCGTTTTGTTCATAAGTTGTCTGAGAAACCATGCAGGGAGCAGGATTCGAACCTGCGAACTCCTACGAGACAGCGCCCTGAACGCTGCGCCGTTGACCTGACTTGGCTATCCCTGCACGCGAATTCGTTTTTCTCCCGTCCCCACAAACCAGTTTCGGTCGCCGACACACTTCTCGGCGTCGCCACCGCTGGCTCGCCGACCGTCGGCACGCGCGCTCGCGACTGGTTCGTGGGGCGATCGATCACAGTTGGACGGCCTCGCTGAGTTCGGTCGCGCGCGCGTCGAGCGAATCGACCGCCGCGAGCACCAGCTCCTCGACGCTCATCGAGCCGTCCGTCTCGACGTCGAAGACGAACGCGTTCGGCACGTCCTGCACGTCGAGTTCTTTCCCGGGATAGCGCTCGGTGAGGTCGTTGTCGAACTCCTCGGTGGGGATCAGCTCACCGTCGTCCTCGATCACGCCGCGGAGGATGTTCGGCTCCTCGTCGGCGAACTCCTCGCGGTCGCCGACGACGTCCACGGTCTGGAGATGACGATAGCCGACGGCGACGCCGCCCTGGTGTTTGGCGTGGGTCTTCCCGGTGTCGAGAACAGCATCGGCCTCGATTTCGAGGCGCTGGTCGTCCTTGAGCTCGATGATGGGAACGTTCTGCTCGGCGGGCTCGACCATCGAGTCCATGCTCTGGAGATCGCCCGAGTAGGCCGTGTCGGGCCCCGACACGTCGAGACCGAGGGTGACGCTCTCGCCCATCTCGAACTCGTCGGGCGGTGCGGCGAGGGGCACCATCCCCAGGCGATGGCCGATCTGCTCGTCGAACATCACCGAGGAGTTCTCGACTACCCGGACGGTGTCGATCGAGAGGGTCGGCACGTCCGCGATCATCGCCCGGCGGATGCCGTTGGCGAACGCGGGCGTGATCCCCCGGACGAGAAAACGCGCTTCGCGTTCGTCGTGATCGACGAACTCGACGTCGTACTCGGTGCTCATCGGTCAGAACCCGCTCGATTTGGGGGCGCGTGTCCCGTCGTGCGGGATCGGTGTGACATCCTCGATACGGCCGATCTCGAGACCGGCGCGCGCGAGCGCTCGGATGGTCGCCTGTGCGCCCGGCCCCGGACTCTGCTGGAGGTTGCCACCGGGACCGCGGAGCTTGACGTGGACGCCCTCGATACCCTGGGCGAGCACCTCCTCGGCGACGGTCTCGGCCATCTGCATCGCCGCGTACGGCGACGCCTCGTCACGGTTCTGCTTGACGACCGTGCCGCCGCTCGATTTGGCGAGCGTCTCGGCACCGGTCTGGTCCGTGACGGAGATGATGGTGTTGTTGAACGACGCGAAGACGTGGGCGACCGCCCAGCGGTCCTCGGTCTCGTTTTCGGCGCTCATTCCTGGCCCTCCGCGCGTTCGGGATGCAGTTCGTCCGCGAGCGAGCTCGTCTCGTCGAAGGCCACGCTGTCCTCCTCGGCGATGGCAACCTTCCGCGAGGGTGCCGTCACCCGCGCGTCGTCGACGACGATGTGGCCGTGAGAAACGAACTGACGGGCCTGTTTGGGCGTGTTCGCCAGTCCTTCCCGGTAGACCACCGTCTGCAGGCGGCGTTCGAGTACGTCGGTGACCTCGAGACTCAGCACGTCGTCGATGCTGTCGTTTTCCGAGAGGATGCCGAGCCGTCGGAGCCGGTCGAGGAACGCCTCGCCCTCGCGCTCGGCCGTCTCGGCGTCGCCTTGGGCGTCACCGAGCAGTCGTCGTGCCTCCTGGCGGAAACCACGAAGTTCGGACTGGGCGCGCCAGAGTTCCTCCTTGTTCGCCAGGCCGTAGCGGCCGATGAGGTTCGACTCCTCGGCGATGCGCTCGCCCTGGAAGGGGTGGTTCGGCGTCTCGTAGCCTTTGGTGTTGGAGCCGAGGGCCATTCTACTCGCCCTCCGCCTCCTCTTCCATCTCTTCTTGAAGCGCTTCGACGTTCACGCCGATGGTACCCTCCGAGCGGCCGGTGGATTTGGTGCGCTGACCGCGGACCTTCTGGCCGCGCTCGTGACGCACACCTTTGTAAGAGCTGATCATCTGCATGCGGTTGATGTCCTGCTGACGCGTCAGCGAGAGGTCGTTGCCGACCTCGTGGCTCGACTCGCCCGTGAAGTAGTCGTTCGGGCGGTTGGTGAGCCACGCCGGCACGTCCGATGCGAACCCTTCGACGTGCTCGACGATCGATTCGACATCGTCGTCGTCGAGACGACCGAGGGTCGCCGTGCGGTCGATCTCTGCCTGTTCGGCGATGATGCGAGCGGTGCGCCGGCCGACGCCGTTCATGCCGGTTAGCGCGCGCTCGACGCTTTTCGTCCCGTCGAGGTCGGTTTGGCCGATGCGGACGAAGTAGCGGATGTCCTCCTCTTCGTCCTCGGCCTGTGTGTCTGGGTCTTCTGCACTCATGGTGGGGTGATTCGAGCGTCGTGGCGGGGATTCGAACCCCGGAGGCTGTGCGCCACAGAGTTAGCAACCCTGCGCCTTGGGCCAGACTTGGCTACCACGACCCGTTCGTAGTTTCGCCCTCCCGGACTCGGGGGCGATCCCCCTACAGTACGTCGTATGCACTCTATCCCGACGCGGGTATTTAAGAACAACGGACCGCCCCCAGGTCGGCTCTCGACGGGTCCCAATCCTTATCGCTCGCGCAGGGCAGGATTCAGCATGAACGAATCCGACGTGCGCTCGCTGCTTCGCGAGGTCGAGGATCCCGATCTCGGCACGGATATCGTCTCGGGAAACCTCGTCAACGACGTCCGTATCGAGGACGACATCGCTCACATCTCGCTCGCGCTCGGCGCGCCCTACTCGCCCACCGAGAGCGCCATCGCCGCCCGCGTGCGCAAGGTACTCGATGCGGAGGGGATCGAGAGCGAACTCACCGCAGATATCGAACGCGAGGAGGAGGTGCTGCCGGGCGTGAAGAACGTCATCGCCGTCGCCAGCGGGAAGGGCGGTGTCGGCAAATCCACCGTCGCCGTGAACCTCGCTGCCGGCCTCTCCCAACTCGGCGCGCGCGTCGGCTTGTTCGACGCCGACATCTACGGCCCGAACGTCCCGCGAATGGTCGGCTCGGACGAACGCCCGAAGGCCACCGCCGAGGAGCAGCTCATCCCGCCCGAAAAGTACGGGATGAAGCTGATGAGTATGGACTTCCTCGTGGGCGAAGACGATCCCGTCATCTGGCGCGGCCCGATGGTTCACAAGGTTCTCACCCAGCTGTTCGAGGACGTCGAATGGGGCGCGCTCGACTACATGGTCGTCGACCTCCCGCCCGGCACTGGCGACACGCAGCTCACCCTCCTCCAGAGCGTGCCCATCGCCGGTGCCGTCATCGTCACCACGCCTCAGGAGGTCGCCGTCGACGACGCCAGGAAAGGATTGGAGATGTTCGGCAAGCACGAAACTCCGGTCCTCGGAATCGTCGAGAACATGAGCGGGTTCGTCTGCCCGGACTGCGGCAGCGAACACGACCTCTTCGGACGGGGTGGTGGTCGCGAGTTCGCCGCCGACGTCGACATGCCGTTTTTGGGCGAGATCCCGCTCGATCCGCGCGTGCGCGAAGGCGAGGATGGCGCACCGCTCGTCCTCGGCGATGGCGACACTGCCGACGCACTCCGTGAATTCACCGAGAACACGGCGAACAACGTCGGCATCGTCCACCGCAACCGGCGGCGCGAGTAGTCAAACCGCCGCGACGCCCAGCTCCTCGAAGCTCCAGAGCCGAATCTTCGCCTCCACGAGATCGCGCTGCTCGCTCAGTTCGTCCTCGTCGAACTCCCGGATGACCCGCCGGCTTTCTCGCTGCATGCGCGCTTCGAGATCGGTCTGGTCGGGTTCGTCGCGTACGTCGTTGAGCAGCGCCTCGAAATCCTCGCGGATGTCGAGGGAGGCACGGGCCGCGTTGCAGCGCGAGAGCGGGTTGAGACCCATGTCGAGCACCAGCTCGCGGACGAGCCCCCAGTCGCTCGCGCAGAAGTGGATCGACACCTCGCCGACGATATCGCGCCAGGCGATCGGGCCCGAGTTCTTCAGCAGTTGGACGGCTCGCGGGGGCAGATCGAGGCGCGTGGTGGTGTCGGGATCGCCACAGAGACAGCAGGGTTGCTCGGTCTTGCCGGTGTACACGCTATCGGTAGGGGTTCCGGCGGAATGGGTCTTTCACCGTCGGACGAAGGGAATCGCTTAACAGCGCGCACAGGACACGACAGGTATGAACGACAGCGAGCGCCGACGGCTCGTGACGCGCAACACCGCCGAGGTCGTCACCGACGAGGAGCTCGACGATCTCCTCGAGAACGATCCGACGATCTACGTCGGCTACGCGCCGACCGGCGAGATGCATATCGGCCACTTCACGACGATCCGCAAGCTCGCGGACTTCCTCCGGGCGGACCTCGACGTCACAGTGTTGATCGCCGATCTCCACGCCCACCTCGACGACGAGAAGAGCCCCTTCGAGCTGCTCGACGAGCGCACGGCCTACTACCGCGAGGCGATCGAGGGGATGGTCGCGGCGGCCGGTGCCGATCCCAAGGAAATCGAGTTCGTCGAGGGCCGCGAGTTCGAACTCGATGCCGAGTACTCGCTCGAACTGCTCAGAATGGCCGCCGACACCACCATCTCACGAGTACAGCGTGCCGGCAGCGAGGTCGTCCGCCAGTCCGAGAACCCCAAACTGGGCGGTCTCATCTACCCGCTGATGCAGACCCTCGACATCGACGCGCTCGATGCCGACATCGCCTACGGGGGGATCGACCAGCGCGGCATCTACATGCTCAGCCGTGAGCTGTTCGCCGACCGGGGCGATGAACCCCCGGTCTGTGTGTTCGCGCCGCTGCTGGCGGGACTTTCGGGCGGGAAGATGAGCGCCTCCGACGCGACCTCGAAAGTCAATCTCACCGACGACGCCAACACCGTGGCCGAGAAACTCCAGGGCGCGTACTGCCCACAGGGCGAGGTCGAGGACAACGGCGTGCTCGAATACATGGACTACCTCGTCTTCCCGATTCTGGACGAACGCGGCGAGTCGTTCGAGATCGAGCGGCCCGACGAGTACGGTGGCGATCTCACCTACGAGAGCTACGATGAGCTCGAAGCCGACTTTGTGAGCGGCGAGCTCCACCCACAGGACCTGAAAAACGCCGCCGCAGGATACGTCTCGTCGGTCATCGATCCCGTTCGCGCGCGGATCGATGCCGACCGGCTGGCGACAGCCTACCCCGAGAAGTACGAGTAGCGACCGACTCTTCTCCACCCTCTCCTCTCCCCTACTTTCTACCCTCCTCCCTCACAACTGATTGGGACGAATCCGAGCATGGCTGGCCGTTCCGATCTGCCGAACGACGGCCCGCGGACCATTTATCCCCTGTAGACCCTATCCTCGGCCATGTACCGGGCGCGCGACGAACTCGCGAACGAGGAGTGGCTCGCCGAACTCGATACGGCAGCCGACGAGCTCTCGCTCGACGACAGGGCCCGCGAGCGCGCCGCCGACCTGTTCCTCTCGACGGTGCCCGAACGCGAGCGGTCGAAACGGGCGGTGCTGGCGGCGAGCCTCTATGCCGGCGCGCTCATCGCCGGCGACCGGCGTTCCCAGTCGACCGTCGCCGAGGCTGTCGGCGTCGCGCGGCTCACGGTCCAGAAACGCTGGCGGGACGTCCTCGACGAAGCAGGGCTCGATCCGCCGGAGTGGTGATCAGTTCGGGTGCGGGCGACCCTCGCGCTCGGGCGTGAGGCTGCCGTGTTCGTCGATCTCCCCGTTGACGATGCGCGTGCTGGAGACGATGCCGCCGTCCTCGGCAGTAAGATGATCGACGACCTCGATGTCGAGGGGGTCGAGATCGCGCTCGCGGCGGCGCTCGTTCACGCGCTTGCCGCCGGTTTCGGTCTCGGGCGAGACGACGAGTACGTCGAACCCCTCCTCGACGGCGATGCCGGTCGGCTCGCTGAGACGACGGATCTCGTACGAACGGTCGTGTTCGTCGGCGAGGGCGGACAACTCGTTGGCGAGATCCGCCCGTCGCTGCTCGAACGGACGAACGTGGCGCTCCTCGTGGCGTGTTTCCTGCGCCAGTTCGTCGCTCGTCAGCCCCACCGTGACGTCGCCACGCTCGAAGGCATGCTCGAACAGCCGTCGATGGCCGTCGTGTATCGGGTCGAACGTGCCGCCGAGCGCGACCTGCATACCCGTCACAGACTCGCCCGTGGCTTAGGGATGTCGCTCCTTACCGCTCGTTGTCATCGGCCGCTTCGACGGGGATCGTCACCGGTTCGGAGCGTCTCCCCCCGTTTCGGCGCTCGCGGCGACGCGGCGCGAACAGCCCTTCGAGTTCGTCGCGGAACCGATCGATCGCGGCGTCGATCAGTTCGTCGGGTCGTGCGGCCGTGTACGTCGATTCGTCGCCGTCGTGGCGCTCGACGACCTGCTCGTCGTCGAACTCGTCGAGAACACGCCGGACGGCGGCCGGATACAACCCCGTGCCGGTGGCGATCTCCTCGACGGTCGACTCCGGCTGTCGTCGGAGATAGACGTACACTCGCGTGCGCGTGTCGGTGTCGAGCGCCCGCGAGAGCAGATCGACGAGCCCCTCGTCCATCCGGTCGTCGACGACGTCCGCTCGCTGGCGGTCGAGTTCGGCGCGGACGTCGTCGGGTTCGATCTCGTCGGCATCGTCGTCCATGTCCGAACGGAGTCGATCGCCGGGCAAAAGCCTTCCTCACAGCACGAGCGACCGACAGAGCGCGTCGAGGCCCTCCTCGCGGAGGAGCCGGCGCTGTCTGGCTGCGCCGCTCTCGGCGGCCGCGACCGCGCCGATGCCGTCGATCCCGAGGCGATCACACTCGCGCTCGACGAGCGTGTCGAGGGCGATCGTCCCCGTTCCTTCGCGATCGACGAACGACGCGTCGTGACCGTGCCGGAGCGCACGCCACTTGTTCTCGTCGAGGAACTCCCGGCGAAGTCCGTCCGACGATCCGTGGCCGTTAGATCGGTAGGCCGCCCAGGGTTCCCGCTGGTCGTTGTACCGTTCGGCGAGATCCATCACGAGCGCGTGGACGTACTCGACGAACG
This sequence comes from Halococcus qingdaonensis, assembly GCF_024508235.1. Lineage (NCBI taxonomy): Archaea > Methanobacteriati > Methanobacteriota > Halobacteria > Halobacteriales > Halococcaceae > Halococcus > Halococcus qingdaonensis. Next base: position 537,792 of record NZ_CP101943.1, on the reverse strand, counting down.
CGAAGACGATCTCGGGGTCGGCCTGGCCGTCGGGCGCGCGCACCTCGACGGTGCCGTGGCCGGTGTGGGGTCGCACATCGTACCAGAGCGCGCCGCGGTCGTCGATGGAGCCCAACTCGACCATCCGCCGCTCGAAGCGCTGGAACGCCGCGAAGCTCTCGAAGGGCGTCGGCATCCCCGTATTCGGCAATCCCTCGAATATTTTTGCGCGCGCGGAGGCGAGTTCGGTATCGAACCCGTTCCAGAACGGTGAGTTCGCCGACAGCGCCAGGATCACGGGGAGATACCAGCGCAGCTCGTTCGCGATCCACGTCGCCTTCTCCGCGTCGTCGACACCGACGTGGACGTGGATCCCCGCCGTCGTGTTGCGGAACTGTGGATAGCGGATTCGATCGAGCTGAGCGCGATAGCGCGGTTTCTCGGCATGTTCGAGCTCGCGCCACTGGGCTGCGGGATGGAGACCAGCTGCCGCGATGGAATAGCCGTGGGTGGCGGCGTGCTCGACGAGCGCCTCACGGACCGCGACGAACTGCTCGCGCGCATCCGCGAGATCCTCACAGATGGGCGTCTGCGTCTCGATGATGAACTTGAACAGCTCGTGGGCCAGCCTGTCGTCGAGGATCGCCGGCGGCTCCATCTCGTAGACGAGTTCGTCGGTGCCCGCCGTGGGCCGCCCCGCATCGTCGACGATGTAGAACTCCTCCTCGACACCCAGCGTTCCCATCCGCGTGAAGTTGTCGGCCGAACCCACGTCCATTGCGCCACAGCTACCCGCTCGGGCGATTAAAAGCCCACCTTTTGCTGCGGTCGGTCGCGCGCGAGGCGCGCTCCCTCCCTGGCAAAATCTGGACCAAAAACCTCCTCCCTCCCTACGGTCGGTCGTCGGCCCGCTCGCTCACTGCGTTCGCTCGCGGTACAATCACTCACCACCCGCTCCGCAAACCGTCCCGAACCGCAAACCGCACAGCACCGCCGAAGCCCTCACTCGCTCACTCCGTTCGCTCGTTCGCCCTTCATCCTCCAGGACCGCACCCGCTGCCGCTACCGCGTCACGATCTCGATCTCGTGGCCGTCGGTGTCCTTCGTGAAGGCGTACTGGTGGTCGCAGGATTCGGGATCGCGGTAATCCGCCGCGCCGCGGGTCATGAGCGTGTCCCAGGCATCGTCGAGATCGTCGGCGCGCACCGCGACGTGGCCCCATGCATCGCCCAGTTCGTAGGAGCGGTCGTCGTAGTTGTAGGTGAGTTCGACACTCATCGCCTCCTCGGGCGCGTCGGTTGGCTCGACGAAGTAGTTCGCGAAGGAATCGGCCTCCCAGCGGCCCTCGGGGCGTTCGTCGTACTCGAACTTCCGGGTCCAGAAACCGATCTGCTCGTCGGCGTCGGTGACGCGCATCATCGTGTGGTCGATGCTCCATTTCGCCCCGTGGTCGCGCTGGACGATCTCGATCTCGTGGCCGTCGGGATCCTCGACGAACGCGTAGCGCCCGCCACAGGATTCGGGATCGCGATAGTCCTCGACGCCCTCGTCCATCAGCTCGTCGTAGGCCGCTTCGAGTTCGCCTTCGGGGACTCTGACCGCGATGTGGCCCCACGCATCACCGAGCTCGTAGGAGCGCCCGTCGTGGTTGTAGGTGAGCTCGAGGAGCGCAGCGTCCTCGTGGGCGTCTGCTGGCCCCATGAAGACGTTCGTGAACGTGTCGGCCTCCATCCGACCCTTCTCCTCGTAGTCGAGATGCTCGGCGTACCAGTCGATCGATTCGTCGAGATCCGCGACCCGCATCATCGTGTGATCGAGCAGTGCGTCCATGCGCCGCCGTACCCGTCGCGCGGGCAAAAGACTACGGGACCGTCCGCCGCAGCGCGGGCCAGTAACACCACCACGCGAGCGCGAGCGCCAGAACCGGCCCGAGCGGGATCGCCAGCCGGCCGGTCCGCAGGAAGCCGACGGCGAGACCCAGATGGCTCACGCCGGCGAGGACGAGCAGCCCACCCGTCACGCGCCGATCCTCGCGACCGAGAACGCCACCGACGGCGCTGACCAGCGCGCCGAGGTAGAGCAACACGCTCGTCGGCCACGCGCGCAGAAATCCGGGTAGCGCGGCGAACCCGCCGGCGAATCGGAGGTAGTCGGTGAGCGGCGTGAGATGCAGCGGCGTCGTGTTCGCGAGCCCGAACGGGAAGACGAACGTGAGCACCGCCCCGGTGACGATCGTCCACGGGACGAGCCCGAGCACGATCACGGCGAGTAGTCGTCGCCGGGCGGAGACGCGAGCCATCAGCGGCGCGCGACGATACGGAGGACGTCCTCGTCGCGGAGCTGGTGATCCGTCCCGACCTGCTGGTCGTCGTGTTTCGCACTCGGACCGGAGACGCGCGCGAAGCGGAACCGATCTTCCAGTTCGCCACCGAGTTTCTCGCAGGCGTCGCCGACGGTCTGGCCGGCTTCCAGGATCAGCGGCTCCTCGTAGTCCGTCCCGCGACCGGGCTTGTCCATGTAGATGCGGATGAGTCCCAGCGCCTCCCAGATCCGATCGGTGAGCGCGTCGAGACCTCTCCCTTCCGCGGCGCTGATGAAGATTGCCTCCTCCGGATCGATATCCTGCTCGCGGAGCTCCTCGTTCACGGTATCGAGATAGTCGCGCTCGATGAGGTCGGCCTTGTTCACGGTGACCAGCGAGGGGAGATACACCCGATTGTCGAGGATCCCATCGAGCAGCCCGTCGAGATCGACGGGTTCGGTGATGGCGACGTCGGCGTTGACGTAGCCGCGCTCGCGGAGCACCTCACGAACGGTGTCGTCGGCGAGATCGACCTCCGGGGCGGTCGTGACGTCGATACCACCCTTGCCCTTCGGCGTGATGCGAACCCTCGGGGGCCGGCTGTCGAGACGGATCTTGTTCTCGTAGAGTTCGCGCGCGAGCGGTTCGTACCGATCGATCTCGAACACCGAGAGCACGAACACGACGAGATCGGCGGTCCGGATCACCGAGAGCACTTCCTGGCCGCCACCGCGACCGCCCGCCGCGCCCTCGATCAGCCCGGGCACGTCGAGCAGCTGGATGTTGGCTCCCTTGTGTTTGAGCATGCCGGGGTTCACGTCGAGCGTCGTGAACTCGTAGGAGCCGACCTCGCTTTCGGCGTTCGTGAGCGCGTTCAACAGCGTGGATTTGCCCGCGCTCGGCATGCCAACGAGTGCCACCGTCGCGTCACCGGTCTGTTCGACCGAGTAGCCCTGGCCACCGCCGGCGGAGGACTGGTTTTCGAGCTTCTCCTTTTTCTCGGCGAGTTTCGACTTCAGCCGCCCGATGTGGGCCTCCGTGGACTTGTTGTACGGCGTCTCCGCTATCTCGTCGCGGAGGTCCTCGATCTCGTCTTCCAGCCCCATCGCCCGGAGATGAGGCGTGGGCGTCGAAAAGTCCTTCACATCCGCTCGCCGATACTGTCGGTCGGCGCTCGGGACGTGGGCTCCCGTGACAACCGAGAGACGACGAAACGCTCGCACGACGACGAGTGGTAGCTATACTGTCTGACGGAAGCACGTGGAGCTCGGATCGGGAAAATTCACTGCAACGAGCGATAGTTCGCCTCACGGTTTCCGATCAGTTCCGTCCGACAGTATACTTCCGACCGACAGTAGAAAAGCAATCCTTAACCTCGCGGCGACGATTCTCCGGATATGGCTGGAACCATCGAAGTGCTCGTTCCTGGCGGGGAGGCCGATCCGGGGCCGCCGCTCGGCCCGGAGCTCGGCCCGACGCCGGTGAACGTCCAGGAGGTCGTGAGCGACATCAACGACGAAACCGAAGCGTTCGACGGGATGGAAGTCCCCGTCACCGTCGACTACGACGACGACGGTGCCTTCTCGATCTCCGTCGGTGTACCGCCGACCGCGGCGCTCGTCAAGGACACGGCGGGCTTCGAGACGGGCAGCGGCGAACCCCAGAAGGACTTCGTCGCCGACATCTCGGTCGAGGAGGTCAAACAGGTCGCCGAGCAGAAAGGGCCCGACCTGCTGGCCTACGGCACCAAAAGCGCCGCCAAGGAAGTCGCCGGCACCTGCGTCTCGCTCGGCGTGACCATCGACGGTGAGGACGCACGCACCTTCGACGACCGCGTCGATGACGGTCAGTACGACGACGTGCTCGCGGAAGCGTAACTGCACGAACGACCGTCTCGTTCCGATATCACAGATCCGAACCGTACCGGTAGGTTTAGGCATCGTTGTAGAGTAGCCTCGTGGGCATGTCCGACGAGTACGAAACCGAACGCGAGCTGAGCCGTGAGGCGGTCGCCGATATCTTCGAGAGTTTCGCCGAAGAGCTGCGCGGCGAGGGTGAGCTCACGCTCGCCGTCGGCGGTGAGCACGTCCGTATCGACCCGACCGACCCCTGCGAGTTCGAGGTCGAAGTCGAAGAAGAGTCCCCGCGATTCGGCGCGGCCGAGCGAACCGTCGAGTTCGAACTGGAGTGGACACGACAGGACGACGAACCCGACCTCGTCGAGTAGTCGGTTCGCTTCGACGAGTTTAAACGGACACGGCGGTGGTTTTACGACGAGACAGGCGTCGCCTGTTTCACGCCGTAGCAGCCGTGAAGGCGTACTACGGAGGTGGAAAATGGCAGATCAGGACATAGAAGAGGCCGTGACACGCGCACTCGACGAGGCCCCACCGCGGAACTTCGGTGAGACGGTGGACCTCGCCGTCAACCTGCGCGATCTCGACCTCGACGATCCATCGAACCGCGTCGACGAGAGCATCGTTCTTCCGGAAGGCACTGGCCAGGAGACCCGCATCGTCGTCTTCGCCGAGGGCGAGACCGCCCTCCGCGCCGAGGAGGTCGCCGACGACGTCCTCGACGGTGACGAGCTCGAAGAGCTCGGGGATGACGACGACGAGGCCAAAGACCTCGCCGGCGAGACGAACTTCTTCATCGCCGAGGCCGACATGATGCAGGATATCGGTCGGTATCTCGGGACGGTGCTGGGCCCGCGTGGGAAGATGCCCACGCCGCTCCAGCCCGACGACGACGTCGTCGAGACGATCAATCGGATGAAGAACACCGTGCAGCTCAGAAGCCGCGACCGGCGGACGTTCCACACGCGAGTGGGCGCGGCCGACATGAGCGCCGACGAGATCGCCGACAACATCGACGTCATCGTCCGGCGACTCGAAGCCAACCTCGAGAAGGGTCCCCTCAACATCGACACGATGTACGTGAAAACCACGATGGGGCCGTCCGTGGAGGTGGCCTGATGTCCGCCGAGGGCGACCACCAGACCGAGACGGTTCCCGACTGGAAGCGCGAGGAGGTCGCCGATCTCGCCGAGCTCATCGAGACGTACGAGAGCGTCGGCATCGTCTCCATCGCGGGGATTCCGAGCCGACAGCTTCAGGCGATGCGCCGCGATCTCCACGGTTCGGCCGAGCTCCGCGTCGCACGCAACACGCTACTGGTGCGCGCGCTCGACGACGCCGACGATGGCGTCGAGGAGCTGACCGACGAGGTCGACGGACAGGTCGGACTCATCGGTGCCGACGCCAACCCGTTCGGTCTCTACCGCGAGCTCGAAGCCTCGAAGACCCCGGCACCGATCAACGCCGGCGAGGTCGCACCCAACCCGATCGAGATCCCCGAGGGCGACACCGGGATCGACCCGGGGCCGTTCGTCGGCGAACTCCAGCAGGTCGGCGCGGCCGCGCGGATCATGGACGGTTCGATCCAGGTCACCGAGGACTCCACAGTATTGGAAGAGGGCGAGGAGGTCTCCCCGACCCTCGCGAACGTGCTCGGCGAGCTCGAGATCGAGCCCAAGGAAGTGGGTCTCGATCTCAGAAGCGTCTACGCCGACGGCATCCTGTTCGAACCCGACGAGCTGGCCATCGACATCGACGAGTACCGGGCGGACGTCGAGGCGGCCGCTGCCGCCGGGCGGAACCTCTCGGTCAACGCAGCCTATCCGACCGCAGAGACCGCCGGGACGCTGCTCGGCAAGGGCAGCACCGAGGCAAAGAGCCTCGGCCTAGAGGCAGCGATCGCCAGCCCATCCCTCGCCGACGATCTCGTGAGCCGCGCGGACGCACAGATGCGTGCGCTCGCGGCCAACATCGATGACGAGGAGGCCCTGCCCGAGGAGCTCCGCGGTGTCACGGCCCCTGCCGAGACGGGCGACGACGAATCGAGCGACGATCAATCGGCCGACACCGAGTCCGAACCCGACACTGACGCCGACGACGAAGACGATGATGACGACGGCGGCGACGCAGGCGAGGGTCTCGGCGAAATGTTCGGCTGAAAAACACTACTGATACAACAATGGAATACGTTTACGCAGCACTCATCCTGAACGAGACGGACGAAGAGATCAACGAAGAGAACGTCACGGACATCCTCGAAGCGGCCGGTGCGGACGTCGAGGAGTCGCGTGTGAAGGCGCTCGTGGCCGCCCTCGAGGACGTCGACATCGAGGATGCCGTCGAGCAGGCCGCCGCAGTGCCCGCGGGCGGCGCTGGCGGTGCCGGTGGCGCAGCGGCCGGCGGCGAGGCCGACACCGACGAGGCCGAAGAGGAAGCCGACGAGGCCGAAGAGGAGGAAGCGGATGACGACGAAGACGACGACGCTGGCGGCGAGGGCCTCGGCGAGCTGTTCGGCTAAATAGACCCCTCCCGACCCACTCACTTCTCGATTTATTCGTCGTGGATAGCGGTGCGAGCGTTTACGTCGGATGGCGCGACCACTCCGTAGCGGATGGTATCGCTGACCGAGAGCGTGGTGTTCGCCCCCGAATCCGCACTCCCAGCGCTCGGGTTCGTCGCCGGCGGGATCGCGCTCGGGACGGTAAGCGGTCTCGTGCCCGGGCTGCACGCGAACAACTTCGCGCTGCTGTTGGCGGCGGCCGCGCCGCAGGTTCCGGGACCCGCGCTGTTCGTCGGGGCGGCGATGTTGGCTGCCGGCGTCACGCACACGTTTCTCGACGTAGTGCCGACGCTCGCGCTCGGTGTGCCGGATGCGGCGATGGCCGCGTCGGCGCTGCCGGGTCATCGGCTCGTGATCGCGGGGCGAGGGCGCGAGGCGTTGCGGCTGTCGGCGCTCGGAAGCGCGCTCGCGGTCGTTCTCGCCGTTCCGCTCGCACTGCCAATGACGGAGCTGATGGTGGCCGTGTATCCGATGGTGCGGGCGCGGCTGCCGCTCGTACTGGCCGGGATCGTGCTCTTTCTGATCGTCACCGAGCGATCGAATCCGGCGCGCGTCGGTGGGCTGCTTTCGTTTCTCCTGGGTGCCGGGCTGGGCTGGCTGACGCTCGACATCGAGCCGAGCGCGCCGCTTGCGAGCGGTGGGGTGTTGATGCCGCTGTTCGCTGGGTTGTTCGGCGCGCCGGTGTTGATCGAGGCGATCGACGGGGCCGGGGTGCCAGAGCAGGCCGATACGGCGGTGACGACGCCCCGGCGAACGATCGGGCTGACGGCGTTCGTCGGGACGGTGTCGGGTGCGATCGTGGGCTATCTCCCGGGTGTGTCGGCGGCCGTCGCGGCGACGGTGACGCTGCCCGCGGTGCCGAACGACGACGGCGCGCGTGGCTTTCTGGTGGCGACGAGCGGCGTCAACACCAGCAACACGATTTTCGCTCTGTTCGCGCTCGTCGCGCTCGGATCGCCCCGTACGGGAGTGCTGGTCGCGCTCGATTCGACCGGTGTGCCGCTCGATCTCCCGCTCTTGCTGGCGGGAGTCGGCCTCGCCGCTGGGGTCGGCTTCGTGTTCGTGCCGGTCATCGGCGATCGGTATCTGCGGACAGTCGGTCGGGTCGATTACACGTATCTGTCGGTGGGCGTGCTCTGCTTGCTGGTCGTGCTCGCGTACCTCTTTTCGGGGTTCATCGGCATCGGCGCGTTCTGTGCGAGCGCGCTGATCGGGCTGGTACCCGCGATGGTCGGCGCGCGCCGCGTGCACCTGATGGGTGTGCTGATGGGGCCGCTGATGCTGGGGATCTGAGCGGTGCTGTCGGCGGTTTGCGGTGCGGAGGTTGTGCGGTGCGGTTGCGGGAGGAGTGCCACGCGGCTGCGATGGACCACCCATCGCAGCCGCACGGGGAGGGACGGGGGCTTGAGCGCGGGCCGGGCCACGCGCCCGGCGCGCGCAATGCGGTGCTGTGCGGTCCTGGTGGACATTGAAAGGGCGAGCGAGCGCGCCAGCGCGAGCGAGGGCTTTCAGGGGAAACGCCCGTTCTTCTCGGCGGCGTCAAGCACGCGCTGGATGGCGATGACGTAGGCGGCGGTGCGCAGACTGGGAAGATCGCGCTCCTCGTAGGTGTCGATGAGCGCCGCGAAGGCATCCTCGATGACGGCTTCGAGCTCGTCGTTGACGCGCTCTTCGGTCCAGTGGAAACGCTGGCGGTTCTGCACCCATTCGAAGTAAGAAACGGTGACGCCGCCAGCGTTGGCGAGGATGTCGGGGAGAACGTAGACGTCGCGGTCGGCGAGCACGTCATCGGCGGCGGGCGTGAGCGGGCCGTTGGCAGCCTCGATGACGATGTCGGCGGCGAGCTCCTCGGCGGTCTCTTCGTCGATGGCGTTTTCGAGCGCTGCCGGAATGAGGAGATCGACGTCAAGCGTCAGCAGTTCCTCGTTGGTGAGTTCCTTGGTACTCGGGTAGTCGGCGACGCAGCCGGTTTCGGTTTTGTGATCACTGACCGCGTCGGCGTCGAGCCCGTTCGGGTCGTAGATCGCGCCGCTGGAGTCGGAGACCGAGACGATGTTCGCGCCGCGGTCTTCGAGCAGGCTGGCGGCGATCGCGCCGGCGTTGCCGTAGCCCTGGACGGCGACTGACGCGCCGTCCATCTCGATGTCGAGGTAGTCGAAGGCTTCGCGGGCGGTGAGCATCACCGAGCGGCCCGTCGCCTCGACGCGGCCCTCGCTGCCGCCGGCGTCGAGCGATTTGCCGGTGACGACGCCGGGAGCGGTGACGTCTTCGAGCTGTTCGTAGGTGTCCTTGAACCAGTTCATCTCGCGCTGGCCGGTGTTGACGTCAGGGGCGGGGATATCGCGATCCGGGCCGACCAGCGGGCGGAGCTCAGTGGCGAACGCCCGGGTGACGCTTTCGAGCTCCGCCTCGGAGTAGTCGTGTGGGTCGATGACGATGCCGCCCTTGCCGCCGCCGAAGGGGACGTCGACGAGCGCACACTTGTAGGCCATCCAACCTGATAGTGCCTTCACCTCGTCGCGTGAGACGTTCGGATGGTAGCGGATCCCGCCCTTGTACGGGCCGCGATCGCCGTTGAACTGCGAGCGAAAGGCGGTCAGCGTCGTGAGTGAGCCGTCGTCGCGTTCGACCGAGAGAATGGTTTCGAGCATGCGCTCGGGCTGTTTGAGCCGTTCGAGCTCGCCGTCAGAGAGATCGAGAAAGCCCGCAGCCTCGTCGAGCTGCGTCCGGAAGCTCTCGAAGGGGTTGACTGTCTCTGTCATACATCCGCCTTGCAGAGATAGCTGTTAAGAGCGTCGCATTCCCCCGGAGTTGTCGGTCCAACTATCGTTATGGATCGTCGGTGCGAGCGCGGTCGAGGACGCGCTCGGCCTGGGCGATCAGCGGCGCGTCGATCATCTCGCCATCGACGCGGAAGACGCCCCGGTCCTCGGCGTCGGCGTCCGCTTTCGCGTCGAGGACGCGCTCGGCCCACGCGATGCGGCCGTCGGCCGGCGTATAGGCGTCGTTGATGACCGTGACCTGCGCGGGATGGATGGCGAGCTTGCCGTCGTAGCCGAGGTCGAGCGCGAACTCGGCGTCCTCGCGGAGGCGCTCGGTCGCGTCGATGTCGGTCACGAGCGTATCGATGGCGTCGATGCCGGCCGCGCTCGCCGCGAGCACGGTCCGTTCGCGCGCGTAGAGCACTTCCGTTCCCGCGTCGGTGCGCCGGGCACCGAGATCGGCGGCGAGATCCTCGGCCCCGAAACAGACCGCCGTCGTGGCCGCGGCCGCGGCGATGGCGTCGGCGGCGAGCACGCCGGCAGCGGTCTCGATCAGCGCGAACACGGGGTAGGCAGCGTCGTGTGCAGCTATCGCGTCGGCGAGCGCCGCGACGTCCTCGCCACGCTCGACTTTCGGAAGCATCAGCGCGTCGAGGCGTGGGTCGCCGTCGAGAAGGACATCGAGATCAGTGTCGTATTCCGGCGTAACGCGAACGCAGACTTCACAGTCGGGATCGAACTCACTCGTGAGCAGGTCGGCGAGCGCGTCGCGTGCCTCCTCCTTTCGGGCAGGCGCGACCGCGTCTTCGAGATCGAAGACGACGACATCGGCACCGCTGTCGGGGGCCTTTCTGCACATTTCCGGGCGATCGGCCGGCGTGAAGAGGACGCTTCGTCTGGCCATGCTGAACGGAGACGGGCGCGTGGTTTGAATCTACGGCCAGAGACCGCGGACCTCGTGAGCCGCGGCGACGCGCCGGAGACCGACGATGTAGGCTGCCTCGCGCCACGTCACGTCGTCGTGAGCCGTGTACGCCCCGCGGACGTCGTTCCACGCCGTCAACATCTCGCTTTCCAGCTCCTCGTTGACCTCTTCGAGCGTCCACGCGCGGCGGTTGATGTCCTGAAGCCACTCGAAGTAGGAGACCGTGACGCCGCCGGCGTTGGCGAGGATATCCGGAATGAGAGGGATCCCGCGCTCGGCGAAGATCTCGTCGGCGCGCGTCGTCGTCGGGCCGTTCGCCCCCTCGACGATGAGGTCAGCCTGGACGTCGTCGGCGTTGTCGACGGTGAGAACGTTGCCGAGGGCGGCAGGAATCACGACGTCGACGTCGAGTTCGAGCAGTTCGTCGTTCGCGAGGCTCTCGGGCGCATCGTAGCCCGAGACCATCCCCGGCTGTTCCTCGTGAGAGATGACGTCGTGCGTGTCGAACCCGTCCGGATCGCGGATGGCCCCGTTGACGTCGGCGAGCGCGACGACGTTCGCGCCGAACTCGTCGAGCAGGCGGGCGGCGTTCGCGCCGACGCTCCCGAAGCCCTGAATCGCGACCGTCGCCTCCTCGATATCGTGGCCGTAGTGGTCGATGGCCTCGCGGGCGATCACGGCGACGCTCCGGCCGGGAGCCTCCTCACGGCCGTAGCTCCCGCCGATCACGGGTGGTTTGCCGGTGACGACGCCGGGATGGCTCTCGCCCTCCTGCATCGAGTAAGAGTCCATGAACCACGCCATCGTCTGGGCGTTGGTGCCCATGTCGGGGGCCGGAATGTCTCTCATGGGACCAACGACGTCGCGGAGTTCCTCGGCGAGGCGGCGCGTGAGCCGTTCGTTTTCCCGCTCGCTCAGCGTCTTCGGGTTGGCGACGACGCCGCCCTTGCCGCCGCCGAAGGGGATGTCCATCACCGCGCACTTCCAGGTCATCCACATCGAGAGCCCGACGCACTCCTCGGCGGTCACGTCGGGGTGGTAGCGCAGTCCACCCTTGAACGGTCCGCGTGCGCTGTCGTGGTGGGCACGATAGCCCGTGAAGATCCGTGTCTCACCGCTGTCCATCTCGATCGGTACGGAGACCTGATGGACGGATTTCGGGTGTTTGAGTCGCTCGACGATGCCGGGATCGACGTCGATGTGTGACGCCGCACGGTCGAGCTGGTGGCGGGCGGTCTCGGCGGCGGTTTCGGGCGGGTCCTCGGACTCGGTTGGAGCTGTCGTCGTCATGATGGAATGGGTGTTCGCCGCCGGCCGTTCGGATCGATGCCGGCGACCGTGCCGTAGCCGTTGGACGCCCGGCCCTATAGATATTGGTATAACTGCATCGGCAGCGCCATCATTTGCGGGCGGCGACCGATGGCTTTTGCCCCCGGCGCGCGAGCGTCCGTCCATGACGGGGCGCTACTACGAGGAGTTCATCGAGGGCGAAACGATCGAGCACGACAAGCGGCGGACGGTGACGGAGGGCGACAACCAGCGGTTCTGTGACATGACAATGAATCAACAGCCACTCCACCTCGACAGCGAGTTCGCCGCCCAGACGGAGTTCGGCGAGCGGCTCGTCAACGGGCTGTACACGCTCTCGCTAGCCGTAGGACTGACGATCCCCGACACCTCCGACGGCACCATCGTCGCCAACCTCTCGTACGACGACGTCGAGCATCCACGACCGGTCTTTCACGGCGACACGATTCACGCGCGTTCGACGGTCGTCGAGAAGCGTGAGACCAGCGACGGCGAGCGCGGGGTCGTCACGATGCACGTCGAGGCGTTCAATCAGGACGACGAGCCTGTCTGCACGTTCGATCGGACCGTGCTCTCGCTGAAACGCCCGACCGAATGAGTTCGGAATCGGCACCACCGAAAAGAATATAGTACGGTGGTGTATCATACCCATCGACGTGAACGGAGCGACGGCGGGCGATTCGATGACCGAAATCACCGGCCGTCCTCGCCGACCATACAAACGAAATCATGACACAGGACAAGCCATATCGAAGCGTGGCTCTCGTCGCGCTGGTGGTGCTCGCCGCAGTCGTCGGCGGCATCGCCACCGCGGGGACGGTCGCCGCCCAGGACGGCGACAACGCCACCAACGACAGCGCGAGTGAGGAGGAGTTCTACAACCCATCCGACGGTGAACCGCTGAACGTCCGCTTCAGGGACGGCGCGGCGAACACCGTCGAGTCGATCGCCGAGGGCGTGCTCAATCTCAACATCGTCTACGGGCTGTTCGACGGTCCCTACGATGTCGAGATCAGCGCGCCCGGTCTCAGCGACGAGCAGATCGAGGAGGCGACCTTCGACGAGTCGGGATACGACACGCAGGACCTCGACCGAACGGATATCGTCGGGATGGATATCACCGGTCTGCCGGCCGGCAACTACGAGTTTACCGTGAGTGTCGCCGATGGTGAGGCCGAGCAGACGGTGCCCCTCGAAGTCACCGGCGACGACGGCGCAGTGGCGAACGAATCGGCCGACGGGGCGAACGAAACGACCGAGACGGCAAACGAGTCGGCCGATGGAGCGAACGCGTCGGCAAACGAAACGACGACTAACGCGACGAACGAGACGACCGCGAACGCGTCGGCGAACGAAACGGCGAACGCAACGACGGCCAATGCGACGGGCGAGACCGAGATCGGCACCGCGACGGCGGCCGGGACTGACGCCAACACCACGATCACGGCCGTCCCGAGCGCGCCGAACACCAGCGCCAACCACACGGTCTCGACGGTCGTCGGCGCGGATGCGGCGGGCAATCTGAGCGAGCTCACGATCGACTATGGCGAGAGCAACGCCTCGATCGGTCTCGTCGGCGGCAGCATCACTACTGCCACGCTCGGCGGCCAAAGCGTCGTCAACAACACGACCGCACCGACGATCGGTGCTCAGGGACAGAACCTTACCATCGGCTTCGACGGCACGGTCGACGCGAGCGAGGGCGACCGGCTGAACGTCACCTTCGGCGGCGTCACGAACCCGCCCGAGGCCGGTGACTACACGGTCGGCGTCGCGGTCAACAACGGGAGCAGCCAGAACACGACGCTCACCATCGGCGAGAACGCGACGGCTGGCGCGGCGACCGAGACCGAGATGGGGAGCGGATCGGCGGCCGCAACGAACGGCAACGCCTCGATCACGGCCGACCCCTCGGCAGCGGGCAACGAGAGCACCAACCATACGGCGTCGATCGTCGCCGGACCGAACGCGACGGGCAATCTGAGCGAGCTCACGATCGACTACGGCGAGAGTAACGCCTCGATCGGCCTCGTCGGCGGCAGCATCTCGACCGCCACGCTCGGCGGTCAGAGCATCGTCAACAACACGACCGCGCCGACGATCGGTGCCCAGGGTCAGAACCTCACCATCGGCTTCGACGGCACGATCTCCGTCAGCGAGGGCGACCGACTCAACATGACCTACGGCGGCGTCACGAACCCGCCCGAGGCGGGCAACTACACGGTCTCGATGACGCTCAACAACGGCAGCGTCCGGAACGCGACGCTCGAAATCACCGAATCGACTGCGTCCGCCACGACCGCCGGCGGCGGAGCCGACACCGCAGCGACCGACGGCGGAGCCACGACGGCGACCGGCGACGAGACCGCAGCCGGCACCGCTGATGAAACGGGCGGCGGACAGGCGACCGAGGCAGGCGGTCCGGGCTTCGGCATCGCCGTCGCGATCGTCGCGCTGCTCGGTGCGGCGCTGCTCGCAACGCGACGCAGCTGATCGACGACTTTTCGACGAACACTTTTCTCGACGAAAACGGATCGGAGACGGGATCGGTTATGAGATCAGCGCCGTTCGGTATCACCGACGAACACCGACTCGTGAAGGCGGCGCGTAACGGTGTCGAGCAGTGATTTGAGGTTTGCCGTATCGGCGCGATTGTATGCAACCAGCGTATCGAGGGCGTCCTCGTCGCCGCGTCCGTATGCGTGCCAGAGCCGGACTGCATCCCGCCCGGAGATATCCGGTCGGTCGCGCTCGATACCGATTTCCTCCTCGATCGCCTTCAGCCCGCCAGTGAGATCGAGCTGCCGACAGGGGTACATCACGTCGAGATGTGGCTGCGTGATGTCGAGCTCGAACGAGCGTTCGAGAAAGGGGACATCGAAGCGCTTGCCGTTGAACGACACCAGCAGATCGGCCGCGTCGAGTTCGCGGCGGATGGCCTCCTGTGTGAGGTCATCGCCGCGGACGAGCGTGGTCGTCTCGCCGGCACGATGGAAACTGACGGTCGTCACGTCGTTGTGGCGGGCGTCCAGACCGGTGGTCTCGATATCGAAAAAGCAGGCGTTCCCGCGGAAGTTCTCGTAGAGCCGCCAGCGACTGCCCGACGGGAAGGCGCGGTCGAAAAACGCCGCATCGCCGGCCGCGAGACGATCGCGGGCACGATCGATGTAGTCGGTGATGTTTTCGCCCTGCACGTCGCCGACGGACGAGGGTTCGAAATCGTCCCAGTGGGTGATCCCCTCGCGCCAGAGCCGGCGCTCGGTTTTCTCGCCGACACCGCGCACGGGCACGAAGCTGTTCTCGATGCGCACGAGGACACGAGGCGACGCTGACGCCTAAGCGTTGCTCATGGAGCGTACGAACCGAGCGGCGACCGGCCGGCAGTGCGCATTTCCGTCCGGCCCGCCAATCGATGGTGATGTCACACACGAAAGTGAACTACGGAGAGACCGAGACCACGTACGGAATGCACTTCCTCCGGGAGCCGCTCAACTGTGAGGATCACGGCGTCACCGTTGTCGACGCTGAACCGGGCTGGGAAGGTCCGGAGCATGAACACGGCGACGAGGACCACGAGGAAGTGTATCTTCTCGTGAAGGGCGAGGCGACCATGACCGTGGAGGGCGAGGAGTTGTCGCTCGAAAGCGGTGACGCGATTCGGGTCGCGCCGGGCGCGACGCGCCAGGTGACCAACGGCGACACCGAAAGCCAGTTCGTCATCACCGGCGCGCCCTGACGACCATCGAAATCGATATCGTTGATCGAGGCCGTTCTTGACCGTGAACGAGACGCACTTTCGAAAACTGGAGCGGATGTACCAGCGTGCACCCATCAACGCCGACGAGGGAACGAGCCTCACCGTCGCCGAGGGCGCGGCGACGCTCGACGTGCCGATATCTTCGGGGAGTCACCATCCGCTCGGTGCGGTTCACGGTGCAGTGTACTTCAAAGCGCTCGACGACGCGGCGTTCTTCGCGGCCAACTCGCTCGTCGAGGACGTCTTCGTGCTCACGACGAACTTCACCATCCATCTCGAACGCCCGGTTTCCGACGGCACGATCCACGCCGAGGGGCGCGTCGTCAACGACAATCCCAACCAGCTGATCGCCGAAGCGGTCGTCCACGACGACGCCGACAACGAACTCGCGCGTGGCTCCGGCGTCTTCCAACGAAGCAACAGCGAACTCACCGCCGACATCGGCTACGAGTAAGCGACGACGCTCGATACCGGTGATTCAGAGAATCGTACCGTGTTTCTTGTCGGGCAGCGATTTGTCGATCCCCTCGTAGAACGCGAACCGGGCGGCGAGTTCCTCGCGAAGCTCGCTCGGCGGGACGATGTCGTCGATGACGACCTCGCTCGCCATCCGGTGGGCGTCGATGTCCTCGCGATACTCCTCACGGAGTTCTGCCTCGCGTGCGGCGCGCTCCTCGTCGTCCTCGATGTCGTCGAGGCGGTTCCGATAGACCGCGTTGATCGCCGCCTCAGGACCCATGATGGCGATCTCGCCCGATGGGAGCGCGAGCGTCGATTCGGGGTCGTAGGCCGGCCCGGACATGGCGTAGATGCCCGCGCCGTAGGCCTTCCGGACGACGACGCACTGCTTTGGAACGGTGGCCGAGGAGGTCGCGTAGATCATCTTCTTGCCCTGTTCGAGGATGCCCTCCTTTTCGACGTCCGAGCCGGCCATGAATCCCGGCGTGTCGCAGAGATAGAGCAGCGGGATGTTGTAGGCGTCGCAGGTCCAGATGAACTCGGCGGCTTTCTCGGCTGCGTCGGGGAAGATCGCACCCGCGCGCTGGGCCGGCTGGTTCGCCACGATCCCCACCGGTCGGCCGTCGATGCGCGAGAACGCCGTGACGATCTCCGGGCCGTACTGCTCGCGGAGTTCGAGCACCGAGCCCTGGTCGGCGACGCGATCGATGAGCTCGTGCATGTCGTAGCCGCGGTTCGGACGATCGGGCACCACCGAGTCGATACCGGCGGGCGAGCGCGACGGTGGACGTGAGTCGGATCGTGGGGGTTTCTCGTCGGAACTGTCGGGGAGGTAGGTGACGAGTTGAGCGACGAGTTCGCGGGCGTGTTCTTCGTCCTCGGCCACGAGATCCGCACTGCCGGATTCGGCGGCGTGGACCTGCGCGCCACCCAGCTCCTGGAGATCGATCTCCTCGCCGGTGACCATCTCCACCATCCGCGGGGAGGCGATGGCCATCGCGCTCATCCCCTCGACCATCACCGTGAAGTCGGCGAATACGGGTGTGTAGGCCGCACCGGCGATGCAGGGACCGTAGAGCACGCAGATCTGGGGCACCCGACCGGAGAGCATCGAGTGGTTGTAGTAGTATTTCCCGATTCCTTCTCGGTTGGCGAAAAAGCCCGTCTGCTGATCGATGCGTCCACCCGACGAATCCATCAGGTAGAGGACTGGCCGGCCGGTCTTGAGCGCGCGCTGTTGCATACGCAGGAACTTCTCGACGCCCTTCTCGGCCATCGAGCCCGCTTTCACGGTGAAGTCGTTGGCCATCGCGTGGAGCGTTCGCCCCTCGAACTCGGCGGCCCCCGTGAGCAGTCCGTCGGCCGGCAGTTGGTCGTCGCTGTCGAAGTTGGCGAACTTGCCGTCCTCGAACGAAAATCCGTCGTCGAACCAGAGATCGAGGCGGTCGCGGACGAACAGTTTGCCCTGGTCGTCCAGGCGATCCTTGTACTTCTCCGGGCCGCCCTGTTCGATATCGGCAATCTCCTCGCGGAGGAGTTCCTCGCGTTCGGTCGGCCCGTCCGTGGTCGACGCCTGTGATCCGCCCGCCCCGTTCGCTGCGGATCGGTCGTCGCTCGCCGGCGGTTCGGCGGTCGTCGCAGGCGCGTCGCCGTCGCCAACGTACACCTCGATCGCCGTCCCGGTATGTTCGGCCAGCGCGCTGCCGATGACGCGTGCTTCCTCGTCGCTCGCCCCCTCGCCGATGCGGATCTCCATACCGATACTGTGCAATAATTGCGGAAAGACTTTTCCATGTCGTCGACCCGACCGGATCGAACGCGGACGGCGAAACGGTTTGGCCGTCGGCCGTGTCGGTACCGACGAATGACGGGCGACAAGCGCGCCATCAGGGACGGCTACGACGCGATCGTCGACGAGTATCTGGCCCGTCGAACGAACGAGCACGCCGATCGACCCCATCTCGACTGGCTATGCGACCGACTCGCCGACGGCGCACGGGTGCTCGACGCCGGCTGCGGCGCGGGCGTGCCGGTCGCCGAGCGCTTGGCCGACGATCACGACGTGGTCGGCGTCGACCTCTCACGCGAACAGCTCCGTCGCGCCCGTAAGGACGTCGCGCAGGCACGGTTCGTCCAGGGCGACATGAGCGCGCTCGGGTTCGTCGACGACGGTTTCGACGCAATCTGTGCCCTCTTCTCGCTGATCCACGTCCCGCTCGACGAACACGCCCGCGTCGCGGCGGCGTTCCATCGCGTGCTGCGACCCGGCGGACTGGCCGTGCTCACCGTCGGCGGCGACGAAGGCTGGGACGGCACCAACCCCGACTGGCTGGAGACGGGCGTGGAGATGCGCTGGAGTTTCCCCGACACCGAGACGAGCGCACGCCAGTTCGCCGACGCCGGGTTCGAGATCCACGAAACGCGGTCGATCGAAAACAGTACGTTCGAAGTGCTGTTCGCCGAAAACCGGAAGAACTAGCCGTCGAGCGTCGCTTCGAGCCGGTCGATCAGTCCCTCGTTGCCGACGTGGACCGGCACGCGCTCGTGAAGTCCGTCGGGTTCGATATCGAGCAGCGATCCGTCGCCATCCGAGGAGCGCCCGCCGGCCGATTCGACGATGTACGCGATCGGGTTGCCCTCGAACTGGAGGCGGAGTTTGCCCTCGGGGGCCGAGTCGAGCGCCGGGTAGGCGAAAATCCCGCCGTAGGTGAGCACCTGGTTCACGTCGCCGATCATCGCGCCGCCGTAGCGGAGTTTGAGCGACGAATCCGACTCGATCTCGCGGGCGTAGTCGGTGAACCCGTCGGTCCAGTCGGGTACGCGCCCGCCGAAGCCGTAGACGGTCGGCTCGTCGGGCAGCGAGAGGTCCTCGTTCACCGTGTGTCGCTCGCCGTCCTCGACGACGGACTCGGTCGCGGTGTCGTCGACGGCGGTCATCATCGTCGTGATCGGGCCGTAGAGCGTGTAGGCCGCCCCGACGAGATCGTGGCCGCCGGCCGGGAGCTGGGCGTCGTAAATCCCGACGATCGTCCCCATCGTGTTGTTCGGCTTGATGTTCGAGGAGCCGTCGAGCGGATCGACCGCGACCGAGAGCTCCGAGCCGTCGCCGATGACCTCCTCACGTTCCTCGCTCGCGTAGCTGCCGACGCCGTCGATCGCGAGCAGGCGTTCTTCCAGGAGTTGGTCGGCGTGGACGTCCGCCGCGAGCTGCTCCTCGCCGCTCGGGTTCTCGTCCTCCTGATATTCGCGCCGGCCGACGAGCCCCGCGCGGATCTCGGGGGCCGTCTCGGCGATCGTCTCGAAGATCGCGTCGATGATGTCCATCACGAGAGTGCGGCGTCGACGGATGCGCCCTCGTGGATGACCGCTTCGAGCGCATCGAGCAGCTGCGTCGGGTTCTCGCGCTGCCAGATGTTCCGGCCGACGGCGAGTCCCGCTCCGCCGGCGTCCATCACGGCCTTGACGTTCTTGAGGAACGCCTCGTCGGAGACCTTGGAACCGCCGGACATGATGACCTTCGCGCCGTTCTCCCCGCCGGCGGCCTGGACGGTGTGTTCCATCGCCTCGCGGCTGCCGGGATACTTGACCTTCGCTACGTCCGCGCCGAGTTCGAGCGCCTCGCGTGCGGCGTAGGCGATCGTGTCGGCGTCGGAGGCGTTTCTGAGCCCCTGGCCACGGGGGTACGACCACATCACCATCGGGAGATCGTGTGCACGGGCGGCCTCCTGGGCGTCGCGGAACTCCTCGGCCATCTCGATTTCGCTGTTCGAGCCGCCGTAGAGGGTGAACCCCACGGCGTCGGCACCGATGTCGGCGGCGTAGTCGACCGTGCAGTTCACGGCGCTGTCGGGTTCGCCCATCCAGAGGTTCGAGGTGCCGTTGAGCTTCGTCAGCAGCGAGACGTCGTCCTCGTAGGAGGGGTAGTAGCCCTCGGCAAGCCCCTTTTGGACGGCGACCGAGGTGACGGCGTCGTGGGTCGCGACGTCGAAGACGGTCTCGGGAGCCATCCGTTCGGGATGCTCGGTGAAGTCCGAGGGGCCATGTTCGAGGCCGTGATCGTAGGCGAGAATCAGGATCTTGCCGTCGCGTGCGAGCGGTGAGTCTTCGAGCGAGAGCATATCCGAAGTGTCCACCGACAGCGACAAATAGTTTGCGTGAGAGCAGCGCCCTCCGGGGACGACCGCCGAGAACACGCAGATTATAAACATGGCTCTCCCAGAGTGGACGGACAATGAGCACCGGTATCACGATGGCCTCGATGTCCTCCTATGCGATCTTGGGCTGTGGCAGCGTGGGCTACGCCGTCGCCGAGGAGCTCGTCGACGAGGGCAAGGACGTCCTCATCGTCGACGTCGACGAGAGCCGCGTCGAGGCCCTGCGTGACCAGGACATGAACGCCAAGACCGCCGACATCGCCGACGAGGGGGTGCCCGAGACGGTCGCCGATCGGGACGTACTACTCGTGCTGTCGACAGACATCGACGCCAACGAGGCGGCCATCGCGAACGTCCGCGCACGCGGCGACGAACAGTTCGTCATCGCGCGCGCCTCGGACCCGGTGACCGCCGACGAGCTCCGCGAAGCGGGTGCCGACGCCGTCATCAACCCCTCGTCGGTGATCGCCGACGCCGCGCTGCGCGCGCTCGAAACCGGCGAACTCGAACACAAGGCGGGACTGCTCGCCGACGTACTCGACGACACCGAACAGCGCCTGGCCATCCTCGCCAACGACAACCCTGGCCCGGACTCGATCGCCAGCGCGGTCGCACTCCGGGCGATCGCCGAGGCGCGCGGCATCGAAGCGGACATCCTCTACGAGGGCGAGATCGGCCATCAGGAGGACCGCGCGTTCGTCAATCTCATCGGCGTCGATCTGCAGGCGCGCGCCGACGTCGACTTCGGGGAGTACGACACGCTCGCGCTCGTCGATCACGCCCAGTCGATGGAGGAGACGATCGACCGGCCGATCGACGTCCTCATCGACCACCACGAACCCGACGGCGACTACGAGGCGGCCTTCTCCGACGTGCGCGCGAACGTCTCCTCGACGTCGACGATCATGACGAAATACGTCCAGGAGTTCGATCTCGGCCTCGACGACACCGTCGCGACCGCGCTGCTCTACGGCATTCGCGCCGAAACGCTCGACTTCAAGCGCGATACGACACCGGCCGACCTGACCGCCGCCTCCTATCTCTACCCGTTCGCCGACCACGACACCCTCGAACAGGTCGAATCGCCGTCGATGTCGCCCGAGACGCTCGACGTACTCGCCGAGGCGATCGGCAACCGCGAGGTCAACGGCTCGTATCTCGTCTCGAACGCCGGCTACATCCACGATCGCGACGCGCTCGCACAGGCCGCCCAGCAGCTCCTGAATCTGGAAGGGGTGAGCACGACCGCCGTCTTCGCCATCGACGACGAGCGCATCACCCTTTCGGCGCGCTCGAAGGACATCCGCATCAACATCCGTAACGTGCTCGAAAGCGCCTTCGAGGAACACGGCGAGACGGTCGGCCACTCGACGGACGCGACGGTGTCGATCCCGCTGGGCATCTTCACCGGCATCGAGACGACCGATGACAACCGCGAAACGCTACTCGCGCTCACCAAACAGGCCGTCCGGCGCAAGCTCTTCGACGCACTCGGCGTCGACGACAACGGAAATTAAACGGTGGCTTCGGCCTCTGTCTCCTCGCTCGGTTCGCGCAGGCGCTCGATCGCCTCTGTGACGAGAACGATATCGCCAACCGACCGCACCCACCGGAACGGGACGACGACGCCGCTGGCAGTGCGCGCACGCCCGGTGAGCAGTTCGCGGTTCAGTCCGCCGACCGCCAGGCCGGTGACGATCTCGCGATCGAGATCGAGGCGGACGTCCTCGACCTCGCCGACGAACAGACCGTTGTTCGAGTAGACCTCACGGCCGACGAGCGAGTCGATTTCGGCTTCCGTCGCATCCATACGCGAACGTACGCCGACGGGGACTTAACTGTTGGCGAGTTCGACCGGCTACGACTCGGCGAAGGGGTTGTACGCGCCGTTGATATCCCACTCGTGGATGCAGTGGCTGCGACCGCTCTCGACGATCCGCCAGTTGTCGGTCGTCTCGTCCCAGACGTCACGACGACCGCAGCGTTCACATTCGCGCTCGTCGGGCGGGGTGGCCGTCTCGTTCATGCGGGCCGTTCGCGGCCATGCATATCAACCCCACGGGCGGCGACGAGCGCCCGTCAGAAGTCGGGGAGGTCGTCCGGTGCGTCGTAGTCCGCCTCCCAGTCGATGTATTCCTCCTTGAGCACCTCGCAGACGAGCTGGCCGAGTTCGGTGAGTCCGGCGTTGATCGAGGAGACTTCGCCCCACGAATCGAGCTCCGGATGGAGATCGCGTTCCTTCCAGTCCTCGGGCAGCCCGGGGGCGTGGTAGCCCACCCGGTCGGCGAAATCATCCCAGAAGAAATCGAAACGATCGACGAGTCCGAGATCGCGAACGATGGCGAACTCGCGTTCGCTCATTTCGGTGTCGGCCGCCCAGTGCTCGAACGCCTCGTCCCACGCACCTGCGTGGAGGAAGGATTCGAGTTCGTCACGGCGGTACTCGTCACCGCCGACGTCGGCGTCCTCGTAGGCGTCGGCGTCGACGCCGGCTTCGAGCGTCGGCGGTGGCGGGGTCTCGACTGCGAGGCTCATACGGATCGATGGCGGCCGGCGCTGATAAAGCGTTCCCGTCGCCGTCGCGCGAACCTTGCCACGAGCCCGCAGTCTTTTGACCGGCCGGCCACAACCGACCCCGATGAGTGACGGGGAGACGGTTGACAGGGGCGAACGACCGGATATCGGGGTACTCGTGTCCGCCGACGGGGCGGCCGACGTCGTCGAAACGGTTCGGGCCACCGGCGGCGTCGCCGAAACCACCACCGTGGAGACGATCGACGGAACCGATCTCGTGATAGCGCCTGCCGGCGACGCGATCGCGGAACTCGTCACGGCGGACACCACGATACCCGTTCTTCCGCTCACCGACGATCTTCGGCCAGAAACTGCCGAGCGGCTTCTCGATGGACGATACACCGTCACGGAGCGGCCGCTCGTGGCCGTCGAGACCGACGGCGGGATCGCTCACGCACTCTCCGACGTCACCCTCGCGACGGCGGCCGCGGCGACGATCTCCGAGTTCTCGCTCGACCGGCCGAACCGGAACACACCGATCGCCCGATTTCGCGCCGACGGCGTGGTCGTCACGACGCCGGCGGGTAGTCGTGGCTACGCCCACGCCGCTGGCGGGCCGATCGTCGCGCCCGGGAGCGACGTGCTGACCGCCGTCCCGATCTCACCCTTTGCGACCGATCCCGACCACTGGGTCGTGCCGCTGGCCGATCTCTCGCTTACCGTCGAGCGCGACGACGCCGACGTGGAGCTGCTGGTCGATGGGCGGACGGTCGAAACGGTCGAGCCGGGAGCGACGGTGGAGCTTGTGCGCGCCGGAACGCTGCCGGTCGTCTCGCTGCACGATGGCGACCGGGAATGAGAAACCTTCTAATGGAGTCGCGTTGGACGATACCCTATGAATCCACTCTCGCTGTTCGGCCCGGTCGATGCCGTGCTCGGTAGCGGCGAGCCACCGCTGATCGTCTACGTGCTCGTCGTCCTCGCCGTGGTGAACCTCGCGACGCGTGCGCTCTCGCACCGCTCGAACGTCTCGCAGGCGGACGAAGGCGGTGCCGACGCCATCGAACAGCATCCCGCCCACATCGCCACCACCATCCTGCTCATCCTCGGCTCGTTCTACCTCGGCACCGTCGAACTCCACTCGGGGATGGTGCTGTCGGTGCTCGTCGTCGGCATGTTCGTCACCGACTTCTTCGAACTCGAGGCCAGACGTGTCGAGGTGCGCAACGACCGCGAGATCGGCCAGCCGAAGGCGGCCGTCGCTGCCTCCGTGCTCGTCGTGCTCTACGCGGCCTACCTCAGCGTCTTCTTCGTCATCGCCCCGCTGTGGAACGCGGTCGTCTGAGACGACGCGAGCGATCGAACCACCGGTCGAGAATGTTTTGCGACGCCGTCGGAATGGTCTGTTTCTACTCTTCGCTCAGTGGGCCGTGATCAGCGCGCTTGTCCGCGAGTCAAGCGAGGCGCGAACGGAGTAAATCCCTCAACTGACGAACACCAGTACAAATCGGCGTGCGAGGGCTGCACGAGCGCAGCGAGTGAGCGAATCGGCTGGGAGAAGTACGTGGCTGTCACGGCGGTTGGCAGTAGACTGGTAGCCGAATATACTGCGCTCTCAACGAATCGGAGTGGCCCAGCAAACTGGATCATAAACACCTGCAGAGCCGTCTCAGGTCTGGACAACAATGCGTCGTCGGGCCGTCAAGGATAGTAAGAGACGGCTGCAATCGCTGCTCGTGGAGTGTAGCAGCCGACAGAAAATGCAGACCAAATTAGTTCGACGAGCGGCGATCGCGCAGTGCGGCACGGACCTGCCGGCCGGCCGGGATGAGCACCCAGAAGGTGATCGCGCCGAAGATGGCGAACCAGAACAGCGCCTCGCGCAGGGTGAGTGCGATGTTGCCGTAGATCGCGGGATCGGTCGGGACCTCCGCGATGAGCTGCGTGCTCTCGAACCCCTCGGTCGTGTACCAGCCGGAGAAGACCATCCAGCCGAACAGCCCGCCACAGAGGGTAGCGAGCCCCTTGACGAATTCGTCACTCATTGTCCGATTCTCCACCGCTGTCGTCTTGAGCCTTTCCCATCCCCTCGGTTCGAAAGCGCGTGCCGAGGACGTAGATACCGGCTCCGAGCGCGATGAAGCCGATGCCGACGAGCGCGCTCACGAGCGTGAACAGACTCCCGCCGGCGTCCGCGAGCCCGATCGTCTCGAACAGCACCGAGAGCGGTCCGGCACCGCCGGTGGCGGCGTCGAGAAAGCCGAACCCCAAAATGACGCAGACGATCGCTAGCAGCGTCGAGAACACCGTCACCGCCTTGTAGGCGCGCAGCGGGACGACGATCTCGCGCGACTCGCTCGCGCCCTCGCTGTCGTCGCTCACCGCGGTGGCCGCAGCCGGTAATACCGCCGGTTGAGCTCGAACATGTAGCCCTCACGCATCGCCTTCAGAATACCGTAGGTGATGAACCCAGCCACGAACGGCAGGAGGAACGTCAGGTCGAACAGCAGGTGGACGTTCACCCACGCCGGCCAGAGGTTCTTGATCGACAGCCCGCTGACCATTACGGCGAAGACGACGCCGAAGACGCCGACGGCCGACCAGAACGGCTGCTCGACGGGCCGACGCGCGCTCCCCTTGTTCAGGAACGGCACGAGGGCGATGAACCCGACGACGACCAGGTTGGCGAGCACGCCGTAGGTGGCGTCCTTCATCAGCTTCTGGCCGCCGAGGATGGCGAGATCGGGGTTCAGCGGCCCGAGTTTCAGCAGGCCGAACGACCAGTAGAGATACCAGTCGGGCAGGATGATCGCCGGCGTCGTCGACGGATCGGCCGGCGCGCCGAGATGCGGCGGCAGCGCGGCCGCCAGAAAGAGGATCAGGCCGACGAAGAAACTCGTCAGCGAGAGGTTGCGGATCATCTCGTGGGGCCACGTCGGGAACGCGAGCACGTCACGCTCGACGTAGCTCGACTCCGTTCGCAGATCCTGATCCTCGCGCCGGGAGCGCTCGAAATACTCGTAGGTGAGTCGCGAGAGTCCCTGGCGGCGCTCCTTGCGTTCGCGCCACGTCGGCGTCTCGTCGTCCGGCGCGACGATTCCCGAGCCGTCGGCGGCGACCTCCTCGGTGGCGTCGTTTCTCTCGTCCGTGTCGGTAGTGTCTGTCATTGTACTAGTGTGGCTCCGCGATCCCCTGCATCCAAACGATCCCGATGTGGACGGCGATCAGCGACGTCACGACGAACGGCAACAGGAAGACGTGTAACAGATACATCCGCATGAGCGTCGCCTGGCCGAGTGCGAACCCGCCGAAGATCAGCTGGGCGACCCACTCGCCGATCAGCGGGATCGAGAGGCTCATCTCGACGCCGATCTGGCCCGCCCAGTAGGCGAGCTGATCCCACGTCAGCAGATAGCCCGTGTAGCCGAACACCATCGTCAGGCTGATCAGGACGATGCCGAGGATCCAGTTGAGCTCGCGCGGCTCCTTGTACGCGCCGGTGAAATACACCCGCAGCATGTGCAGGAAGACGGCGGCGGTCATCACCTGTGCCGCCCACCGATGGAGACTCCGGAGGAAAAAGCCGAAGTTGAGATCGGTCATGATCATCGTCAGCGCGTTGTAAGCCGCCGACGGATCGCCGGCGGTCGACGGTGCGTAGTAGAACCCGAGCAGCGCGCCCGAGAGCGCGGCGACGACGTACGCGATCGTCGAGAAACTCCCGAGCGCGTAGAGTGGATACCAGTACCAGAACTTGTTGTCGAGGTTGTACTGCTCGGTGTGGCTCTTCGGCATCTGGAGGTTGACCTTGTAGTAGAGGTTCTCCAGCACTTCGAGATAGTCGACGATGCGCAGGCGCTTGTCGAGCCACATCAACACCGTGAGATACGTGCTCTCGATCGGTGTCAGCTCTTTCTGCTCCATCCAGCCCGCGTGATCGTGTTCGTCGGGGCGTTCGAGGCTCATGCGCTGCTCTCCCCGCCGCTACTGCCACTACTACCGCCGCTTTCCCCACTATCCTCCGGTCGCGGGAGCGAGGTGAACTGAAGCTTCACGGGGTTGAACGGGTCGTACACCGACTGGTGGCAGGGACAGTAGACGTCGTTCGCGCCGCCGAACTTCGCGCTCTGAGCCGAGGACTTGAACCCTGGCACACAGCAGAAGTGGGTACACTTGTTCAGCCACGCGATGAACCCCTTCTCGGTACTCGCCTTGATCCACTCGGGGTGGTCGCTCTCCTTCGCGAGATCCTCGATGCGCGTGCTCCGGAGGATCTGTATCGGGGCCGTCTCCTGGGGCGGGAGATCCTCCGATCGCCAGCGACCCATCGCCGGCTTGCCGAGTCCGTCCTTGCCGATGTCGTTGCCCCACGACTCGTAATCGTCGAAGTCGCTGACCTTGAGCTTGTCACCGGCGCTCAGATCGCTCATCCAGTCGTAGCTCGTCGAGGCCGACTCGGAGACGCGGAAGAAGTTGTCCTGATCGGCGTCGGGCGCGATGCCAGCGTACGTCTGGACGCCACAGTACTGGAACCACTCGCTGGAGTAGGTGATGCCGCCGAGCTGCGTCTCCGCGACCTTCACCTCCTCGTTGTCGACCGTCTTCGTCTCCACCTCCGGCCAGACGCCCTTCAGATAGCCGTCCGAGTCGATCTCGACCGGTATCTGTGGCATCCCGCGTGGTGCCGGGCCGGCAGTGTTCTCGATACCGAAATACTGCGTCGCCCCACCACCGGAGCCCGAGGAGGTGGTGGCGTATTTGATCCCGGTCGCACCGGTGATGCCGGTCGCTCCGAGCGCCGATGCACCGACGACGCCCTTCACGAACCGTCTGCGTCCCGATTCAGCCGGATAGCTGTCTTCGTCTTCTGGCATTGTTATTTCTTGTAGTACGGATAGACCGCTCGTTTCACACTGTCCCACATCCCGCCACCGGCCATGCTCGTCCCCTCCATCTGCTCCTCACGGATGTAGAGGTCCTCCCACTTGCGCCGGCGTTTCTTGACGATCATCACGTCCGGGAGGAACTCCTTGCGGTAGAGCAGGAGGACGAACGCGAGGTCGACGAAGACGACCGCCAACACCGCGCCGAGATACATGTTGCCGACCTCCCTGGTCCCCCAGCCGTTGATCAGTCCGTAGGCGAACAGACCGACGAACACCACCTCGACGATGGTGAGCAACACGATGGCGACGGCCGCGGCGGTGCTCTCTCTGGCCGGCTCGTAGCGGTGAATATCGCCGTAGGTACTACCTGACGTTGACATTTTCAGTCACCTCCCTTCGCGTTCGGTGATTCGCCGTATTTCACGACGAAAAACGTGTAGACCAGCGAGAGCACCATCATCAGGATGGTGGCTATCCCGACGAAGTGCGCTTGGAACGGCACGCCCATCTCCTCGGGGCTCGGTTCTTCCTCCCCACCGCCACCACCGCTGCCGCCACCGCTCGATCCGACTTCGATGGTGCCGACCATCCCTGCCGACTCGTGTGGCGTGCAGACGTACTCCTGAGCGCCGGCTTCCTGGAAGGCCGGCGTGGTGTAGCTGAACCCCTTGTCCTCGATCGGCTCGTGGCCCCAGTCGCCGTTGCTCGGGCTCACGTTGTGACCGCTCGACTCCCAGACGAACTTCACCTTCCCGCCCGTCGGGAGCGAGAGCGTCTCGGGTTCGAACTTCAGCGAGCCGCCGGGGCCGACCTTCACCGTCTTCGTCGGGCCACCGCCGCCCCCACCGCCCCCGCCGGCGCTCTGATTGCCGCCACCGCTCTGGTTGCCACCGCCGGAGGCGTTGCCACCCCCGCCGGACGCGTTCCCGCCGCCACCGCCGGACGCATTGCCCTGCTGTGCGGCGGCGGTCCCGCTGGCGGCGGCCGAACCACCTGCCGCGGCGCTTGCTGCCAGCAGAAAATCCCGCCTGTTCATGTGTATCCACACTCTGGACTGGCTTCGCATAAGTCCACCGGATGCGGGTATCGCGCCTCAGACGGAGGAGGCCGAGTCGTCCAGTTCGTCCGTCTGTGGGTCGTCGTCGGTACCCTCGACGGCGGAGGCGTCGGCCGGCTCGCGGTAGCGCTCGGGGAGGAAGTCGGGGCGCTCGTCGGAGCCGATACCGACCGCCCGCAGCCGGTCGCGATACTCCTCCGAACGGAACTTGTCGGAGAGCCGCGCGTTCGCCACCTGGACGAACAACAGGATCGCGAAGAGGACGAACACGATCCCAGCGACCGGCGCGAACAGCGTCTCGACGGGGAAGAACACCCACGCGACGATGAGTCCGAGCCCGGCCAGTAGCTGGGCGGCGGCGACGAGCTGGAGCATCCAGTTACCGAGCTCGCCGCCACCCTCAGGGACTGCCGACGGCTCCGGCAGCAGCTCCCCTTCCGGTGGTTCGGCGACATCGTATTCGTCCATCGAACAGAGCGCGACGGTCGGTTTGACGTCCCGCAGCACGGTGCCACGCCCCTCGACGCTCCCGTCGGGGTAGACGACGGCGTAGCCCTCGTCGGAGTAGGCGAGCAGGCCGTCCTCGACACCTTCGAGCCTGGCGAACACGTCCCGCTCGGCGATGCGATTTCTGAGATCGGCCTCGACGCGCGCGAGAAGTGCGTCACCGGTGATCCACGAGTCGGCGTCGAAGGCCGCGTCCCACTCGTCGGCGCTCATCTGGGCCATGTCGGTCGGCCCGAAATCGTCGAAGTCGTACGTCTCCTCGACCCGCTGGCGGAGCTGATCGGTCGAGTCAGCCGCGTCCGCGTCGGTCGCTGCGGATTCGGCCTCGTTCCCGGTGTCGGCTTCCTCGCCGACAGCGGCGCGGCTGTCGGCGTCGGTGCCGCTCTCACCTGCTCGCTCGTCTCCCTCGTCCGCCGTGGGTCGGGAGTCGGCCATCGTCTCTCGTACGCCACCGATCGGGTTAGGCTTTCCGACCGCCAGCGCACGGGTTTCGGCAGCCTTTAGCGCCCACGACGGCGATCTTCGCCATGTTCGGGCTGACCGACGCGACGGTGGCGACGATCGTCGCGATACTGGTCACGGCGAGCTTTCCCTGCTTTCTCTACGGCGCGTGGATCATGATCGACACCGAGAAGGTGACGTGGGGCGTGCTCGTCTACCATCTCAAGTTCATCGTCACCGGACTGACGCTCACGACCGTGCCGCTGCTGGTCTGGATGCTCCCCCGCCTGTTCGGCCAGCTCGGCGGCGCGTCCGCCCTGCACGCCTTTCTCGGACTGCAAGCCTACGCGCTGCTCGCCTTCGCCTTCACGGGGATCGTCCGCATCTTCCGAGCGAAACGGAAATACAACCTCTATCACGATTACGACGAGGACGTGCTGCTCTCGGAGATCGGCTCCGACCGGATGGATCACTGGCGGAACCGGCTGCGCATCGGCGTCTTCGGCTACGTGATCTTCTGGCTGCTGGCCTATCTCGTCGGCATCGCTCGCTTCGCGTTCGCCTATTTCCTCTGATGAACGGTACACCGCCCGACGGAGGTCGGACGGTGGATGCCACGTGCAGCCCCGCCGGCTGCGTCTCGTCGCTCGACCCCCGCACAAAAACCACCGTCGATCGTTCGTTCGTTTTGCGACGAAACGACACGGAACCGTCCGAAACGACCTATGTCCACTCCTCGCCGCTGGCGAGATCGGTCGGCGAATCGAGCTTCGACGACGGACAGATGTCTTCGAGTACACAGTCCCCACACTCCGGGTTGCGGGCCGTGCAGGTCGCCCGCCCGTGGTCGATGAACAGATGTGTGAACGCCTGCCAGTGTTCGGCGGGGACGAACTCCATCAGATCCTCCTCGATGCGCTCGGGTCGCTGCTCCTCGGTGAGTCCGAGCCGTCGCGTCAGCCGCTGGACGTGCGTGTCGACGACGATCCCCTCCACCACGTCGTAGCCGTGCTGGAGGACGACGTTCGCCGTCTTCCGGCCGACACCCGGCAGTTCGGTGAGTTCGCTCATCGTGTCGGGAACGTCTCCGTCGTACTCTTCGACGACGATCTGTGCCGATTCGCGGATGTAACTCGCCTTGTTGTTGTAGTAGGTGATCGAGTTCAGCGCCTCGGCAAGCTCCTCCTGGGGCGCGTTCGCGAACGCTTCCGGCGAGGGGTAGCTCTCGAAGAGCTCGTCGGTGGTCTCGTTGACCCGCGCGTCGGTACACTGTGCGGAGAGGATCACCGCGACGAGCAGTTCGAACCGATCCGAGAAATCGAGCGAGATGGTCGTGTCCGGATACTCCGCGTCGAGACGGTCGATGACAGCAGTGGCCTGTGCCTCACGCGAATCGAGCGGCGTGCCCATGCGCCGCCTCCGACCGACCGCGGTTTGAGGCGTTCGATCGGGGACCGACGACCCCGGATTGAATGACCGCTCAGAACAGGACGATCGGCCAGACGAACCGGAACAGCAGGATGATCAGGACGGTGAGAACGGCCGTCATCAACAGATTGAGCACCACTCCGGCACGCATCATATGTGACTGTTTCATCCGACCGCTGCCGAAGACGATGGCGTTCGGCGGCGTCGCCACCGGGAGCGCGAACGCGAAACTCGCCGCGATCGCGCCGCTGACCGCGAGGACGATCCCGGCCTCGACCGACGTGATCCCGAAGGTCGACGCGAACACGCCGCCGGTACCGATGAGCAGCGGGACGATGATCGTCGAGGTGGCGGTGTTGCTCGTCATCTCGGTGAGGAAGATCACCAACACGACGACGACCCCGATGACGAGAACGGCGGGCTGGTTCGCCAACGAGCCGAAGATCGTGTCGGCGAGCCACTCGGTCGCGCCGGTCTCGGCGAACGCGTCGGCGAGCGAGATGCCGCCGCCGAACAGGAGGATCGTCCCCCAGTCGATGTCGACGAGATCGTCCCACTCGACGGTGTCGGCGAGCACGAGCGCCGGGATCGCGTACAGTCCGACCATCACGTAGTAAAGTAGCCCCTGATGGCCCGAAACACCGAAGATCGTCGGGCCGTCGCCACCGAACAGCGTCGTGAACACGCGCGGCGGGAGCACGCCCTCGAAGAGGATGTCGAGCCCGCCGACAACCCACAGCCCGGCCGTGATGGCGAAGATCCACGCCACGCGCCGCCCGCGTGCGCTCAACGAACCCTCCTCTTCGAGATACTCTTCGGCCTGTGCTCTGGCCTCGCTCACGTCCGAGACTTCGGGTGGGTAGAGCACGAAGGTGAGGACGTACCAGACGATCGGCAGCGTGATGATCACGACCGGCATGCCGACGAGCAGCCAGTCGAAGAAGGTGAGGCTGTAGTTCGACAGCGAGGCGAGCTGGGCGGCGACCACTGCGTTCGGCGGCGTCCCGATGAGCGTCCCGACGCCGCCGACGCTCGCGCCGTAGGCCGTTCCCAGGAGGGTGGCGATCTGCATGTTCGAGAACGAGGCCGCCTCGTCGTCCTGGTCCTGGATCTCGTCGCGACCGATGACCTGGGCGAGCACCCCCAGCGCGATCGGGGTCATCATCGCCGTCGTCGCCGTGTTCGAGACCCACATCGAGAGGAAGGCGGTCGCGAGCATGATGGCGAGGATCAGCAGACGGGCCGAGGAGCCGAGTCGAGCCATCATCCAGAGCGCGATGCGACGGTCGATGTTGTACTTCTGGAGCGCGTTGGCGATCATGAAGCCCGCGATGAAGAGGAAGATGAGGTGGTCGGCGAAGCCCGTGAGCGCCGGGTCGATGTCGTCGTAGACCCCGAACGCGGTGAGGAGCACGGGTATCGACAGCGCCGTCACGGGCAGGGGCAGCGCGCCCGTCACCCAGAGCGTCCCCGCGAAGAAAGTGGTGGCGATGGCGTACTGGCCTCGGATCGAGAGCGCGGCGGGCGTCGGCGCGTTGGCGATCAGCGCCGTCCCGGCGATGGCGATGGCGAACAGCAACAGCCGTCCAGCGGTCGTCTCTCGGCTCGGAAGGTTCACGATGGAAAACCGGGACATTCTCCGCTTAACGGTTTTCATTCCCGACATCGACGCGACCGTCCGCAGCGGTCACGAACCGCACGGCGCTCTCACAATTCGGGACGTTTATTCGCGCGTCACCCGCCACACAGGTATGAAAGCCACTGCGCGGGCACACCCGATCCAGGGGCTCGTGAAGTACCACGGGATGCGCGACGACGAACTCAGACTTCCCTATCACGACTCGATCAGCGTCTGCACCGCGCCGAGCAGCACCACGACGACCGTGGCGTTCGACGAATCGCTCGACGAGGATCGGTACGTCATCGACGGCGAAACGGTCGACGGGCGAGGTCGCGAGCGCATCGAAGCAGTCGTCTCGCACGTGCGCGAGCGCGCGGGAATCAGCAAGCACGTGCGCTTCGAGAGCGAGAACGACTTCCCGACGAACGTGGGCTTTGGCTCCTCCTCGTCGGGCTTCGCGGCGGCGGCGCGGGCGCTCTGTGCGGCGGCGGAACTCGATCTCTCGCTGCCGGAGATCTCGACGGTCGCGCGGCGCGGATCGGCCTCGGCTGCACGCGCAGTGACGGGTGGGTTTTCGGATCTCCACGCCGGGCTGAACGATACCGACTGTCGGTCAGAGCGCATCGAGAGCGGGCTCGAAGACGATCTCCGGATCGTGAGCGCACTCGTGCCCGCGTACAAGGAGACCGAGGAAGCCCACCGCGAGGCCGCCGACAGCCACATGTTCGAGGCACGCCTCGCCCATATTCATGGTCAGCTCGCCGAGATACGCGACGCGCTCCGAAACGACGATTTCGAGCGCACGTTCGAACTCGCCGAACACGACTCGCTCTCGCTCGCCGCGACAACGATGACCGGCCCCTCCGGCTGGGTCTACTGGCAGCCCGCGACGCTCGAAATCTTCGACGTGGTTCGCGATCTCCGCGAATCCGGTATTCCAGCCTACTTCTCGACCGACACCGGCGCGAGCGTCTACGTCAACACGACGGCCGAACACGTCGACCGCGTCGAGAGTGCCGTCGTCGACTGCGGCGTCGAAACTCGGACGTGGGAGGCCGGTGGCCCCGCACGCGTGCTCGACGAGTCGGAAGCGCTGTTCTGACGAATCAGGACATCCTGGAGGGCCGCATTCTCAAGCCATTTAACCGACTGGCCCCTACGAAAAACGATGCGAATCGCCGTTCTCGGGGCCGGCTATGCCGGTCTCACGCTGGCCCGTCAGTTGGAGAAGGAGCTTCCGGAGTCGGCCGAACTGGTCGTCGTCAACGACCGGCCGGACCACCTCGTCCAGCACGAACTCCACAGAGTGGTTCGCCGGCCGGCGCTCGCCGACGAGATCACGGTCGCGCTCGACGACGCCCTCGACCGTGCGACCGTCCGCGTCGCGCGCGTCACGGACGTCGACCACGAACAGGGTGTCGCCGAGCTCGACGACGGCCAACTGGAGTACGACGTCGCGGCGGTCTGTCTCGGTGCCGAGACGGCCTTTCACGACCTGCCCGGCGTTGAGGAGCAGGCCACGCCGCTCAAACGACTACCCGACGCTGCCCGCATCCGCGAGGAGTTCCTCGATCTCGATGCCGGCGGCCGGGTCGTCGTCGGCGGTGCGGGGCTCTCGGGCGTGCAGGTGGCGGGCGAGCTGACCGCGCTCGCGCGCGAGGAGGGGATCGACCGCGAAGTGCTCCTGCTCGAACGCCTCGACAGCGTCACGCCGAACTTCCCGGCGGCATTCCAAGAGGCGGTCCGCGAGGAGCTCGAAAGCCGTGGCGTGGTCGTGCGGACGGGACGGGCCGTCGAGCGCGCTACCGACGAGACGATCGAGTGCGAGCACGAGACGATCGACTACGACCAGTTCCTCTGGACCGGCGGCATCCGCGGACCGGGCGCACTCTCCGGCGAGCGACCGATCGTCTCCGACACGCTCGAACTCGGCGGCGACACGTTCGTCGTCGGCGACGCCGGGCGAGTCACGGACGCCGACGGGGCGGCGGTGCCCGCGAGCGCTGCGGCGGCCGTGCGCGAGGCACACAGCGTCGCCGGGAGCATCGTCGATATCGTCGAGCACGACGGGTCGACCGAGATGTTCGACCCGCGGCCGGAGCGATTCAGGTTCGACGCGCCGGGCTGGCTCGTCAGCGTCGGCGACGGCGCGGTGGCGCAGGTCGGGCCGACCGTCTTCCGCGGAACGGCGGCGAAAGCGATGAAGACCACGGTCGGCGCGGGCTATCTCTCTTCGGTCGGCGCGATCGCGAACGCCGCCGATCTCGTTCGCGAGGAGCTGGCGAGCGACTAACGACGATTATCGAGGGTATTATACGCGGCACGCCGGCTGATTGAGATATGACCAGACGCGTCGCACTGAGCGTGGTGCTCGCAGCCATGCTGTTGCTCGCAGGCTGTTCACAGCTCGCAACGGCTCCGAACGAGGCCGGCGAGACGACCACCGTCGAATCGAACGCGACCACGACCGACGTGACCGAGACGACGCAGACGGCGACCCGAGCGCCGACGCCGACGATCCAGGGACAGGTGGCGACCACGACGGCGTCGTCGACACCGACCGCGACGGCCACGCCATCGCCGACGGCCACGCAAACCGCGACGCCGACTACGACGGCGTCGCCGACCGTAGCGGCCACGCCATCGGCCACCGACACGCAGACGACGACCGGCGAGGCGAAGCACGTCGTCATCATCGGTGGCGAGCCCGACGAGAAGGTGAATTATCGAATGACGGTCACGGGCTCGATCGACCGTCGCGGGCAGAGCTACGGCGCACCGATCGACGACAGCGGCGTGACGCAGGACCCCGATCTCGACATCATCTCCGGCTCGACCGTCGCCGGGCGGCTCGGCGGTGGCGGTGACGCCTACCGGATCACCGGCGAGATCACGGACTTCGAGGGCGGGGACGACGTCTCGGTCTACGTCGACGGCGAAGAGATCGATGTCGATTCGGAGTAGCGACGGCGAGTGCTGTTTTTGATCTGAGAGGCGTTCGGTACGCTGCGCTGATTGGTATGTAACGAGAGACGGACGCCCGGGGTTGCCCGGCGTTCCGGCACGGGGAAGCCCGCGTGCCTCCTCCACCCCGCGACCCGTCGAGCGATGGCTGTCCGGCGGTCCGCTGCTCGCTTCCGCGCCTGACGGACTGCCGCCGACTAACCGCGGCCGGTCGTCCCTGCGGACGAACGCCCACGGACCGCCGCCCCCGACGGACGAGGCTTCGACGTTGGCTTGCGGGGCCCGTGCCGGTCTGTCCGGACGCGCCCAGGGTTCGGTCCCCGCTGAAGACCGTGGTGCGGGTTGAGAGCAGGGCCTAACTGCCCGACCTAGTCCGGTTCGAAATAGCTAACTCCCGCATAAGGACTTTTCGTTCCACCGTTTGCTGCACTCAGTCGCTCCCTTCGGTCGCTCCTTCGCTGTCTTCGCGCGGCTCCGCCGCGTGAATGGCCCGAGGCGCTCCGCGCCTCGCTGGCAAAATCTGGACCAAAAGCCTCGTCGTTCCCTCGTCTCGCGGCTTCGCCGCTCGACATTCGAGGCGCTTCGCGCCTCGCTTCGGTCACTCCTCGGCCCGCTCACTCGCGCTGCTCGTTCGCGGTACAAAATCACTACACGTTCCGCAAGCCGCTCCGCAACCACACCGCCGAAGCCCTCGCATCCCGTCGGGATGCTCGCCCTTCATCCACCAGGACGTGTTCTCTCGGCCAGCAGCCACGTGCACAGACACCAGAAGAGGTCATGTCTTCAGTTGTGCCCCGCCAACGATGGCGGGAACCTCTACACGAGCGCGAGCGCGCGAGCGTACCAGACGCCGCTGGCCGGAACCACGAGCGAGACGAGGGTCAGCAGCCAGCGATGGAACTCGATGAGCGAGGTGGTCGACAGCTGGAAGACGGTGCTCTCGGGCACCGTCAGGCTCCAGACGAGCGAGACCCCGGCGATCACCAGGCCGAACACGAGCGCGACGCCGGCGGCGGTCGCGGGATCGGTGCGCCCCGAGCGCCCGGCAGCGAGGACGATCACCGTCACCGCGGCGAACAGCCCGGCGACGAGCGGGTTGACCGCCCCGTCGCCGTAGTAGATGCCGATCGCGCCGGCGTCGGCACCGAGATACGGTGCGAGAAGCGCCAGCAAAACGAGACCACAGCCGACGATGCCGACAAGCGGGGCGACCCGCGACCCGTCCATACCCACGTTTCGACCGGCGGCGTCTTAATCGCCCCGTTCGAGCGCGAACCAAAGAGCCACGTAGCTTCGCGCCAACCGACCGACATGGGACTCGGCAACACGGCGAAGAAGCTCCAGCGGGTGGCCGACATGGCCGAAACGCTCTACGAGAAGGTCGACGAACTTCGCTCGCAGGTCAACGAGGTCAAGGCACACGTCGAGACGACGAGCGAGCGCGTCGAGCGTATCGAACGCGATCTCGACGACCAGCGCGCCATCCTGAATGCGCTGGCGCGCGAGCAGGACATCGACGTCGATTCACTGCTCGCCGGAGCGGCCATCGAGGAGGCCGAACCCGGCCACGCGAGCGACGCCGGATCGACGACCGACGACGCCGACGGAACGACTGCGACTGGAGAATAGCCACACGTTCGCCGCTATTTCAGTTCCTCTGACCGATCCGTTCAGCAGAGTCGCTGGTGTTCGACTTTCATACAGCGATCCTCGACGACCTGCCGGCCATCCGCCTCGGCGCGTTCGGTCGCCGCCTCGGCGCGAATACCGAGCTGTGTCCAGATGACGGGCGCGTCGTCGCGGTCGAGCGCCGCATCGACGATCCCGCTCACCTCGTCGCTCGGCCGAAACACGTCGACGATGTCGATCTCTTCGTCCACGTCGGCGAGCGAGTCGTACGCCTCGCGATCGAAAATCTCGTCGGCGTGGGGGTTCACCGGGATCACTTCGTAGCCGTGCTCGCGGAGGTAGCGCGGGATCTCGTGGGCGTCCTTGCCCGGCGTCGACGAACAGCCGACGACCGCCACCGTCTCGTGATCGAGGATCGCGCGGAGCTCGTCGTCGTCAGTGACTGGCATAGTAGTGATAGGCCGCCGGCGAGGATAAGAACACCGGCCTACACGGCGACCGCGAGCCGGCCGACGACGAACGCGCCGCCCGCGAGGAACATCGCGTAGCTCAGGTGCTCCTGCCCTGCAGTGGGGTCGCCGAAGCTCTCGACGGCGGCGACGGCCATGACCAGATCAGCGATCGCGACGACGGCGAGATACGGCCAGCCGAACGTCTCTTGGAGATAGGGCAGCGGACTGGCGAGCAGCGCGACCGCGAGCAGGCCGGCAGCGAGCCAGAGCGCAGGGCGCTTGCCGATGGCGATCGGCAGGGTGTGGAGCCCCTCGCGGCGATCGCCAGCGACGTCCTCGACGTCCTTAACGATCTCGCGGGCGACCGTCGACAGCGCCGCGAGCGCGAACAGCACGACGACCGCCTCGGTGATCCGTCCGACGGCCGCCGCGCCGAACAGGAACGTGCTCCCGCCGAGATAGCCGACGACGAGGTTGCCGACGCCGGGCAGTCCCTTGAACAGTTCCGTATAGGCGACGAGCGCGAGGAGGTTGACGACGGCGATAGCGATGGCGGCGAGCGGCAGCGCGAGCGCGAGCACGACCGCGCCGCCGAACAACAGCACGCTGAACCACAGCGCCACACGGGGCGTGACCGCACCGCGGGGGATCGGGCGGTCGGGCTCGTTGATCCGGTCGATCTCGCGATCGAAGTAGTCGTTCATCGCGTTGCCCGCGGCAGTGGCGAAGACGGTCGCACCGACGGCCGCAGCGACCGCGACCGACGCGTCGAGACCACCGGCGACGAACGCGCCGATGAACGTGAGCATCCCCGCGGCGACGGCGTTCACGGGTCTGGTGAGTTCGAGCAGGCCACGAGCACGCTCGCCGGACATGGCCTCTCTCCCGGCGGTATGCGCATAAATGGCGCGAAACGCGACGACCGGGGGATTTAACTACGACTCGGCGCAACCGAGGAGTACGGGCGCTTAGCTCAGTTTGGACAGAGTACTTGGCTTCGGACCAAGCTGTCGCGGGTTCAAATCCTGCAGCGCCCACTCCTTTCGACGAACTCGAGAAAACGTGAACAGTGTGGAGTGCGTCCGAAAGCCGGAAGATCGCCGATTCAGTAGCTGTCGTAGACGGTCTTGATGATGGTGAAGTAGTCCATCCCCTCCTCGCCCTGCTCGCGGTAGGTCTCGCTGGAGGAGGCGTTCATCCCGCCGAAGGGCACGTGGAGTTCCAATCCCGTGGTGGCCTCGTTGACCTTCACGATGCCGAAGTCGACCTCGTCGACGAACCGGTTGGCTTCGTTGTGATCCTCGGTGACGATCCCCGCGGCGAGCCCGTATTCGACATCGTTGGCGAGTTCGATCGCCTCGTCCAGATCGGAGAACGTCATGATCCCGGCGAACGGGCCGAAGACCTCCTCCTGCATCACGGTCGCGTCGGAGTCGAGCCCCGTCACGACCGTCGGTTCGACGAAGTGACCGTCCTCGTACTGGCTCCCGTCGGGCTGGCCACCCCCGTATTCGATCGTCGCGCCCTCCTCTTTCGCGGTCTCGATGTAGTCGAGGGTAGTTTCGAGCTCGCTTTCCGAAACTTTCGGCCCCATCCCGGGGTCCTCGACCGAATGGCCGATCTCGACGTTTTCCGCGTAGTCGACGAGCGCATCGACGAACTCGTCCTCGATCGACTCGTCGACGAGCACGCGCTCGGTCGCGGTACAGGCCTGTCCCGTGACGCCGAAGGCACCGCCGCCGACGATCCGGACGGCCTCCTCGATGTCGGCACTCTCGGTCACGACCGTCGGGTTCTTCGAGCCGAGCTCGGTCTGGATGCGCTTGTGCGCGTCGGTGGCCTGCTCGTAGATCATGTCGCCGACCTGCCGACTGCCGGTGAACGAGACCGCATCGACGGCCTCGTGCTGGATGATCGGCTGGCCGACCGCCTCGCCGCTCCCGGTGAGGACGTTGACGACGCCGTCGGGGACGCCAGCCGCCTCGGCAGCCTCGTCCATGCACTCGACGACCTTCAGATAGACCGTCGGTGCATCGCCCGAGAGTTTACAGACGACGGTGTTGCCAGTCGCGAGCGCCGGGGCCATCTTCCAAGCGGGGATCGCAATGGGGTAATTCCATGGCGTGATCAGCCCGGCGACACCCACCGGCTCGCGCACGGTGTAGAGGTTCTGTCCCTGCGCGCTCGGGTTGTAGCTCTCGCCGGCGTAGTCCATCGCGCGCTCGGCGTAGTAGTAGAAGATGTTGACCGCGCGACCCACTTCCCCGGACGCCTCGGAGAGCGTCTTCCCCTCCTCGCTCGCGAGCGTCTCGGCGAGTTCGTCGCGGCGCTGGTCCATCCGTTTGGCCGTCTCGCGCAGGAACTTCCCGCGTGCGGGACCGGGCGTGTCGGCCCACTCGTCCTGTGCGGCCGCGGCCGCCTCGACAGCTCCATTGGCGTCGGCCTCGCTCGATTGCTGGACCTCGGCGACGATCTGTGTCGTGTCCGATGGGTTGCGTACCTCGAAGGTGTCACCAGTTTCGCTCGCGCGCCACTCGCCATCGACGTAGTTCTCGTAAGTATCTGCCATCTCCAAACCCCTACGGGTCCAGGGCATACCGTTCTTTCGGCTTCGATAGCAAGCCCCACCCCGTGAAACTTTGTGGACGGCCCACCACGGTCCGGTATGCGCTACTACCGCACGATCCAGGACGGTGCGGCGCGGCTCGTCGCCCGCGACGGCGAGAAAGCCTACGATCTCACGGCCGCCCGCGAGGGACTCGACTCGTTCGCCGCGCTGGCGAACGTCGCCGACGTGCTCGGCACGGGCATCGACGGCGTCGTGGAGGGGTTGACCGCTGACGCGCCGCTGCTCGACGCCGACTCGGTCGCCGAGCGCGCGGCGATGCCAGCCGCCCCCGACGAGGTGTGGGCCGCCGGCGTCACCTATCAGGTCAGCAGCGACGCCCGCGAGGAGGAGAGCGGCCGCGGCGAGATCTATCAGGGCGTCTTCGAGGGCGACCGGCCGGAGCTGTTCTTCAAAGCCACCGCATCCCGGACGGTGGGACCGGGCGAGAAAGTGGGGATCCGCGGCGATTCCGACTGGGACGTGCCCGAACCCGAACTCGCGGTCGTCGTCCACCGCGGCGACATCGTCGGCTACACCATCGGCAACGATATGAGCAGTCGCTCGATCGAGGGCGACAATCCACTGTATCTCCCGCAGGCCAAGATCTACGACCGCTGCTGTGCCATCGGGCCCGCGATCGCCTCGCCCGAAACCGTCGGCGATCCACAGGATCTCGAACTCTCGATGCGAATCGAACGCGGCGAGGAGGTCATGTTCAACGATAGCACCTCGACCACCCAGCTCGTGCGCTCGCCCGAGGAACTCGTCTCGTATCTGAATCGCCACAACGCGACGCCCGAACTCGCCGTCCTGCTCACGGGCACGTCGCTGGTTCCCGAAGAGTTCACGCTCGAAGCCGACGACGAGATCGCCATCGGGATCGAGAACGTCGGTCGGCTCGAAAATGGGGTAACACCGGTTTAGTTCAGAACGAGACCGTGTCGACGTCGTCGTCGGTCCCGAGATAGACGTCGTCGACCATGTCGAGGAAGATCCCGTGTTCGAGCACGCCGGGGATCTGCTCGATGTCGCGGGCGGTCCCGCTGGTGTCGTCGAGCCCGCCGAAGTCGCAGTCGATGACGAGGTTGCCGTTGGCGGTGAATAGGGGCCCGTCCTTGCGCTCGGCCATCCGGAGTTCGGGGTCGCCGCCAACTGCTCGGAGATTCTCGGCGACGACCTCGCGTGCGTCGGGCATCACCTCCACAGGCACGGGATAGTCGAGCGGGTCGGTGGCTTTCTCCTCGTCGGTGGCGATGACGAGTCGATCGGCCATCGCGTCGATGATCTTCTCGCGGGCGTGCGCGCCACCGCCACCCTTGATCACCGTGGGCTCCTCCTCGGAATACTGGTCCGCGCCGTCGATCGTCACGTCGAGTTCGGTCACTTCGTCGAGGTTGACGAGCGGGATGCCCGTCTCCTTGGCGAGTTCGTGACTCTGGAGCGACGTGGCGACGCCGCGGACGCCCTCCAGTTCGCCCGCGCGGAGCAGCCGCCCGATCTCGGCGACCGCCCACGCGGTCGTGCTACCGGTGCCGAGACCGACGTCCATCCCGCTCTCGACGATGTCCTGTGCTGTGCGCTCGCCACCCCGCCGCCGGCGCTCGTCGAAGACGCCGTCGGTGCCGCTCTTGATGCGCCGCGGCGACGGGATGATGGCGATCTGCTCGCGGATCGCCGATTCGTCCGTCTCGACGCCCGCCGCGTCGAGTTCCTCGTGAGCGTTTTCGACCACTTCGTCCTCGGTTGCGGCCCAAACGTGGATATCGTTCTCGTCGTCGATGAATTCCTTTGCCATGGTTCAGTCCTCTTCGTCGGCGAGCGGTCCGACCGGGTCGACGTCCTCGTCGTCGCGGAGATCGTGACGCGCCTCGTTGTCGACCCGCCCGTGCAGGCGTTCGCTCCTGATACCCTCGTCCTCGCCGAAGGGGTGTTCGCCGAAGCCGTGGCGCATCATCGCGATGGCCCGGTAGGCGTGGCGTTGGTTGCCACGTGATTTGAACAGTTCGGTGACCGACTGGCTGATGACTGGGATCGGCGTCTCGCCCTTGTACGCCTCGCTCACGAGCCAGTTCACCTCGCCGGTGTCCTCGATGTAGTTCGGAATGTCGTCGAAATCGGGCGCGTCGGACTGCTGGTCCTCCTTGCGCAGGCCCTTCTCCATCAGTTCGACGAGCCAGCTCTCGATGACCGCCCCGTTCGACCAGTTGTGGAAAACGTCTGCCATGTCGAGATCGAACTGCCCCGCCTCCAACAACTCGACACCCTCGGCGATCGACTGGAGCATGCCGAACTCGATACCGTTGTGGACGAGTTTGACGAAGTGGCCGCTACCCGGCGGACCGACGTGGAGCAGTCCACCGTCGACCGAGAGCAGATCGAGATACGGTTCGGCGATCTCGAACCCGTCCTCCTTGCCGCCGACCATGAAGCAAGCCCCTTCGCTCGCGCGCGGCGGGCCGCCACTGGTGCCCGTATCGAGGTAGTAGATCCCCTGGTCCCACGCGCGCTCCTCGCGGCGGATCGAGTCGCGCCAGAAGGAGTTGCCGCCGTCCATCACGACGTCACCCTCCGCCAGGTGATCGAGCAGGTCGTCGAGTTCGTCGTCGATCATCGGGCCGGCGGGCAGCGAGAGATAGATCACCCGTGGCGCGTCGAGTTCGTCGACGAGCGTGTCGTACGCGCCCGCGTCGTAGACCTCGACGCCTTCCTCTTCGAGCTCCGGACGGTCGGCCGTATCGAAACCGACCACCCGGACGTCCTTCTCGACGGCCTGTTTCGCGAGGTTGCCGCCGATCTTTCCCAATCCGACGATGCCGAGTTCGAGATCAGTGTCTGACATGAATGGGTTCTGCTGAGCCGCTGTCGTTCCATCGCCACGATCCACTCGATCGCGTGCCGTTCGTCAATCACCTCACAGCACGAAAGTATAGAACTGTCGCCTGCATTCGTCGGCCCGTCTGAGTCACTAAACGTAGTCGGCGTAGACGTCCCACGACGGGTCCGCGGCGGGCGGTTCGATCCGCTCGCCGTCGACGTATGCCCCGCTACCCGCGGAAACCTCGCCGACGACGGCCGCGGTCGTCCCGCGGGATGCGAGCGCGTCGAGAACGGGGTCGACGCCCGAAGGATCGACCGCGATCAAGAGTGAGCCGGCGCTGGTCGCCGCCCACGGGTCGATGTCGAGGAACTCGCAGACGGGTTCGACGCCAGGACGCATCGGCACGCGCTCGCGGTCGACATCGAAGCGCACGCCCGTGCTCGCGGTCATCTCGCAGAGCGCGCCGCGGAGTCCGCCTTCGGTCACGTCGTGCATCGCCGTCACCGGGCCGGCAGCCGCGGCCGCAAGCGCGTCGCGCACGGCCCGCGCATCGTCGAGGCACTCGCGGGCTGTATCGATCGTCGATTCGGGCAGCTCCATCTCGTCGCCGAACAGCGTCGTCAGCAGACCGACCGCCTCGACCGCGGGACCGGTCGTCAACAGGAGCGTGTCACCGGGGTGCGCGCCGTCCGGGCGAACGATCTCGTCCCGATCGCCGACACCCATCACCGTCGCGCCGCCGACCCAAGGGAACGAACAGCCCTCGTAGCGGGCGGTGTGGCCCGCGACGACACTCGCACCCAGATCACTGGCCTCGCGGTCGAACGCCTGCCAGAAAGTAGCAAATTCCGCGTCGGTCATCGACGGCGGGAGCGTGAAATCGAGCGAGAGATAGGCTGGCGGGAGCCCCGAGACCGCGACGTCGGCACAAACGACCTCGAAGGCGAACCGACCCGCATGCTCGAAGCCGAGCTCCGGGAGAACGGAGATCGGATCGGTGGCGACGACCAGCGAGCGCTCGCCGAGATCGACGACCCCGAAGTCGACGCCGTGCTGTGGGCCGACGGCGACTTCCTCGCGCTCGGCACCGAGATGTGGGTAGATGTGTTCGTCGAAGAAGGCGCTATCGACTTTACCGTATGCTGGCATGACGGCGTTACTCGCTACCGATAAAAACGGTGTTCGGTTCGGATCGGGCCGGTTTCAGTTGCCGACGTCGGTGGCACGCTCGACGACATCGGGGCTGTAGAGCTCCTCGAGGTCGTCGTGCTGGTCCGGACGGTGTTCGTAGACGTCCTGGAAGAGGCTGACGGGCGTCATCGACGCCTGATAGGTCGCCTCGTCCCACATCCGGTCGTTGGCGACATCCACTGTGACGCCGTCGATCTCGATGGTCGCGGCGCGCTCCATCGCGATCGCACCCGTTCCCGCATCGCGGGCCTCTTCGAACTGCTCCATCGAGTCGACGATGTCGTCCATGCTCGGGACGTACTCGACCATGTCGAGCAGTTCCTCGCTGAGTTCCTCCTCGTCGAGGTGGCGCTCGTCGCTGCCGACCGTCAGCACGTAGCCGTCGCCGTCTTCGGAGAGCGAGAGTCGGTCGCCCGTGTAGATTTCTTTGCCGTCCTCACTGTCGAGGGCGACCTGCTGGCTACCGTCGTCGAGCAGCCACGACCCCGTCGCCGGCGGCAGGCCCGACGTGTTCGCTTCGACCACTTGCCCAGGGGTGAGCGACCAGATGCCGAGCATCCCCTTGGCCTGGTTG
The DNA here is from genome assembly GCF_024508235.1 of Halococcus qingdaonensis. Taxonomy (NCBI): domain Archaea; kingdom Methanobacteriati; phylum Methanobacteriota; class Halobacteria; order Halobacteriales; family Halococcaceae; genus Halococcus; species Halococcus qingdaonensis. The sequence continues at coordinate 493,040 of NZ_CP101943.1, read as the reverse complement.
GCGGTCATGCGCTCGCGGTAGCCCTCGACGTCGCGGATGTCGTCGTAGGGACCGTCGACCGAGATCAGACCCGCCGCGCTCGCACCGCGCGAGGTGTTGTGACGCAGCTCCGGCCACGCCGGCAGATTGCCTGTCGGCGTGATCGCGCGCATGTCCTTCGTGTAGTCGACCTCGCCGTCGACGAGCATGAACAGCCGTTCGAGGTTGTTCGTGGGTTTGCCCATCTCTTCGCGCAGCTCGCCCATCGCGAGTTCGGCGGCACCCGACTCGACGATCACCGACATCGCCAGTGAGCCTTCTTCGAGGCCGTGCTCGTGCTCGACGATCGTGACGAACTCGTCGGCCTTCTTCCAGTCGTCGATCCCACCCACTTCCGGGATCACGAACCCGTCGAGGTGCTCGACGGCTCCCTTCTCCGGGTCGGCGATCGACAGCATGCGCTTGAGCCCCTGATGGCGCGTCTCGGGACTGTCGCGATGCCAGACCACCCGCGGGTGGATCTCGCCGGGGAACTCCGCGCCGTTCTCCGAGACTACCTCGACGATGTTCGCCGCACCCTCGTCGCGCATCGACGGTGCCGTCGCGTCTTCGTTGTCCGGCACCCACACGTCCGGTGCCTGCATTCCACGGAGTTGGCTCGCGCTGCGGATCATCTTCGCCGAGTCCTCCTCGCCCTCGACCGCCGTCGGCGAGGTGAAAAACGTCCGCACGAACTTCCGCTCGTGGAGTCGCTTGTCGTGTTCTTTTTGTTTCATATCAGTAGATGGCTGTATCGCCGCCGGGCGTCGCTGGCTGGCTATACGTGCATTCGCTGCCACGTCGCATGGACAGTTACCCAGTGGACCGATGGGGTACTGTCTGTTTCGATCCGGCGACGCGAACGCCGTTCGTGGCGTTCAGTCGTCGTCGCCGTCGGCCTCGGCCGTCAGCGGGTCGCGCTCGTCCTCCGAGAAGCCCTCCGACCCCTCGATGCGCGAGCGCGCCTCGGGATCGAACTCCATCTCGATGTCCTGGAACTTGTCGACGAACGAGAGCTCGTGGTGGCTCTCGGTCTCGTGGCCGAGATATTTCTCCTCCAGATCGAACTGACCCTGTTCGGCGTTCTCCGCGAGGTTCTTCATGTCCTCATAGGCGGCGTGCGCCCCCGAGTGCAGCGCGAACAGCGTGATGAACTGGTAGCTGTAGCCGAGATCGCCCAGCTCCTGGAACGTGAGCGGGTCGTCCTGCTCGGACCACGCGAACGAGCTGGAGTAGTTGAACGCCAGATCGAGCTCCGGGTGGGTCTCGTGGATCGTCTCGGCGTAGTCGACGGCGTCCTCGCGACTGGGGTCGGGCATCTCGGGCCAGACGATGTCGACGCCGGCGTCGGCGTACAGCCGCCCGCGTTCGAGATGTTCCTCCCAGTCACCGTTCGCCGAGCCGTAGGCGTCCGTACGCGCGATGATCACCGTGTCGTCGGACTGTTTGGCGTCGACGGCGGCCTCGAAGCGCGCCTGTGCGTCCTCGCGCGAGACGATCTGCTTGCCCGCGATGTGGCCACATCGCTTCGGCGTCACCTGATCCTCGATATGGATCGCCGCGACGCCGGCCTTCTCGTACTCGCGGACGGCGCGGCGGACGTTGTGGATGCCACCGTAGCCCGTATCGCAGTCGGCGATCACGGGGAGGTTGGTGGCCTCGACCATTCGTTTGGCGTTCTCGACCATCTCGGTCATCGTCACCATCTCCAGGTCGGGGAAGCCGAACTGGCCCAGAACGGTCGAGTAACCGCTCATGTAGGCGGCGTCGTGGTCGGCCATCTCCGCGAGCCGGGCGTCGAGAGCGTGGTACATCCCCGGCGCGAAGACGTAGTCCTGTTCGTCCAGCATTTCGCGCAGCTCGCGGGCTGCGGGGTTGTCGACGTCCTTCGTGAAGACGTCCGTGTCTCCGATGAGTTCTTTCGGCGTTGGCATGGTTGGTCTCGTGGCGGCGAACGGACCCCAGACGGGGACGGCGCGATCCGCTCGCCGACCGCATCGGCACCGACAGCAAGGAGGGTAAAAACTGTTATGATCTTTTATGATAATATTCATTAGATGGTTTTGCGATGCGGAAGGCATCTAACGGATATAAATGTCGGACGGTAGCATGGGGGTAGGCGATGGACGGGGAGACGATGGACGAAGCGGCGCGGCCGGCACGGATGACCGGACTTTTTCCTCCCCTCGACCGAGGGCCGGTCATGCACAGGGCGCTGCGTGCGATCACCGGCGGCCTCGTCGGAACGGTGGTGTTGGGTGGATTCCTGCTCGTTCTCGACACGCAGGCACGCGGCACACTGTCGGTCGCGGCCGTCGTCGGCCGCTTTCTCGGCATCGATGGCCGGCCGCTGATCGCCATCGCGCTGTTCGCGGTCGTCACCGTCGTCGTCTGGCCGGCGCTGTTCGTCGCCGTCGAGGAGTATCTCCCGTTCGGTCCCGATCCTGCAGCCCGGGCGGTGGCCTTCGCCGCCGTCATCGGGATCGTCTTCGTCGTCGTCGGCCGCGGCTCGATCACGGGCCCGATCCTCGTCATCTACGTCGGCTTTTCCGTGCTCGCCCATCTCGCCTACGGCTTCGCGTTCGGCAGCATCTACGGCCGGCTCGCTGGCTGAACGGTCATCGATGGAACCGGTCAAACCAACGGGTGAACTCACGTTTATACACGGGGGGCGAGTAGGCGAGCCATGGTTCCGGATCGACGGCCGGCAGCCGGGGAGGAGCGGCCATGATCGGCGGTGGGATCGTGCTGACGGTCATCGCCGTCCTGCTGGTTGCAGTCGGGACACGGTTCCTGCAAACCAAGGGCTGGTCCGCGCCGATCCCGCGCCCCGACGGCGGCTATCTCTCCGGCGGTGAAACCGACACCGAACACGCCGAGAAACAGTCGGGCCTGCTGCGCTGGCTGACGACCGTCGATCACAAGGACATCGGCGTTCTCTATCTCGTCTTCGGCACCGTGGCGGCGCTATGGGGTGGTACGGAAGCGATGATGATTCGGACCGAGCTGCTGACGCCGACGGCCGACGTCTGGACCGCAGCCACCTACAACGGCCTCTTCACGACCCACGGCATCACGATGCTGTTTTTCTTCGTCACGCCCGTCTTCTTCGGCATCGCCAACTACTTCCTGCCGCTTTTGCTCAACGCCGACGACATGGCGTTCCCGCGGATCAACGCCATCGCCTTCTGGATGCTGCCGCCGTCGCTGCTGCTCGCGCGGGCGGGGCTGCCCGCCGACGCGCTCGGCAAGCTCCTCTCGACCGTCGGCGTGAAGATCCCGTTTCTCGAAGCGCTCCATCCCCCAGAGACCGGCTGGACGCTGTACGCACCGCTGTCGATTCAGAGCGGAAACCCGCAGGTCGACCTGCTCCTGTTGGGCCTGCATCTGAGCGGTATCGCGACCACCCTTGGCGCGATCAACTTCATCATCACCGTCGTCTCCGAGCGCGGCGACGACATCGGCTGGCCCGATATCGATATCTTCAGTTGGACGATGCTCTCGACCAGCGGCATCGTCCTGTTCGCCTTCCCGCTGCTCGGCAGCGCCGTCATCATGATGCTGCTCGATCGCAACTTCGGGACGACGTTCTATCTCATCGAAGGCGGCGGGCCGATCCTCTGGCAACATCTGTTCTGGTTCTTCGGCCATCCGGAGGTGTACATCATCTTCCTGCCGGCCACAGGGCTGGTGAGCACGATCCTCCCGAAGTTCTCCTCTCGCAAACTGTTCGGCTTCAAGTTCATCGTCTACTCGACGCTGGCCATCGGCGTGCTCTCCTTCGGCGTCTGGGCACACCACATGTTCTCGACCGGTATCGACCCACGCGTGCGAGCGAGTTTCATGTTCGTCTCGCTCGCGATCGCCGTCCCGAGCGCCGTCAAGGTGTTCAACTGGATCTCGACGATGTACGACGGCCGGATCCGTCTGACCGCGCCGATGATCTTCGCCGTCGGCTCGATCGGGACGTTCATCCTCGGCGGCGTCACGGGCGTCTTCCTGGCGGCGATCCCCATCGATCTCGTGGTCCACGACACCTACTTCGTCGTCGGCCACTTCCACTTCATCGTCATGGGGATCATCCCGATGATGATGTTCGCGGCGAGCTACTACTGGTATCCGATCATCACGGGGCGGATGTACGATCAGCTCCTCGCCCGGCTGCAGGCGGTGCTCACCATCGTCGGCGTCCCGATAACGTTCGGCTCGATGCTCATCATGGGCGCGCTCGGCCTGCCACGGCGCTACGCCAACTACCCCGACCAGTTCGCCCTGCTCCAGCAGATCGCCTCCGTCGGCGCGTTCATCATCGGCATCGGCGTGTTGCTCTGGCTGTGGAACATGGTGCAGTCCTATCGCGTCGGCCCGCGCGTCCGCGACGCCGACGTCTGGCAGCTCAAACGTGACGACGCCTTCACCCGGGAGTGGCAGTGGTTCGAGGAGAAACTCGCCGACCGCTACGGCACCGACGGCGGCGATCCCGACGACGACTGAGTCAGGACTCCTCGGAGACGCCGCCGAGCACGCTCGAAATCCGCTCGCGCCACTCCTCGATCTCCTCGACGTCCGCCCGGAGCTCCGCGACCGACTCCTGGGTCGTATCGACGGCAGCCTCGGTGTCGTCGATGTTCTCGTCGAGCGCCGCGATGTCGTCGGCGTTCGTCTCGACGGCCGCATCGAGGCGCTCGATGGCGTCTTCGGTCTCGCTCGTCCGCTCGTCGAGCGCCGCGAGTTCGTCCTCGATGGTCGCGACCTGATCGGTCAGATCCTCGATGAGCTGGCGGGCCGGCCCGTTCTCATCGATGAACTCCTCTAGGGCGTCGGTGTAGGCTTCGAGATCGCTGATCCGTGACTGGAGGTGGGTGAGACGCACCTCGCTGCCGGCGTCGTCGGTATCGAGTTCCTCGGCGAGTAGCTCGCGATCCGCCTCCGCGAGGTCGCCGGCGCGGAGTTCGGCCGCCAGCGCCGCCCCGACGTCGCCCTCGGTAACGCCGATGTCGCCCGTATCGACCTCACCGTCACGTGGCTGGCCATCTGCCGTGTTCGTTCCGCCGGACTCTCCGGCTCCGTCCGCCGCAGCCGCTTCGGCTCCCGAGATGTCGACTTCCTCGATGGTGTCGTCGCCATCGGGACCCGCAACGTCGCGATCGCCAGCGATGACGTCGCGGGCAGCCTGGCTGCTGTCGCGACCCGACGTGGCGGCCGAAGTGTCGTCGCCATCCGATCCGTCGGCGGCGGGTTCGGCAGCGGTGTCGTCGGTATCGGCCCCACTCTCGGCGTCGGCCACTTCGGTAGTCGATCTCTCGCCATCGGGATCGCCGATCTCGACCGTCGGATCGGTCATGAACCGTTCGGGGTCGTGATCGTCGGTTCGCACGCCGTAGACCGTTCGATACTCCTCGTCGGCCGTGAGGCGGTGCTCGAAGATCGCGCTGTCGCCCTCGACGGTCCAGTCGTCGCCGCCGTAGTCGGGATGGAAGCCGAGATCCGCCGCCGGAACGCCCTCGGGGATGGGATCGACCAGCCGGACCGTCGCCTCGTCGTCGCGCTCCGAGTGGAGGCGGAAGTCGACCGTCGGGACGGGGAACTCCTCGGTTTCGTACGATTTCGTGAGCGTGATCCCGTCCTCGGAGATCGTCCGTTCATCCGTGTCAGAATCACTCATACCGAACGATCGGCCACGATCCTCTTAAACGTTCAGCGCCGTATCACCGGTCCTCAGAGTTCGATACGATCGCCGATCTCGACGATTTCGAGATCCGCGGGGTCGTCGTAGCTCCGAGCGTGGTGAGACAGCGCCGTCGGATCGGCCGTCAGCCCCTTCCACATGTCCCAGTGCGTCGGGACGAGTCGATCGATCCGGAGCTGTCCGGCGGCCTCGACGATCTCGTTTTCGTCGCAGTACCAGCGTTTCTCGGCCAACTCACCCGTGTGCTTGTCGGGAAGCAGCCCGGTCGAACCGAACGCGAGCGCGCCGAGGTCGATATCGTGGCGCTCGCCGACGGCTTCGAGGCTCGCGTCGGGTTTCGTGTCGCCGCCGTGGAAGAAGGTCCCCGCCGGGTGATCGACGACGTAGCTCACCGGCTGGGTGGCGTCGGGATCGTGTGCCGTCTCGACCGTGACGGTGAATTCGCCGAGTTCGACCGTGTCCTCGACCGCCAGTTCGGCGAGCTGGTCGGCTGCAACGTCCCACTCGTCGGTCCAGGCTTCCTCCTCGCGCGCGACCGCGATGCTGTCGGCGGGGCCGTAGAACGTGGCATCGGTGGCTTCGAGAATCGGGGCCTGCGAGGGGCCGTGGACGTGATCGGTGTGTTCGTGCGTGGCGAGGATTGCGTCGGCCGCCCTGACGTCGCTCGGCGCGAACGGAACAGGGATCATGCGCACGGTCCGCGGCGGATCGCCCGTACCGAGATACGGGTCGATGAACAGCGTCGTCGCGCCGTCCGTGAGCGCGAAACCGTTGCAGCCGAGATACCAGATCGCGACGCCGTCGGGGTCGGCGGTGTCGATCTCGCGAACGAGCCAGTCGTCCCAATCGCTGTGGACCATACCGACACCGGGCGAGCGAGTCGCCTAAAACTCCCGATCGATCCGGATCAGACCGGGAACCGTGAGATACGGTGATCACCACGGACACAGCGCCCGCGACGCTCGTGGCCGTGGCGTTCGAGATGGATGCCGTCGAGACCGGCGTTCCACGCCGCGCCGACGTCGTGGGGCCCGTCGCCGACGAGCACGCCCTCGTCACCGGCGACGCCCATCTCCTCGATCGCCAGACGGACGGGTTCGGGATCGGGTTTCCAGCCGAGATCGCTCGTACAGCAGACGACCGTCTCGAATCGGCCGTGCAGATCGAGTTCGGAGAGAACCGGCTCGGTGAGATAGCGCTGGCAGTGAGTGACGATGCCGACCGGGACGTCGAGTGACGCGAGGAATGCGGCGGCGTCGTCGTAGACGAAGGTCGCCGCCGCGCGGGCGCTCGGGTCTTCGATCGCGTGGAGCGTCGACCAGAACCGCTCGGCGTCGAGACCCCACTCACGGAGCTGTTCGTCGCGGAACCCGCCGAGGCCGTTCCAGAGCGTGTGCGCCTCGCGGTCGTCGAAAGTGTAGCCGAGGCGCTCACCCACGCGGTCGAACAGCCGACGGACGTACGTCCATTCGACGTCGACGAGCGTGCCGTCGAGGTCGCACAGCCAGAAATCGTACTGGGGTAGCTCCATCGGACTTATCAGGTATGTGCGGGAACCTCATAGCTGTTCTGCCGGCAGCACGCGCTCACCGTGCGTCGTCGAAGTGTTCGGCCATCTGGATGTCCTGATCGGTGACGCCACCCTCCTCGTGGCTCGTCAGCGCGATCGCCACCTCGTCGTAGCGGATCGTGATCTCGGGATGGTGGAACTCCTCGTCGGCGATCTCGGCGGCCTCGCTCGCGAATTCGACCCCGTCGAGATACTCGTCGAACTCGTAGGTGCGGACGATCTCGTCGCCCTCTTGGTTCCATCCCTCCGGTGTGCGATCGTCGATCTCCTCGTCGGTCAGAACGTCTGCCATGTCCGATCATGGATCAGGAAACGAATAAGCGTTGGCCGTCGGGTGTAACGACCGACGGACGTCGGACGGAGAGGGGGCATGGCGGTAGGTATATCCGTTCAGGAAGGCGAGTACGAAACGTATCAGTGTCGCAGTTCATCACGGTCACAAACCGGCCCCGACAGGGGAACACCACTCACTCATGGAGGATACGGACAAATACCTGATTCACGCGGACGTCACCGCCGACGGGGTCGTCGAGCGCAACGACGTCGTCGGTGCGATCTTCGGCCAGACGGAGGGACTCCTGGGCACCGATCTCGACTTACGGACGCTCCAGCAGTCCTCGAAGGTCGGCCGGATCGACGTCAGCATCAACTCACAGAACGGCCAGTCGTTCGGCCGCATCACCATCGCCAGCGGACTCGACAGGGTCGAGACCGCCATTCTCGCGGCGTCGCTCGAAACGATCGAACGCATCGGCCCCTGTCGCTCGACGGTCGACGTCGAGCGCATCGAGGACGTCCGGGCCGCGAAACGCCGCGAGGTCGTCGAGCGCGCCAAAGGGCTCCTCGGGGCCTTCGAGGAGAGCACGATGAGTTCGGCCGAACTCGTCGAACAGGTCCGCGAGAGCTCACGCACCGGCGAGGTCGTCGAATACGAGGGGCTACCGGCCGGGCCACGAGTGGCCGACGGCGACGCGATCACCGTCGTCGAGGGGCGCGCCGACGTGGTCGTCCTCCTCGAGTACGGCATCAAGAACGCCGTCGCCGTCGAGGGGACCAACGTGCCCGACGCGGTCGCGGCGCTCACGACCGAGCGCACGACGACGGCGTTTCTCGACGGCGACCGCGGCGGCGATCTCATCCTGAAGGAGCTCGCCCAGGTCGGCGAGGTGGAGTACGTCGCGGTCGCACCCGCCGGCAAGAGCGTCGAGGACCTCTCGCGCGAGGAGGTCCACGAGGCGCTGCGCGGAAAGGTCGCCCACGAGCTCGTCGCCGAGGCGGGCAGCCCCCGCGAGGCCGTCGCCGCGACCGACGGCAGCGCACGACCCGCGCCCGCGACCGACCGCGCCGCACCCGCGACGGCCGAGCCGGCGGTTTCGGAACCTGGAGAAACGACGACCGCCGAGGGCGAGCCATCACCCGCTCGCCCACCCCCGACGGACGCCGGGAGCGGGGCAGCCGTCGAGTCGGCCGTCGAACCGACCGGCGAAGCGACAGCCGACCCGACCGAATCGGTCGACGAGGACGAATCGGCGGCCGAGAGCGAACCTTCGTCGGAGGAAGCGGTCGAGGAGACCGACGAACCGGCGACGCTCGGCGCACACGTCCGGGGCGTCATCGACGACGAAACCGATCAGGCACGGCTGCTCGACGGCGATTTTTCCGTCATTGGGACCGTCCCGGCCGCGGAGACGTTCGACGCGGTCGCGGAGGCGTCGGCGGTGCCCGTGGCAGTGGTGATCGACGGCGAGCTCGACCAGCGCGTGCTCGACGTGGCCGCCCAGCGCGGCGTCGAGCAGATCGTCGCACGCTCGACCGGCGAATTCGTCAAGCGACCGACCGACGTGCGCGTGCGGACCGCCGATCAGCTCCGGTCGTCCGACTGATACACCATTGCCACGCCGTCGCCGTGTTCGTAGTGATCGGGAAGGAAACGATCGATTCGGAAGCCGTGGCGCTCGTAGAACCGTCGCGCACGCTCGTCGTCCGCGCGTGCGGTGAGCCGACAGTCGTCAGCATCGTCGAGAACGGCCTTCAGCAGCGCCGAGCCGTGGCCCGCGTTGCGATGGCCGGGCGCGACGGCGAGCTCGGCGAGATGCGTCGGATCACTGCCGACCGCGAGTGCGTAGCCGACGGCCGTCTGACCCGAAACGAGCACGCGTCCGGGTCCGGTGATCGCCGTTTCGAGCAGCTCCGGCCAGGTCGATGCGAGCGATGCCGATTGGATGGCGAGCAGGCGCGGGCGATCGGCGGGCGTGGCCGATCTGATCCGATGGCTCATAGCGCCGCGAGACCGGTAGCCGCGGCGAGCGCTGCACAGACCAGCGCGGCCGCGAGCGTGGCGAGGAAGTTCACCGTCTGATTGCCGATACGGCGGTCGGCGAACGCGAGACCGGCGAGCACACCGGCGAACAGATCGCCGACCGCTCGGTTCTCGAAGCGCGCACCGAGTAGACTGTCGACGACCATGCCGGCGATGCCCGCGAGTGCGACGACGATCGCGCCCGCTGGCGAGATCGGGAGGAAGAGGAAGCCGAGAACGGCGATGAGCACCGCGCCGAACAGGCCTGCGACGACCCCCTGCCACGTCACGCCGCCGTCGGTGCCCGGTGGGACGGGTTCGAACGTCGTGATGAGTCGGGGCGTGTCGAACAGCCCGCCGATCTCGCTCGACAGCGTGTCGGCCATCGCCGCGGCGAGCGAGCCGGCGAAGGCGAACACGAAGGGGCTGGCCGTGAGCGGCAACATCGGGCTCGCGGCGTAGGCCAGCACGGCACCGAGCGCGACCGCGGAGTTCGCGAGCACGTTGGCGCTGCCACGCGCGCCGTCGTTGCCCTCGGCCAGTCCGCGCTTTCGCTTCCGATCGTAGCGGAACTTGCCGGCGAGCCCGCCGCCGCCGAAGAATGTGATGAGCAGCGCGAACCAGCCGAACCCGCCGAGAACGACCATCAGCAGTCCCGCGAGCACGCCCGTCACCATCCCGGTGATCGACGCGGTGTCGAGCGCGTAGGCGAGCGCGCCGAAACCGGCCGTGACGAGGAGCGCGAGCGCGACACCGATCGGGCTGATCGTCGGTTCGAGCGCGGCCAGCAGCCAGAGCAACAATCCCATCGAGAACAGCACGAGCGGGTCGTCGCGGACGAACAGCGCGAGGCGAACCAGCGCGCCGAGCAGCGCGGCGCTCGCGGCGAAGAAGACCGCGAGCGCGGGCGACGGTGCCGGGGCGGCGAGCCCGACGACGAACTGGCCGAGCACGCCTGCGAGTGTTCCGCCAACGACGAACGCGACCGTGGCGGCGACGGGTTCGTGTCGGCGCTGGCGAGCCGCCGCCTCGGCGAGGTTGCCACCGGAGAGTACGAGCACGCTGGCGACGAAGACGAAGACGGGCATGCCGAACAGGGGGACGAACAGCGCGAGGCCGGCCGCCGCGAGCGCGAAGCCCGCCAGGCCATAGAGCGTGCGCTCCTCGTGATCGCCGGGCCGGGCGAACAGTTCGAAGGCCGGCCCGTCCTCGACGACGAACGCCGCGAGCGCGGCGACGACCACGAAGGGAGCGGCGGCGGCCGGTCCCAACAGCGGGGCGGCGAGCGAGAGCGCGCCGACGAGCGCGAACGCGCCCGCCCGCCGGAGAGGCCACGTCACTGCCCGTCGTTTCCCCGATAGCTACTTAACGCTCCCGAAGCCGCCAGCGACTGCCCGTCAGCCATTCCCAACTGAAATCGACCGCTGTGGCGCGCGATGAATCCGGCCGGAGGCCGGAGAACGCGCGAGGGATGAGCGAACGACCGAAGGGAGTGAGCAAATCGGTTGGGGAGGTATGTGGGCTGTGCGGGGCGGTTGCGGTCTCTCATTGTCGTCTACATTCCGTCGTCGCTGCTGTAATCACCAACCGAGAATGAATCCTGAGAGCGATAAACGATAATTTCGTCGACGAAACGTGAAGGCTTAGGTGAATCAACCGCTCCGTTTCACCGTGGGACTGTACGACCGCTATCTCGCCGCTCGCATCCGCCGCACCGAGGCCCCGCTGCCGGGCTGTGTCGCGGTCGTCATCGCCGAGCGCGATCTGCTTGAAGACGGTGCCTATCGAACGGTCGAGGAGTTCTTCGAGTGGGCCTTCGAGTACGACGCCGACTGCGTGCTGGTCTACGTGAGCGTGCTCGATACGGGCGCGGTGCCGGCCATCCGTCGGGTGTTCGAGCGCTGTGACGCCCCGCGCGAACTCGCCGTTCGCGGTCCGGACGACGACGAGCGCGCCGACGCACCGATCAACGTGAGCATCGGTCTCGGCGGCAAACACGAGTTCGCGGCGGCCGTTCGCGGCGCGGCCACGGCTGTCGAGGCCGGTACGCTCGCACCCGAGGAGATCGACGCCGAGACGATCGAGGATCGACTCGTCTTTCCGACCGCCCCCGATCTCGTCATCAAGACGGGTGCCGAACGGCTCTCGGATTTCATGATCTGGCAGTCGGTCTACTCGGAGCTGTACTTCACCGACGTGAACTGGCGCGATTTCCGCAAGCGCGAGTATCTCCGCGCGCTGCGGGATTATCAAAGCCGACAGCGCCGGTACGGACAGTAAAGCATCGACGTTCTCTGGTTGCGACAAGAGTTATGCTCGATTGAAGCGAAGAATCGAACACAATGAGCGTCGCGAACGATCGCGATCGCGATGAATCCGGATCGACGCTCGCCCGAGGTGCCGGACTGCTCGCAATGGTCGCCGGGTTACTCGGGGCCGGCTACCTGCTCGTAACGGCGGTGATCCCATACCTGTTCGTTGAGGGCGAAAGCCTCGCAGTAGCGAACGCGCCACTGATCCTATTCTGGTCGATCGTCGTCGTTGCCCTCTCGCTCGGAGTCGGCTACTGGACGTGGACGGAACGGCTATGGCGCGTCTGGGCGCTCGCAGTAGCGGTGTCGACGCTCGCAGTGCTTTCGTTGTTCAGTATCGGGCGAGCGATCGTCCCGTTCGCTGCGCTGTCGGTTGTCGCCGCAGCTCTGCTGACCATCGAATCGCGCCGATCGGGCGTCGCAAAATAGCGTCCCTCCGTCGTCACCGGTTCAGTCGGCCGTCGTCGGTTCGGTCTCGTTCGCGTTGTGCTCGACACCGTCGAGTTCGCCGCGTGGGAGATATTCGCGGAAGCGATCGACGATGGCGCGCGCCTCGTCGAGTTCCGCGCCGCCCACCGCACGAACCAGTGCGAGCGCGCGCCGCGCGCGGGTGCGTCGCCACGACTGCTCGCGTGATTCGTAGGTGCGGATCGCGCGCAGGAAGTCCTTCTTGGCGAAAGCGGGCCAGTAGGGTGTGCAGAAGAAGACCGCCGCCTCGTTGCCGTTGGCGTGCCACGGCAGGAAGTTCGAGGTGCGCTCGTCGCCCCCCGTGCGGATGATGAGGTCCACGTCGCGGGCGGGACCGGCGTAGAGGCGGCGCTCGATCGTCTCGGCGTCGATGTCACCCGGGGCAGTATCACCGGCTTCGACCGTGCGTGCGACGTCGCGGGCCGCGCTCAACAGTTCGGCACGGCCGCCGTAGGCGAGCGCGATGTTGAGCTGGAGAGCGTCGTAGTCGGCAGTCTTCGTCTCGGCGTAGTCGATGGCGTCACGGAGATCGTCGGGCAGTCGGTCGGTCTCGCCGATGGCCCGGATCCGCACTTCGCGTTCGTGGACGCGCTCGGCGTCGGCGAATTCGCGGAGTTTCTCTTCGAGCAGTGAGAAGAGATGGTCGCGCTCGTCGGCCGAGCGGTCGAAGTTCTCCGTCGAGAACGTGTAGAGGGTGAGCTCCTCGACGCCGATCTGTGCACACCAGTCGAGCACCGCCTCGGTGGTTTCGGCACCGGCACGGTGGCCGTCGGCGGCGTCCTGGCCGTGTTCGTCCGCGTAGCGTCGGTTGCCGTCCTGAATGACGGCGACGTGCGTGGGTGCGCCGTCGATCTCGCGTTCGAGAAGGCGCTCGTAGGCTTGGTTCAGCAGGCTGTGCGTGCGCGAGGCCATTCATGGCTCATAACCGGGGGGGTGAAATGAATCTTCTGGCATGCGGACGGATCGTGCGACGGCGGGACAGGCCGGGCGACCATTGCGCAGGTTTTTATGTTACCGGTGCATCCCATCGAGTGCAATGGCGTCAGGTACGGTTGACTTCTTCAACGACACGGGCGGCTATGGGTTCATCGAAAGTGACGACGCGGACGAGGACGTCTTCTTCCACATGGAAGACGTCGGCGGCCCCGACTTGGAGGAAGGACAGGAGGTAGAGTTCGACATCGTGCAGGCTGACAAGGGACCGCGGGCGGAGAACCTGGAGCGGCTGTAAACATGGCTGAAGGACAAGTGGACTTCTTCAACGACACGGGCGGCTACGGCTTCATCGAGACCGACGAAGCCGACGAGGACGTCTTCTTCCACATGGAAGACGTCGGCGGCCCCGACCTCGAAGAAGGCCAGGAAGTCGAGTTCGACATCGTGCAGGCCGACAAGGGCCCGCGCGCCGAGAACCTCGAACGACTGTAAACGACGGACGACTTTTCGACTCCTCGGCGCAGCGGCGACCGGGGAGCGTATCTTTATCGGGTGCGAGCGACGGGTATGAGCGAGACGCTCGACGACGAGCTCAGACGACGGACCGAAGCGCTGCTCGAACCCGGCGAGATCGAGTTGCAGGGGCTGATCGTCCACACCGAGTACGATTCGAACGAGGAGAGCATGCTCCACCGCGCGACCATCGAGATCGGCGACACGATCGCCGAACACGCCGAGACGGACGACACCTACGTCTACTCGGGCACCGACGATCCCGATTTCGGCCTCAATCAGCATCAGGGACTCACCATCGAGGGCGACGAGTTCGTCTGGGAGTGCCAGCAGCTTCTCCGCGAGGGAACCTACGACGTCGTGTTCTACTACGAGACGAGCGCCGACCACGAGGGGATCGTCGACGACCTCCAGGCGGAAGGCTACACGGTAACCGGCGTTCCCGAGTAGCGGGGCGTTTATGGCCGCCGCGAGCCGAGAGACTGTATGACGAACGCGGACGCGACGGTCGCGCTCGACGAGCGCGAGCGCGCCATCATCAACGCCTTTCAGGGTGGATTCCCGGTCGTCGAACGCCCGTTCGAGCCGGCCGCACGCGCCCTCGCCGAGCGCGGCATCGACGCCACCGCCGACGAACTGCTCGACACGATCCGACGACTCGACGAAGAGGGGACGCTCTCGCGATTCGGCGCACTGATCGACGCCGAGGCGATCGGCGGGACGGCCACTCTGGTGGCGATGCACGCACCCGAAGATCGATTCGACGAGATTGCCGAGCAGGTGAACGCCCACCGCGAGGTCGCGCACAACTACGAGCGCGAGCATCCGCATCTCAATATGTGGTTCGTCGTCTCGGTCGCCGACGACGAGGACGTCGAGGGCGTGCTCGAGGCCATCGAGGACGAAACCGGACAGGAGACCTACAACCTCCCGAAACAGCACGAGTTCCGCGTCGAGGCGAAGTTCCTGCTCGACGGCCCGATCTCCCAGGGGGATCTCGATCTGTCGGATCTCGGTCCCGACGTCGAACCCAGTGGACGAGGATCGCTAACGCCGGCCGAGCGTGATCTCGTCATCGAACTTCAGGGCGGGCTGCCGCTCACCGAGACGCCCTACGCGGACGTCGCCGACGCGATCGATCAGGACGTCGAGTGGGTCGCCGAGACGATCAACCGATTCCTCGCCGAGGGGAGACTCCGGCGTGTCGGCGTCGTGCCGAACCACTACGCGCTCGGCTACACCGAGAACGGCATGACCGTCTGGGACGTGCCCGACGACCTCGTTTCTGAGGTCGGACCGGCGATCGCCGAACTAGAGTTCGTCACCCACTGCTACGAGCGCCCGCGCCACGAGGGCGTCTGGCCGTACGACTTCTTCGCGATGACGCACGGCCGCTCCGAAGAAGAAAGCGAGCGCCGGATCGAGCAGGTGCGAGAGCGGATGGGCGACTTCTTCGACGTCGGCGACGAGGACTGGGACACGCTGTTCTCGACGCGTATCCTGAAGAAGACGGGCATCAGGATGGACGAACGCGCCGCGGCGAACACCGAGGAAAGCGAGACGTGAGCCAGCGTCGAGCAGCGTGCGGTGCGGTCGAAGCACTCAGACCGCGAGCGAGCCGCGTAGCGGCGAGTGAGCGGTTTTTTTGGTCCAGATTTTTTACGCGAGCGGTGCGCGTCAGCGCACCCGAGCGTAAAAAAGGTGGGTGGGGATGATTCCGCTGCTGCACGATTTCAGCGGGGAGGCAGTACTGATTTTCGGCGGCGGGCCGGTCGGCGCGCGCAAGGCACGCCGATTCGCGCGCGAGGCACGGGTCGTGGTGGTGAGCCCGGCGTTCACCGACGCCGAGTTCGGCGATGCGGAACGCGTGCGTGCCGCGCCGTCGCCCGACGACGTGCCTGAGTGGTTCGAGCGGATCGCCCCGGCGCTCGCGATCGCGGCGACGGACGACGAGGCGGTGAACGACGCCGTGGCACGGGTCGCGCGCGAGCGCGGAACCCTCCACAATCGTGCCGATCGGAGCGGCGGAGCCGTCGAGCGGAGCCATCTTGACGTGACCGTGCCAGCGACGGTTCGCGACGATCCCGTCCTGATGGCGGTCGCCACCGGTGGAACGAGCCCGGCGCTCAGCCGATATCTGCGCGAGCGCTTCGAGGAGGAGTTCGCCGGTGTGGGCGCGATGGCGACGCTCACGGGGGAGCTACGCGAGCAGTTGCGCGAGGACACGCCGGCCGAACAGCGACGGGCGGCCGTCCGGGCGGTCGTGCGCTCCGATCGGGTTTGGAAGGCTTTAGGTGATGGAACCCATACCGCGGAGCAAGAGGCCCAATCGGTGATCAGCGACGTGCTCTCGGGGATGAACGAACGATGACTGTCGCCACGGGGATCATTTCCGGCGTGAGCATCGCCCATCAGCGCGCGAGCGTCGAGCAGATCGAAGCGGCCTGTGCGCGCGACGAGCGCGAGACCGTCGAAGCGCTGTGCGCTCACGAGGGCGTTCGCGAGGCGTTCTCGCTCCAGACGTGTAATCGGGCGGAGCTCTACGTCGTCGCTGACGATCCCGATCACGGCCGCGAGAGCCTTTCGTCGATCGTCGCCGACAGTCCCGACGAGGTCGTCCGCGAGCTCGGCCACGAGGAAAGCCTCCGCCATCTCATGCGAGTCGCCTGCGGGCTGGAGTCGCTCGTACTCGGCGAGGACCAGATTCTCGGCCAGTTGCAGGACGCCTACACGAACGCCCGTGCGGTCGGCGGGATCGGCTCGATGTTCGAGGAAGGCATCCAGAAGGCCATCCACGTCGGCGAGCGCGCACGCACCGAGACCGCCATCGACGAGGGCGTGGTCTCGCTCGGCAGCGCCGCCGCACGGCTCGCCGACGAGGAGCGCACGCTCGCCGACGCCACGGGGCTGGTCGTCGGTGCGGGCGAGATGGGGACGCTCGCCGCCCAGTCGCTCGGCCGCTCGGTTGACCACCTGTTCGTCGCCAACCGCACCGAGGAGAAGGCCGCTCACGTCGCCGACCAGGTCGAAGCCGACGGCGCGGCGCTCGACCTCGACGACCTCCCCGAGGCGCTCTCGCTCGCCGATGTCGTCGTCTCGGCGACGAGCAGCCCCGTTCCCGTGCTCGATCGCGAAGCGCTCGCATCCGCCGGCGAAACCCTGCTCATCGACATCGCCCAGCCGCGCGACGCGACACAGGCCGCCGCCGAACTCCCGACCGTTACCCACTACGATCTCGACGCGCTCGAATCCGTCACGGAGGCGACGCGCGAGCGCCGACAGGAGGCCGCCGAGCGCGTCGAGGCGATGATCGACCGCGAGTTCGACAATCTGCTCGCCCGCTACAAGCGCCAGCGCGCCGACGCCGTCATCGCTGCGATGTACGAGAACGCCGAACGGATGAAGGAACGCGAACTCTCGCGGGCGCTCTCGAAGCTCGACACCGATGGGATGACCGACGACCAGCACGCCGTCGTCGAATCGCTCGCCGACACGCTCGTGAGTCAACTGCTCGCCGCCCCCACCAAGAGCCTGCGCGACGCCGCCGAGGACGACGACTGGGCGACGATCAACAGCGCGCTCCGGCTGTTCGACCCGTCGTTCGACGCCGACGACACACCGGCAACCCTCGGCACGAACGACGTTCCCCAGGAAACGCAGTACGCGCTCGCCTCGGCCGTTCGTGAACATCTCGATGACTGAAACCCCACTTTTTTACACGGGGTCCTCCTTCGCTCCGCTCAGTCGAACCCCGTCCAAAAACCTGGACTAAAAATCCCCGCTCGCAAACCGCGCGAGCGGTGAACCGCGCTCGCTCCACTCGCGCGGAGAGCAACGCCACCTACGACGCACCGCAACCGCCGAAGCCCTCGGCGCGCTCCGCGCGCCTCGCCCTTCATCCGCCAGGAAACCGCGGCCGCACCCGCACGGCGGCCGCACCGCATCCGCCCCGTGGCTGCCGGCCGCACATCGCTTTCGCTGGAATGATGCATATTGCACGTCCAACGATGACATGGGCATCGACGAACCCGATATCGATCCTGAACGCTTTCTCGACGACATCGAAATGCGCATCGGCGAGATCGTCGCCGTCGAGGCGTTCCCCGAAGCTAGAAAGGACGTCTACAAACTCGAAGTGGAGTTCGGCGACGAGACACTCCGATCGGCCGCCGGGTTGACGATGTACGAGCACGAGGAACTGCTCGGCCGGCAGGTGGTCGCGGTCGTGAACGTCGGCACGGTCTCGATCGCGGGCTTCGAGAGCCAGTGTCTCGTGACCGGCGTCGACGGCGACGAGGGCGTGGTCCACCTCCAACCGGAGCAGCCGGTCGAAAACGGCACGCGCGTCTACTGAGTCGAAACGGGTAGCGGATGGCGATCCGACTCGACAACCCTTATTCGTGGTTCACCGATAGAACGGGTATGCAGACCCACATCGTGCCGGTCGGCTTCGATTACGACCGGCTCATCGCGCCGCTCGTTCGGGACAAACGCGACGTCGACAGGGTGATCCTCCTCGAAGGCGCGGTCGGGAGCGAGGCGAACGTCGAATACTCGCGCAAGCTCGCGGCGAAGCTCGAACAGGACTTCACGAACCTGCTCGGCGCGGAGACCGAGCGGTTCGTCGTCGAGGACGTCTACGACTACGACGGGGCCTTCGAACAGGCCTACGCGCTCATCAACGACGAGCTCGACGCCGGCCACGGGGTCTGGGCGAACGTCAGCGCGATGCCCCGAACCGTGAGCTTCGCCTTCGCCACCGCTGCCCACTCGATCGGCGTCGAACGGAGCGAGGACAGGGATCGGATCCACACCTACTACACGATCCCCGAGAAATACCTCGAAACCGAACTTGCCGAGGAGCTCCGCCAGCAGATCGACTTGCTGGCCGATCTCGACGATGACGACGAGCGCATCGACGAACGCCTCCACAGCGCGCGGGACCTGCTTGCGGAGTTCGACGAGCGCGGGACGACGATCGGCGCGAAGGCGATCGACGGCGAACACATCCTCGAGATCCCCGTAGCGTCGTTCTCGAACGTCAAACCGTTCGAGGAGCTCATCCTGTTCAAACTCGGCGAGGACGGCCCCTTCGAGAGCGTCTCGGAGCTCGCCCAGGCGCTCGCGCGCGAGCTGAGCGAGGAGTACACCGACAGCTTCCGCTCGAAGGTCATCTACAACGTCGATCGGCTGGGGCCTGGCGGCAAGGGCTACGTCGAGCAGGACGCCCACGGGAAGTCCCACCGGACGCGCCTCTCGCGCATCGGCGAGCTCTGGGTACGCTCGCATGCGGACAGGGAGACGTGAGCGGGACGAGAATCGAATCCGAGGATGAGAGAAGAGGAAAATCGAGGGACTGCGAGTCGGCTATCGTCGTCAGACCCACTTCAGCCCGTGCGGCGACGCCGGCGGGGTGAGCAGGCTCGTCGGCAGGTCGCCGCTCGGGTCGGGATCGTTGTACGCCCGCGGGGCGACATCGTTCGGCCCGTCCGGATAGAACAGTGACGCGAGCGCGTGGATATGCTCGCGGCCGACATCGAGTTCGAACTGGCCGCCGCCGTACATCCGGATGTCGTTCTCTCGACAGTAGTCGATCGTGTCGAGTACGGACTCCACCGAGCCGAACCGCGAGGGTTTGATGTTGAGCCAGTCCGGTTCCCACGGGAGGTCCTCGATCGTGTCGACGCCCTGGATCGGGTAGTCCCACGTCACGCGTGACTCGTGACCCGCGAACAGCTCCCGTGTCTCGTCGGTCAGCGCCGGATCCTCGACAAGTGCCTCGGGAAACCCCTGGATGATCCGCTTGTAGAGATCGGGATCGGGCGGCTGGTCGACCATCGTTCCGTGGTACTGGCCCTTGAGATCGAGAATCCGAACGGCATCGGTCGCCGCCAGCCGTTCGACGAGTTCGGTCGACCAGTCCGACGTGGGATCGAGCTTGAACTCGAGCGCCGGGTTCCGGTCGAGCCAGTCGTCGACGCGCTCGCCGGTCGGTGGCTCCGCCAACCGCGTGCTCACGACGAACCGGACGGGATCGTACGAGCGATCGAGGCGCTCGGCGAGGGTCGTCCCGGCCTGTTTCAGCGCGAGATCGAGCGCTGCACTCTCGAACGCCCACCGCCGGTAGTCGCGGGCGGTCGGCTGGTCGGGCTCGTTATCGGGGAAAAGATCGATCCTGGCCAGCTGCTCGGAGAACGAATCGAGCGTGTACTCGCCCGCGACGGGGAACGTCGCCGTCGAGTCGCGGAGCGCGTAGTGGGCTTCATTGTCGTAGATGACGTCCTCGCCCTGCCCGGTCTCGCCGTCGCCGTGCAGCGAGACGACGGTCGTCGTGCGGGTGAAGCCGCTCGACGTGTCCCGTTCGCGCTGGGCCAGTTCGTAGTCGTCGATGGTGAGATCGAGATCGGCGACCCGGTCGTAGAGCATGCCCGCGGTACGCCCACCGACTATTTAACTCCACCTCGGGCCGAGTGCTCGCCAGCGGCGACGACGAACTCAAGCCCGTGCTTCGAGCTTCTTCACCCGCGTCGCCAGCGCGAGGAAGGTCGCGAGCAGCGTCAGCGCGAGCGCACCCGCCGCGACGTACTGGTGGGCGGGCACGACGTGCTCGATGACGCCGTCGACGATCGGCTGGACGGGGAGAGTCGTGTGGTGGTACGTGCCGACGACGGGGACGAAGTAGTCGACGAGGTCGTTCAGTCCGTACCACGCGAGCGCAACGGCGACCGCCCACACGGGAAAGTCGGAGTAGCGGTGGATCACGAACCCTTCGAGCGCCATCGCGAGATGGCTGAAAAAGAGGAAGACGTAGAGCCACAGCGGGGTGCTCGCGAGGAACGCATCCTGGAAGACGAGCAGCGTGTAGGGGGTCCAGAGCCCGAGTTTGAGGCAGCCGAAGAAGGCGAGCGCGTCGAGCCACTCTCGAGAGTGGCCGAGTTTCCAGCTCGCGATCGACAGCGCGATGAACAGCGTCGCCACCGGGCTATCGGGGACGAACGGCCACGCAAGAGCGGGTTCGAGACCGAACTGAAAGCGGTAGTACCAGAAGCCGAAGGCCGTGCCCGCGAGGTTGATCGCGACGACGAGCCAGCCGAGCCGCAGCCCCAGATCCTCGATCGCTTTCGGCACCGGCGCGACGTACCGCGGCAGCGCCTCGCGGTCGGGCACCGCCCCATCGAGCAAGCGACGGAGTGGGCCAACCCGTCGTTCGGCCATTGGCCAAGAATCGACCGGCCGCGACAAAACGGTGCTGATCGGTTGACGAGGGAGAGTGGGGGGACGTGTACGATGACAATAAGGGAAAACGTTCGGCGTTCGTTCGACTATCACTCCCTTAATTGATTATAAATTGAGTTTCAAGGATCGAGCTAGTTATTCAGCCATCAACGCCACCATCAGTGAGAGTTGATCAAAGAACGGCGTTAAGTGAGTGGGGATTCAACTCGTGACATGGCCGACGAGACCGATTTAGAGGAGCTGAAGCGGGGTACCGAACTCGTCAAACGCGGGTTCGCACGGATGCAGCAGGGCGGAGTCATCATGGACGTCGTCAACGCCGAACAGGCCCGCATCGCTGAGAACGCGGGTGCAGTCGCCGTGATGGCGCTCGAAGCCGTGCCGGCCGACATCAGAAAGCGCGGCGGCGTCGCACGGATGGCCGACCCCGCCGACATCACCGAGATCATCGAAGAGGTCTCGATCCCGGTGATGGGGAAATCACGGATCGGCCACACCAAGGAGGCCCAGATCCTCGAAGCCACGGGCGTCGACATGATCGACGAGAGCGAAGTCCTCACGCCTGCCGACGATGACTACCACATCGACAAGCGAGAGTTCACCGCGCCGTTCGTCTGTGGCGCGCGTAATCTCGGCGAGGCACTCAGAAGGATCGGCGAGGGCGCGGCGATGATCCGGACGAAGGGCGAAGCCGGGACGGGAGACGTGAACCAGGCCGTCTTCCACCAGCGCAACATCCGCGGCGCGATCCGCAAACTGGAGGGGATGACCCACGAGGAGCGCGAGGCCTACGCCCGTGAGATCGAGGCCCCCGCCGAACTGGTCCACGAGACCGCCGACGCCGGCCGCCTCCCGGTCGTGAACTTCGCCGCCGGCGGCATCGCGACGCCCGCCGACGCCGCGCTCATGATGCACCACGACTGTGACGGGATCTTCGTCGGTTCGGGCATCTTCGGTGCCGAGAACCCCGAAGCGATGGGCGAGGCGATCGTCGAGGCGACCAACAGCTGGGACGATCCCGAGAGGCTCGCGGCCATCGCGACGAACGCCGGTTCGGGCATGAAAGGCGACGCGAACGCCGACCTGCCAGAAGAAGAGAAACTGCAGGGTCGCGGCGTCTGAACGGTCGATTTCTCACACGCTCGATTCCTCTACGCGCGCGTTCGTGCCGGAAGGAAGACGTAACAGACGACCGCGAGTGCCGTGAGCGCAGCCAGCACGACGAACGACTCGTCGGCGAGTCCGGCATCGAAGAAGAGTCCGACTACAGTTGAGCCGGTCGCAGCGATCAGGAAGAACGTCGTCCGGAAGAAGCCCCATGCGGTGCCTTGGACCGCGTTCGGGACGACGGCGATGATGTAGGCGTTGCTCACGGGATTGATCGCGAGCCGCGAACCGAGCAGGACCGTCAATAGTGCAACCGGGACGAGTCCATCGACGAACGGCAGCGCGAGCAGCGGGAGGACGCCGAAGCCGGCGGTCGCGAGCAACACCGTGCGATCGCCGTAGTAGTCGGCGGCGTTGCCGGCGACCGACTGGGCGAGCGCCCCGCCGACGAAGAAAAGCGCGAACAGGGCGGCGGCGCGCTCCTGGGAGAACCCCTTGACCGCGATGAAGTATGTTGGTAAAAAGGAGGTCAATCCCTGCATCACGAACAGCGAGAGCGTGGCAGCGCTCACCGCCGTCACCGTGCGCCGCGAGACGGCGGTCCAGAGCGCGCGCAGCAGCCCGCGAATCGAGGGACGACCCGACGGGCTGGCGGTCGGCGTACGTCGTGAAAGCACCCGTCGGATGGCGACCGCAACGGCGAGGTAGGGAATCGCGAGCAACACGACGGTCGTCTGCCAGCCCAGCGGACCGACGAGCACGCTGGCGGCGAACGGCAACAGCGCCGAACCGACGCTGCCCGCCGCGAGCGTGAGGCCGATGGCGGTGCCGTCGTGCTCGCCGAACGTTGCCGAGAGGGCGGTGCCGCGCGCCGGGCCGTACAGTCCAGTCCCGAGGCCGAACAGCGCACAGCCGCCGAGAAACAGCACGAACGTCGGCGCGAGGCTCACCGCGACGACCGCACCCGCCGAGACCGCGAGGCTCGTCCCGAGCAGCGCGCGCTCGCCGAAGCGATCGGTTAGCATGCCGGCCGGGAACTGCATCAGCGCGTAGGCCGCCCAGACGGTCGTGACCGCCACGCCCGCCGTCGCGTTCGAGACGGCGAAGAACTCCTTGACCTGCGGGAGGATCGCCGGAAAGAGATAGCGCCCGCCGAGCACCGTCAGCCAGCCGGCGGCCACGACCGCGAGCGTCCAGCCACGCCCGTCGCCGCGCAGCACTTGCGCCGTCCGTCGCACACGATTTCTGAGCGATTCGAACGACGCCTCCATTCGATCTGGAATGGGGGAGAACGCCGTATGAACGTGGTGATACGACCACGATTCCGTTCCGTCGGCGACTCACGGTCGCAAAAACCGACGTGAGAATCAGGCCAGCGGCGTTCGCTCGACCACGGTGCCGTCGGCGGTCGGGTACTGCTCGACGATCTCGCCCCTGTTCACGTCGCCCTCGTCGATCATCTCTTCGAGGAGCCACCAGGCGAGTTCGACGTGTTCGGATTTCTGGCTGTAGAACTCCTCAGGGACGCCGAGCTCCGCCAGTCGGTCGCCGCTCTCCCAGGCCTTGCCGTAGACGAGAGTGCCGTCGTCGGTCACTTCGTCGAACTCGCGCCTGATGACCTTCGCCATCCGCTTCAGACGATTGCGGTGCTGGGCGGCGTCCTTGAACACGCTCGTACAGAAGTAGACCTTCTCGTGATCGCCCATCGCGTCGAGGATGTCGTGGGAACCCTCGACGGCGCTCATGTGGCCCTCGCGGCGCTCGAAGCCCTGCTCCTGCATCCGTTCGTAGTTGCCGTCGCTCATCTCGAATTCGTTGATGTTGCAGAAGTCGGCCGCGCCCTCGTCGAGGAACTCGATGAACTCCTCCTCGGCCCGGATGCCGGGGATCTCGAACGCTGGCGTCAGACCCTCTTCGCGGGCGATATAGAGGATCTCCTCCCATTCGGTGCCGTGCATGTCGCCCCACAGTTCGTAGGGCGGATGGAAACGGATCTCATCCAATCCGGCCTCGGAGAGCCGGCGCATGTTCTCGCGTCCACCGGTGATACCCGTGTAGAGATGGGTGTGGTGATCTTCGCCGAACTCGTCTTTGAGCATCGAAAGATAGCGGCAGGTCTTGGCCATCGCCTCCTGGGGCTCGCCACCGGTGATCGAGGTCCCGAGCGCCTCCATCCGGTGGGCCTCCTCGATCACGTCGCTGTCGTCCTCGACGAGGCGCTCGTTGGCGTAGACGTCGGTGACGTTCTTCCGGTTCTCGCCGAGCGGACAGTAAAAGCAGTCGCGCTGGTCGCAGTAGCCGTAGACGAACAGCACCATCTTCCCGCCCTTGGCACACTGTTCACAGCCCTTCGAGATCATTCGTTGAAACGACTGGGGGCGCAGTCCTGAAAAGGCGTACGGCTTGGATCGGCCGTCCTCAGTGTTCGAGCGAGACAGCGCCCGGGACGACTGCTACTCCCGATATCGATCGGGCAGTCGGTGGCTCAACACCATCTCCTCGCGGAAGCGTCGCGCGTCGGTTCGGTCGTCAGAGTCGTTGCGGCTGATCTCGGGCACCATCGGCGCGCCGGTGTTCTCGATATCCGTGTACATCTGTTGTCCTGCGAACGACGGCGACGAGTGCGCCATCGTTCGACACGAACCACTGATCCGGCCGGCCCCAATAAATGTAATGATAGAACATGTACTAAAACTCCTGTGTGGGTTAGGACGTATTAGGTGCGTAGCGGCCAGCACCGAAAGCAGTTAACGGCGGGTCGCGTAGCCGGCCGTATGCTGCTGGTGCTGTGTATCGACCTCGACGACGACCTCGGGCGAAAGGCCGGCGTCGAGACGCCCGTCGTGGGTCGGGAAGCGGTCGAGAGCGCCGCCGTTTCGCTCGCCACGGCCGATCCGGAGGACTCCGACTCGAACGTACTCTTCGAGGGGTTGCACATCCACGACGACATCACCGACGAGCAGGTCGCGGTCGCGGCCGTCACCGGCGTCGAGAGCGGCGGCGTTGCGGCCAACAGGAAGGTCGGCGAGGAGATCGACCACATCCTCGCGGGGCTGACCACCGGCGAGGACGTTCACGCACTGGTGGTCACCGACGGCGCACAGGACGAGTCGGTGATCCCGGTGATCCGCTCACGGCTCCCGATCGACGGCGTCCAGCGGGTCGTCGTCCGGCAGGCCCAGAACCTGGAGTCGATGTACTACACGATGAAGCAGGTGCTCGACGATCCCGAGACGAGAGGCACGATCCTCGTTCCGCTCGGCATTCTCCTGCTCATCTACCCGCTTGCCGAGATCGCCAGTCAGCTCGGCGTGCCCGGCGCGGCGGTGTTCGGCTTCATCTCGGCGCTGCTCGGGCTCTACGTTCTCTTTCGCGGTCTCGGTCTCGAACGTGCCATCGACGAGGCGGTCGCGCGGGCGCGGCGCGGGCTCTACGCCGGCCGAGTGATGCTCATCACGACGGTGGTTGCGGCGGCGCTGCTCGCCATCGGCGGCGTCCGCGGGATGACGACGTTCGACGCTCACAGCGCCGTGGCAGCGCTCAGCCTCGTCGAGGCGATCGCCGCCTTCATCGTCGGCGCGACGCCCTGGTTCGCGGCCGCGGGCATCACCAGCAGCGTCGGCCGCATCACCGACACCTATCTCGCCGAGCGCTTTCGCTGGCGGTATCTCAACGCCCCCTTCTACGTGCTCGCCATCGCGGCCGTGCTCTACGCCGTCAGCGCGTTCCTCCTCGGCGAGGTGGGACTGACCTACATGGCGGTCGCGCTCACCGCCGGCACGCTGTTGGGGCTCGTCAGCACGCTCGCGTTCGCCATCGTCGAGTCGCGCTTCCCGAGCACTCCGGAACCGGTCTGAGGGCCGTCCTCATCGGATGGTGGCGACCGTCACCGGAGTGGGCAATGGAAAGGGACTTATCCGGCCGCCGAGAGCGAATTTGCATGGATGCAATCGTACTCGCCGGAGGCTACGCGACACGTCTCTGGCCGATTACGAAACACCGGCCGAAGATGTTCCTGCCGGTTGGCGGGGCTGACGTGATCGACCGGATCTTCGACGAACTGGAGACCGACGACCGTATCGAGGAC
Organism: Halococcus qingdaonensis; assembly: GCF_024508235.1. Classification (NCBI taxonomy): domain Archaea; kingdom Methanobacteriati; phylum Methanobacteriota; class Halobacteria; order Halobacteriales; family Halococcaceae; genus Halococcus; species Halococcus qingdaonensis. The sequence goes on along the minus strand of NZ_CP101943.1, from coordinate 466,805 downwards.
GTCTACGTGAGCACGAACGAGCGCTTCGCCCCGGAGTTCGAGCGCCACATCGCGGAGAGCGAGTTCACGAAGCCACGCCTCAGCGTCGAGGAGACCAGCGACGAGGACGAGAAGTTCGGCGTCGTCGGCGCGCTCGCCCAGCTCGTCGAGCGCGAGGGGATCGACGACGACCTGCTGGTGATCGCCGGCGACAATCTCATCAGCTTCCCGCTCAGCGACTTCGTCGACGAGTTCGAGTCCCGGGGCGCGCCGACGATCGCGGCCTACGACGTCGGCTCGAAGGAGCGCGCGAGTTCCTACGGGCTGGTCGAGCTCGACGGCGATCGGGTGGTGGACTTCCAGGAGAAGCCCGACGAACCGAACAGCACCCTCGTCTCGATCGCCTGCTACGCCTTCCCCGCCGAGGCGCTCGCCTTCGACGAATATCTCGCTGGCGACAACAATCCCGACGAGCCGGGCTGGTTCGTCCAGTGGCTGCAAGCCACCCGCGCGGTCTACGCCTACACATTCGACGGCGCGTGGTTCGACATCGGCACGCCCGAGAGCTACCTCGAAACCGTCGCGTGGGCGCTCGACGGCGACGCCGCGATCGACGCCGACGCCACCGTCGAGAACAGCGAGATCGGCAGCGGCGTCCACGTCATGGACGGCGCGGTCGTGCGGAACTCGACGGTCGAGCGCTCGGTCGTCTTCCCGAACGCAACCGTCGAGGACTGTACGGTGCGGGATTCGATCCTCGACGAGGAGGTCGACGTCGCCGGCACCGAGCTCACGGGCGCGCTCGTCGGCACACACACGAAACTGCCCGACGGCGACTGAGCTCGCGGGCACCCGCGACCGACCGCAGCTCTCTTTTGCACCGCCGCCCTCGCGCGGGTATGGCATCGCGTTCGACGAAACTCGTCACGGGTATCGCACTGCTGATCACCGTCTCGTTCGCCGTCCACTACGCACTGTTCGGGTCGCTGCCGGTCGGCAAGCCCGCGCTGCTCGACAGCGACGAATAAGCCTCAGGAGTCGCCGAGCCACGCATCGGTAACCTGCAACTGGCCGCGAACGCCGTCCCATTCGGTCTCGTACTCGAGCTTCAGCGGCCGCTCCATCTGCGGACTGTCAGTCACGAGCGTCTCGAACCCGCCACCCTCGCCGAGGAGGTGAACGCCGTAGTCGTCGCCGATGGCTTCGAGTTCGTCGAAGGCCTCGGCATCGAGCGTGCGCCCGAGCCAGGACTCGTCGAGCCCGGCGGCCGCCACGGCGATCACACGGATCTCGAAACCGGTAGCGAGCATCGCGTCGGCGAGCGCTCGGGGATCGCGCTGCCAGAGCGGGGCGAACAGCTCGATGTCGAGGCGTTCGCACATCGCCTCGATCCGGCTGGTCTGGAACTCGCTTTCAATCGCACCGGCAACCACGCCCGTGAGTCCGTCGTCCATGTCGGCGTCGAGCTCGCGGAGCGCGCATTCGAGCGGTTCGAGCTCGGCATCGCCGCGCGCGCTGGAATCAGTCCCCTCGTGGCCGCCCGATTCGACTTCGAGCAGCTCGATGCCGATGCTCTCGGCGGCCAGTCCAGCGAGCTCGGTCGCCGGGACGTGGTAGAGAAAGGAATCCTCGTCGGGATGGACGGTGACGAGTCGCTCGACCGGCAGTCCGTCGTCGAGCGCGCGATGGAGCGCCCACGCGGAGTCCTTCCCGCCGGAGAACAGGCTCACCCACGCCATGCCGGTGTTACCGCGCCGGCGACTAAACGCACTCCGATCCGGGCGGCGTCGTGGACCCGAACGTTCAGGAACCCCCACGAGCTACGTGGGGGCGATGAACGGACATCGTTCGGGGAAACGCCCGCTGCTCGCCGCCGCGCTGGCGCTTCTCTACCCGGGACTCGGCCACCTCTACCTGCGCGAGTGGCTGCGTGCCCTCACCTGGTTCGGGCTGACGTTCGCGACCGTCGCGATCGCGCTGCCGGCCTCGGCGATCCCCGAGAACGGGGCGGGGTTCAGCCTCGACGCGGTGATGCAGGCGAGCGAGGCGCTCCCGATGGAGGCCGAGATCGCGATCTTCGTCCTCTTCGTGCTCAACACGGTCGACGCCTACCGCATCGCCCAGGGCTCCCGAACCGAGCAATCGACCGCTGCCGACGGCAAGCAGCGTTGCCCGAACTGCGGGCGCGAGACCGACGCCGATCTCGAGTTCTGCCAGTGGTGTACCGAACCGCTCGCGGCCGACGAATGAGCGCGGGATAGAAGCGCGTCGAGGGCCAAGAACCGATATGGGCTATGCCTGTCCCGTCTGTGAGACGCCGCAGGCCGACGCGCGCCACCTCGCCAACCACCTCGCGTTCACCGCGCTGCTCGGCGACGACGACCACGAGTCGTGGCTCGACGAGCACGCACCGGGCTGGGAGCAGTCCGGCGAGGACGAACTCGCCGAGCGAGTCGAGGAGGGCGCTGCCGAGGTCGAGTTCCCCCAGGTCTTCGAGGACACGACCGGTCACGACCATCACCACGGCGACGAGCCACGGCCGGGCGAGCTCTTCGACGAGCGACCGACGCGCGGGCCGTCGAATGAAGGGAGCCTCGACGCCGAGACCGCCGCCGCGGTCGAACAGGCGCGCGCGATGACCGAGGACACAGGCGACGAGAGCGAGATGGGCGACGGAACTGCAGCGAGCGACGAGAGCGGCGACAATGGTGGCGACGCGGACGAAAACGAGTAACCGTCCGCCGGGCGAACCGCTCGTATGCACACGGTTGGACGGTTCGCGCCGAGCACCGAGGAGGCCGCCCGCGAGCGCTACGAGGCGCTCGGCCCGACGGCCCAGACCGTCGTTCGGGAGGTCGCGACCGCGATGGAGTTCGACAAGCCGGAGTACGACGAGCGCGTGACGAGCACGGTCGTCGAGCGGGCGCGCAACGCGCTGTTCGCTTCGGAACTCGAGGTCTCGGTCGGCCAGCGCGAGGCGTTCGACGACTGGCGGGCGGAGCATTCCGAGTACGAGACCCACGTCATCGGTAACGAGAACGTTCCCCGAATCGCCTGGCACACCGTCCCCTTTTCCGAACAGGCCGTCGCAGCGACGTTCGCCAACGAGGAACGCGCAGCCGTCGAGACCCTGCGCCGGCAGGCGTTCGGGCGGCTCTACCGCGATCTCGTCGAATAGGATCCCGGGTCAGCCGGGGAGGAAGACGTTGAGAACGGCGACGACGACGCCAGCGAGCCCCATGCGAATGCCGGCGACATACCAGCGCTGGCGGGAGATAGAGGCCATATATGCCCCAAACGTGAAGAGGATGCCAACGGCCATCGCGACGGAGACGAGCGTCGCCTGCAACAGCGAGAAGACCGTGCCCTCGAACAGGAACGGCACGAGCGGGACGATGAGCCCGAGCAGCGGGCCGAGCCCGCTCATGAGCGCGTTGACGACCTGATTGCTCATCTTGTCGCGCTCGATGCGCGTGTCGCTCAGGTCGGCGAGCATCGCCTCCTCGGTCTCCTGGATCTCGGCGCGCATCTCCGCACGCTCGATCTCCCAGACGCTCCACACCCCGGAGGTGGTGAGACCGACGGCCGCGGCGAGACCGAGGCTGATCACCGTGAGCCCGTCGGAGATGCCCGAGAGATACGCCCCGACGGTGACGCCGACGCCGGTGAGCGCGCCGTCGAACCCGTTCGAAACGAAATAGCGGCGGGCGATCGGGCCCACCATATCGGTGTCGACCCGGTCGGTCAACGACGTCTCGTCGTCGGCCATCAGTCCTGTGCCGTCGGGACGTCTTCGACGATGTACTCGCCGCAGGCGACCTGATCGATCGAGTGAATCCGTGCGCCGGTGTCCTCGACTGTCGCACTTACCGTCTCGAAATCGATGTCCTCGCCCTCGATGGTGAACTTGATGTTACGGACCTCCTCGTCCATCTCCAGGAGCACGGCGTTGACGCCATCGATACCGTCCAGATCGGCGATCTCGTCGGCGACCGCAAGCATGGTCGGCTCGTGGGGCTTGAGAACGTCGATAACGAGTTGGCGAATGGTGGCCATCCCGCATCCGTACGATGCAGGGCGGTAAGGGTGTGTTGGTATGTCGGTTTGTGACCGGTGATTCCTGTTCGAACGAACGGCGAGACTGGCTTAGGCCGACGACTCGTCGTCCTCGTCGTCGATGTCGACGTCCTCGAAGTCGGCGTCGACGTACTCCTCGTCGTCACCGTCGCCGCCAGCACCGCCCATGTCGCCCATCCCGCCGGGGCCGGCACCTGCTGCACCCGCACCGCCAGCGCCGCCCGCACCGCCAGCGGCCTGCTGGGCGGCCTCCTGCTGTTGGTACATCTGCTTGCCGATCTCCTGAAGCTCCGTCGAGAGCTCCTCGGTGGCGTCTTGGAGCTCCTCGGTCGTCGCGTCCTCGTCCTCCAAGACTTCCTCGACGTCCTCGATGGCGTCCTCGATGTCCGTCCGGAGGTCGTCCTCGACTTCTTCCTCGTTCTCTTCGAGGAGCGTGTTCGCGCGCTGGACCGAGCTCTCGGCCTCGTTGCGCGCCTCGATGCGCTCGCGGCGCTGCTCGTCCTCCTCGGCGTACTCCTCGGCTTCCTCTTGCATCCGGTCGATCTCGTCGTCCGAGAGCCCCGCACCGCCCTCGATGGTGATCTCCTCGGAGTTGCCCGAGCCCTGGTCGTGGGCCTCGACGTTGACGATGCCGTTCTCGTCGATGTTGAACGTCACCTCGATCTGGGGCGTTCCGGCGGGCGCGGGCGGGATGCCAGAGAGCTGGAACTCGCCGAGGAGTTCGTTCTCGTCGGCGATCTCGCGCTCGCCCTGGAACACGCGCACCTGAACCTGAGTCTGGTTCGCGGCCGCGGTCGTGAACACCTTCGACTCCTCGGTCGGGATCGTCGTGTTTTTGTCGATGAGGCGCTCGAAGAGGCCACCCTTGACCTCGATCCCCAGCGAGAGCGGCGTCACGTCGAGCAGCACGATGTCGTCGACGTCGCCCGCGAGCACGCCACCCTGGATGGCCGCGCCGAGGGCGACGGCTTCGTCGGGGTTGACGTTCTTCTGGGGGTCCTGACCGACGATCTCCGAAACCTGTTCCTGGACCTGGGGCATTCGCGTCGACCCGCCGACGAGGATCACCTCGTCGATGTCGTCGGCGTCGTAGTCCGCGTCGTCGAGCGCCTGCTGGGTCGGGTCCACAGTTCTGTCGATCAGGTCGGAGGTAAGCGATTCGAACGTCGCACGGGTGAGTTTCTCCTCCAGATGGACCGGGCCCGAATCCGTCGCCGTGATGAACGGGAGGTTGATCGTCGTCTCCTTCCGGTTGGAGAGCTCGATTTTGGCCTCCTCGGCGGCGTCCTTCAGCCGCTGGAGCGCCTGGCGGTCCTCGCGGAGGTCGAAGCCGTGTTCGGATTCGAACTCCTCGGCGAGGTGGTCGATGATGGCCTCGTCCCAGTCGTCGCCACCGAGGTCGTTGTCGCCGTTGGTGGCGACGACCTCGTAGACGCCCCCACCGAGATCGAGCACCGAGACGTCGAAGGTCCCCCCACCGAGATCGTAGACCATCACAGTCTGGTCGGAGTCGTCGTCGAGCCCGTAGGCCATCGACGCCGCGGTCGGCTCGTTGATGATGCGCTCGACGTCGAAGCCGGCGATCTCGCCGGCGTCCTTCGTCGCCTGGCGCTGGCTGTCGGAGAAGTAAGCGGGGACGGTGATGACGGCTTTCTCGATCTCGTCGCCGAGATACTCCTCAGCGTCGCGCTTGATCTTGCCGAGGATGAGCGCCGAGATCTCCTCGGGCGTGTAGTCCTCACCGTCGATCTCGACGGTGTGGTCCTCGCCGATGAACCGTTTGATCGATTCGACAGTTCGGTCGGGGTTCTGGATGGCCTGGTTCTTCGCGGGTTTGCCGACGAGGCGCTCGTCGTCGGTGAACGCCACCACGGAGGGTGTGGTGCGGTCGCCCTCGCCGTTGACGATGATTTCAGGATCGCTGCCTTCCATCACCGCGAACGCCGAGTTCGTCGTCCCGAGGTCGATACCGAGGATCTTGTTGCTCGCCATTGTTGCCCCCAACTATCGCTTTGGGCCGGTTAAAAGTTGCTAGATACGCCGACTCATCCCACCGCGCGCTGGTCTCCCCTGCTGCGGTTTTCGGGCCATCCCCACTGCCGACCCACGGCGTATAAATCGGACCGCAACACGACCGCTCGTCGGATCGATCGGAAAGGGCCAAACCGCTCGCCGCCCTCGATCGAGCATGGTCGTCGCGCTCGCGATGGAGTGGCGGGAGCTCCTGTTCGCCAACTGGCCCGTGGATCCCGACGTCGTCTCGGCACACCTCCCCGACGCGCTCGCCGTCGATAGCCACGACGGCAGCGCCTGGCTCTCCGTCGTGCCGTTCACCAACGCCGCCGTTCGCCCGCGTCGGCTGCCGAGCCGACTCGGGATCGATCTCCCCGAGCTCAATCTACGAACCTACGTCACCGTCGACGACACGCCCAGCGTCTACTTCTTCAGCCTCGACGCCGAGGGGCTGCTCGGCGTGATCGGCGCACGCCTCTTCCATCATCTTCCGTACTACTACGCGCGCATGCGCCACGAGCACGACGGGAACAGCCGCAACCGCTTCGAGAGCCGACGCCTCCATCCAGGAGCCAGACCCGTCGGGTTCCGGGCGAGCTACGAGCCCGAACCCACCAGCGAACGACTCGATCTAACTCCCGGCTCGCTGGCGACGTTTCTTACCGAACGCTACCGGTTCTACACCGAAGCGCCGGACGGGAGCGTTCGCTACTCGAACGTGAACCACGATCCCTGGCCGCTGTATCCCGCCGACGTGACGATCGAGGAGAACACGCTCTTTCGCGCGAACGGCTTCGCCGACCCACCCGGGGAGCCGGTCTGTTATTACAGCCCCGGCGTCGACATCACCGCGTCGCCGAGTCGAGTGCGAAAAAACGCTACTCGCTGACGGTGATCTGTGCCGGGCGGAGCACCTTCTCACCCATCTCGTAGCCTGGGCGGTAGAGTTCGGCGATCGTGTCTTCGGGCTGCTCGCTGTCGACGCGCAGCATGACCTCGTGGCGCTGCGGATCGACCGCGTCGCCCGCGTCGGGTTCGATCGCCGTGACGTTCTCCTCGTCGAGAATTCGGTCGAACTCCTCCAGCGTGCTCTCGACGCCCGGGCGGATGTCCGCGTCTGCGTCCTGCGAGAGCGCCCGTGAGAGGTTGTCGCGGACGTCGAGCAGGCGCTCGACGAGATCCTCGGTGGCGCGCTCGCGTAGTTCTTCCTGCTGGCGCTCGGTGCGCTGCTTGTAGTTCTGGAAGTCCGCCTGTTTGCGCTTCAGTTTCGATTCGAGCTCGTCGATTGCCGCGTCCTGTTCCTCGATGCGCCGCTCGGCGGTCGCGGCGCGCTCGCGCAGTGTGCGTACCTCCGCCGCGAGCTCGTCGGTCGTCGCCTCTGCGATGCGCGCTTCGAGGCTCTCGAACCCCTCTTCGTCCTCGCTCACGCCGTCGGTGCCCGCGTCCTCCTCGTCCACTGGCGCTTCGGCGGCCGACTCGTCGACCCCGACGTCGTTGTCGCTCATGCTCGAACCGAGTCGACACACGGACAAAAGGATTCAGAAAGCCGCTGCGCAGCGGCGAGCGGATGGACAGCGATTAACGACGCGCACCCGTACGGCGGCCGTGGCGGACGTCACGCTCAGCTTCGAGGACGGCACCATCCGCGTCGCGGGCGGTGCCGATCTCGATCTCCCCATCGACCGCGATCCGCGATCGAAGACCGGTCGTGCGCCCGCCGTGCGCTACGCGGCGCTCGTCGCGGCGCTCGACGATCGCGGTATCGACTACGACGACCGCGTTCTCGCCGCGCCAGCGCTCGACGTCTCCTCGGCCTACGAACTCCGGGAGTACCAGCGAACGGCGCTCGAGGCGTGGCGCACGAACGACCATCGGGGAGTGCTCGAACTCCCCACGGGCAGCGGCAAGACAGTCATCGGCATCGAAGCCATCGAGGAGCTGGGGACCGCGGCGCTGGTCGTCGTCCCCACGATCGATCTCCTGGAGCAGTGGCGGCGCGAGCTCGAAACCGAGTTCGGGGTGCCGATCGGCCAGCTCGGAGGTGGCGAGCAGCGTGTCGAGGCGCTCACTGTCGCGACCTACGATTCGGCGTACCTGCGTGCCGAGGACATCGGCGACCGGTTCGGACTCGTCGTCTTCGACGAAGTCCACCACCTCGGCGGCGCGGGCTATCGCGACATCGCCCGCCTGCTCGCCGCACCCGCCAGATTGGGCCTGACGGCGACCTTCGAGCGACCCGACGACGCACACGAGGTCATCGAAGAGCTCTGTGGCCCGCTCGTCCACCGCATCGCGCCCGACGAGCTCGCCGGCGATCATCTCGCGGCCTACGACATCAAGCGCCTCGACGTCGCGCTCTCCGACGAGGAACGGGCGGAGTACGACGAGCATCGCGAGACGTTCACGAACTATCTCGCGCGGTCGAACCTCGACATGCGAAGTGGCAGCGACTACCGGAAACTCGTCATGCGCTCAGGCTCAGATCCGGCGGCGCGCGAGGCGCTGCTGGCGAACCAGCGCGCTCGCGAGGTGATGATGAACGCCGACGCCAAGGTCGCAACTCTCGCCGACCTGCTCGATCGCCATCAGGATGATCGAATCATCGTCTTCACCGCGCACAACGATCTCGTCTATCGTCTCTCCGAGCGGTTCCTCCTGCCGGCGATCACCCACCAGACAGGGGCGAACGAGCGCCGCGAGATCCTCGAAAAGTTCCGGAACGGGAGCTACTCACGGGTCGTCACGGCGAACGTTCTGGACGAGGGTGTGGACGTTCCGGACGCGAACGTCGCGGTCGTCCTCTCGGGCAGCGGTTCCGAACGGGAGTTCACACAGCGCCTCGGCCGGGTGTTACGCCCCACAGAAGACGGCGGGCGGGCGCTGCTCTACGAGGTCGTCACCGAAGCGACCGCCGAGGAGCGCGTCGCCGAGCGCCGACATTGATACTGTCGGACGGAACCAATCGGAAACCCGCGAACCGGAACGTTGGCAATACTGTGGATTGCCACGAACCGGCCTTTACGTACTCCGTCAGACAGTATGAGGACGAGGGCGTTTTGGCCGTCGCGGTTCGAACAGTTCTGTGCTCACGAAGGACCTCCTCCGAGTGTCGCGGGCGGGTGGTGGCTACCACCCGCAGTTCACAGGCAGGGAAGATCGCCCGCTCGCGGCACGGGTCATCGGGGTCTATCAGGGTCACGTCGGCCGGTCGCGCGCCGGTCTCGACGACGCACTCGCGGAACTCGAAGGGGAGGCCGACGATTTCAAACTCGTTCGCGGGTTCGCCAAGCTCCTGGAACGCGAGGCGACCTTCGAGACGCGCAGCGAGCTGGCCCCCAAGCGTGCCCGCAGCACGGCGTTCGCGGCCGCCGAATCCGTCGGCGTCGTGACCGAAGACGACCGCGAACGCGCGCTGTCGCGGGCCGCAGACGGGCTCGATGCCACGTCGGAGACGGTCGCGGATTCGCTGTACGCCGATCTCGACGAGCGGCAGATTCTCGTCGACCTCGACGTTCCCTGGGACCCCGAGGAGCTCTGCGCCCAATATGACCTCTCGCTGGCGCAGACAGCTCTGTTCGACGCGACCGAGCTGCGCGTGCGGAGTGCCGACCCGAAGGCGCTCGTCTCGGCGGTCAAGCGGCTGCGACTGCTCTACGAGATCCGGAAGACAGGCGAGTCAGGAACGGCGCTCTCCGAACGCGAGGTCCGCGTAACGGGTCCCGACAGCCTCTTTCGTCGGACCAGACGGTACGGCACACGATTTGCCCGACTGCTCAGGAGCGTCACGAAAGCGGGCGAGTGGGAGCTCGCGGCGACGATCGACGACCGCGGCACCGAGCGCGAACTCCGACTCACACAGGCAGATCTCCAGCCGTCGGGAACCAAGCCGGTGATCGAAGTCGACTACGACAGCCGGGTTGAGGCCGACTTCGCCACGCGGTTCGAGGCGCTCGATCTCGACTGGGAGCTCACCCGCGAGCCCGAACCGCTTGAAACCGGCGCGCGAGTGATGATCCCCGACTTCGCCTTCGAGTGGCAGCATGGGGTTCCCGCCGATGCGACTGGTGACACGGAAGCAGGGACGACGTCTCCCCGTGATTTCCGTGTCTTCTTCGAGATCATGGGGTTCTGGACGCCCGACTACGTCGAAAAGAAGCTCGCCCAGATCGAGGAGCTGGAGTCGGTCGAGCTCGTCGTCGCGGTCGACGAATCGCTCGGCGTCGGCGAGGAGCTCGAAGCCCGCGACGCGCGTGCCATCCCGTATTCGGGATCGGTGCGGGTACGTGACGTCCGCGATGCGCTCCGCGAGTACGAGAACCGTCTGAACGCGGAGAGTGCGGCGGCGCTGCCCGACAAACTCGTCCCGGAGGACGAGGTGGTTTCGCTATCGGCGCTCGCCGCCGAGCACGGCGTAAGCGAGAGCGCCATCGAGGGCAAGGAGTTTCCCAAGCACGAACTGGTCGGCCGGACGCTCGTTCGTCCGTCCGTTCTCTCGGCGCTCGACGCCGACATCGAACCGGGGATGGCGTTCTCGACGGTCGAAGATCGGATCGCCGAGTCAGAAATCGACGACGCGAGCGCGGTGCTTTCGCGGCTCGGCTATCGCGTGGAGTGGGAGGGGTTGAGCGGCGGGACGGTGCGCGAGAAGGACTGATTCGTCCGTTTCGTGTCGTATCGATGTATTGGCCCGATCGTTCCGATAGCGCTGTCCTGCTCTCTCGTCGTTGATTAGATAAAGCTAATTCTATGTTTAGACAGAAACAACTAAATGGGTAGGTAACTCGTGTCCAATCGAAATGGTCGACGAACGATCGACTGCCCACACTGCGACGTGGGCGTCACTGCGAGGGGTATCATGCCATCGATGAACGAAGACGACGCGGCGTCGATGACCGAGCAGCTCGAGAACCGGCTGGTCGATTCCATCGAGGACCACGAGGGCGTCTCGCGCCGCTCGGTACTGGGCGGCCTCGCTCTCGCCGGTGGCTCGGCCATCACGGGCATCGGAGCCGCGCAATCGGGGAACGAAAGCGGCGGCAACGCGACTTCCGGCCACGATGCCAGCTTCGGCACCCCCGGAAAATACACCGAGAAGAACTTCGACCCACACGGCTATCTCCGGGAGTTCAACACCGGCGACTCGACGAACAAGCGTGACGCGATCTTCGGCAAAAAGGACGATCTGAACGCCGGAGTCTCGGAGGAGAACGGACAGACCGTTCGTGAGTTCAATCTCATTGCCGTCCCCCAGGAGATCGAGATCGCACCCGGCGTCACCTTCCCCTCGTGGACGTACAACGGGCAGGTTCCTGCGCCAACGCTCCGCGTCGAGGAGGGGGACCTCATTCGGATCAATTTCACGAATGCGTTCGCCGATATGGCGCACACGATCCATCCACACGTCCAGAACCTCAACCCGGCAATGGACGGGGTGCCACAGAACGGGCCGGGAGCGATCAAACCCGGCGAGACGTTCACCTACGAATGGCAGGCCCGGCCCGCCGGCACTCATCTCTACCACTGCCACATGCTCCCGCTGAAGGCGCACATTCACCGGGGCATGTACGGTACGATCATCATCGACCCGAAACCCGAGAAGGTCCGTGAGAACCCGCGGGATTACATCGATTATCACGGGCCGATCACCGACGAGGTGCGTGAGATGGCCGTCGAGCGCGCGAAGAGTCGGAACATGATCTCACACGCCGACTACGTTCCCGACGGCTACGATGATATCGACGAGATGGTGATGATGATGAACGGCTTCGATACCAACTTCGATGCCGACAACGAAGTCTACGCGGCCAACACCCGTGCGTTCGCCTACGCACCGGCGACGACCCACAAATACGAGGGCGAGTGGGAAGGCGGCAAAACGAAACACCCCATCGAGATCAAGAAGAACAACCTCCAGCGAGTGCACGTGATTCAGACGCTCGAATACGACTTCGTGAACTCGTTTCATACCCACTCACAGTTCTTCGATTACTACGATGCCGGGACGACGCTGTTCCCGAACCGGAGCACCATCGACACCGTGATGATGTGTCAGGCCCAGCGCGGCCTGTTCGAGATCGACTACAGCGACCACCAGCCGGGGCTGTACATGTTCCACGGCCACCAGTCGGAGTTCGCCGAGCAGGGCTGGATGAGTTTCTTCGAGGTGACCGAATGACGGACACACCGAAATCCGACGGCGGCGTTGCACGGCGACAGAAACAGCCCTTCGGCCTTCCACGGTGGGTCATGGGAGTCGTGCCGATCGTGTTGCTCGTGTTGCTCGTCGGCGGGTTCGTGATGACGACGCCGCTGGCTGGGCTTCAGACCGGTGAACCCCTTCCCGACGTGGGAATCAGCCAGACGTCGCTGCCGAACGACCACACGATCCGTCTCCAGGTGACGAACAACGCCCCCGAACCGATAACGATCTCACAGGTTCGGATCGACGAGGCGAACTGGGGTTTCTCGATAAGCGGAAGTGACAACACGCTCGCCCCGCGCGAAAGCGCCACGATCGACATCCCCTACAACTGGATGGAGGGATACGACTACGACGTGGGGCTGATAGCGGCTGACGGGACGACGTTCCCGGTAACCATCGAAGCGGCCCAGCTGACGACCGGGCTGACCGGACAGGTCGTCGGGACGCTCGCGTTCGTCGGGTTCCTGATCGGCGTCGTTCCCATCGCGCTCGGGATGTTGTGGTTCCCGTTCATGCAGTCGATGAGTGAGAAGTGGCTCAACGCCGTGCTCGCGTTCTCGGCCGGCGTTCTCGGCTTTCTCGTCTTCGACGCCGGATTCGACGTGTTCGAAAGCGCCGGCGACGTGCCGTCGGTCTTTTCGGGACCGATGATCGCCGTGCTCGGGATCGCCGGGTCGTGGCTGGTGCTGCAGGCGATCATGGACTGGCGAAACGACGGTGAGGAGTCGCGGCTCTCGATCGCGTACTCGGCAGGGCTTGCGATCGGACTGCACAACCTCGCGGAGGGGTTGGCCATCGGCACCGCGTTCGCCACGGGCCGCTCCGCGCTGGGCGTGTTCCTCATCATCGGATTCATGATCCACAACGTTTCGGAGGGCCCGGTGGTCGTCGCACCGCTTGCGGACGGCAAACGGCCGGCACTGAGACACTTCGTGGCGCTCGGCCTGCTCGCAGGCGCACCCGCCATCCTCGGCGGCTGGATCGGGAGTCTCTCCCAGTCGCCGCTGTTGAGCACGCTGTTCCTCGCGATCGGGATCGGCGCGCTGTTGCAGGTCGTCGTCGACATCGTCGACATGGTCCGTCGCTCGGGATCGATCCGCTCCGCGCCGAACATGCTGGGATTCGCCATCGGCCTCGTGTTCATGTACGGGACGAGTCTGATCGCAGGCTGATCCACCATGACCAAGGACAGTTCCACACGACGGGCGTTCCTCCGCGGCAGTGGCGGAATTATCACCGTTGCGATGGCCGGTTGTGTCGGAAGTTCCAGCCAGGGCGATTCGAACACGAAATCGGTCGGAATGACCGACGACCTGAAGTTCGATCCGGAGACGGTACACGTCTCCGTCGAAACGACCGTCGTCTGGGAGAACACGACCGACGCGAGCCACACCGTGACGGCCTACGAGGACGAGATTCCAGACGATGCCACGTATTTCGCCAGCGGCGGCGCGAATTCCGAGCAAGCAGCGCGGGAGAACGTCGACAGCGGGTTGCTTCGTCCCGACGAGCAGTCCGAACACACGTTCGAGTAGACTGGTCAGTACGGCTACTTCTGCATCCCACACGAACGTTCGAAGATGGTCGGCACGGTCGTCGTCGAGGAGTAGCCGGCAGTTTCCCGACGCCGGACATCGAACCGTTGACGTGACACCGATGTGAACTATGTTTCTTCGAATCACGATCGCCTCGATCGGATCATCGCTCCAATCGTCAGGAGTGCCACTACGGCGACGCGCTCGATTCGGTCGGACGGATGTCGCGATAGAACGCGACCCCGTAGGTCATCGAGAACGCGCCGACGACGCCGGTGAGTACGAGAAACACCACTGCGGCCACGGCAATGACGCCGAGCGAAGATGTCTGTACGCCCCCGGTCGCCGGGAACGTTCCGACCAGACCGAGTACAGCCCCGAACGCACCGAAAACACCGCTGATGAGCATGACGACGAGCATGTAGCCGAGTGTGCTGAGTTTGTGGCCGCGGACCGCCCCCACGCTACGCTTGAAGCCATCGACAGCGCCGAGATCGTCGATCACGATCGCCTGGCCGAAGAACTGGATGAAGAAGAACAGCACGAAGTACAGCAGGAATGCCACCAGAACGACGGCGGCGATGGCGAGAAACGCGGCTCCGCCGGACGCATCACCGCTTGCGGAAACGACGGCAAAACCGCCGATAGCGCCGATGAGGAACAACGCGATGACGTACACCACTCCCAGTCCCATCATGATGAGAAGGGCACCGAGCATGGAGACGTAGTTCGCCTTGCCGGCACGCACGAACGTCCCGAGACTCGTCGTTCCCGTGACGGCTTCGTTGCCCATGCCGATGATGCCGCCGAAGAAGAACGGATAGAGCACCAGCAAGAGCAACGAGAGCAGTCCGGAAACGATCACGATGGTGGGTGAATCGACCGACTGCATGAATATCTGTGGCAGTTGGACGAGTCCGAGCACCAACGCGACGACAACGAGAATCGGATTTCTGATCACTGCGGCGATCGATCGACGTCCTGCGGATATCGCACCCATGTCAGCACCGAATGTAGAGAGCCGCCAAATACTTTGTTACCGACACCGAGTAACGACAGAAAGTCGCTGCTGAGTCATCGATTTCGAACATTCCCTGGGCTCTCGAAACACCTGCTGAGCCTGCTTACCGTCGTCTCGCCCGTCATCAGCATGGTGGTGCTGGTGGGATGGTCCGGTTACTCTCCATCGATCAGTTCGCGGCGTCGACCCTTCGGCACCTGTGAGCGGAGCTCGCCATCGATGAAGAGGCCAACGCCAAGTGGTTCGACGTCACCGGCGAGGTCGTGCGCCGCGATCAGATAACCCCAGTCGCCGTCCCAATCCACGTGCTGGTCCTCGCCGGCGACGAACCGCCGCGCTTCGGCATCGGCCAACTCGACGACGTTTTTCTCGGCATGCCGTCCGAATCGCTGGACCGCGTTCGTGGTCGGTTTCCAGTGTTCCTGGCGCGTGCGGAGAAACGTCATCCCGAGCGCCTCGGCTTCGAGCGGGCTCGCCGCCTCGCCACGAAACGCCCAGAGCTTCCCCCCACCTTTCTCCCAGAACGAGTAGTGCTCGAAGATCCCGGGGGCGACCGCGTAGCGCTCGTCCCAGAAATCGAGGAGTTCCTGGCGCGTGGCTCGGCCCTCGACGACGCGCTCGTCGGCGGTTGCGGGCAGGCGATCGAGCTGCGAACCGTCGTTCACCCGATCGCTCATCCGCCGACCTCCACCTTCGCGCAGAAAAAGCCGCCCGTATCGTTCAGATGGGGGTAGATCCGTTTGGCCTTCCGCACACGCCGATCGAACGTCTCGCCCTGCCATTCGGTGACGCCGGGACGGGTTTCGAGCGCACAGGAGAACTCGACGAGTCGGCAGTCCTCGGCCGAAAGAACGCTGTCGAGCACGGCCTCGTTCTCCTCGGGCGCGAACGTACAGGTCGAGTAGACCACGCTCCCGCCAGAGCGGGTCGCCTGCACCGCCCGCCGGAGGATCGACTCCTGCGTTGCGGCGATGGAGTCGATATATTCGAGCGACCACTCGTCGAGCGCGTCCGGGTTCTTCCGGATCGTCCCCTCGCACGAACACGGCGCATCCACGAGCGCGCGATCGAATTCGTCGAACTCGAACGGTTTGAGCGAATAGTTCCGTGCATCGCGGTTCGTCACTGCCATCGAGGTGACGCCGAGGCGTTCGGCGTTGAATCGGAGCGCCGAGAGTCGGCCCAGACTCCGATCGTTCGCGACGATCGTCCCCTCGTCGTCAGCGAGTGCGGCGAGCTGGGTCGCCTTCCCGCCGGGGGCTGCACAGGCCGCCCAGACGCGTTCGTCGGGCTGGGGATCACAGACGAGCGCCGGCAGCGTCGAGACCTCCTCCTGGCCGTGCAGCCAGCCGTGATAGGCTCCCCACGTCCGGCCCGGACTGGTCGAATCGAGTCTGAGAAGGCCCGGATGCCACTCGACGGGCTCGTACGCCACACCCTCGTCGTCGAGTGCGTCCATCGCCCGCTCGGGCGTCGCCTTGATCTCGTTCACCCGGACGACCGACGGAAGCGGGCGCTCACAGGCCGCGCGGAACGCCGAGAAATCGTCGACGAGCGGTTCGTACCGTTCGAGAACGTCCATTAGGGAACCATCCATCCGGGGTCGCTTGTCGATTTCGGAGTCGGGGGAGCCTTAAGTCGTCCCGCGACGAAAGTGTGGGCATGGCACATATCGACGTCGCGGCGGACGATATCGACCTCGACGAACCGACGCTCGTCGAAGGGTTGCCGGGCGTCGGGCTGGTGGGCAAGATCGTCGCCGACCACCTCGTCGATGCCTTCGAGATGGATTACTACGCCGGCATCCACTGCAGCGGCGTCCCGGAGGTCGGCGTCTATCGCGGCGAGCGCTCCGCCCTCAGACCACCCGTGCGCCTCCACGCCGATGCCGAACGGGACCTCCTCGTCCTCCAGAGCGACGTCCCGGTCTCCCCGAACGAGGCGACCGGGTTCGCCGACTGCGTCACCGGCTGGCTCGCCGACAACGACGTCACGCCGCTCTACCTCAGCGGCCTGCCCGATCAGTCCGACGAAGTACCCGAAGTGTATGGAATTTCGACCGGCTCAGGCAACGACCTGCTCGACGACGCCGGCATCGTCCCGCCCGCCGAGGGCGGCCTCGTGAGCGGCCCGACCGGCGCGCTGCTCTATCACGCCGAGCAAACCGACCTCACGAGCGTCGGCCTCATCGCCGAAACCAACCCGCAGTTCCCCGATCCCGAAGCCGCCCGCGCGGTGCTCGAACACGGCATCGAACCACTCACTGGCATCGGGATCGACACCTCGGATCTCGTCGAACAGGCCGAGGAGATCCAGGAAGCGCGCGAACGCCTCGCCGAACGAATGCACCAGGCCGACGACGAGAGCTCACAGGCCGAACCGATCCGGATGTTCCAATAGTACCTTTTTACTTCGGGGGGTCGCGCTCGCTTCGCTCGCTTGACCCCCACTCGCAAAAAGCTACGCTAAAAACACCCGCTCGCTACGCTCGCGCGGACACTTTGTTCTCCGCAAACCGTACCGCACAGCACCGCTGAAGCCCTCGGCGCGCTCACTACGTTCGCTACTCGCTCCCTTCGGTCGCTCACGCCTCGCCCTTCATCCGCCAGGAGAGCCATGCTCTCCTGAGCCTGCGGTCGCAAAGCGACCGCAGACGCTAGGAACCGGACCGCCGGCGGCTGTCGGCCACCGTTTCAGCGCTGGGTCGTCACTTCGCAGCCGTCCTCAGTGACGATGACGGTGTGTTCTTTCTGGCTGACGAGATTGCCTGCGCTCTCCTTGAGCACCGGATAGCTGTGGACGACGTTCTGGCGTTCGAGCCGGCGCAGCGCCATCTCCGGCCGATCGACGTCGAGCCAGCGTGTCGCGAACGGGAGGGTACGGAACTCCTCGGTGATCTGATCGAGTGCCTCGCGCGCGTCGTGGTTCCTGACCGAGCGCTCGTTTTCGAGCGCGAAGATCTCCGCCTCGTTGCCCTCGCCGACTTTGCCGCTGCCGTCGGTAGCGAACGGTTCGATGGCGACGACATCGCCGGCTTCGAGTTCGACGCTCTGACTCACCGCGCGGTTCGGGATGTTCGGCGGGGTGTGTTGCTCCCAGTGGGCGAGCCCGTGGCCGGTGAGATTGACGACCGGGTTGTAGCCGTAGTCGTCGATGACCTCCTCGATGCGCGCACCGATCTCGCCCGTGCTAACGCCGTCCTCGACGAGTTCGAGTGCGGCCTCCAGCGCGGCTTCGGGCGCTTCGGCGAGGTCGGGATTGCCCGAGAGATCGACGGTGACGGCCGTATCGGCGAGCCAGCCATCGACGTGGACGCCGATGTCGAGGTTCACCATCTCCTCGCCGAAGGTGGTCTCCTCGTCGATGCTCGGCGTCGCGTGGGCGGCCTCCTCGTCGATCGAGATGTTGACCGGGAAGGCCGGTTCGCCGCCCAGTTCGCGTGTACGCTCCTCGGCCCACTGGGCGATTTCGAGATGGCTCACGCCGACCTCGACGCGCTCTGCGGCCTCGTCGCGCACTTGCGCGAGGATCTCGCCCGCTTCGCGACATTTCTCGTGCTCCTCGTCCGAGAGGTCCACGTCGCTCATACCGTGCGATGGGGCGTTCGGGCCAAAGGTCTGCCGTTCTCAGAAATTGGTGCTCGTCTGCATCGCCGCCGAGTTGTACGCGCTCCCCGTCTGCCCCGACTCGTCGAGAACGATAACGCCGGCCGTGGAACCGGTCAGCACTTCGAACTCGTCGATGGCGTTCGCCGCAGCGTCCGCGGGCTGCTCGCCGTCTTCGAGCCGTCGCACCGCCTCCCGCGCGAGCGTCGACCGGGCGATGTCCTCGCCGGCACCGGTCGCGCTCGCCCCGCCGGCCGGCGAGGCGTAGAACCCACAGCCGATCTGTGGCACGTCGCCGACTCGGCCAGCAAGGGCGAACCACCGCCCGCCGGTCGAAGTCGCGGCCGCGACGTGCCCCTCGTCGACGGCGACCGCACCGACCGTGTCCGCCCCGCCGAACCGCTCGCGCACCCACTCGATGCGCTCTCCGATCTCGTCCGTCTTGGGTGGGTCGGCAGCCCTAAAGCGCTCGCGCGTGCGCTCGGTCGTGAGCTCTTCCGGTTCGATGTCGAACCCCTCGGCAAGCGCGGCGGCGTGCTCGCCCGCGAGGAGCACGTGTGGCGTCTCCGCCATGACACGACGAGCGACGCCGACCGCGTGACGAACACCGGCCATCGAACAGGCCGCACCCGCCTCGCGCTTGTCGGTCATGATCCCGGCATCGGTTCTGACGACCCCATCCTCCTGGATCGCCCCGCCGACCCCGGCGTTGAATAGTGGGTTCGATTCGAGGACGTCGATCGCGCGCACGACCGCTTCGACCGGCGTCGATGCCTCCGTACCGACGGAAGCGGCCTCGTCGAGAACCGACTGTCGCCGTTCGGGGTCGTCGGGTTCGTCGCCCGCACCGCCGTGAACGATGAGCTGCATGGTTCGTGACGCGACAGCAACCGGCATAACGATCCCGAAGCCGTCCTCAACGGACGTTTGCGAAAGACAGGCCTTTTGGTACGGCCGGGCGAATCTTCGGTATGTCTTATGAACGGGTCGATGTTCCGAGCGCGGGCGAGCAGATAACCAGCGACGACAGCGAGTTCAACGTACCCGACGATCCCGTCATCCCCATCATCCACGGCGACGGCATCGGGACCGATGTCGCCCCGGCCGCCCAGCGGGTACTCGGCGCGGCCGCCGAAGCCACCGGCCGTGAGATCCACTGGATGCGCATCTACGCCGGCGAATCCGCCCGCGAGCAGTACGACGAAAACCTCCCCGACGACACGCTCGACGCGCTGCGCGAGTTCAAGGTCGGCATCAAGGGCCCGCTAACGACGCCCGTCGGCGCGGGCTACCGAAGCCTCAACGTCGCGCTCCGCAAACGACTCGATCTCTACACGAACATGCGGCCGACCTACCACATCGAGGGCGTCCCCTCCCCCGTGAAGGACCCCGACGCGATGGACATGGTCAACTTCCGGGAGAACACCGAGGACGTCTACGCCGGCATCGAGTGGGAGGCCGGCACCGACGAGGCCGAGCGAGTACGGGAGTTCGTCGAGGAAGAGATGGGCTTCACCGAGTCGATCCACGACGGGCCCGTCGGCATCGGCATCAAACCCATCTCCGAGTTCGGCACCAAACGACTGGTCCGTCAGGCCATCGACTACGCACTCGAAAACGACCGCGAATCGGTGACTTTGATCCACAAGGGTAATATCATGAAGTTCACCGAGGGCACCTTCCGCGACTGGGGCTACGAGGTCGCCCGCGAGGAATACGGCGAGAACGTGATCACCGAGGACACCCTCTGGGACGAGCGCGACGGCGAAGCGCCCGACGCCGACGTGGTCGTCAACGACCGCATCGCCGACAACATGCTCCAGCAGATCCTCACCCGAACGGGCGAATACGACGTCCTCGCGATGCCGAACCTCAACGGCGACTACCTCTCGGACGCCGCCGGCGCACAGATCGGCGGATTGGGCATCGCTCCCGGCGCGAACATTGGCGACGGCCGCCTGCTCGCCGAACCCGTCCACGGCAGCGCGCCGAAATACGCCGGCCAGGACAAGGTCAACCCGACCGCGATGATCCTCTCGGGACGCATCATGCTCGACCAGCTCGGCTGGAGCGACGCCGCCGACCTGATCTACGACGGCGTCGAGGACGCCATCTCCTCGAAGAAAGTCACCTACGACATCCACCGCCAGATCGAGGGCGGCGAGAAACTCGCCACCAGCGAGTTCGCCGACGTCGTCGTCGACAGCATCGAGAGCAACGCATAGACCAGGCCAAAGATTGACGACGGAAGCGTCGGAAGATGAGCCATGCCGGCATCCAGTATTCCGTCGGGTCCGCTTGAGCCGATACTGTTCTTCCTTGTCGTTTTTCTCGTCGGTGGGGCTATCGGACTGCTCTACAGATGGGCGCGAAAAGTCGTTCTAAGACGATTTGGCTAAATGATGACAGTGAACACCCTCCGGATTGTTATTTTTCACTCAGCCCAGTCGGGGTTCTCCCTGGGCGGGCTGAACACGTCGATGCCGCGGACGACGTCCTCGCCACGGTTCTCGACGCCGTGGGACTCCCCGCCGGCGAGCACGTAGCTGTCGCCCGGGCCGAGTTCGCGTTCCTCATTGTCCAGGAGGAAGGTCAGCGTTCCCGCGACGAGATAGCCGGCCTGCTCGTGTGGGTGGCTGTGTGCCGGGACGCTCGCACCTGGTTCGATCGCGAACCGCTGAACGTTCATCTCTTCACCGCCGGCCAGCATCGCGAGGTGGACGCCGTCGATCGCCTCGGTCGATTCGCGTTCGGTGCCGATGATTTCCATGATCCTCTCTCGTTCCGTGGCTACCTAAAGGTTCAACAGGGTCGATCTGCAAATTCGGGCATGTACGCGGTCGTCGGCTGCAGTGACTGCGAGAGCTTCTGGGTCGTCGAGGGTCGCCCGGAGACGACGAGCTGTCCCAGCTGTCGCACGCGCCATCGCTTCGAGCAGCTCGCGAAGTTCGCCGAGACCGACACCGCCGACGCCGCCCGCCAGGCCCGGACCGCGCTGCTGGCCGATCGTAGCGAACACGCGCCCGACGAGCTGGACTCGTTCACCGCGCTCGAATCACAGGCCGAACGGGGTGGGATGAGTGATGACGAGTATCTCGAACGGTCGGGGCTCGACGCCGAAACGGTGCGCGAGGCGGGCGAGCGCGCGACCGAGGGTGGCGAGGGAAGCGGAAACCAGAGCCGGATAGACGTCGTCCGCGCGGCGCTCGCCGATCTCGATCGCCCCACCGAGGAGGAGGTCGTCACCTATGCGCGCGATCGTGACGTCCCCATGGATTTCACCGAACGCGCACTCGAAAAACTCGTCCGCCGGGGCGCGGCGAGCGAGCATCAGGGACGATATCGCTCGCTCTGAGGCTTACTCGACCGCTTCGGCGAGCTCGACCGCCTCGTCGGTCGAACCCTCGGTCACGAGCGCGTGGGTGGTCTCCCCGTCGGTCCAGACGACCACCGTCCGATCGTCCATCGTCGCCGCGGTCGCGTCCGCTCCGTCGACGGTGACGCTCGTTCCGTTCAACCGTTCGTAGGGGACCTGCTCGCCGTCGGTCGTGACGAGCGTGGCGTTCGTCGCGCCGTCCGCGTACTGCTGGGCGACGATCGTTCCGTCGCCGGTCCCCGCGATGGTCGCCTCTTCGAACTCGAACCCGTCGGCGGCGAGTGTCGGGAGATCACCGTCGACGGCCTCGTTCGTGGCGTCGAACGCGTCGTAGCTCTCGGTCGTGCTCGCGGCGCGGTCGGTCGGCGGCGCGAACGTGCTCTCGTGGACGCTCGCGTTGAAGCGCTGGTCATCGTAGCGCACGGTCGTCGTGTTCACCCCGTCGGTGACGCGCGCCTCGAGCAGTCGCGAGTCGTTCGTCGCGACCCACATCGTGCCCTCGACATCGACGCTCTCGTTGTCGTGGCTGAGCGAAACGACGTACGCCTCGGTTCCGTCGACGGTTTCGGTGCCGGTCCGGGTCGCGCTGAGGTTCGCCTCGGAGAGGTTCGTCGGCAGCGAGCTTTTCGTCTCGTTCAACTCCGCCGGCAGCGACTCGCAGTCGACGGTCGAGAGGTTCGCGGCAGCCGCCTCCATCTCGTCGGTACCGGATGCCGAGTCGTTGGCGTCGAACGTCGCCGCGCGCTCGCTGGCCGCCTCGCAGAGCTCGCTCGCGTTTTCCGAACCGTTCTCGACAGTCCAAGAACGCTGGAGCATGGGCGAATCCACCCAGGCGACGCTGCCGTTGGTACCCATCGCCACCGTTCGGCCGTCCGTCGTGAGCGCGACGCGCGCGCCCTCGTCGTCGGCGAGGGCGTACTCGACGGTGCCGCTGTAGTTCGCGCTCGCGTTCGACATCGTGACGTCGGCGCTGCCGGTGAGCGTCTCGGCGCTCTCGTACTTCTCGTGGCTATCGTTGAGAATCGCCTCGCCGGACGGGCCGTCGGTCGACTGGGCGAACGCCACGCCGCCGACGACCGCCCCCACGACGCAGACCAGCACGAGGGCGATGGCGGGCGAGACGCGCCCACGAGTTCCGGAATCGTCCATTGCAAACTACTAGCACTGGACGAGTAAATACCCACGGTCGCGGCCCAAATCGTCCGTCTCTCAGTTCGGTATCGATCGACGACATCTTCATTGGGCCGAGTCCGCTATCGTTCCCAGTGAGTTCCACAGCCGAGACGCCGTCGGCCGACGATAGCGTGGTCCGACTCGCGGACGTGCGGAAGACCTACGACCTCGGCGGCACGGTCGAGGCGCTCGCCGGCGTCTCGCTCGCGCTCGCTGCGGGCTCGTACACGGCGGTGATGGGACCGAGCGGGTCGGGCAAAAGCACGCTGTTGAACCTCGTCGGCGCGCTCGACACGCCGACCGAGGGCCGGGTCACGGTCGCCGGCCACGACGTCGGGACGGATTCGGAGGCCGAACGCGCCGGGATCCGGGGAACGGAGATCGGCTTCGTCTTCCAGACGTTCAACCTCATGCCGCGCCTGGACGCGATCGAGAACGTCGCCCTCCCCCTTCTGTTCGACGACTGGTCGCGCGAGCGCCGCCGCGAGCGCGCCCGCGAACTGCTCTCACTCGTGGGACTCGGGGATCGCCGCGACCACCGCCCGAACGAGCTCTCGGGCGGCCAGCGCCAGCGCGTCGCCATCGCCAGGGCGCTCGCGCCCGATCCCGCGGTCGTGCTCGCCGACGAGCCGACCGGCAACATCGATACCGAGACCGGGGCCGAGATCATGGGGCTGCTCGACGACGTGAACGCCCGCGGCAACACCGTCCTCCTGGTGACTCACGAGCGGGCCATCGCCGAGCACGCCGAGCGGATCGTCCACATCCGCGACGGGACGATCGAGTCGATCGAACAGCTCGACGGGGCGGGACGGGACGCGTAGATGGACGCCCGCGAGACGCTGCGGATGGCCGGGCGGTCGATCCGCTCGCACAAGCTCCGGTCGGCGCTCACGGTGATCGGCGTGGTCATCGGGATCGCGTCGGTCGTGACCTTCGCCTCGGTCGGCGCGAGCGTCGAGGCGGACATCGTGAGCGAGGTCGGGTCGTCGAGCGCGAGCAACGTCTACGTGCTGCCGTCGCCGGCCGGCGAAGACGACGGCGGACCGGGCTTCGGCGGAGTCAGCCAACCCGTGTTCACCGAACACGACGTCGGCCAGCTGGAGAACACGCCGGGCATTCGACAGGTCCTTCCTCGCGGAAACGTCCGCGTGAGCGCGCTCACCCACGCCAACGACACGGTTTCGAGAAATCAGATCACCGCGACGACACCCGCCTCGTTCCCCAAGGACGCGATCGTCGCCGGCCGGGCCTTTCGCTCGGGTGCTGAGGAGGCTGTCGTCAGCCGCTCGGCGAGACAGGCCTTCGAGGGTAACCTCTCGGTCGGTGATCGACTCACGATCGAATCGGAGGACGGCAACGCAACGACGGTCGACGTCGTCGGCGTCGTCAACCGGACGGCCGGCCAGCTTCCCTTCGCCTCCTTCGCCGGCCAGCCGCGGTTCTACGTGCCGACCGACCCGTTCTACGAGCGCACCCTCGAAAGCCCGGCCGTCGGCGCGAGCCAGCGCGCCTATCCCCAGCTCACGGTCGTCGCCGACCCCGCGCGGGTGAGCACGGTCAAGGGAAGCGTCCAGAACTATCTCGCCGGATCGGACGCGGCCGAGCTGAAGCCCGAGTCGGTCGAGCTGACGGCACAGACGAGCGGCGACTTCGTCGAGGAGATCCAAGACATCGTCGGTCAGGTCACGCGGTTCGTCACGGCGATCGCGGTGATCGCGCTCGTCGTCGCCGCCATCGGCATCGCCAACATCATGCTCGTCAGCGTCGCCGAGCGCACCCGCGAGATCGGGATCATGAAGGCCGTCGGCGCGCGCAACCGCGACGTGATGGGATTGTTCCTCGCCGAGGCCACGATTCTGGGCGCTGTCGGAGCCATCATCGGACTCCCGCTCGGGGTCGCGGTGAGCTACGGCGCGACGATCTACGCCGAAGTGGCGTTCACGCCGGCCTACGGCTGGTTCGCGATCGCCGTGGCCGTTGGGATCCTCGTCGGCGTCGTCGCCGGGCTTTATCCGGCGTGGCGCGCGGCACGTGTCGATCCGATCGACGCGCTTCGCTACGAGTAGTCAGGGATCGCTGTCGTCGTACTCGACCGGAACGACGTGTTCGTCGCTCTCGCGGTCGGCGTTCAGGTCGACTTCCTCCTTCAGCTCCGGACGCACCTCCGAGCCGAGGCGCTCGGCGAGCTTCTCGATTTCTTCGTCGTCGAGCTCCGCGTCGGGATCGGGCAGATCGAGGTCGCCGACGAACCGTTCGGGCCGCAGCGCGACGCCCGATTCGGGCTGCGTGAACCCGTTTTCGTTGGCAAGGAGTTCGGTCCGTCCATCGCCGTCGACGCGGATCGCGGGCTCGCCGGGCATCGATTCGACGTACTTCTGCTGGAGCGCCGTGACGACCAGGTCCGGGTCGAGGACGACGCGTTCGATCTCGGTCATGGCGTCCCCGTTTCTCGCTCCTGATTTATGTCGTCTCTGGCCGCGGCCAGACCATCCTATCGCCCGAGTTCTGCGTGTGCACTGGAGAGATGCCGGGAGGCGAGCGCCCCCAGGAGGGACAGTTCGCCCGCGAGCGCGCCCGCGGCAATCACCTCGGCGAGCCGGTCGGCGTTCGCGCCCGGCGGATCGCCGCCGCCGCGCAGGCCGAGCACGGAGAGCCCCTCGGACTGGGTGGGGAGTTTCGTTCCGCCGCCAACGGTGCCGACCTCCAGGCTCGCGAGCGAGACGCTCGCGTACAGTTCGTCCTCGCGGGCCTCGACGGTCGTGATGGCGTTCGCCCCCTCGACGACCTGCGCGGCGTCCTGGCCGGTCGCCAGGAACGCGGCGGCGACGACGTTCGCAGCGTGGGCGTTGAAACCCAGACTCCCCGCTTTAGCTGACCCAATGAGATTCTTCCGAGTGTTGAGCTCCGCGATCGCGTCGGGGCTGGCGTGCAGGCGCTCCTCGACGACGTCGTTCGGGATCCGCACGTCGGCGGTGACGCTCCGGCCCCGCCCCTCGACGGCGTTGATCGCCGCGGGTTTCTTGTCGGTACAGAGGTTGCCGGAGAGCGCGACGAGTTCGGCTGTCGTCTCGCTCTCGACGACCTCGCAGGCCTCGCCGGTGGCGATCGTCGCCATGTTCATTCCCATCGCGTCCTTTGTGTCGTAGCCGAACCGGAGGAAGACCGAATCGCCGACCGCGTAGGGCGTGATGTCGACGAGTTCGCCGTGGCTCGTCGTCGCTTCGGCGGCGTCGGCGAGTGCGTCGCGGTTGTCGCGCACCCACTCGACGACTGCTTCGGCCTCGACGATATCGGCCACTCGAAAGACCGGCGCGCGCGTCATCGCCCGTTTCGTGACCCTGGCGTTCGCACCGTCGGCCGCCCGAAGCACCGCACAACCGCGATTGACCGAGGCGACGAGCGCGCCCTCGGTCGTCGCGAGCGGCAGATGCGTCTCGCTATCCGCGCGATCGCCGGCGACCGGTAGCGGGCCGGCGACGCCGAGCGGGATCTGTACCGTGCCGATCATGTTCTCGATGTTCGGCTCGGCATCGGCGGCGTCGATGGCGTACTCGCCGACCGTATCGAGGGCCGTTTCTGCTTCGTCCGCGACGAGCCGCCGGCGTGCAGCGGTGGCGGTATCGGCGTCGGCGTGTGATTCCAGTTCGTGCAGGGCGATCTCGCCGTCCCTGACGCGGTCGACGAGCTCCGCGGCGTCGCTCATGGCTCACCCCTCGGCGGGGCGGTTCTAACCAGTTCCGCTATCCCGAAGCGTTTTCGCGCCCGCCGTGCCTCCCAAAACCATGACCGACCCTGCCGATCTCGTGCTCACGAACGCGGAGATCCACACGCTCGCCGCCCCCGATACGACCGCCGAGGCGCTCGCGGTGCGCGACGGCGAGATCGTCCGCGTGGACTCGGCCTACGAGATCGACTTCCTCGACGGCGTCGAGACGACCACGATCGACCTCGACGGCCGCGTTCTCCTCCCGGGATTCATCGACGCCCACACCCACATGACGGCGGTCGGCAAGCGCCTCGTCCACGCCGATCTCGCGAATGCCGACGCCCGCGACGAAGCGGTCTCGCTGCTCGCCGAGCGCGCCGACGCGACCGACCGCGAGTGGATCCTCGGCTACGGCTACGACGAGAGCGACTGGGGGAGTCCACGGTATCTCGATCGATCGGATCTGGACGACGTGAGCACCGATCGCCCGGTCGTGGCGTTCCGCGAGGACATGCACACCGCCGGCGTCAACAGTGTCGTCCTGGATCGACTCGGCGAGCAACTACCCGACGACGATGTACGGACCGAGAACGGGGATCCCACGGGTGTGATCGTCGAGAACGTGCTCGGGCCGATCCGCGACGCCATTGCCCCCGATCGGGCGGAGACGCGTGAACTGCTGCTCGCGGCACAGGAGTACGCCACCGAACGCGGCGTCACGGGCGTCCACGACATGGTTCGGCAGTCACACGCACCGCGGGCCTACCGCGACCTCGATCTGGCGGACGAACTCGCCGTGCGCGTGCGCCTCAACTACTGGTCGGATCACCTCGACGCGCTCCGCGAGGTCGGACTGACGACCGATCACGGCAGCGAGTTCGTCCGCACGGGCGCGATCAAGACGTTCACCGACGGTAGCCTGGGCGGGCGAACGGCAAAGCTCACCGAGCCGTACGCCGACGCACCCGACGCGACGGGCCAGTGGGTCGTCCCGCCCGCCGACCTCGACGATCTCGCCGAGCGCGTCGACGACGCCGGCTTTCAGATGACCGCCCACGCCATCGGCGACGCGGCCATCGACGCCGTGCTCGATGCCTACGAGCGGACCGACGCCGACGAGGCGCGCCACCGCATCGAACACCTCGAACTCCCCTCCGAAGAGGCGATCGACCGCCTCGCCGACATGGGTGCTGTCGCGTCGGTCCAGCCAAACTTCCTGAAGTGGGCCGGCGAGGACGGTCTCTACGACGCCCGCCTCGGCACCGAGCGGCGGGCGCGCTCGAATCCTATTCGGAATCTACTCGATGCCGGCATCCCCCTCGCCTTCGGCAGCGACTGCATGCCGCTCGACCCGCTGTTCGGCATCGAGCAGGTCGTCGCTGCGCCGGACGAGCGCCAGCGCCTCACCGTGACCGAGGCGCTGCGCGCGTACACCGCGGGTGCCGCGTACGCCGGCTTCGACGAGGATCGACTCGGAACGATCGAGCCGGGCAAGAGGGCCGATTTCGCCGTTCTCGATCGCTCGCCGTGGGAGGCTGCCGACATCGCGGCCATCGACGTGGCGATGACGGTCGTCGATGGCACGATCGTCCACGACGCGCGCTGATAGTCGGTTGTCGACCATCGATTGTCGATTGATCAACCACGTTTCATTCGCATGTCGTACTGGACAGTCGAGCGTATGCTGAACACTGTTTGAACAGAAATTCTTTTCAAAGACGGGTACTGGTGACTAGTGCTGACGGAGAACGGGAACCATGCCAGAACTCGAAACTACATCCCTCGAAACAGAACTCAGCCTCTTCAAATACGACAATCTGGAGCGGCTGCCGTCACAGTACCGCGACCTGTCGGAACACGAGCGCTCGAAGCGGATCAAGGCCGCTCGTGACGAGCTCGGCGACGACGTCCTGGTGCTCGGCCACAACTACCAGCGCCGGGAGATCGTCGAGCACGCCGACTTCATCGGCGATTCCTACGCGCTCTCGCAGCGCGCCGCCGAGTCGGACGCCGACTACGTCGTCTTCTGTGGTGTGACCTTCATGGCCGAGTCCGCGGACATCATCACCGACGACGACCAGACGGTGTTGCTCCCGTCGATGGAGGCGTCGTGCCCGATGGCCGGGATGGCCGAGGCGCTCCAGGTCGACGCCGCGTGGGCCGAGATCACTGCGGCCGCACCCGACGAGACGATCGTCCCGGTGACGTACATGAACTCCTACGCCGATCTGAAGGCGTTCTGTGCCGATCAGGGCGGGTTGGTCTGTACCTCCTCGAACGCCCATCGCGCCTTCGAGTGGGCCTTCGAGCGCGGCGACAAAGTGCTCTTCCTCCCGGACAAACACCTCGGCGAGAACACCGCCCACAGACTCGACATGGCGGACGATACGGCCGTTTGGGACCCCTGGGATCCCGAAGGAAAGGACGCGGACGAGGTGGCCGACGCCGACATCGTGCTCTGGGAGGGGTACTGCCAGGTCCACGAGCGATTCCGCGAAGACCACGTCACGCAGATCCGCGACGAGCACCCCAACGCGAACGTGGTCGTCCATCCCGAATGTCGGCGCGAGGTGGTCGAAGCCGCCGACGTGGTGGGATCGACGAGTACGATCACCGACACGGTGGCCGACGCCGACGCGGGCGAGACGTGGGCCATCGGCACCGAGATCCACCTCGCGAACCACCTCGCACGATGGCATCCCGAGGTCGAGGTGATTCCACTCTGTGGCGACGCGTGCATGGACTGCAACGCGATGCGCCAGATCGACCCCAACTACCTGACGTGGGTGCTCGACGGGCTCCGTGAGGGCCAGGAGCGAAACGTCATCGAGGTCGCTCCCGGGGAGAAAGAGCGCGCCGCCGTGGCGCTCGACAGGATGTTGGAGATCTGAGATGGCTAACGAATCCGATCCGACGACCGACGTGCTGGTGATCGGCAGTGGCGTCGCGGGCTGTGCGGCGGCGCTCGGGGCGGCGCGGGCGGGCAAGGAGGTGGTGGTAGCGACGAAGGCCGAACGGCCGAAGGACGCGACGAGCTGGTGGGCGCAGGGCGGCGTCGCCGTCTCGCGGAGCAACGCCGAGGGGTTCAAACAGGACATCGTCGCGGCGAGCGACGACACGGCCGACCCCGACGCGGTCGACGTGCTGGTCGAGAACGCGAACGAGGCCGTCCGCGACGTGCTGATCGAGACGCTCGACGTGCCGTTCGACACCGAGGCGGACGATCCCGACACGTTCGACTACGGTCGGGAGGCCGCCCACGGCGAGCGACGCATTCTCCACGTGAACGCGAGCACCGGCCGGCACGTCCTCGGCCCGTTCCTCTCGCATCTCGACGAGCAGCCGAACGTCACCATCCAAGAAGACACTGCGGCGCTCGATCTCCTCACGCGAGAGGGGCGCGTCCACGGCGCGATCTGCGAACACGACGGTGATAGCGATCCGATATACGCCGGGGCGACCGTGCTCGCGACGGGCGGTATCGGCGCGCTCTACGGGCGCTCGACCAATCCCGACGGCGCGACTGGCGACGGGATCGCGATGGCTGCACTCGCCGGCGCTGATGTGGCAGACATGGAGTACGTCCAGTTCCATCCGACGGCCTACGCCGGCGAAGCCGCGAAGCCATTCCTGCTGAGCGAGGCGCTCCGCGGCGAGGGTGCGATTCTGAGAAACGACGGCGGGGATCGGTTCATGCCCGAGCACCATCCCGACGCCGAGCTCGCACCGCGCGACGTGGTCGCCCGCGCCGTCGCCGCCGAACGCGACCGAACGGACGACGTTCTGCTGGACGTTTCGCCGCTGGATTTCGAAACCGAATTCCCGGATCTCGCGGCGAACTGTGACGAGCGCGACGTCGATTTCCGATCGGGGATCCCGGTCGCGCCGGCCGAGCACTTCCTCTGTGGCGGCATCGCGGTCGACTCCCGTGGGCGGACGAGCCTCGATCGACTGTTCGCGGTCGGCGAGTGCTCCCGAACCGGCGTCCACGGCGCGAATCGGCTGGCCTCGACGAGCCTGCTCGAAGGACTGGTCTGGGGACTCCGTGCCGGACGGACCGCCGCCGCGAGCGGGGTCAACCCCGTGATCGTCGATGCACCCGACCTGCGCGACAGTGATCCCGCACTCCCGGCAGCGTTCGCGGCGGAGAAGTTCACCCGCCTTCGCGGGGTGATGGACGAGTTCGTCGGCCTCTCGCGGAGTCCCGATGGGCTTCGCAGGGCGAGCGCGGCCATCCGGCGGCTGAAGGGCGAGGTCGATGCCTACGTCCGCACCCGTACCTCGCGAGAGCTCTACGAACTCCGTGCGGCGACCGTGACAGCACTTTTGATCACTCGGGCCGCACGCGAAAACACCGACTCCCGGGGCTGTCATCATCTCGTCGACACTGCCGACGATCCCGAGGTCCATGCCGATTGATCGCAGTCGCATCGAGCGCTGGCTGCGCGAGGATCTCGGCCATCACGACGTGACAAACCACGTGCCGGGCGAGACCGCAGGGAGATTGATCGCCACGGAGGACGGCGTCACCGCGGGTATCGAAACCGCCGCGGCCGTCTTCGACCATCTCGACGTCGAGACGGAAGTTCTCGTCGACACCGGCGATCGCGTCGAGGCGGGCCAGCAAGTGCTGGCGGTCGACGGACCGGCGCGGGCCGTTCTCCGCGGCGAGCGCGTCGCGGTCAACGTCGCGAGTCACGCTTCGGGAATCGCGACACGAACACGCGCGGCCGTCGACGCCGCCCGCGAGGCGAGCGCGGCCCGACGAACCCCGGACGATCGAACGGCGAACAGCCGGGAGATCGGCGACGGGGTACGGATCGCCGGTACGCGCAAGACGACGCCCGGCCTCAGGGGAATCGAAAAGCGTGCCATCGTCGCGGGCGGCGGCGACACGCACCGTCTCGACTGCTCGCAGATGGTGATGGTGAAGGAGAACCACATCGCCGAGATGGGCTTCGAGAGCGCCATCGCACACTTCCGCGAGCGCGCGTCGTTCGCCACGAAGATCGAAGTCGAGGTCGAACGCCCCGCGGACGGTCGCCGGGCCGCCGATGCCGGCGCGGATATCGTGCTGTTCGACAATCTCGCGCCGGACGCGGTCGCCGAGGGTGTCGCGGAACTATCCGACGACACGCTCGCGGAGGCCAGCGGCGGCATCACGATCGAGACGGTGCCCGAGTACGCCGCCACCGGCGTCGATGTCGTTTCACTCGGTTCACTCACCCACTCGGCCCCGGCGCTCGACTATTCGTTTCGGACGGGCTGAAGCCCGGGGAGACTCCGCCGAGCGGGGGAAGGGGGCGGGCAGGCTTCAGTCGAGCAGTAAGCGGCCGGTCATCGCGTCGGGAACCTCGATCCCACAGCGTTCGAGCACGGTCGGTGCGAGATCAGACAGTTCGCCGCCGTCCCTGATGCGTTTCCCGCCGTCGCTGCCGTCGGCGGCGAGGAAGACGATCGGCACGGGGTTGGTCGTGTGCGTCGTGTCCGGATCGTCGGGCGTCCCCATGTCGTCGGCGTTGCCGTGGTCGGCGGTCACGAGCACGTCGGCCCCCGCCTCGCGGCAGGTGTTGACCAGTCTGGCTAGCTGTGTGTCGACGGTCTCGACGGCTTCGACGGCCGCCAGGAAATCGCCCGTGTGGCCCACCATGTCGGCGTTCGCGTAGTTGAGTACGAGCACGTCCGGATCCTCCGATTCGATGACGCCGATGGCCGTGTTGGTCACTTCGACGGCGCTCATCTCGGGCTGCTGGTCGTAGGTCGGTACGTCTGGACTCGCGACGATCTCCCGGTGCTCGCCGTCGAACTCGACCTCGCGCCCGCCGTTCAGGAAGTATGTCACGTGGGGATACTTCTCGGATTCGGCGATTCGCAGTTGGGTCTTCCCGCGTGCTGCGAGCACCTCACCGAGCGTGTCGGCGGGTTCGTGGGGTGCGAACGCGACCGGGAACGAGAAGGTCTCGTCGTACTCCGTCATCGTCATGAGTTCGATTGCGGGCGGGGTCGTCCCGTCGTCCCACTCCGGCCGCGTATCGGTGAGCATGCGGACGAGTTGGCGCGCGCGATCGGCACGGAAGTTGAAGAAGAGGATGCTGTCGCCGTCTCGAACCATGCGCTGCGCTGTACCCTCGATCAGCGTCGGCTCGACGAACTCGTCGGTGTCACCACGTTCGTAGGACTCTTCGACCGCTTCGACGGCCGTCTCGGCCGTGTGATCGGCCTCGCGCTCGACGATGGCGTCGTAGGCCCGTCTCGTGCGCGCCCAGTTCTCGTCACGATCCATCGCGTAGTAGCGCCCCGAGACGGTGGCCACGTCGCCCGTCCCGCACCGCTCGATCACACCCTCCAGATCCGTGAGATACTCGACGGCGCTTTTGGGGGGTGTGTCCCGCCCGTCGGTGAAGGCGTGTGTGATCGCCTCGACGCCCCGCTCGGCGGCGATCTCGACGAGTGCGTGGAGATGGCGCTGGTCGGAGTGAACGCCGCCGTCGCTCACCAGTCCCATCAGGTGGACGCGCCCGTCGTTCGCCTCCGCGTGGGCGAACGCCTCCTCGATGGCCTCGTTCTCGACGAGTTCGCCGTTCTCGACCGCCCGCGTGATGCGGGTGTAGCTCTGGTCGATGACCCGGCCCGCGCCGATCGTGAGGTGGCCGACCTCGCTGTTTCCCATCTGGCCCGCCGGGAGGCCGACCGCCCGTCCCGAGGTGTCGAGGGTGCCGCTCGCGCCGCGGTCGGTGAGCTCGTCCATCGTCGGCGTGTCGGCCTCATGGACCGCGTCGAGTCGGTCGTGGTCGCTGAGTCCCCAGCCGTCGAGCACGACGAGTGCCGCCTGCATACCCCGATTTTCGCCAGCGATGCGTAACTACCCTTCGCACTCGCTAGTTGCTAAGTCATCAATGTGGTTCCGAAAAAACGTAAATAGAACATGACTCATTCATGGTTATTTCAGTATATTCTGTGATGAGCGTTGCAAAGAATGTGTTAGGTTTAAATCCTGTACAATAGTGATTGCTGAATATATGGTTGACATAGCTATTCTCACCGGTGTAATTGGAATTATTGGTACTGCTATTGGTGCAGCTATCCAAGGTCTTGCCAGCATCAGAAAAGCTAGAATTATGGAATCTGAACGTACAGAACGTAAAAGATCAGAGTTTTACTTACAGTACAAAGTGGATACACTAATCGATTTGCATCAAAAAATCGTTCATCTTCGTAGTGCCACCTCTGGCTATTCAACAGAACATTTTGATGTGGAAGAGATGGTGCCGAAATTTCGAGACGAAAAAGACAATGTCATGTCCCGTATTAACGCTGCTCAGGAAGCACATACGAAGGCACAAATCTATCTTACTGCCCCAGAATCAGCAATAATCTCACGTTTTATATGGCAATCAATCAACGTTTGTGAGCGAATGTCGGAAATTTCTGGTTCAACATGGGCAGATGTCAGTTACGATGAAGAGCAGTATGAGGAGGCGTTCCGGAACGCACATGGTGTACTGAAACTCGCAATCGATAGTCCTGCGACAGAATATTTCGATGATGAAACGGTCACAGACGAAAATGCAGAGGAAGAAATTGAGAAAATTGAGAGAGCGATAAAAGATATACAGAGCGATAGCAACAATTCATAAGCGCATATTCTTCTCTTGTATAATATTGGCATTTTTTCGTATTTGGTGCCTCACTCGGCCGCCGAATCGGTCTTCTGCATCTCGATATCGACGTCCGATTCGGCGACGCCGACGCGAGCGAACTGTGTCCGGAGATGTTCTTTCGCGCCTTCGATGGCCTGTTCGCGCGTCTCGAAGCCGTGGGCGACGGGCGACTCGAAGGCGACGTTCACGGTCGCGCCGTCGATCTGCTGGCGCTGGCCGCCGGATTCGACCTCGTAGAAGGAATCGCAGACCCAGACGTACGGCGCGTCCTCGTCGGGTGCGCCGCTGAAGGAGGGGGCGGTCTCCCCGCGCTCGTAGAGCGTGCCGGTGAGTGCCGTCCCGCCGGCACGGCCCCGAATCAGGAGCATACCGTCGCTACCCGCCCGGCGACCAAAACCTCGGTGTTCGCCGCCCGCGGCGGAGCACTTAACAACTCACCCGTGGTACTTTTTCACATGACGAAACGGCTGCTCGTCCCGATCGACGGCTCCGAGCAGGCGTGGACCGCGCTCGACCACGCCACGACCGAGCATCCCGAGGCAGCGCTCACGCTGCTCTACGTCATCAACCCCGTCGGGGGCACCGCCGGCGTGAGCGCGGGCGCGCAGATCGCCGACGTGGGCTACGGCGAGGAGTGGTACGAGGCCGCCGAACAGCGCGCCGAGGCTCTGTTCGAGCGTGCCAGCGAACGCGTCGGCGACCGCGAGATCGAGACCGAGACGACCGTCGGTCGGCCCGCCCGTGCCATCGCCGCGTTCGCCGAGGGGAACCCCATCGACGCGATCGTGATGGGGAGCCACGGCCGCGACGGCGTCTCACGGATCGTCCTCGGCAGCGTCGCCGAAACCGTCGTCCGGCGCGCGCCGGTGCCGGTGACGGTCGTTCGCTGACCGACATCGGTCGTCTCTTTCCCACTTCCACAAGAACTCGTCTGGACGATCAGTCGGCGAGCCAGTCGGCGAAGCTGCTGTCGCCGATGATCGTCTCCGACTGGCGGTCGATGTACGCCCGCTGCATGCCGTGGACGGCCGCCTCGAAGTCGTCGCCGTCGTCGAGGCGCTCTCTGACCTCGTGGCGTTTCCAGCGCGCCGGCGTCACTTCGTGGCGGGCGCGCTGGCGCAGCGGCCAGAGATATTTGGCGGCCTCGCTCTCGGAGAGGCCGCGCGATTCGAGCCCGTCCTTCGCGTGGGCGAAGAGGTCGGAATAGAGCTCGTCGTACGAGCGCGTCTCGCGGCCGTCGTTGGTGATCCAGACGAGATCGGCGTCGAGCCCGTCGTGCATCGCCGCGTAAAAGTTGCCGTGGGCGTCCTGCCAGTCGAGGTTCGCCACCGGATGCTCGCGCCGGGTCAGACTCTCCATCAGGCCCGCGAAGATCGCCTGGAAAGCGATGGTGTCTCGCACCGTGGGCTGGCCACCGATCGGCCGGAACTCGATGCGGGCGTTCGCCGAGGACTTGCTCGCACCCTCGAAGACCGGTCGCACCCAGCGCCAGTAGGTGCCGTGTTTCTGACGGAAAGTGGCGAAGGCGTCGTCGAAGCGGTTCGACTCCTCGATCGGCATCGGCACGATCGTGTCGTCGGCTGCGATGCGATCGACGGCCTCCTCGGCCGAATCGAAGTCGTGGGGGAAGCGGACCTTCCCGGTGCCACCGTCGGGGTTGAGAATGGCCTCGAAGACGTGGATGCGGTGGCTCATCCAGCCGTCGTCGAGGATCGCTTCGGGGGCTGCATCGTCGTAGAGACTCGGTGGGAAAAACGGCGAGTTGACGCCGAGGGCGAGCAGCGGTCCCGCGATCCGCAGCGCGTAGGTGAAATACTCGGGCAGATCAGCGGCGTGGGCGACCTGATAGTGGGGCTGGATCGAGGTGATCAGGCTCTCTGGCATCACCGTATTCGCCGACAGCGAGACGTGCGGCGCGTCGACGTTCATCCCGACCGCGTCCGCGCCGGCGGTGTTGGCCATCGCGTGATAGCGGACCGAGTCGCTCATGTTCGAGGCGATGCGCACCTCGCGGTCAGTGATCGAGCCGGTGAGATAGTCGCGTGCCTGCTCGCCCTCCGAGGGGATCGTCCACATGCCGTCGCTGACGAGCCGCAGGTCCGCTGATGCGACGCAGTCGAGAGCCGTGCGGAGGCGGGCGCTGACTTCGGCCTCCTGGGCGGCGAGCCCGTGTGGATTCAGCGGCTGCGGGCTCGTGCGCATCTCGGCATTGTGCAGCCCGAGTTCTTTCTCGAAGCCGATATATTCGAGCAGGCGGCGCGGCACCCGCGCCAGCGCGCTCGTCTCGCGATCCACCCCATAGAACTCGTATTCGAGCCCGATGATCGCCTGCGGGTTGTCGAACGTGCCGGCGTCGAGTTCGCGCTTGATCACCTCGGCTTCGTCCTCGGCACGAGCGTGGAACTCCTCGTCGTCGACGGCGAGCACGTCCTCGACCCGCCCCGCGAGATCCGAGCCAGACATGCCTCGCCGTGTGCGAGCGAACGACTTTAACTTCGCGGCTGAGGGAAACGATAGACCCTCGACTACTATCTCTCGATTATCGAGCCGATGGTCGGCTCGCGCCGTGTCGGCCCGTCAGAGCCATTGACCCAGCCACTCGACGTGATCGGTCATCTCCCGGGTGGAGAGATGCGTGTCGATGCACCTGATTGCCCGGACGAACTCGCCCGGCGATCGGCCCTGGTTGCTATATCTGACAATCCCGGCGTGTTCCATCTCACGACCCAATACGGCGAAATCGTCATCGTTCGTCAGGATGATTCGTCCCCGCTGGCGACACTCCAAGAGATGAGCTTCGTCGGCGAGCCCTCGCTCGTACTCTTCGCCCACTGTCTCGACGGTATACCCTTCGGCTTCGAGTGCCGTGACGATCGCGCTATCGACGTGTTCGTCGGCGCGAAAGGAGAGACCCATTCGTCACTGCTCGATTGT
This sequence comes from Halococcus qingdaonensis, assembly GCF_024508235.1. Classification (NCBI taxonomy): domain Archaea; kingdom Methanobacteriati; phylum Methanobacteriota; class Halobacteria; order Halobacteriales; family Halococcaceae; genus Halococcus; species Halococcus qingdaonensis. Next base: position 429,520 of record NZ_CP101943.1, on the reverse strand, counting down.
TTCGGGTGCTTTCGACTCGCGGCGCAGCCATTCGTCGCGCTCGCGTCGGCGCTCGCGCGCGGCGTTCATCTCGTCGATGTGCTCGTAGTAGTACGCGAGCGCGGCGTACACTTCCGCGGGCGTGATGTCGAGCTGATCGACGACGTGTTCGGGCGTCCGACCGTGGTCGAGCACTCGCTCGGCGATGTCGAGCACCGCGATCCGTCGCCCATCGAGGCGGGCCTTACCACCGAGCACCCCCTCGGTCTTCACGATCTCGGCCATGTCTCCTTTCGTCGCTCCCGGGAGATAAGCCTCCGGGCTCGACGCCCCGTTGGTTCGCCCGTTACAGCACGCCCATCTCGGTCAGCCGTTCCGGGAGATACGTGTCGGTGACGAAGTCCAGCCCTCGGGAGGCGAGCGCCTGCTGTTCGGCCTTCTTCTCGATGTCGAGCTGGAGTTCGATCTGCTCGCGCCAGTAGTCGGTCTGGAAGCGGGGATCGCTGAGTTCGCTTTCGAGAGCGTTGATGTCCGAATCCGCGAGCGGGTCGGTCGGCAGGTCGTACTCGACGATGTCGGTCGGCTGAATCCCGATGAATCGCGCTTCGGGCGTGGCGAGATAGTCCGAGAGATGGGCCGACTTGATCGAGCCGTAGGCAACCGAGCCGTAGATCCGGTAGGACCACGGGTCGCCGTCAGTGAACACCACCACGGGAAGGTCGAGCTCGTCGTGAAGGCGCTTGGTGATTCGCCGGGTCGCGCGGGCGGGCTGGCCCTTCAGGTGGACGACGATCGTACCGTAGTCGTCGTCGAACCCGTTTTCGACGAGCCTGTCGCGCATCCCACCCGTCTCGACACAGAGGATGAACTCGGCGTCGTGATCGAGGAACTCGATCGTGTCCGGGTTGTTCGGGATCTGGTAGCCACCCTCGCCGACGTCCTTCTGGCAGTGGATCTCGCGCTCGCCACGTCTGGTTTGCTCGCGGAGGTAGAGCGGCCCCATCAGCGTCGCGCCCGACTCCTCCGGGCGCATGTGGAAGTCCTCGCGGGTCACCTCCGAGACGATTTCGAGGTCCTCGACGAGCTGGTTCGATTCGTCCTGATCCGAGAACTGCGCCTCCTCGTTGTCCCAGCTCTCCGAGAGATAGTAGAGCTCACGCAGGGTCGACGAACGGTCTTCGCCGAGCTGGTCGGCGAGGAAGTCGATCGTGTAGATCGCCTTCAGCAGTTTGCGCGCGCCGCGAACCGAGTTCGCGCTGCGCGTGCTCGTGCGGTCGCCGTAGACCCAGACGTCACTGTTCTCGTCGTACTCGATGTTGGATTTCGTCCGCGTCGGCAGCTCCATCTCGGGGATCTGGCCGGCGGCGAACTGGTCGTAGAAGTCGGCCGCGAGCTCGATGAGTCGCTCGCGCGCCGAGTCGTCGCTGTCGGATCTGTCGGTGCTCATTGTGGTGCAGCTATGTGTTGACGGTGAGTTTCGCGTTCTCGATACCGGTCACGTCGAGATCGTAGTCGCTCTCGTCGGCGAGTTCGTACTTCAGGACGCTGTCGTCGTCGCTGCCGACCTCTGGCGACCACTTGATGAACCACTCGCCGTCCATCTCGACGACGCGCGCGCCGTCGGAGACGCTCGTGGGTTCGGCCGAGACGATCTCGGTCAGCTCGGGCGACTCGCTGGTCCCGCTGTTGTTCTCGACGACGAGCTCCACGTGGGAGTTCTCGACGCGGCGCTCGACGAGGACGTTGTTCATGATGCGCGCGAGCGAGTCGTCGATCTTCAGCTCCTCGCGCTCGGTGACGGTCGCGAGCTTGTCGGCCATCTCGGGGAGAATCGAGCCGAGGACGTCCTGTTTCTCCTGACGCTGTTGCATCGAGCGGCGCTTGTTCAGATAGCTCTTCAGCTCGCGGGCGGCCTCGCGGACGGCGAGTTCGATCTCGTCCTCGATCGCCGGGATGTTGGCGATGGCGTCCTTCGACTCGCTCGTGAAGGGCACGTTCGTCGAGGCGACGTGGATCATGATCACCGCCGGCCCGTTGGGCATGCCCGAGCCGCCGGGCTGGTCGAGCCCGTAGTTGCGCCAGCCGATCCCCTTGAGAACGTCGGTGGTCGCACAGGCCCCGCGCTGGTAGACCAGCGGAACCCGGTTCGCAAAGCGGAGCAGTTCGACGCTCCCTTCGGCGGGGAGGTCGCCGCCGTAGGCGATGCCGGCCTCGACGATGAACGGGTCGCCGCCGTGGACGCCCGCGTCGCGCGTCGCCGACGCGTAGAAGTCGGCGTCGAACTCCTTTTCGAGCCCCGAGCGCACGAGATCCGCGGTGATCGGCGAGAGACAGTCCGTCGGCGGCGCGATGATGTCCGTCTCGGCCATCGCGCTCAGAAGGGCGCTCGCGGTGTCACGATCGTCGGCGACGGCGGTGACGTTCGGCGGATCGTCGGGCACCGTCCGCGCGACGTTCCAGAGCGCGTCCGTGACGTTCTCGCGGGCGGTCTCGCCGAAAGAGACGTCCTCGCGTTCGGCGGTCATCGCGGCGGCGCGCTCGACGTACTCTTCGAGCGTCTCCCGCCGCAGTCGGTCGCGCGCCCGACCCTCGCCGTCGAACTTCGCCGCCAGCCGTTCGGCGAACGATTCGATGACGCCGTCGTCCTTGCGCGTGCTCGTCGCCTCGTCGGCCAACGTGTAGAAATCGGCCGTCCGGTCGTCGCGGACGATCGCCCACGCCGCCGCGACCGCCTTCTCCTGGACCGTGTCGCCGAACGTCGTCCCCGTCTCGTCTGTCGTCGCTGCGGCGGCGCGCTCGACGAGCGCGGCGAGTTCGTGATGGGCGAGGCGGTCGTGTTCGTGAATCGCGTCGGCGACGCGGCCGGCGAACGCGTCGGTAGCGTCTTGCCCCTTGTTCACCACCGCCTCCGCGACGGCTTCCTCGATGTCCGCCTCGTGGGTCGCCGGCGTCCGCCAGGCCATCTCGCGGCCGTAGTGGCGGTCGGTGAACGCCCCGATGACGTTCGTCGCCGTCTTCGTGCCGACGCGAGTGAACTCCTCCTGGAGGAACCCCGAGACGCTGTAGGAGTCGGTCGCTTCGAGCATCTTGAGCAGCGTGCCGAGCTCGACGCCGTGGGGATGGGGGCGGATCTCCTCGGTCTCGGCGGGGAGCTGATCGGTCGCGCGCTCGGCCTTGAACTCGCCGTTGGGCTCGCGGAGCTCGATGCGGGCGTGGGGATTGACGACGGCTGTGTGTTTCACGTAGTCCCTGAGCTGGCCGCGTGCGCGCATGTTCGCCTCCATCTCCAGTTCGATGCGCGTGCCGTGGGTCCGATCCCAAGTCGTCGTCTCGTCGACGGAGACCTCGGGCTCGTTCGAGTCGGTGTCGATGATGAGCTCGAAGTATTTCGCCTCGCCACCCTGCGTCCGGCTGGTGATCTTCGCGGGTTTACCGCTGGTGAGCTGTGAGTAGAGCACCGCCGCCGAGATGCCGATCCCCTGCTGGCCGCGGGCCTGTTCGCGTTTGTGAAAGCGGGAACCGTAGAGGAGCTTCCCGAACACTTTGGGAAGTTCCTCGCTCGTGATGCCGGGTCCGTTGTCCTCGACGACGAGCCGGTAGTAGTCGCCGACCTCCTCGATCTCGATGTAGATGTCGGGGAGATGGCCGGCTTCCTCGGCGGCGTCGAGCGCGTTGTCGACGGCCTCCTTGACGGCGGTGACGAGTCCTCGGGCCCCGCTGTCGAACCCGAGCATGTGCTTGTTCTTCTCGAAGAACTCGGCGATGGAGATCGAACGCTGGCTCGCCGCCAGCTCGTCGGCGACCCCCTCGTCGTCGAGCGTCGACTGGAGGGATGGCATTACCCGGCGTATTCGAGCGACGGTTAAAACGACCGCGGTAGCAGGGTGGAAGTGGAGGTGATCGCTCGACCGACGAACCGAAACCGTGCCCGTCGGCCATCGCATCGGCCGAATCCGTTCGCTTTCGCGTGTTCTCGTCCGCGCGCGTGCGGGAGACTTATGCCCTCGGAACCACTATCAATCGATAGCTTATATATGCCCCAAGACGAGTACGGAGCCGGACAGATACAGGTCTTAGAAGGGCTACAGGCGGTACGGAAACGCCCGGCGATGTATATCGGGTCGACGGATGCGCGTGGTCTCCATCATCTGGTGTACGAGGTCGTCGACAACGCCATCGACGAGGCGCTCGCCGGCCACTGCGATTCGATCTCGGTCACGGTTCACGACGGCGAGCACCCCTCGGTGAGCGTGACCGACGACGGCCGGGGGATCCCGGTCGACGAGCACGAGGACGGCAAGTCCGCCCTCGAAGTAATCATGACCGTGCTCCACGCCGGCGGGAAGTTCGACAAGGAGTCCTACCAGGTCTCCGGTGGCCTGCACGGCGTCGGCATCTCCGTGGTGAACGCGCTCTCGAAGTGGGTCGAGGTGACCGTCAAGCGCGACGGCGCGGTCTGGGAGCAGCGTTTCGATCACGGCGAACCCGAGGGTGATCTCGAACGGGTTCGTGACCTCCGCGACGACGAATCGACCGGCACGAAGCTCCAGTTCTGGCCAGACGAGGCGGTCTTCACCGACACGACGTTCGACGCCTCAACGCTCGCCAACCGGCTGCGCGAGCTCGCCTTCCTCAATTCCGGCGTCGAGATCGAGCTCGACGACGAGCGCGACGGGAGCCGCGAACGGTTCCGCTACGACGGCGGCATCCGCGAGTTCGTCGTCTATCTCAACGAGACCAAGAGCGCCCTCCACGAGGACGTCATCTACTTCGACGACGCCGCCACCGTCGACGACGGCGAGATATCCGTCGAGATCGCGCTCCAGGCGACCGACGAGCTCCAGGGCTCGATCCACGCCTTCGCCAACAACATCAACACCCGCGAGGGCGGCACCCATCTCACCGGGTTCAAGACCGCGCTCACACGGGTCGTCAACGACTACGCGAGCGATCACGGGCTCCTGAAACCCCTCGACGACGAGAACCTCACGGGTAGCGACATCCGCGAGGGGCTCACAGCAGTAATCTCGATCAAGCACCCCGACCCGCAGTTCGAGGGCCAGACCAAGACCAAACTCGGCAACAGCGAGGTCCGTGGTGTCGTCGAGAGCGCCATCCACGAACAGCTGGATACCTACTTCGAAGAGCATCCCGACACCGCCGAGGCGGTCATCGGCAAGGCCGTCGAGGCGGCCAAGGCCCGCCGTGCGGCCAAGAAGGCCGAGGAGCTCACCCGCCGGAAGTCGGCGCTCGAATCCACAGCCTTGCCGGGCAAGCTCGCCGACTGTCAGAGCCGCGATCCGACGGAGTCCGAACTGTTCATCGTCGAGGGCGATTCGGCCGGTGGCAGCGCCAAACAGGGTCGCGACCGCGAGTTCCAGGCCATCCTCCCGCTGTTCGGCAAGGTGCTGAACGTCGAGAAGCACAGACTGGATCGCATTCTCGAAAACGAGAAGATCCGCAACCTCATCACCGCCATCGGGGCAGGTGTCGACGAGGAGTTCGACGTCGAGGAAGCGCGCTATCACAAGATCATCATCATGACCGACGCCGACGTCGATGGCGCGCACATTCGGACGCTCTATCTCACCCTGCTCTACCGCTATCTCACGCCGCTGATCGAGGCCGGCTACGTCTACGCCGCCCAACCGCCGCTCTACCGGGTTCGCAACGGCGGCGAAACCTACGACGCGATGACTGAAGCAGAACGAGACGAGATCGTCGAAGAGAAGTGTGGCGGCACGCCCGATCAGGTCCAGCGGTTCAAAGGATTGGGCGAGATGAACCCCGAGCAGCTCTGGGAGACGACGATGAACCCCGAGAACCGCATCCTGAAGCAGATCACGCTGGAGGACGCCGCCGCCGCGGACAAGATGTTCAACGTCCTGATGGGTGACGCCGTCGAACCCCGCCGACAGTTCATCAAGAGTCACGCGACCGACGCCGACTGGGTCGATATCTAATCGTGTACCGTTTTCCTTCGGGGTGCTCGGAAAAAGCTACGCCAAAAACACCCGCTCGCTGGTGTGACCGCACCGCCCCGCACAGCACCGCCGAAACCCTCGGCCCCCGAAGCGGGCCTCCCCCTTCATCCACCAAGGACAACGGTCCCCCCACTACGACCCACCGCTCCCGCAGCCGCACCGCCACAGCGCGGCAGCCGCGCTGTAACCCGTTTCAGTATCACCGATAGCTACACCACATGAGTTCAGACATCCCCCAACCAGGATCGAACGCGGCCGCGAACGTCGATTCGGTCCGCATCGAAGACGAGATGGAACAGTCGTATATCGACTACGCGATGAGCGTCATCGCCGGGCGCGCGCTGCCCGACGTCCGTGACGGCCTCAAGCCCGTCCATCGGCGCATCCTCTACGCGATGCACGAGGAGGGCGTCACCTCGAACGCGGGCCACCGAAAGTCCTCCTCGGTCGTCGGGGACACGATGGGTGACTACCACCCGCACGGCGACTCGGCAATCTACGACGCGCTCGCCAGGCTGGCCCAGGACTTCTCGATGCGCGCGCCGCTAGTCGACGGCCAGGGCAACTTCGGCTCCGTCGACGGCGATCCGCCGGCCGCGATGCGCTACACCGAGGCACGGATGAGTTCCATCGCCGAGGAACTGCTCTCGGACATCGAGAAGGACACCGTCGATTTCACGCCGAACTACGACGACCGTCTCGAAGAGCCGGACGTCCTCCCGTCGGCGTTCCCGAACCTTCTCGTCAACGGCTCCTCGGGCATCGCGGTCGGGATGAGCACCAATGTCCCGCCGCACAATCTGGGCGAAGTGATCGACGCGACGATCCACCTGATCGAGAACCCCGACTGCACTGTCGAGGATCTGATGGAGCACGTAAAGGGGCCGGACTTCCCCACGGGCGCTGAGATCGTTGGTCGCGAGGCGATCCATTCGGCGTACACCACCGGTCGCGGTCGCGTGCGGATGCGCGCGAGCTACGAGATCGAGGAGGCAGGTAGCCACGAGCGCATCGTCATCACCGAACTCCCCTACCAGCAGAACAAGGCCAAACTCGTCGAGCATATCGCCGATCTCGTCAACGACGGCACGCTCGACGGCGTGAGCGATCTCCGCGACGAGTCCGACCGCGACGGCATCCGTATCGTCGTCGACCTCAAGCGCGGCGCGCTCACCGATGTCGTCGAGAACCAGCTGCTCGAACACTGCCTCGAGAAGACGTTCGGCGTCATCAACCTCGCGCTGGTCGACGGCGAGCCGCAAGTGCTCGATCTCAAAGAACTGCTCGGCCACTATCTGGAGCACCGCCGCGAGGTCGTCCGACGACGCTCCCAACACGACCTTGACGAGGCCGAGGAGCGTGCGCACATCCTCTCCGGGCGACTGACGGCGCTCGAAAACGCCGACGACGTCGTCGAGTTGATCCGCGAGGCCGACGACCGCGACGCGGCCAAGAGCGCTCTCAGGGAAGTCTACGAGTTCTCCGAGCGACAGGCCGACCACATCGTCCGGATGCAGCTGGGGAGTCTGACGGCGCTCGAAGCCGAGGAGATCGAAACCGAGTACGAGAACGTCGAAAGCGAGATCGACCGCCTCGAAACCATCCTCGCGAGCGATGCCGAGCTCGATCGCGTCATCACCGACGAGCTGCGCGCGGTTCAGGACGAGTACGCCGACGACCGCCGGACACGGATCGTCGAGGACTACGGCACCGTCACGCGCGAGGACCTCATCCCGGACGAGGAGGTCGTCGTCGTGATGACCGAGAACGACTACATCAAGCGGATGCCGGCCGGCCAGTTCGATCCCCAGGGTCGCGGCGGCAAGGGGATTATCGGCACGAAACTCAAGGACGGCGACCGCGTCTCGGCGGTGTTCCGGGCGAACACCCACGACTACCTCCTCACGTTCACCAATCAGGGCTACGTCTATCGCCTCAAGGTCTACGAGGTGCCCGAGATGGGGCGGACCGCCCGCGGGAAATCCGCGATCAACCTCGTCGATCTCGACGATGGCGAAGCGATCACCGCCGTCGTGGCGACCGACGATCTCACCGACGAGGAATGTCTCACGATGGTCACGCACGACGGCTACGTCAAGCGGACCTGCGCGAGCGAGTTCGAGAACATCCACTCGGGCGGACTGATCGCCACCCGGCTGGAGGACGGCGACGAACTCGTCGACGTCGCAGTCACCGACGACGACGGCGACCTGCTGATCGGCACACAGCAGGGGATGGCGATCCGCTTCCCGAAGGAGGAGGCCCGGGAGATGGGACGGAGCGCCCGCGGCGTCAACGGCGTCGATCTCCAGGGGGACGACGCGGTCGCGGGGGTCGTCGCCGCCACCGACGACACCGACCTCCTCACCGTCACCGAGAACGGCTACGGCAAGCGCACGCCGATGAGCGAGTACAGCACCCAGTCGCGCTACGGCAAGGGACTGAAGGACATCAAGACGAACGAGCGCAACGGCCGCGTCACCGCCATCGAGGCCGCGACCGCCGACGACGATCTCGTGGTGATGAGCGATACCGGCCAGATCATGCGCACGCCCGTCGGCGACATCTCGACCGTCGGCCGGAACACGATGGGCGTGACGATCATGGCGCTCGAAGACGGCGACGGTATCGCCTGTATCGACGTGCTCGAAACGTAACCGGTCAGACGATCTCGTTGTCCCGCAGCAGGTCCGCGAGCACGTGTACGAAGAGAACGGATTCGGTGAGCCGCTCGACCGGACGGCTCACCCGCCGCGCGAGCGCGATCAGCGCACCGCCGATGAGGACGTGACTCAGAATCCTGAGACTGGCCATCTCGCCGGTCCCCTCGAAGAGGTTCTCCTGGTCGACGAACACCCGCTTCGGATCCCGCAGACAGTCCGTGAGATGGTGCCAGTCGCCGACGCGCAGTCGGGCGAGTACGAAGTGATCGAGATCGATGAGTACGCCGAGCCCGAGTCCGTAGGCCGCAAGCGCCGCCAGTCGGCGTGGCGAGCGCTCGTCAGTGCGTGCGAGAACCCACCCGACGACGGGGATACTGAGCAGGAAATGCTCGCCGGATTTCATTCGCCCGCCCCCAGGCGGTAGGTCGGGCCGTCGTCGGTGTCCTGAATCTCGACGCCGAGCGCCTCCAGTTCGGTCCGGAGCTCGTCGGCGCGGTCGTAGTCACCTGCCTCGCGAGCCGACTCGCGCACGTCGAGCAGGAGTTCGACGAGCTCGTCGGCGATGCCGACCTCGCCTGTCGCCCCCTCGGTGAACTGCAGGCCGAGTATCCCTTCGCCGAGCTCCTCGAACGTCTCGACCGCGCGTTTGAGCGCCCGATAATCGTGTTCGTCCTCGGCGTCGAGCCGGGAGTTGACGACCGTCGAGAGTTCGAGCAGCGCCGCGAGCGCGCCCCTGGTGTTGAAATCGTCGTTCATCGCGGTCGTGAATGCCTCGCGCGTGTCGTCGACGGCATCGCGCAGTCGCTCGTCGTCGACCTTCGTTCGTGCGTCGGGCCCGTCGAGCGCCGCGACCGCTCGCTCGTGGGTACGTTCGAGCCGTTCGGCGCGTTCGACGGCTTCCTCGATGGCCGCCTCGCTGTAGGTCTGGGTACTGTTGTAGCTGCCCGACAGCAGGAAGGTGCGGATCGCGTTCAGGCCGTAGTCGGCGAGCGCCTCGTCGACGGTGATGAAGTTGCCGAGGCTCGAACTCATCTTCTCGTCGTCCATCGCGAAGAGATCGGCGTGGAGCCAGTATTCGCTGAACGTCTCGCCCGTGGCGGCCTCGCTCTGAGCGCGCTCGTTCTCGTGATGGGGGAAGACGAGATCGCGTCCGCCGACGTGGATGTCGATCGTCTCGTCGAGATGAGCCATGCTCATCGCCGAGCATTCGATGTGCCAGCCCGGTCGGCCCTCGCCCCACGGCGACTCCCAGGTCTGGCCGGACGACGGCTCGACGCCCTCGTCGTGGCGATGCTCGGCGACGGCCTCGGGCGAGACACCGCCGGCCTTCCAGAGCGCGAAGTCGGCCGGATGGCGTTTCTCACTTCGCTCGTCGGGATCGCCCTGTGATTCGATCTCGTCGAGGCGCTGGTTCGAGAGTTCGCCGTACGATTCGAAGCTTCCCACGTCGAAATAGACGGAGCCGTTCGACTCGTAGGCGTGCCCGCCTTCGACGAGTCGCTCGACGAGGTCGACGATCTCGGGGATATGCTCCGAAACCCGCGGGTAGACCTCCGCACGCTTCAGGTTGAGCGCGCGCATGTCGTCGAGCGTCTTCTCGATGAACCCGCGCGCGACCGCGCCCTCGGAGTCGCCGAGGTCGTTCTCCCCTACTCGGGCGACGATTTTCTCGTTTACATCGGTAAAATTCTCGACGTGGCGCACGTCGTACCCCAGATGTTCGAGCCAGCGGTGCATCACATCGACGTGGACCCACGTGCGCGCGTGGCCGAGATGAGCGCGGTCCGAGACCGTCAGGCCACAGTAGTACAAGAGTACGGAATCGGGGTCCTGTGGCTCGAACGGTTCGCGCTCGCCGGTGAGGGTGTTCTCCACGCGCAGCGTCATCGTCCCATCTACGCGGGCCAGCGCTTCAATCCGTCGGAGTCGTCGCAACTCCCCCGAGCGCCTCTTCGACGACCCGCACTGCGTCGGGACCCGCCCGCCGATCCACGGCGATCAGAAGCGCGTCACCGGCAACGCCCGCAGCCGTCACGTCGATTCCCTCGACGGCCAATCGGTCGAGAACGTGCGCGAGCGCTCGGGCATCGACTTCCCCGGTGGCGAGCACGCCCGTCAGCGACCCGGCATCGGGCACGAGCGCGTGGCTGCCGACCGCGAGTAGCGCCTCGCTTTCGTCGGGTCCACCATCTCCCTCGTCCACATTTACCGCACCGAGGCCACTCTGCATCGTCACGCGGGCGTCGCGCGCATCGGATTCGTGGTCGGGCAACTCCTCGGCGTAGCGCCGCAGCGCAGCGGCAACCGGATCGAGATCACCGACATCGAGGAATCGTGCGGCGGCGGTGTAGTTGAGCACGCCCGCCTGGAGCGCCTCGAACACGAACGGGTTTCGACGCACCGCACGTCTGGTGTCGGCGGCGAGGGTCATGCTTCGGAATGAACTGTCGAGCACGAAAAACTCGACGTACCGAATCGTGGACGATGTATCGCACCGAGACCGCGAATCCTGACCCAAATGAGAGACCGCAACCGCACCACCACAGCCCACATACCTCCCCAGCCGATTGCGCTCCTCGCTCGCTCCGCTCGCTGCGGTGCTCATCCCTCACACGCCGATCCGCGCTCGGTGCTCGCTTGGCTCACACACGAGCGCGAGCGCGCGCCGACCGCAACCGTCCCGTTCGTCGATTTGATGGTGAAGTGGATTCGCCCCAAGAGTGGGGAGGCGAAGCCACTAAACCGGTCGCACTCCTCGATTTCAGTATGCCGGCACTGGTCATCGTCGCCCACGGCTCGCACCTGAACCCCGGCTCGCACGACCCGACCTTCACCCACGCCGACACCGTGCGCGCGGCGGGGGCCTTCGACGAGGTGCGCGAGGCGTTCTGGAAGGAGGAACCCTCCTTCCGGGAGGTTCTGCGGACCGTCGAGAGCGAGGAGGTCTACGTCGTGCCGCTGTTCGTGAGCGAGGGCTACTTCACCGAGGAAGTCATCCCGCGCGAGCTCCGCCTGGAGGACTGGGACGTCTCGCTGTGGGATTCCGACGGGACGGACGCCGACACGGCCACACTCACGGCCGCCGACGTCGATAAAACGATCCACTACTGCGGCCCGGTCGGCACCCACCCCGCCATGTCCGACGTCGTCGTCCAGCGTGCCGAGTCGGTGACGGGCGATCCGGACGTGGGCGAGGGGTTCGGTCTCGCGGTCGTCGGCCACGGGACGAATCGCAACGAGAACTCGGCGAAGGCGATTCACTACCACGCTGATCGCGTTCGCGAGATGGACCGGTTCGACGAGGTCAATGCGCTGTTCATGGACGAGGAGCCGGAGGTCGACGACGTGACCGACTACTTCGAGAGCGAGGACGTCGTCGTCGTGCCGCTGTTCGTCGCCGACGGCTATCACACTCAGGAGGACATCCCCGAGGATATGGGGCTGACCGACGACTACCGCGAGGGCTACGAGACACCCACCGAGGTCGAGGGCCAACGAATCTGGTACGCCGGCGCGGTCGGGACCGAACCGCTCATGGCCGACGTGTTGCTCGAACGCGCGGCCGATGCGGGCGCGGACGTCGAGGAAGCGCTCGACATCGTTCGCAAACGGACCGCCACGCCGGCGGCCGGTGATTGATGAACGATTCCCAGTTGGCGGCGCTCCGCGAGGCCGCCGCCGACGGCGTGACCTGCGATGGGCTGTCGGCCACGCAGGATGATTCGGGCTACGCGTTCGTGACGCCGGAAGTGAGCCACGACGGCCTGAGCGAGGAGGAGTTCGACGCGCTCGCGACGGAGAACCCGTGGTTCGTCTCGAACTGGCACTTCTGGCGCGGGACGAGCGAGACCAACGAAGCGTTCCTCCGCTGGGTCGAACACGCGAGCGAACTCGGCGTGCGCGAACGGTACGAGACGCTCGTCGACGGGCTCACGCGCGAGTGGGGCCAACTGCTCGTTACTGCGACGCTCGGCACCGACGGCGAGCGCAGCTACGAACTCCGCCACACGGCCGACGCGGCCACTGCCGTCACGGGGCTCGACAGCTATCACGATCCGCGCGAAGCACGCGAGATCAGCACGCTTGACGACGATGGCCGGTATCGTCCGCTGAAGACCGCACCCAGCCTTCAAGCGGGCTGGCGCTTCGGCGATCTCGACGGCCGCGATCTCGTGCGCACGGTCGAATTTTTCTACCCGGCGACGGTCGCCAACTGGTATCGCGAACAGGTCGGCAAGCTGGACGTCAGCCACTTCCGCGAAACCGCCGAGCGCCAGACGGGGATCTACGGCGTGATCGACGATCTCGACGTCGATAGCGTCGAAAACCTCGCCGAGGCCTGCTGTGTCGATTCACAGTGTCTCAAACGCCGCGAGTGGGACAAGGACGAAGAGACGCCTCTCGACGCACCCCGTGGTGACGGTGAGTTCCCCTGTCGGGAGCCGTGTTCGCTCGTCGTCGCCGCCGCCCGACAGTTCGCCGTTCTCGAAGGCGAGGAGACGCGCACCTACGAAGTCGAACTGACGCCGAGCGAGCGCTCGCAGCTGACGGAGCTGGTCGATGCGGTCGCCGACGGACGCGTCGACGAGATCCGCGAGGCCGACGTCGGCGACGGCGCGAACCGGTATCGGGCGCGCTACCTCCGGGCGAAGCGACTCGCCGACGGCGAGTTCGAGGGTCTGCGCGAGAAAAGATGAGTCAGGAGAGCAGGAGATAGCCGGCGACGATGAGTCCGGCGAGAACGGCGACCGCGCCGATGTACATGGCGACACCCTCGACGAACAGCAGCGCGATTCCCAGCAGGATCACCACCGCCGTGGCACCGAGCAGTCCCGAACTATCGAGGCCGCCTGCACTACTCGATCGCGACATGCCTCCGGTGCTCGATCGCGTTCTCCCGGTCGATCGCGACCGTGTCCCGCCGCCCGTCGACCGTGTCGGGGGGCTCGTCGGGCCGGCATCGACGGTGTCGTCGGTGCGTTCGATGAGCGATTCGTCGATCTCGACGCGCTGCTTGCCGGCGGTCGGCTCGATCGTGATCTCGACCTCCTCGGTCTGGCTGCCGTAGGCGGTGGCGACGGTGAGATGGCCCGTGACGGGGCCGCTCTCGTGGACGCGGATCGGAACGCGCACCGTCGCGCCCGGACGGACGTAGTGGTTGCTCGTCGGGATCGAAGCGATCTCGGAGAGCGCGTCGTCGATACGGAGATGGACGTGGGTCGCCTCACCGTGGTTGTCGAGCTCGACGACGAACGAATCCGAACTCGCGAACGTCGCCGGCAGCTCGACGGCGTGGAGCTCCGCACGGTTGAGATGAACCGAGAGCGTCCCCGAAGCGGTCGACTCAGCCATATTCAGGCCGGCGCGTCCTCGCGCATGTCCGGCGGAAGCAGGTTCGGAATCCCCTCCTCGATCGGGTACTCCTCGCCACACTCGGAACAGACGAGTCGCCCTTCGAGCACCTCGTCGTCGGTTCGCTGGATGACTTCGAGTTCGAGCTCCTGCTTGTCCATCGGACACCGCACGATCTCCATCAGCGACTCCTTCATCGTCGCTCGCCCCAATTCATGCGCGAGACGACGACCGGCGGTGATAAAAGCGTGGCGCTCGCCCAGCGGCGATCGCGGGGTGGCGCGGTTGCGGGGCGACCGCGCCGCGGCCTGCGGGGTAGTGCGGTCCGTGACCGCGGCTGCGGTGCTGAGGCGGCTGGCGATGCCGGGCGGTGCCTGGCGTCTCGGCGAGTGGAACGAGCCGAGGCTCAGGAGAGTGGTTCGAAAGACGCTTCGCGTCTTTCGTCATTGAGCGGGAGCGAAGCTCCCGCGAGATCCAAAAGAGCCCTCGGCTCTTTTGACGATCACGAGAGAGCTTCGCTCTCTCGAACGACTATGCTCTCTTGGTGGATGAAGGGCGAGGGGCGCAAGCGAGGCGGAGCCGAGCGAGTAGCGAACGGAGTGAGCGCGCCCCGAGGGCTTCGGCGGAGGCAGTGCTGTGCGGTGTCGTCTACCCGAGCGGGTCCTCGCGGACGATCGTCTGCTCGCGGCCCGGCCCGACGCCGACGGCGTAGATCGGGACGTCGAGTTCCTCGCTGATGTAGTCCAGATATGCGCGTGCGTTCTCGGGGAGTGCGTCGTAGCCCTCGTCGGCGATCGCGTCCCAGTCGGCGTCGTCCCAGCCGTCGAAGCTGCGGAAGGACGCCTCGCAGTCGGCCCACCGTTCGGTCGTCGCCGGTAGCGTGAGTCGCTCCTCGCCATCGAGCGTGTAGGCATGACCCACTCGCACCTCGTCGAGCCCGGCGAGCGTGTCGATATGGTTGACAACGAGCCCGGTGAACCCGTTCGCGCGCGTCGAATGGCGGAGCATCGGCATGTCGAGCCAACCGATGCGTCGTGGCCGACCCGTGACAGTACCATATTCACCGCCAGCCTCGCGGAGTTCCGTGGCGAGTGCCTCGTCGCCGCGCTCGGTGTCCTCGTCGTAGTCGGGCGTCTGGCCGACCACGCCACCGAGTTCGGTGGGAAGGGGGCCGGTGCCGACCCGTGAGAGATAGGCCTTGGCGATCCCGACGATCTCGCCGTCACCGACGATCCCCGGGCCGAGTCCCGTGCCGGTACAGGTCCCGCCTGCTGTCGGGTTCGAGGAAGTCACGTAGGGGTAGTTGCCGTGATCGATGTCGAGGATCGTCCCCTGTGCACCCTCGAAGAGCACGTCCTCGCCGTCGTCGATGCGGTCGGCGAGGAAGGTCCCGGCATCGACGGTCATGTTCTCCTCGGCGAGCCGTTCGCCGAACGCCGCATACTGGTCGTAGAGCGCGTCGATATCGAACGCCTCGCCGGTCTCGACGCCGAAGACCTCCTCGGCGAGCGCGCGTTTCTGCGGGACGACGTATTCGAGGCGCTCGCGCAGCACGTCGGTGTCGAGCAGGTCGCCGATCCGGATGCCGCGCCGGCCGGCCTTGTCCTCGTAGGTCGGGCCGATGCCGCGACCGGTGGTGGCGACGTCGAAGTCGCTCTCGCTCTTGACGTCTTCCTCGATGCCGTCGAGAACGCGATGATAGGGGAAGATGACGTGCGCGCGGCGGGCAACCCGGATGTCGGGATCGACGCCGCGCTCCTGTAGCGCGTCAAGCTCCTCGAACAGCGTCTCGGGGTTGACGACGCAGCCATTGCCGAGTACGTTGACTTTCCCGCGGATGGCACCGCTCGGTACCAGCGAGAGCTTGTACTCCTCGCCGTCGTGGACGACGGTGTGACCGGCGTTGTCGCCGCCCTGATACCGACATACCACGCTGGCCGATTCGCTCCAGCGGTCGGCCATTCCGCCCTTGCCCTCGTCGCCGAGCTGTGCGCCGACGATGGTGACTGTCATGTCCTTCGGTTCCGACCTTCCGGGTAAACCGATTTCGATGTGCCGGCAGTCATGACGGTGACGTCGAACACCACTTGATGGTATTCATCGTCATTCGGTGTCGAAGGCCAGAAAGTATATGATACATGGCCACTAACGCCCGAAATAGCGAATCCGGTGACGACGGGCCGGCCGATCGCAGTCGTCCCACTGTGGCTGGATTTTTCGACCGGAATCCGGAGGAGTAACGTTTAAACCCCTCACGCACGAGTTAACAAATGCCATGATAGACCGACTTGAGAAAGAGGTCGATATGCTGGAACGCCATCTGCAGGTGCTGCGGATGGTCATCGAGAGCGAACCGATCGGCATCGTGAAGATGTCCAACGAGACGGGCTACCCCCATCACAAGGTGCGCTACTCGCTGCGCGTGCTCGAAGAGGAATCGCTCATCGAGCCGTCGAGTCAGGGTGCCATCACGACCGAGCAGACCGAGGAGTTCGTCGACGAACTCGACGGAAAAGTCGACACGATCGTCGATAAGCTCTCGGGAATGAAGATCAGCGATACGGCCGAAGCCACCTCGTAGCTCACTGCTCGCGCCACTCGCGGCGCAACAGTCCGTACTGAACCGAATCTCGGTACTCGCCATCGATGAATCGATTCTCGCGCGCACGACCTTCCTCGACGAAACCGAGCGATTCGAGCAGCCCGCGCGAGGCCGCGTTGAAATCGAAGGCGTGCGCGCCGAGGCTGTGGACGTCGAACGTCCGGAAGACGTACTCGACGACGAGCGAGACCGCCTCTTTGCCGTAGCCCTGTTCGTGATGATCAGGGACGAGCCAGTAGGCTAGGCTAGGTCGATCCCAGTCGACGCGCCTGACAGTGACGACACCGATCGGTTCGGTTTCGTCCTCCTCGGGATGGTCCGGCCCTGCATCGTCGAGACAGACGACGAAACCGACGTTGTGTTCGTCCTCGATGAACTCCTCGAAGTAGTCGTCCATCTCGCTGTCGTTCATATGTGTGACGGTGCCGAGCGGGTAGCGGATTTCGGGATTGGCGTGTGCACGCTGGAGGAACTCGCTGTCCTCGCGCTCGACGGTCCGCAGCGTGACCCGTTCGCCCTGCTCGATGAGCGTTCCTGGCATGGCCGATGAGCGAACACCACATGGATATTTCTTTCGGATCGATTCGATGAATCGAGAACTCAGAAACAGTCCGCCGGATCAAGCGATCGCGGTTCGGGTGCGTCGTCGCTCGCGATCGCCACATCCGCGACGATATCGCCGTCAGGGAGCGTGATGGTCGCATCCGCGAGCAGTGGGGCGACGATGCCGCCCGCGACGGTTCCGGGTCGAGAGAGCGGTGCGCGCACGGCGATCGTCTCGCCCGCCTGCATGGCCACCGATTCGATCGCGCTCTCGGCGGCAGTGAGCACCGCGGTGTGCGTAACCCCTCCTCCATCGGTCGCGAGAACGGAGTCGTCAGGATCGATCGTCGCCGGGACGAGCGTCGGGTTCTCGCTCCAGACGTCGCGCTCGAAGTATTCGACGTGGGCGTCGTCCGGGGGGTCGCCGTAGGCGATCTTCGTGCCGCCGGGCGGCAGTTCGAACGCGTCGATCTCGTCGGTCGGCGCGATCACCGCACGCGCGTCGGTCGTCGGTGACGGCTCGAAGCGGGTGACGGCCCCGATCGACACCGCACCGAGAAAGCCGAGGAGCGCTTCGGGAGTCCGACCGACGATGGCGACCGTGTGACCGCTTCGGACACCGCAGTGGTGCAGGAAGTTGCCCGTTTTCCAGGCGTTCGTGAGGAGTCGGCGGGCGTCGTACTCGCGGCCGGTGGTGGCGTCGTGGAGGACGATCCCCTCGCCCCGGCGCTCGCGTACGAGGAGACCACGCAGCGTGTCCATGCCGTCGTTTCGCACCCGTAGCGTGAAAACGCCGCCGGCCGATGGTTGTGGAGGTAGTGCGGTTGCAGTCGTTCTGCCGTCTGTAGTCGCATCATGACCTGAACTCAGCGGAGCAAGTGCAAGCTATGCCGATAGAGTATCACGCGAACGATATTCAGCGAGAACCGGCGAACCCGGTGGATCGTGAACGGCGAATGGGACCGAGCAACGCGAGAGGACGCCTCGTCCGTGGAAAACGGACCCCTACTTGAGTCGTTCCTGCAAGAAGGAGGGGTGGGCGGCGGTGACGCCCTCGATCGAGAGGATATCGTCGGCGATGACGTTGCCGACGGCGTTGCCGTCAGGTGCGCGGATCTCAGCCATCAGCATGTGGTCGCCGCTGGAACTGTAGAGCGTCTCGATCTCGTCGAGCTCCGTGATGGTGCGCGTCGTCTCGACGTAGCGGCCGCTCTCGACCTCGATACCGACGAGCGCGATCGAGCGCCCGGAGAGCTTCTTCGGATCGATGTCGGCCGAATAGCCCGTGATAACGCCGTCGCGTTCGAGTTTGTCGATGTACTTGCGAACGGTGGGCTTCGAGACGTCCGCTCGGTTCGCGATGTCGGCGTACGAGGCCTGCGCATCCTCCTCCAGGACGGAGAGAATGCGGTCCTCGGTGGAGTCCGCGCTCATGTCGACTAGTTGGTGTCCATGAAAAAAGATCTTCCGAATCAGAAAACGCGCTGGCGATCTACTTGTGGGCGTCGAGGAGGTCGTAACTGCGCTCCCAGTCTGCCTCCGCGTCGAAGTAGCGCTCGGCCAGCGGCTCCTCGGGCATCTCACCAGTGGAGCGTTTCTCCTCGCCGTACGACCGGCGCTCCTCGTCGATGTAGAACCGACCGGTGAGCACCTCGCCCTCGTAGAGTTTGTCCTCGGTCTCGTGCATCATCTCGGCTGCCTCCTGGCGGTCGTGGACGTCGAAGTCGAACTCCTCGGAGTCCTGGACGTCAGTGTAGGGGACGTACTGTTTGGCGTCCTTGTTCCAGGTCGGACACTGCGTCAGGAAGTCCACGTGGGCGAACCCGTCGTGTTCGATCGCCTCCGTCAGGATCTCCGTCGCCTGCCGCGGGTTCACCGCCGCCGTCCGGGCGATGTAGGACGCACCGGACGTCAGCGCCAGCGATAGTGGTCGAATCGGATCTTTCGCCGAGCCGTGGGGCTGGGTCTTCGACTCGTGGCCCTTCGGGCTCGTCGGGGAGGTCTGGCCCTTCGTCAGCCCGAAGATCTCGTTGTTGAACACGATGTAGGTCATGTCGTGGTTCTCGCGGGCGGTGTGCATGAAGTGGTTCCCGCCGATGCCGTACCCATCGCCGTCGCCACCCGCCGCGATCACCTCGAGTCCCGGGTTCGCGAGCTTCGCCGCGCGGGCGATCGGCAGCGACCGCCCGTGGATCGAGTGCATCCCGTAGGACTCGAAGTAGCTGTTCAGTTTGCCCGAACAGCCGATGCCGGTGACGAGAAGCGTCTCGTCGGGCGTGCGCCCGACTTCGGGCATCGCACCTTTGAGCGCCTTCAGGACACTGAAGTCGCCACAGCCCGGACACCACGTCGCCTGCGGTTCGATCCCCGGCGTGAACGCCTCCCGATCGATCTCCTCGCCCTGTGCCGCCTGTCCGATCGCGCTGAATGATTTGCTCATGTCTTAATCACCTGCCGCGGGTTCGATCCGCGTCTGTGCCGTCGGCGGTTCGTCGCCGCCGTTGACCTGGATGTCGAACCCCTCGACGACCTCCGCCGGTTCGAACGGGTTGCCGTTGTATTTGAGCAGGCTCGACATCTTCTCGCCGAACCGTCCGAGTTCCTTCTGAGTGAGCCCTCTGAACTGGGCGGTGATGTTCATCTCGACGACCAGGCATTCGTCGACCGACTCGAGGAACGCCGTGACGTCTTCTTTGGGGTAGGGCATCAGGTCGCTCACGCCCAGCATCTTGACCGACTCGCCCTGCTCGTTGAGGCGGTCGACGGCCTCCTCGACGCTGCCCTGCTGGCTTCCCCAGACCAGAATGCCGTGCTCGGCGTCTTCTGGACCGTAATACGTCTGATTCGAGTGCTCTTTGTCGTCGAGATCCTCTCGAATCGATTCGAGTTTCCGCGTGCGCCGGTCGACCTGCGCGACGCGATTGTCCGGACTCTCCTCGATGTGGCCTTGCGGGGTGTGTTCGTTGCCCGTCGCCAGGAACCGACCGTCCTTCTGGCCCGGAATGCTCCGCGGGCTCACGCCGTCTTCGGGGTCGTGCCGGAACCGGTTGAACGTCCCCGACGCGTGGTGGGGTGCATCCGCGATCTCCTCTTCCGAAAGGACACTGCCGAGATCCGGGTTGGGCTCGCGATCGAAGTGGCTCGCCGGCACGCTCGCGAGTTCACCCGAAAGCTTCTGATCGATCACGATCACGACCGGAATCTGATACTCGTAGGCCACCCGGAACGCTTCCCGGGACTGCTCGTAGGCCTCCGCGACCGTACCAGGGGCGAAGACGACACGATTGGAGTCGCCCTGACTCGTGTAGAGGATGTGCTCGAGGTCGCCCTGCTCGGGTTTGGTCGGCATCCCCGTCGAGGGACCAGCCCGCATCGCTTCCACGAGCACGATCGGCGTCTCGGTCATCTCCGCCAGTCCCAGTGGTTCGGACATCAGTGCGAACCCGCCGCCCGAGGAACCGGACATCGCCTTGACACCCGCGTGGGAGGCACCGATCGCGAGCGACGCCGCCGCGATCTCGTCTTCGACCTGCTCGGAGATCCCTCCAATGGAGGGCAAGTGCTGGGTCATGATCGTGAACACGTCCGTCCACGGTGTCATCGGATAGCCCGCGATGAACCGGCAGCCCTCGTCGATCGCACCGTACGCGACCGAGTGACTCCCGTTCAAGAGGACTTGCTCTTCGTCGTGACTCCCGGTGGGCACCTCCAGATCGTGGGTGAACTCCATCTCGCTGACTTCGGCGTGAGCCTCCTCGAGCACTTCCACGTTGGTTTCGAGCATCTCGCCGCTCATCGTGTCGGCCATCAACTCCTCGAAGATCCCCGTGTCCATGTCGATCAGCGCCGCGGTGGCGGCCACGCCGGCTGTGTTGCGCATGATCTCGCGGCCGTGCTCGCGTGCGAGGCTTCGGAGGTCGAGCGGGTAGACGTGCCAGTCGTTTTCCTCGACGCGCTCGTCGAAATCCTCGACCTCGTCGGTGTCGAGCAGCCCCTCGTCGTAGACGATCACCCCGCCCTCGCGCAGCTCGTCGAGGTTCTCCGAGAGCGGTTTGACCTCCTCGTTGCCGTAGTAGGCCTCCCCGTCCTGGGGATTCCGGGCGAAACTGTCACCGAGTGCCAGCAGGAAATCGTAGCCGTCGCCGCGCGATTTCACTGCGTGGTCGGCCGCTCGCACCTCCACGTAGGTGTGGCCACCGCGGATCCGCGATGGGTAATGTCTGTGTGTGAATACGTCCAGCCCCGTGCGCATCAGCGCCTTCGTGAAGTTCTGGCTCGTCGAGTCGATCCCGTCACCGGAACCGCCCGCGATCCGCCAGATGAGTTCTTCTCCTGTCATAGTTAGCCTCGCCGCTTCCTGCTCCGATCTTTGTGAGGACATTATAAAAGGGTTTCCGGTATATCAAGACTAATCAATCATGTGGGTTTGGTATATATTCCCAGTCGATGATGACGTTCCGGTGGTCGAGACGGCTGCTAACGGCACGTCTCCGAACTCCGTAATCGGTCGATCAACGGGCGGCGACGGTCTCGACGAGATCGCTCAGAACGAGCCAGACCTGTCTGACGACGATCTGAAGATCGAACCAAAACGACTGTTCGTTGATATACTTCACGTCGTACTGGAGCTTTTTATGTGGCCGAGTGCTTGATACATCGTGGACTTGGGCGAGTCCTGTGAGTCCGGGCTTAACGAACCAGCGTTTGCGCCATGTACTGATTTCTTCTTCTAAGTGTTCTTCCTCATCAACCCAGACGGCACGCGGCCCCACAACGCTCATATTCCCGCTGAGAATCGAACCAAGCTGAGGGATTTCATCGAGGTGTGTCCGGCGGAGTAGACGGCCGACACGAGTGATTTGAGTATTGTCCCTATCATCAATAGGGGTGGAGTCTTCACTATGCGGTATCATGCTCCGGAACTTGTAGACGCGAAACGTCTCGCCGAACTCGGCGGTTCGTTCCTGACCATAGAAAAGTGGCCCGCCATCGTCGAGTTTGATCGCGGCGGCGATGGCGATGATGACCGGCGAGAGCGCCACCAGCCCCGCGAGCGCGAAGGCGATGTCGAACCCGCGTTTGATGACGCGATCCTGCCAGTCCCACGGGACGAGTTCGGTGTCGATGAGTTCGCCGACGCCCGTACCGCTCGTGAGCACGCTATCGGCGTGCTTGCGGTGGACCTTCGCGGTGACGCCGTGGTTGTAGCAGGTGGCGAGCGCACCGAAAAAGGCCGCGCGATCCGAGCGTTCGAAGGCGAGCACCGCCGTATCGATGTCATGATCGACTAACAGATCGTCGAGTCGCGAGAGACTACCCAGATGATCGATCTCGTCGAGCCGTCCATCGAGCGCTTGCCCGCCATCGGCGACGCCCATCGACGGCCGGCTCCGATCGGCGTCGTAGCGGATCGCCGGCGCGATGTAGCCGACGATCGGGAGGTCGGTCGTCGCGAGCAGTTCACCCATCGCGTCCGGATCGTCGCCGACCAACACCGCGCGCTCGGCGGTTGGCTCCGGCCGGCGACGGATGGCGACGAACCACGCCGGCAGCACGACCGAAAGCAACAGCGTCGTCGCCACCAACGTCGTCCGCGGGAGTCGATAGGTGTAATCGAAATAGCCGATCGCCGCGAGCGCGAGCGCGCCCATGAAAAGCCGCCGAAGCGTGAGTGAGATCGTATCGAGGATGCGCCGTGGATGGGGTTTGAACAGCGTCAACAGCGCGGCGGCCACCACCGCCAGCGCCGTCGCCATCGCCACCACCAGCGCCTCATCGGACAGTACCGTCACAGGGAGCCGATCGAGCAGCGGGATCGTCGTCACCAGCCGCTGGACGAACGGATAGTTCGCCAC
The DNA here is from genome assembly GCF_024508235.1 of Halococcus qingdaonensis. Classification (NCBI taxonomy): domain Archaea; kingdom Methanobacteriati; phylum Methanobacteriota; class Halobacteria; order Halobacteriales; family Halococcaceae; genus Halococcus; species Halococcus qingdaonensis. The sequence continues at coordinate 406,542 of NZ_CP101943.1, read as the reverse complement.
GGCGATCGCACAGACGACGAGAACGCTTGCGCCGAAACTGCTCGCGACGCGATATCGCCATCCGGTGTTGGGGTCCATGCTGAACGAGCGAATCGAATAAACCAGTGCCAGCAGCGGGCATAAGTATTGTGGAATGGCTGATGCAAGCGGAGACGCCATCGGTCAAAAGAGCCATCGTAGCGCCGAGAGAGCACGATTACTGCGGAACGGATCGAGCGCCGATCCGATTGGTTCGGATGCGCCAGCGGGGAATCGAACCCCGACCGAGGGCTTGGAAGGCCCTTGTCCTACCATTAGACCACTGGCGCGCTCACTACGTTCGCGTCGAACATCGGCAAACGTGGCTCGTCCCGACATCGACGCATATCGGCGGTTGCGGATCGGTGATTAAGTCCGTTTCCCTTCGGCACGCACCACCCCGTAGCAGTTGCCCCGCTCCTCGAAGACCCGGTCGACGGCGAGCGTACTCTCGTGCAGATCGTCCTCGAACGCCGCTGGATCGTAGATGTGGTAGTAACGGGGAACGGCCTCGCCGCCGGGCAGCGTCCAATCGACCGTCGTGTCGAACGCCTCGTCGGCCTCGAACCGGTCGTGTGACGTGCTCCACGCGCTCACGAGTGCACGCCCATCAGGGACGAGAACGCGCGCGAGTTCGTCCAGGCTCGCGATGCGTGCCTCGTGGGTCGGTAGATGGTGGATTGTGGCGATATACACCGCTAACCCCACGGTATCGGACGCGATCGGTAGGCGAGTCGCATCGCCCTGACAGAGATCGACGGGGAACCCCTCGCGCTCGCGGCGTTCGCGTGCCGCCTCGACGACCGTCCGGCTCGCGTCGAGCCCGACGACCCGGTCGGCGCGATCGGCGAGCACCGCGGCGTGGCGGGCGTTGCCACAGCCGAGATCGAGGCCGAGCGCGACGCCGTCGCTTCGATCGACGAACCACTCGACGGCCGGCCACGCGTGTGCGCGAGTCTTCGCGAAGTGGTCGCCGATGCGATCGTATGTCTCGCGCACATCGCGCCGGCTCGGATCGCCCATTGCTGAACGGAGTTCGCCGCTGGGGCGGTTCAATTCATCGTTATCCACTCGCACCGGCGCTCGTACGAGTGTCGTGCGTGCGATCGACGGTGAGCAGCCCCACACCGAACAGGAGCAGCGCGATCACGCCGATCGGGATCGGCACGGGCGATGTCGACTGCCAGAGCAGCCACATCGCGCCCGAGAGGACGAGCGCCATGCCGAGACAGAGCGCACCCATCGCCCGCACCGGATCGAACGCCCCCACGAGCAGGCGGTCGCCAGCGACGACGAGCGCCAGCGCCAGCGCCAGCGCGACGACGAGCAACGCCGCCGCGACGAGCCAGAGCGTTCCCAGCCGGGCGAGATCGCCGCCATACTGCGAGCCGATGTCGGTAATGGGGACCGCGGCCCGCGCCATGTCGAGCGAGCGTGCGCCGAAGGAGAGCTCGACCACACCGAAGACGAACCGGACGACGACCGACTCGGCGAACGCGCCGTCGGAAACCGACACCGACCACGGGACCAGCGCGGCGACGAACGCCGCGAACGCCGCGAGTTCAGGTGCACGATCCATGATATCGAATCACAGTGGTGCTATCGGTGGAGACGGGTAAAACCCATCGGTAGTTGTGGCGAGCGAACCCATGCCGGGGGCGAGGACATCCCGGCGTTACGTTCATGACGACAGGGGACATAGGCCGAACAGAACCGAATGAGGCGCGAGAACTTCGACATACACGTCACAAACACCGAGTGGGTTGCGAACGGGGGCGACCCCGGCAAGCCGACGGTCGCCATCGAGTTCGATGGGCCGAACGAGGTGCTTCAGTCGCGTCTCGCCGGCACGGACGACGCCGTCGTCGATGCCGAGGAGACCGACGTCAACTACCGCTTTCATTCCGACGAGAACGAGGGCGTGCTCTCGATCACCAACCGCATCACCGGCGATTTCGTACTCGAACTGAACGCCGACGCGGACGGCGTCCTCGATTTCATCCGCGCGGCGCGGGCCTATGGCGACCACACCGACGACGACGGTCGCTATCGCATTACCGTCGAGCAGGACGGCGAGCGACTGCTCGCCCACGAGAAATCGACGTTTCTCGTCTATAACGAGGACGGCAACCTCGTCCGCCAGCACAGCCTGATCCCCGGCGGCGTCGAACTCTAAACCGCCCGACTAAATAGCCCACCGTCCGAAAACCGTCCATGAACCTCTTCGGCACCGCGGGCATCCGCGGTAGTGCCACCGAGCGCGTCACACCGAGCCTCGCGCTCGCGGTCGGTCGTGCGGCCGGCACGGACGCTCCGAACACTGAGTTCGTCATCGCGCGCGACGGTCGCGAGACCGGTTCGGCGCTGCTCGCGGCGCTCGAAGCCGGCCTGGAAAGCGCCGGCGCGGACGTTCGCCGTGCCGGAACGCTCCCGACGCCGGCGCTGGCGTTCGCCTCGCGCGGGCGGCGCGGCATCATGGTCACGGCGAGTCACAACCCGCCGACGGACAACGGGCTCAAACTGTTCACCGACGGCCAGGAGTACGGCGACGACGCCGAGGCACGCATCGAGGAGCGCGTCGACGCCAGAGACCCGCCGGCGAGCTGGGACGAGTGGGGCCACACCGAGCACGTCGAACCGCTCGTGGCCTATCGCACGTACGTCGCGGACTACGCCCACGAACACGGCGGCAGCCTCGACGGAACGACCATCAGTGTGGACTGTGGCAACGGGATGGCGAGCCGGGCGACCCCGCAGGTGCTCTCGGCGCTCGGGGCCAACGTGACGGGCGTCAACGCGAACGTCGACGGCCACTTCCCCGCCCGTGGATCGAAGCCGACGCCGGAAACGCTCGCGGAGTTTCGGGAGTTCGTCGCCGACGGCGAGACGGAGCTCGGGTTCGCCCACGACGGCGACGCCGACCGGGTCGTCGTACTCGACGGCGACGGCGAGATCGTCCACGAGGACACGATCGTCGCGATCCTCGCCGAACGGTACACCCGCACGAGCAACGCCGGCGATCCCGTCGTCGTGACGACGCCGAACGCCTCCTCGCGCATCGACGAGCGCGTCGCGGAAGCGGGCGGGCGTGTCGAGCGCGTCCGACTCGGCGCGCTCCACGAGGGGATCGCGGCGGCGCGTGCGGCCGGCGACGAGGACACGGCGGTCGTCTTCGCAGCCGAACCCTGGAAACACATCCATCCCGCACTCGGGCCGTGGATCGACGGCGTGGCGAGCGCCGCGACACTCGCCCGACTGGTCGCCGAGACCGGGCTCGATACGCTCCGCGAACCGGTCGCCGAGCGCCCCTACCGGAAGGTGAGCGTGGATTGTCCCGACGAGCGCAAGGAGGCAGTGATGGACGAGCTGGCGGAGAGTCTCGGTGAGACGTTCCCCGACGGCGAGCGCTCGACCGCTCACGGGGTGCGCATCGAACTCGACGACGGCTGGGTGCTCGTCCGACCCAGCGGCACCGAACCCAAAGTCAGGGTCTACGCCGAGAGCGAGCGGGTCGATGCGCTCGTCGAGCGGACGGTCGGGGCGATCGAGGCGGCGCTCCCGGCGTAAACCTCCGTTACATTTAAATCATCATCGTCATTGATATGGGTAGAGTATGTCCTCAGACAGACGGCAGTTCCTCCGGATCGCGGGTGCAGCAGGTATCGCTGGCCTCGCTGGCTGTACGAGCGGCGGTGGTGGCTCGGGCGGAACGAGCGGCAACGGAAGCAACGGTTCGGGTAACGGAACGAGCGGTGGCTCGGGCGGCTCCGGTGGCTCGGGCGCGAACATCGGGATGATCTACGCGAAAGGTGGCCTGGGTGATAAGTCGTTCAACGACATGGCCAATCAGGGCGTCAAACGTGCGAAAAAACAGCTCGGCATCAGTTTCAACCAGGCCCAGCCCGAGCAGAACTCCGATTTCCCGACGTTCCAGCGCCGCTACGCCCAGTCGACCAGCCCCAAATACGATCTCGTCTCGTGTATCGGGTTCGCGCAGGTCAGCGCCCTCTCCGATGTCGCGCCGAATTTCCCCGATCAGAGCTTCCTGCTGGTCGACGGCGTCGTCGAGGAGCCGAACGTCGCCAACTACGTTTTCAAGGAGCACGAGGGTTCCTTCCAGGTCGGCCATCTCGCCGGGCTGTTGACGACCAAGGAGCTGAGCGCCGGCGGCGGCAAGACCGACCCCAGTAACGCGAAACTCGGCTTCGTCGGCGGCGAGGAAGCGCCGCTGATCAAGAAGTTCCAGGCCGGCTTCGAGAAGGGTGTCAACTACGCGAACGAGGACGCAAGCGTCAACGTCGCCTACACCGGCTCGTTCTCCGATCCCGGTGCGGGCAAGGAGGCGGCGGTCTCGATGTACAACGACGGCGCGGACATCGTCTATCACTCCGCCGGCGCGACCGGTATCGGCGTGTTCCAGGCGGCCAGCGAGCAGAACCGCTACGCCATCGGCGTCGACTCCGACCAGTCGAAGAGCTCACCGAAGTTCTCCGACGTCATCCTCGCGAGCATGGTCAAACAGGTCGACAACGCCGTGTTCACCGCGATCGAGAACGTCGTCGACGGGAACTTCAAGGGTGGCAACACCAAGACGCTCGGGCTCGAAAAGGACGGCGTCAAGGTCGCGTACGGCAAACAGCTCGGCTCCGAGATCCCCAAGGACGTCAAGGACGCGCTCAAGAAATCGCGAAAGAAGATCGTCTCGGGCGAGATCAAGGTGCCGAAGAAACCAGGTTCGGGCTCGTAATCGACCAGCCGTGTTCGACCACGAGAGAACCCACGAGAGGAACCGACCACGGAGCGTGGGCGACGCATGACGGACGCGGTCGTTTTGGACGACATCACCAAGCGTTTTCCGGGCGTCGTCGCCAACGACGCGGTCGATTTGACTGTGGAGGCGGGCAGCGTCCACGCGCTGCTCGGCGAGAACGGTGCGGGGAAATCCACGCTGATGAACGTCCTCTACGGGCTCTACCAGCCAGAGGGCGGGACGATCGAGCTCGACGGCGAGGTGCGGGAGTTCGATGCGCCGCGCGACGCCATCGACGCCGGCATCGGCATGATCCACCAGCACTTCATGCTCGTGCCGCCGATGACCGTCGGCGAGAACGTCGTGCTCGGCAACGAACCCACCAAGTGGGGCGGGCTCGCGACCGATCGCTCACGGGCGCGCGAGGCGGTTCGTGAGCTCTCCGAGCGCTACGGCTTCGCCGTCGATCCCGACGAGCGAGTGGAGGATATCAGCGTCGGCGAGCGCCAGCGCGTCGAGATCCTGAAGGCGCTCTACCGCGGTGCCGACCTGTTGATCCTCGACGAGCCGACGGCGGTGCTCACTCCCCAGGAGGTCGAGGAGCTGTTCGATGTCTTCGAGGAACTCACCGCCGAGGGGAAGACGGTCCTGTTCATCACACACAAACTCGGCGAGGCGATGACGGTCGCCGACGACATCACCGTCCTCCGCGACGGCGAGAACGTCGGCACCGTCGACGCCGACGGGACCGACCGCGAGCAGCTCGCCGAGATGATGGTCGGTCGCGAGGTCGTGCTCGACATCGAAACCGAGCCCGTCGAGGCCGGCGAGACGGTGCTCGATGTCGACGAGCTCACGGTCACCGAAGAGGGGGCCGACCAGGTCCGAAACGTCGATTTCGCGGTCCGTGAAGGCGAGATCCTCGGCATCGCCGGCGTCGACGGCAACGGCCAGGCCGAACTGGTTGAAGCGCTCACCGGGCTCCGATCACCGGACACGGGAACGGTGCGCCTCGACGGAGAGGATCTCGCGGGCGTTTCACGGCGCGGCCACATCGAACGTGGGATGGCCTACGTACCCGAGGATCGCCAGGAACGCGGACTCGTCATGGAGTTCGATCTCACCGAAAACGGCGTGCTCGGAAGCCAGCACACCCCGCCCGTCGGCGGGACACGTATCGACTGGCCGAGCGCGCGCGAGCACGCGAGCGACGTCATCGAGACCTACGACGTGCGCCCGCCGAACCCCGAGGCGAGAGCGAAATCGCTCTCCGGGGGCAACCAGCAGAAGTTCCTCGTCGGCCGTGAACTGGAGCGCGATCCGGGGATGGTCGTGGCGACCCACCCGACGCGGGGTGTCGACGTCGGCTCGACGGAGTTCGTCCACGACCGACTGCTCGCGCTCCGCGAGGCCGGCGTCGCAGTGCTCCTGATCTCGGCGAACCTCGCCGAGGTGCGCGGGCTCTCCGATCGGCTCGCGGTGATGCACGACGGCGAGTTCGTCGACGTCGTCGATCCCGATACGGTGACCGAAGAGGAACTCGGCCTGTTGATGGCCGGCGAACGCCCCGACGAGCCGACGACGGCCGAGAGCGTCAGCGCCGACGGGGGTGAACGATGAGCGCGCGCGATCGCATCGAGAGCGGGCTTCGCCGGCTCGTGGCGGCGTCGTGGGCCGAGCGGTTAGGATTGAGTTTCGCGGCGCTCGTGGCATCGGTGCTCGTCGGTGGGCTGATCGTCTTCTTCTCGGGAACGGCCGCGACCTGTCAGGAACCGGCCTACGGCGTGTTCGGCCTCACTTCCTGTTACAACCCCATCTCGGTCTACTCCGTGCTCGTGACGGGCGCGTTCGGCAGCATCCTCTCCGACCCGTTCAACTTCAACGTGGCGCTCACGTTCAAGGAGACGACGCTGCTGATCTTCACCGGGCTGTCGGTGGCGGTGGCCTTCCGAGCCGGACTGTTCAACATCGGCTCGCAGGGCCAGCTGATCTTCGGCGGGCTGGCGAGCGCCATCACCGTGCTCACCGCCGGGCCGCTGCTGACGGGCGTCGGCGGATTCCTGCTGGTGCCGCTCGGCGTCCTCGCCGGCGCGCTCGCCGGCGCGCTCTACGGGGCGGTGCCGGGCGCGCTCAAGGCCTATGCCGGCGCGAACGAGGTGATCACGACGATCATGCTCAACTTCGTCGCCGAACAGATCGCCTTCTTCGTCGTGTCGGCGTATTTCGCCGCGCCCGACAGCCAGTCGGTCGAGACGAGCCAGATCCCGCCGGCCGCGGTGCTCGAATCGGCGCTGTTCGGCTCCGGCAGCGACTTCTCGATCGTCGCGTTCGTGGGCGGACTGGTGCTCGTCGCCGGCCTCTACTACCTGATCAAGTACACCGCCTTCGGCTTCGATCTCCGGACGAGCGGGCTCCAGCCCGAGGCCGCACGGTTCGGCGGCGTCGACGCCAAGCGCACGATCGTGTCGAGCATGGCGCTGTCCGGGGCGTTCGCGGGCATCGGCGGCGCGGTCTGGGTGCTGATGGTGCTCGGTCGGTTCCAGACGGGCGTGCCCGCGCTCGGCTTCGACGGCATCACCGTCTCGATTCTCGCCGGCAACAACCCGCTGGGCGTGGTGCCCGCGGCGCTGCTGTTCGGCGTGCTCAAGAGCGGCTCGCTGGCCGTCCAGCTCTCGACCGGAGTGCCGATCCAGCTGGTCGGCGTGCTCCGTGGACTGATCATCCTGTTCGTGGCGATGCCGGAGTTCTTCCGGCTGCTCGGGAAGCAGTTCGTCACGACCGATCGCGAGCCGGCCGTCGCCACGGACGGCGGCGAACAGACCCCCACAGAGCCATCATCGACCGGTGGGACGGACGACCCGGGAGGTGAACGATGAGCGTCGGACGGCTGCGATCGGCGCTAGATGGCGGTCTTCGGCACACTCTCGCCTATGGGCTGGCCGGGCTGGTGGTGCTCGCCGCACTCTACGGCCTGGTCTTCCCGGAGACGATGGTCGGCGACCTGCTGCGGCTGGCGACCAGCAAGAGCACGCTCGGCGCGGCGCTCCGGCTCGCGGTACCGATCGCCTGTGCGGCCGTCGGCGGCATCTTCGCCGAGAAAGCCGGCGTCATCAACATCGGACTGGAGGGGCTGCTGATCATCTCGGCGTTCACCGGCGTGTTCGTCACCGACGCGGTCGGCTCGGTGTTCTCGATTCCGGGCATCTGGGTCGGCTTCGTCGCCGGCGTGCTCGCGAGCACGCTGTTGTCACTCCTGTTCGCGGTCGTCTGCATCAGGTTCCGGGCCGATCAGATCATCGCCGGGCTCGCGGTCTGGCTCATCGCGCTTGGACTCGCACCGTTCGCGGCGACGGTCATCTACGGCAGCGTCAACACCAGCAGCGTCGGCACGCTCGGCACGTGGACGATCCCCGTGCTCTCGGAGCTGCCGTTCGTCGGCCCGGTGCTGTTCGACGCCAGCCCGACGGTCTATCTGATGTTCTTGGTCGTCGGCGGCGGCTGGTACGTGCTCAATCGGACGTCGTTCGGCCGGCACGTGCGCGCGAGCGGCGAGAACCCGAAGGCGCTCGACACCGCCGGCGTCGACGTGACGCGGGTGCGCTATCTGGCGATCACGCTCTCGGGCGTGCTCTCAGGGATCGGCGGCGTCGGCCTCTCGCTCGGCCAGGTCGGACAGTTCATCGGCAACGGCCAGACGATGGTCAACGGCAAGGGGTTCATCGCCATCGTCGCCTACCTGTTCGGCAACTACAACCCGCTCGGTGCGTTCGGAGCCTCCGTTCTGTTCGCAGGGCTCGACGCACTCCAGCTTCGCCTCCAGCAGATCCCAGCCTACGCGGTGCCGAGCTCGCTCGTCCAGACGATCCCCTACGTCACGGTGATCGTCGTCCTCGCGCTCGTCGGCCACACGCGCGTCCCCTCGGCCGCGGGCGACCACTACGAATCCGGCGAGGACTGAGCCCTCTTTTTCACTACTCAGGGCCGTTCGACGACCGCTCCCGAACGAGTGTTACAAGCAGCGGGTTGATGACGACCGCACCGGTATGTGAGCTATGCGCGTTCGTGACTGGCAAGACGAGGCCGAACAATTGCTCGACACCGAACTCGACGAACTCGTCGCCGAAGACGGAACGGATCGCGGCTTCCAGTAAGTGTAAACCGGATCGCCGCCACCGCCCGACAATGAGCGCCGAAGCCACGATCGAGGAATACTACGATGCGCTCCGTGCCGGCGAGCCGCTCGCAGCCTTCTTCGCCGCCGACGCGCTCGTCAAATTCGGCATCGGCGAGTGCTTAGAGGGCTCCGACGGGATCGCCGCGGGACTCCGCGAGCAGACGCGCACGACCGAGAACTGGACCGTCGAGAGCCACGATCTGCGGGTCAGGGAAGAAGAGGAGTGGGCCTGGTTCGCAGACGATGTCCGGATGGCGTGGTACGACACCGAGAGCGACGAACACCACGACCATCGAGCGCGGTGGAGCGGCGGGCTCCGCCGGACGGACGACGGCTGGCGGTTCGTCGGGATGCACGTCAGCGTGCCCGGTGACAGCTGATGGTCGGGCCGACCACGCGCGAGGAGCGACGGACGGCCTCGCGCCGGTTCAAACTCGCGTTCGTCGTGCTCGTCGGCCTCTCGGGCGGCCTCATCGCGTTGCAGGGCGGCGGATCGCTTTTCACTGTACTGCTCGCGGTGCTCGCCGGCCTGCTCGTCGGGATCGTCATGGTCGTGTTTGCCTTTCCGAGCGGTCTTCGCGAGGATTAGTCGACGCGCGCGAGCCACGTCTCGGGTGCATCGAGTTCGTCGTCGCTCGGGAGGTTTTCGGGAGCTTCCCAGACGAGGCTGGCCGTCTCGATATCGCGCGCCTCGACGACGTATTCGAAGAAGGCCTTTCCGCGCTCGTACTGGCGGCGCTTCATGCCGAGCCCAAGCAGACGGCGGACGAGGGCGGCGATCGGACCGCGACCGCGCCGGCGCGCCTCGACTTTCTCGCGCAGGTCCTCGTACTCGTCGTCGAACGCGCGATCCATCAGCAGTTCGGCGTAGCCCTCGACGGCGGTCATCGCGGCGTTGAGCTCGCGCATCGACTGGCGGTCGATCCGGCCGTCGCCGAGTGCGTCGACGCTCTGCTCCATTCTGGCTTCGAGGTGATCGGGCAGCCACGGGGCCGCGCCGAACTCGGCGGCGTGTGTCACCTCGTGGAAGGCGATCCAGCGGCGGAACCGCTCCTCCGAGACGTCGAGTTCGTCGGCGACGCGGGCGATGTTCGGCTGGACGAAATACAGCGCGTGCGACTCGGCCGGCGATTCGGCGAGCAAGAGGGGATCGTACTGACCGAGCACGTTGTTGGCGAGGAAGGCGAGCGCGACACTCATCGAACCGGTGTTGAGCATACGTGCGAACCCGGCCAATCCAGGGCCGGTCGTTTCGAGCGTTCCCAGTACGCGCTCGAAGGTGGCCGTGTTGGCGTCGATCCAGTGGTGGCGGTTCTGCACCTCGATGGTGTCCGGTACGTCGAAATCGACTCCCGCGACCTCGCTGACGCGTGTGCGTGCGTCGCGGACGTCCCGCGCGTAGCCGTCGCGTTCCGCCGCCGAAAGCGAGAGTTCACCGGGATCGACGGCGGCCGTCGCCGCCTCGGTGACGGCTCTCCAGTCGATGAGGCCGTCGCCGGAGGCCGTCGTGATCGCACGAACGCTATCGGAGAGGGTCACGGGAGAAACGACGTACCGACCGGTCAAAGCGCTTTGCCTTACAGCTCTTCGAACTCGTTCTCGAACTCGTCGTCACCGCCGAGATAGCGCCGGACGAGCATGACGACACCGGCGAGCACGAGCAGTTTGAGCAGCGTCCGCGTCTTGCTGCGACCGCCCGACTCGTCGTCCTCGTCGGCGACGGTCTCGTCGATCTCGACGACGGCACCGTGCTCGTCCTCGTCTCCCTCGCCGACCTGTACCGTGTTGCCACCGTCGGCGCTGGCCTCGGTCGAACTCGCCTCCGTCGAACCCACCTCGGACGAATCCGATTCGGTGCCGAAGTCGGTCTCGGCGAACGACGACTGCTCGTCGTCGGTTTCGGCGAACCCGAGTCGGTCGCGGACGAGATCGCCGACGTCCGACGTGAGCTCCAGATCGCTCGTGAACTCGTTGTCCTCGGCGTGCAGGTGGAGTTCGAGCAGGGTCAAGTTGTCTGCCATGCCGACGAGTTCGCTACGAGCCACCTTATTCGTTTGGGCTTCGAGTGCCGGCAGCGTGGCGGGAGCTTCATCAGCCTCGAAGCGGTACGACGACCGTGAACGAACGACAACGTGCGTTTCTGGACGAACTGCTCACGACGCCGAGCCCGTCGGGTTTCGAGACCCGCGGCCAGCGCGTCTGGGTCGACTACGTGAGCGAGTTCGCGGATGAAGTGCGAACCGATTCGTACGGCAACGCCATCGCCGTCTTGGAAGGAGCGAGCGATGCACCGACCGTCGCGCTGACCGGCCACGCCGACGAGATCGGCTTCGTCGTGCGCGACATCGACGGTGAGGGGTTCATCAGGATCGGTGCCATCGGCGGTGCCGACAAGACCGTCTCGCGCGGCCAGCACGTCACGATCCACGCCGCCGACGGCCCGATCGAGGGCGTCATCGGCCAGACGGCGATCCACCTCCGCGACGACCACGAGACAGCCGACATCGAGGACCAACACGTCGACATCGGCGTCACGGACGAGGAGCGCGCACGGGAGCTGGTCGCGGTCGGCGATCCGATCACGATCGAGAGCACGATCAGCGAACTCGACGACAGCCGGCTCGCCGCCCGCGGCATGGACAACCGCATCGGAACCTGGGCCGCCGCCGAGGGGCTGCGCCGCGCGAGCGAGGCCGACGTCGACGCGACGGTCTGCGCCGTGAGCACCGTCCAGGAGGAAGTCGGCCTGCAGGGGGCGAAGATGATCGGTTTCGAGCTCGCGCCCGACGCGGCGATCGTCGTCGACGTCACCCACGCGACCGACGACCCCGGGACGCCCGGCAACCGCAGTACGGGCGTCGAACTCGGTGACGGACCGGTCATTGCCCGCGGCGGGGCGAACCATCCCGCTCTGGTCGACGCGCTGCGCGAAAGCGCCGACACGGCCGACATCGCGACCCAGCTCCAGGCGACGGGTTCGCGGACGGGCACCGACGCCGACGCCATCTTCACCGAGCGTGGCGGGATCCCGTCGCTCAACCTCGGCCTGCCGAACCGCTACATGCACACGCCCGTCGAGGTCATCGACACCGACGATCTCGACGCGCTCGCCGACCTACTCGGCGCGTTCGCGGCCGACGTCGAGGCCGACGACGCGTTCGCCGTCGATATCTAGGCCCGTACGCGGTCGGTACGTTTAAGAGCGCAACCCGGCGAGTGGGCCGTATGAGTGGACGCCCCCTCGACGTACTCGAAGCGAACCTCGGCGACGGCGTCGCCGTCCGACTGAAGGACGGCGTGACCTACACGGGCGAGCTCGGCGGCTACGACCAGCATCTGAACGTCGTACTCGAACCCGCAGGCGGCGATTCCGAGCCGTCGACCGGTGCGGACGAGGCGACCGAGACGGTCGAGAGCACAACGATTATCCGCGGCGACAACGTCGTCTCGATAACACCATGACATCCGGCGGAACGTCGTCCCAAGGGAAGAAGAACAAGACCGTTCACGTGAAATGTCGCCGCTGCGGCGAGGCCTCCTACCACAAGACGAAGAAGGTCTGTTCGTCCTGTGGCTTCGGGAAGTCCGCCAAACGGCGCGACTACGAGTGGCAGGACAAAGCCGGCGAGTAATGGACGAAAAGTGCGGCGTCGTCGGCGTCTCACTTGCCGACCGCGCCGCCGCCCGCCCCCTTTACTACGCGCTGTACGCCCTCCAGCACCGCGGCCAGGAGTCGGCGGGCATCGTCACTCACGACGGCTTTCAGCAGCACTCCCACGTCGAGATGGGGTTAGTCGGCGACGCCTTCGATCCCGACGACATCGCCGAGCTCAACGGCTCGAACGGGATCGGCCACGTCCGCTATCCGACCGCCGGCAGCGTCGATACCGCCTGCGCACAGCCGTTCTCGGTCTCGTTCAAGAGTGGCTCGCTCGGGCTCTCACACAACGGTAACCTTGTAAACGCGGACACGATCCGTGACGAACTCGCCGGGATGGGCCACGCCTTCACCTCCGACGGCGACACCGAGGTCATCGCCCACGACCTCGCGCGCAACCTCCTCGACGCGGATCTCGTGACCGCCGTCGAGGAGACGATGGCCAAGGTCCACGGCTCGTACTCGCTCGCGGTGATGCACGACGACCGCGTGCTCGGACTCAGGGATCCAGAGGGCAATCGCCCGCTCTGTCTCGGCGAACTCGACGACGGCTACGTACTCGCCAGCGAAAGCGCCGCCATCGACACGCTCGACGGCGAGCTCGTCAGAGACGTGGAACCGGGCGAACTGATCGTTCTCGACCCCGACGGCACGGGCTACGAGAGCCACCGACTCACCGACCCCGACAACACCGCACGGTGTTTCTTCGAACACGTCTACTTCGCCAGACCCGACTCGACCGTCGACGGTAAACTCGTCTACGAGGCGCGCCGCGAACTTGGCCGCGGGCTCTGGGCCGAGAACGGCATCGACACCGACGTCGTGATGCCCGTCCCCGACTCGGGCCGAGCGTTCGCCTCCGGCTACGCCGAGGCCGCCAACGAGGATGGCGGGGGCGTCGAGTTCGCCGAAGGGCTGATGAAAAACCGGTACGTCGGGCGCACGTTCATCATGCCGAGCCAGGACGAGCGCGAGCGCGCCGTCCGGCTCAAGCTCAACCCGATCAAATCGACCGTCGAGGGCAAGACCGTCACGCTCATCGACGACTCGATCGTCCGCGGGACGACCTCGACCCAACTGGTCGAACTGCTCCACGACGTCGGTGCCGCGGAGGTCCATCTCCGCATCGGCTCACCACCGATCGTCGCACCCTGCTACATGGGCATCGACATGGCGAGTCGCGACGAGCTCATCGCCGCCGGGAAGACCGTCGAGGAGGTCCGAGAGGCGATCGGTGCCGACAGCCTCGGTTTCCTCTCGCCCGCATCGATCGCCGACGCGCTCGACACGGCACGCGAGGACCTCTGCATGGGCTGTGTGACCGGCGAATACCCCTACGATATCGACGGCGAGGCAACCGACCGCGCCGTCAGCCGACCGGTCATCGGCGACTGATCAGTAAACGTCTTCGAGAAACGACCGGATGGCCGCGGTCGCCGCTTGAGGGTTCTCGATGTTCGAACTGTGGCCAGCCTCGGGAATCAGTTCCTGACGGGCGTCGGGAAGCGCGTCGAGCATCGATTCGGTGCGTTCGGGTTCGAGCGAGACGTCCTCCGCGCCGTGGACCGAGAGCACGGGCACGTCGATGGCAGACAGTTCGTCGGTGAAATCCGGGCGATCGAGCCACGAGTGCATCTCCCGATAGAACCCTTCCGGCGGGTAGGTCCGCCAGCGCTCGGTCCAGTGCTCGACGAGATCGGGGTTCTCCGCCAGCGTCGTCGCGCCGAACAGCTGGTTTTTCGCGACATCGACCAGATGATCGGCGAATTCGCCGTCCGCGCTGATCTGTGCGGCCATCTGTCGGTACTGCTCGCGCTCCTCGTCGGTGTGGGGCTCGGCGATGGCGTCGATCAGGACGACGCCCGCCAACTGCTCGGGATAGCGCTCGGCGAAGCGCAGCGCCATGAACCCGCCCATTGACATCCCACAGAGGACGAACGTGTCGATGTCGAGCGCGTCGGTCAGGGCGTCGAGGTCGTCGGCCAGATCGTAGAGATCGTACTCGGTCGCGTACTGGTCGGTGCGCGCACGGAGATCGTAGGCCACCGTCCGGTAGTCGTCGCTGAGGGCGTCGATCTGCGGATCGTACATCGTCCGATCCATCAGCGTCCCGTGTGCGAAGACGATTGCCGGCCCCTCGCCGCGATCGGTCACGACCGTCTCCGGACGCAGTCGGTACCGCTCGGTCGCCGTCTCGCTCGGTTCAGGCATGACAATAACACGGCTGCGAGCGGCTTATATCTAGGCGCGTGTGCTCCGGGGACGTGCAATCGTCCGACAGGGAGCAGTGAGATGGAAGCGCTTTTATTGGGCCGGGCGATAGCAACGACTCGCGCGTGGGTAGCCAAGCTAGGCCAACGGCGCAGCGTTGAGGGCGCTGTCCTGTAGAGGTCCGCCGGTTCAAATCCGGTCCCACGCATTCCTGCTGCGAGCAATCCCGCGAGCAGCAGGAATCGAACGGAGGGATTTAAACCCTGCCAGTCGCAGCCGGCGAGCGCAGCGAGTCGGATTGTCTGGCTCCGGTTCAAATCCGGTCCCACGCATCCACCTTTTGCTGTCGTTCGAAAATCGCTGCGCGATTTTCGTGATGACGAGACGCCGGAGGCGTCTCGAACCACGCTTCGCTCGCTCGTGGCAAAATCTGGACCAAAAGCCACCGGCAGAGCGAATCTCTCCCGAGCCTGCGCTCACTTCGTTCGCGCAGACAGCGTCACCCCCTTCGGGGGTTCCTCGGCCCGCTCACTCGCGTTGCTCGTTCGTGGTTCGATACCTATGACAACCGCAGACCGCACAGCCACCGCCCCGCACAGCACCGCAGAAGCCCTCGCATCCCTCCGGAAGAGCTTCGCTCTTCCGTGCTCTCGTTCGCTTCGCTCACGAGAACTCCGGTCGCTCGTTCGCCCTTCATCCGCCAGGAGAGCACACTCTCCTGAGCCTCGGCTCGTTCCACTCGCCGAGACACCAAGGTCAGCAGGCCGCACAGCACCGCCACAGCCACAGCAGCCGTCTCAAACGTCGCGTTCGACGACGAATCGAGTGAAATCGGCGAGGTTGTCGGCGGGCTCGTCGGCGAGATCGAGTTCGGCCAGATGGTCGCGTGCTTCGGCGGCGATGTCGAGGGCGCACTCGCGGGCGTAGGCGACGCTGTCGGTCTCCTCGAAGATGGCGATGACCTCGGCGATCTCCTCGGTGCTGTTCTCGTCGGCCCAGAGCAGTTCTTCGAGTCTGGCGGCACGCTCGGGGTCGGCCTCGCGGGCGGCGTGGATCGCCATCAGCGTCTTCTTACCCTCGCGGACGTCGTTGCCGATCCCTTTGCCGAACGCGCCGCCGGCCTCGGTGGCGGTCTCGACGTCCAGAATGTCGTCGCCGATCTGGAAGGCGATCGACATCAGTTCGGCGTAACGTGCGGCGTGGTGTTCGACCTCTTCGGGCTGGTCGGTGAGGATCGTGGCCAGCCGGGCGACGATGCGCCCGAGACAGCCGGTCTTGCACGCACACATCTCGAGATACTGTTGCTCGGAGATCTCGATTTCCTGTTGGTTGTGCCAGTGGATGTCCATTCCCTGCCCGAGATGCGTCCGATTGAGCTCGTGCATCAGCATCTCGTAGATCGCGAGGCGTGTCTTGGCCGCGAGGTCGGCAGGGTCGCGCGAGACGATCTTGAGCGGGAAGAAGTACATCGCGTTGCCGGCGTTGAGTGCGACGTCGGTGCCGAACTCGTGGTGGAGCGCCGACTCGCCGCGGCGCATCGTCGCGCCGTCCTCGACGTCGTCGACGATGATCGTCCCATTGTGGAGGATCTCCGGGATGCAGGCGTAGGGCAGATACTCGTGTGGATCGGCACCGAACCCATCGATGAGCAGACAGCAGACGACCGCGCGCCAGCGCTTGCCACCGCGATCGAGCAGGTTCCAGACGGGTTCGGAGAGCGCGTGCTGGATCGCCGTCGCGTCGTAGTCGTAGGTCGGTGGGCCGAAGAACGATGTCGCGTAGTCGGCACTGGTCTCGCGTGGCAGCAGCCGCTCGATCTCCTCGTCGATGACCGGCCGCCACGCCGCGAGCACGTCGCGCATACACCGAACGGGTCGGGGATGAGCTAAAAAGGCTCGCTCTCACCCGCGAAGACGAAACGCTTAGCACGCGCTCGCCGGCAGCTATCGCATGCACGACTGGATCGGCGAGACGTTCACGAGCGACACTGGCTGGAACCACCTCGAGGCCCTCGTCGATATCGGCAACCGTATGGCCGGCAGCGAGGGCGAGCGCCGCGCCGCAGCACTCACCCGTAACGCGCTCGCCGACGCCGGCGCGCGTAACGCCCGCCTGGAGGAGTTCGACATCCAGGGCTGGACGCGCGGTGAGAGCGCGATCCGCACAGATGATACCGACGCATCCTGCATCGCGCTCCCGCGAAGCCCGAGCGCCGACGCGACCGGCGAGTTCGTCGATCTCGGTCACGGTCTCCCCGAGGACTTCGCGGCTCGCGACGTCGAGGGTGAGGTCGTGATGGTCGCGAGCGACGTCCCCGACCACCACGACCGGTTCGTCCACCGCAGCGAGAAGTACCACCGCGCGGTCGCGGGCGGGGCGAGCGCGTTCGTCTTCCGCAATCACGTTCCCGGCCAGCTCCCGCCCACGGGGAGCGTCGCCGGTGCCGACGGCCCGATCGGCGAGATCCCGGCCGTCGGCGTCTCGAAGGAGGTCGGCGCACGCCTCGGTCGGCGGTACGACGGAGAGCAGGTGAGCGTCGCCGTCGAGGCCGACATCCACGACGCGACGAGTCGGAACGTCCACGCCGAACTTGGACCGCAGAGCGACGAACGAATGCTCGTGACGAGCCACGTCGACGCCCACGACATCGCCGAGGGCGCGATGGACAACGGTGCGGGCACGGCGATGGTCGTCGAACTCGCCCGCGCGCTCGCCGATCGGGAGGACGAGCTCGACATCACAGTAGAATTCGTCGCGTTCGGGGCCGAGGAGGTCGGTCTCTGTGGCTCCGAGCATCTGGCCGCGGAGACCGATCTCGATTCGGTGAAGGCGATCCTCAACAACGACGGCGTCGTCGCTGGACGCACGCTGGCGCTGCTGACGCACGGCTTCGACGAACTCGGTGCGGTCGCGGAGGAGGTCGTCGATCGCTTCGATCATCCAATGAAGACAGTCCCGAAACAGGGCCCGCACAGCGATCACTGGCCGTTCGTCCGCTGGGGCGTGCCGAGCTATCACGTCAAGAGCGACACGGGACCGGATCGTGGCTGGGGACACACTCACGCCGACACGCTCGACAAGCTCGACTCGCGCACGTTCCGCGAACAGGCGATCCTCCTCACCGAGCTCGCTGTCTCACTCGCCGACGACGAGTTCACGGTTTCCCGCGCCGATCCCGACGAGATCGCGGCCGCGCTCGAGGCCGAGGGCGAGGCCGCCGGGATGAAAGTCACCGGCGAGTGGCCGTACTGATACTGTCGGACGGAAGTACGTGAAGTTCAGATTGAGAAAATTTACTGCAACGAGTGATGTTTCACCTCACGATTTCCGATCAGTCCCGTCCGACAGTATGAGAGATACAGCAGGCTCATTCCGCTGCGCGCGAAGGACCGATATGACCGATCTGCGATCGACCTACATCGAGAACCGGGAGATGGTCCAGCCAAACCACGCGAACAACCTCCAGAGCGTCCACGGGGGCAACGTGATGAAATGGATGGACGAGATCGGTGCTATGAGCGCGATGCGCTTCGCGGGCAACTCCTGTGTCACCGCGCGGATCAATCAGGTCGATTTCGAGCGCCCCATCAGAGTCGGCGACGTCGCGCTCATCGAATCCTACGTCTATCAGGCTGGCCGGACGAGCGTCCACGTCCGTCTCCAGACCTACCGCGAGGACCTCACCAGCGGCGAACGCGAGAAGACCACCGACTCGTACTTCGTCTACGTCGCCATCGACGAGGACGGCAACCCGACGCCGGTGCCCGAACTCACCGTCGACTCCGAGGAGGGCGAGCGACTCCAGGCCGCCGCGCTCGACGATGCGGACGAGCGGCACGAGTAGCTCGGAACGCTATCCCGACAGGGGTAAGGAAGGCCAGTTCGTCCACGTCGTAATGAGCGATTCGACGGCGACGACGGACGAGGGAAGCGTCCACGTCGTCGGGACGGCCCACGTCTCTCACGAAAGCGTCGACGAGGTCGAGCGCACCATCGCCGAGGAGCGCCCGGACGTCGTGGCGGTCGAACTCGACCAGGGTCGCTTTCGCCAGCTCAAGGGCGAGCAGCCCGACGATCTGTCTGCGGGCGATCTTCTTCGTGGGAACACGGTCTTTCAATTTCTCGCCTACTGGATGCTCTCCTATGTGCAGACGCGTCTCGGTGACGAGTTCGACATCAACCCCGGAGCGGACATGCTCGCGGCCGTCGAAACCGCCGAGGAGCACAGTTCAGATGTCGCGCTCGTCGACCGCGACATCCAGATGACGATCCAGCGGTTCTGGGCGCGGATGACCGCCGGCGAGAAGCTCAGCATGCTGTTGAGCCTCCCGCTCGGGTTCGCCTCGCCGCTGGCGGTCGGCATGGGGATCGGCATCGCGCTCGGGACCTTCCTCGCCATCCCGATCGAGGCGTTCGTCGGTCCGCTCGTGCTGCCGGCGACGGCCGCAGTTCCCGGGCTCGTCGTCGCGGTGGCCGACTTCCTGGCGGTGGCGATCCTCTCCGGGCTCGTCCTCGGGACGATCCTCACCGCGGCGTTCGTCTGGAGCATCCCTGAGGAAGAGGAGGAAACCGAGGAGTTCGATATCGAGGACATGACCGACACCGACGTCGTGAGCACCATGTTGGAAGAGTTCCGGGCATTCTCGCCGGGCGGTGCGGAGGCACTCATCGACGAACGGGACGCGTTCATCGCTCACCGGCTGGTGGCGCTCCGCGAGCAGGGCCATCGGGTCGTCGCGGTCGTCGGTGCCGGTCATCGCGAGGGCATCGAGCGCTACCTCCGCGAGCCGGGGGCGCTCCCGCCGATGGACTCGCTGGTCGGCCACGAGAGCGGCCGACGGTTCTCGCCGTACAAACTCGTCGGCTACCTGTTCACGCTCGGCTTCCTGGTCTTCTTCGTTCTGCTGGCGATGGCCGGCGCGCGCAACGGCTTCCTTCTCAAACTGTTCGGCGCGTGGTTTCTCGTCAACGGCGTCTTCGCCACCGTGCTCGCCAGACTCGGCGGCGCACACTGGGCGAGCGCGCTCGTCGGCGGCGCGGTCGCGTGGCTCACGAGCGTCAACCCCCTGCTCGCGCCGGGCTGGTTCGCCGGCTACGTCGAACTCCGCTATCTCGACGTCAACGTCGGCGACATCAACACGCTGAACGAGATCCTGAGCGACGAGGAGAGCCCGCTCGGCGAGCTCTGGGAACGCCTCCGTGAGGTTGCCCTCTTCCGACTCATCGCGATCGTCGCACTCACCAACGTCGGCTCCATCGTGGCGAGCTTCCTATTCGCGGCCATCGTTCTGCCGATACTCGCGGCGGGTGTCGGTGGCGTCGACGGCGTCGTCGATCTGATGATCCAGGGAGCCGAGAACAGCGCCGACCTCATCTGGGGGGCGCTCACGTGAGATTCGGCCGGCGCGAGCTCGTCGATCTCGCGATCGCGTGGATCGCGCTCGGCGTCGCGTTCGCGCTCTTTTTCACGCCACCGCTCCGGCGGATCCTCCTCGCCGGTGACGTCGATCTGCTGCTCTCTGGGCCCGTTTTCCGCTCGTTCGCGCTCAGCATGCTCACCGCCGGTATCGGCTTTCTCCTCCACGAGCTGGCGCACAAACTCGTCGCCCAGCGGTTCGGCCAGGTCGCCCAGTTTCAGGCCGACTACGGCATGCTCTTCCTGGCGGTGGCGAGCGCCTTCGCCGGCTTCCTGTTCGCCGCCCCCGGCGCGGTCTACCACCGCGGGCGCATCACGAAGCGCCAGAACGGGCTCATCGCGCTCGCCGGCCCGGTGACGAACCTCGTTCTCGCACTCGGGTTCGCGGCGCTCACGCTGTTCGCCACCGGCTTTCTCGGCACGGTCGGCACGTTCGGCGTCGGCATCAACCTCCTCCTGGCGGGGTTCAACATGCTCCCGTTCGGCCCGCTCGACGGGCGCACGGTGCTCTCCTGGAGTGTCGTCGTCTTCGCGGTCGCCTTCGTCGCGAGCGCCGGTTCGGCGGTCGCGGTGTTCCTGACGTTCGGTATCGGCCTCTGAACTGGCGAAAGCGCTCGCCCCCTCACCGACGGGCTTTTGTCCGCCTCCACCGGCGCTTTCGCCATGACCGACGACGCGGACGACGGACTCACGTACGCCGGTGCGGGCGTCGATATCGGCGCGAGCGAAGCCGCGACGGCGGCGCTCGTGGGGGCGGTCGACGACGAGGACGGCGAAGGTGACTACGCCGGACTGATCGACATCGGCGGCCAGTATCTCGCGCTCGCGACCGACGGCGTCGGCACCAAACTGCTCGTCGCCGAGGCAGTCGGCGACTACTCCACGGTGGGCATCGACTGCATCGCGATGAACGCCAACGATCTCGTGGCCGCCGGGGTCGATCCCGTGGCCTTCGTCGACTACCTCGCGGTCGACGAGCCCGACGAAGGGACCGCCGCCGAACTCGGTGCGGGGCTCGCGACGGGAGCCGAACGCGCGGATGTCGCGCTTGTCGGTGGTGAAACGGCAGTCATGCCGGAGGTGATCCGCGGGCTCGACATCGCCGGAACCTGTGCGGGGCTCGCCGACGAGAGCGATCTCTTCGGCGAGGCGACGGTCGGCGACGCGCTCGTCGGGTTTCCCTCCTCGGGTATCCACTCGAACGGGCTGACACTCGCACGCGAGGCCGCGACGCGCGCGGGAAGCTACGACGACCTCTTCCCCGATTCCGAGAAAACGGTCGGCGAGGTCCTGCTCGAACCCACCAGGATCTACACCGATCTCCCACTACATTCTCACGACACGCACGCCGCGGCTCACGTCACCGGCGGCGGCTGGACGAACCTCACACGGATGGGGGCTCACCGCTACGAGATCACGAACCCGCTCCCCGTCCCGCCGGTCTTCGAGTTCATCGCTGACCAGGGAGATGTGGCCGACGAGGAGCTCTACCGAACGTTCAATATGGGAATGGGGTTCATCGCGGCGCTCGCCCCCGACGACGCCGCCGCACTCGCCGACGCGACGGACGGGCAGGTCGTCGGTCACGTCACCGAGGGGACGGGCGTCGCTACCGACGGGCTGGAACTCGATTAAGAAGAAGACAGCACGGCATCGGAAACCGTCAGGACAGGTGTGCAGCGACGTCAGCCTCGGTGATGATGCCGAGCATCTGCCCGCTCTCGACGACGATGACGGCGTCGTGGTGATCGAGATGCGTATCGACCGTATCGAGCGTCGCCTCCGGAGCCACGGTCGTGATCGACTCGCGCATCACGTCCGCAACGGGGAGTTCGGCCGCGTTCTCCGAGGACGCCCGCCGGACATCACCGTTCGAGATGATACCGACGGGATAGCCATCGTGGACCACCGGTAGTTGCGAGTAGCCCTCCTCGCCCATCCGATCGATCGCCTCCCGAACGCTGTCGTCGGGCGCGATGGCGATCACCGAGGTGTGCATCAGATCGCGCGCACGCCGAATCCCACCCTCGGCGGCGTCGAGCGCCGTCACGATACGCCGCAGCGTCGACAGCCGCGGATCGACGTCGCCGCTCTCGATGCGTGCGATGAGCGGCTGTGAGACCTCGGCGCGATCGGCAAGCGCACTCTGGGTGAGTCCGACGCGATTCCGATGCTCGCGCAGATCCTCCGGCGTCGGCAGCTCCATACCCGCTGATAACCGTGGGTAATCAAAAGGATTGCGGACCCCCACCTTTTTAGACGGGGTCCTCGGCTCGCTCACGTCGTTCGCTCGCCTCGAATCTCGTCCAAAAATCTGGACCAAAAACTCCCGCTCACTCGGCCTGCGGCCTCGTTCGCGGCGAACCACGCTCGCTCCGCTCGCGCGGATACTGGTGCTTCCGCACCCGCCCCGCACAGCACCGCAGAAGCCCTCGACTGTTCGCTTCGCTCACAGTCTCGCCCTTCATCCACCAGGAACCGCACCGCCACTGCTCCGCAACCGCAGCTGAAATCGCTACAGCGACCGCTCGGCAGTTGCGACCGGCAAAAAGCGGTTGCCTCAGAGAAGCTGCTCGATGTCGTCGTGCTCTTCGATCTCGACGCCGTCTTCGGTGATCTCGGAGAGGATGATACCGTTGCCGCTGGCGGTGTCGCGCTCGACGGCGCTTTTGACTGCGCGCGCGGCGACGGTTCTGGCCTCGTCGTTGCTCAGACCGTCCTCGTACTGCTGTTCGAGCACACCGTAGGCGAACGGCGAACCGGAGCCGGTCGCGTCGTACTCTTCTTCCATGACGCTGCCCGCGGGGTCGATGCTGTAGATGTGAGCACCTTCGTCGTCGACGCCGCCGAGGATCGGCTGAACGATGTAGAAGGCACCGCTGCGCAGGAAGTTCGAAGTGAGCGTCGAGAGCGCCTGCATGCTCATCTCCTCGCCGCGGCGAGCCTCGTAGAGATCGGCCTCTGCACGGAGGTTGCTGATGAGCGCCTGTGCCGCGCTCACCGCCCCCGAAATCGTGAGTGCACCACGGGGGTGGATCTCGGCGATTTTCTGAGCGCGTTTGCTCGCGACCATGTTGCCCGCGCTCGCCCGGCGATCGGTGGCGAGCACGACGCCGTCGGTGGTCGTGATCCCGACGGTCGTCGTCCCGGTCTTGGTGATCTCGGCGTCGTCCATGTCGGGACTCGGCAGCGAGCCAAGCTCCGGACCGTAGATGTCGTCGGTCGCCTGTCGGCCGGGTTGCTCCAACTCCGGAGCGTCTGGTAGGTCAGGCATTGCGCCGTGTACTCGCCGGACGCTTAAAAGACCAGTCCTTCAGAAGTCCTACTCCTCGCTCGCGCGCTCGTACGCCTCGCCGAGACGCTCGACGAGCCGGCCGATCGGCAGCGAGAGGCCGGCGCGTTCGGCAGCCAGCGCGAGCGGGAACGTGACGATACCCAACAGCAGCACAGTCTGATACGCGGCGAACAGGGACGCGCGGTGCAGTCGTGCTTTCATGTCCTCGACGAGGGGTACCCGACCGTGTATATAACTGTATCGCACCAAAATCGTGAATGACAACCGACCGCATACCGCCGCAGTCGTGCGATTAAACCGTATTTGTGTCGGACACAATTCGGAGCGCGAATGCGTCGATAGAGGGCAGGGCGACCGACGACCCAGGACGTTCGTCGGCATAACCTATCGATGAGTTCGCGTTCACGTGCGCGGGAAACCACAAGGTACGACACGTTGGGGCCCCAGCGTAACGCATGGCAGATTATCTCGTTGCGATGGAGGCGGCGTGGTTGGTTCGTGACGTCGACAGCATCGACGACGCCATCGGCGTCGCGGTCAGCGAGGCCGGCAAGCGACTGAACGACGAGGATAAGTCCTACGTCGAGGTCGACGTCGGCGCGACCGGCTGTCCGGCCTGTGGCGAACCGTTCGACTCGGCGTTCGTCGCCGCAGGCACGGCGCTCGTGGGGCTGGTGCTCGAAATCGAGGTGTTCAATGCCGACGGCCGCGAACACGCACAGCGCATCGCCAAAAGCGAGGTCGGCGGCGCACTCAGAGACGTGCCCCTCGATATCGTCGAGGTCATCGAACACGACGTCGAAGAAGAAGAGAACTAACCGATATACCGGAGGTCGTCGTCGGTGGCCTGCTGGCCCTGCTCCATCTGTTGGATCTTCTGGACGACCTCCTCCATCTCGTCGGCGCGCTCTTCGAGCGACTCGAAGCCGACCTCGAACCCGACGAGATCCTCAAGTACTTCGAGCACCGCCCGCGCGCTTTTCGGATCGACGAGATAGCCGCTTGTCTCACCCATCAGACACGCTGCCGGCAGATCGCGGCGCTCGCCCAGCCCGAGCAACAGGCCGGAGACACCGACGATCCCGCCGGCGGGTTCGCCTTCACGGAACTCCACACCGTCGGTTTCGAGTTCCTCGGCGAGTTCGTCGGTCGTCGCGGCCCCGATGACGCCGTACTCGTCGATCAACTCGCCCGTCGGCACGCCGCCGAGCGCGAACACCCGCTCGGCCCCGTGATCGGTCGCGAGATCGAGAAAGAGATCCGTCATCCGGTAGTGGCCGGCAGCGTCCTGGGCCTGATGGTCGCCGGTGAGCACGAGCAGGTCCCGCCCGTCGGCTTCGATCGCATGGAGCTCGGCCGATGCGAGCTTCGCACGGCCGTTCTCGATGTTCACCTGCGGCGGGAAATGCTCCGAATAGACCCGCGCGACGAGCTCGCTGTCGAGTTCCTCCAAGAGGTGCTCGGCGACGAGCTTGCCGACGTGGCCCACGCCGGGCAGCCCCTCGACGAGCACTGGCTCGGCGAGCTCCGGCTCCGCGAGCGTCTCGACGTCGAATTCGTCCATGGCTCAATCCGCGTCGCGGCGCTTAAGAGCGCGTCGGTACTCGCCATATGGGTCCTCAGGGTTGTAGGGCGCTGGCGCGCTGTTGACCGCCGGACCGCCGCAGTCGGGACAGGTAGCGCCGAGGGTGTAGATCGGTCGGTCGTGAGTCGATTCCCACGCCTCACAGACGTGGATGGCGGCTTTCATCGCGACGGATTACTCGTCGTCGCTGCGGCGTTCACGGTGGAAATCGGCGGTGCCACCGTGATCGCCGATGTTGGCCGCCGCGCGGTCGGCGCTGGCTTCGAGCTCGCGCTCGGCGATCTTGTAATCGGGTGCCTGCACGCGGATGCGATATTCGGGCGAGCCGACGTAGGTGACGTCGAGATCGACTTCCTCGGGGATCTCGCCGTTACCCTCGGCGGCGTGGAGCGCATCGCGAATGACGTCGACACCGGCGCTGTCCGGGCTTTCGAGATCGACGTAGCCGGAGACCTCGACGTACGGCACCGAGACGTTCTCGCGGGCGGTCTGGACGATGGCGTCTATCTCCTCGTCCGAGAGATCGGTGTCGGCGAGCGCCTCCGTGCCGTGGATGGCGGCCTCCTCGAACCCGTCGTAGAGCGAACCGAACGCGGCGAGGAACTCGTTGGCCACCGTGGCGTACTGCTCGTCGGAGATCTCCTCGCCGAAGGCGATCGTCATCCAGTTGTCGGCCTTCTGTTCGGATTTCCACTCGCGGACTTTCTCCGAGCGCTGGTGATCGTTGACGTCCTTGAGCGAGAGGTCGATCTGCTGGGAGCCCTCGTCGACGTCGAGCACCTTCGCGACCACCGTCTGGCCGACGCTCACGTGATCGCGGACGTTCTTGATCCAGCCCGAGGCGACCTCGGAGATGTGGACGAGACCGCGTTTATCCTCGTATTCGGAGAGATCGACGAACACGCCGAAGTCGGTGATCTCGTCGACCTTTCCGACCACCAACTCGCTCGGATCCGGCCAGCCGCTGTATTTCATTGGGCCTCTGATTCACCCGCGATGGTGTCGGTCCGTTCGCGGCGCTCGACGGTGTCGAGGACCTCGCCCTCGAAGACGGCCTTGCCGCTCGTGGGTGTGGCGAGCGTCGTCCCACAGACCGCACACGGGACCGTGCTCGCGGCCTTGCCGAAGACGGCCTGTTCGTTCTCGCAATCCGGACAGCGGACGGTGTAGAAGTTCCCGGGCATGATTACTCCTGAAATTCGACGCGGCCGGCACGCCAGCCTTCGCGCAGGTGAGCGTTGCCGCACTCGCCACAGCGGTATTTGAGGTTCGTCTTCTTCGTGGGTTTGTCCCCACCCGGCACCTTCGAGAACTTGCCGGCGTTGCCGATGACCGACGTGCCCCGCTCGCGCTGTCGGTCGATCCACTTCATCCCGGTCTCGCGACCACTACGGACCTTCTCGACCTCGTGTTCGTGATGTTCGTGACAGTTCGGACAGTACGTGTTGAACCGGCGTGGTATCTGCATAGCTACTGCGCGTCGGTAACGGGCGGGCGGATAAAACCCGTTTGGTCTGGCGGGACCCGGCCGCGATGGCGTCGGCTCACCCGATCGGGACCCGTCGTTTGCCAGTGAAAGCGTTTTTGTCGGTCGCGGCGTTGTACGAACGATGAGTTCACCAGACATAAGCTGTCGTATCTGTAATGAATCGTTCGGAAGCGAGGAATCACTCAACGAACACATGGCCGAAGAACATCCCGAGCAAGGAATGGCCTGAACCGACCTCCCATGTCCGTCCGAAGCGCTTAGGTTCGTGTCGGCTGACGTTCAGTCATGAAGCGGCTCATCATCAACGGCGACCCCGACGTCCGGAAAGGGGGCATCATCGAACACGACGGCGAGGAGCTCGTCTGTTTCGGCATCAGCAAGCAGGGCGAGTGGCACGGCCCCGATCGCCCGCAGCTGTGGTGTACCGTCGGCACGGAAGACGAAACCGAGACCTACGAGCGCCGCCAGTTCATCCCGATGCATCTCGACGTCGAGGCCGTCGACGCCGAGTCCGTCGAGGTGCTCCAGCGCAAGGGCGAACTCACCATCTGAGCGCGCCCGTGAACCAAGCGTGAGAGGGACGAACCGCCGGACGACCGTTCTGTCGGTGCTCGTCGTCGCCACGCTCGTCGTTTCGGCCGGCTGTATCGGTCTCAGCGAGCGGTCGCTGCCCGACAGCCTCGCTGGCTACGCGGGCGATCCCGACAACCCCTACGGCGACCGAAACATCACCGTGGCCGTGGCGGCCACCGACTCCGGGCGGTCGTTCGCACCGCTGGTCGCCGACGCCGCTGACTACTGGGAGACACGCGGCGAGCGCTATCTGAACTACTCGGTGAACGTCACGTTCGTCGCGAACGAGAGCGATCCGGACATCCGTGTGTCGTTCGTGCCGCGGATCGATCGCTGTGGCGAGGTCGAGAGCGCCGCCGGCTGCGCGCCCGAGATCACGTCGCCGTCACAGACGGGCGAGACGGTCGGAGTGCGCGCGCTCGACAACCTCTCGGCGAACTCGACGGTGCGCGTGCTCGAACACGAGTTCGGTCACGCGCTCGGGCTCGGCCACGGCGATCCGCCGCGCGAGCTGATGGCGACACACACGACGCTGACGAGTCTGCCGAAACCGAACGCCAGCGAGCGCGCGCTCGCGTGGAACGATTCGACCCTCTCCGTCTTCGTCGCCGATGGGGTCTCGGCGGCCGAACGCGAGGGGATCGACCACGCGCTCGACTACTACGACCGCGGTGCGGAGGGCCACGTCCCGAAAAACGTCTCCTTTCGCGTCGTCTCTCGCTTCGAGAACGCCGACGTCGTGATCCGCACCGCCGAGCGCTCGCCCTGTGGCCCCGGCGCGGGCTCGTGTGGCTCGGTCTTCGGCAGCGACAGCGACGGCGACGGCGCGCTCGAGACGTACACGCGCTTGGAGATCGTCTACAGCGATCTCGACGCCGACGCCGTCGGCTGGCACGTCGCGCGGTGGCTCGCGCTCGGCTTCGGTATCGAGAACGAATCGGCCTACCCGCCGGTGCTGCGCGAAACGACGGGTCACGACGAGCGCCGGGGCGACTGGTGGCGCTAGCTACCGCACCGAGCCCCACTCGCGCCGCCGAACCGAGTAGCTCCCACACTCCGGACAGACCTGCCAGCGTTCGTCGAAGCCCGAAGCACAGTCTCGGCAGACGTATTCGGTCCCCTCGCTGTCCTCCCGTCCGATATACCGGTTGAGTCGTTCGAAATAGCTCATCCGCAGGCCACTCCCATTCGACCATCGGCCACAAGCGGTAAATACTTTGTCTGATTCGTCACATCATTCGTCCAATTGATATAGATTGTCATTCTCTCGTCATCGAGTCGTTCGTGGCTTCCCACTCCCGCTCCCGATATCCTCCTTCTTTCCCCCGTCACCACTTACACGAGGCAGCCACGATGGCTACCCGCGCCAGTCACGGACGTGTTTCGATTCGTCGACGTGGACGGCTTCCTTGTCCGTCTTCCGAATCCAAGACGTGAACTTCTGCATCTCCTCGCTCTCTTTGAGGTCGGCGACGGTGTTGAACCGCTGTTTCAGTTCGTGGTTGGTGAAGACGGCGTGGATCTGGCGGTGGCAGGGATCACAGATCCTGGCGATCGGGCTTTCCTTACGGTTCTGCGGCGTCAGATGGTGTCGCGTCGTCTCGACGGAGCGCTCGCAGATGGCGCACTCGCCCATGGTGATCCTCCGGCGCGCTCGGTCTTGACCCTTCGGCGGCGAAAAGGAGTAAGTTCAGTCGAGAAACGCCGGCGAGGTCAGTTTCTCGTCGCGTTCGCGTTCGAGATGGTCGCCGAACGCCTCGACCGAGACCCCGTCGCGCTCGCGCTCGGCACGGTCGCGGACCGACACCGTCCCGTCCGCCTCCTCGGTGTCGCCAACGATCAGCATGTACGGCACTCGGTCGTCGTGGCCCGCACGGATCTTGCGCCCGACCGTCCACGAACGCGTCTCGACCTCGGTGCGGAAGCCGTCGAGGTCGTCGGCGACCGACTGCGCGTAGGCGATGTTGTCGTCGCTCACCGGGAGAATCCGGACCTGCTCGGGCGCGAGCCAGAGCGGGAAGTCGCCGCCGAAGTGCTCGATGAGTACGCCCATGAACCGCTCGAAACTGCCGAGCAGCGCACGGTGGACGACCACCGGCCTGTGCTCGTCGTTGTCCTCGCCGACGTAGCTCAGATCGAGGCGTTCGGGTATGTTGAAGTCAACCTGCACGGTCCCGATGGTCCACTCGCGCCCGAGCGCGTCGAGGGCATTCAGACCGATCTTCGGGCCGTAGAAGGCGGCTTCACCGTCTTCGATTTCGTAGTCCAGCCCTTCGGATTCGAGTGCTTCCCGCAGCGCATCGGTGGCATCGCTCCAGATATCGTCGCTACCGATGGCGTTGTCACCCTTCGTCTCGATCTTGTAGAGCACGTCGAGATCGGCGTCGCTGTAGATTTCCTCGATGATCTGGAGGGTATGGGTGATCTCATCGCGGATCTGGTCACGGCGGACGAACGCGTGACCGTCGTCCTGGGTCATCCCGCGCACGCGAAGCATACCCGAGAGCTCGCCGGACTGTTCGTTGCGATAGACGGTGCCGAACTCGGAGTAGCGGATCGGGAGGTCCCGGTAGGAACGGCGCTCGCGGCCGTAGAGGTAGGCGTGGTTCGCGCAGTTCATCGGCTTCAGGCCGTACTCGGTGTCGTCCTGCTCCCAGTTGAACATCTCACCCTGTTCGGTGAAGTTCTCGTAGTGACCCGTCGGCTTCCAGAGCTCGGCCTTGTTGAGTTCGGGCGTCCAAACCTCCTCGTAGCCCAACTCGTCGTTTTTCGTCCGAATGTAGTCTTCGAGTTCACGGCGCATCGCCATGCCGTTCGGATGGAAATGCACACAGCCGGGCGAGTGTTCGGGCACGCTAAAGAGATCCATCTCCTGGCCGATCTTGCGGTGATCGCGTTCCTTGGCCTGTTCGCGCCGTTCGAGGAATTCCGCCAACCCGTCCTCGGTCGGGAACGCCGTCCCGTACACCCGCGTGAGCGTCTCGTTGTCCTCGTCGCCACGCCAGTACGCCGCCGAGGTTTCGAGCAGCGAGAAGCCGCCGATCTCGCCCGTCGAGTCGACGTGTGGCCCCTGACAGAGATCGAAGAAGTCGCCCTGCTCGTAGAAGCTCACGGGGTCCTCGCCGGCGGCCTCGGTTTCGAGGATTTCGCTCTTGAACGGGTTGTCGTCGTAGATCTCGATCGCCTCCGCGCGCGGGCGTTCGACGCGCTCGATAGGGAGGTCGGCCGCGATGATCTCCTCGGCTTCGGCCTCGATCGCGGCCAGGTCGTCCTCGTCGAGATCGACGTTCGCGATGTCGTAGTAGAAGCCGTCGTCGGTCCACGGCCCGATGGTGAGTTTCGCAGCAGGACGGAGACGGCCGAGCGCCTGCGCGAAAACGTGCGCTGCCGAGTGGCGGAGCACGTCGAGATACTCGTCGGACTGGTCGGTGACGATTTCGAGATCGATGTCCGTCTCGATCGGTTCGGCGGCGGCGACGAGATCGCCATCGACCACGCCCGCGACCGTATCGCGGCCGAGTCCAGGACCGATCTCGTGGGCCACGTCTTCGACCGTCGAGCCGCGCTCGACCTGCAGTTCGGAGCCGTCCGGCAGCGTCACGACGACATCGCTCATGGCACCGATAGGTTCCACGCGGGGGATAAGCCTGTTGAGACGACGCCTCCGTCGCAGCGCCTCAGACCGCTTGCCCGGAGAGGCGCAACAGCTGTGCGGCGCGGTCGGCCTTGGCGAGGAACACCTCCCGGAGAGTGGGCGGCGTCTCGATGCGGGTCTCGGCGAGCAGTGATTCGGGCACCCAGAGCGTGTCCTGGGGCACGCCGCTGTCGCCGTCGACGGCGAAGTGGCTCGTTTCGAGCTTCATCACCAGCGGCAGGTCGGTCCGTTCGATCCCCTCGCCGGCGGCGTACAGCTGCTCGTTGAGCCGCTCGTGGGTGGCGCGCTGGATGAACGCGCCCGTCTCCGCGTCGGGGGTGGGTTCGATGGAGAGCCGGCCGACGTAGTAGCCGCGCGAGAACCGTTCGAACATGCTGTGTGTACTACTACCACACACCCAGGGATAAGCGTTTCCGCGGCCTCAGTCGTGCCCCCAATCGGAGATGCCGAGCACGACGTCACACTCGGGACAGGTCCAGACCTTCGGCGTGCTTGCGGCGCTGGCCTGCTGGAGTCGCTCCGTCCAGGTGCTGATATCGGCCTCACAGTGTGGGCAACGAGCCATGTCTTGTCGTACCACAGGAAACCACTTGTAGTTTCGGGCGGCCCAACCGATGGATACAGTCGGACCGAGGCACGGACGGCCAGCGCGCTTTTACTGCTCGACCCCCGAACGACAGTCAGTGAACACGAACGCCGTCGCGGTCGTTCTCGTGTCGATACTGTTCTGTGGACTCGTGGGCGTCGGTGTCGGACCACAGCTCGGAGCGACCGAAACGACCACTCACACCGCGACCGAGGACGTCGGCCGCGACGTCTCGGTGTTCATGCAGCGCGGCGTCGCCACGGCCAACGGCTCGGTCGATTCGGGCATGTGGGTTGCAGCCTTCGAGACTGCCGAGAACCAATCGCGCAGGGAGGCGCTCGTCGCCAAGCGCGCGGCGACACTCAGCGTGCGCCTCGACAGGCTCGCGACCCGTATCGAAGCGTTCCGGACGCAAGCGAACGGCTCCGCCAGCCACCGAGCACGGAGAGCACGCCTCACTGCCGACCACGACGCCCTCAGCACCGCCATCAGCGAGGCGAAGACGACCGCGACGAGCGAGGGCGTGAACGCATCGTCGCTCGACCGGCTCGGCCAGCGCGTCGAGAACCTTTCGGCGGTTCCGACGGCAAGCAACGGGAGTGCGCAAACCCCCGGACGAACCCCCGGAACGATGGACACGCGAACGAGCGATCGAACCGACCGCTAAGACAACGTTTTACGCCTCGGGCACTAACCGTAAGTGAATGGACTCCGCGGCGCTGCTCGACCTTCTCGGCAACGAGAACCGCCGACGCATCCTCCGATTGCTCGCCCAGCGGCCGTTCTACGTCACCGAGATCAGCGATTCGCTCGGCGTGAGCCCGAAGGCCGTCATCGACCACCTCCGGAAGCTGGAGGAGGCAGGGTTGGTCGAGAGCCATGTCGACGACGGCCGGCGGAAGTACTTCCGCATCGCGCGCAACCTCAGACTGGAGGTGAACGTCTCGCCGTACGAGTTCGGTGCCAAAAGCGCCTATCCGGCGAGTTCGAGCCTCGATCTCACGACCTGTCGGTACGTCTCCATCGACGTCTCGCGAACGGAGACGAGCGATCTCGCCGAGCTCGCCGCCGATCTCCGTCGGTTCGAGCGACTGGAAGACGAGCTCTCACTGGCCCAGCGCTGGGTGCAAGGCCGGCTGGCAGCGCTACACGACACGCTCACCGACCGCCTCCAGGACCGACTGAACGGTGACGGGATCGCCGAGCACGGCGACGCGCGCTTCTGTGCGGAGGTTCTCGGTGCCATCGAGACCGGCACCGATACCGCCGACGCGATCGCCGAACGGCTGGGCGTCCCGCTGGCGATCGTCGAGGACGCGCTCGATCTGTTGGCAACGAACGACCTCGTCCATCGTGAAGACGGACAGTGGACCGTCGAATGACGGATCGGCGGGAAAAACATCAAGCAGGGGAGTAGCTGCGTACAGAGAACTAAATACATCGAACCGCCACTAGTATTTATTACAGAACAGACGGTAGTTCTGTTATGGAGAGCAAACGTATTGCTGTACTTGCTGGGGTTATTGGGATCATCGGTGCGGCCGTCAAGATCGTACCGGAGATTCTTCTAGAGAGTCTGTTCGAGCAGCCGCTACCGGGCTGGCTACCCACGTTTGGAACGATCGGGGAGACAGTAACACTGTATAGCTATGGAATGGATGTCATCGGAGCGCTGCTGATGGTGGTCCTCGCGATCGGGTTCGGCTATTCCGTGATCCGACAACTCGATCTCAGCAACGAGTATCGACAGTTCTGTGGTGCAGTCGTCGCCGGAACGACGGTTCCGCTCGTTCTGCTATGGACGGTAGGCGTTGGAGCCTTCATTCTCGGGAAGGTCAGTGCGTTCACTGTGCTTGTGACGACCGCGATGGTTCTGCGTCTATTCGCCACCGTCTCGCTACCTGTTATGGTCAGTATATTCGCTGGTGCAGCGTTCGGTCACTTCTCACGGGATAATGCCTCGCCGCCCGAGCCAGACGAGATGAGCGCTGACACGATGTCTCCGACGAGCTAAATTAACCTCTACTGCAACTGTCAATTACGTGCCGTAAGGAGGCCGGCGACAGTCGTTGGGGACACACTCGGTCTTCTGGCGACGAACGATCTCGTCCATCATGAAGACGGACAGTGGACCGTCGAATGACGGATCGGCGGTGAGTGTCTGCAAGCAGAGAAGGAGCGTCTGCAGTAGTCGACCATCCCGCGGGTCCGATTCCGCAACCGCTATGCGCCCGGGTTCGCATGCCTTTATGATGGTCTCAGCGTGGCTGTACCTCGTCGTTGCAGCGATCTTCGAAACCGGCTGGGCGCTCGGTCTCGAACTCTCGGACGGCTTCACGGAACTCGTCCCCAGCGTCGCGACGGTGATTTCGATGGCTATCAGCGTCGTGTTGCTGGCCAGAGCCGTACAGTCGCTCCCGATCGGAACGGCCTACGCCGTCTGGACGGGCATTGGAGCCGCCCTGACAGCCATTCTGGGCGTCGTTCTGTTCGACGAGGCCTCGAGCATCGCCCGCTTCGGGTTCATCGGTCTCATCGTCGCTGGCGTCGTCGGACTAGAGGTTACGGGCCATTGAGGCTCTCCCACGGCCTCGACGGGTCGTCCGGTTTGGCGAAGTGCGCACTACAGTTCGCGCGTCAGCCCGTCACGCAGATCACGTCCGAAGTAGTGACCGACGAGTCCGGCGAGCAGTCCGACGCCGGCGGCGACAGCGATGACCGGAGCTCCGACTCCGCCGATCGTCAGTGCGAAGTAATCGAGCAGCGTGCCGAGGGCGGGCACGAGCGCACCAGCCAGACCGGCTTCGACGTAGTGGCGGCGCTCGCTCGCCGCGCCGAGTGCAAAGGCCGCGAAAAAGACGCCGACGTATCTGAGTATCGCGCCGAGGATCGGGACGAACCCGCCGAGAGCGACGCCGACGCCGGTAAGCACGAGCGCGACCAGAAAGACCCGCGGCGAGAACAGTTCCTGCACGCGCTCGCGCAGCGTCGGGCCGTCGCTCGCCGTCGCCGGTTCGTCGTCGACCGCCTCGGCCGTGGTCTCGACCTCCGCGAGCAGCTCGTCGGTGTCGCGGGTCGTCGTTTGTTCGCCGGCACGGTCGGCCATACGGGAACGTGTGCCCCGAACGACATGGACCTTTCCCTGTCGATCGGTTCGATCGTGACCCCTCAGTCGCCGAGCGCGGTCAGTTCGTCGACGTCGGGGATCGCATCGCTCGCGGCGGTGATCTGCTGCATGCGCTGGCCGTGTTTGCTGGTGGCGTATTCGACGAGTTCGTTCGGCTCGATACCTGGTTCGTCGCTCTCGTAGTCGGGGATCGACGCCTGCACCAGCGGGAGCAACTCGCCGACGGTGTCCTCGATGACCGACGCATCGACCCGTTCGCTTTCGACGAGCTCCTTGAGTTTCGCCATGCCGAAGCCGACGTGGCGACCCTCGTCGCTGCGAATCGAGGTGAGCCCCTCGACGAGCCCCGGCAGGTGCGGTACGTCGGGGTAGGTGTCGGTATCGAACTGGCGGGTGAGGCCGTAATAGCCAGTTTGAGCGAGAATTCCCTCGACAGTCATGTGGTAATGTGAGTACGCCTTCGCACGGTTTTCCGGCGTGTCGTCGTCGAGTAGCCGTGCCATCGCGCGCTCGTTGCGCTCGAACAGTTCGTCGTATTCGTCGGAGAACCACCGTTCGTCAGCCGGCGAGCTGCGCTCCGCACCGCGGTCGTCCTCGGCCGGGTGAATGACCTCGCGCCAGTACCGATCGAAGAAGTCCGCGTGTTTGGCCTCCTCGTAGAGCTGGGTCGTGATGAACAGCTGATCCTCGAAATCGTCGAGGACGACCGACAGCGGCGCGAGGTCCTCGGCGACGGCGTCCTCGCCAGCACCGAACAGCGCGAGCGCACGCTTGAGCCCCTCGAAACCGACCTCGTCGAGATCGGCCAGCGCAGCACGGTCGGCTGTGAGATCGATCTCGTGGGGATCCCAGTGTTTCTCGACGGCGTGACGGTAGTAGCGGTACGTTCGTGCGTCGGTGTCGATCTGCATCGGCGGTTCGGTCCCCGACATCTCGTGTGAGATACACGCCACCGACTCATGAAGCTCCCGCCGGTTCGACGAGGATATTTATATATCGATATGCGGTTCAGTGGCGCGATCGGCGGAAGGACGAATTGAAGTCCGCGAGGGCGGTAGTCGGGGTATGAATCCGGGCGATCGCGTCCGTCTCACGCGCGAGGGACGGACCCACGAGGGCGTTCTCATGCCCGCCACGACGGCCGAGCGCGCCGTGCTCAAACTCGACGGTGGCTACAACGTCGGTATCGATAGAGAGGGAAGCGAGATCGAGGTCGTCGAGGTTGGTGTCCACGACGTCGGCGGCGCGGACGCGAGCGAGTCCTCGGAGGTGGCGCTCGACGAGGAACTGCCGACGATCGCGCTCGTTTCGACGGGTGGCACGATCGCCTCGACGGTCGACTACCGAACGGGAGCCGTGACGGCGCGGTTCGACGCCGAGGACGTGCTCCAGGCGGTGCCCGATCTCGCGGGGCGGGCGAACTACCGCGGGCGGGTCGTGGCGAACATCCTCTCGGAGAACATGACTCCCGACGTCTGGCAGGAGCTGGCCCAGGCGGTCCACGAAGAGATCGAAGCGGGTGCCGACGGCGTGGTCGTGATGCACGGTACGGACACGATGCAGTTCTCGGCGAGCGCGCTCGCGTTCATGCTCGATACGCCGGTCCCAGTGGTCTTTACGGGCAGCCAGCGCTCGGCCGACCGACCCTCCTCGGACAACGTGATGAACGCCGTCTGTGCGGTCGAGGCGGCCAAGAGCGACTGTGCGGAGGTCATGGTCTGCATGCACGCGAGCGATTCCGACGACCGGTGTGCGCTTCACCGGGGAACCCGCGTGCGGAAGAACCACACCTCGCGCCGTGACGCCTTCGAAACCATCGACGGGACGCCGCTCGGTCACGTCGACTACGAGGCCGACGAAGTGAGCGTCTACGAGGAGTATCGCGAGCGCGGCACAGTTGACCTCGCCATCGCATCGGCGCTCGAAACCGACGTCGAACTGGTGAAGTTCACGCCCGGCACGAGCGAACGATTCCTCGACGTCGTCGAGGGGAGTGCGGGACTCGTCCTCGAAGGCACAGGGTTAGGTCACGTCCACACCGACTGGATACCGCGGATCGAGGAGCTGATCGATGGGGGGACGACGGTCGTGATGACGAGCCAGTGTCTCTCGGGGCGGGTCTGCGATCGGGTCTACGACACCGGGCGCGACCTGCTCGATGCGGGCGTGGTCGAGGCCGAGGACACCCTGTCCGGCACTGCAAAGGTGAAGCTGATGTGGGCGCTGGCGAACGAGGACGACGTCGCCGGGGCGATGAGCACGTCGCTGGCCGGCGAGTGCACCGAGCGATCGGTGCCCGCCGAGAGCCTCGCCGACGGGGGTCGTGTGCAGTGAGTACGGGCATCCACATCCGACAGGCTCGCCGAGAGGATTACGAGGCGGTCGTGGAGTTCACCCGCGGGACGTGGGCCAATCGCGAGGCGAGCGATTACATCCCGGACGTCTATCACGAGTGGGTCGCGAGCGACGGCGATCGCCAGCGGACGTTCGTCGCCGACGCCGGCGACGACATCGCGGGCATCTGTCAGGGCGTGCTGCTCTCCGGGCACGAGGCGTGGGCCCAGGGGATGCGCGTCAACCCCGACTACCGCGGGGCGGGTCTCAGCACGAAACTGAACGACGCGCTGTTCGCGTGGGCGCGCGAGCACGGAGCAGCCGTTTGTCGGAATATGGTCTTCTCGTGGAACGTGGCCGGACTGGGCGGGTCGCGCGCCGCTGGGTTCGATCCACGGACAGAGTTCCGCTGGGCGCATCCTGAGCCCAAATCCGAGTCGAATCGTAGTAGAAGGGGGTCGGACTACGACGTGATCGACGCGCCCGACGATGCCTGGGGCTACTGGCAGCGCTCGGCGGCACGCGACGCTCTGGACGGACTCGTTCTCGACGGGAACGAGTCGTGGGCCGTCTCGGAACTCACCCGCGAGCGCCTGCGCCGGGCGGCCGACGAAACGCAGGTGTTCGCCGTCCAGGAAGCGGATGGCACCCGGGGGATGGCCCATCGGGTGCGCGACTACGAGCGCGAGCAGGACGGCGAACGCGAACACTGGGCCGAGTACGGTGTCGGCGCGTGGGATGATCTCGATGCCGCTCGCGCCCTGTTCGACGCGATCAGCGCCGATGCCGCCGAACTGGATGCCGACCGCACGCGAGTGTTGATCCCCGAGACGTCGCGGCACGTCTCGGACGCCGCGGCCGCCCGCGTCGGGGTGAGTGGCGAGCCTGATTTCGTACTCGAAGCTGATCTCTCCTGAACTCGTACGTCAGTCCGCTCGCGAAACTACCACGAGCGAGCCGCAGGTGAGCGAGCAGTCCTTTGCTTCGCCCGGCGTCTCGGCGAGCGACGCGAGCGGAGGCTCAGGAGAGCAAGCTCTCCTGGTGGATGAAGGGCGAGGCCCGCGAAGCGGGCCGAGGGCTTCGGCGGTGCTGTGCGGAGAATGGATAGCATCCGCGCGAGCGAAGTCGTTCGAGAGAGCTTCGCTCTCTCGTGATGACGAAAGACGCTCCGCGTCTTTCGAACCACGAGCGCGGTTCGCCGTGAGTGACCGAGCGTAGCGAGGGAGCGAGCGGGAGTTTTTAGTCCAGGTTTTTGCAAGTGGGGGTCAAGCGAGCGAACGTAGTGAGCGAGCGCGACCCCTCGCAGCAAAAAAGTGGGGTCCTAGTAATACCAGGGAACGTCCTCGAACTCGGGATCGCGACCGTCCATGAACGCCTCCCGGCCCTCTCGCGCTTCGTCGGTCATGTAGGCCAGGCGAGTGGCTTCGCCGGCGAAGACCTGCTGGCCGACCATGCCGTCGTCGGTGGCGTTGAAGCCGTATTTGAGCATGCGGATGGCGGTCGGTGATTTGCCGTTGATCCGGTCGGCCCAGTCCAGAGCCGTGGCTTCGAGCTCGTCGTGCGGGACTGCCTCGTTGACCATGCCCATCTCGGCGGCTTCGTCGGCGTCGTAAGTTTTCCCGAGGAAGAACACTTCGCGGGCTTTCTTCTGGCCGATCTGTTTGGCGAGATAGGCGGAGCCGAAGCCACCGTCGAAGCTCGCGACGTCGGGGTCAGTCTGGAGGAATTTCGCGTGCTCCCGGCTGGCGATGGTGAGATCGCAGACGACGTGGAGGGAGTGGCCGCCGCCGACCGCCCAGCCGGGGACGACCGCGACGACGGGTTTCGGGAGGTGGCGGATCGCGCGCTGGACTTCGAGGATGTGGAGCCGGCCGGTGTTCTCGCTGTCGCCCTCGCTCCCGTCGTATTCGTAGCCGGAGCCGCCACGGACCGATTGATCGCCGCCCGAGCAGAAGGCCCAGCCGTCGTCCTTCGGCGAGGGACCGTTGCCGGTCAGCAGCACGCAGCCGACGTCGGTCTGGCGTTTGGCGTGGTCGAGCGCCGTCGCGAGCTCGTCGACGGTTTTGGGGCGGAAGGCGTTGCGTACCGCGGGGCGATCGAAGGCGATGCGCACGGCCCCCGACTCGGTGGCCCGGTGGTAGGTGATATCCGTGAAGTCGAACCGATCGATCGATCGCCAGCGGTCGGGGTCGAACAGTGCCGAAACCATACCGGTACTGCGCCCGGATGAGCGAAAAACCTTGGTAGTCGGGCGGTGGCGGCGGTAACGTTACGTGAGCGGCCGACCGACTTGTGGCGTATCGTCACTGCCGGAGTTGTTCGGCAACTCGCGGTTGTGTGGCACACATGCGCACTGGCAAGCCAAGAGACTAAGTGTCCGACTCCGTGTTATCCCAGCGCCACAGCGATACATGCACTCGATGCATCCAGACAACCCAGAGAACCGTCCATCCAGCGCGCAGGCGCTGTCGAAACGGATCGCGGAGGATAGAACGTGACCACACGACGCGACTTTCTCAAATACGGCGGCGCGACGGCCGCGACGGCCGGCATGGGCGCGACCGCAGGCTGTACGGCCGTTCTCGGTGCCAACACCGACGCCGTGACGGTGAGTTCACAGCGGTTCCCGGAGGGGGTCCTGTTGAGCTACATGGCCATCGAATCCCTTCGCAAAAACACCGATCTGTCCGTGATCGACGAGACCTCCCTCGGTGGTGACCCGATGAACTTCCGGGCAGTCAGAAGCGACGAGACCGATCTGTTCTGGCTGTACACCGGGACGGCGTGGGCGCTCTTCCCGCCCAAACGGGACAAGATCATCTCGAAACCGGAGAAACTCTTTCGGAAGGTCAAGCAGTCGATGCAGCGCAACTACGGACTGACGATGCTGAATCCGGCCCCGTTCAACAACACCTACGCCCTCATCGCCGAACCGGAATGGATAGAGAAAACGGGGGTAAAAACCATCAGCGACTTCGCAAAATACGTCAAGAACAACCAACTGAGCGCGCCGGTCGTGCTCGGTATTTCGTTCTCCCAACGAGACGATGGTTGGCCGGGAATGATCAAACGGTACGGGTTCGAGAAGGCCGCCTCGAATCTCAACACTCGTACCGCCAGTTCGTCGCTCACCTACCAGATAATCGATAGCACACGGGCTGTTATCGGGATGGGGTTCACCACCAACCCGCAGCTCCGCCAGTACAACCTGAAGGTACTTGAAGACGACAAGAGCTTCTTCCCGACATACAATCCGGCACCGATCACCAACGACATCGTCGAAGAGAAACCCCAGATCCGTGAACCGCTGAACGCCATCGGGCCGACGCTGACCTACGAGAAGATCGTTGACCTCAACAAGAAGGTGCAGATCGAAAAGCAAGACCCCCAGAAGGTCGCGCGGCAGTACCTTCGCTCGGAGGGGTTGATATGAGCGGCGTCGTTTCGTTTTTCGATTCGCTCGTCCAGTTCACGGCCGACAACAGTGACCGTCTGTTGCGGCTGTTCGGCGAGCACATCATCCTCGCGGTCGAGACGCTGGTGATCGCGTTGCCGATTGCCATCGTACTCGGGATCGCCATCAGCTACAACGAGCGCGCGGCGACGGTCGTGCTCTGGATCGCCAGCATACTGCTCACGATCCCCTCGATCGCTTTCTTCGGGATGCTCGTCCCCATCTTGGGTATCGGGACGCCGCCGGTGATCGTCGCGTTAGTGGCGTACTCACAGCTGCCAGTCATCAGAAACACCTACCTCGGCGTCACGGGGGTCGACCCCGCTGCCATCGAGGCCGGCACGGGTCTCGGGATGAACCGGTTCGAACGTCTCTGGCGCGTTCGCCTGCCCGTGGCGCTCCCGGTCGTGATGGCCGGGGTGAGAAACGCCGTCGTCCTGCTGGTGGGGCTTGCAGCCATCGGCGCGTTCATCGGCGGCCCCGGGCTCGGCTTTTTCATCTTCTACGGCATCAATCAGGGCAACACGGCGATGATCGTCGTCGCTACGGTGTTGGTCTCGGTGCTGGCGCTGGCCTTCGACTACCTGTTTGCCGTGACCGAACGTGGTCTCCGCCTGCGTAACGGCGAGGACCTCGAACCGACCTACACGACACGACTGCTCGACGCAATCCGCACACAACTCCAATGATCGAGTTCGACAACGTTCACAAACAGTACAGCGACGGTACACAGGCGGTCAACGGCCTCAGCTTCGAGGTCGAGGAAGGGACGACCACGGTCCTCGTCGGTCCCTCCGGCTGCGGGAAGACGACGACGATGCAGCTGGTCAATCGCCTCGAAGAGCCGACC
Organism: Halococcus qingdaonensis; assembly: GCF_024508235.1. Lineage (NCBI taxonomy): Archaea > Methanobacteriati > Methanobacteriota > Halobacteria > Halobacteriales > Halococcaceae > Halococcus > Halococcus qingdaonensis. Next base: position 365,367 of record NZ_CP101943.1, on the reverse strand, counting down.
GAGGGGACGGTCTACTACGACGGGACCGACATCCAGGAGCTACCGGCGACGGAGCTCCGCCGGCAGATCGGCTACGTCATCCAGGACATCGGGCTGTTCGACCACATGACGATCGCCGAAAACGTCGCCACGGTGCCCGAGCTCAAGGGCTGGGACGACGACCACACCGACGAGCGGGTCGACGAACTGCTCGATCTGATGGGGCTCCCGCCCGAGGAGTATCGGGACAGCTATCCGGGCGAGCTCTCGGGCGGCCAACAGCAGCGCGTCGGTGTCGCCCGCGCACTCGCGGCCGGGCCCGACGTCATGTTGATGGACGAGCCGTTCGGCGCGCTCGACCCCATCACTCGCGAGAACCTCCAGGACGAGTTCCTCGACATCCAGGAGGAGATCGACACCACGATCATCTTCGTTACCCACGACATCAACGAGGCGCTGAAGATGGGCGACAAGATCGCCATGATGAACGACGGCGAGCTCGTCCAGTACGACACGCCGTCGGCGATGCTCGAAGCGCCGGCGACGAAGTTCGTCGAGGACTTCATCGGGCCGGATCGCACGCTGAAACAGCTGCGCGTGCTCCAGGTCAGCGAGATCATGCGAACGGACGTGCCCGACGAACACCGGGACGTCGTCGATGCGTTCGACCCCGCCGACACCGTGATGGCCGACGGCGGCGAGCTCATCCCGGTCACGCCGAGCGATAGCGCACAGGTCGCGCTCTCGCGGTGTATCCAGGCCGGCGTGCGGGCGCTCCCGGTCGTCGAGGACGCCACGGTCGTCGGCGTCGTCACCGAGGAGGACATCAGAGGCTATCACGCCGACGAGATCGAGGCGGCGAGCGAATGAGCGATCTCATCAACCTGCTCGCGGAGACGTGGGCGTATCTGCTGGCGAACTCGGCTCGGTTCTTCGAGCTGCTGCGCGAGCATCTCACGCTCGTGTTCGTCTCGGAGGCACTCGCGATCATCGTCGCCGTCCCCCTGGGGATCGCCGCGACGCGCAACGATCAAGTGAATTCGATCGTCTCCGGGTTCGGCAACGTCGCTCAGACGGTGCCGACGCTCGCGGTCATCGCGCTCGCCTTCCCGATACTCGGGCTGGGCTTTCTCCCCTCGGTCGTCGGCCTGTTCGCCTACTCGCTGCTGCCGATCCTGACGAACACGATCGCGGGCATCGAGAGCGTCAGCGACAGCACCGTCGACGCCGCCCGCGGGATGGGGATGACCGACTGGGAGATCCTCCGGAAGGTCCGCCTGCCGCTCGCCCTCCCCGTGATCTTCGCCGGCATCCGCACGAGCGTCGTGCTCAATGTCGGCTCGGCCTATCTCGCCTTCTTCATCGGCGGTGGCGGGCTCGGCGTCTGGGTCATCGGCGGCATCAAACTGTTCAGCACCACGCAGCTGCTCGCGGGCGCGATCCCGGGGGCACTGCTGGCGATCACGCTCGACGGACTGCTCGGGCTGGCCCAGCGGCGACTCGGCACCGAGACGGCAAGCGACCGGACCGCCGCGGCGGCCTGAGATTACTCGTTGAACTCGTCGAGAACGCGTTTCTGTACGTCGTCACGGTAGCGGTGGCTCCGTTCGGCGTCGAACGAGAGTTCGATGACCTGCGTGCCGGCGCTGTCGAGCGATGCTCGGTAGGCGTCCCGAAACGATTCTCGGTTGTCGGCATGGACGAACTCGAACCCGTACAGCTCGCCCGTAGGCGCGAAATCGAGTCCATGAGGAGTGGCGAACTGTTCGAACACCGAATCGAACTCGGCGATCGGCAGCAGCTGGAAGATGCCGCCGCCGTCGTTGTCGAGAAGGACGATCGTGGCGTCGACATCGCAGCGCGAGAGCGCGAGCAGGCCGTTCATGTCGTGGTAGTAGGCCACGTCGCCGATGACGACGACGAGTGGCTCGTCGGTCGCACTGCCGGCACCCAGCCCCGAGGAGAGAATGCCGTCGATACCGCTCGCGCCGCGATTACCGAGCACCGTGAGCCCGGCGTCGCGCGGTGCGCCGAAGCGATCGGCGTCACGGACGGGCATCGAGTTCGATAGGAACACCGTCGCGGGATCGGGGGCGTCGGCGAAGACGTCTCTCAGAGCTGTGCCCTCGAAGAACTGTTCACTATTCGCTTCGTCCACGAGTCGCCAGTAGCGTCGTTCGGCCGCAGCGAAGCGTTCGCGCCATTCGTCGCTCGCGCTCGTCTCGACGCACTCGGCGAGTGTGCGCGCGAGCCGGTTCGGGTCGGCAACGAGCAGGTCGCTCGCCACGAACGTCGCCTCGCGCCACTCGCCAGCGGGATCGACGACGAACTGGCGGGTATCCGACTCGCGGACCGAACGGCGGAGATACTGTCTGAGAACCTTCGAGGTCGGCGATGCGCCCACGCGGATCACGATCTCCAGTGTGGGCCACGCGTCCGCATCGAGGTATGAGTCGTAACCGCCACAGACGAGGGCGTCAGTTCGGTGCGGGCCGAAGCGTAGTCCAGATAGCGGGTCGGCACAGATCGGGAAGCCGGTCGCCTCGGCCAGAGCAGCGATCGCCGACGCGTCGAGGGACGTGCTCGGGCCGGCGACGATGAGGCCACGGTCGGTCGCGAGCGCGTCGGCAACCCGATCGACGGTGGCATCGTCGAGCACGGGACGACCCTGGGTGGTGTGGACGAACGGCCCGTCGCGTCCCGTCGCGCCGAGTGGCTCCGTATCGGCGATGTCGTCGGGCACGTCGCCCGATACGGGAGTTGGTTCGAGCGGTTTGCGAAACGGAACGTTCAGATGGACGGGCCCGGGCGGCGTGCCGGTGCTGGCGGCGAGCGCGTGGGCGACCGTCACCCGCAGCGAGCGGAGTTTGCGACCGTTCGCCTCGGGTTCGGGCAGCTCGTGATACCAGCGGACCGCCGACCCGTACAGCTTCTGCTGATCGATCGTCTGATTCGCGCCGCTGTCGCGCAGTTCGGGCGGGCGGTCAGCGGTCAGCACCAGGAGCGGGACGCGTGCCTGGTTCGCCTCGATGACGGCGGGATGGAAGTTCGCGGTCGCGGTGCCGGACGTCGAGAGCACGGGGACGAGTTCCCCAGTACGTTTGGCGCGTCCGAGCGCGAGGAAGCTCATCGAGCGTTCGTCGAGATGGGAGAGAACCTCGATCGCCGGATGCTCGGCGAAAGCGACCGTCAGCGGTGTCGAGCGGCTCCCTGGCGCGATACAGACCGTCGAGACGCCCTGTGCGACGAGTTCGGAAACGAAGACCTCCGCCCAGAGCGTGTTCCGGTTCGGCCAGCGCGAGTCCCGATTCATTCGTCGAGTTCGTCGAGCACCGGCTGGAACTTCGGCCCGAGCTCGGCCCACTCCTCGGCGGGGTCGGAGTCGCCGACGATGCCGTCGCCCGCGAACAGCGTCGCGTCGTCGCCGCCAGCGACCGCCGATCGGATGCCGACGACGAACTCACCGTCGCCGCTGGCGTCGAACCACCCGACGGGAGAGGCGTACCAGCCACGGTCGAACGGTTCCGTCTCGCGGATCACCGACCGGGCGCGCTCGGGCGGGAGACCGCCGACCGCCGGTGTCGGATGGAGCGCCTCGACGAGATCGAGAACGTGGCTGTCGTCGTCGAGCGTCGCCGTGATCGGCGTTCGGAGGTGTTGGATGTTGGAAAGACGCTTGATCCCGCGCTCGCCGACGCAGACTGTGCCAAAGGGAGCGAGGCGCTCGCGGATGGTGTCGGTGACGAGCGCCTGCTCGTGGCCGAGTTTGTCGCTTGCTTCGAGCGAGCGCGCGAGTTCGGCGTCCTCCTCGGGCGTGTCGCCGCGCTCGACCGAGCCCGCGAGCGCCTCGGTGGCGACGTGGTCGCCGTCCATCCTGACGAGTCGCTCCGGTGGCGGCCCGAAGAACCCCTTCTCCTCCGTCGGCTGGACGAGAAATCGGTAGCATTCGGGGTAGGTTCGCCGGAACCGTTCGAGCGTGTCGGGAACGTCGATCGGCGCATCGAGCGTCACGTCGAGCGCGGTGGCTAAGACGACCTTCCGGAGATCGCCGCTCCGGATCGACGCGACGGCGCGCTCGACGCTTTCGGTCCACTCGGCGTTGGTAGTCAGTCGACGGGTGGTGGCGATCCCCGGTCGCTGTCCGCTCGGGCGCAGCATCGGCAGATCGGCGATCGTCTCGTGGACGGTGTCGAGACGCTCAGCGACGCTCTCGGAGGTTGCGTCGGTGTCGTAGGACGCGACGCTCAGCCACGTCCGATCGTTCGCACGCGTGAGCTGGACGCGCGGCAGGACGAACAGCGCCGCCGGAAACCCCTCCCACGGCGGGGCGGGCGTATGGTCGGCCTCGAAGGCAAGCCCGCCGAGAAGGCGCGGGCGGGCGGCGGGCGGGCCGTCGGCATCGACGTCGTCGAACAGCGCTGTGGCGTCCGCACGGAGCGTATCGAAGCGATCGGTCCCCTCGGCACGGACGACCGCCGCCGCGCCGCCACCGACGAGTTCGAGGCCGTCCGGCGTCGCCCACGAGACCCGCGGAGACGACTGTGCCGAGAGAAACGCACGGAACGAACAGTCGTCGATCTCGCGGCTGCGACTCACCAGCCGTCCGTCGCCGATGCCCGGCGGCTGCTCCTCACGTCCTGCCTGTGCCATCACGGATAGTTGGGATGGGAGGCCCTTGAGCGTGTCCTTCCGGTTTCGGGCGCGCTCCCGCCGTGATTCGCCCGATGTGCGTTTCGATGAGCCGTTCGCGACCAGTGGAGATCAGGGAACTATTCACCCACAGACAAGAAGTTTTGATCGCGATATTGAAATTATTATTTGCTTTCTATAAGCAAAGGTTGTTCTCAGCCGAACCAATTTCCCCGTCAGAATTAAATACCCCTCTACCGAAGCCCCGGTGTTCCGATGGCTAAAGTAGAGATCACGATCCCGGAGCAGCTCGAAATGCAGATCGCGCGCATGGTCGAGGAAGGGGAGTTCCTCAACCGTCAGGAAGCGGTCGAAGAGCTTCTCTCGTCGGGAATGCGGGCATATCAGACGAATGGACCGATGGACGACGAAGAGGGCACTGGCCTCGAAGACGACGGGATGATGGGCCACGAAGACGAGTACGTCTTCTGATATTTTTGGGGAGCTGATCGGGAACCCGTGACGCGACGATCCATTCATCGAAACGGTATCGAACGCCGATCGTTCCGTACTGCTGTCCGACGGTGAGGCCGGTCGTGAGGACAACCGTTAAACCGACCGAACTCCTCTAGATACCCAATATGCACAAGGAGGAACTCCTCGAACTCCACGAGGAGATGGTGACGATCACCGAATTCGTCAACAACCGCGAGGACGTCGACCCGGAGCTGTTCGAGGCCTACGAGGAGCTCGACGTCACGCCCGACGACGTTCACAAATCGAAAAACGAGCACAAACACGCCGTCTTCATCCTCGGCAACGCCCTCGCCGAGGCGATGAGCGACGACGAGTTCTCCGACGCCGGCCGCATCGGCAAGCGCATGCGCGAGCTCGCCACCGACGCCGAAGGCAAGCTCTGAGAGGACAGCAGTCCGTCACGCGCCGTCGAATCCCGGTGGGTATTTGACGCCACGCGAGTGACTCCACGGGCATGGACGACGACGAACTCATCGCCCGCGCCCGTGACGCGACGGAAAGCGCACACGTCCCCTACTCCAACTACCGAGTCGGGGCAGCGCTCGAAACGACGGACGGAACGGTCTTTCTCGGCTGCAACATCGAGAACGCCAACTACTCGAACAGCCTCCACGCCGAGGAGGTCGCGCTCGCCGAAGCGGTCAAGAACGGCCACCACGACTTCGCGCGCCTCGCGGTCGCCTCCTCCGAGCGCGACGGCGTCCTTCCCTGCGGGATGTGCCGCCAGAGCCTCTCGGAGTTCTGCGACGACGACCTCCGGGTGCTCTGCGACGAGGGCGAATCCAGGAGCGAGTACCGACTCGGCGAGCTGCTGCCGGACGCGATCTCGGCCGATACGTTAGGACGATGACCGGCGATAGCGAGGATCCGAACGACGAAACGCAGTATCACCTCGGGGTCGCTCCCGACGACGTCGCCGACACCGTGTTGCTACCGGGCGATCCCGAGCGCATCGAGAAGATCACGAACCAGTGGGACGAATCGGAGATCGTCGCCGAACACCGCGAGTTCCGCACCGCGACGGGCGCGTACGACGGCGCGCCGATCAGCACGACCTCGACGGGTATCGGTAGCCCCTCGGCGGCGATCGCCGTCGAGGAGCTCGCACGCGTCGGCTGCGAGACGTTCCTCCGGGTCGGCTCCTGCGGGGCGATCCAGCCCGAGATGGACGTCGGCGATCTCGTCATCACTTCGGGGGCCGTCAGACAGGAGGGAACCAGCGACGAGTACGTCCGCGAGGAGTTCCCGGCGAGCGCCGACGACCGCGTCGTGGCGGCGCTGGTCGCCGCAGCTGAGGAACTGGGCCACAACTACCACGTCGGCGTGACCGCGAGTACCGACAGTTTCTACGCAGGGCAGAGCCGGCCGGGCTTCGAGGGGTTCGAGGCCGCCGGCAGCGAGGAGCGCTTCGAGGAGCTGCGCGAGGCCGGCGTGCTCAACTTCGAGATGGAATCGAGCGCGATCCTCAGTCTCGCGAACCTCTACGGGCTCCGGGCGGGCGCGATCTGCACAGTATATGCCAACCGGACGACCGGCGAGTTCCGCACCGAAGGCGAGAACCGGGCGGCCGAGACGGCGAGTCTCGCGACGGCGCTGCTCGCCCGGATGGACGAGCGGGCGCGCGAGGCCGGTGCCGATCGCTGGTATCCCGGACTCGGCCTCGGCGACGACTGATCACGCGGGCGCTCGATGGCCGGCAGAGCGGCCACAGCGCCGTTCCGCATCGGGAATCCTTTTCAGTCGGGGTACGGTATATTCGGTGTGGCGTCCCCGTTCGAGGTTTTGGACATCGACCCCGACGCGAGCGAGGCCGACCTCCGGAGAGCCTACCGCGAGCGCATCATCGAGGCCCATCCCGACCACGGGGGATCGACCGCGGAGTTCCAGCGCGTCCGGGCGGCTTACGAGGCGGCCAAGGCCGGCCGCGAGCTCGAAGCACCGCCCGAGGAAGAGGAGATCGAAGACGAGCCCGAACCGGACGACGGCCCGGACGGCGCACACGTCGAATATCTGAACTACGCCGTGCTCGACGATCACGGCTGGGACGTCGGCGACAGCGATCTCTTCGGGAAGGCGGGCGACGCGGATCTCGACCCGGTCAACCACGGCAAGTTCGTCGTCGAGCCGGGCGAGTCGCTGCTCGAAGCCGCCGAGAACCGCGGGTTCGCGTGGCCCTACGCCTGTCGCGGCGGCGCGTGCGCGAACTGTGCGGTCGCGGTCGTTGAAGGCGAGCTGGAGATGCCCGCCGACACGATCCTCCCGCCGGAGATGAAGGCCCACGGGATTCGCCTCTCCTGTAACGGCATCCCGCTCACCGACGAGATGAAGGTGATCTACAACATCAAACACCTGCCCGGACTCGACGAGCTCAGGCTGCCGCCCAGACCGTTCGAGCAGGCCCACGCCAGCGACTAAGGCAGTCGCTGCAGGGACGAGGTTTTTCAACGGGTCGGAAAGGATAGTCAACCGCGGAAGAACGACGAGATGCGATCGGTGAGACCGCCGTCACCGAGTTTGAGATAGTAGGCTGCGCCGCCGTCCTCGTAGTAGTGATCGATGTGGCGCTGGACCTCGAAGCCGATGTGTTCGTAGAAACCGACGGCGTCCTGATTGCTCGCGCGGGCGTGACAGCTCACGGAGCCGTGCTCGTCGGCGACGGTGGCGATGAGGCGCTCGCCGAACCCCTCGCCACGATGGGGCATGTCGACGGCCAGAAAGAGCACGTAGCCGTCGCGGCGGACGGCCGCGAAGCCGATGAGCTCCTCCTCGCCCGCGAAGACGAGATGGACGGTCGCTCGGCGGTAGGCGTCGGCAAAGAAGCCGCGGCGCTGTTTGAGCACCCCCTCCTCGCGGCGGATGCGCTCTTTCAGCTCCCACGCGGCGTCGAGATGCTCGTCACTGCCGGGCTCGACGACGCGATTCGTGACATCGATACTCACCGTCGGGCGTTACGTGTAGGGAACTATAACTCCACCGCCCGCAGATGAAGGCACAACGCTTTCGACGCGGCACCCGCTGGCAGGGGTATGGCTTCGGCGTCGGACTCGCGAGAATCGTCGGGATTGCTCTATCAGGTGCGTGAATGGCTGATCACGGGTGCCGCGCTCACAATCCCGTTTCTCGTCACCGTGATGATCCTCGGGTTCGTGCTCAACTTCCTCAGCAACGTGCTCACGCCGGTCGTCGCCGCCGCGCGCGTACTCGGCCTCGTCAGCCCAGTTATCGGCTTCGCCCGCGCGATCGGCCTCGGCCCCGAGTTCGGCTCCGTGCTTATCGAGTTCGGGACCGTCTTCGCGCTCGTGGCGATCGTGCTCGTCGTCGGCTTCGTCGCGCACGCGACCTCCTCGGACCGCAAGCTCTCGGCGTGGTTTCACACCGCGATGGAGGCGATCCCCGGCGTCGGCTCGGTCTACACCAGCTTTCGGCGCATGAGCGACGTGCTGCTCGAAAGCGACACCAGCAGCTTTCAGGAGGTGAAGCTCATCGAGTTCCCCAACGAGGGGACCTACTCCTTCGCGTTCGTGACTGCGAAACCGCCGGCGACCGTCGACGAGGCGGCGAGTCACGACGATCTCAAAACGCTGTTCATGCCGCTCGCGCCGAACCCCGTGATGGGTGGGTTCCTGATCCACGTCCCCGCGGCGAAGGTCTACGACGTCGATCTCACCGTCGAACAGGCCGTCAGCGCCATCGTCACGAGCGGCGTGGCGATCGGCGATACGGAGGGTGCGGCGAGCCTCTCGGCCGACGAGATGGCGGCGCTCGGCGAGTACGACGCCGAACGGACGACCGTCGCGGAGGGGGTCGTCGGCGGGCCGGGCGAACCCACCGACGAATCCGGCGAGAGCGACCGATCGGAACGGGGCGAGTCGTGAGCTTCGAACTCCGCGAACATACCGCCGACGTGGCCGTCGCCGCCGACGGGGAAACCCTCGACGCAACGTTCGGTGCGGTCGCCGACGGGCTGGCGGCGGCGATGTGCGAGACGATCCCCGACGACGGCGACCGCTTCTCGTTCGCGGTCCAGGCCGAAAACCGCGAGGCGCTGCTCTACGAGTATCTCGCCGACTGTATCTACCAGCGCGACGTGCGTGGCGTGCTTCCCGTCGAGAACCGGGCGGCGGTGGATCGGACGGGCGACGGGTGGCGACTCGACGCGAGCGCACGGGGCGTTCCACTCGGGACGATCGATGCGCGCGAGGTGAAGGCCGTGACGTACTCCGAGATGCGCATCGAGCAGGATAGTGACGGCTGGAACGCCTACGTCGTCTTCGACGTCTGACCCAGGCAGACGAAACCTATTCCGGCAGTGCTCGAATACGATTCGTATGGACACGTACGACGCCGACGGGATCACGCTCGAACGAGTCGAGGAGTACGTTTGGGAGATCCCGCAGGACGAGGAGATGAACGCCCCGGCACGGGTGCTCGCTAGCGAGGAACTGCTCGATCAGATCGCCGACGACAAGACGCTCCAGCAGCTGAAGAACTCGACACAGCTCCCGGGCGTACGGAAGTACGCGATCTGTATGCCCGACGGCCACCAGGGCTACGGCTTCCCGGTGGGTGGTGTTGCCGGCATCGATGCCGAAGAGGGGTGCATCTCGCCCGGAGCTGTGGGCTTCGACATCAACTGTGGCGTGCGGATGATGACGACGAACCTCAGCTACGAGGACGTCCAGGGCCACGAGGAGGAGCTGGTCGAGTCGCTCTTTGCGAACGTCCCCTCGGGACTCGGCGGCGGTGGCGTCGTCGAATCGGGCGTCGAGACGGTCGAGGAGATCCTCGATCGGGGCGTCGAGTGGGCGCTCAACGAGGGTTATGCCGTCGATGGCGATCTCGCCCACTGCGAGGACGAGGGTCGCCGACCGGACGCCGACCCCGCTGCGGTCTCGCAGAAGGCCAAGGACAGGGGGAAAAACCAGATCGGCAGCCTGGGATCGGGCAACCACTTCCTCGAAGTCCAGCGCGTGACCGACGTGTTCCGCGAGGGCGTGGCCGATTCCTACGGGCTCTCGGCGGATCAGATCGTCGTGCTCATCCACTGTGGCTCGCGCGGGCTCGGTCATCAGGTCTGTACCGAGTACACCCGCGAGGTCGAGCAGGCCCATCCGGAGCTCCTCGATCAGCTGCCGGACAAGGAGCTCGCGGCCGCGCCGGCCGGGAGTCGGCTCGCCGAGGAGTATTACGGCGCGATGTGTGCGGCGATCAACTACGCGTGGGTCAACCGCCAGCTCATCATGCATCGCACCAGGCAGGTGTTCGAGCGGGTGTTCGACCGCTCGTGGGAGGAGATGGAGATGAATCTGCTCTACGACGTCGCCCACAACATCGCCAAGAAGGAGGTCCACGAGGTCGACGGCGAGGAGCGCGAACTCTACGTCCACCGCAAGGGCGCGACGCGGGCGTTCCCGGCCGGGCGCGAGGAAGTGCCCAGCGCCTATCGCGACGTCGGCCAGCCGGTCATCATCCCAGGGAGCATGGGCGCTGGCTCGTACGTCCTGCGCGGCGGCGAGAGCTCGATGGAGACGACCTTCGGCTCGACGGCCCACGGTGCCGGCCGGACGATGAGTCGCACGCAGGCCAAAGACGAGTTCTGGGGCGAGGACGTCCAGGACGAGCTACGGGGCCAGAAAGTGTACGTGAAGGCCCAGAGCGGCGCGACGGTCGCCGAGGAGGCCCCGGGCGTCTACAAGGACGTCGACGAGGTCGTGCGCGTCTCCGACGAGCTGGGCATCGGCGACACCGTGGCCCGGACCTTCCCGGTCTGCAACATCAAGGGCTAGCGCAGGAAGTCGAACGAGACGTCCGCTGGCGTCGTGCGTGCCTCGACCGCACGACCCTCGTCGTACTTCACGAAGTTCAGGTAGAACAGTTCGCCACAGCCTTCGCCGTCGGTCTCGGCCGCGCCACAGACGATCTCGACGCCGTCGGCGCTCTCGAAGGCCTCGTGTGGAGCGGCGTACTCCCAGCCGTCGAGGGCGAAGGGCGTCACCGACTTGTCGGCGAGTTCGGCCGCGCGATCGAGCGTGACGAGCGCGTCGCAGCGCGGACAGGTGTAGCGGACGGCGACCATACAGAAATCAGGTGCTGGACGGCTATATACTGCCGGACAACGTCGGAGGGTTAGTCGTTACAGCAGCCGCCGATGCGGTCGCCGAAGTCGATGTCGAGGTCGGCGGTGATCTCCTGGTTGAGCCGTTCGAGACGCGCGTCGAGCTCGTCCTGAGCCTGCAGGAACTCGGCCATCTCGGGGACCTTGTGTAGCTCCTGCTGGGCGTTCTGGAGGGTTTCGAGGTCGTCCTGCGTGGCCTCGCCGGTCTGGCGAGCCTGGACGAACTGATCACGGAGGCGCTCGAACTCTTGGACCTTCTGCTGGGCCTCAGGATTGCGCTCGACGGCGGCTTTCGTCTCGACGAACTGCTCGTATTCGGGCATGTCGGCGATGGCCGCGCCGAGGTCGCCCGCGACCGTCTCCGGCTGGCTACCCGTCGTGGCGTCGATCTCCGGTTCGACTTCCGATTCGGTGCTCATCGCCACAGGGTTGGGTCGTGAGCGTCTTCAACGTGGCGGTCAGGCGAGTCGATCCTCGACCCACCCCACCAGATCGGCGAGTTCGTCCGGACCGATGCCGTGGGCACTCTCGTATCGATTGAATTCGACGTCGCAGTCCCACTCGCGGAGGCGTTCTGCGGCCCGCTCGGCGCGCTCGGCCGGGATCATCCGATCGGCGGTGCCCGAGCCGACGAACACCGGCGTGTCGGCGATGTCTTCCGGCTCGCTATCCGCATGTATTGCGGCCAGATAGCCGTGCGAACAGACGACCCACGCGAACCGCTCGGGCACCTCGCAGAGCAGCGAGAGGCTGGTGATGGCTCCCTGGCTGAATCCCAGCAGACCGATGCGATCACTGTCGAGATCGTAGCGCTCGGTTGCGGCAGCGATGCTCTCGTCGACGAGATCGAGACATCGACGGAAATCTTCGGGTTCGGGCTGGCTGCGCCCGATGTCGTCATCGGGGAGCTCCATCTCGAACCACGTGTAGCCATGCATGAGCCGATCGGGTGCGCGCAGGCTGACGACGTGGAGTTCGTCGGGGAGGCGCTTGGCGACCGGGAGGAGGTCCTGCTCGTCCGCGCCGCGGCCGTGGAGGACGAACACCGCCGGAGCGGGACCGTCGGTCGGACTGTCCGGTTCGACGTGGACGTGTTCGAGCGGGAGGTCGGCGGGCATGGATCGGCGTAGACACGCGGCGGGTTTCAATTGCCCGCGTATCGGACCGGGACGCGTGGTCAGCGATCGACCTCGCCGAGAACGATATCGAGGCTCGCGAGCGACGCGATGAGATCCGGGACGTACTCGCCGACGGCCATCTCTTCCAGCGCGTGGAGGTTCGCAAAACACGGACTGCGGATCTTGAATCTGGCCGGTGTGTCGGTGCCGTCGCTCCGGATGTAGATACCGAGCTCGCCCTTCGCGCCCTCGACGGCGCGATAGAGCTCGGCGTCGTCCGGGCGCAGCGTCCGGGGCACGTTCGACTGGATCTCGCGGTCGTCTGTCGGCCAATCTTCGAGCAGATCCACACACTGATCGATGATACGTGCGGACTGCTCGATCTCCTGGAGCCGACAGAGCACGCGTGCATAGTTGTCGCCCTCCTCGGCAGTCACGACGTCCCAATCGAGTTCGGGGTAGTAGCCGTAGGGATCGTCACGGCGCAGATCGTAGTCGACGCCCGAGGCGCGGGCGACGGGGCCGGTGCAGCCGTACTGTTTCGCCGTCTCGGCGTCAAGGACCCCGGTATCGACGCATCGAAGCTGGAAGATCTCGTTCGTCGTGAGCAGATCGTGATACTCGTCGAGTTTGTGTGGGAGTTCGTTCAGGAAATCACGGATCTTCGTGAAAAACGCTGCGCGCGGTTCGGGCAGGTCCCAGGCCACGCCACCGAGCCGGAGGTAGTTGAACATCAGCCGCTGGCCCGTCAGGTCTTCGAGGATTCCCTGGACGATCTCGCGGTCGCGGAGAGCGTACATGAAGGTCGCGGTGAACTCCCCGTAGACGTCGAGCGCGAACGTCCCGATCGCGAGCATGTGGGCGAGGATTCGCGAGAGTTCGCCGCTCATCGTGCGGATGAGCTGTGCGTATTCGGGTACGTCGAGATCCGCGAGCTCCTCGGCGGTACGGGCGTACGCCCACTCGTTCAGAATCTGTCCGCCAAGGTAGTCCCAGCGGTCCGGGTAGGGCATGATCTCGTGGCGGTAGGTCCCTTGCTGACACAGCTGTTCCTCGCAGCGATGGAGATAGCCCGGATCCGGATCGACGGCGGCGACCTGTTCGCCGTCGAGCACCGTCTCGATATGGAGCACGCCGTGGGTCGCCGGGTGGTGTGGGCCGATGTTCAGGAACATCGTATCCGAACCGGCGTCGTGTTGGTCGTCTTCGAGCGGGTTGGCGTGCGCTTCGAGCGTGACGATCTGGGGTTTCTCCTGGTTGTACTCCAGCCCCATCGGATGGCCCTGCCACGTCTCGGGCAGGAGGATCCGGCGTAGATCCGGATGGTCCTCGTACTCGATACCAACCAGATCGTAGGCCTCGCGCTCGTGCCAGTCGGCGGTTCGGTAGACCGGCTCCGCGCTCTGGCTCACGGGATCGTCCCGCGGTGTGGGGACGATGACGCTTACTTCGGCGGTCGGATCGGCGTATTTCTTCAGGTGATAGATGCTCTCGAAGCGGTCTTCGTACTCCTGAGCGGTGACGTTCGAACAGTGATCGAAGCCCGCCTCGTCGCGCAGCGTGAACAGGACGTCCTGGACCTCGTCGGGTCGCACGACGAATCCCGGTGCGTTGCGGTGGTCGTCGCGGGCGACGGTGTACGGGGAGAGCAGTTCCGCGAGCGGTTCGTCGAGATCGTCGTTCCGCGGTTCGATGGGTGACTGCGAGCTCATGCTGTGAACTGTCGGCTTGCCGGCCGACGATACCGGACGATCGATCGCCAGCATCGAGCGCGTTCTGCCTCGCTAGCGAGGCTAGTTTAAGTTCCAGGACGACAACACCCGTCATGAAATATCTGCGACTGCGCCTCGGCCAGAGCGAAGGGATCATCCATCCGATGCACGAGTTCGTCGCCAGCCACGAGGGATACGAGTCCTATCGCCTCCTCCAGTGGAACCCCGCCGTCGGCGAGACGAACACGATGATATTCTACGCCGAGGGGCCGCCCGAACCCTACGCGGAGACGCTCGCTGACGTCGCGACGGTCCTGGAGCACGAGGTGGTGTCGACCGACGGCGACGGGTTCTACGTCTACGCGCGCGAGCGACTCGACGCCGGAACGCGGCGACTGACCGACGCCTTCACGCACGGCAGCATCGTCGTGATGCCACCGATCGATTACCGCACCGACCGCACCATCGGCCTCACCGTCGTCGGGACGGCCGCATCGCTCCAGCGCGCGCTCGACGAGGCCCCGCCCGGCGTCGACGTCGACGTTCGACGCGCCGGCCAGTACGACGCGGGGCGGATGGATGCCGCGAGCGCCCTGAGCGAGCGCCAGTCCGAGGCACTGACGATCGCGCTCGAACGCGGCTATTACGAGACACCGCGGGAGGCCACGGTCGCCGACGTCGCCCAGGAGTTGGACTGTGCGCCCGGGACGGCCGCCGAGCATCTCCGGAAGGCCGAAGCCGCGCTCGTTCACCATGTCGTCGGCGAGGGGTAAGAGGTGGTGGACGTGAACGGACCGACGAGAGCTGTGGATGGGGACGGTGTCGCTCCGTTCGCACAAAACGGGATCACGGCGGAGCCGTTCCCCGCGTTGCCATCGTCTCGTCGCTCGTCAAAACGCCGAGACTAAACGGCAGGAGGCGGTAAACCGGCCAATGAGCCACACGTCGGAATCGAAATCGGGCGACCTCACCAAGACGGGGATGGCGCTCAAACACGACCGGGAGTGGGACTACGAGCTCGACAGGATCGTCGAGGCGGTCGACGAGCGCGACGCGAAGAAGGTCGGGTTGCAGTTCCCCGAGGGACTGAAACGCCGCGGCCCAGCAGTGACGGACGACCTGCGCGAGCGCCTGCCCGACAACGTTCGAGTTCTCCTGTCGGGTCAACCCTGCTACGGGGCCTGTGACCTCGACACATACATGATGCGCCGAACTGATGTGTTCGTCCACTTCGGCCACTCGCCGATGAAGGAATCGGACAAGATCATCTACGTGCCGCTCTTCTCGAACGTCGACGTCGAGCCGATCCTGGAGGACTCCCTGAACGAACTCGCCGATCCCGACGAGAACCCCGACGTCGGCCTCGTGACGACCGCCCAGCACATGAACAAGTTCGAGGAGATGCGCACGTGGCTCGAAGAGCGGGATTTCGACGTTCACACTCGCCGCGGCGACGAGCGACTCACCCACGAAGGACAGGTACTGGGCTGTAACTACGCCTCGGCGGACATCGACGCCGACCAGGTGCTCTACGTCGGTGGCGGGAAGTTCCACCCGCTCGGGCTGGCGATGGAACACCCGGACAAGAAAGTCGTGATCGCCGATCCCGTCAACAACGCCGTCTCGATCGCCGACACCGAGAAGTTCCTCAAGCAGCGCTACGGTGCCGTCCACCGCGCGATGGACGCCGAGAAGTGGGGCGTCATCTTCTGTACGAAGATCGGTCAGGGTCGCTACGATCAGGCCGAGGAGATCGTCGAGGCGAACGACAACGCCTACCTCATCACGATGGACGAGGTGACGCCCGATCGGCTCCGGAACTTCGACATGGACGCGTTCGTCAACACCGGCTGTCCGAGAATTACGACCGATGACGGCCCGCAATTCCACAAGCCGATGCTCACGCCGGGTGAGTACGAGATCGCCGTCGGCAACGAGCCGCTCGACTCGCTCTCGTTCGACACGTTCCACGGCACCTGGTAGGTGACAGAGATCTGACTATTGGAACGAACTGAGTCGGAACGCATAACCTGTTCATCCGGGATGTACGGTCATGCCCGGCGCACGCATCGAGCGCGGCGAGCGCGTCACGCTCCGCACCGTCGAGGAAGAGGACGTTCCGTTCACCCAGCGCGCATCCGCGAATCCCGAGATTCGCTATCCGCTCGGTTCCCCACTCAGAAATCGAAAACAGGTCGAGGAGTGGGATACCGAAGCGACCGATCGCTTTCTCGTCTGTCTCGATGATGACGCGGGCCCTGGCCAACCCAACGAGGGAGCGGTCCGACGAGTCGGCGTCGTCTCGGTCGAGGACGCCGACTGGAAGCGCCCGGAGCTCGGCTACTGGCTCGTGCCGGAGGTCCACGGTGAGGGCTACGGCACCGAGGCAGTCGCGCTCGTCGTCGAGTACGTCTTTCGGAGCTACGAGACACCCGCCATCGGCGCGGGGGCGTTCGATTTCAACGACGCATCCCAGGGATTGCTTGAATCGCTCGGCTTCAGCAAGGAAGGTCGCCGCCGCAAGTATATGTTCATCGACGGCGAGCATCGCGACATGCTCCAATACGGCCTGTTGCGGGAGGAATGGCTCGAACAGCGCGATTCGTGAATCCCACACCCACGCATCAAGATTTTCCGACATTTTTTATCAACTTTTAGCCAACTAAGCGACGACCTCACAGCGAATTCTGGCGAAAATGAGAACCGCAAGCCACACCCTCCCCAGCCGATTCGCTCACTCGCTTCGCTCGTTCACTCATCCCTCGCGCGTTCTCCGGCCTTCGGCCGGATTCATCGCGCGCCACCGCCACCGACAATGGTTGGTCCAGAAAATCGAGTGTGATTGCTCGTTTTCCGGTTCAGTTCTCGATCGTCTCGATCTCCTCGTCGGTGAGCTCGATATCGCTGGCGGCGATGTTCTCCTCGACGTGCTCGACGCTCGACGTGCCCGGGATCGGGAGCATCACGGGCGAATGCTGGAGCAGCCAGGCGAGCCCGACCTGATACTCGGTCGCGTCGTGGTTGTCCGCCACCTCGCCGAGCCCGTCGAGGTCGCCCGAGCCAAGCGGTGCCCACGGGATGAAGCCGATGTCGTGCTCCTCGCAGTAGTCGAGGACTTCCTCGTGCTCGCGGTCGCCGATGTTGTACTGGTTCTGGACGGTGGCGATCTCGACCACGTCGCGGGCCGTTTCGAGCTGCTCGACCGAGACGTTCGAGACACCGACGTGGGTGACCTTCCCCTCCTCTTTGAGATCGGCGAAGGTCTCGACCGCCTCGGCGTAGTCCACGTCGGGGTCCGGACGATGATACTGGTAGAGATCGATCGTATCCGTCTTGAGTCGGTCGAGACTGCCCAGAATCGAGTTGCGGATGTAACCCGGTTGGCCACATTTCGGCCACGAGCCGTCCCGGTCGTCGCGCCAAAGCCCGCCTTTGGTCGCGACGAACACGTCATCGTAAGGCGCGAGCGCCTCGCCGATCAGGCGCTCGGAGACCGCCGGCCCGTAGGAGTCAGCGGTATCGATGAAGTCCACGCCGAGTTCGGTCGCTCGGCTGAGGACATCCTTCGCTTCCTCCTCGTCGTTCGGCGGGCCGATGATCTCCTCGCCGGTGAGTCGCATCGCACCGTAGCCCAGTCGGTGGACGGTGTCCTCGCCGCCGATGTCGAACGTATCGCTTCGGTTTTCGGTTGCCATCGGGTAGAGAACGGCCACCAGACGGGTGCCTCTTTCGGCCCCGGCAGTCGATCGTGCGTTTCTCGGACTCGAAAGAGACGAGGACGATCGGGAGACGGTCCTCGACGCGACGGTTCAGTCGGACGAGGCGAGCTTTTCGGCTTGCTGTCGGGCGAACCCGATGAGTTCGGTCAGCCGTGCAGCGCGGGACGGCAGGCTGGCCGTACCCTCGTCCACTTGCGCCGCGAGTGGTGTGTGGGTCATACGGAACACGTGATCGGCCGCGACGACTTCCATGTCGGTCCGTGGCCCCGACCACCACGCGAACGCGGTCTCGCCGATCGAGGGATCCGCCGTCTCGATGTCGTCGCGCGAGCGATATCGGCTGGGGAGGCTCCCGAGCGAACACGTTCCGCCGAGCGCGTCGAGCGTCCGACCCTCGCACGGCCAGAGTCGTGTCCGAAGGGTCCGCGCGTACGCCTGCGTCCCACGATAGAGCGCCGTTATCGTGCCGTTGTCCCGAACCCGTGGCGCGGAGCCGTCGACGTACCCCCAGCCCGTACCGAGTGCCGGCGCGAGCAACAGCCTGTTCGCGGGCGGTTCCGGCGTCGGGATCGGTGTCACCGTAGTCGTCGGCTGGGCCGTCTGGCTGGCGGTCGGTTCATCGGCGGTCCGGGTGGTCACCGATCCCGGCGCAGTGCGTTCGGTGCGTGGCTCGTCGGGTGCGTTTCCTGCTGGCTCCTGGGCCGTCGGACCCGCGACCGATTCCTCGAAAGTGCTCGACGAACAGCCCGCGACACCGACGATGCCGGCGATCGCACCCAGCCCGCGAAGGTAGTCCCGTCTCCGCATCACAGGGTCCTATCTCGGGACGACGCGTGCCGACAGTCACCAGAAGTAGTTCCATCCATCGGCTGTGCTGATCGTGCGAGGCCAGTGGTAGTGAGAGTGACGGTTCAATTCGAGCACCAGTCGACGTCTAGCGCTATCTCGGTGCTGGTGTGGGACTCGCAACGATCGAGCCGCTCAGAACCCGCGCCGATACTGGATAGGTGGCTCGGCGGCCTCAGGCCGATCGAGCTCGCGGGCGGCGTGCAGCGAGAAATACGGATCACGGAGATGTTCGCGGCCGACGATGGCCATGTCGGCCCGGCCGTTGCGGACGAGCGCGTCGGCCTGCTCAGGGGAGGAGATACCGCCGACTGCGCCGACGGCGATCTCCGACTCGCGCTCGCGGCTAATGCGGTCGGCGTAGGGGAGCTGGTAGCCCGGTCCCCGATAGGGGATCTGTGGGTCGGGATCGTTACCGCCGGCGCTCACGTCGATGAGGTCCGCGCCCGCTGCGGCGAGATCGTCGGCCAGTCGCACCGAGTCGTCGACCGTCCAGGATTCACGGTCGGGTAGCCAGTCGGTCGCCGAGATCCGAACGAAGACCGGTTTGTCGTCGGGCCAGACCTCCCGTACCGCGGCGGTCACCTCGCGGACCAGCCGGCTCCGGCCCTCGTAGTCGCCGCCGTAGTCGTCCGTCCGATGATTGGTGACCGGCGAGAGGAACTCGTGGAGGAGGTAGCCGTGGGCCGCGTGGACCTCGACGACGTCGAAGCCCGCCTCGTCGGCACGCTCGGCGGCAGCGCTGAACGAGTCGATGACGTCCTCGATGTCGTCCTGGTCCATCTTCGCGGTCGCCGTTTCGCCGTTCTCGTAGGGCCACGGCTGGTCGCTCGGTGCGATCGTCTCCCAGCCACCCTCGTCGGGCTGGAGCGGCTCGCCGCCGTCCCACGGCCGGGCCTTCGACGCCTTCCGGCCGGCGTGGGCGAGCTGGATCGCGGGCACCGAGCCCTGCGATTTGACGAACTCGGCGATCGGCGCGAGCGCCTCGGTGTGTGCGTCGCTCCAGATGCCGAGATCCTCCGGCGAGATGCGCCCACGGGCTTCGACGGCGGTCGCCTCGGTCATCACGACGCCGGCCCCGCCGGACGCCCGACTGCCGAGGTGGACGAGATGCCAGTCGGTCGCCAGCCCGTCGCGGTCGTCACAGGAATACTGACACATCGGCGAGACCATCACCCGGTTCGGGATCGTCGTCTCGCGCAGTTCGAGCGGTGCGAAGAGATCTGCTGTCATCGATCCTGCCTACTCGCTCGCCGGGAAAGACGGTGACGGAAAGGGCCGCTCAGGCGTGAAAACGAGCGAACACGAACCGGAATCGAACGGACGATCGGACGGGTACGGTCGGTGTGGACGAGCCGACTCAGCCGAGGGTGAGCAGTAGCGGGATCGCGAACGTGACGACGAGTCCGACGACCGCCACGAGCGCGCCGATGCCGGCCTGTCGCCCCGTGAACTCGCTCATCGGCGACGTCTCGCGGGTGGCGACCGGTTCGACGCTTCCGTGCGTGCCCTCGTCTGCGTCGTCGGGGTGGCTCTCGCGCTGCTCGCGATCGCCCTCAACCATCGTCTCGTCTACGGTGTCGGTCGCCTGCTCCTGGCCGGATTCCGACTCGCGCGGCTCGGTCGGCGCGTCGTCGCTCATGGTCGCAAATTGATGAGGAGCGTATAAAATGATTCGAATGTGCCGAAGAGTAGCTCACGGAACCTCAGTGCATTCATTACAGTCCGACAACTGTTTTGCGTCGGTAGAGATAGAGCGGCGCAGCAATGAACACCACGAAGAACATTCCGAGAAGATACAGCCACGTTTTCGGTTGCCACTCGGTAGTCACTGTACGTACATCTCGGATATCAAGATACGTGATGGGAAGCAGTAACAGAATGGAGAAGCCAGCAACATCAGCAACTCCCGCGAAAAGTCCGAGGATACTGATTGCAGAGAGCCCAATGACACCATAGTGCCAGTTTCCGGCTGATTGCGAGTTGGCGATTACATCGTCAGCTCCCGTCTGATCGGCCGTTCTCGTTTGATCCCTCGTTTCGAGGGCAGATGATTCCTGATCAGTCGTCTGATTTGTGGCACCCACGATTCGGTCGGCAACGTGAAGGATCGTCGAATCGCCTTCGTCGGAGGAAATAGCCTCCAGTTCGTGATCCGGTGCAGGACTCGCATGTCCCATAGCAGCCGTATCAGGAGAGTCTGTTCCGTGATCGCCCATCGGCGTAGACCCGAGTTCGGAATCGAATTCCGATTCGGCAGATGATTCAAGAGGAATATCAATATAATCCGTGACGAGATTGCGCGCATCGAGATCGTCAACCATGCTTACAATTCCGTCTCCATCAACGGTTTTGACGTTGAGATCGGTAGCACGTTTTTCAGCAGCGTTGGTGAACGATCCCGTGGTAACGACGATTACCGAATCAGTACCTGAGACCTGTTGTTTGAGACTCGCGTATTGTTGTATGTCCGGACCGCCAACACTCGTGTTTTCACCGTACCGTTTGGCCTGGATTATGTTCTTCTCTGGGTAGGGGTTCGATTTCGTAGCGGTCACATCGATTCCAGCGTCCACCGATGCTTGCGAGACTTCTGTCTCCCATCCCATCTGCTCCCAGATATCGGCGACGAAGTACTCGAAATCGTAGTTATCCATCGACTGAAGCTCGGAAAGCAACTCGGATTGTGAAAGATCAGCGATGGCTGGGTGCTGGTAATCCGTGCTACTGTCAGTAACGGGTTCCTGTGTGCTCCGACCCCTTTCAGTTGCCGATGGTTCTCTGTCCCGTCCGTGATTCCGTTCCGTATTGCCGCCGGGTCCATTGTTGAAGCCCGGAGTAGTTTTCGAGTCGTTTACCCCATTGATGTGAGAGTGTGATTCGATTTGGAAATCGTCATCATAGACGCGCTGAACACCACCACTCAGGACTGCCTCGGCAAATTCGCCTGCACCGTTGATATCGAGATCCCATTCTTGAGTGAGTCCGTCCGTTCCTACGATAGTCAGTGTTCGACTCAGGATTCCTTCTTCGAAGTCGGCGTGTGAGATATTTGCCCGATCAATTTCGGAAAGAGGGCTTGTAGCATTTTTCTGGCTGAACGTGAGGAGACGCTGATCAGTCAGGATCAAACGGGTTTGTTGGCTTGCTCGGAAAGCGTCCGTCGCCGTAATACCACCCAAAAACCGCTCGTTTTCATGCAAGGCGGTAAGGATACTATATCGTGTTTCCTCGTCTATATCGTCAAGAGTGGCATATTTTGGCATATTATATCCGAGTGAGCCTGTCATAATCAATGCATGGATGGTCTTTCCATCAGTGGCGAATTCACGATTTGTGTTTGCTCATATGCGGTCTCCGCGGAAGCTGCCATACATCATATGTAGCGCCAAAGCCTTCGAGTTAAGAATGAGTGGCACGGTGTCAACAGTATATGACACTCACCAAGCGCGTTATCCCCTGTATCGACGTCGATCTCAACGACGACGGCGAGCCGGCGGTCTACACCGGCGTGAACTTCGAGAACCTCGAACACACGGGCGATCCCGTCGAGATGGCCCGCCGGTACAACGAGGCGGGTGCCGACGAGTTCGTCTTCCTCGACATCACTGCCTCGGCCGACGGCCGCGAGACGATGCTCGACGTCGTCTCGCGCGTCGCCGACGAGGTGTTCATCCCCCTGACCGTGGGCGGCGGCATCCGCACGCGCGCGGACATCAGGGAGACCCTGCGGGCGGGCGCGGACAAGGTCTCGATCAACACGGGCGCGCTCGATCGACCGGCACTCATCACCGAGGGTGCCGAGAGCTTCGGTAGCCAGTGTATCGTCATCTCGGTCGATGCACGCCGTCGCTACGACGAGGAGGGCGAACATTTCGTTACGACTGACGGCGAATCCTGCTGGTTCGAGTGCACGGTGAAGGGCGGCCGCGAGGGCACGGGTATCGACGTGGTCGAGTGGGCGCGCGAGGCCCAAAGTCGAGGAGCCGGCGAGCTGTTCGTCAACTCGATCGACGCCGACGGCACGAAGGAGGGCTACGACGTCCCGCTGACGCGCGCGGTCTGTGAGAGCGTCTCGACGCCGGTCATCGCCTCCTCCGGCTGTGGCGGCCCTGCCGACATGGAGGAGGTGTTCACCGCGGCGAATGCCGACGCGGCGCTCGCCGCCTCGATCTTCCATTTCGACGAATACTCGATCGAGGACGTGAAGGAATACCTCGACGAACACGGGGTTCCGGTGCGGCGCTGAGAAGGCAGTCGCCGTCGTGGGTGGAGCGTGCTCACTCGGTGAGCGGCAGGACGATCCCGAAGACCATCACCGAGAGGAAGGCGATGACGATGCCGGCGACTTCGCTGTCGGTGAACAGGGTCGCCTCCCAGCCGGGGAGCGAGCCGAACAGCGCCGGACCGGCGATCGAACCCAGCGCGCCGAGAACGAACAGGGCGACGCCGAGCCCGAAGCCGTGTTTCGTGAGCCAACCGTAGTTGAGATCGCCGTAGCGGGCCATACCGCCGATTCTCGCCGAATTCCCTCAAGGATTACGTTTCGCCGCCGAAGCAAAAGCACTTTGACAATCCACGAATGAGCGACCTCAATGATCGAACCAGTTCTAGAGTTGGTGGCGGAGTTCGGCTCGGCCGCCATGCGCGCCGTCGGGGCGACGCTTGCGGCCGTTGCCGGTGTGTTTCTCGAACTCAACGGTATCGAGACGCTCGGTGCGGGCGAACAAACCATCGGGCTCTGGATGGCGGTGTTCGGCGGCGTGTTGCTCATCGCGGGCTTCGTACTCGCCCGCGAGGCCGTCGGTCTGTACAGACAGCCCGCGAACTGATCCTCAGGCAGCGCTCTCGAAAGCCGTCCGGAACGCCGCCGTCATGTCGTTCACCCGTCCCGCGCCGTCTTCGAGCGCGTCGAGCGGGTCCGTCCCCTCGGTACGGATCGTGAGCACCGGCTCGGTCTGGCCGCCGGACTGCTCGGGATTGACGTCGTAGGTGGCCGTCGTGACACCCTCGGTTTCGAGCAATGCACCTTTGAGTACGTTCATGAACGTGTGCCCCTCGTCGGCGACCTCGATCGAGAGCTCGTTCTCGTCGCTTTCGATGACCCGCAGTTCCATACACTACTGTTCGTTCTCGCGCGCTTGAACCTGACGACTGGCCGCGACAGAGTGAAACCCACGCACGCTCAGGATTGGCCATGTCGCCGTGGCTGGCGCTCACCCGCATCGCCGTCGTCCTCGCGGTCGTCCTCTCGGCGCTCGTGGCGTGGCGACTCGACGCCCGTGACCGGACGGCGGCGCTGCGGGCGCGCTTTCTCGCCGGCATCCCCTGGGGAACGCTGCTCACGGTACTCGGTGTGCTCGCCGTCTATCTGTTCGTACAAGGTGGGTTCCAGCATTGGTACGGCCCGCTCGCGCTTCCCTTCCGCGCGTGGTCGTACGGCTCCCCGCTCGGCATCGCCCTCTCCTCGTTCGCCCACGTCAGCCCGAATCATCTGGTTGGGAACCTGGTCGGAACGCTCGCGCTCGCCCCGCTGGCCGAATACGCCTGGGGTCACTATCCGGACGAACGGGGTCCGAAATCGCCACTCGTGGAGAGTCCGATCGCCCGCGTACTCGTGATCCCGGCCGCGGCGCTGCTCGTCGGGCTGTTCGTCGCGCTGTTCGCGGTCGGCCCGGTCATCGGCTTCTCGGGCGTGCTGTTCGCTATCGCCGGGGTCGCGCTCGTCCACTACCCGCTGGCGACGGTGATCGCGCTCGCGGCCAGCGACGCGATCCGGCGAGTGTACACCACCATCCAGAACCCGGTCGTCGAGGCCAGCGCCGACCCGTCGTTCGGCGCGCCGTGGTGGGCCGGCATCGCTATCCAGGCCCACGCGATTGGCCTGCTCGTCGGCGTGCTCGCCGGGATCGCGCTCGTCCGGCGGCGTGGAACCGGGCCCACCGCGGGCCGGCTCTGGCTCGGTACAGTTCTGTTCGCCATCTCGCAGTCGCTGTGGGCGGTCTACTGGTTTCGCGGCAACGGCGGGTTCGTGCTCTACCGCGCGCTCGGCGTGGTGCTCGTCTTCGGGCTCGCCCTTCTGGTCGTCGCGAGCGTCGTCGCCACCGGACGCATCCCATCGACGGTCCCGCTTGTCGGCGGCACCGAGCGATGGGCCGGCACGGCCGTGGTCGTACTGCTCGCGCTCGCGGCGCTGTCGGCACCCGCGATTCCGGTAAATCTCACGACCGTCGAGTCGTCGACGGCGCGGGCGGCCGCTACACCCAACGCGACACCCACCAACGCGACGAGCGAGCAGTCGGAGGCGATCGCCGTCAGGGACTACACCGTGCGATACGCCGAGAACGTCACCAACCGACAGGTGTCGGTCGTCGACGTCGCGGCGTTCGGCGAGAGCACCACGGTGAACGCCAGCGGCGTCATCGTGACGAGCGAGCGCCGCCACCTCTGGACGACCGCCGTCCAGGCATCGCGGCTCGCGTTCACCGGCCGGGCGGCCGTCCGCCTCGGCGGCCTGGGCTGGGACGAACGGATACGGGTCTCGCGCAGCGGCTGGCGGGCGGGCGACGACCGCGCTTACAAGGTCTGGCTCAATCGGAGCACCGAAAGTCACGTCGGCTACCGCTCCGCGCCGGCGACCGCCGACGCGACGATCCGAGGAAAGAACGTCTCGATCGTCCCCCGACGGAAGGGGTTCGGACTCGTCGTCTCGCGAGCCAACGGGACGCTCGGACGTGCGCCGCTCCCGAGCAACGGCACGACGCGCGCCGCGAACATCACCTTCAGCCGCGAGGGACGGACGCTGTTCGCCGCGACCGGCGAGACGCGCGTCCCGATCGCCGAACGCGAGCGCTATCGATGAGCGGTGTCGCGGAGCCATTCGATCCGATCCCCGCCGGCGAACAGCCCTGAATCGGATCATCGCGGTTAAAGGAGCCGTCCTCTGCAGGCGACCGATCCAACCAGCTAGGCATCATGTGCCATCTATAGTCATGGAGGACGAATATAGATGACACGATCGTGGGTGAGTCGACGATGAGTTCGGCGGACAGTTACGTCCCCTCCTGGCTCCCGGTGGAAGGGCCGAAACGGTTCGTCGAGGCGTACGGTCTCGGGCTGCTGTTCTCGGCGAACGTGTTCGGGGCCGGCTCGGTGTACATCCTCGCAAACACGGGAGCGAACTGGGGGTTCCTCCTGCTGTGGGCGCTCCCGGTCGCGCTCGTCGTCGATCTGGCGATGCACGAGATGTCCGGCCGGCTCGCGACCATCGACGAACCCGTCGTGAGCTACATCCGTGGGGCGATCGGCGCGGGGCCGACGAAGGCGATGGCGCTGTTCATCGCCTTCATCATGCAGTTCTGGGCGATCTCGAACTACGCGGTCGCCGGCGCTGCGCTGGCCTATCTGACGCCGCTCGACAACGTCTACCTCGGTGCGATCCTCGCTGGCGGCATCGGCATCGCGCTGGTCGAACTCCGCGTCTACGACCGCATCGAGGCCGCCATCGCGGCGATCATCCTGACCGTGTTCGCCATCTACATCGTTCTCACGCTCGGACTCGATCTCCCGATCGGGCGGGTCATGTCAGGGTTTGTGCCATACCTGCAGAGCGACATCGGCTTCCTGACCAGCCTCATCGCGCTGTTCGGCACTACGGTCTACTACCCGAACTTCATCATTCAATCGAGCATCCAGCCCTCGAAGAACTGGACCGAGATGGGGCCGTACCGCCGGGACAACTTCGTCGGCATCGCCTTCATCGTGCTCCTCAGCGCGGCCGTGATCATCGTCTCGGCGCTGACGATGGAGCCGGGAACCCCGACGCTCACCAGCCCCGGCGTGCCGTTACAGGCCATCTTCGGCGGCTGGGCGCTGCCGGTGTTCGTGCTGGCGGTGTTGCTGGCGACGTTTTCCTCGGCGACCGGCACGCTGTTCGGGGCCGGCTTCCTCATCCCGCAGGCCTGGGATCGGACGACCGTCTTCGGCGATCGGGGCTTCCGGCGCACCGTCGAGATACTCATCGTGATGGCGGTGGGTTTCGCCGTCCTCCTGCTGGAGTTCACCGATATCACGCCGGTGCGACTCGGCATCGTGATGCCCGCCGTCAACGGCCTCATCGGACTGCCGATCTTCGCGCTCGCGCTCTTCTTCGCCAATCGGAAGTTCTTCGATCACCCGCGCTGGCTGAACGCCGTCTTCGCCGTCGTCACCGTGCTGATGTTCGTCTTCACGTTGCTGACGGCGCGCAGCCTCTACAGCCAGATCGTGACGTGGCTCTAGGCCCACTCGATGCGAAAAATCTCGGTCTCGACGGTGTGGGAGTCCTCGTCGTGGAAGTCGAACTGTCGGGGGAGATCGAGTTCGGCGCGAAACGAGCGCATGACCGTCCCGCCGTTGTCGGCGGCGAACGATGCGACGAACTCCTGGCTGCCAGCGTTGTGGACCGAGTAGGAGACGTCGCCCAGGCGGGCGGCCGTCGCGAGGAACGCGCGATCGGCGTGTTCGTTGCCCGCTTGCGCGCCGAACGGCGGGTTCATCACGACGGTCGTTTCGCCATCCGTGTCGAGCGGCGCGTCGGTCGCGTCGGCGCGCAGCCACGAGATGTCGGCGGCCGTGCCGACCCGCCCCTCGTTGTCGCGCGCCGTCGAGAGCGGATCGGGGTCGATATCGACACCCACCACGCCGCGCGGCCCACGGAGCGCGGCCGCAAGCGCGAGCATCCCCGTCCCCGTTCCGAGATCGACGACGAACCGTCCCTCGATGTCGCCCTGCAGATCGGCGTCGTGGACCAGCCTGGCCGCCAGCCCCGGCGGCGTCCGGTACTGCTCCAGGCTCGTCCGTGGGTTCTCGAAGCCGGCGACCACAGCGAGTCGCTGGGCCAGCGCGCTCACGGAACTCATCGCCAGTCATATCCATCGGGCATACGAAAACCTTTCCACATACCTCGGAGTTATTCAGGGACAGAACTACGTCGATCGTCGCCGTCGGTCCGGCGGATGGACGACCCCGATCCACAGGTCGAACGGCTGCTCGAACGGATCGACCAACAGCGCACGCCGCCGACCCACGGCATGTCGGTCCCGACCGCCCGCGACCGCCTCGACGAACTGTTCACGACGCCCGATCCGGAACCCGTCGGCGAGATCAAGGAGTTCTCGATCGAGGGGCCGGGCGGACCGCTGCCGGTGCGCGTCTACGCACCCGAGACGGGGACGGAGCCCTACGGCGTGTTCGTCACCTTTCACGGGGGCGGATGGGTCGTCGGCGGGCTCGACACTCACGACCCGGTCTGTCGCGCGCTCGCCAATGCGGTCGAGTGTCTCGTCGTCTCGGTCGACTATCGCCTCGCGCCAGAGCATCCCTTCCCGGCGGCCGTCGAGGACTGCTACGCGGCCACCGAGTGGGCAGTCGATTACGCCGACGAGCTCGGCGGCGACGGGGAGCGAGTCGCGGTCGGCGGCGACAGCGCGGGCGGCAATCTGGCCGCCGCCGTCACGCTCGTCGCCTGCGACCGCGACGGGCCGGAGCTCTGCCACCAGTCGCTCGTCTACCCGTCGGTCAACTCGCCGTCGCTCCAGGAGTTCGACTCCTACGAGGAGAACGCCGAGGGCTATCTCCTTGAACGGGCCAGCGCCGAGTGGTACTACGAGCGCTATCTCGACCAGCCGACCGACGCGCGCAACGCGTACGCCGCACCGCTCATGGCACGCGATCTCTCCGGCCTCCCACCAGCGACCGTCATCACCGCGGGGTTCGATCCGCTGCGCGACGAAGGGATCGCCTACGCCGATCGCCTCGACGCGGCGGGCGTGCCGGTCACTCACGAGTGTTTCGAGGGGATGATCCACGGTTTCCTCAATCTGGTCGATACCATCGACCGCAGCCGCGACGCGATCGCGGTGCTCGCGGACGATCTCGACGAAGCGTTTGCTGACTAGGCCGGAGAGGACGAAGCAATCGATCGGCAGTGAGAGCGTCGTTTCCGGTGCGATCGGCGACGATCCGACGGAGTCAGGACGCGTCGGTCGAGAGGATGCCGGTGGCGACGGCCGCCAGTTCGTCGGCGTCGGCCTCGCTGAGGCGCTCGTCGCCGAGCAGCAGCCGCAGTCGCGGGCGGCCGACGTCGATGGGCACCTTCGTCGTGTCGAGCAGCCCCATCTCTTCGAGGCGGGTTTTCGTCCGCGAGAAGGTGGCCTTGCTCGCGACGCCGGTGTCCTCACCCCACTTCGAGATGTCGTAGAGCAGCTCCTCGTTTTTCGCCGCGACGAGCAGGCTGATCGTCACCTCGTCGAGACCGTCGCCGTCGCCGCGGGCGGTGTCGAGCGAGGCGAGCACGGCGTCGAAGTCGTCGCGGACGCCGGGATCGAACGCCTCGGCCATCGTCTCGCGGATCCGCGAGAGCGGCGGGGTTCTGAGGCTGTACGACGAGCTCGCTTCCCAGCGCTCCTCGGAGCGCTCGTTGGCGTTCGCGACGAACTCCCCGTCGTCGGTGCCGAGGGCGGCCACCCGCTGGCCCGCCGTGACGAGCGAGACGACCGTTTCGTCGGTGACGATCAGTTGGCCGGTGCCGGCTTCCTCGATCGTCCCCAACGAGAGCGTGCCCTCGTCGATGAGATCGGCGGCGGTGCTGGCAACCAGGAAGTCGTCGAGAACGTCCTTGAGCGTGCTGTCGAACGCGAGTAGGCGCACTGTCGGCGGGCTGTCGAGACCGTCGAGCACCGTCACGAGCCGTTCAACCGATGCCGCCGCGGGCGCGACGACGAACGCGTCGTCGGTCGTTTCCGAAAACACGGCGCGATATACGTCGGCAACGTCCGTTTCGATTCGGTTCGTGAAACTCATAGCAACTAAACGGAGGTTTTCCATCTATTTAATTTTATTGGCCAACCGAACCTGAAACGCACAAAGTAAATGCATATTGTAACTTCCGGGCACGATATCCGCAACGATATGCATGTCATGCAGACAGAAGATGACGTCTGCACCCTCGATCAGCCGTTGATCGTTCGGCTGATCGACGGCCGTCGCGCGACACGGTTTTGACCGTATACGTTGCTGTTGGAAACCATACGATAGTTTCATCCCGGACACGGATGAATATCGACCAGTTGTGAGTGATAGTCAACAACCATCGGAAGCGGAGTCGCCGAGCGAGAGCATTCAGTTCACGGTGGCGTGTTGTGGCGTCACCGACGTGAGCGGTGCCAGCGCCTGCACTTACTCCGGTCCCTGAAGCACGCCGAAATCCAGCCGGTCGCTCCAGTGGAGCTGGCCGTCGATCTTCACCGGCATCGCTTCGAGCGTGAGAAACGCCCAGAGTTCGTGTGCCGAGAGATTGAGCCGACGGACGCGACCCGAGGAGAGATAGCAGTCACGGTCGCCCGAGGTAGCAGGAATGAACAGGCTGCCGAGACCGCGCTCGCGCGTCGGATACGTGATCTGATCGATCCGGAACCCGTCCCCGGTGCGCTCGATCTCACAGAGCGTCGGCGTGCCGCCCGCGGCATCGGCGATGGCGAAGCCGCCGTCACCGACGACGAGATACTGCCCGCCGACGATACTCTCGCCACGGGCGATTTCGAGGGCAGGCCCGAGCGGAAAACCGGCATCGAGCAGGCAGGCGAGCGCGCGGCCCATCTTGACGCCCTCGCTGTTCAAAATATCTGAAATTGTGACGATCCCACCGATGGCACCGGCCTCGATCAACGCCATTCCCTGACGGTAGGACTGACAGGCATTCAGGAGAAACGCATCGACACCGACCGAATCGAGCTGCCGGGCGTCGAGACGGCCGTCCGCACACGCGAACCCCTCGTCGTCGACGTGGCCGATGTAGTGGAGGAAATCCGTCCGGGCGGCGAGCACGTCCGCCAACTCGTCGGTCGTCAGGTCGTGGGCGACGGTCACGTCGAAGGGAAGATCGGCCCGCTCGCCATAGCTCGCCTCGACGACGCGCTCGTCGTCCATCGCCGCGTCGTTACAAACGACCGTGATCTCGATGTCACCCTCGGCGGGTGTGCGCTCCAATCGGTTGCGATAGGCCGCCAGCGACGCCTTGCTCGCCCCCAGCGGCGTCCCCTCTCCGATCCACGTCTGCTCCAGCGAATCCGACCGGAGCGGTTTGACGTACGTGTTCTCGCCGCCCGGCTGGGTGCCCGTACTCCGCGTGTCGTCGCGCAGGAACGTGTCGAGCGCGGCCGATCGAACGTTCGGCACCGAGACCTCGCGCGTCCGTGCGGACCGAACGACGGCGAGATCGGACACGACGAAGGGTAGATGTTCGATGCTGTCGGCCGTCGCCGTGACGGTGGCCGTGAGCTTCCACGCCGGCACGTGCTCGGCGATCGTCCGGTAGGGAATCGAGAGATACGTTTCGAGCTGCGCGGCCAGCGGTTGCTCGTAGAGCGCCGGGAAATCGAACTCCAGCTCGTCCTCTAACAGCCGTCGCTCGTGGAGGTCCATCGGCGTCCAGCCCTCGGTTCGGGTGAGACAGTCCATGAAGAACGCTTGCTTGAGCGTCCGTGCAACCGTTTGCTCGAACCCCTGCGGACCGGCGAGCGACTGTTCGAACCCGCGATCGGTCCGCAACAGCGGTTCGGAGCCCGGTTCGATCGTCGCACCCAAATAGTACGCAAGCGGCGCAACCGCGTAGATCGAGTCGTATTCAGGAGGAATCTCGATCGTCACACCCGTTTCGGGTGGTTCGAGTCCCGCCAGATCCACGGAGTCGCCCAGCTTCACCGTCGGCGGATGGCCCCGGAGTGTCGGATACGACCGTTCCGGACTGGTCGTCTTCAGCGCCGATCCGAACGTCGAGATCGTCTTCATCATCGCTTCGGGATCGGCCGGCGTTTGTACCGTCGCCGCCGGTCGCTCGTGATGCGAGCGCGCGCCGACCAGCACCTCGTGTTCGCCACCGAATTCGATCGCCATTCCCTCGGCGTCGGCGCTGATCCGAAGCGGACTTTCGACTCGCAGGTAAAGTTTGATCGGCGCGCTCACCTCCAGGATGTATTCGCCGGCCGGGAACCGTTCGTCAGCGTGATGCTCGGCGCGGTCGATCACCACGCCCGACCCGTCACGGACGTGGACCGAGACGACGCTCGGCAGCGTGATCCCGTCGGTCCGGACCGACACCGCGCTCTCGATCGGAAATAGAAAGTTCGACCGCTCGACCGACGTCGGTCGTACCGCGCTCGTGGCCAGCTCGTACTGGCGGCGCTCGATCGGGTCCACGATCGCCAGCCCGTCCGTCGACCGTTTGAAGAACACCGCAGCCATTACTCGCCGACCTGTCTCGTCGCATTCATTCGTTATCGTCGATCAGGTTCGTCCTGTATGTGACGTCACGGCAAGCCACAAAAGTCTATCCGTTCGGCTTGCCGCGGCCGTGAGCGAAGCGAAAACGAACTATCGAACACCGATCGAGGCCGATGGATGGCCGATTGCGCGGAGCTACAGAACCGCGCCGAGAACGATGCCGGTGAGCAGCGAGAGCAACATGACGCCGCCGGCCGTCTCGAACGGGATCCGTTCGACGTGCTGGGTGGAACGGCCCAGTCCGGAGTCGGTTTCTGTTGAGGCGAGCACGACGATGCCGGCGGTGGCGAAGGCGAGACCGATCACCAGTCCCCAGAGGAAGGTGATTCCGGACGCACCGGCGAGAACGATGGCGATCGCGCGGCTCAACACGAACCCCGTGCCGGCGATGATCGGCGCGCTGCCGACGACGCTGGCGCGATCGACCGCGTCCATGCGCTCGCGGAGACGATTCACACCGGCGAGTGTCCCCGAGGAGTCGAGGCGGTGGCGACGCGACATAGTTCCGGATATGAATCCAGCTATATAATACCCCGTCAGACGCTCGTCAGCTACCGGCGTTGGCCGGCAAACAGATCCATAGTCGTGCGTGCCGTTGACACCTCTGTGACCGAGCAGCTCTATCTGCCGGACGACGACTATCGCCGTGAGTTCGACGCGCGCGTCGAGGACATCGACGAATCGGATCGAACGATAGTGCTCGACCGAACGCTGTTCTACAAGGAGGGTGGCGGACAGCCACCCGACCACGGCCGCCTCTCGTTCGAGAGCGGTGAGTGCCGCGTCGTCGACGTCAGGAAGGATCACGGCGAGATCCGGCACACGATCGAGGGCGATCTCCCGAAAAAGGGCGCGACCGTCCACGGCGAACTCGACTGGGAGCGTCGTTTCGCGCACATGCGCTATCACACTGCCCAGCACGTCGTCTCGAAGGTCGTCCTCGACGAGTACGGCGCGAGCACCGCCGGCAATCGGATCCACGACGATCATGCACGCATCGACTTCGCACCGGCGGCGTTCGACGAGGACGATCTCCGCGCCATCGAGGAGCGCTCGAACGCCCTGATCGAACGGGACCTCCCGGTCGAAAAGGAGAACCGCCCGCGGGCAACCCTCGAAGCCGAAACGCCCGACGGCCGGTCGAACCTCGATTTGATCCCCGACGACGTCGATCCGCTGCGAGCGGTCACGATCGGCGACGTCGACGTCTGTCCCTGCGGCGGCACGCACGTCGATCGGCTCGGCGAGCTGGGCGAGCTGACGATCGTCGACCGGAGCTCGAAAGGTGCCGACACCGAGCGCATCGAGTTCGTGCTCGACGGGCCGGAGCGAGCGTGAGCGGGGTTCGTGTGCACACAAAACTTATTACAACACCCGAATCAGTTCGGAACGGAGCCAACACGGCTCCGCGCCAGCGGGGGCGACTCCGTTGCCTGGCATCATCACACCCCTCTCCACCTTCGTCCCCGCTTTCCGTTGCCGCTAGCACCGTGAGTGAGAGGAGCTATGCGGACGGACGTTCTCGGTGAGACATGCGCGTTCTAGTGACCGGTGCGACGGGGTTCGTCGGCGGACGGCTGCTCCCCGCTCTCGCCGCGGCCGGTCACGACCTCACCGTGCTCACTCGCGACGCCGAGCGCTACGACGGCCCGCCGGCGCGCGTCGTCGAGGGCGACCTGCTCGACACCGGCAGTTTCGAGGCGGCGTTCGAGGGCTGCGAAGCGGCGTACTACCTCGTCCACTCGATGAATGCGGCCGATTTCGTCGCGCGCGATCGACGAGCGGCACACAACTTCGCCCGCGCGGCGGGTGCCGCCGACTGTTCGCGGGTGATATATCTCGGCGGGCTCGGCCGGGAGTCCGACGCGCTCTCGCCACATCTCCGCTCGCGCCACGAGGTCGAGCGACTGCTCGCCGCGGGCGACTACGATCTCACCGTACTCCGGGCGGCGGTCATCGTCGGCGCTGGCGGGGCGAGCTTCGAGATGGTGCGCCAGTTCGTCGCCCATCTCCCGCGCGTGTTCGTCCTCCCGCTCCCGACGGCGGCGCGAACGAACTGCCAGCCGATCGCGATCGACGACGTCGTCGACTATCTCGCTGCGGTGCTCGACGTACCGGAAACCCGCGGGCGATCGTTCGACATCGGCGGGCCGGCGGTGCTCACCTATGCGGACCTGCTGCGGCGCACGGCACGCGCGGACGGCCACTGGCTATTCGTCGCCGCCGTCCCGTGGTTGAGCGAGCGCCTCGCGGCACGCTGGCTCGCTCTACTCACCAACGTACCCGAGACCGTCGTCGCACCGCTGATGGCCGGCCTCGACAACACGGTCGTCGTCAGAAACGGCGGGCTCGACGATCTCGTCTCGGTCGCGCACACACCGCTCGATGCGGCCATCGAACGGGCGATCGCCGGCGAGTGATCAGTTCATCGCGCGATCGAGCACCGCCCGTCGCTCGGCGATCGTTCCGGCCGCGAACGACAGGTCGCCGTCGTCGGTTGCGAGATCGAGCCGGCCCGTATCGGTCGCCGTGCCGATCTCGTGAACCGGAGCGATATCCACGAACGCCTCCCGAACCGCATCGGGAGTCGTCGTCTCGACGATCGCCCGCCCCGGCTGTTCGTGAAAGAGCTGTTCGGCGGCGCTCGCCGGGCCATCGAGTGCCACGTCCGCGCCCGCAGCCGGCGAGACCATCTCGGCGAGCGTCACCGCGAGACCACCGTGGCTCGCGTCGTGGACCGCGAGTGTTCCGTCGTGGTTCGCCACGTCGGCGAGCGTCTCGATCAGCGCGTGTGGCTCTTCGGGTAGCGTCGGGAAACGATCCGTGCCACCAGTGGTGTCGAGATACGCCGAGCCGCCGAGTCCCCCCTCGTGGCCAGCGAGCGCACGATCGCCGATCACCAGCAGCGTTCCGTCACCCGAGAGTTCGGTCGGTGGCGCATCGTAGCCGTCGCGCGCGCCGAGCATCGCGATCGTCGGCGTCGGCGGGATCGCGCCCGCCGCCGAGTCGTTGTAGAGCGAGACGTTGCCGCCGACGACCGGTACTGAGAGCGCGTCGCACATCCACGCGAGCCCGTCGACGATGGCCGAAAAGCCGCCGTAGACCTCCGGTTTTTCGGGATTGCCGCCGTTGAGACAGTCGACCGCGGCGAGCGGCATCGCGCCCTTCGCGGCGAGGTTGGTGGCGTTTTCGAGCGCGATCGCGCGCGCACCAGCGTGGGGATCGGCCGCCGTCCAGTTCGGCTCCGCGCCCGCCGACAGCGCGAGCCCGGTCCCCGTCTCCTGGATCGCCAAGACGGCGCTGTCGTCGCCGGGACCACGGGCGGTCCGGAGCCCGACCTCGTGATCGTACTGGCGATAGATCCACTCGCGGCTGGCGGTGTTCGGATCGCCGATGACGCGCTCGAACGCCGTGTCGAGTGCCGTCTCGGGGAGGTCACGGGTCGGCTCCGGTGGCTGCTCGGCGGGGAGATCGTTTGCCGGCGCGCCGTCGGCGAGGAATTCGGCGGGAACGTCGACGACGGTCTCTCCGTCGAAGGTGCAGGTGTAGTTGCCGTCGGTCACTTCGCCGATGACCGAACAGCCGAGATCGAAACGGTCGGCGATCGCGGCGACCCGCTCGGTGTTCTCGGGAGCGACTTCGTAACACATCCGCTCCTGTGATTCGGCGAGCAAGATTTCGAGCGCGTTCATCCCGGGCTCGCGCTGATGGACGGCTTCGAGGTCGATGCGCGCGCCGCACTCGCCCTTGGCGACGAGCTCCGAAGAGGCTCCGCCGAGTCCCGCCGCGCCGAGATCGCGGGCCGACTCGACGAGCGATTCGTCGACGAGGGCCTCGTTCGCCTCGATCAGTCGTTTTTCGGCGTAGGGATCGCCGACCTGGACCGCCGGGCGATCCTCAGTCGCGGCGTCCTCGCCGAGATCCTCGCTCGCGAAGCTCGCCCCGCCCAACCCATCGCGTCCCGTCGCGTTGCCGACGAGGACGAGCTCGTTGCCCGTGCGCTGGGCCTCGGCGGTGAGCAGTCGATCAGGCGAGAGGAGGCCGACGCAGGCGACGTTGACGAGCGGGTTGCCCTCGTAGCCTTCGTGGAAGGCGAGGCTACCGCCGACCGTCGGCACGCCGATCGCGTTGCCGTAGTCGGCGATCCCCTCGACGACGCCGTCGAAGAGGTACTGCGAGTGTTCGCGGTCGAATGCGCCGAAATACAGCGAATCGAGCAGCGCGATCGGGTACGCGCCCATCGAGAGCGTGTCGCGGACGATGCCGCCCACGCCCGTGGCCGCGCCGTCGTAGGGATCGACGTAGGAGGGGTGGTTGTGGCTCTCGATGCCGAACGTGACGTACAGTTCGTCGTCCGGCAGCGCGACCACGGCGGCGTCGTCGCCAGGGCCGATCACGACCTGCTCGCCCTCGCTCTCGAACGCCGACAGTAGCGGTCGCGAGGAGCGATAGGCACAGTGTTCGCTCCAGAGGTTTTCGAACAGCGCGGCCTCGGCGCGTGTCGGTTCACGGCCGAGCTCCTCGACGACGCGTTCGCGATCGGGCGCGGAGAGGGACATGTCTCCCCGTTCGGGACACCGGCAAAGTCGCTTGCGATGAGTCGGGCGGCTCCGTGGGGCGTCGGCGACACGGACTGTGCGATCGACTCGTCCGCGACGGCAATACCGGGGGCTTTTCGTGCCAGCGCCCGAAGCCCGTGCCGTGCTGTCGGCCGAGCTTCACTGCCACTCCGAACTGTCCTTCGACGGCCGTGATCCCATCGAACTGCTGCTCTCGCAGGCCGACGCCGTCGGGCTCGACGCGCTCGCGGTGACCGACCACGACGAGATCGACGCGAGCCTCGCGGCCGCCGACCGCGCCGCCGACTACGGACTGATCGGCATCCCCGGCTCCGAAGTGACGAGCGCCGCCGGCCACGTTCTCGCGCTCGGCATCCATGAACGCGTGTCGGCCGGCCTCCCCTTCACCGAGACGATCGAACGGATCCACGATCAGGGCGGCATCGCGGTCGTCCCCCATCCCTTCCAGCGCTCGCGCAGCGGTGTCGCCCCGCATATCACGAGCGAGGAACTCGCCAGCGCCGACGCCATCGAGATCTACAACTCCCGGCTGCTGACCGGCCGCTCGAACCGCCGCGCCGGCCGATTCGCCCGCTCGCACGACCTCCCGATGACCGCCGGCAGCGACGCCCACATCGCCGAGATGGTCGGCCAGGCCGTGACGCACGTCGACGCGACCGACCACACGGCCGCCGGCGTTCTCGACGGGATACGGAACGGGCACACCGAGATCACCGGCAAACGCACACCGTGGTATATCAGCTTCCGGCAGGCCGCCGGCGGCGTCAAACGCCGAATCAAAAATATGACACACAACATAATGCAGATGTGATACAGATTCAGCTTCGCACAATCGTTTTCTCACTATACAAATGAGGAGTTCATTATTCCCACGATGAATAATAATATCGAAATTATCGAAAAATACATCGACATTGCTACAGTTGCTATCCCTGTTTGAATGTTTTTGTCATTCTGTGACAGAGACCGATAATACTCATCGACTACTAAAATCTGAAACATAGTATATGTATGCCTTCTATCATGGAGATTGTCAATTGTATTCGTATTAATTCCGCCAGAATACGTTACGATAGTATACCCAACTAAAGCTACAACTATTGACAATCCCCATGCGACAACACCTGCTTTCGAATATATACTCGTAGCTAAATTTACGACTGTATCAGACCTAGAACGTGCGAGTACTGAAAATCCAGCAGATACTACGCTTGCTATAATTAGATTTAGCCGAATTATCTTGACACAATCATTTTTTACATCTCTAATAGCGTCAATTTGATTATCAAGAGTGCTTCGCGCTTCTTTACGGATTGCTCTAAATTCTTTATTTGGGTGAGTAGTTTGTATTCTCTGAGACGGTTGGTCAATAGCTGTAGGCTCCACATACAACCCAACTGCTATAGCGAGGAGTGATGGTATAGAAAGAAAAAATAGTACAGACAAGACTCCATACTTTGAGATGAAATAGACAATGATCGGCGAAGTATACTCTACTATTGAGGTGAAAATAAAAACAGCTGCCATTGATGAAATGAAAAGCATTGACAATGCGCCAAGGTAAAGTATATTTTTTTTCCAGCTCCCATTCTCGTGGGGTCATAGCTCTTAGGACCTAATGATTGTTATCTTGTATCTATACTCCGTTCAGAATTGTTGTTTTCTATGATCGCCTCACAGCCGATTTCCACCGTGTCGGCGTCGATATCGCTCGCACGGAGCTCCGCTGGCGTATACCACTCCCATGCCTCGGATCCCGGCTCGTCGTCGCCGTCGGGAGCGATGGCCCGACATCCGACGCGCGCGAAATAGACGAAGTCGATGTGCTGGTGGCTCACCTGGCCATCCGGGTGGACGTCGATGTCGTAGAGCATCTGATAGCGGGGTTGTGGGAGCGCACGGCCGGCTGGCGCGTCGATTGCCGGCGCACTGCCGAGGGGGTCGGCATCCAGCCCCGTCTCCTCGCGCACCTCACGCAGACCGGCCTCGTGAGGCAGTTCGTCGCGGTCGACGTGCCCGCCGGGCGGGAGGCGAATGCCCAGTTTCGGATGGCGATGGAGTGCCGTCGCCCCGTCGTTGACGAGATAGACCGTCGCAGTGAAATGCCGGGTCGTCTCCATGCGAAACGAAAACGGCCGGTGGCTTTCGGTATTGCGGAGTCCGCTTTCGAAACGCTTAGTGGTGGCGCTCGCCCTCTCTCCGTATGAGCGATGCGAGCGTCGACCCGGCGACGGTGGCCCACGTCGCCGACCTCGCGCGGGTCGACCTCGACGAGGACGAAGCCGAGGCGTTCGCCGCGCAGTTCGCCGACGTGCTCGACTACTTCGAGACGCTCGACGAGGTTCCGGAAATCGAGTCCGAGCCGGAGCTCGTCAACGTCCTGCGGACCGACGAGGCACGCGAAAGTCTCTCGCAGGACGAGGCGCTTCGAAACGCCCCCGAAACCGAGGACGGCTACTTCGAGGGGCCGCCGGTCGGATGAGCGACGCCTTCATCACCCGGACGGAGATCGACGGCGACGCCGACGGTCCGCTCGACGGCCAGCGGATCGCGGTCAAGGACAACATCAGCACGGACGGAACGCGAACGACCTGCGGCTCGGCGATGCTCGCCGAGTACGTCCCGCCCTACGACGCGACCGTGATCGAGCGCCTCAAGCGAGCGGGAGCGACGATCGTCGGGAAGACGAACATGGACGAGTTCGGGATGGGAACCACGACCGAGAGCTCACACTTCGGCCCGACGACGAACCCCGTCGACGAGGAGCGCGTGCCGGGTGGCTCCTCGGGCGGCAGTGCAGCCGCCGTCGCCGCCGGAGAGGCCGATCTCGCGCTCGGCACCGATACGGGTGGCTCGGTGCGCTGTCCGGCCGCCTTCTGCGGCGTCGTCGGCATCAAACCGACCTACGGGCTGGTCTCGCGGTACGGGCTCGTCGCCTACGCCAACTCGCTCGAACAGGTCGGCCCGCTCGCACCCACGGTTGAAGGGGCCGCTTCCCTGCTCGACATCATCGCCGGCCCGGACGAGCGCGACGCGACGACGCGCTCAGAGGGTGCGGACACGGACTACGCGAGTGCCGCCGACGGCGATATCGACGGGACGACGATCGGCGTTCTCACCGATCTCGTCGATGGGGCCGACGAGCGCGTCGCGGCGGTCTTCGAGGAGCGCATCGCGGAGCTCGAAGAGAGAGGGGCGGAGATCCGAGAGATCGAACTCGACTCGCTCACCCACGCCGTGCGGGCGTACTACGTCATCGCCATGTCCGAGGCCTCCTCGAACCTCGCGCGCTTCGACGGCGTCCGCTACGGGATCTCGGGCGGGTTCGACGGCGACTGGAACGACGCGTTCGCCCGAGCGCGCGAAGCGGGGTTCGGCTCCGAGGTGAAACGGCGGGTCCTGCTCGGCACCTACGCGCTATCGGCTGGCTATCACGACAAATACTACGAGAAGGCTCAGGACACGCGCGCGTGGATCAAGCAGGAGTTCGATGCCGCCTTCGAGCAAGCGGACGTCCTCGCATCGCCGACGATGCCCGTTCTGCCGCCGAAACTCGGCGAGAGTCCGGAAGACCCGCTCCAGCACTACCTCATGGACGCCAACACCGTCCCCGTGAACCTCGCCGACCTGCCGGCGATCTCGGTGCCGGCCGGCACTGCTGACGGTCTGCCCGTCGGCGCGCAGTTCGTCGGCCCGGCCTTCGGCGAGCGCGCCGTGATCCGGGCCGCGAGCGCGCTCGAGTAGCCCGCTTCTCGACCGACGGCCATCGTAATGTTCAGTAGCGTCGCCCCGTGAGAGTGAAGCATGGACGATACCGACGCCGATAGCAGCGTGAGTCGACGGGGCTTCCTCAGGACGGCTGCGGGAACGGCGGCCGTCGCGGGCGCGAGCGGGACGGCCGCGGCCCAGGAGGACTCAGGGGGATCGGGCGGTGGCTCGGCGAAAACGGTGAAAGTCGGTCCCGGAGGCTCGCTCTCGTTCGAGCCCGCCGAACTGACGATCGCGCCCGGCACGCCCGTGAAGTTCTCCTGGGAATCCGATGGTCACAACGTCCACCCCGACGACGGCGATTGGGGCCATCAGCCGATCGAGGACAAGGGGTTCAGCTTCACGACGCCACCGTTTCAGGAGACCGGCGAACACAGCTACGTCTGTGACCCGCACGCATCCGCCGGGATGGAAGGCACCATCATCGTTCAAGAGGGTGGTGGCAGTAGCGGCTCCTCCGAACCCGCGATCCCCGGGTTCGCCAAACAGCTCGGCGTCGCCGCGTCGACGTTCCTGCTCTCGACGCTCGGGCTCGCTTACTTCTTCATGCGCTACGGCGGCGATTTCGAAGGCAGCGCCGAGTAGCGCTGCCAGCGGCACTCGGTTGCAGTGATCGAGAGAGTCGTGAAAATCGCAGCGACGATACGCAAGTGTCGCTCAGCCGTCGTTCCGTTCGATCTCGAACAGAATCCGCTCGCCCTTGGCAGTGAGGCTGTAGATGGGCGTTTCGTTATCGACGAGCAGTTCGACCAGCCCGCGATCGCGGAGTGTATCGATCGCGGATCGGGTTTTGCTGACACTCAGATTGCCCGTGACGCCGTGCATGTCCTCGACGTTCGGCGGATCACGCGTGGCGATGTCGCTGGCGTTCGCCGGCCCGGTGACGAGCCGTTCGAGTACCGCCGTCCGTGTCGACGACCCCCCGGCGAACGCGGTCAGTTCCGCGTCGGCGTCGCTCTCCTCGTCCGTGATCTCGGTCGCTGTAGTAGTGCTCTCAGTTGTCGTGGTTTCGGTCCCGGTCGTCGTGTTCGTCGTTTCGGTCGCCGTTTCCGTGGTTTCGCTTGGCGTCTCCGTCGCCGTCCCTGTGGTTTCGGTCGCCGTCGCAGTACCGTTGGTCGTGGGCTCGCTCGTCGTAGTCGCTTGCGCCGTGCCGTTCTCCGTGGACTCGGTCGCCGTTCCCGTCGTTTCGCTCTCTGTGTCCGTCGTCTCGGTCGCCGTATCTGTGGTGTCGGTCGTTGGCATCTCGTTTCACACGCTCCGCTTATCGATGAAATGAATCGCCATCATATAAATATTCCTGCAGCCGACGGCTACTGGTAGTCGAGTTCGCCCTCGCCCTCGCCGACCCATCCGCCACGGTCGGGTTCGCGGGCTTCGAGCGGGTCGATGTCCTTGTACCACGGGACGTTCTTCAGCTCCTCTTTGTTGAGCGCGAACTCGTCTTTCGTGTCGGCGGTGAACTCGAAGTTCTGGGTCAGGAGGATCGCGTCGACGGGACAGACCTCCTCACAGAGCCGGCAGTAGATACACTGCCCGATGTGGAGGTTGTACTGCTCGCCGTTGCGCTGTTCGTCCATCACGATCTGGATGGTGTCGTTCGGGCAAACGTTCTCACACTGCCGACACCAGATACAGCGCTCCTGGCTGAACTTGTGGACCCCACGGAAACGGGGGCTGACCTCGGGTGCGGTATCGGGATACTCGACGGTGAACGTCGAGCCGTCGAGTGCGTGTCTCATCGTCGTCGCCATCGATTTGAGCAGTCCGATCATGGGTTTGTAGTTAGGCGATCACGCCCACGAGGATCGCCGTGAGCACGAGGTTGGCAAAGCTCATCACGAGCAGGCCCTTCCAACCGATCTCGATCATCTGGTCGATACGAACGCGCGGCATCGCCGAGCGCATCCACTGGGTGAACAGATACACCGCGAGGATCTTGATCACCATCCAGACGAGCCCCGGCAGGACCGGTCCGGCGGGGCCGCCGAGGAACAGCGTCGCGACGATCGCGCCGCCGAGGAAGATGTGGAGGAACTCGCCGAGATAGAGCAGCACGAAGTACGCGCCCGAATACTCGGTCATGTAGCCCGCCACCAGCTCGCCCGGCGCTTCGGGCGTATCGAACGGGTTGCGGCCGACTTCGGCGAGGTTCGCGATCAGGAACAGCACGAATGCGAACGGGTTGACGAACGCGAACCACGACGGGATCGTCAGCCCGCCGATCGTCAGCAGCGGCTGACTCTGAACGGCGACGACCTCGCTTAGCTTGAGCGTGCCGGTAAACAGGACGACCGACGCGCCCGTCACCACCAGCGGGATCTCGTAGGCGAGGTTCTGTGCGAGCGCGCGCAGCCCGCCGAGGAACGAGTACTTGTTGTTCGACGAGTAGCCGGACATCAGGAGTCCGAGCGAGGCAAGCGAGGAGGCCGCGAAGACGAACACGAAGCCCGTCTCCGGGTCGGCCAGCTGCAGCCCGCTGCCAAGCGGGATCACCGCGAAGCCCAACAGCGCCGAGAACGGGAGCACCATCGGCGCGATATCGAACGCCGGGCGGTCGACGGCGTCGGGAATGATGACTTCCTTCGAGAGCAGTCGCACCGCGTCGGCGACGATGATCAACAGGCCGAACGGACCGACCCGATTGACCGCGATCCGGTCGGTGAACGCGGCCGTGATCTTCCGCTTGCCCCAGATACCGCCGACCGCGGCGATCGTCAAGAAGAGCACGGCGATAAGCGTCGCGCCGACGATCGCGAACAGGAACTGCAGGCCGGGATCGGGGTTCGGCCCGAGGCCGAGCAGCCCGCTCAGGATCTCGGGGAACGTCTGTCCGCCGCCGGCCGCCGAGGCGTTCGTCGCGTTCGCCGCCCCGGAGCCGTTCGTGGCGTTGCCCGCCTGGAAGACGATCTCCGAAACGCTCATCGATCGACCTCACCGAGGACGATATCGAGGCTCGCGAGCGACGCGATCAGGTCCGGCACGTACTCGCCGACGGCGAGCTCCGGCAGCGTCTGCAGGTTCGAGAACGCCGGACTGCGGATCTTGAACCGGGCCGGCTTGTCGGTACCGTCGCTCCGGATGTAGATGCCGAGTTCACCCTTCGCGCCCTCGACGGCGCGGTAGATCTCCGCATCGTCGTCCGGACGGAGCGTCCGGGGCACGTTCGACTGGATCTCGCGGTCGTCTTCCGGCCAGTCTTCGAGCAGGTCGACACACTGGTCGATGATGCGTGCGGACTCCTCGACCTCCTGGAGCCGACAGAGCACGCGCGCGTAGTTGTCGCCCTCCTCGGCGGTCACGACGTCCCAGTCGAGTTCGGGGTAGTAGCCGTAGGGGTCGTCGCGCCGGATGTCGTAGTCGACGCCCGACGCGCGGGCGACGGGGCCGGTCGCACCGTACTGTTTGGCCGTCTCGGCGTCGAGCACGCCGGTGTTCGCACAGCGCAGCTGGAAGATCTCGTTCGAGGTCAGCAGGTCGTGGTACTCGTCGAGCTTGTGGGGGAGCCCGTCGAGGAAGTCCCGGATCTTCTCGAAGAAATCCTCGCGCGGTTCGGGCAGGTCCCACGCCACGCCACCGAGCCGGAGATAGTTGAACATCAGTCGCTGGCCCGTCAGATCTTCAAGGATGTTCTCGACGACCTCGCGGTCGCGGAACGCGTACATGAACGTCGCGGTGAACTCGCCGTAAACGTCGAGCGCGAACGTGCCGACCGCGAGCATGTGCGCGGCGATCCGGCAGAGCTCGGCGCTCATCGTCCGGATGACCTGTGCGTAGTCGGGTACGTCGAGGTCGGTCAGTTCCTCGGCGGTACGGGCGTACGCCCACTCGTTCAGGATACCGGCCGAGACGTAGTCCCAGCGATCGGGATAGGGCATGATCTCGTGGCGGTAGGTGCCCTGCTGTGCCATCTGCTCCTCACAGCGGTGGAGATAGCCGATGTCGGGCTCGACGTGGGCGACCTGCTCGCCGTCGAGCACCGTCTCGATGTGGAGCACGCCGTGTGTCGCCGGGTGGTGTGGGCCGATGTTCAGATACATCGTGTCCGCACCGGCATCGTGCTCGTCGTCTTCGAGCGGGTTGGCGTGCGCTTCGAGCGTGACGATCTGGGGCT
Organism: Halococcus qingdaonensis; assembly: GCF_024508235.1. Lineage (NCBI taxonomy): Archaea > Methanobacteriati > Methanobacteriota > Halobacteria > Halobacteriales > Halococcaceae > Halococcus > Halococcus qingdaonensis. The sequence goes on along the minus strand of NZ_CP101943.1, from coordinate 320,933 downwards.
TCTCCTGGTTGTAGTCGAGCCCCATCGGGTGGCCTTTCCACGTCTCGGGCAGGAGGATCCGACGCATGTCGGGATGGCCCTCGTACTGGATGCCGACCAGATCGTAGGCCTCGCGCTCGTGCCAGTCGGCGGTCCGGTAGACCGGCTCCGCGCTCTGGCTCACGGGGTTGTCCTTCGACGCCGGCACGACGACGGAGAGCTCCTGCGTGGGATCGACGTATTTCTTCAGGTTGTAGACCGTCTCGAAGCGGTTTTCGTACTCCTGGGCAGTGACGTTCGAGCAGTGATCGAAGCCTGCCTGATCACGCAGCGCGAACAGCACGTCCTGGACCTCGTCGGGCCGGATGGTGAAGGCCTCCGTGTGGTGGTGCTGTTCACGGCTCACCACGCTGTCGCCGAGCAGATCGGCGAGCGCGTCGTAGTCGAGTCCCTCTTCGGTGACGCCGACGGCGTCGGTTCGATCGGTCGGTCGTTCCAGACTCATGGCGAATCGTTCCAGTTGTACCGCATGACGAGCGTGTCCCGATCGATCTCGTCGGCGAGCTCGTCGACGAGCTCGTCGCGCTCCAGATCGCCGAACTGTTGGAGTTCGTACGGCTTGACCGTCACCGGAGCCGACTCACCTTCGGAGATGCGCTCCTGAAGCTTCGCGACGCCGTAGATGAGCGCTTCCGGTCGCGGCGGGCAGCCCGGCACGTGGATGTCGACCGGGATGACCTCCTCGGCACCCTTGACGACGTTGTATCCCTTCTGGAACGGGCCGCCCGAGATGGTACACGAGCCCATCGAGACGACGAACTTCGGTTCGGGCATCTGGTCGTAGACCCGCTTCATCCGCGGGGCGAACTTCGAGACGATGGTGCCCGGCACGATGATCACGTCGGCCTGTCGTGGCGACGCCCGGGGGACGCCGGAGCCGAAGCGATCGAGGTCGTGTTTCACCGCGTAGGTGTGCATCATCTCGATCGAACAGCAGGCGATGCCGAACTGGAGCATGAACATCGAGGAGCCACGCACCCAGTTCATGAACGAGTCGAACTTCGTGAGGATGAACGGCGAGGAGCCGAAGGCGTTTCTGAGCTTGGAGTTGAACCGGTTGTCCGTCCCGCCGCCCATCCGGGCCTCCTGAGTCGTCTGTGCGTCCGCGGTCTGAGGTTGATTGTCGCTACTCATTGTCGTGTCGTACTGTTCGAATTCTGGCTGTGGATCCACTGCACCGCGCCGTTACGCCACGCCCACGCGAGCCCGACGACGAGCACGCCGATGAAGATCAACATCGGCACGAGCGCCGCGGCCAGCCCCGCGCTCTGTACGGCGTCGCGGTAGATGACCGTCCACGGGAAAATGAGCACCGTCTCGATGTCGAAGACGAGGAACAACAGCGCGACCATGTAGTACTGGATGTTGAACCGGATGCGCGTGTTGCCCGTCGGGACCTCACCCGACTCGTAGACGGCCGCTTTTCCCTGTTCGGGCACGCTGGGTCGCAACAGGAACGATACGCCCAGCAACGAGAGCGGGACTGCGATGGCGACGAACGCCAGCGCCCCGACAGCTATCCATTCATTCATGTGCTTGGTTGCTCGTGGCGATGCTTTGGAGCGCACTCACATAAGGATTGATTCTTTCCGCCCGCGAGCGACCTGACACGCCGTTCAGTGGTCCTCACGGAACACCTCGATCCCCTGCTCGTGGAGCTCGCGCGAGATCGTCCCGACCCCGCTTTCGAGTTCCTCGTGATAGTCGATCAGACGCTCGGCAAGCTCATCGTGATCGCTCGCGAGCAGCTGGGCCGCCGACAGCCCGGCGTTGAACGACTTGCCCGCATCGACCGCGACGATCGGCGCGCCGGTCGGCATCCCGATGACCGAATCGACCGACTTCTCCTGTACCGGGACGCCGATGACGGGCACCGGAAAGGCGATCGAGGCGGTCATGTTCGGCAGATCGGCCGACTTGCCGCCCGCGCCCGCGATGATGACCGAGAGTCCGCGCTCGTGGGCTGTCTCCGCGTAGGCGTACATCAGATCGGGCGTCCGATGGGCCGACACCACGTAGCTCTCGTAGGAAAAGCGGCTCTCCACTCCCTCGCCCGTGTCCTCTTCGAAGCCGAGCTCCGAGAGCGCCTCGTAAGCCCCCGCCATCGTGTCGAGATCCGAATCCGACCCCATGACGATCCCCACATCGGGCGTCTCAGCCGACGGGCGATCCGTCGCTGCCTCGCTCCGTAGCTCGTCGATCAGATCGTCGATTTCCGTGCTCATGAGTCGAAGCTCCAGTGGTTACGCAGTTCGCGGGCGTCCGCGAGCAGTTCGTCGGGCTCGGTACGGGCGTCGGTGAGCGTGACGTGGCCCATCTTCCGGAGCGGGCGCGCCTCGCGCTTGCCGTACCAGTGGAGGTTCGCCGTCGGCGACGAGAGGATCGCATCGACGCCGTCGAGGGCGGCGGGTCGCGGCTCCGCGACGTCACCGAGCAGGTTCTTCGTCACCGTCCGGCCGCGCCGGTCGGTCGCGCCGAGCGGCCAGCCGAGCACGGCGCGGATGTGCTGTTCGAACTGCGAGGTCCGCGCGCCTTCGATCGTCCAGTGGCCCGAGTTGTGGGGACGGGGTGCGATCTCGTTGACAGAGATCTCGCCGTCGGTCTCGAACAGCTCGATGCCGAAGACGCCGCGCCCGGAGAGCAGATCGAGCACCTCGCGGGCGACGCTCTTGGCGCGCTCCCGGACGTCCTCGGGCACGCGCGCCGGCACGACCGTCTCGCGCAGGATCTCCTCCTCGTGGACGTTCTCGCCGGGCGTGAACACCCGCCGTTCGTCGTCGCCGCGAACGCCGATGACCGAGAGTTCGCGCTCGAAGGGGACGAACGCCTCGATCATCGCCTTTCCCTCGATCTGCTCGAAGGCTGCCTCGACACCGCCCGGCGATTCGATCGGAACGTTGCCGCGGCCGTCGTAGCCGCCCTCCCGTGCTTTGAGCATCGCCGGATAGCCGAGTTCCTGGAGCGCCTTCCTGAGTTCGGCCGTGTCGTCGACGGCGCGGAACTCGGGCACCGGGATCCCGGCCTCGCGGAGATGGCGCTTCTGGACGAGTTTGTCCTGGATCATCCGGAGCGTATCGGGGGCGGGATGCACGGGGACGTCGTGGGCCTCGCTCGCGCGTTCGAGCGCGTCGGGATCGGCGAGTTCGATCTCGTAGGTCAACACGTCCGCGCGTGCAGCGAGGGCATCGATCGTGTCGGGGTCGTCGAAATCGCCGTGCAGCGTGTCGGTCACGACCGGTGCGGCCGGCGGCTCCGGCGTCGGATCGCTCGCGACGACGTCGACGCCGATGGGTGCAGCGGCCTCGCCGAGCATCCGCCCGAGCTGGCCGCCACCGACCACTCCCACGACCGGTCCGTCTGTGGTGAGTTGCATATCCGGCGGTTTCCGACTCGCGCGCTTAAGCGTTGTTTACTGGGTCGCGTTCCTCGGCAGCCGGCTCTCGTCGACGAAAAACGTCGTGTTGGTCTTCGCCGTGTCCTGGGTCCGGAGCACGTACGCCCGCTCGTCGTAGCCCTCCAGATTGGCCGCGAGGAACTCGCTGTCGGTAGTCAGCCCGATCACGACCGGTGGACTGCTTTCGTTCACGCGCTGCTCGAAGCCCGATGGCTCCGTCGCACACGAGACGTTCATATTGTGTGCTTCGATATACCAGGGTAACGGGAGGATGTTGAACCAGTCGGAGCATTTCGGTTCCCGGCTTCCAGGCGAATCGGCGACGAGGTGATCGCCGTAGAGCAACACGTCCGGTCCTCGATTGTTCGCGCTCAGGGCGACCATCTCCTCGATCGTCGGGCGGAGGTCGTCGGCGGGCTGGGCGTACTGGACGAGCGCGTTCGATTCCGACTGGTCGTCGAGATAGACGTTCCCGATCCCGACGTAGCCGACTTGGCCGACGACGAGCAGGGCGATGACGAGCGCTGCGGCGACTCCGGGACGGTCGTCGTTGGCGAGCGCCGCTTTCCCCCGTGTGTAGAGCACACCCGTGCCGACCGCCGCCGGTAGCATGAGGAAGACGACGGCGTGGACGGTCGCCCACGGAGCCATGATATCGGTGATGATGGGATAGCCGAGAACGCTCACGAACCCGGAGTAGAAGGCGAACGCGACGAGATCGCGCGGGCGCTCGCCGGAGTAACGGTCGGTGAGGAAGCCGATGACCGCGAGCACGACGAGCGCGCCCGATCCAACGACGAGCGTCTCGACGAGATCGCCGAGATAGGGCAGGTAGGCGTGGCTCTGGCTATCGCCGTTGATCCACTGGGAGACGAAGGCGTTCCACGAGCCGAGCGTCGCCTCGCCGATCACTGCCGGTAGTGCCGTCGGATCGGAAAGGAGCGTGTCGAATCCCGGCGTCTCGCCGTTCGTCCGTGGTGCGTAGAAGCACACGACGATGACGAGGAATTCGACGACGGCGAGGAGCAGGTGGGGGACCCACATGCGCAGAGTCGAGCCGAATGCCTCGATGCGCTCACGCGTGGCTTCGCGGTCGAACGAGAGATCGCGGTCGGCGAGCGGTCGGCGATCGAGGAGTAGTCGACGGTCGACGAGCAGGGCGAGCGCGCCAAGCCACGTCACGAGGTAGACGAGGACGTTTTCCTTCGTCGTAAAAGCGAGCGCGAGCGCGACGATGCCCGCGTGGACGTACCGGGGGCGGCGACTGTCGAGCGCACGAACGAAAAAGCCGAGCGCGAACAGCATGAACGCCGCCAACGGCAGGTCGCTGCGCATGAACCGCGAGTAGTAGAGCAAGATGGGATCGACGGCGAGAAACAGGGCGAATGCAACCGTCTCGACATCGGAGAGTCGCTTTCGGAAGAGCAGCGCCGCGAGCGGCAGCGCCGCCCCGAGCAGCGCGACCACCAGCCGCATCGTGAAGTCGTTCGCGCCGAACAGTTCGAAGACGACCCGATTGACCTGCTGAAGAAATGGCCCGTGGATGATCGGTTGGTATTCGAAAGCCCCAGTGTTGGCGTAATCCAGGATCCAGTAGGCGACGCGTGCCTCGTCCCAGTGGGCGATGCGATCGCCGAGCAGGAGGATGCGGGCGACGAGTGCGAACAGCGCGATGGCGACGACGGCGAGCGTGACGCGGCGGCCGCGCCCGGCACTGCCGTCGGTCGATGCCATACGGGTGAGGGTGTCGGGGCGGTTAGGAGCGTTTCGTTTGTGCTCGCGGAGCGGTAGGCCTTTGACGTGCGCTCTGCATCCGCACGTATGCCCAGTTTGGGATTGGTGGTCGCGCAGTTCTACGGGGAACTGGCGGCCGAAATGGAGCAGCACGCACGCGACGCCGCCGCCGAGCACGGCGCGGAGATCGCCGAGACCATCCCGGTGCCCGGCGCGTACGACACGCCGCTGGCGGCCGATCGCCTCGCGCGCCGGGACGGCATCGACGCCGTTGCGGCCCTCGGCGCGATCGTTTCTGGAGATACGGACCACGATCAGGTAATCGCTGGCGCGGCCGCACAGGGGCTGACCGACGTGAGCCTTGACCGCGACAAACCCGTGGCCTTCGGCGTTCTCGGACCCGGAATGAGCGGTGCCGAAGCACGCGAGCGCGTCGACTACGGTGCGCGTGCCGTCGAGAGCGCACTCGACCAGCTGGAGGCGCTCGCATGAAGTTTACAGACCGAGTCGAGCGCGTCGAGCCGAGCGCGACGCTCGCGATCAGCACGCTCGCTGGTGAGCTCGAAGCCGAGGGCGCGGACGTAGTCGATCTGAGCGTCGGCGAACCCGACTTCCCCACGCCCGAGAACATCATCGAAGCCGCGAAGGACGCGATGGACGCCGGCCACACGGGCTACACCGCCTCCAACGGCATCGTCGAGCTCCGGGAGGCGATCGCCGCGAAGCTCGACGACGACGGGCTCGACTACTCGTCCGAGGAAATCATCGTCACGCCGGGCGGCAAGCAGGCCCTCTACGAGACGTTCCAGACGCTGATCGAGGACGGCGACGAGGTCTGCCTGCTCGATCCCGCGTGGGTCTCCTACGAGGCGATGGCGAAACTCGCCGGCGGCTCGCTTTCCCGTGTGGACCTCGCGACCCACGACTTCCAGCTCGAACCCGCACTCGACGAACTCGCCGAGAGCGTTTCGGACGAGACGGAGCTCCTGGTGGTGAACTCGCCGTCGAACCCCACCGGTGCCGTCTACTCGGACGCGGCACTCGAAGGCGTCCGCGATCTCGCGGTCGAACACGACATCACCGTGATCTCCGACGAGATCTACAAGGAGATCACCTACGGCGTCGAGCCGACGAGTTTGGGCACCCTGGACGGGATGGGCGATCGCACGGTCACGATCAACGGCTTCTCGAAGGCCTACTCGATGACCGGCTGGCGGCTCGGCTATCTCGCCGCGCCCCAGGAGATGGTCGACCAGAGCAGCAAGCTCCAGTCGCACTCGGTCTCCTCGGCGACGAACTTCGTCCAGCACGCCGGCATCGAGGCGCTCGAAAACACCGACGAAACGGTCGTCGAGATGACCGAGGCCTTCGAGGAACGGCGTGATCTGCTGGCCGACCTGTTGGCCGACCACGGCATTGAGGTCTCGAAACCCGGGGGAGCCTTCTACATGATGGTGCCGGTGGCCGAGGACGATCAGGAGTGGTGTGAGAACGCCATTGAGGACGCCCACGTCGCGACGGTCCCCGGGAGCGCGTTCGGCACGCCGGGCTACGCACGGATCTCCTACGCGAACAGCCAGGAGCGGATCCGCGAGGCGGTCGATCGGCTCGCCGACGCGGACCTGCTCTAACGGAGGACGGTTTTTTAGTCAGTCGCCCGGCGTCGGCGTCGCGCTCGGTGCGGGTTCGGTCCGGTAGAGCAGGACGAACACGCCCGTCGAGAGCACGATGAAGCCCGCGGCGGTGAAGAAGGCGGTGAACACCGAGGCGGCGTCCCAGAGCGCGCCGACGGTGAGCGGGCCGACCACCTCGCCGACCTTCCAGACGACCGAGCGCAGCGAGAGACTCGCGGCGACGGCGTCGAAGCGCTCGCCCTCCTCGACGAATAGCGCCATGCTCGCGGGCAGGCGGAGGCTGTCGGCGACGCCGATGACCGCGTAGGCCGCGAAGAGGACGAAGAAGGCGGGCTGGAGCGTCACCGATCCGCCAAACGCCGACAGCGAGACTGCCGGGAGGAATCCGGCGGCGCTATCGGCGAAGGGGACCATCGCCGTCCCGAGCGCGTAGGTGAGCGCGCCCGCGATGACGAACTGGTGTTTGTGACCCACCCGGTCGGTGTAGCTGCCGACCACCCCTTGGAGGAGTGATTTCGTGAGCTTCCCGCCGGCGAGGATACCGCCGACCATCAGCGGGTTCATGCCGAACTCGGTGTGGGCGTAGATCGGGAGGAAGATGATGACGGCCATCTTCCCGAAGCCGAAGCCGAGGCGGAAGACGACGAGCGCGCGCACCGCCGCCCGGTCCAAGAGTGTGCGCAGCGTCTCGATGCCCGTCGCTTCCTCGGGATCGGTCGTCCCACCGGGATTGTCACGGAGGAAGGCGAGCACGGCGAGCGTCGCCAGGATCGTCACCAGCGAGAGCACCGCGTAGGTGAGCGTGAAGCCGTAGGCGAAGAGGAGGAAGCCGCCGACGAGGTCGCCCGCGAGGCTTGAAAACGCCGTCACCTGGTTGTAGGTGCCAAGCCAGCGCCCGCGCTCGTCGCCGGGGCTGAGTTCGCCGACGACCGCCGAGCCCGTAATCCAGAGCACGCTCGCGCCGGCCCCCTGGAGAATGCGGACGAGGATGACGTCGGTAGCGCTGCCGACGAGCGCGAACCCGACGAAGGCGAGGACGTTGATTCCCAACCCAACGACGAGAAAGCGCTTGGCGTTGTGCGTGTCGACGGCGCGACCGAGCGGCAGGACGATGAGCAACTGGGCGAGCGCGAAGGCCGTGCCGAACAGGCCCTCGACGGTCCCGGTGGTGCCGAAGATATCGGCGTACAGTCCGAGTGCGATCAGGATGGTCGAGAACGCCTGCGAGCGGGCGAAGGCGGTGCTGGCGAGGGCGACGAACTCACGGTTTTTGAAGAGGCCCAGCGAGCCTCCGGCTGCTTCCGACACTGCTAGAACGGTCGCCGTGAAGCTTCAAAAAGCCATCCGTTCGAACCCTCTGCGGACAGTTTTGTCATGCAAATAAAACACACGGAAAGCCGCCGCTGACGGCCACTGTGGGTGATTTGTGGCCTGCGGCTGCGATGCGGTTGCGGTGCGGCTACGGTGGCGGAGCGGTTGTGGTGCGGTCCTGGTGGATGAAGGGCGAGGGGGCGAGCGAGCGGAGTGAGCGCGCCCCGAGGGCTTCGGCGGTTGCGGTGCTGTGGTGGGAAGTGTCCGCGCGAGCGTAGCGAGCGCGGTTCGCCGCGAGTGAGCGGAGCGAACAAGCGGGAGTTTTTAGTCCAGGTTTTTGGACGGGGGTTGAGCGCCGCGAGGCGGCTCCGCCGCCTCGGTCCGTGCGAGCGGGCCTACGGCCCGCGAGCAGACGCCGTAGGCGCGCGATGCCCCCGTCTAAAAAAGTGGAAGTGCGGGTTTTAGAGTTCGACGCGTTCGACGAGCTGTTTGTCGGGCTCGCGGGTCGTGACGGCGACGATGCGGACGTCGTCTTCGAGCCCTGAATCAGTGAGTTTCGCCATGAGCAGGCTGTCGACCTGATAGATGCCGGCGGCGTCGGTCATCTCGATCTCGACGACGACGGGGACGTCGTCACCCGCTCTGAGGCTTAGCTCGCGGATGGCCTGACTGGAGACGGTGTTGATTCCGCGCCCGCCCTGTTCGTACGGGCGGCGCGAGCGACCGTGTTCCATGTCGAGAGCGTCGGAGATTCTGACGACGCCGGCTTCGAGCGTGAGCGGCATCTCGGCGGTATGATGACAGAGGATCGCGTGGAGCACCTCACCTTTGAGTCGGACGCGTTCCTCGACGTCGTACCATCCGAACTCGGGGAGGAGGCGGTCGAGCACGTCGGCGGCGAGCGGGATCGAGTAGTAGGGGTGATCGGTCCGGTGGACGACGTGGCCGATGTCGTGTAGCGTCGCAGCCAGCGCGATGATCACCGACTCGTCGGCCTCGGCGAGTCCCTGATCGCCCGCACCGTTGAACGTGACGCCGCCGGCTTTCAGTAGGTCGTAGAGACAGAGCGCGCGGTTGCGGACGATCGAGATGTGTTTCGACCCGTGATCGTTGTAGCGCTTTCTCGTGACCGGGTTCACGTTCTGGGCGTCGAGATAGGCCTGAATCTCGGCGTCGTTCTCGACCGTTTCGAGCACTTCGTTGAGTCGTTCGTCGGGAAACGCGTGTTCGATATCGGGATCGTACACTCGGTCCTTGCGGACGCTATCGGTGTCGCTCATGGAACGGACTAGGTGGCCGCCGGGAAAACCGATTGGGTTCGCTCAGTTCAGGCTGCGTTGCGGGCTGCGCTCACGACTTCGTCGTAGTCCGGTTCGACGCCGGGATCGTCGGAGCGCCACGCGTAGGTGATCTCGCCGTCACCGTCGACGACGAACACCGCGCGCTGGGCGACCTCGTCGATGCCCAGTTCGTCGAAGCTCATCGTCGCGTCGTAGGCGTCGACGATCTCGTGGTTCGCGTCGCTGATGAGATCGTATTCCAGATCGTTCTCCTCACGGAAGGCATTGAGCGCGAACGGCGAATCGACGCTGATACCGTAGATCCGCGCGCCGGCGTCTGCGAAGTCGCCGAGACGTTCCTGAAACGTGCGCATCTCGCCGGTGCAGACGCTCGAAAACGCGCCGGGGAAAAAGGCGAGCACGAGCGGCGCGTCGTCGAGGCGTTCCGAGAGCGTGAACGTCTCGCCGAGATCGCCGTTCGCGAGCGGTGCGGTGAACGCCGGTGCCGAGTCGCCATCGGAGAGCATCGTACCCACCGGTCGGTGCCGCCCGCGCAAGACTGTTGTGCCCGATTCGGGGAGACCGGACGGCCGGACAGTCGGGCGGTCGGCGAACGCATGCCTGCTCGCCCACAGCGGTCATTTCGGTGAGCAAAAGGCCTATAATGGATAGTTCGTAAGCTACAGCCACAATGATGGGATTATCGCTGCTGCAGATCCCGGGTATTCCCGGCGGACCGGAGGTGTTGATCATCCTCGTGATCATCGTCCTCCTGTTCGGCGCGAACAAGATTCCCCAGCTCGCTGGCGCGCTCGGTCAGGCCCGCGGCGAGTTCGACAAGGGACGGCAGGAAATCGAGGAGGAACTCGACGAGATGCAGGAGGGCGACGCCGAGGGCGGCTCGGGCGCTAGTGAAACGACCACCACGACCGACGCCGACGCGACCGACACACAGACCGACACCGTCGATCACAACCCGCCCGAAGTCGAAGAGCGCAACACCGAAGTCGAAAGTAACCAATAACGCAACGGTTTTTCGATCCGCCGCCCCAGACCTCGCCGGGGCGTGTGGCCTAGCGGATAGGGCGAGAGGTTCCTAACCTCTAGACCGCGGGTTCGAATCCCGTCACGCCCGAATAGTACCTTTTTACTGCGTCGGGTGCGCTCGCCTACGGCTCGCGCACCACTCCTTGCAAAAAGCTACGCTAAAAACTCCCCGCTCGCTCGGCCTCCGGCCTCGCTCACGGTGAACCGCGCTCGTTCCACTCGCGCGGATACTCTCACGCCACAGCACCGCAGAAGCCCTCGCATCCCATCGGGATGCTCGCCCTTCATCCACCAGGACCGCACCGCAGCCGCCGCGACTGCGACCGCACCGCCGTCGTAGGTCACTCGGCGACTGCAGGGAACAGCTCGTCGAGGTCGGGCTCGCTGTCGAGCAGCCGGTAGCCGTCGTCGGTCGGCTCGGTCACATCGTGGGCGCTGAGATGTTCCAGATGGGCGTAGGCTTCGCCCGGCCCGTGGAGGATATGGATCGCCGAGAGATCGCCGAACAGGTGTGCGCTCACGGTCCATGCGGATGCCGGTCCGTGCTCGCGCAGTACGTCGAGGACGTTGCTGGTTCGCTCACGATGGTGGACGATGATCTCGCGAGCGCGACCGGCGGGATCGTCGATGGGATCGCGATGGCCGGGCCACGCGCGGGCGAACCCCGCGTCGACGATGCTGGAAAGCGTGTCGAGATACTGCGCAAGCGGGCGCTCGACGCGCACGTCGGCCCCGCCGACGTTCGGCGTGTAATGGGGGAGCAACGCATCCCCAGAGAACAGTTCACGACCGTCGGTGCCGTCGAAGGCAAAGCCCGCGAGCCCGGCGGCGTGGCCCGGCAGATGCAGCGCTTCGAGGGGTCCCTCGGGTGTGTCGAAGCGCGCGCCGTCCTCGAACGGCTCGACGGTCGGCGGCGTTCCCTGCAGACTCCCGTCGAGAAAGCCGAGCAGTTCCTCTCGTGGCTCGGCGGGCAGTCCCCACTCGTCCAGTAATGTCCGCTGGCGATCGTCCATCGCGTCCCACGCGCTCTCCTCGCCGCCGATGAGCGGTGCGTCGGCGGCGTGGGCACGAACCGTCGCGCCGCTCTCGTCTTGGAGTTCGCCCGCCAGCCCCGCGTGATCGCCGTGCCAGTGGGTGAGCAGGATCTGCTCGATATCCGCGATCGCCACGCCCGCGTCGGCGAGCCCTTCGTCCAACTGCGCGCGCGTCTCGACTGTCGCCACGCCGGTATCGATCAGCGTCGGCGCGTCCGACCCCGCACCGAGGACGTAGACGTTGTTCAATCCCTCGAAGACGGTGTTTTCGAGCGTGATGCGCTCCATCTACCGGTACTCACCGTACATACCACGACCAGCGGGCTGACGATACATACCACTCGCGGTCGGCGAACGCGCACCTGTCGATCGTGTGCAAGAAAAACCGATCTCAGTCGTCGCCCGTGGCACGGGCGGCCGAGCGCTCGCGCAGCTCGTCGGAGATCGCGGGGACGTCGTCGGCCGCGATCTCGCCCTCCGCTTCGAGCTCGTCGAGGCTCATTGGGAATCGTCGGAGGTCGTAGTGGATATCGATGCCGGCCTTGGCTCCCTGACCCATCGCGACGGGGATCTGGTTGTGACCGGGGACGAGATCGCCCACGGCGTAGACACCGTCGGCGGAGGTGTTGCCGTGGTCGTCGACTGCGACGGTGCCGTCGTCGTTGATCTCGCAACCGAGTTCGCGCGCGAGATCGTTGTTGTACTCGGAGCCGTACATTCCGAACCCGCCCATGTACTCGCGGCGCTCGCCGTTCTCAAATTCGAAGCCGCCGAGCCACTCCGGATCGTCCTCGTCGGCGAACTTGCTCTCGACGTCGCTGTCGACGATGTCGACCGGATGGGCGCGCAGCTGGCGGTCGGTCTCCTCGGACCACTCTGGATCGTGCCCGCGCAACAGGAGATCCACATCGTCGGTGAAGTTGAGCATGATCATCGCGACGTGGGCGGCCGACTCGCCGTGGCCCATCACGTAGACCGGCTCGTCGACGAACATGTAGGCATCACAGTGCAGACAGTAGTGCAGGCCGCGTCCAGTACGGGGGAGCGGCGGATCGGGATGGGCGTCCGAAAAGCCGGTCGCGAGCACCACGCGATCGGCGAACAGCTCGGCGTCGTTCGTCGCGAGCCGGAACGCCCGTTCGTCGTCGACCCGCTCGGCATCCGTCACGAACGTCTGGCGGTAGTCCGTGCCGTAGCCTTCGAGCTGTTCGATCGCGGCCTGGAGGAACTCGTTGCCGCTGGTTTCCTCGGTGACACCGATGACGTTGTGCGTATCGCGCATCATCGCGGCACGACCGCCACCTCGATTGAGCACGACCGTATCGTGGCCGAGCCGCGTCGTATACAGTGCTGCGGTCAGACCCGCCGGCCCACCGCCGATAACTGCGACGTCGTAGCCTGCGCTGTCGTCCATATACCTAGTGGTAGGGCCGCGAGACTCATAACGAATGTGGTCGACGCGCACAACACTACCCGGAAACGACCGCGCCAGCGCGGTGAGCAGTCCGATGGCCTATCCGTCTCGGCGTGCAATCCGCGATGAAACGATGGCTCGGGACCCGGAACGGACAGTGACTGGCGCGGGACCGCCCGACGGGGCGACGCGCCGCATCATCGTGAACCCGACGAGCGGTGACGGCGAGCACGGCCCGTCGGTCCGGCGACTGGCCGACCGCCACGGCTACTCGGTCGTCGAAACCACGGCGCAGGGCGACGGGGCGGCGCTCGCACGCGAGGCCATCGCCGACGGCGTGACGGTGCTGGGAGCGTGTGGTGGCGACGGCACCGTCCAGGAGATCGTCCAGGGGCTCGCCGACGCCGACGCGCTCGATACGGTGCGGTTCGGAGTGCTCCCCGCCGGCACGGCGAACATCTTCGCCGGCGATATCGGCGTTCGGAGCATCGAGCACGGTTTCGAACTGCTCGAAGAGGGTGAGGCGCGCGAGATCGACATCGGGTTCGCCGACGACACGCCGTTCGTCAAATCCTGCATCGCCGGCCTGACCGCCGACACGAGCGCGGCGACCACCTCGGACATGAAAGAGCGGTTCGGGCCGCTCGCGTTCGTCATCACGGGCGTCCAGCAGGCGACGACGTTCGAGGGGCTCGCGCTCGATATCGATGCCGTCACCGACGAGGGCGAGCACACCTGGTCGGGCGAGGCGCTCTCGGTGCTCATCGGCAACGCCCGCCGATTCGCGAAGGAGCTCGGCCAGGCGAACGTCGAGGACGGACTGTTCGACGTGACGCTCATCGAGCAGATGCCCCCGAGCGAGGCGGTCGCGGAAGCCATCGCCCAGCAGCTGTTGGGCCGCGACACCGAGCACGTGACACGCCTCGACGCCGAACGCATCGAAATCGAGAGCCGGGCCGACGCGGTGGATTTCAGCCTCGACGGCGAGATCTATCGCCGTGAGCGCCTCACGCTCACCGTGCAACCGGCGGCGCTGTCGGTCTGTGTCGGCCCGGAGTACGACCCCGCGCCGACGGTCTGAGTGCTGTATTGGTTCGATGCGTTCGAGATCGGGTCGGCAGCGATCAGCGCCCGAGCGTGTGGAACTCCTCGTTGGGACGCATATCGGCGAAGTTCGCCAGCCGGTTCGAGAGGTTGTAGTAGGCGGTGACGCTGGCGATATCCCACGCTGCCTTCTCGGAAAAGCCGACCTCGCGCAGGCGCTCGATGTCTGCGGAATCGACCTCGCCGGGCGATTCGGTGAGTGTGACCGCGATGTCGAGCATCGTTCGGTGGGGTTCGGAAAGGTCGGCCGCGCGATGGTTGGCGGCGAGCTGATCGGCGAGATACGGATCGTCGGCGTAGATGCGAAGCAACGCACCGTGGGCGACCGTACAGTAGTAACAGTCGTTGACGCCACTGACGGTGACGATGAGCATCTCGATTTCCTCGCGTTCGAGAGCCGACTGCTCGACGAGGGCGTCGTGGTAGGCGAAAAACGCCCGGAACTGTGCGGGACGGTAGGCAAAGGCCGAAAAGACGTTCGGCGTAAAGCCCGCGTCCTCAGTTTCGGCTTCGATGCGTTCGCGCACGTCTTCTGGGAGATCTTCGACATCGGGCACCGGGAACTCGCCCATCGCGTCGCTCATGATTGATTGGGCGAGAGGTGTGCGCTTAGGTGTTGTGGCGATCGTGGCGATTGTGGCGATCGTGGCGATTGTGGAGGGGCGGGCTACGACCAAGTGTCGAGCCAGCGGTTGAGCACGAAGAGGAGTGCGTAGCCGGCGAGGCCGATGACGAACACCGTCGCAGGGATGACGAACGGGCCGAACGTCCGCACCAACGCTTCGACGAGCGCCGCCACCCCATCCATGTGCGGCGTTCGACCGCCGGCGAGTTAACTTCGCCCCTTTTGGTGAGAGTGCCGACTCAGATCTCGTCTTGCTCGTTGAGCTGTTCGATGACGTCGTCGACGAAGCTCTCGGGGCTCTCGTAGGGGAAATCGCCCCCCGAGAGCTTCGTGTTGAGCTCCATCGCCGTCATCGAGAAGTCGCCCGATTCGAACGTCGTCGACGGCCCGTTGGGCAGGGCCGGCACGAGATCCATCGGACTCGAAATCGGGTAGTCGGCCTCTTCGAACGCGTCGATCATCTGGCTTCTGAGTTCGTCTTCGTCTGCCATAGCCACCGATTGTTCAGCGACTGTCAGTAAAAGCGTTCGGGAACGTCTACTGTGTTTGGCAGGATTGTCGGCCGACTCACTGGAGTATTCGTTCGATCTCGCCCAACGAATCGAGAACGTGATCGGGCGTGATGTCGCTCGTGGCGAGCGTATCGTCATCGGTCGTGCCGGTACGAACGAGGACGGTCTCGAAGCCACCGCGTGCGCCCATCGCGATATCGGTGTCGAGACGGTCGCCAACGACGAGACAGTCCTCGGGGGCGGCGGCAAGGCCCGAGCACGCAGCGGAGAGGGCATGGTCGGATGGTTTGCCCACGATGATATCGGGTTCACGTTCGGCGACGCCCGCGATGGCACGGATAATCGCTCCCGAGCCAGGAACGGCTCCGTTTGCGGTCGGGATCGTTACGTCGGGATCGGTACCGACGAAGGCCGCCCCCGCGTCGAGTGCGCGCAGGCCGTCGGTCATGTCGTCGTACTCGAAATCGCGAGCGTAGGAGGCGACGAGGACGTCGGCGGTCGTGGGCTTGTCGGTCAGCGTGAGGTCGGCGTCGTCGAGCTGGCTGCGCAATCCCGGTGCGCCGACGAGGAAGATCCGGTCGGTGGCGTGTTCGGTTGCGAGATAGTCGACGGTGACGGTGCCCGCGGACTGGATTTCGTCGGGGCGGACGGTGAGGTCCATTGCGGCAAGGCGGTCGGCGAACTCGCCCTGGGAGTTCGTGGGATTGTTCGAGAAAAAACAGAGGTCGTACTCGGCAGTGCGAAGCGCTTGGATGCCCTGGTGAGCACCCGGGATCGGCGCGTCGCCACGATAGACGGTGCCGTCGAGATCGACGATCGCGCCACGAGAGGGCATGGGGACGGTAGGAGTCAGGGTGGGTAAATCCCGTCGATCTCGGGCTGGATGGCAGTGTTCGGATGAAGGCGAGTGGTCCATGTTGTCGGCGGCCCTGAGAGAACTCGGCCGAAGCAGTAGTTCCAGACAGAGACATACACACACGTAGTTCCGCTGGAGATCGATCGCTATACCTGAGGAATCCACAAGCACATACACACTCGTAGTTCCGCTGGAGAGATATCTTGGGCGAAGGATTCAGACACACTGCCCCGACAAATCGGAGAAACAGCAACCGAGAGATGTCGATGCCAATCGCAGGCAGTACAGAGACATCGACAGCCGAGAAGCTATCGCCGATTCCGGTTTGAAGTGTTCACGCCGATGTAATCACAATATCTGCAAGCAACATCTGGTCGAGCTCTTGGGATTCGACTCGGACTGCTCTCTGCTGAGGCGGGATCCACTGACGACTGTCGTCAGCACTCGATTCAGCCGGGTTGTCTCTATTTCAGCTATGAGGCTGTCTGAGGCGGTATACCCGGCGGTAGACGACCGATGCATACACTGCATTCGTGTGTGAGAGTATTGTTCCTGTTAGCGATCTAGTGGGTGGCAGGCGGGTCTCTGACGTGGCTCATGGTGTGGCCGCTGACGACGCCCGACAGTCACGGTTCGTCGATTGGGATTCGACTAGCATCTTTCCATGACGGGAGTGGTCGGTGAGCTCGATGTTGCCTTTGGAGAGTTCCTCAAGGGCGTTGGCGGCACGATAGACCTGCCGCCACGCGAGTCGTTCGTCGGTTGCAGTACATAGGAGTTCCTTGAGGCCGTCTTTCAGCACACGCCCATTCGGTGTCTTTGTCGACCACTCGTGCCAGTGGTCAAAGATGACGACCGCCCGCTCGATGGATGGGGTCACGTTGATGCTCACCTCCTCGGTTTCTAGCCGGGCAACGCGCTCGATCGGAGTGAGTGCAGGACGCTGGGGCGTGCTGTCGCCGTCGGTGCGTTCGCCTTGCGGGGCGGATCGCTCCTCCAGCTCGGAGAGTTGCTCTTCGAGGTCGACGATATCCTCGAGGAGATAGCCGTCTTTGTCCTCGGCGTTCCCGACGCGCTCTTGCAGTCGGTCCTGTCTGTTGCGAAGCTCGTGATTTTCGCGGGCGAGAGCATGGCAGTCCTCACGCTGTCGATCGTGAAGCTCGTCGAGTTCGTCGTGAAGCCGTTCGTTCTCGGCTTCGAGTGTCTCGACGCGGTCGATCAGTTGGGCGATCAGCTCGGACGATGCGTGTTCAGTCGGGTCGGTTGGGGCGGTACCGAAAGCTCTGTCTGATGTCATGAGCGAACTGGAGTCGCGATGTCGGGAGTGAGATCGTCACTCCCAGTCTTGGCGGTGGTTCAGCGAGCGATGCTTAGTGGTATGAAACGACGGAGGCGAGACGGGCTCAGCCGCGAGGGATCGCACGCGAGTGTCCGTCGTGGCTCCGGCACGGCGACAGTACGGTCATCGCTCCGGCAAGCCGGACTACTGGATATCGCAAGCGGCGAGATCTGGCACTCATCGCCGTGGCATCGAACACAGCAGTCATCGACTGACACCTGCCTCGGGACCGTGTTCGACGAGTATTTCGACGTTACACAGCGTGAGATTGTGCGACTGCTGAGCAACATCGGCAGTGAGTGCGAGCCGCGCTTCGGCTAGCCATTCAGAACAGCCACAGGTGGGGTGTTCGATCGAACGACGGTCACAGTCTCGACAGTAGAGGCGCGGGACGGACACGAGCTGCTCACCGGCGCGGCGGTAGGCATAGACAGTGATCGCACTCCCTTCACCGAGGGTGGTCTTACAACGCTGACAGAGCGCCGTTTCACCGACGCCGACGCACCATCCGGTGAGGATCAGTTCGACCGTCTCGATCCCAGCGACAGTCATTCGTCATCGCTCCTGATTGAACCGGAAAGCGTGGTTCGAGCGGTTGTGCTGGTATGGGTGAGTGATCCGGTCCGCCCGCAGTCCTCACACTCGTAGCTCTCGTAGGCCGTGCCGTTCTCAGGGTGAGATTGAGTGGTGATCGTGAGGGCGTACGACCCACACGTACACAGAAGGGTCATCGTCGCTCCTCCTGCTCGTGAGATTCAGCATACGAGACGGCTGTCAGCGCACGCTCCGGACTGTTGTGATGGAGCCAGCGACCGTTCTCGAACGCGCGCTCGATATCGACGTCCCGGTAGTTCGCGGCGGCGAGCTGTGAGCGAACAGCGTCCTCGTTGGAGACATTGAGGACGAACAGCGGAATATCGCCGTCGTAGCGCTTGCCGTGCGGGGTCTCTTCATAGCACTCACAGAAGATTACCGTCGCGCCGGTACAGGCGACTGGCGTCGCAGTATCGAGCGTGAGCGTTCGCTTGGGTTGTTGGTCGGCGGTCGATGCAACTCGTCGGTCGGCAGTTTCAAGACTGCCGTGTGTCTCTATGGACATGGGCTGGTCGATTCGGTACGGACTGCCCACGTGGTCGGTGCTCTGAACACCGGCCACAGATTCTGTGGCGTCGTGGGTGTCCTAGTAGTGTCTGCGAGAGCCGCCTACTTAAGAGTTTACAAAACATAGAGACTGATATAGAGTATTTCTTGTGAAGAGTATAAAACAACGCACACCATATGTTCTTGTAGGTGCACTAGCTATGGCTTCTACAATGGAACCGCGGCTGAACGAGACGGATCGCGCGATCATTCGTGAGATACGTGACAACGGTCGAGCGACAACGACACTGGTCGCAAACGTAGTAGATGTTTCACGTCCTTACGTCTCAGATCGAATTACCCGAATGCGCGAACATGGCTTTCTGACTGAGGTCGCGCCGAATCTCTATGATATTACTGAGAAAGGGCGCAATACACTTGATGAATAGGATATATACATGCTTCCAACGATATAATCGAATATCAGTCACATCTGGTGATAGTGGATTGTATTTGCGTCCTACGATGTGACAGTAATTCTACGAAGATCGAACGAACGGTTCGTACCACTCACATTTCTTTTGATACCAGTCAATGAACTCTCAACGCCGCTACGGATGGATAGGGACACTTTTCCACAATTAATCCTGGTGTTTGAGAAGGCAGAAATTATCATCCTCGTTGGAGACTAGAAAAGTCCCTAACACACTCGATAAACTGGCCTCGTCACTGGAACATCGCGAAGCGTACGGCGAGCGTGAACGGGAGTTGGTCGTTATAAGCGTACATGGAACGATACGGTGGCACAGACGACGGCGGCACAACTAGAAACGTTCCGTGAGAACGATAATTGGCAAGCCACTCGAATCAGTTGAGCGTCTGTGGCTCCAGAATGGCAGATTTAGCCCGTCTGCGGTCGGTTCAATCGTCACTGACGGCCTGTTCTGCAGCATTTGCTTCCGCTGTCGCCGCACCGCCGATAGTCGCGTACGTATCGATCGCTTCGCGATAGGCACTGTATGCATTGACCTGCCTACCGTTGTGACTAAGTCGCTCAGTACCACGCTCCCCGTTGAAGACTGCCCAGTCGGTCTCTTTGTCCTCGTTAAACCAACACCACATATCGACGCCGCGATTCTCGAAGTATGCGAGCGCGTCGCGAATCCACTCTCCTTTGCGCCGCGGATCGTGGCCACCGTTCACCTTCGAGGAAGAGGCGAATTCCGCGACACAGACCGGCTTGTTCGAGAGACCAGAAAGCCGATCGAGCATGCCGCCGTAGATGCTCTCGGGCGAATCCCAGCTCGACCAACTCTTGCTACGACCCCAGTTGTAGCCGTCGAGACCAAGCCAGTCGACGTATCGGTTGCCTGGGAACAGTTGTTCGGCACTGTGGGAGCCAACGTCCTCGGCATTCACACACCACATCCACTGGAGGTCGTCGCCGATGCCCTGCCGGTCGAATCGGTTGTGGACGTGTCGCCACATCTTGACGTAGCTCCGAGGGCTAGAATTGCCGACGGTCGGTGACCATGGATACCAGTCGCCGTTCATTTCGTGAGCGAGTCGGAGATACGCTCGTCGGCCGCTAGATTTCGAGAGGGAATCTCGCAGTCGGCCTGCCCAGCGGTCGATGTATCGGTCGTAGTCACCGTTGCCGATGCGAACTTCGATATTGTTCGGTGTGGTGTCGGCAAGACTCTCGATGTAGGTGTCATATTCGTTTTGCTCAACGAGTGACTGGGTATCGACTGAGGCAGTTCGTGCGCCGGGCGTGTACGGTTCCCACGTGATCAGTGGTGTTCGTCCGGCGTTCCAGATCCTCGGAAGAATATGATCAAATAGCCAGTTCATATGCCCTTTGTTGGGATTCCACGGAACGAACAAGTTCTGGACATCGTAGCCGGTGTTCTGCCACGTTTCCATCTGATCGACGGTGCTAAAATCCGCGTCGGAGAGGCCGCTGTAGATAGCGACAGACGGCGACTCAGTATTCAGTTCTTCACCATTAAGGTGAATCGTGCTATCGTTATCGATATTAATCTTACGCAACTCGCCGGAAAAGGCATAGCTGTCGGTGCCACCCCAGACGTAGCCCGTAGCAGTCGATCCCGATATTTCGGAACTGGAACCGGTCGTTCCACCGTTGGCCGTGCTTTTTGCGAGGTCTCCTGAGACAGAGAATGTATAGTCAGCGCGGGAACCATGACCTTCTATCGAGAGGATGTTATCAAGATATTCGGCAGGATCTATTCTTTTGCCGTTGAGGAAGACTTCAGCGTCGCCACCGAGATTGAATGATTCAATATTGCCAGAGAAGGCATAGCTATCGGTTCCACCCCAGACGTAACCAGTCGCGGTCGATTCCAATACCTTGGTACTGGAGCCGATCGTTCCATCGTTCGCAGTACTCTTTGTGAGTTTACCTGAGACAGAGAACGTATAGTCGGCACGTGAATCCTGACCCTCGATCGAGAGGATATTATCGGAGAACTGCGTGGGATTGATCTTTTGACCGTCAAGATATATCGACGCATCACCGTCAAGGCTGAGAGAGGCGATCTTCCCGGAGAATGCGTAACTGTCGGTGCCACCCCAGACGTAGCCCGTGGCGGTTGATCCCGACACTTCGGAACTGGAGCCGATCGTTCCGTTGTTCGCAGTGCTCTTCGAGAGGTCTTCTGTGACAGAGAGTGTGTAGTCGGCACGTGAGCCTTGACCTTCGATCGAGAAAATATGGTCAGGTCGTCGACCGACATGAGCCGGTTCGTTGTTGAGGGTGACGTTAGCTTTTCCATCGAGATTGAATGATTCAATATCACCGGAAAAGGCGTAGCTATCGGTGCCACCCCAGACGTAGCCCGTGGCGGTCGATCCCGACACATCGGAACTGGAGCCGATCGTTCCGCCATTCGCAGTACTCTTTGTGATTTTACCTGAAATGGAGAACGTATAGTCAGCACGTGAATCCTGACCCTCGATCGAGAGGATGTTACCGGCGTACTGATTGGGATCGGTCCGTTCGCCGTTAATAAAGACATCGGCACCGGTACCGATATCGAGGTTAATGATTTCGCCGGAGAAGGCATAGCTGTCGGTGCCACCCCAGACATACCCCGTGGCGGTCGATCCCGATATTTCGGAACTAGAGCCGATCGTCCCACCGTTCGCAGTGCTCTTTGCGAGATCCCCTGAGACAGTAATACTGTAGTCTGTATGCCGTCCGGACCCGTCGATGCTTATGATATTCTCCGATGAATGTGAAAGTCCACCCACATCTGCTCGACCAGCACCCTGCTCATTACTAGCCAGGCCGCTGTCGACTGCGTTGTCCTTGAGATAGGTACGGAGCTGTCCAGTTGAGTAATCACGTTGGGACAGCACTAACGCTGAAATTCCTGCGACAACCGGTGTTGCCATCGATGTGCCAGAGAGCGTCGCATAGTCGTTATCAGTCCACGTCGAAAGGAGGTTCGTTCCCGGCGCAGCGAGTTCAACTTGAGAGCCTGTATTCGAGTAGGACGCAAGGCTACCATCAGGATCAAGTGCTGAGACAGCGATACATTCGTCGTAGGCCGCTGGATAGCTAACTGGACCTCTGTAGTCGTTACCCGCGGCAGCGACGAGCAGCACGCCTTTCTCGTGGGCATAGGTAACAGCCTTTTGCAGCGTCGCAGAATTTCCACTACCACTGAGTGAGAGGTTAATGATGTCCGCACCGTTGTCCGCAGCCCACTGGATTCCGTCGGCAATATCGGAGGAGTATCCTGATCCAGTTTCATTGAGTGCACGAACACTGAGCAACGTCGCGTTACTGACGCCCGCGATGCCAGTAGCGTTGTCGGTCCCAGCGGCCGCAATACCCGCAACGTGGGTGCCGTGATGTTCGTCCGCAAGTACCTCGGGATACGGATCACCGCTATTATTGACGAAATCCCGGCCAACGTTGCTCGCAATGTTATCCTCAAGATCCGGGTGGTCGTACTTAACTCCTTGATCAACGACAGCAATTGTGACGTCAGCATCGCCGAGGGTTGTGTCCCACGCATCAGGTGCATTTACTGTCTTTGATGCGTACTGATCACCGAAGCGAGGATCGTTCGGAACAAGGGCCGCCTCGTAAATCACGTTTGGTTCGGCGTACTCAACGCCTGGCCGACTAGCAACTCTGCTAGTGGTTCGGGACTTTGAGGCCACAGATGCCTGTTCCGGTAGTTCAGCCCGCACATAGCCAAGAGTGGTGTTTTGGCTGATGATTCGAGCCCCGGTTGGTAGCGCGCGTTTGGCTGTCCGAGCGGAGTTCGCCGTCGGGTTGATTCCGATAAGCAATTCATTCTGTTTACCGTTTGACGGCAAAGCGGTAGCTTTGATCGTTGACGCCCCGCCAAGCAAACCAAAGAAACCTGCTGTCTTCAAGAATCGCCGTCTATCGAAAGACAGATCATCATCCATAAGTGGTACTGAGCATATAATGGAATAAATCTTTATGTTGATAGTGTTATCTTTTCAGATGTGATATATTATGTATTCATATGGCATTTCGAATGTCAATGTTGTTGGTGCTTGGGTAGACGAACACTTATCGTGTGTATTTTACGTAGTGCCAATCACACTATTATAAACACGTTCGTAGTCAGCTACCATTCGCTTGGCTGTATAGTGAGACTGTGCGACCGTCTCAGCGTGTGCACTCATTGCCTTGCGACGTTTGGGATCAGCGACAAGTTTCTCAACTCGATCAACGAACGCCTCCTGGTTGCCAGATGGAATCACAAACCCGGTTTCGCCGTCGGTAACTGCTTCCGCTATTCCGCCAACGTCGTAGGCGACGACCGGAACACCGGCGTGGAGGCATTCGAGCACGGTGATCGGGAATCCCTCAAACCGAGATGGCATGAGAAATACATCGAAATCTTCGAGGAGTTCGCGTGCGCGCATATAAAATCCGAGAAAATGAACGTCGATATTATGCTCATCAGCGTATCGTTCGCATTTCTCAGCAAGTGGTCCATCGCCGATCATGACGAGTTCTATCTCGTGACCTCGTTGCTGGAGTTCGCTACCGATTCGAAGTATTTCGATCGGGTTTTTCGCTGGATCAAGCCTCGCTATCGCACCGATAACGAGCGAATCCGGTTCGATATCAGCCTCTTCGGAGAGAGTTAGACGGTTCTGTGGACTCGAAAGCGATGGAATTCCGTTGTGAATGACGGTCGTTTCTGTATGTTCTACGATGCCACGACTTCGTCCTTCGACGAGATCGTTTTCCGCAACACAGACGACAGCATCCGTGATTCGTGCGAGCGCACGTTCGCCGTACGCGATGACTGGCGCGGCGCGATCGTAGCCCGTGTTGTAGAATCCCCAGCCATGAACGGTGAAAATGGTTGGTGTCCCTGTGAGTCTCGCGGCGAGCCGTCCCAGCAATCCAGCCTTCGTACTGTGACAGTGAACGAGATCGAACGATTCGCGCCGGAACAGACGGTACAGATCGGCGAACGCACGTGTGTCGGCCACTGGATCTGGTGGGCTTTGCAGTGACGGCTGCTCAAACACGGGAACGTTCTCCTGTTGGAGTTCGTCGATCAATCTGCCACCGGTACCGCAAGCGACTGCCGTATTTGCCTCGGTGCGGGTTGCGAGAAGTTTGACGACGAGCGGCGCACCACCCCAATCGGAGCGGGTGATAACTTGGAGAATATTCGCATCCGCGAGAGATGAGCTGTGGCTATCAGACATGCTATGTTCTGTAGCCCAAATCTCGAAGGTTCTGCTCGATCTGTTCGATATCGAAATCGTCCGTCGTCTCCGTCGGTTGTTCGGCGATGATGTCCCTCCGTTCGCCGTTCTGATAGATATGCCAGGGGACTTTGACCAAGCTGTCAACATAGACGCCTTCGGGATGGCGATAGAGTGTCACCGGGATCGGTCGCTCGCGGTCGCCGAGGAGCTCGCCGTGATCAGCGGTCACAACGGTTTTCCCGAGAAGATCATCGAGGAGTGGTTCGATTTCTTCCAGAACGATATCGAGGTTTTCGCGGTAGGCTTGCATCACGTCCGCGTGGGTCACATCGGTTTCTCGGATCGTATCACCGAAGCGTCCGTCGATGAAATGCTTCGCAGTGTGGTCGAACCGCTCCGCGGTCGGGCCGAGAAACGGGTGATGCGGCTGCATGAAATGGACGACGAGGCGTTTGTCAGGATATTCTTCCGCAGCCTTACGTGCAGCATCGGCGACTGTCTCTGGGTGTGATGTTCGTCCGTCGAACAAGTCGCGGTCAACGAAATCGAGGGCATGGATCTCCGCGTCGATGTCGTCTTTGGTCTTCGCATACCAATCGTTGGCGGTCACGTAGACGACATCGTGCAGACGCTTTCCGCCAAAGTTTCCTCGGACAAACTCCGGGCTCGTACTTCCGCGCGATATGCGGTGCTCAGTGGTACCGGGAAGATTCGAACGGCGAGTGAATTCGTCGTAGCGGCAGGCGTCGAGGATGAGGAGGTTATCCCAGTCCTCCTCAAAGACGTCAGTTCCCGCGGGATTGTAGGCTTGTCCTGCTCGCCAATGGTTGTACAGCTGGTTCAGCTCGGATGCAACTTCACGAGGATGTTGGAGGCCATGGACGAGATCATCGAATCTGTAAGGAAATCTTTTCCGGAGACCAGCAATCGCTTTGGAGACGCTCATTGTCGGTTATCGTTCCGGTCGGTACACCGGTTCTACCTATAAGAGTTGCTGAACGTATTCTCAAGGAATTGTGTAGCAACAGACGGCGCTATTTAGTTAAGTCATCTTTGTCGCAATACGGTCATTATGTGCTGTGAGTAGCGAACGAAATCACGGAATCCAGCGACAGGTGAAGATATGTTCAGCTCTGTAAAAAGGATAGTCACTGTGTTGTATGTTCGGTTCGTATTTTTTGCTGCCTATCGATTCAGGATCCGGAACAGCCGATCAGAATGTTTTTTGACGGAGTGGAACAAGGCAGTTGCGTGCGCCATTCGCTTGCGGCTGCCTCTGCACTCATCCTGACCTCCTCAATAACGGTCATTCCGGAGATACCTCAAACAACGTCATATATTATATTTTCACTCGTATTTATTATTGTATTCGTGTATGCTCTGTGGACTCGCAGCAATCTCGCGATAACGGCTCGACCGGGAATCCTTATCGGAACTGCCACGGTATGGTTTGCACTCTTCGTTGGACTCGTCCGCTCACCGACGGTCGGCGGAATATTACGTGTTGGTGCGTTCATTGTTTTCAGTGGTGCTACGATGTTCGTTCTCCCATCGATAATTCCACGACGGACTGCTTACCGCTCGCTAGTGGTAATTGCAGCTGGATTTGGAGCGTTTGGTATTATCACAGCAATCATCGGTCCTGTTGGTCCACTAGGAATTTATCGCCGAGTATCGATTATCGACATCAGTTATGGTGTCCCACTCTCATTGTTCAAGAATCCAAATATACTCGCAAATGTTGCCCTTCTTGGAACACTTGCAGCTGGCGGGATCGTATTCAATCATCAATCGGAGAATACAGCATCAAATCGTGGTGCAGCCGCCATTCTCGGAATTATTTGTGCTATCGTGGTCGTCATCTCGGGATCACGAGCAGCGCTTCTCGCACTGTTAGCAGGTGGTGGAGTGCTTGTTGTTGCACATAGAACCAATCCACAGATAACGGCAATTGCTACACTCGGCGGGTTAGTTGCTATCGTAGCAGTTATTGTTGTTGCAGCCACCATCAATGTTGATTTTAGTGGTCGGTTTGAACTCTGGGCGGCGGCCCTCAGAGCCACCATCGAACGCCCGGCATTTGGATGGGGGCCAGGTGCTAGTGCAGACGTTCTCAAGTCGTTTCTGTCGCCCGAATCACAATATTCTGGCTTCAGTACCCACAACAGCTATATCCGGATGTTTTTCATGGGAGGAATTGTCGGGGGTGTCGGCTACCTCTTCTTGAGTATGAGTGCGCTACGTGTTGCACTGAGGGCATCCGATCCAACAACTCTCGCCCTCGTAGTCGCGGCGCTCGTGTTCTTTGTATTTGAAACGGGGACAATATTTGGTCTTGCACCGATATCGTTTGCCAGTGCACTCGCGATTGGATACGCGCAACAGGATGAAAATGCGATTATATTGCGGTTTAGATCATCCGAAGCGTGGCGATGGGGTATCATACGAATATTTACCTGACCATTTCAACAATGAATCCCGTATTGGTTAGACACAGTACACTCAAACTCAGGCATCTCGTGTGTTCTCCCAATGCCTGGTGTCTGCACCGTCTCTGTGAGGTGATCGCTACAATCTCACTGTACTCTTACTGCTGTTCCAAAGGCAGTGGTTTCTGGCACCAGTATACACTAACCCAAATCGTGATAGAAGTCCAGCCACGGATTGTATAGATAGTTCAAAGACTATATTCCACCATCAGAAAAAACACAATCACATCCATGCAATCCACTCGATCAGGCCCTCTTCCAGAGTTTGTTCTCCTTGCAGTCGCGGCGCTCGCCCGGCTCCTTGGCGTTGGTCTCGCGACTTTCGATATCAACCCCTATGCACTGAACGATGCTCCGAGAATAGCTAGCCACGCCAGCCACACTGCGATGACAATTCTGGCAGGTAATCCACAAACAGGGCTGTTGTTCTCACCGCCGCTGGATATTCTCGGCGGCATCGTTAATGTGTATAACTTTTGGGGGCTAGTACTCTCACCGGCCTATCTGTTGTGGGGGCCAAGTGATGTCTATGCCCGCATCAGCCTCGCGGCTCTCGGTGTCCTTGCTGTTTGGAACGTTTTTACTCTGGGTCGGTTCCTTCGTTCTCGGTGGGTAGGGCTTCTTGCCGCGGTCCCAATAGCTGTATACCCGAGTTTCGTCCTCGTCGAATCAACGGTTTTGCGTGAAAGTGCAGTGTTATTTCTGCTGACGAGCGTCGTCCGTCTTGCCATCGGTCCTTCGTCACTCTCGCAAGCGCGCCGTATCGCCCTCTGTGGGGCAGGACTTATCATGTTGCCACTCCTGCGATGGGAACTATGGATACTTGAGGCACTCGCGATCAGCGCTGCCGCGGTAGTCTATCTCGATGCAAGGACGGACGGGGATGTACGTGATCGGCTCCACACTCATTGGGTCGGAACAAGTGCTCTTTCTATAGCTTTCCTCTATGGAATATGGCAGGTGTCCAAACGGGCTGCCCGCTATTTGTCATTCCTCCATTCCGAACGTGCAGTTGGTCGAACCGCTTACCTCGCTAGCGTGACGTTTCGGCAACCACTCCGGATGTTCGCATTCGCACCTGTCGCAGTGGTCTACTTTCTGTTTACTCCATTCCCATGGATGGTTGGTACAGCCGCCGATGTAGTGGTTGCAGCCGAAGCTCTCGGAAATGTTGCATTCACCGTCGCCGCTGTGCGTGGTATCCGCTCACTACTCGCTCACCAATTGGATTGGCGGGTATCTACAGGCTGGGTAGCACTCGGAGTCTGGGTGATTACCGGAAGCATCCTATTTGGCCTTGGTACTGCAAATGTCGGAACAGCTGTACGTCATCGCCAGATGTTCATTTGGGTAGTCTATCTGTTCGGTGCTGTTGGCATTGTGGAATGGTTCTCTTCATATTTACTCGATTCGAAAGTTTTATATTAACGAATGCGTATGCATTCAGCAATACAGCGACTATCACCATTTCACTACCTGAGTTTTAATTAGTATATTGGTTTTTCTCACTATTCTCATAAGATTGTAGTAATTTTTCATAGAGTTGTAGATAAGATGATACAGTTTGTCCGATGTCGAAATTGTTGAGAACATGGTCGTAACCTTGGCGTCCAAACGCAGATCGCTTCGATTCTGATCGAAATTCAATCATCGCCTCAGCAAGATCTTCCGGCGAACCAGCCGGAACAAGCAAACCAGTCTCATTATTATCGACCACTTCACGCGGGCCAGGGATATTGGTGGCAACGATAGGAAGTTTAGCAGCCATTGCCTCTAATAGAACAATACCAAATGATTCGCGCTCTGACGGGAAAACAAACACATCTGCTGCGGCATAATACGGTTCCACGCTCGGGACTCGACCAGTTATATGCACGCTTCCTTCTAGACCGCACCTGCGTACGAGTTCCCGAAGTTCGTCTTCAAGCGGTCCCCAGCCAATTACGAGCAATGTAGCGTCAGGGATTTTTTCAGTGACGCGTTTCATCGCTCGAATAAGAACGTCCTGACGTTTTGGGGAAACATATCTCCCAGCAGTCATGAATATTGGCCCTTGGCCAATCTCCCACTCATCGTATACTAACGTATTGTTAGATTGTTCTAAATATTCTGAGAAATTGTCCACACCAATCCCATTGTGAATCGTACACCAACCATCGCCATGATCCGGGTAGAGATGCGATTCCCCGGTGAAATCTCGTTCAACGCTGCGAGAAACAGCTACAGTCATCGTATCAAGAGGTCGCGTCACTCGTTCAAGGGTACGTGTAACAGGATGGTACTTATTACGAAAGTCATGCTGAGTGCTTACTACTGTTGTCTGACCACCAAGCCGTCCGAATATTCGTCCAAGAGTCTGTGAATAGGGAAGGTGAGTATGCAATATGTCGAATTCCTCGCGCTGAAAGAAGCGAGCCAGTCGCCACATCGCTCGTGGATCGAACTTGAATTTCGCCTCGAAGTCGACGACGCGGGCACCCGTGTTCTCGAACTCCGGAACAAGCGTGTCCTCTCCTTCAAGGAAGCAAACAGTGTAATCGATATCAGCGTCAGCATCGGTATGGGTAACGATATCAAGCAGTAGCGTTTCTGCACCAGCTGGCCCGAGTCCGTTGATCAGAAAGCACACTTTCATTGGTGAGTGCGACACGGGCGTATCTGCTCGAATCGCGTCCAAAAGGATATCGTTTCGGTCCCCAACGTTGAGCGGATTTTTATAACTCTCCGCGCTCGCAGCTCAGTCGCATGTCGCATCGAACCGATCACAAATGGTTTTGCAGCGGCTTTCGATCGGCTGCTGGAGATATTCGTCACGCACTACTTGACGTTCCGTCGCAAACGTATCCACTTCAGCCACTTCGTTCAGATGCTCTAACAATTCATCGAAATCAGTGGCCACTGGACCGGGCGTGACTCGCTCGTAATCAAGGAAAAAATCACGCTCTTGCCGATATTCTTCGAGATCGAACGGATAGAACACGATCGGCTTATCGAGCAGAAGATAATCGAAATAGATCGATGAATAGTCTGTGAGCAGTGCGTCAGTGTATTTCAACAGCGGATAGATATCGATTGTCGACGGGAGCGTGGTGATTCTCGATAGCTTCGTACTATCGACGTCGAATTCATCGTGAGGATGTAGCTTGACGATCAGATATGCGTCGATTTCGGCCAGCAGTGCGTTGAGCTCCAGCAGACTAAGATGGTCTTCGATACGTTCGCCGGTTTCAGTGTGATAGGTAGGAACATAGAGGAACATTGTTCCGTCTTCCGATAGTTGTCGGCACTGCTCGTACACCTTGGTTTCGGCCGCGAGACTGTGGCCTGGAACGATGTCTTCCAGAAAATCATTTCTCGGATAGCCAGTCGTGAGAATCCGATCTGTAGGCTGTCGGCGACCCGCTGCAAACGGTTCAACCATCGCCTCACTCGTCACCACGAACCAATCGCACCGTTTGAATAGTCTGTATATGGGCCAGTCAAACAGTTTCCCGAATAGTGGACCGGTCGTGGTGTTACTATCCCATCGGACTTTCTTCAAGCCGACCCCATGCCACAAGTTGACAACCGTTGCACCACCGAAACACCATCGGTTCGTGTCCGCCACGCCGTCGCTGACGAAGACAAACCCTGCCCTGAGATTGAGGTAAATTCCACGCAGGGAATCCGTGTGGTACGCCTCGTATCCTGCTGCTTGCAGCTCCTCGATAACGGTCTCGTTTTTCGAAAGCCAGACTGGGCGAATGTGTTCGCGCTCCGCAGCCGTGTAGAGGTACAGATATTTCGAGTTGTCGACGAACGCTGTCCCGCCTTTCGCACCGAACACCCACAGCGACTCGTCTCTCGGCCAGAGATACGAAAGTACGAACAGCCCGCCAAGCAGCGCGTATTTCACGCCGTCGAACAGGCGCTCGATCACTCCTCGTAGCGTTACCACTGTTCTCTGGCGTGTTCCAGATCGTCGGGGGTGTCGATCTCGGCCCACGACTCGTCGATACGAACGAACCCGACATCCGCATCGTCGAACAGGCGATCGAACGCTGCCTCGTACCAGTCGTTGACGGCATCACGCTCGATGAACTCCTCAATGTGTTCGAACAACGTCGTTGCGTGCTCGGCGGTGAACTTTGCAACACCGATGTACTCGCCGTCGCCATCGATCTCCTTGCTGATGTCGCTAATTGTGTCCAATCCGAACGCGACCTGCATCTCTTCGTCGTCGAGTTCCTTTTCTGTGTCGACGAGCAGCGCGCTCCCCGATGTGTCCTGTAGTTCGGAGAGGCTGGCTGCTGAGAAGATGGTATCTGAATTGATAAGAGTGAACCCGTCAAGAGCGTATTCCTTCGCGAGCCAGAGCGAGTAGATGTTGTTGGTCGAAGCGAACTGGTCGTTGTGAACGAACTCGACATCGAGCTCTTCACGCGGCTGGCAGTGGGTCTCGATTTGTTCGTTACCGAAGCCCGTGACCACCACTACTCGCTCGTAGCCCGTCGTTTCGAGCGCTTGAAGGATGTGTTCGAGGATCGCGTGTTCGCCGACATTCAGTAGCGTTTTCGGTGTCTCGTCAGTAAGCGGACGGAGTCGTTTGCCCTGTCCGGCTGCAAGGACGATAGCTTGGCGTCGACCGTTCATAGGCCACCTGCATGAGCCGGATACATGAATTGGACGGTTTCAGAATAACCGGCCAACGAATTCAGTTGAGCTCGCTTCACCTTGTGCCATCTGTTCCTTTGGTATGTTTCTCGAATTTCGCTCGATATTGTTCACGGAGACTACCTACAGTCCGGGCATACTTGCTAGCGGTGTCGAGTGCGTAGAATGCAATACTTTCAGCCAGCGTGGGATCGTCAACTGCATCCGTAAGTCGTTCGTGGAAACGACCAGGGTGAGGCGGGAGAAAGCGGCGGGGATTCGATAATGTAGATCCCCATACAATCTCCGGATGCAGTCGGCGCTTCTCTGTGGCCCCACGCCCAATACGAGATTGTTTCTTGAGCCACGTATGTAGGTTTGTACGTGCCGGATGATACATCACTGCTTCAGAGATGAATTGTTGATTAAATCCGGCATCAGATACACGCTCCCCGAACTCGTGGTCTCCCTGCGAGGTCATCTGGGTGTCAAACAGCCCTACGGTGTTGAATACATCTTGTGTTGTCGTCAAACAGCCGGTGTGGACGAAATTACGCTCTTTTAGATACTTCTCGACGGGAAATCCATAGAGAGTCTTATCATACCTGGCAGTCCAGGTGTCACACTCAGTGTATACGGCCATCTCACAGCCGGCGTAGTCCCATCCATGTTTGCGATGTGAGAGAGCAAGCGATTCGAGCCAGTCCGCGCGAACGGTCATATCGGCATCGATAAACGCGATCAGTGAGCCCTTTGCCTGTCGCACCCCCTTGTTACGAGCGGCATAGGACCCTTGGATCTCATCCTCAACGAGCAGCGTAACTAGTGTGCTGTCAGTCGTCAATTGAAGGATATAGCCGCTTCAGTTTGATTCGGGCATCGTCGGTCGTGAACCGCCAGTCAATGTCGGTATCATCGCTGTTTCGTTCCTTCTTCCACGCGGCGACCTCCTGACGGAGCGTCGCCGCGTCGGGGATGCGTCTGTCGAGACACTGCTGCTGGAGCGTATTGAACTCGATTTCCGCCATATTGAGCCAGCTACCGTGTACTGGCGTGAAGTGAAATTCGAGCTTGTCGAGTATCCGCCGTGCTTCAGCTGGATCGAAATACTCGTAGAAGGCTGCCGGCTTGTGCGTGTTGAGGTTGTCCAGCACCACCCGGATGCAGTCCGCATCCGGGTAGTGCTGATCAACGAGGTGCTGCATGAAGTGAACCCAGTCTTCAGTGGTTCGGCGATCTTTGACCCTCACCGCTCGCCAGCCGGCAAGCGGTTCGGAGGCCAGAAACAGGTTCTTGGTGCCGTTAC
Source organism: Halococcus qingdaonensis (assembly GCF_024508235.1). Classification (NCBI taxonomy): domain Archaea; kingdom Methanobacteriati; phylum Methanobacteriota; class Halobacteria; order Halobacteriales; family Halococcaceae; genus Halococcus; species Halococcus qingdaonensis. The sequence continues at coordinate 288,361 of NZ_CP101943.1, read as the reverse complement.
GCTCGTACTGGTAGTCTTCGCGGGCAACCGTGCCCGGCTGAGCCGGGCGCGGTTGCTCGACCTGCTTGAGTAGCTGTTTGGGATGCTCGTCGAAACAAACGAGAGGCCGGTCTGGGTCGTATGGTTCGCGGTAGAGTGAGAGGACGTCCTCCATGTGGTAGATGAACTCGGTGTCTTGCTCTGGCGGGATCACCCATTGCTTGGATCGGTGAGGCTGTAGCTCGTTTTTTTGAGGACTTGACGCACGGTTTCGTGAGAGACTGATTCGTGATCGATCTCGTCGAGGACAACAAGTTTGTCGGAGAGAAGACGGAGCGTCCAGCGAGCGCGCCCGTCGGGCGGCTCGCTGGTAGCAAGGGCAATGAGATGAGCTTCGTCCTCACCGTCGAGTTTGCGTTCGTAGGTGCGGTCAGGATTTTTGCGTTCGATGGCATCAAGCCGGTCGCGTTCGTGGAACTTTTTCCGGGTTCGCCACGCTGTAGCTGGGCTACAGCCGAGTGACTCGGCGATATCCGAGTCACTCTTGCCGTCGTCTGCTTGGAGTAGGATGCGCGCACGAGTAATCTTCTGTGCTCGGTGAACGCCGTGGGATGTGATCGCGTTGAGAGTGTCGCGTTCTTCTTCGGTCAGCTCGATCGGGTACGTTGACTGGCTCATTGCCATACCGTATTGATGCGCAGTAAGATAGCATTTTCAGTTTATAGTTGACGACTCACTAGAGCAGGATAGCGTTCGCTATAGGTTTCAATGACATCACGGGTCCGGTCATCGGACCCATTATCCACAGCGAGGACTTCATAGTTGTCAGTCGGATAAGTCTGTCCGGTCACCGATTCTAAGGTCAGCCGGATTCCGTCGGTATCGTTGTACACCGGGATGACGACTGAAAATTTCGGGTCCGCTGTTGAGTGTTCGTCTTGACGGGTCACTATTGTAGAGGGTATCATCTGCCAGCCTAAAACCGTCGGTTCTGATTGGCAGTATCAAAATTCCACAAATAGCACCCAACCACCACAAAATAGAAAATCAGTTGCTTAAAGAGGATAGCCACAGCAGATATCATCAACGGATGCACGTTTTGTACTCCCTTAGTAGCTTTCCGAAGCTCTCGGAGAGTTTTGTGCTAAACGAGATTGATGAGCTAACGCGGCGAGGTCACGACGTTTCTGTATTCTCTTATCACAACCCGAATGATAAAATCCATCACGAGGAACATCAGCATCTTGGTGTACCGGTACGCTACGCCGAACAAACGACAATATCCGACGCTCCCAAATTAGTCACATCCGAGTTGCTCAATAGTCGTGTTTTGGGTCGGTCTTTGTACTATGATCATCCAAAAGATCACATTAGAACTCTTAATTTCGCTCGGCAGCATATCGAGTTCGTAGACGATCTCGATAAACCGATCGACCATATTCACAGCCATTTCGCTCGCCGAGACAAAATCGCCGCGACCTACGCGGCTGCCCATTTTGGAGTTTCCTGTACTGTAACTGCCCACGCGTATGGACTGTTCGCTGACCCCGATCCACACGAACTCGGGATACTGTTCGACCGGACCGACCGTGTAATCGTCCCCTCTCGATACAACCGATCGTATCTCCGCAAGCAGTTCGGTGTCACGAGACCGATCGATGTTGTTCCGGCGACGGCACGGGTTTCGAAATTCGAGCCCACGGACCGAGAGGTACCGAACCGGCTCCTGACCGTTGCCCGTTTGGTCGAGAAGAAAGGCATTATCTACGCAATCGAGGCGGTTGCTCGTCTCGCCGAAACCAACCCGGACACCGAATACCACATCGTCGGGACCGGCGAACGCGAGGAGATGCTTCGCCAGCGTGCGGACGAGCTGGGCGTTGCGGACCGGGTGACGTTTCTCGGGAACGTGAGCGACGAGCGTCTTCGGCAGGAGTACGACGAGGCCGCTGCGTTCATCCTCCCGTGTGTGATCGCCACCGACGGAGATCGTGACGGGTCGCCGGTCGCCATCAAAGAAGCGATGGCGATGGAAACACCATGCATCTCGACGACTGTGACCGGGATTCCCGAGATGATTGACGACGAAACCAACGGCTTGCTGGTCGAACCACGTGATGCTGACGCACTTGCCGAGGCGATTGCAACCATGCTGGCGGACGCGAACGCTCGAATGGAGATGGGCCACAACGCACGCGAGACGATCCGCGAGAAGTTTGGCCTCGAAATAGCTGTCGAGAAATTGCTTTCCTCGTTTCAGAAATCGATACAATAAAATTCAACCTCAGTCTAAAGCCCCAATATTATATATTATCTAAAATATGGGATGAAAAATTCTATTGAAAGGAAAAGGACAACATGATTGGACCATTAAGCAGATTGCAGCCATACAATTCCATAGCGTATCGAAACTCATTTACGCGCAACTTATGAATTGATGACATGAATATTCTCATTACGGACTACCACTGCGCGTCGAACCGTGGTGATGCGGCTATCCTCGAAGGCGAATTGGTGGCCCTCCGAGAACAATTTCCAGATGCAAGTATCACGGTCGCGACCGAGTACCCCCACGCTGCGCGAACCATCAACGGTGTCGATGCTGTGAAGCAGCGAACGACTCCATTCAGTCGAACAGCCTACAAGAAAAACGCTGCTGGCGCATATCTCCTCGCTACTGCCCCGCTACGAAGGGTTGGTCTGAAACCGCCCAAAGCGGAAGCGATTGATGACTGGCTCGAACTACAACCATACCACGATGCCGACCTCGTGATCAGCACTGGCGGGATGTTTTTGACTGGAAATTATTTCCCGGATAAATATGCCGTCCTGTGGGAGCTTCTATTCGCCAAAGCGCTCGGAAAAACCGTCGCACTCTATGCTCAGACGATTGGCCCATTCGAGAACGAGACGGTGCGCTCGCGGGCGTGCTGGGTACTCAACCGCGTCGACCTCATCACAACACGTGATGCGGAATCGAAGTCGCTACTTGAGGACATCGGCGTGACCGAGACACCGATCGAGTTCACCGCCGATGCAGCGTTCACAATGACTGATGACCCTCCAGAACCGAAGCCGATCCAGCGTATAACCGAGAATGGGCCCGATAAAGCATCGTCCGATGCCCTTGCGGTCAGTATCTCCGTTCGGACGTGGGGGTACATCGACCGAGAGGGGGGACAGGACGCCTACGAACGGGTGATAGCCGAAACCGCCGACTGGCTCATCGATGAACACGACGCCAATGTACGGTTCCTGTCAACGTGTACGGGATGGGCAGGATACCATACAGACGACCGTATTCCGGCGCTGTCGATCATTGATCAAATGAGTCACGGTGGCTCTGACCGGGTTTCGGTCGATACTCAGGAATACACCACTCACGAACTACGGGACAGGTATGGTCAAATGGATCTTCACATCGGTACGCGGATGCACTCAAACATTCTCGCGATGTTGGCCGAGACACCTGTCGTTGCTATCGCCTATGAATTCAAAACCAAGGGGTTGATGCGACAGTTCGGTCTCGAAGACTATCTCTGTGACATCAATGCTGTGGATGCTGACTCGCTGACGACGATGGTTGATAACGCCTTCAGCAATCGTGATGAACTCGCTGAGCAGATCGCGAACCAACTCCCCGAGCAACAAACGCAGTCTCGGAAGACCGCAACACTAATCGCTGAAACGATGGGTTGAAATGAGTCTTGGCGGAACTCTCCACCGATGAAATCGCCATTCTCGTTGGTACGCCGGGGAGTACACAACCCAGGAAAGGTCCCGTCCTACCTCGGACGGAAGCTCTCGTCAGCGACGCGACGCGGACGAGAAGAACTCTTCCGGCGCAAATATTCGATTCCACGCCAGAAACCACGAGTCACCGAGTTCGTCGACCAGGACGAATTCACGCTCGTAATCCTCGATTCCTGTCGATATGACATGTTCGCAGCAGCCTATGCTGATTTTCTCGGTGGCGATCTTTCGGCGGTCTGGTCCAGCGGCCGCTGGACGGGCGAGTACATCCACAATATGTGGGACAGATACCACGATCTGACATACGTCAATGCTGCGCCAGTGGTGTCGGACTTTTACTTCGAAAATCGGGCGAGTGGCCCGAATCCAGAGCAATACTTCAGAGAGGTCATCCCCGTCTGGGAGGGCGGTTGGGATGATGATTTGGGAACGACCCCAGCCGAAGAGGTTACAGAGACGGCACTCCGCGTGGCTGCGGACAGCGACCACCCGCGTCTGGTCGTTCACTACATTCAGCCGCACTTTCCGTACGTCGGCGACTATCGGCCAGACGCATTGGAGGGCGGCTACGCGCATATTAGAGAGCGCGCTGATGCAGATGGGGATCGAATGACTGACCAGTGGATCGCGAGAGTCGAATCTGGCGATCTCACCAACGCCGAAATCAGACGGGCGTACAAGTCGAACCTCGAATACGTGCTTAGCGAAGTCCAGCGTCTGATCCGAGCGCTTGATTGCCCGATCGTGGTGACCGCCGATCACGGCGAGCACCTCGGCGAAGGTGGAAGATACTTGCACGAAGAGTCTTCCAAATATACCCGGACAGTGCCGTGGTTCCGTGTTGAATCGGTCGTCGGAGAGAGCGAAACCAACCCACTCGATGAGGTTCAGCGGAGTGACGGGGAAAACGAGTCATCCGTGGACGACGATGTTGTCGAAGAGCGGCTGGCCGATCTCGGTTACATAGAGTGAATCGCTGCTCGACGAATTCATACGTGAATTCGTCCTGAGTCCTACTTTGACCTCCAGCGACATGTGATTGGTATGGGTGATACAGTAGTGAAGTCACTACTGACTTTCTGCGCTGATTATATCGCCTCACCTAACGAAACGTATTTTCCCGTTCTATGAATAACGGTCGCAATGACTTCTTCGAACATCGCAGTCGTTGTTCTTGACACGCTCCGATACGACCGATTCGAGAAGTATTTTTCCTGGCTCGATGGGATTCGATTTACGAACGCATATTCGACGTCACACTGGACCGGATCGGCCCATGCCTCGCTGTTCACCGGACGGTATCCAAGTGAGGTCGGCACGACGAATAAATCCCGGACGCTTGAGTGGGACGGCGCAACGCTTCCCGAAGCACTCCAGCGCGAGGGCTACACGACACGGATGTTCTCCACCAATATGCAGATATACGTGTGGGATGGATGGGAGCGCGGCTTCGACGAGCGCTTCGGACCAGGCGCAAGGGAGGTCCAGCCGGTCCCCGAAGGAGTGTTCGATTGGTCGGGGTTCGCGGAAACGACTGAAGCGACCGGTGCAAAACAGTACGTAAACGGGTTGCTACAGTGTCTTCGTGGTGGATACCCGGTCGTTCCGTCGCTCAGGGAAGGATATCGAATCAAGACTACTGAACTCATGGATACACAGGCGGTTATGAATCGCGTACAGGACACTACTTTCGGTGATCGGGAGTTTTCATTCATCAATATCATGGATGCGCATAAACCATATAATCCACCAAAAGTATACCGGGAGACTGACCACAGCCTGGGACCTGAAATAGAGGACGGGCTGGCAGATCGTGTCGACAATCTAGATATGATTAAACGTGCATACGACAAGTGTGCTCAGTACATCTCCAACGCATACCGACATCTGTACACCGACCTTATGGACGAATTCGACTATGTCATCACGCTTGCCGATCATGGCGAACATCTCGGTGAACACGGGCTCTGGGCACACGTTTATGGACTCAATCCCGAGCTCACGCATGTCCCGCTCGTCATCTCCGGCCAAGGCGTTCGATCAAAGACGGTGAATACTCCGGTCAGTATTCTTGACGTTCATCGGACAGTCGCCGACATGGCTGGTAGCAACGTTGACTCGCGTGGACAGAATCTCTTGGGGGAGATAGAACCACGTGACAGGCTCGTCGAGTATCACGGTCTCGCTCCCGGACGTCGACAGCGGTTCGAGGCTGCTGGTGTCGGCGATAGATACGAACCGATGGATCGCCCACTCGACGCAATTGTCTCCGCAGATGGGTATGCTCACGAAACTCACCAAGACGGACTTGAAGTGACTGGCCAGTGGTCCCACGACGAAGCATCTCACCGACTCGATGAACTGCTGAATTCCATCAATCGACAACAAGTTACGTCGGCTGCGGACGACACTGATGTTTCGGATGAAGTCCAGAGCCGCCTCGAAGAACTCGGATACGTATGATCACTAGTCCCGTTGATGTAACTGGCTATCAGAATCAGTCAGCGCCGACAGGCGGATAAATTCTAATCTTCAAATCTACCATCGGATCAGAGGATGAGTTCTCGAAAGAACTCCCTATCTTCTGCCTCGATTCCCGTCATGATGAGGACAACTCCAAATGATACTGTGCCAACAACAGCGCCAACAATCAACAATGGAACTCCCGATAGAGGCGAAATTATTCGCCAGCCTTCCATTACTACCACACTGACGAAACCGGCAGCGATTGGTTTCAGGAATTTGGATGAATAGGGGAGCAACTGTTCTGTGTACCAAACTTCGACTACGCGAACAATGTTGACAAAAGTCAATGTACCAGCAGTAGCGAGTGCCGCGCCGATGAGACCGAACTGAGTGATGAATATATAATTAAAGATTGCATTGAGAATTCCGAGTCCCCACTCGTTGACCATTCTGAGATACTGATGATTGGTCATTGTTAGCACATATCCGCTCGGACCGACTGCAGTACTCGTCAGATTAGCTATGATGAATAGCGAGAGCACTTCACTCCCCGCAGCGAAATCTTGGCCGAAGATCGACAGCACTTCGCTTGGATACACCAACAGTCCGAGCGACGGCAGCAATGATAGCGTGAACGACCAGCGAGTCACCCGGGTGAACAGCGCTTCGAGGTCTGCGAGTTCGCCATTGCCGTACATCCGAGCAGCGATTGGCGGGAACATCGTGTTGAGCCCAATGAGCGGCAATCTGAGAGCTTGCGAGAGCACGGTTGAAAGGTTGTAGATGCCGACCGCACTCCCGGAGAGAAACAGTCCAACCATGAGTACGTCGACTCTGTTTTGAAGCATTGTGCCGACGTCTCCAAGCGTGAGTGGTAGCGAAAAATTGTAGAACTCTCGTAACCCTGGCTGGGATCCTTTGATCCCCGGCCGGAAGTCGGTACGAGAGAACAGTAGTCCGACCCCGAAGAAGAACGCGAGAATCCACGCGGTGACCAGCGCCGCGGCCATGCCCACAACCGAGGCACCGATTGCCACTGCGATTGCAACCGTGATGAGCCGGAACACTTGGCGTCCGATACTCGATGTCACGACCTGATAGCCAGGGAGTTCGATAGCCCGGAAGACGCTCGCAACGCATCCATTCAGCGTCTGGAATGGGAGGACGAACGCGAGTACCCGCAGGACATCGGTGAGTATCGGCTGATCCAATGTCAGCCTCGTCAGAGTCGGGGCGGTGGCGTACAATATGGCTCCAACAACGAGGCTTGCAACCAACGTGGTGAGAGACGCCAGCCCGATCACGCGGTTCTGGTCCGCGCGGTCGTCGTACTGTGGAATGAATCGAACTATCGACAAGTTTGTTCCGAGATTCGTGATGATCCCCGCGATAGACAGCAACGTCTTTCCAAACGAATAGACGCCATAGAGGCTCGTGCCAAGGGTTCGGGTTAACAGAAAAGTGGTGATGAATCCGAGGATTCTCGTCGTTCCCTTCCCGGCAAGCTGTGCCCCGACACCGCGTGTGACCGACCGGAGCGCCGAAGTCACTCCCGAGTCGGGTTTTTCAGCCATTCGACCCACAATCACCCCGATTCCGATATGAGTTTTTCCATCCGTAACTCATCCTCTGGCCTATCTGATCCGATCGTCATTTAGGAAGACATCCGCATTACCGTCAAGCGAGAACGATTCGAGATCGCCTGAGAACGTGTAGGAATCGGTTCCGCCCCAGACGTATCCTGTAGCGCTCGATCCTGAAATGGAATCGGACGAGCCAGTGGTGCCGCCGTTTGCGGTACTCTTTTCGAGGTTATTTGTAACGGAGAACGTGTAGTCGGCATGTGAGCTGGTCCCCTCAATCGTGAGAACGTGATCGGGACGCCGGCCGACATGCGCTGGCCTCCCATCGAGCGTGACCGTTGCTCTTCCATCCAAATTGAACGCAGCGAGATCACCCGAAAATGTGTAGCTGTCGGTGCCACCCCAGACGTATCCCGTTGCACTCGATCCCGAAACGGTCATCGATGAACCAGTTGTGCCGCCATTAGCCGTACTCTTCGCGAGGTCACGCGTGACAGTAAAGCTGTAATCGGTACGCGATCCGGTTCCTTCTATCGAGAGCACGTGATCGGGACGCTGGCCGACGTGGGCTGGCTCGCCATCAATCGTAACCGTTGCTTCACCGTCCAAATTGAACGATTCGAGATCACCGGAGAACGTGTAGCTGTCGGTGCCACCCCAGACATATCCCGTTGCACTCGATCCAGATACATCGGTACTAGAGCCGATCGTTCCACCGTTGGCCGTACTCTCTGCGAGGTCACGCGTGACAGTAAAGCTGTAATCGGTACGCGATCCGGTTCCTTCTATCGAGAGCACGTGATCGGGACGCTGGCCGACGTGGGCTGGCTCGCCATCAATCGTAACCGTTGCTTCACCGTCCAAATTGAACGATTCGAGATCACCGGAGAACGTGTAGCTGTCGGTGCCACCCCAGACGTACCCCGTTGCACTCGATCCCGAAACGGTCATCGATGAACCAGTTGTGCCGCCATTGGCCGTACTCTTCGCGAGATCGCTCGTGACTGTAAAGCTATAATCGGCTCGCGATCCGGTTCCCTGTATCGAGAGCACGTGGTCGCCTGTATTGCTGTCGGGCGTCGGACAGGAGCCACTCGCATCGATATTGCGCGTCCGGACCCACGAGTTGTCCTCAACGACACGCTGCCCATTGACGTCGATCGTACTGTTGACTACTTTGCTGCCGTCTGAGTCGACCAGTCGCACGCCATTGCGATTACCACCGTTCTGATCGATACAACAGCCCTTCACCACCGAATCGTCACGCTGATCGATACGAACCGCATCCGCACCGGACGCCGACCCGGTCACACTCACGTTTTCGAGCGTCGTCGCGTGTGGCTTCGGGGGCGGACCACGGTTGCCGAAGCCGACCGGTGCCTTCGAGTAGACACCACGAATCGAATCGACATCGACCTTGATACGCGTGTTCCGGATCGCGTGATCGGCCCCGTCGCTGCCGACCACGACGCCGCCGCTCGAATGCGGGGTCGAGGCGATGGTGATGTCGCAGTTTTCAACAGATGCACCGCGATAGCCGAACTTCCCGGCCTCGAAGCGCACGCCGCGGGAGTTGAGCGTATCGCCGGGGTTCGGGCTATCGCTGTTGTCGAGATCCGCCACGATAACCGCGTTTTTCACGTAGCTGTCACTACTGCTGAGCCGGACCTGTGTGATGTCGTTGTTCCGGAAGACGCCACCCTCGACTTGGACGGCACCACCCGTCCGACTGCAGTAGAGGCCGTTGTTGGGAAAGCCCTCGAACTGGCAGTTCTTGAGCGTGACCGTCCCCTTGTGACTGAGCCCGATCCAGACGCCGACGCGACCGTCGCCGTGGTTGTACGCACCCATCAGCCCGTCGTTTTTCGCCACGACGTTCGAGACCGTCCCCGTCCCATCGGGCGAGCGAATGATCGGATAGAGTGCATAGGTGACGTCGGGGTTGCCGTTGCCGCCACCTCGTGGGTCGCTGTTTGGATGGATCCCCTGTCCGAGATACTCGACGTCGTGGACTTCGAGATCGTCGTCGACACCGAAATGGAGCCCCGGCGTCGCCCCCGCCGCCCGCAGGTCGACGTCGATGTTCTCGAAGAGCAGCCCCGTCCCGTCCTCGACGACGAACATCTTCTCGTTGTATCGCTCCGGGACCGTAAACCGAACGTCGCCCTCCCCGAGGAAGCCGAGGTTCGTCGTATTCAGAATAACGTTTTTCTCGGTGATCTTGTACTCGCCGGGCGGGAACTTCAACAGCGTGTAGTCGTCAGCTGCGTTCCGGATCTTGCTGTCGCAGGGCTCGTTGCCCGACGGATCACAGCCTGCATCCGCCACCATATCGACCGTGTGCTTGAATCTGATCCCCCGGCGCGTGAACGCCGCGCTCGCCGCGCCCGAAAGCATCGATGCCGAGCCGGCTGCAACGCCAGCAAGCTTCAGATACGATCGCCGATCGACCGAAAGCGACGTGTTATCCCCTACTGTCTCCCCCTCGCGATTCCCATCGCTGCGTAGCATCACTGCATTAGGCATCACCTTACTAAAAAAAAGTTACGGTATGTTTTCCAATAGAGATAGGTGGTCTTGACAGAACAGTCATCGCCACCGACACAGAAAACACACTCGAACGAACAGTCCATATCACAGCGGTAGCTACCAGGACCTGCAGGTGTAGCGGGGTTGATATACTGATCGTCTACGATGATCTATTATGTCGGTACGACCGTCGGGAGTCTTGACCGCTGGTCTCGGCGTTTGATGGCTGTCCGATCCACGAGACAGCCAGCGTCGGTGCCCCACCCACCGGCGCGTTCTGTCCGCACGACCGTACCCGGGGAGTCGGCCCGTCTCTGTCACAGATCTGTTGGTGTACATCTCGTGGCGAACGCCAACAGGAGTATGTTAATCGGTTACGTAGTGATGGTATGAGCCGCAACCGAAGTGACTCGGGCGAGTTCATCGAATCGATCACGCTCCCGTCCGTGGTCGAGGTGTTCAACGAGGTCGAGGGGCCAGTCATTACGAGTGGCGACGTCGCCGACGCGCTCGGATGTTCGCGCGAGACCGCCCGACGAAAGCTCACAGAGTTGCACGAAAAGAGACGTGTCTCTCGACGAAAGACCGCTGGGAGAGTCGTGTGGTGGCGCACCGACAGTGAGCGGTCGCGGGGAGGGTCCGCAGAACCACTCCGCGAGCTGGTCGGTCTCGTCGACGACGAGGGCACAGAGCGCATCAAGAGGCGTTCGCGGGAGTTCCGCAAGGAGTTCAACGATCGGATGGACGCTCGGCGAACCGACCGCGCGGAGGAGTAGATGATACTCGATACGACGTTTCTGATTGACCTACTCGATCAACTCGACACAGCGGAGGACGCACTCGCCGATCTCATTGAGGGAGCGACGCCGTCGCCGTCTCACCGCTCACAGTGTATGAAACGGGTCTCGGGCTCCACGAGCGTGAATACACCCGTTTCGACGAGATTCTCGCATCGATGGTCGTTCTCCCCCTCGGTCGTACCGAATCACGCCGAGCGCTGTCCATCCAGCGCACACTCGGTGACCGGGGCGAACCGATCGGCGACATTGATGCATTGACAGCGGCGACCGCTGTCGAGAGCGCAGACGCGCGTGTACTCACCCGGAACGTCGACGAGTTTGCCCGAGTCGAGGACCTCAACGTCGAGACGTACTGACCGCGCGATCAGGGTTTCGACGCGACTCTACAGGAGTATATGTCACAATCTCACCACACCACGATCACGGCCGAACGACGAGCTTGCCGAACGCATCCCGGTGCTGCATATCGGCGAACGCCTGGCCCGTCTCGTCGAGTGCATACTCGTCGCCGACGACCGGCTCGATCGCTCCGTCAGCCGTGAGGGCGACGAGCGTTTCGAGATCGGGCTGGGTGCCCATCGTGCTGCCGATGAGCTGGTTGTGTCCGAGATACAGCTGTGGGATCTCGATCGTCGATCGATCGCCCGCAGTGCGGCCACAGACGGCCATCCGACCGCCCTGCCGGAGCAGTTCCAGCCCCAGGTCGGTGTAGTCGCCACCGAGGTGGTTGAGGACGGCATCGGGCTCGCCGATCTCGTCGACCGCCGCTCGAATTGCGTCCGTGGCCCCCGATTCGACGACGTGGTCGGCTCCGATGTCGGCCAGTCGGTCGGCCTTTGTCGCCGAGGTCGTCGTCCCGATCGACCGTGCACCGAGCGCGTCGACGAGCTGTACGCCGGCGACGCCCACGCCGCCGGTCGCGCCGGGGATGAAGACGAGATCGTTCGCCCCCACCTCGGTACGCCGGAGCATGTGGTAGGCGGTCATATATGCGGTCGGGAGCGCCGCCGCGTCCGTGAACGCCACCGATTCCGGGAGCGCAACGAGTCGGTCGGCATCGACGAGTGCCTGTTCTGCAAGACCACCGTGATACAGGCTGTACTGTTCACAGCGGTTTTCGGGGCCTTCACGACAGTACCGACAGGTCCCACAGGTCTCGTTGGGACACAACAGGACGCGATCACCGCTCGTAACCGACTCGACGTCGGGACCCGTCGCAGCGACCTCGCCGGCGACGTCGAGGCCGCTCACGAACGGGAGCTCGTCCGTTCCGACCATCGCCGAGTCGCCCTCGAGGATCCAGAGATCGTGGTGGTTGATCGAACACGCCGCGACGTCGATGACGGCTTCGCCAACCGCCGGCGTCGGGTCGGGCCGTTCCCGAACGGCGACGTCGTCGGGGCCATCGATACCGGTGAATGCAGCGACACGCATGCGAGAGATTCGGGCCACGAGCCAGTACTGTCTGTCGGTTCACGAACCGTCGTCCGCGTTCGACACGACCGCTTAGCACAGACGCTGCGCCAGGACACACCGAGGCGACCGACACCGTCCACGCAGTACTTGATGGCTCGCGATCGAACGGCTGGTATGTCGCTGCAGGACTATTGGGGGATCGGCCCGAAGACAGCCACCACGCTCGCCGAGGGGCTGGGCACCGAGCGGGCGATTCGCGCGATCGAAGCGATGGATATCGGGACGCTCGCCGATGCCGGCCTTGCGCGCGGCCGAGCGACGCGCATCCTCCGGCATGCCCACGGCGAACAGGGGATGGGGATTCTCACGACGCCGGATGCGCGCAGCGTCTACAAGGACCTCCTCGAACGGGCACAGGAGTTCGCAATCACCAATCACGCCGGCGACCGAATTCGCGTGCTGACGCCGCTCACGTCGGTCGATGCGATGACCAAGCGCCTCGACGCGGTGACGCTCGCGACCGAGACGTGGAGCGATCTCGACGATGCCACCCGCGAGGCGGTGCTCGACGCCTTCGCTGACTTCGACGAGATGGGTGGTGGCGAGCGTGCCGCCGTCGAGACCGTCCTCGCCCTTCAAGAGATCGGTGTCGACACCGGCGTGTTCGCCGCGATCGACGCGATCGCTGCCGACGCGCTCGCCGATGCCGCCGGGGCGCTCGGTTCGCTCGATACTGCAAACGGTGATCCAACCGTCCGCGAGGGCGTCGACGACGACCTCGATACGGCCCGCGAGCAGCTCGCGGCGGTCGAACAGCTCGATGCCCAGGGGATCGACGTCATCGACGCCATCCAATCCGACGGCGTCCGCTCAAGCGCGGAGTTCCGCGAGGCATTCGTCAGCCACGTCGCCGCCGAGACGCCACTCCCCGCCCCGCGCGTCCGCGAAGCGACACCCACCGACGCCGCCGACGCGACCGATTTCGTGACTCAGGGACTTCGCGAGCTGCTCGCGTCACTCCGTGAAACGGTCGAGGAACGCGAGCAGGCGGTCGTGGACGATCTCGAAGCCGCTCTCGACGACAGCCGTGACGCGATCGAGACGGCCGTCAGTGCGGTGAACGAGACGGCCTTCCAGCTCTCGCTTGCCCGGTTCGTGACAGCGTACGATCTGACCCGTCCGACGTTCGTCGAGTCGGGCTGTGTCGGGGCCGTGAACGCACGCAACCTGTCGCTCGTGGCGACCGCCGAGACGGCCGTCCAGCCGATCACGTACGCTGTCGGCGATCACGACTGTGCAACAGAGGTCCCGACCGACGATCGGGTCTCGGTGCTCACCGGGGCCAACAGCGGCGGGAAGACCACGCTTCTGGAGACGCTCTGTCAGGTGGTCGTACTCGCACATATGGGTCTGCCCGTGCCGGCCGACGCAGCCGAGGTGAGTCGTGTCGATGCCATCGTGTTCCATCGCCGGCACGCGAGTTTCAACGCGGGCGTGCTCGAATCGACGCTGCAGACGATCGTGCCGCCGCTGACCGACAGCGACCGGACGCTGATGCTCGTCGACGAGTTCGAAGCGATCACCGAACCGGGGAGCGCTGCGGATCTCCTTTACGGGCTCGTGCGTCTCGCCGTCGATGCGGGTGCGATCGGTGTCTACGTCACTCATCTCGCCGACGATCTCGCCCCACTGCCCGACCGAGCGCGCACTGACGGCATCTTCGCCAGAGGTCTCAACGACGATCTGACGCTCGACGTGGACTACCAACCACAGTTCGAGACCGTCGGCCGATCGACGCCGGAGTTTATCGTCTCGCGACTGGTGGCGAACGCGAGCGATCGCAGCGAGCGCGCCGGCTTCGAGGCGCTTGCCGAGGCTGTCGGCGAGGACGTCGTTCACCAGACCCTGCTCGATGCGGAGTGGTCCGCCTGACGGGAAAATCACCGAAAAACGGACTGAAACAGCTGTATACCCTTCCCCAACGTGACGGGCAGCACTGCTATGGCCCACGATCCGACAGCCGAAGGCACCGATTCGCCCTCAGAGGACGAATCGAACCTCATGGATTCGTCGATCATCTCGCCTACGACGGAGCAGTCCACCACGGAGAGTGACCACGATGTCGGCGACGATCCGCCACCTGTGGCGGGCGAGGACTGTGTGCGACCTGTACCGTCGCGGTCGATCCCGCACCGGAGCCGACACACTGGCACGACGCCGCAGCGGTTCGATTCGGCTACCCACGCCTCTCGTGTTGTCTCACGATCGAGGAACCACTGCGGGTCGAACTCCTCGATAAGTACGTCTGGGGGCAGGTGCTCCCCCGCCGGCTGGGGCGTGAATTGTGAATCAGAATCTGGTGGGCTCGACATGCGGAGTACAGAGATGAACCGAACAGAGTCGTACACGCGTTCGTACGGCTGAATGATCTACCATCTTGCAATGACATCCTCCTCGGCGTAAACGCCGAGGTTTCCCGACCGCAGTTGGGATATTAGGGTTCGCAGCGCACCCGTTCTTGTGGAAGGAACCGTCCTTCCGTAGCATCGAACGAGTACGTCGCTGGCTGTGCCATACAGCCGTTATCCCTATCCAGCCGGTCGAAAGCGTCTGGATTCGGGAGTAGCGTTTGTCTGATGTTCTCCGCACCGTTCGCGTCGGCGTTCGCCGTTCGACCACAGTTCTCGCAGTGGTACAAACCGCGCTCGACACGCTGGCTACCGTTCTTGTGGCCGCAAACCGCACAGGTTTTCGACGTGTCGCGTTCGGAATCCACAACCACCTCGATACCGGCGGCTTTGCCCTTGTATTCGAGCATCGTCGTGAGTTGCTCAAACGCCCATCCGTGGAGCATCTTGTTCCCGTGACGGCCCCAGTTCCGACCGGCCCCATCGTCTTCCGAGCGGATGCCGTTGAGGTCGCCGACCATGAGCCGTCCGACGCTGCGTTCGACGCACTCGTCGATGATGCGTTTCGAGAGCGTGTGATGGAAGTGTCGGCGGCGCTCTTTGAGCGTGCGCTTGGCGTTCCGAGCGCGGCGTGAAAGCCCGTTCTCGCCTTCGCACTCGTACTCGACGCACTTGTAGTAGTGCTTGGACTCTTTGAGCCAGCCGCCGGGGAACAGCAGGGTTTCGTCCCCGAACGAGACAGCGGCGATGTTACTGATTCCAAGGTCCACGCCTGCCGTTCGGTCGCCGGGTGATTCGACCTCAATTTCGTGGCGGCAAACGATGTGGAGCCGCCACTCGCCGTGTTCAAAGACGGCGCGAACGACTTGGACGTTCTCGATTGTAACGTCCGGGTTGGCGTCGTAGGCACACAGGATGAAATCAGACCAGTGTTCCTTCGTGTTCCGGCCCTTCGAGAGACGGATGTAGCCGTTCTTTTCGTCGTGCTTGAAGCCGTCCTCTTTGAACGTGACCGTTGCACGAGGATGTTCGTCGCCGCTCTTGCGGTAGCCGGGCGGGTTCGCTTTTTCGTTCCCGTTGTCGCGGTGGCCGTACCACCCACGGAACGCCTCATCGAGTTCTTCGAGAACTCGCTGACTGGACTGTGCGTTGAGGTCCGCGTAGCGTTCGTGACTCTTGAGGTAGGACTTGAGTACCGAGTCGTCGGGAATCTGGCCGCAAGCGTCCCAAACGCGTCCTGCCGTCCACCGGGCGACGTTCCAGAGTTTTGCGGCGGCGAAACCAAGCGTATCCAGCCCGTCGCGCACCTGCCGCTGGTTCCGTATGGAAGCGCGGTGGGTGCGGGTAACGGACTGAATCGCCATACATAGCCTATGTCACTGAACATACCTAAGCGTTCCGCTTGTAGAATATCCGGTCAGTTATCGCCGTGTAGTCGGTCGTTGCACAGTACCGAGACACAGCTTACGCGATTCACGCCCGCCCCTCGGCCTGCGGCCTCGGGACGGGATTCTCTCGCTGTTGAAAGATAGAGAAACGTATTACCCGGGTCCTCGAAAGCCACGATCATGAATGCGTCTCCAACGGTCTACGAGGATCGCCTCGCCGCTCAGATGGATCGTGGCAATCTCGTCCTCGCAGTTGTGACAGCAACGAAGCCGGACTTCTACAAACAGGCGCCGGTCGTTGCCGCCGCCGACGCCAATGGCCTCCCCTGTTTCGTGATCCACACCGGCCAGCACTACGACGACGTGCTCGGTCACGGGCTCGAAGAGTACGGTCTCGAAACGCATATCGGAGCTGATCTCGGGATTCGCGGTGATCTGAGCCAGAAGACCGCCGAGATGATGCTCGCCGTCAAGGAACTGGCGGCGAAACTCGACGAATGGCCCGATACGACCGTCCTCCCCATGGTCCACGGTGATACCCATGCTGCGGCCATCTTCCCGCAAGCGTGGATGTTCGCTACGAATCAGCAGGTCGTCCACAATGAGGCGGGTCTCCGTGGGATGGCACCGGCTTACGATACGACCGCCGACCCCACAGCGGTCGTCAGCGAGCAATGGGACGGCGAGTGGCACATTGAGCGGACTGAGCCGTTTCCCGAGCAGTACGATACCTTCATCGGCTCTGCGGCTTCGATATATCAGTTCGCGCCTGTCAAATTGAATCGCGAGCATCTCGAACGTGAGGGCTATCCTCGCGGTGTTGACGGTCAGGAGCGTATCCCGGTGGTCGGCAACTCGGTGGTCGACGCCATCGAGATGAAACGCGCTCACGACGGTGAGAGCGTCTTCGATGTGTATCCCATCCTGGAGGCGCGCGACAACTGGATCCGCGTCGACATCCACCGGAGGGCAAACCTCCTCCCCGAGCGGTTCACCGCCATCATTGAGGGCGTGATCGAACTCGTTAATCGTGGGTACAACGTCAACTTCGTCGAATTGACCGCTACCGAGCAGGCCCTTCGTAACTACGGCTATCGCGAGCGTCTCCAGCAGTTGGCCGACGAGCGCGAGAACTTCTTGTTCACCGGACTCTGGAAGAAACACGCCCATGTCTACGAGTTCCTCGCTTCCGGGCAATGCCTTGCCGAGTTCACCGACTCCGGGAGCATGCAGGAGGAACTCAACCATATCGACGAGGCGCTTTGTCTCACCGCTCGCTTCAACACCGATCGCCCTGAGACGGTTTTCGAGGCGAATACGAATCTCCTTGTCCCACCGACCGACGGCGAATTTATTGCCGACATGATCACTCACGTCGTCGAGACCGATTCAATCCGTGAGCGCATGCGCTCAGGGCAGCATCTTTATGGCAACGACGTGGGTGAGCGCATCGTCGAGTTCCTCACAACGCGCAATACCGATCGGGTCTTCGATTGGGCTCACGAGCGCCTCGGTTTCGAATCCGGCGACAGTTCCGAGTTCGAGTATCTATAATCACTATCAAAACTGCAACAAGTCGGCATGTCTGTATCAGACGTCGAGAACGAGCTTGCCACGGACGTGCTCCGTTTCGACAATCTCGTGGGCACGCGTCACCTCCGCGAGCGGGAGTTCGGTGCTGACCGTCGGGCGCAGCGTTCCATCGTCGATCGCCTCGCCGATCGTGGCGAGGAGCGCGGGCTGTTCCGAGCGGCCGCTCACCGCTCGCACGGCGATATCGCGGCCCTCGGCGATCGGATCGGCGGGAGCACCGACGACCGAGACGAGCACGCCACCCTCATTGAGCACGTCGACCGAGCGACGTTGAGTCTCGCCGCCGACGGTATCGACCACGATGTCGACGGGATCGACGACCGATTCGAATTCCTCCTCGCGGTAGTTCACGAACTCGTCGACCCCTAGCTCGCGGAGATAGCGCTCGCTGTATCCCGAGGCGGTAGCGATCACGTCGGCTCCCTTTGCTGTGGCCATTTGGACGGCCATGTGGCCGACACCACCGGCCGCCCCGTGGATCAGCACTCGATCGCCGGCAGTGCAGTCGGCGTACTCGAACAGGGCCTGCCAGGCGGTCCGTGCGACGACCGGTACGCCGGCGGCCTCAACGAACGTGAGCGCGTCGGGCATCGGAGCGAGCTGGTCGGTACTCGTCGTCGCGTACTCCGCGTAGCCACCGAAGTCGGGGAAGCCGTTGACGCCGAACACCGCGTCGCCGCGCTCGAAGTCGGTGACGGCCGTACCGGTTGCTTCGACGACACCCGCGATATCCATCCCGAGAACGAGCGGAAAGGGATCGTCGGCGAGCATCTGCGTCATCAGCCCCTGCCGAAGCCGGCAATCGACCGGGTTGACGCCCGCGGCACGAACACGAACCAGGACCTCGTCGTCGTGGGGCTCCGGACGGGGCGTACGCTCGTAGCTGAGGACGTCAGGCGAACCGAACTCGTGGATACAGGCAGCTCTCATCTGCCGTTCGTCGTCTCACAGCACATTGAGCCTTCTGGAGGCACGGGCGTTCGCAATGGAAAGGCGAATGGGATCGTTCGCCAAACGGGGACCCATGAGCAAGCTCTCACCGGCGGAGCTGGAGCAGTACGTGTTCTCACGGACCGGCGATGCGAACGAGAACCTGCTCGTCGGTCCCCGCGAGGCCGAGGACGCCGCCGCGATCGAGACGGGGGCCGGAACCCTCGTCGTCAGCACCGACCCGGTCTCGCTGGCCGTCGAGCGCATCGGACGGATCGGCGTCGCGGTCGCCTCCAACGACGTCGCTGCATCGGGTGGCGTGCCGGAATACGTCGTGTCGACGATTCTGCTGCCGGAGCTTGACGAGGACGTGCTCGATACGATCACCCGCCAGTTGCACGCGACGTGCGAACGACTCGGGCTGACGATCGTCGGCGGCCACACCGAATCGGTCGCCGGTCTCGAACGGCCGTTGCTGTCGCTAACCTGTCTGGGATACACCGATCGGTTCGTCTCGACCACGACGGCCACGCCGGGCGATCGCGTGCTCCTCACGAAAGGGGCCGGGATCGAGGCGACGGCGGTGTTGGCGTCCGATTTCCAGGAGCGGATCGACACCGACGAGGACACGTTCGAGCGGGCGCTCTCGTTTTTCGACGAACTGAGCGTCATGGCCGAAGCAGCGGTTTGTACGCCCGTCGCGACCGCGATGCACGACCCGACCGAGGGTGGCGTCCTCGGTGGGCTCGTCGAGATCGCCCGCGCGAGTGACGTCGATCTCGTTCTCGATGGCGATGCGGTGCCGGTCCGCCCGACGACCCGCGAGTTCTGTGCCGCGATGGACGTCGATCCGCTGCGCGTGCTAGGATCGGGTGCGTTGCTCGCGACAGTGCCGGCTGACGAGGCCGCAGGGACTCTCGATGCGCTTGAGGAAGAAGGTATCGCCGCGACCGATATCGGGCACGTCGGGATGGTTTCAGGGAATGCACCGGCGGTCGTTCGTGACGGCCAGCGGCGAACGGAGATGGTTCAGGATGGGATGTACGCGCTTTGGGGGTAGAGGATATTTGCTCAGCGAACCACGAACATGTTCGTAGCAGTAGTTAAGACTACCCCGCTCATAGTATGATGTGATGATTTCCAACGGCGATACTGCACCCACATTTTCCGCGACGGTCGGCACGAGCGACCACGAACCGTTCGAACTCGACGAGCATCTCGGCGACGGACCGGTCGTTCTCGCGTTCTTCCCGGGTGCGTTCACGCCCCCGTGCACGAACGAGATGGTCGCCCTGCAGGACCACCGAGAAGAGTTCCAGGACGCCGGCGCGACCCTGCTCGGCGTGAGCGCCGATTCAGCGTTCTCGCTCGGTGCATTCCGCGATGAGTACGACATCGAGTTCGATCTCGTGAGCGACATGAGTCGTGAGGCGATCGAAGCGTACGATCTGGAGATCGACATCGAGGATCTGGGTCTCTACGGCATCGCGAACCGCGCGGTCTACGTGCTCGACGAAGACGGCACCGTGATCTACGACTGGGTCGCCGACGATCCGACGAACGAGCCGGAGTACGACGCGATCCTCGACGCCGTCGAATCGTAATCCCACCGGAGTCTACAGGTAGTGCAGCGAGAGTGCCGCGGGGCTTGATCCGCGGGTGAATCGCGTAAGCTCAACGGACACCCGACGCATTTATGTGTGCGAAATTGCCAACTGGATCTGTAACGGATATGGAACAGCGACACCTTCGCGTCGACCTCACCGACGAAGACATCGAGCGAGCGACCGAGTACGCCGAGGAACACGGGCTTCGGATGCCACGTGCCTACGGCGACCTCATCCGTGAAGGCCTGGACTAGTCGATGGACCTCACGCTTCGTTTCCGTGCATATCCCGACGATCCCACGGAGAGCGAGGCGTGGCGGCACATCGACATCCACCGCCAGATACGGAATCACGCGGTGCGTGACTACTATCACGCCGAGTGGAACGACCGACCGAGTGCCTACGACCAGCACTCGAAACTCACCGATTGGAAGCGCGAGTGGCCGACCTTCGCGGAAGTTTCGGCGCACGCCGCCCAACAGACCGTCTCGCAGATCCACCGCGACCTGACCGTCCTCAAGGAACATCGGCAGAACGGGCGGAAGGTCGGACGGCTCAAGTGGCAGGGCGCGGGTGACTTTCGTTCGGTTGCGTATCAGTCCGAGGGCTACAACGTGGATCACAACACGGGCCGGGACGGATATGCAACCCTTCACCTCTCGAAGATCGGCGATATGCCCATTCGCACCCATCGGAACCTGCCGGAAACGGATGATATCAAACGGGTCGCTCTCAAGAAGGAGACCACCGGCGAGTGGTTCGCCACGTTCGTCATCGAGGCCGACGAACCCGAGAAGCCCGACCCGAAGGAGATCGACCGTAACGACTGCGTGGGCGTGGATCTCGGCATCCTCTCGTACATCCATACGTCCGATGACTGCTCGGTCGAGCCGCTCGCCCTCTCCGACGAATACGACCGCTATGCGCGCGAACAGCGGTCGCTCGACCGAAAGGAACACGGGTCGGCCAACTGGGAGAAACAGCGGCGGGCGGTGGCGACGGCGAGACGCCACATCAAACGGAAAGTCCTCGACTTTCAGCACAAGCTGAGCTCGTGGCTCGTGACCGAGTACGAAGTGGTGTGCGTGGAAGACCTCGATGTGAAGCCGATGCTCGAAACTTCACAGTCGGCGAAGAACAAACAGGACGCGGCATGGTCGCAGTTCCTCTCGCTCCTTGAATACAAGGCCGATCTGCATGGAACACACATCGTGTCGGTCGATCCTCGGAATACGACGAAGGAGTGCAACCGATGCGGCGTGAAGACCGACAAGCCGCTGTGGGTGCGCGAACACTCGTGTCCGGCCTGCGGCCACGAGGAAGACCGTGACCTGAACGCGGCGAAGAATATTCTTGACAGAGGTCTCGAACAGATAGGGGCGGGATGCTCCGAATCAACGCCCGTGCAGACTGCGCTCCCTGCGTTCACTCGCGTTCGAGTGGATGCAAAGCGCGTCGTCGAAGCGGGAAGCCCCGCGGCTTGACCGCGGGGTCCGTTCACCACATCATCGGTCGGACGTGGGCCGACCTCCAGCCGATCGCGACGCGCGACAACAGCGCGGTCGACGACCGACCGGTGGCCTGAGAACAGCCGACCGGCCCGACCGGCCCGATCGGACGAGTTCGCGACGCTCGTGCCGGAATCGTCGTTTTTGTCTGTATTTCGTTTTGGCTGTATCGACTGCACGAAGCCCTTCCCGCGATCGATCGGGAATCGATTTCTGAGCGCGATCGATACGCGTGGGTTACGGACGAATCCGTTCCCCCACATCCACGTTTCGAAGTGCTATCGTTCCTGGAGTGTCTGGACGGCCCATGAACCGCAGGGAGTTCGTCGCCGTCGGTGCTGGGGGCGGGGCACTGCTGGTCGCCGGTCTGGGGGCCGTCCTCGGCGACGGCCGTCTCGACGACGGTCCCGCCTACGGCGCGGTCGCCACGCCGCCCAGCTCCGGAACGATAACGCTCGACAACGGGCTGGAAGCCTCGCTGTACGCCAACGGCACCGTCGCCCTCTTCGGCGCGTCGCTGACCGTCGACATCGAGGGTGGGACGGCCATCGCTGGACGACTGCGAAACGTTTCCGAAGAGCCACTCGAGGAGGTCCGGCTCAGGGTGGAATTCCTCGGCGAGGGAGAGGCAGTTCTGGCGCAGGGCTGGGTCGCCGAACGGAGCCTCTCGACCGGCGCAGACTGGGAGTTCGTCGTCTCCTACCCCGGCGACGACCCCGACCGCATCGCGGCGGCGGCCATCGCCGAAATCGACGCCTACTGAGGATCGTCGGTGTCGGCCGGCGTGCAGTACCGACCGCGTTCGTTCGAACCGAACTCCATCACCGGCGGACTTCCGTGTGTTCTGGAATCACCTCCTCGAAGAGCCTCTCACAATACTCCCAGAGGAGTCTTGGAGGCGATTCCGCGTCGAACGCGACGGCTTCCCGATGTGGTCCATCGCGGCCGTTCGATACTGAAAATGTGCTGTGCCGAGATTGCTGTGGCCTTCGTCTTGGTGTCAGCCACAATGAAACTCCGTGTTCGGATCGGAGTAGTCGATCCTGAACTCGTCGTGTGGTGGGACGAGCTTCCAGTGGACTTCGATCGTCGGCGATGCGGGACCGCTCGGCGGAACGACACGGTGTGGATCGATTGTAGCGACGAGATATCGTTTTTGGATCGCGTCCGGTTCGAACCGGACGGCAGTTATCTCCGCTTGCCGTTTCAGGATGTCTTTGAGCGTTTGGTAGAGCGCCGGATTTTCCGCTCCCGGCCCGTTCATACAGATGCCGAACGCGGATCGCTGGGAAACCGATCGTGAAGGCGAAGGGCGTCCTCGACGAGCCGACGACGCGCCGCGAGATGTTCCCATTCACGAGCGGTACGACGACGCTCGCCGCCGTCCCTACTGTCGTCTCCACTCGCGAGACTCGCTCGCAGCTGATTCGGTGTTTTGACGTCGTATTTGTCCTTCCAGCCGGCGATTTGCTCGTTCATGTCTTCGAGACTGGCGGCAAGTTCGTCGGGTGAGTGTGAGTCGTAGAGCTCACGCATCTCGACGAGATACTGACCGACCGGATCGGGCTCGTAGGTCGTTTGCCGACCTCGCGAGTCCGTGCGTAGTTTTCCGTCGTCGACGAGCCGTTCGAGATACTTCGTTGCCGTCTCGTGGGCGACCTCTGCCTCTCCGGCGATCCAGTTGGCCGTTCGGGGCTGACCGACCGTGAGCGCAACCGCCTCGACACGCTCGGCCGCCGACAGACTCTCGGTCCAGTTTCGATTCGGCTCGTCGCTCATGACTTCGTCTAGTCATCCCATGCAGAAATAAGTTGAGACGATTCGGTTTATTCCGAACTCCCGTCTCGATCCGTCTGGACTCCGGTTCGAGAGCGGTCCGACAGCGATATTTGGATTACCTCCGTTCGGCGCGTTGTCCTTTCCGATTCGTGTGCCATGTAGTTCGCCACTTCCGACCGTCCGGATCGCCTGGTATGCGACCCACTCCTTTTTGCCGCCTTGGCTACGAGCGTCGCCGTGCTCGTCATCGAGAACGCGACCGTCGTCGACGCGACCGGTGCCCGAGAGGGGCCACTGACGATCGAGAACGGCCGGATCGAACACATCGGGAAAGCTCCGGACGACCCCGACGACGTCATCGACGGCGGTGGCGGCGTGATCGCCCCGGGGCTGATCGACTCGCACGTCCACGTCTCGATGGATGGCCGAGCCGATACCGCGTCGCTGACTGGGCAATCACCATCGACGCTCGCCTACCATGCCGCCGCGAACCTCGAACGGACGGTCCGTGCGGGCGTGACGACGGTTCGCGATCTCGGCTCGCCGGGGACTCTCGGGCCGGACACGCGCGATGCGATCGCCGAGGGGATCATCGACGGCCCGCGCGTGATCCCCTGCGGTTCGCCAGTCGTCATCACCGGCGGTCACGGCCACTGGTTCGGACGGGAAGCCGACGGGCCGGCCGAGGTGCGAAAAGCAGTCAGGGAGCAGTTGAAGAACGGGGCCGAGGTGATCAAGACGATGGCGAGCGGTGGCGTGCTCACCGAGGGTGCCGACATCGGCGGTCATGAGATGTCGCCCGACGAACTCGAAACGCTCGTCGCCACGGCGAACGCGAAGGACCGCCCGACCGCGGCGCACTGTCACAGCACCGAGAGCATCGCCAACGCGACGGCCGCCGGCATCGACAGCATCGAACACGGCACCTTCATGGACGACGCGACGGCGGCGGCGATGGCCGACGCGGGAACGTACTGGGTGCCGACGGCCTCGGCCCTCCACGGGATCGTCGATCACGGCACCGACGCCGGAATCCCCGACTGGGCGGTCACGAAGGCTCGGGAAGCGACCGACGCTTTCGAGGACGCATGGACGCACGCGCTCGACCACGACGTCCCGATCGCGATGGGCACCGACGCCGGCACGCCGTTCAACGATCACGCCGACGCCGCCCACGAGCTCGAACTGATGGTCGAGTACGGACTGGATCCCGAACGGGCCTTCGCGGCGGCGACGGTGAACGCCGCCGACCTCCTCAGGCTCGAAGACGTCGGAACGCTCGAACCGGGCTCCCGTGCCGACTGTGTCGTGCTCGACAGCGATCCTCGCGAGGACGAAAGCGCATACTGCGACCCGCAGGCGGTCGTCGCGGATGGCACTGTCGTTCGGTGAGCGGCCACCGACACAGTTACGCGATTCACGCCTGCCGTCGCTTTCCGATTTCAGGTCGGAATTCCCGCTGATAAAGATAAGTGATCGGCAGCCATAGCGGCTCGCATGGGCTGGTTGCGCAGACACTCGCTCGCGATCTCGTCGATCGTGTTGCTGGTCTCTAGCGTCCTGTTGGCCGTCGTGCTCGGCTACGCGGGGTTGGTCGCCTACTCGGGACTCGCGGCGGGTACAGCGCTCGCCAGCGTGCTCACGGAGCTCGCCGTCCCCTATCTCCCGATCGTGGCATTGCTGCTGGTGCTCGTCGTCGTCTCCGGGACCGTCGCGACGTGGAGCGCGCTGCGCCGGCTGTCGATCCCGAGAAGCGAGCGGTTCGGCACCGCGGCCGAACGGATCGAGCAACGCTATCCCGCCATCGATGGATTGGGGATCTCCGAGTTCGTCTCGCCGCCCGAACCGACGACCGAGGACGCGCTCGCGGACCTGAAGCGACGGTACGTCGCCGGCGAACTCGACGAGGCAGCGTTCGAGCGAAAGCTCGACCGCCTCGTTGCTAACGAATCGGTCGACGACGTCCGTGCTGAGCGCGAGCGGAGAGCCGTTCTGGACGAATCCTCGAACGGTTCCGGTCGTTGAACGGCGACGGACTCCGATGGGTCTCCATCGATCCGATCGATCGAGTCCGCACATCGGCGAAAGAGTGTGATTCGCGTGGCTCTTGGAATCCATAATGAGCGAGAAGACACGCAAACGTTCACCGCGCAAGTGTCGTAGTCGATGCCGGGAACCACTCCCCTACGCTGGAGACCATCGATGAGCGATGCGAATCCAGACATCGAGGCTCACGACATTCGCCTCAGTGTCGACGTCGGCGGGACGTTCACTGATGTCGTCCTCCTCGGTGGCGACGACCTCACGACCGCGAAGGTGCCGAGCACCGCGGACCAGAGTGAGGGCGTGATCGAGGGCATCGAGAAAGCCTGCGCCGAGGCCGCCGTCGCCCCCGAAGAGATCGACTCGTTCGCCCACGGGATGACCGTCTCGGTCAACGCCCTCCTCGAAGAGGCTGGCGCGACGACGGCGCTGGTCACGACCGCCGGATTCAGGGACGTCCTCGAGATCGGCCGCCAGGACCGGCCCGCGCTGTACGACCTCGACGCCGAGAAGCCGACGCCACTGGTCCCCCGTCGGCGACGGTACGAACTCACCGAACGCGCGACCGTCGACGGCATCGAGACGCCGATCGACGAGGACGAGGTGCGGGCACTCGCTGCCGAACTCGACGAGGATGTCGAATCCATCGCGGTCTGTCTGCTCCACGCGTACGCCCATCCCGACAACGAGCGCCGTGTCGCCGAACTCCTCCGCGAGGAGTGTGACGCCCACGTCTCGGTCTCCCACGAGGTACTGGCGGAGTTCCGCGAGTACGAACGCACCGCCACGACAGTCGCCGACGCGTACGTCACCCCGGCGATCGACAGCTACATCCGTCGGCTCGAAACCCGTGCCGAGGAGTTGGGCGTTCCCGCACCGCGCGTAATGCAGTCCAACGGCGGCATCGCCGACCCGACGACCGTCCGCGAGAACGCCATCACCACCGTCCTGTCAGGACCGGCGGCGGGCGTCGTCGGTGCCGAAACGACGGCTACCGGCCAGGCCGACGATCTGGAGGGGCTCATCACCTTCGATATGGGCGGGACCTCCTCGGACGTGAGCCTCGTCCGCGACGGCGATGTCGAACGCACGACCGACGCCACGATCGATGGCCGTCCGATCGGCGTGCCGATGGTCGATCTCACGACCGTGGGTGCTGGCGGCGGTTCGGTCGCGTGGGTCGATACGGGCGGCGCGCTGCGCGTCGGCCCCGAAAGCGCGGGGGCGAATCCAGGGCCTGCCTGCTACGGCCGCGGCGGCACCACGCCGACGGTCACGGACGCGAACGTCGTCCTCGGCTATATCGGCGGGAGCTCCGCGCTCGGCGGCGAACTCGAACTCGACGAGGAGGCGGCCCACGACGCGCTCGCCGCTCTCGCCGACGAAGCCGACCTCGACGGGCCGGTCGAAGCCGCCCGTGGGGTCTACCGCGTGGCGAACGCGACGATGACCCGCGCGATCCGCTCGATTACCGTCGAGCGTGGTCACGACCCCCGCCGGTTCGGCCTCGTGGCCTTCGGCGGCGCGGGACCGATGCACGCGACTGCGCTGACCGACGCCCTCGATATCGAACGGGTCGTCGTCCCGCGTGCCTGTGGCGTGCTGTCGGCCTACGGGCTCCTGGCGGCCGACGAGAAACACGACGCCGTTCGTACTCACCGGACATCGCTCGCCGATCTCAATACCGATGCCGTCGAGACCACCTACGACGAGATCGCCGCACGCGTCAGCACGGATTCGTCGGATCCGGACGCGGCCCGCATCAAGCGGGCGGCCGACTGTCGATACGCCGGCCAGAGTTTCGAACTCACGATCCCTGTCGAGGAGCCGATCGATCCGGACGGGCTCGCCGAACGGTTCCAGCAAGCCCACGAGACCGTCTACGGCTATCGGATGGACGATGCGGTCGAACTCGTCACGCTCCGGACGACGGCCACCATCGAGCGCGAACCGACGACACCCACGTACGTCGGCGACGGCGAACCACGAAAAGACAGCCGAACGGTGATTTTCGGTGATGAACGCTACGAGACGCCGGTCTACGCTCGCGAAGCCCTCGCCACCGACCACGAACTGACCGGCCCGGTGATTCTTGAAGGTGGCGAGAGCACCGTCGTCGTGCCACCGTTATGGAGCGGGACGATCAGTACGGACGGCACGCTCGTCCTCGAACGGGAGGTGAGTCGATGAGCAGTGACGAGCCGGCACTCGATGCGGTCACGCTCGAAATCATCCGGAACCAGCTCGAAGGCATCGCCGAGGAGATGGGCGAAGTGCTCATCACGAGCGCGTACTCGCCGAACATCAAGGAACGTCGGGACTGCTCGACCGCGCTGTTCGACGCCGACGGGCGGCTCGTCGCCCAAGCCGAACACATTCCTGTGCATCTCGGTGCGATGCCCGAGGCGGTCGCCGCGGTTCTCGACCACGATCCACGTCCGGGCGACGTGTTCGTGCTCAACGATCCCTTCGCCGGCGGAACGCATCTCCCGGACATCACGATGGTCTCGCCGATCACTCTCGGGGAGGACGCTGCCGACGACGAGATCGTCGGCTACGCCGTCTCGCGCGCTCACCACGCCGACGTCGGCGGGATGACGCCCGGGAGCATGCCGGCCGGTGCGCGCGAGATCCACCAGGAAGGGCTGCGCCTCCCGCCGACGCGACTCGTCGAGGGTGGCGAGATCGACACGGATGTTCGCGAGCTGATCCTCGCGAACGTTCGCAACGCCCGAGAGCGCTGGGCGGATCTGCGCGCCCAGCTCGCGGCCAACGAGCGCGGCGGCGAGCGCCTGCGATCGCTGCTCGACGAGCACGGCCGCGAACAACTGCTCGCCGCGTTCGATGCGGTGATCGACTACTCGCGCGAGCGGATCACGAGCGAACTCGCCGCCCTGCCCGACGGCACCTGGAGTGCGAGCGATGCCCTCGAAGGCGATGGCGTGACCGACGCCGAGATCCCTGTCGAGGTGCACGTCACGCTCGACGGCGGCAAGGCGAAGGTCGATTTCACGGGCACGGCCGACCAGGTCGCGGGCAACCTGAACGCGCCGCTCGCGGTGGCCAAGAGCGCCGTCTACTTCGTGTTTCGCTGTGTGACCGATCCCGAGATCCCGCCGAACCAGGGCTGTTACGAACCGATCACCGTCACCGTCCCCGAGGGAACGCTACTGAATCCCGAGCCGCCAGCGGCTGTCGTCGGCGGCAACGTCGAGACGAGCCAGCGCGTGACCGACGTCACCTTCGCCGCGCTCGCCGACGCCGCACCCGAGGTGGTGCCCGCAGGCGGTCAGGGAACGATGAACAACCTCACGATCGGCGGGCGGACCGACGGCGGGAACGAGGAGTTCTCGTACTACGAGACGATCGGCGGCGGTTTCGGTGCCCGGCCCGACAAGGACGGGATGGACGGCGTCCAGGTCGGCATGACGAACACCCTGAACACGCCCGTGGAGGCGCTCGAAGCGGCCTATCCGCTCACCGTCGAGCGCTACGCGCTCCGCTCGAACAGCGGCGGCGCGGGACGCTATCGCGGCGGACTGGGGATCGAGCGCTCTGTCAGACTCGAAACCAGCGCGACGGTGTCGCTACTCACCGAACGACGCCGCATCGCACCCCGTGGCATCGCCGGCGGCGAGGACGGCGCGACCGGCGAGAACCGCATCGACGGGGAGCCCGTCCCGGCGAAGACGACCCGTGAGGTGGCGGCCGGCACCACGGTTACCGTCCGCACGCCTGGCGGTGGCGGTCACGGCGAACCCGCCGAGCGTGATCCGGAACTCGAAGCCCGCGATCGTGCGGACGAAAAGACGGGGGTCGACGAGCCATGACTGGTTGGCGCGCCCGGCTTGGGCTCATCGTTCCCTCCTCGAACACGACCGCCGAACCGGAGCTGACGACCGCTTGCCCGGCGGGGACGAGCGTCCACGCCGCCCGGATGCCTCTCGAAGACGTCACCGCGGACGATCTCGACGCGATGGCCGACCGCGCGATCGAGTGTGCGGAGCTGCTGGCTCACGCCGGCGTCGATGTCGTGGCCTACGACTGTACGACCGGCAGTCTCCTGCACGGACACGGCTTCGACGCCGAGCTGGAAGCGGAGATCGCGACGACGGCGGACTGCCCGGCCGTGGCGACCGCGCTCTCGGTCGAGCGGGCTCTCGATGCGCTCGACTGCCGGCGTATCGCTCTCGCCACACCGTACGTGGACGATCTCACCCAACGGGAGGTGGCCTACCTCGAAGAAAGCGGCCGCGAGGTCGTCGCCGTCGACGGACTCGAAATCACGGCGAACACCGACATCGGCGCACTCACGCCCAAAGACGCCTACCAACAGGTCGACACGCTTCTGGCCGACGCCGACGATCCCGACGGCGTCTTCGTCTCGTGTACGAACTACCCGTCATTGCCGGTCGTCGAGACCCTCGAAGCCGATTTCGGGCTGCCGGTCGTCACCAGCAACGCGGCGACGCTGTGGGATGCGCTCCGGACGGTCGATGTCGATACTGCCGGTTCAGGCCAGTTGTTCGCTCGCGGACGGTAGCACGGTCCACGCACCGTCTGTTTCGAGCAGTCGTCAGGGTAACGCTCGTCGTCATCTCATACGTCGTCTGGATCGAGGACGGTGCACCCAAGTGTCATCCTCCCCGCCCTACCGCTCGCCTGACGGCTCGCTCCTTGAGAGATGGGCTTTGATGTGAGAGTTATTTGGTCGCCGATTGCTTGACTGTGTCAGTCGGCCACAGATGTCCATGCAGAAGATGTTCCGTGCCGGATTGTTGGTTTATTTCGAATTATCGTTTTCAGAACCTTTCTCTATCTCATCAGCTTCGTCCTCCGCCTCGGACTGGACGCTCTCCATATCGACGTCCGTGTCGAGTTGCTCCTCGTCGACGGCCGATTCGAGCGTCTCGCGATCGGTCACCGCGCCGATCCCCTGCTCCTCGACGGCCGATTTGATCTGATCGGTGTCGATCGCCGAATCGACGTTCTCCTCGCTCGTTCGCGATTTGAGCGCCCGCTTGACGACCACGTATCCCACGGCCGCTGCACCACCGGTCGCGATCGCACCGGGGATGCCGGCGCGTTTGTAGCCATGCTTGACCGCCTTCTTGCCGAGTGCGAGTCCGATCATTACACCGAAAATCGTTGCTCGGCGATCAAAACATCGGGGCGCTCGTTTGCAAGCACGTTGACATCCTCCCCGCCCTAAAGGGCGAGGATTCCCCGAAGGGGATATTGGGGTTGCGCGTTTCCTCGGCACTCAAGTTCCCGTTCGGGAGGTGCTTCAGCGGTTGCCGCCCAATTGTGACCGAGGGCGTGCGTTCCAGCGCGTGCAGCCGTGTCAAAGCGGCCTTCCCACCCGCACACGGCGGGCGTCAACGACGGCAGGTTGTTCAGCCTGCTGGGGAGCACGGTTCGACTCAGCCGAACTGTTAGCCCGTGCATGGTTCCCCCTCTCTGACGGCGATGTTCGCCGCCGCGTTCAAATCCGCGTGACGCTCGTACCCGCACGACGGACACACGAAGTGGTCGCCGTTGCGGTCGCCGCGTTCACCACACCGAGAACAGGTCTGGCTCGTGTACGCAGGGTCCACGCTTTCGACGCGGATACCCTCGCGTTCGGCCTTGTAGGTGATGAACCGGCGAAGCTGGTCGAAGTACCACGAATGGACGCCCGACCATCCAGTCCGGTCGCGGATACCTTCGAGGTCTTCGAGGCGAATCAGCGGATTGTCGAACTGTGCGGCGAACTCCACGAGTCGTTTCGAGAGGGTGTGATTCAGGTCACGGATACGGCGATGTTCTTTGTCACCCACGCGGTTGCGAGCACGAAGTGCTCCCGCTTCCGCAAGCGAATCGCGTAGGGAACGAAACGTTCGCCGGACGTACCGTGCTTCTTTACCTGAAACCAGCATCGACTCATCGGAATGCGGTTCGTGAACAGCAAGGATGTGACGCTCGCCGATGTCCACGCCGATAGGCGTCTCACCGTCCGCTTCGGCGTCGTACTCGACGGTGAACGAACAGAACCAGTCGTCGCCACGGCGGTACACTTGTAGCCGCGACCGCTCGGCTTCACCGTTCACGAGGTGTTCGACGGGTTCGCGGATGTGGTCATGTACCTCGATAGGCGTGTACCACCACTGGTTGATGCAGGGGAATCCGACGACGACCGAACCGTTATCGGTGCGGTCAATCTCCCAGTTCTGGTTGTTCGTGGCGAACGGTTGCGCCGCCGTGTAGGTGAGCGCACCGTCGCGGTTGTGGTCGGCTTTCGCCTCACGGATGGCCTGATTCTGGATGGCGGAGTAGAGTGGCGAGTCGATGCTTCCGGTCGTGATGGATTTGCCGAACTCGTTGGATTCCCACCCGTCGATGAGAAACTGCTTCACATCACGATACTCGTGTATGGCCTGTTGCCACTCGCGGCGGCGCTTTCGCGTCGGATGCGAAAACTTCGTCGTCACGGTGGCGGTCACGGCCATTACATATGTAATTAGAGATGGAGATACTTGAACGCTACGACCAATATCCGGTCGCACGACACACGAAACCGGCGGTTGCATAGTCACAGAATCAGCTTACGGCGCGTATCCCCGCCGTGAACGGCGAGGCTTTGCGCCTGTCTTTCACGTAACCCGACACAGCTTACGCGATTCACCCGGGAGGTCAAACCCCGCGGCACTCTCGCCGTCTTTTCTGTAGCGAAACCAGCGCTATCGGAACTGATCGAGATCACGCTGGAGGCTCACGAGCTCGGCGCGCTGGGCCGCGAGGTTGGCGATGTGGTCGTCGAGCGCGTCGAGTGCACTCTGAACCTCCTTACCGATCGCGTCGAGATCGCGACTGCCGGCCTCGATGCGGGCGCGACGGATGTGCTTGCAGTCGGCTTCCCGATAGATGAAATCGGGACAGGTACAGGACGGCTTCCGGATGTCGACGAGATACTCGACACCCTCCTCGCTGTAGACCTGATAGACGTCGGGTCCATGCTCGATGACGGTCAGGCGCTCCGAGAGCGCCCGTCGATCGCGCTTGTCGATCTCGTGCTTGAACGGTTGCGTTGCGAGTGCTTCGTCGTAGGACGGGGACGTGCTCATGACTGAATATCCGATTCGGTGATCAGCCCCGCGTTCGCGACTCGCATCACCGCCTCGTCGTCGCGACGGTTCTCTCGGTCTGCGGTCACTGTCATATATCATTGAAGGTACTCCACTGGGATAAGACGTCGTTAACAGCATACTGGAAGTGAAGTCACCACGATTGAAACGGTCGAAATCACTCGGTAGTGGTGCTGTGGCGGTGATCAGTGACACATTCGCCCCGTTGGCTCCATTGTGGATCGAGACAACCCTCGTTGCCATCGTTCCCGTACAGCCGATCGGCGTCCGCTGCGGTTCGAACGTCCGATCCACGAACGGAGGACGGTACAATCGACGATGGCTCGTCACGGAGGCACGTAGAGAAGACGGGGTATCGAGGCTCAGTCGCCCGTCGACTCCCCGCGCGTGGCCGACTCGAACGCCTCGTCGATGGACGAATACTGTGCCTCGTCCTCGGGATAATAGCAGGCCGCCGTGTGTCCACCATCCGCCGTTTCGTCCGCGCTCGGTTCGGACTCCCGACATTCCTCGCTGGCTTTCGGACAGCGTGGGGCGAACGCACAGCCCTGGGGAAGATCGACCGGATCCGGCGGTTCGCCGTCGAGGAGGACCCGGTTGCGGTCGACCGAGGGATCCTTCTCGGGCGATGCCGAGAGCAACGCGTTCGTGTAGGGGTGTTTCGGTGCCGACACGACCGCTCCGGTTCCGCCCATCTCGACGATCCGGCCGAGATACATGATGGCGAGCCGGTCGGAGACCTGTGTGAGACTCGCGAGATCGTGCGAGATGTAGATGATGCCGATGCCCGCCTCGGTCGCGAGCTCCCGCAGGAGGTTGAGGAGGTTGACCTTCAGGGAGACGTCGAGCATCGACGCGGGTTCGTCACAGATCAGGAAGTCCGGATCGAGTACGAGCGCACGAGCGATGGCGACGCGCTGGCGCTGGCCGCCCGAGAGCTCGTGTGGATACTGATCGAGGAACTCCGCAGCGGGCGTGAGACCGACCCGTTCGAGCGTTTCGACGATCGCCTGCTCGCGCTCGTCGGTCCGGTAGTCGTGGATCGTCAGCGGTTCGCCGACGAGCTCCCTGACACGCTGACGCGGGTTCAACGCATCGTAGGGATCCTGGAAGACGAACTGCATCTTCCGCCGGAACTTCTTCATCTCCCCGTCGCGATACTCCTCGAACGATTTCCCGTCGAAGGAGATCTCGCCGTCGGTCGGCTCTTCGAGCAGTGCGATCGTCTCGCCGAGCGTGGATTTCCCACAGCCCGACTCCCCGGCGACGCCGAGGATCTCCGAACGCTGGACGTCGAGCGAGACGCCATCGACCGCCCGGACGTGCGCTCGCTCCTCGCCCCGAAGCCGCGCCATGAGCGGCTGGCTTTGATCATAATGCTTTTCCAGTCCGTTCGCTTCGAGTAGCGTCTCGTCGGTCTCGGCTGTCGTCGCCTCGTCCTCGGTGATCCCCCACGTCGCCGGATCAATGGCGTCGCGGCGCATCCGTGCTGCCTGCTGGACGTGATGGCAGGCCGAACGCTGGTTGCGGTTCGGGAGGTCGACCACGTCCGGATGTGAGGCCTCGCACTCTTCGGTGGCGAACGGGCAGCGATCGACGAAGACGCACGACGAGGGGTCTTCGGTGAGGTTCGGCGGCGATCCGGGGATCGACACCGGGTTCTCGTCGGTGTCGTCGACCGACGGAAAGGAGTTCTTCAGCCCCATCGTGTAGGGGTTCGCCGGGTTGATCAGCACGCTCTCGACGCTCCCCTGCTCCATCACCTTGCCGCCGTAGAGCAGCGACAGTTCGTCGCAGGTCTCGGCGATGACGCCGATGTCGTGGGTGATCAACAACAGCGAGCTGTCGATGCGCTCCTGGATGTCGAGGATCGTGTCGACGATCCTGTCCTGGACGATGACGTCGAGGCCGGTCGTCGGTTCGTCGGCGATAATGAGCTCCGGATCGAGTGCAAGCGCCATCGCGATCGTCACGCGCTGGCGCATCCCGCCGGAGAACTCATGAGGATAGTCGTCGATGCGGTTCGGATCGAGCCCGACGCGTTCGAACAGTTCCCGAACGCGATCACGTGCCTTCGCCGACGAGACGTTGCGGTGTTTCTGGATCGCCTGTCTGATCTGTGCACCCGTCGTCATCACGGGATCGAGCGAATCCATCGCACTCTGTGGGATGTAGGCGATCTCCTCCCAGAGGACGTCGCGGCGTTGTTCGGTCGAGAGCGCCGTCAGCTCCGTTCCCTTGAACTCGATCGTGCCGGATTCGACGGTTCCGTTGTCGGCGAGCAGACCGAGGATCGCCTCGGCGGCCGTCGATTTCCCGGAACCGGACTCGCCGGCGAGGCCGTAGTTGACGCCCTCGTCGATGCTGAACGAGATGCCGTTGACCGCGTGGATGGTCTCGTCGTCGGCGCTGTACGTGACCGTGAGATCGGTGATGTCGAGCAGTGTCATTGGCTGGATTGAATTTCGGGGTTGATTCGTTCCTCGTACCGTCGGCCGATGAGGAACACCGATGTCGTGACGGCGGCGATACCGATGGCGGGCGGCAGCACCCACCACCACGCGACCCGGATCGCGCCGGAAGCGAACACCTGCCGAAGCATCCGCCCCCAGCTCGTCGCGGTCGGATCGCCGAAGCCGAGAAACGCGAGGCTGGCCTGGAGCGAGATCGACCACGCGATCCCGTAGGCCGTATACAGGAAGCCCGTGGCGAGCACGTTCGGAGCGATGTGGTAGAACATCGTCCGCAGGTGGCCGGCCCCGCTCGCGCGCGCCGATCTGACGAACGTCCGATTTTTGACCGCGAGCACCTCCGATCGGACGACCCGCGCGGGCATCTTCCAGAGGAACAGCATGATGATGAGCGCGATGAGCCAGACGTTCGGCCTGACGAACGTCAGCAACAGCAGCGCCATCGGCGTCAACGGCAGCGAGAACGTCAGATCCGTCAGCCGCATCAGCAGCTCGTCGACGTAGCCGCCGAAGTAGCCGCTCGTCAGCCCGACGAGGAAGCCGATGACGCCGGTGCCGATGCCACCGACCAGTCCGACGATGAGCGTCGGCCGCGCCCCCGCGAGGAACTGGCTGAACACGTCCTTGCCGAAGGCGGTGGTGCCGAACCAGGAGTCGAGATTCGGGGCGTCGAGCACCGCGATCGAACCGCTTGCCGTCCGGGCGCTGTACGCGACGGGATCGTGTGGCGCGAGCAGCGGGCCGAACAGTCCGAGAAAGCCGAACAGCGCGATGACGACCGCACCACCGAGGGCGAGCCGGTCGCCGGCGAGAAAGCGGAGCTGATCGACGATCCAGCCGTACCGACCCACGAGACGCTCGCGAACGGAGGCCGAGCCGGTGCTCATCATGTACCACCCCCGGTCGTCGAGACGGTCGGATCGAGATACTCGTAGAGGCTATCGGCGACGAGGTTCATCACGATGACCGCGAGCGCCATGATGAACACGGCCGCCTGGATCAGCGGGTAGTCCTGTTGGCGGATGGCGACGACGAGCAGCCGGCCGATGCCGGGCCACGCGAAGACGACTTCGAGCAGGATGAGCCCCTGGAACACCATCCCCAGTCTGAGCGCGAAGTAGGTGATGATGGGCAGCAGCGAGTTCCGGCCGGCACGGAGAAGCTGCTCAACTTCGGTGAGACCCTTCGCCTCGTGGAGTTTGAGGAACGCCGATCCCTTCTTCTCGACGACGCCGTTGCGCGCGAGCAACAGGAAATCACCGCTGTAGAACAGGACTGCCACGGTGAACGGCAGGACGTAGTGATGCAGGAAATCGACCGAGAGGTAGGTCTCGATCAGTCCGTCGGGCGAGGCCGTCAGGCTCCGCATCCCGAACGTCGGGACGAGCCCGAGCTGATAGCCGAAGACGATCAGCAGGAAGATCGCCGTGATGAACACCGGCGTCGACCGGAGGAACGTCGTCACGACGATGCTGAGCTTCTCGGTTATCGAGCCGCGGTTCCAGCCGGCGTACATCCCGAGCAGGCTGCTCAGAACGGCGGTCGTGATCAGCGCCGGGATGAGCAACAGTAGCGTGTTCAACAGTCGCGGCCCGAGGATCGCCCAGACCGGCTGGCTCCGGCGTATGGAGTAGCCGAACTGGAAGGTCAACAGGTTCTCGACGTATTTGATGTACTGCTGGAGAATCGGCTCGTTTAGCCCGTAGGCCGCGATGATCTCCTGTGCCTGCTCGGGCGTGAGATTGCCGGTCGTGATCAGCGTCTCGAACGGCGAACCCGGCAACAGTCGGAGGATCACGAAGATCACCGAGATGGCGACGAGGGTCAACACCGCCGCGATCGCGGTCCGTTTGACCAGGAACCGCTGGAAATCACTCATCGGCGACCACCGTGGCCGCGATTCGGCTCCGTCCACCGTGCCTGTCGTGTCGCTGTCGGTATCGTCATTGTGACTCCGTCCCTTGTGTGTTCGAGAAATCCGGTTGCCCGAGTTCAGTGCGCCGTTTGTGCGTGTTCCCGTTCTGAATGCGCTCGACGAACGCCGCCCACGCCTGTCCCTCGGGGAATTGAAGGGTGCCCTCGTCGCTCCACGTGTAGCCCGCCTTTCGCAGGATGGCTCGCGCCGCCGAGCGGTCGTAGCCGTAACGCTTTGCGTTCGGGTTGTGCCACGTATCGAGCAGCGGCGAGATCGGGTTCTCGCCCTGGACCGTCGCCCGGCCGTTGAGGAACGTGTCGACGAACCCCTGCTTGTCGATCGCCTTCGCCAGCGCGACACGGAACTCCTTGTCGCGGATGAGCGGCACCGAAAACATCAGCTTCGTATCGAGTGGGGCGAAGTTCTTGGCGGACATCTTCGAGATCGCCGCGGGCTGGCTCGCCCGATCGGCCTGCGTGTTCGAGAGCACGCCGCCGACAGCGTCGATCTCGCCGCTCTGGAGCGCGCCGATCATCGCCGTGCTGTTTGCGACGTTGACCCAGAGCACGCTCTCGATACCGGGGCCGCCCTCGAAGTAATCGCCGAGCGCCTTCGACCGGAACTCGTCGTTCCACATCCAGTTGTTGTCCCAACGTTCGACCCGGAACCGGGTCCCCTGACTCCAGTCGACGAACTTGAACGGACCGGTGCCGACGGGGTTGTCGGGGTTGTACTGGGTGGGCGAGCTGACGTCCTTCCAGCGATGTTTCGGGATGACGGTGCTCTGAACCACCCCCTGCGTCATGAACGTCGCGTCGGGGCCGGTGAGATTGAATCGAACCCGTCCGCCGTCCGTCCGCGAGAGGATCTCGGTGCTCTCGACCGGTTCGTAGAACGGGACGACGCTGGTCGCGCTGTGCTGTTCGAAGAAATCGAGCGAGAACGTGACGTCCTCGGGTGTAAACGGCTTGCCATCATGCCATTTCACCCCGTCACGGAGATCGACCTCGACGGTAGTGTCGTCGACGAACCCGCCGCCGGTCGCGAGCGCGGGGATCACGTCGAGGTCCGGCGAGGCGTCGAACAGCCCGTCGTAGATGTATTTGAGGCGGTACTCCTCGGCACCGCCGGCCGACCACGGCTGATTGAGCGAGTTCATCGACGTGGTCGTCCCCTTGACGTAGCTCCGATCACCCGTCCGCGGTTGGAGGTTGACCTCCGTCCACTGGAAGGTGTCCCGGGTCGGGCCGGGACCGGGCGTCGGAACGTATCCGTTGAAATTACGCGTGTTCGCCGCGGTGATCACGTCCGGAAAGAGGCTGATGATCGCGCCGACGTCCTCGGCGAAGATCGCCTGGATCTCCCGCACGAGTTCGGCCCGTCGTTGCTCGTCCTCGGTGATTTCGTCCTGTTCGTCGAGGAGTTCGTTGATCCGCGGGTGCCAGTAGTTGTCGTAGTTGAACGGACTGTCCTTTGAGCGCCGCGTCAACAGTGCATTCGGTCCGATCCCGCGGACCGGGTCCGGGCCGTGGGTGCTCATCGAGAACACGTGTTCGAGTCCCGGCGTGTCCCAGCTCTGTGCGTACAGTTGGTTCAGCGGCCGGTCGACGATGCGAGCGGGAGCGCCCAACGCGTTGACGCTGCTCTTCATCATCAGCGCGTGCTGTTTGCTCCACGGGTCGTCGTCGCTCGAAAACTCCATCGTCAGCGTTTCGAGCGCTGCTCCCGCACGTGCGGTGTAGTCGAGCGGGGGACCCTCGGCCTGTGTCGCGTCGTCGAGTGTCGGCCAGTCGTGCCAGTATTTCGTCTCGACGCTCGCGGGCGTTCCTTTCGGAACGTCGGCGTCGAGGGTGTTCCCGGCGTCGCGCCCGCCGAGAGCCGAGCTACAGCCCGCGAGCATCGACAGGCCGGCGGTGCCGGCCGCGGCGGCGAGCCATCGTCGACGGCTGATCCGCCGCGTGCTGGTGGCATCGGTCGGTTCGTGGTGGTCGTTCGGTACCATGCTACGAACTGGCGAATGGAAGGTGTCTCATTGAAACTACTCCCGATACCCGTCGGTCACGACCGATCTTTATATACCAGTACTTTGCACCGGCCAGCATCTGCTGATCGTGCTACTACTCGCGTGAGCCGTAGAGCAGCGCGAGGAGGTTTCGTTCTGCGACCCGCAGTCGCTCGCTGGCTGTCGACTGGGAGACGTCCAGCGCCTCGGCGATCTCGTTCGTCGACGCCGTTCGCGGAACGTCGAAATAGCCCAGTTCGTAGGCGGTTTCGAGCACCGCGAGCTGTTCGTCCGCGAGCTTCGTCGTGACGAACTCGGTTATTCGGCCACCGTCCAGCGGCTCGCCGGGGTTCTCTATTTGACTCACGCTCTGCAGCTCGAACGCACCCAGTGATTCTTCGAGATCGTCGGCGAGCGCCCGAAACGACTCCCAGTTCCGCGCGGTCACGACGGCCTCGAACTCGTTCCCCTGGAGAACGATCCGGTTCGGGATCGCCTCGCGGCGCAGCACCAGTCCGAGGATGAACGGATACGACTCGTTGGCGACGAGCGTGAGCCGACGGACGACGATATCGGACGGCCCGGTCGGAATTTCGTGCGTGTAGAACATCCGCACGCCCCAGATGTCCGCGATGGCGTCGTGGGGATCGAAATCAGTCGTCGAGGATATGGTGAGCGATTCGATCCACTTCCCGTCCTCGATGTAGAAGGCGTTGTCGAGCTCGATGCTACGGACGCCGTCGACGCGAGAGCCGAGCTTTTCCATCACACCGGTCGGGACGGTGCGGAATTCGACGCGAAGGATCGCTGATCACTCCGTACCACCCTCATCATCAACCGCGGTATATGCCTCACGGAACGCGCCGTCGACGGTCTCTCACCCGACAGTACGAAAACTCCTGTCGGGCGATCCGATGAGGGGAACTCGCCCTTCTAGTGGGAGGGAATGTCAAAACAACGATATTGTTTGGCACGAACGTTTATGATGTCGGCATGCGTACCTCTCTGCCAATGGGGACTGTTACCACAACCCCGTCCGAGGAGGCCCGGTCGATATTCACGGAACTCGGCTACACCGTCTCGGGCAGCGGCTGCGAGCTCAGAGCCGAACGCAAGTGGCGCGTCGTCCGCGTCACGGCCGCCGACGAGGCGACCGAACTGCCCGAATCGGGCGAGCTTCGCTGTTTCGTCGCGTGGATGGACGCGGCCCACGATCTCAGGGACCGCCTGCTCGACGCCAAACCCGACTACGACTGGGCAGTCATCGGTGTCGACGGTACGGGCGAGTACGACGTGCTCCACCCGTCGCTCGGGCCGACGCTGCTCGCCTAGTTCGACAGCTCTTTTCGCGCCGCCGCGAGTCCCGCGTCGGCGTCGATCCCGTCGCTCTCGCCGAGAACGTCGCCGAGCGCGCCGAGAACCGATAACACGTTCGAGCGGCGCGCAGAATGGCCCATACAGCCGACCCGGAGGATCTCGCCGGAGAGATCGCCCAGCCCGCCTGCGACCTCGATATCGTAGCCGTCGAGCAGCGCGTCGGTCACGTCCGCGTCCTCGACGTCGGCGGGCAGGCGAACGGTGTTCAGGCTCGGCAGCCAGCTCGTGCTCGCGAGTTCGAGGCCCATCGCCTCGATGCCGGCTCGGAGCCCGTTCGCGACGCGTTCGTGGCGCTCCCAGCGCGCTTCGATCCCTTCCTCGGCGGCGAGGCGCAGCGCCTCCCGCAGCGCGTAGACGTTCGTGATCGGCGCTGTGTGGTGGTAGGCACGCTCCTCGCCCCAGTAATCGGTGAGCTCGGTGAGATCGAGATACCAGGAGTTCACCGACGATTCACGCCCTTCGATCTTCGCCATCGCCTGCTCGCCGAGCGTGAGCGGGCTCGCCCCCGGCGGCGCGGAGAGACACTTCTGGGCGGCCGAGTACGCCGCGTCGACCTCCCACTCGTCGACTTTGAGCTCGACGCCACCGAACGTCGTCACCGCGTCGACGATGGTGAGCGCGTCGTTGTCGTGGGCGAGTTCGGTGAGCGCCGGCACGTCGGGCTGGAGCACACCGGTGCTCGTCTCGCCGTGGACGAACGCCAGCAGGTCGGGATCGTGAGCGTCGAAGGCCGCACGCACGTCGTCGATATCGAGCGGTTCGCCCCACGGGGCGTCGACCGTCACGGTCTCGCCGCCGACCCGCTCGACCATCGACGCCATCCGCCCGCCGAAGTAGCCGTTGCCGGGGACCACGACCGTGTCGCCCGGTTCGGTGAGGTTCGCGATGGCGGCCTCCATCGCCGCCGAGCCGGTCCCACTGATCGGGATCGTCCACTCGTTGTCGGTCCGGAAGACGTATCGGAGGAGGTCCTGGACTTCGTCCATCAGATCGACGAACGCGGGGTCGAGATGACCGACGAGCGGCGTGGCCATCGCGCGGCGAACGCGCGGGTGGACGTCGCTCGGGCCGGGACCCATCAGCGTTCGGTTGGGCGGGGTGAGTTCACCCACCGCGGGTCGTTCCATACCGGGGTGATTCGGGCAGCGTTGAAATGCCGTTCGTTTCGTGATGCTGACGATCCCACCACGAACGGTTTATGCCCGTCCCGGCCGTCAGCAGCGGTATGTTCGTCGGCCACGCACTGGGTGCGTTCGCGACCGTCGCGGGCGGAGCGCGCCTGGTCGGCTGCTCGCGCAAGCGCTCGTTGGCCCTCGGCGCGTCGGCGGGCGCGTTCGCCACCGCCCCCGACGTCGACATCCTCTACGCGCCGGTCGGGCTGGCCTCGGCCAGCGGTGTCGCCGACGCCGCCGAGAGCTTCTGGTCGGCCGGCAACCTCGTCCACCGCGCCGTGACCCACTCGCTGGTCGTCGGCACGGTCGTGGCCGTCGCGCTCTGGTTCTGGAGTCGTGCACGGAGCGAAGCAGCAAGCGACGGGAGCGACGAGTCGCCGCCGAACAGCGAGCGTCTCCGCTCGCTGTTGAACGCCGAGAGCGGTGGCGCACTGGTCGCGCTCGGCGGGCTGGTCGCGGTCGCCGGCGTCGTGAGCGGGCCACTCGGCGCGCTCGTGATGGCCGCGTTCGCGCTCACGAGCCTCGCGATCGCCGAACTCGGTGCGCACTACGGCGATCTCGGGCCGAAAGCGATACTGTTGACGGCGCTGATCGGCTTCATCAGCCATCCGTTCGGCGATCTGTTCACCGGCGAACCGCCACACATGCTCTACCCGTTCGCCACTCGGCTCGTGAGCGAGCGTATCGTCCTCACCGCCGATCCGACGCTGCATCTGCTCGGCTCGTTCTGGCTCGAACTGCTCACCATCTGGCTCGCGGCGATCGTCTACTGCGAGCTCACCGACCGCAGCCCGACGAGCTACATTCACGGGCGCGCGACGCTCGGGGTCGCCTACGCGGTGGCCGCGCTCGCGGTGCCCGCGCCGACGGTCGATTCGTCCTACGAGTTCGTCTTCAGCGTGCTCGCGGTTGGTGCCGTCGGGCCGGCCCCGCTCGTCCGCCGCCTCCGTCGATCCCGACGAGCGCTCGACGGCGAGAGCGTGTTGACGGCCACACTCACCGGGCTGGCGGCGGTGACGCTCGCGTCGATCGCCTACGCCGCCGTCTATCTCGTGCTCTGAGGGGAGGGATGAAGTCCCCCGCCGACGAAGGCGAGCCATGTCACGCGCGGAGCTCGACCGACTCCTCGAAAGCAAGCGGGCCAACGCCCTGCTCGCCTGGACCTTCGTCGCGTTCGTCGCCGTCGTCGCGGTCGTCTCGCTGGTTCGCGGCCGGCTGCTCTGGGCGATCTTCGCCGCGAGCATCGTCGTGCTCTCGGTGCTGCCGGCCGTCGCGCTCCGCTCAGCGCTGGTGATGGTTCCCTGGGAGGTGCTCGCCCTCGCAGCCCTGCCGACGCTCGCGCGTGCGTTCAGTCCCCCAGTCAGCGGGGTTGCGACCTATCTCGCGGTGGCGGCGCTCGCGCTCATCGTCGCGGTTGAACTCCATCTGTTCACGTCCGTGGAGATGAGCTATCGCTTCGCCGTCGGCTTCGTCGTGATCGCGACGCTCGCGGCCGCGGGCGGCTGGGCGGTCATCCGCTGGGTCGCCGATCTCTATCTCGGCACCGGCTTTCTCGGCTCGGAGGACGCGCTGATGTGGGAGTTCGTCGCCTCGACGGTCGCCGGCGTCGGTGCCGGCCTCTTCTTCGAAGGGTACGTCCGTCGGCGACTGCCGCCCGAACGGCTGCCCGAGGTGGCTCGATGAGGCTGCGCGATCGGCTCGGTATCTCCGAACGCCGCCAGCGCCAGCTCACGCGCGCGATGGAGGTCGGCCTCGTCGGCATGTTCGTTCTCGGCCTCCTGCAGGGCAACACGACCGTCATCGTCAATACGCTGCTCGCGCTCGGGGTGACGCGACTGCCCGGAATACTCCAGCGTGATTACGGCATCCCGATGGACGCGGGGCTGACGCTCTGGATCACGGCCGCGGTCTTCCTGCACGCCTTCGGCGGCGTCGGCCTGCCCTGGACGTCGCTGTCGCCCTACCAGTCGCTGTGGTGGTACGACCATCTCACCCACGGGCTGTCGGCGT
Organism: Halococcus qingdaonensis; assembly: GCF_024508235.1. NCBI lineage: Archaea > Methanobacteriati > Methanobacteriota > Halobacteria > Halobacteriales > Halococcaceae > Halococcus > Halococcus qingdaonensis. The sequence continues at coordinate 244,508 of NZ_CP101943.1, read as the reverse complement.
CGGTCGTCGCCGCCGTCGGCTACGCGGCCGCCCGCGCGCTCGACGTCCACAGCGAGGAGGTCTCCTTTCCCTCGGAGTTCATGGTCGTGTTCATCTTTCTGTTCGTGCTCGCCTTCGGCGTTCTCTGGGAGGTCATCGAGTTCACCGTCAGCTCGCTCTCGGCGCTGATCGGCTCGGGCACTGTCCTCACCCAGTACGGGCTCGAAGACACGATGCTCGACCTCATCTTCGATACGATCGGCGCGGCCGTCGTCGCCATCTGGGGCGGCGCACGACTGAGTGGCGTCGTCGATGCCATCGTCGCACGGCTCGACACCCGCGAACGCGAGACCGGATAGCCGTCCACAACCGAGTGAGAAGGGCCGCGAAGTGGGGTTTTATACTCCTACCGGCTGAAGCGCATGCCGCGATGGTCTACAAGAAAATCACGATGATCGGAACGAGCGACGACGGGTTCGAGGCGGCCGTCGACGATGCCGTCGACCGCGCCGAGGACACGCTCAACAACGTCAAATGGGCGACGACCGAGAACCTTGGCGTCGAGATCGCCGAAGTCGACGGTCGCGAGTATCAGGCCGAAGTCGAGATCGCCTTCGAACTCGACGAATAGCGGTTCAGTTCTAGATTTTTCCGCTCAGGCGAGGCTCGCACCGTCGAACTCGCTGCGGTCGTAGTCGATCTCCATGAGATCGAGCAGCGTCGGCGCGACGTCGAAGAGGTCGGTGTCGCCGCCGATCCGGGCGGTCGGGTCGTCGACGAGCAGCGTGGCGTTGTCGAAGCTGTGCATCCCGTTGCGCGGACCGGTGTCGAAGACCTCGTCGTGGCCCGAAAAGCCCGCTTTGAGGTCGAAACCGTGGTTCGGGATCGCCACGAGATCGGGGGCGATGTCGTCGTGCGCGCCCCGGAAGGCGTCGCCCTTCTCGACGACGCGCTCGCAGACCTTCCGACCGTCGGGGCCTTCGAGCGTTTCGAGGGCTTTCTTCAGTTCGGTGCGCTTGTCCTCGTAGTCCTCTTCGGCCACTGCGCCGCGTGGCTCGCGTCCTTCGAGATTGATGTAGAACCGTCCGGGGATGAACGCGTATGCCTCGGTGTCCTCGGAGATGTCCGCGAGGCTGTCGTGATCGTCCTCGCCGTACGAGAGCCAGCCCTCGCGCTGGAGCCATTCGTTGAAGTGGACCTCGTGGTCGAGGCTGGTGAAGCCGTGATCGGCGGCGACGACCATCGTCACGTCCTCGGGCAGCATCTCGCGCAGACGGCCGAGGTAGTCGTCGACTTTGCTGTAGATGTCGAGGAACTCCTCTTTGTACTCGCCGTCCTCCTCGTAGTGTTTGAACAGGAAGTGGTTCACTCGATCGGTCGTCATGAACACGCCGAAGAAGAGGTCCCAGTCGTCCTGCTCGATGTAGTGGGAGAACCCCTCGAAACGGCCGTCGAGAGTCGCGTGGGCGTCCTCGACGAAGTCGGTCTTGTCGTCGTCGTGGCCGAGCTTCGCGTTGTTGTCGATCCGGTAGCCGGTCCCGTTGAGCGTCTCGCGCAGTTCGTCGGGGTAGGCAGCCTCGTCGACACCCGGCGAGAGAAAGCCCGAGACCATCCGCTGGACGTCGCGCTGGGGCGGGAACGTGACGGGCACGTTCATCACGGTGGCGTCGCGGCCCTCCTCTTCGACGCGATCCCAGACGCGGGTCGCCTGCACGTCACGACCCATCGGCACGTAGGTGTCATAGGAGCCGATCTCGCGGTCCTGGAAGCCGTACACTCCCGTCTCCCCGGGGTTGACACCCGTCGTGAGCGCGGGCCAGCAGGCGCTCGATTCGGGCGGTACGATCGAATCCATCGGGCCGGCGCTGCCCTCCTCGGCGATCGCGGTGAGGTTCTCGAAGACGTCGGGGTTGTCTTCGATCAGGCTGTACGGAACCCCGTCGATGCCGAAGAAGGCAACCCGCGGAGCGTCGTCGCCAGTGAGGCGGTCGAACAGTCCCATGAGTGGGTCAGTTCGGGCGCGCACAAAGAAGATTCGTTTCGATCTCCTTATCTAATTTCAGGCGCTGACCTTCCGAGATTTCGGCGTGTCAGCTAACTGGACCACGAGCGATAGGCTTAAGCGTATCTACCACCGGCGTGTGGCTTCACCGCCGACCGAGATGAGAACGCCGCGTGGAACGTCCTCCAACGCGGTGTCGAAAAACGGATATAGGCATGGGCACTGCCGAATCAACGCCTGCGGAGACCGTGGTCCCTACGGCGACCGCCTTTCAGTCGGTCGCTGCAAACCACGTCACGGAAACAGGAAGCCCCACCCTCAAGCGTAAGCCGTCAGGCGAGCGGTAGGGTGGGGAGGATGTCACTCGTGGTCGGCCAGCGGCCGGCCACAGGCCGGACAGCGCACGATATGCTGCTCGTGCTCGTCGTCGGCGCTGTCGGGGACCACCGTGGGATGATCCAACGCGACCGTGGTTCGTTTCGCTGCCATCACACCAGCACTACCGGCCACGTACGCAAAAGACTACCCATAATTCCAACACATTCGTGGGGAACACCGGATAACTACGAGGAATATCCTGAACGATTATCGTAATTTTCCGACGCTGTTCGCCGCACACGAACCACGGAGCTTCCCCATCGAAGCCATTTATGTACCCGCTCTCGAAGCGCTTCTCGAATGGCGGTGAGTATCTCCCCGCGTCAGAACCGGCTGGCTCGGAGACGTCGATCGTGATTCGACGGTCGCGGTTGTGGGCCGTCCTGCGCGACAGTCGCTCGCTGTGGCTGCTCGTCGTCTTCGCCATTGCGATCGCCACTCACGCGGAAACACTTCAATACTGGTTCGTCGCGACCGATACGCTGCCGCTGATCGAAACCAGTCGCGTGCAGAGCCCGAGCGGCGTCGCCGAACTGTTCACACAGCCGTTGATGGCGGGCACGGATTTCGTCGATACTGCGCTGTTCTACCGGCCGGTGTCGAGCCTCTCGTACACGCTCGAATACGCAGTCTGGGGGCTCTCACCGACCGGCTATCACCTCACGAACCTCCTGCTCCACGGGACCGCAGCGGTGCTTGCTGCCGTCACCATCGCCGAGATCACGCGCCGGCCCGCCGTCGGCTATCTCGGTGCGGTCCTCTTCGCCATCCATCCGCTCACGGCCGGTGTCGTGCCGCCGATCGCCCGCCGCCAGGACGTGCTGCTGACGGTTTTCGTTCTCGGTGCATTCCTCCTGTTCATCCGTAGCCGTCGCGCGAACTCCCGCCGGCTGCTTGTCGGGGCGCTCGGTGCGTATGCAGCGGCCCTCGGAACGAAGGAGCCGGCAGTCGCCCTTCCGGGGATGATCTTCATGTGGCTCGTCCTCTATCGAGGGATCGACGAGTGGCGATCAACCCTCCGGCGGGCCGTGACGGGAACGGTCCCGTTCGTGGCGGTGACCGTCGCCTACGCCCTCGTTCGGCTCGTCGTTCTCGGTGGGGTTGGCGGCTACCGCGCCAGTGCTGCGTCGGGACCGGGACTCGCCATCCTGTTCGTCCCGCTCAAATATCTTCGATGGGTGTTCCAGCCGACGGACGTCGTGGAGAGCGTCCTCACCGCTCTCCCGCGATCGGTACTCCTCGTGGCGGTGCTCGGCGGTGCGGCCATCGGCCTCGCACTCGTTCGGTACGCCCGGCGTCGCGGTCTCGACACAGTCGGACTGGTGGCGCTGGTCGTCGCCAGTGTCGCCGTCGAGGGGATGCTCGGGGTACACCTGCTGGCTCCCGCCATGGAAACCGTGCTGCCGTTCGACCCGACCGAGTCGGCCATCGCGATCGGCTATCTCGTCGATTCGCTGTTCATCGTCGGCTGTATGGCAGGGCTACTGGCGGCGATCCGCGGCTGTCGGACCCTCAACTCGTCGATGCGGACCCATCTCGTGTTCTTCGCCAGCTGGTCGGTGATCGTCCCCGGACTGCTGCTGGCGACCGGTGCTGGCATCGGCGATCCGTTGCGGATCGACGATCAGATCCAAACCGGCTATCTCTGTCTCGTCCCGGCAATGGCCGCCCTGAGTTTGCTCGGGCTCACTGCCGCCGAAGCGGTCGCCGCTGCGATTCGGTCGAGGACGGCCCGCATCGATGCGACCGTCGCACTCCTCGTGCTCACAGTATCGTTGGTTCTCCCGCTCGTCGTGACGTCTCCCCTCATCGTATCGAATGGTGATTGGAACGCCGCAGGCCAATTGAACCAGCAGCTTCTCACCGGGCTCAAGGACGAACTCGACGGAACAGCGGCCAACGCGCCAGTCCGCCTGCTCGCCCAGCCGACGACCGGCAGTGCCGATCCACCCCACACGACGTCGGTCAAACGGCTCCAGTCGTACTCGTTCGAGGCGTGGTTCGAGCTCCAGGAGCCACCGCAGAACAGGGCGGTCGAACTGGTCGGCCATCACGAACTGCGGCCACCGTACGACCGCCTTTCGGTCGAAGCAACGAGGGAGAACGGAACGGTCGTCATCAGAGCCGCCCCAGAATGTACTAGTGTCTTTATGCTGCGTCCCAATGGTCGCTAGTGATGAGTGAACTCCCGGGCCTGTTCGCCCCCGAGCGCGTCGCCATCGTCGGTGCAACCGAGCGCGACGGGTCGGTTGGGCGGGCGGTCACGGCCAACCTCCTCGAATTCGACGGTGACGTGGTTCCCGTCAACCCGGGCACGGAGACGGTGTTCGACCGCGCGTGCTATCCCGATCTCGGCTCGGTTCCCGATCCCGTCGATCTCGCCGTCGTGGTCGTGCCGGCAGACATCGCCGTCGACGTCGTCCGCGACGCCGGGGAGGCCGGTATCGAAAACGTCGTCGTGCTCACGGCCGGCTTCGGCGAGACCGGCAGCAAAGGAGCCACACGCGAGCGCGACCTCCAGGAGACGGCCAGCGAATACGGGCTGAATCTCGTCGGGCCGAACAGCGTCGGCGTGATGAGCACCGCGGTAAACATGAACGCGACGTTCGGTCCCGAGAGCGCTCGAGACGGCTCGATATCGTTCATGAGCCAGTCGGGTGCGTTCATCACCGCCGTGCTCGACTGGGCCAACGACCGCGATATCGGCTTTCGCGACGTGGTGTCACTCGGCAACAAAGCCGTCCTCGACGAGCGCGATTTCGTCGCGGCGTGGGGCGAGAGCGACGACACGAGCGCCGTTATCGGCTATCTGGAGGATATCGCCGACGGCAGCGGCTTCATCGAGACGGCCCGGGAGGTAACGCAGGAGACGCCGATCGTGGTGGTGAAATCCGGTCGGACAGAGGCTGGCGCGCAGGCAGCCTCCTCGCACACGGGAGCGATCGCCGGCAGCGAGCGCGCGTACGAGGCGGGTCTCGAACAGGCGGGCGTCATCCGTGCGGAGACGGTCGAGGAACTGTTCGACGCCGCGACCATGCTCGACGGCCAGCCGCTCCCCGAGAGCGATGGGGTTGCCGTCATCACGAACGCCGGCGGGCCGGGCGTGCTGGCGACCGATGCGATCGGCGACTCACAGCTGGAGCTGGCCTCGTTCACCGACGACACGCTCGACTCGTTCGCGGAGATCCTCCCCGACGAAGCGAACATCTACAATCCGGTCGACGTCATCGGCGATGCGGCGGCCGAGCGCTTCAGCGACGCGCTCGACGTCGCGCTTGCCGATCCGAACGTCGGTGCGGCGCTCGTGCTCGCCTGTCCGACGGCCGTGCTCTCCTTCGAGGAACTCGCCGAGATCACGACTGCGACACAGGCCGAGCACGGCCTCCCGGTGGCCGCCTGTCTGATGGGCGGCGAGTCGACACAGGCGGCCCAGTCAATCCTCGACGACGCGGGCATCCCGACGTATTTCGATCCGGCACGAGCGGTCACGGGTCTCGACTCGCTCGCGCGCTATCGGGAGATCTCGACCCGCGAGTACGCAGCCCCGACGACGTTCGACGTCGACGAGACGGCCGCCCGGGAGATCATCGAGCGGGCGGCCGACCGTCCCTCGAACGCGCTCGGCATCGAAGCGATGGAGCTGCTCGATGCCTACGGGATTCCAACGCCCGAAGGGGCCGTCGTCGACACGCCAAGCGACGCCGAACGCCGTGCGGCCGAGATCGACGGCGACGTCGTCATGAAAGTCGCCAGCCCGGATATCCAGCACAAATCCGACATCGGCGGCGTCCGTGTCGGCGTTCCCGACGACGCGGTGGCGGACACCTACGAGGATCTCGTCGCTCGCGCGAAGAACTACCAGCCGAACGCGACCGTGCTCGGTGTCCAACTCCAGGAACAGGTCGACCTCGACGCCGGTACCGAGACCATCGTCGGCGTGAACCGCGACCCGCAGTTCGGTCCCCTGCTCCTGTTCGGTCTCGGCGGGATCTTCGTCGAAACGCTCGAAGACGTTGCCATCAGGGTCGCCCCCGTGAGCGAACCGATGGCGGCGGCCATGATCGACGGGATCGATGCCGCGCCGTTGCTTCGCGGCGCTCGGGGCCGCGATCCTGTCGACGAGGCGGCGCTCGTCGAGACGATCCAGCGCATCTCGCAGCTGGTGACCGATTTCCCCTCGCTTCTCGAACTCGACATCAACCCACTCGTCGCCACGCCGGACGGCGTCGTGGCGGTGGATCTCGCGGCGACGATCGACCCGGAGGAACTCGACCGATGAACCCGATACTATTCACCACGACCGACGAAGGCACCGGCAAGACGGCCATCGCACTCGCGATCGCACGGATCGCCGCCGACCGCGACGTGGACGCCGGCTACATGAAACCGAAGGGCACGCGCCTCCAGAGCAACGTCGGCAAGACACTCGACAAGGATCCGCTACTCGCGGGCGAACTGCTCGATCTCGATGCCGAAGTGCACGACCTGGAGCCGGTGGTCTACTCACAGACACTCGTCGAAACGGCACTGCGTGGCCAGGCCGATCCGGCGGAGCTGCGCGAGCGTGTCACCGAGAGCTACCGCGAACTCGCCGCCGATCACGAGCTGATCGTAATCGAGGGCGGCAGCCGACTCTCGACGGGCGGGATCATCGGTCTCACCGATCGGGACGTCGCGGAGCTGCTCGACGCACGGGTGATTCTCATCGCCCACTACGACGAGCCCGGCGATATCGACGACGTGCTCGCGGCGACCCGACAGCTCGACGAGGTGGATGGCGTGCTGTTCAACGGCGTGTCGGACGACAACTACGACGAGCTGACGACCGACGCCATCCCCTTCCTCGAAGACCGTGGAATACCGATCCTCGGCGTGGTGCCCCACCAGCGCGAGCTCGCGGGCATCACGGTGGCGGATCTCGCCGACGAGCTCGGCGCACGAGTGCTCACCGACGAAACCCCGCTCGACGGTCTCGTCGAACGGGTTTCCGTCGGCGCGATGGGATCCGAAGCCGCACTCGGGCAGTTCCGTCGCACGCGCTCGGCCGCGATGATCACCGGTGGCGATCGATCCGAGATACAGACCGCGGCGCTGCAGGCGTCGGGCATCGCCTGTCTGCTTCTCACCGGCGGTCACAGCCCCCCACAGGCGGTTCTCGGCCGCGCTGAGAAGGCAAACGTGCCGGTGCTCCGCGTCCCCTCCGACACGATTACGGCCGTCGACCGCGCCGAGGACGCCATCGCTGCTGGCCCTGCACGGAGCGCCGACACCATCGAACGGATGCAGTCGCTGCTCGTCGATCGTCTCGATGTCGACAGGCTACTCGACAGGGAGTGACTGATATACCCAGAAACGGTCAGCCGAGCAGGGAGGCACAGCCAGCGGCGACGATGCGTGCCACGTCGACCACGTCGTCGGTGTGGACGAACTCGCCGGCACCGTGGATATTCTCGCCGTCGGGACCGACGATCACGGTCGGCAGATCGGCACGGTGGCCGAAGTAGTTGAAGTCGCCGACGCTCGAAAAGTAGCCGATGGCTGGTTCGTCGTCGGTGACCGTCTCGACACCACTCGATAGCGCGTCCACGAGCGGGTCATCGGCATCGGTGACGTAGGGACCGTAGTGAACGTCCGGAGCGGGTGCTTCCCGAAAGTCGATCTGTACGTCGGAGTCGGGGTCGAGATCCGCGACGACGCGTTCTGCGTCCGCTCGGACGACGTCTTCCGTCTCACCGATGACGACGTGGCGATCGACAAGCAGACGGCACGATTCCGGTACAGAAAGTGTCTCACCGCCACCCTCGATTTCGATCGGACAGACGGAGCCATCGCCGAGTTGCTCGTGTGTGCCGACGTCCATCGCCGCGAGCGCATCGGCCAACCGTCCCGCATCGACCACGGCGTTCGTCCCCTTCCGCGGCTGTGAGCCGTGTGCGGCCTCGCCAGTCACGGTGATGTCGTAGAGGAACCGTCCGCGCGCACCGAGCAGCAGGGCGGGGTTCTCGATCGTCGTCTGGGCGAGAATCGGGCCGGGTTCGGTGACGATCGCAGCGTCACACTCGTCGGTGATTCCGTCACGAATGAGTTGATTTGCACCCAGTCCGTAGGGACCTTCCTCGTCGACGACCGCGCTGAAGAGAAGATCACCCGCGAGATCCACGTCTGCCGCAGCGAGCCCGTCGAACGCGACCATGATGCCCGCGAGACCGCCCTTCATGTCACAGGCACCCTGGCCGTAGAGTTTGCCGTCCTCGATCCGTCCTGAGAGCGGATCCTCGTCCCACGCCTCGACGATCTCGACGGTGTCCAGGTGGGCGTTCAACAGCAGCGTTGGAGCCTCCGGGTCGGAGCCTTCCAATCGGGCGAGGACGTTGTTGCCCTCGAACTCCGTGATATCGGGTTCGTTCACTGGATGGTACTCTGGATCGTGCCCTCGTGAACTGAGCCAATCGTAGACGAACTCGGCGATCGCTTTCTCCTCGAAGTACGGACTGCGGATGCGGACGAGATCCTGGAGGAGCTCGATGGTTTCGTCGTGATCGATTCGCTCTGCGAGCCTTCCTGGGTCGACCGTTGCAGTGTCGAGCATGTCGGCGGGATCGTCAGTCATCGGCGGTGATCTCCTGAATATCGGGATCATATTCGGCAGAGGGGACACCCGGCAGCGTGTCGAGGATCGATTCGACGTCGGTGCCGGACTGCTGGCCACGATACCAGTAGATGCCGAACACGATGAAACCGATAATCACCCACGGGACGTAGACCGTGAGCGTGCCCTGGTAGGCCTGGATGAGTAATACGAACGCGCCGATCGCACCGACGAGGCCCGAAACGAGGAGACCGACGCGGGGGTTGAAGTCGGCCTGTTCGACGATATCCGGCCTGGCGTACTGGGCATACAGCAACGACACCGAGACCGCGAAGTACGCGATGAGATAGCTGAAGGTAGCGATCACGATCACCTGATTGAGTCCCGAGGCGTAGAACGTCAGTGCTGAGGAAACCACGTACAGCGTGAGCAACGACCAGTGGGGCGAGCCGAACCGCTCGCTCACCATCGAGAACCGCTGCGGGAAGATCTCGTCCCACGACCACGAGTAGGGCATCTTGATCGCCGCCGCCATCACGGCGTTCACGCTCGATGCGGTGGCGAGCAGGCCGCCGAAGGCGACGATGGCGGTCGCGTCCGTCCCGAGGAACGTCTCGGCGGCGGTGGCGAGCGGGCGCGCCGAGTTGGCGAGGACGGTGTAATCGCCGACTACGCCGTAGATCACCGCCGCGGTCCACATGTACAGCAGGGTGAGGATGATCGTCCCGCCGATCATCGCCAGCGGGAGGTTCCGGCCGGGATTTTTCACCTCGGCACCCATCTGGCCCGCGACGGCGATCCCGATGTAGGCGTAGAACAACGGCGCGGCAGCGGCGAGGAAGCCGCTCGATCCCCCGGTGAAAAACGGTCGATAGTTCGCGGTGTCGATGGAGAGTGATCCGGGGAGGACGAGCACGAGGATCGCGAGAACGAGCACCCCGAGAATGGCGCTTTGGGCGATGCTGTACCCGCGCGTTCCGACGAGATTGATCAAAAAGAGGACGGTGAGAACCCCGAAACCGGCGAGAGCGATTCCGGTCCGACCCGCGATGAGATCGGGAAAGAACACCTGGAGATAGCTTCCGAAACCGATGGCGAGGCTCGCGTCGGCGGCCATATACCCGAGCCATTTCGACCATGTGACGATGAATCCGGGCAGACGGCTGTTGAACGTGCGCGAGACGTACGAGTACGACCCCGCCGCGGCGGGAAAGATCGTCGACATCCAGCTGTAGTTGATGGCGACAGCTGTTGCGACCACGCCCGCGAGCAACACCACGAGGATCACGCTCGGGCCGGTCGTGGAACTCGCGGTCCCGAGCGTGACGAACAGCCCCGCTCCGAGCGTCCCGCCGATGACGGTGCTCATCGCTCCATACGGTCCGATATCGCGTGCGAGACTACGGTCGTCTTTCTCGCTCGATTGTGCCATATGCTATCATACTATAGTGGATCAATAAGCCACCTCCCTAGCATGAACGGGTCGTTCACACAGCGACATCCCCACTCCGATCGGGGTCACTCGTGGCCGAGAAGCTTGGCCTCGGCTTTCCGGAGATGTTCGAGAAGGGTCGTCTTCGCGATGCCGAGTTCCTCGGCCAGCTCGGCGGCGCTCGCCTCCCGTGGCCACGCGTAGTAGTTCCGTCGACGGGCGAGATCGAAGACCTCCCGCTGGCGTTCCGAGAGGTCGTCCGTCGGGAGCACGCCGGGTCCGCCGCGGGGGACCACGATGTCCTCGATCCGGATCTCGGCGTCCTTCTCCGCGCGGACGGCGTCGAGGCGCTCGCCGAGCGTCTCGCGGTCGGTCTCGACAATGACCGTCCAATACTCCCTTCCGCCGTGCATTCTAACCGGCTCGTCCGGGATGAAGCCGCGTGAGACGAGCGCGTCGTTGATCGAGTTCTCCATCGCATAGCGTACGACGATCGCACGGGAAGCGCTCCCGGGAACCGCCTCGCCCGTGGCGTCGAGACGGTCCGCCTCCCAGACTGAGTCGGTAAGCGGCGAGTTCCGGATAGCGGCGACGAGTCGCTCGACCGAACTGTCCGTCTCACCGTACACGGTAAATCGACCGGTAGCGGCACCATCGATCGGATAGACCCCGTGGCCGAGCAGGCCGCCATCCCTATCTTCGGTCACCGCGAGCGTCCAGCAGTCAGGGTGCCAGATATCGAGAGTCACACGCAAGCCCACTGCGGACTGCGACGGCGGGACCATCGGGAAGCATAGGATCAGTGGGGGCAAAAATCGTTCGCTCGGCTGGTCTTGTCGCTGAGGTGTTACGATATATCGAGATGAGTGCGGCTATTTTGACCGAAACGACTCAGGCGAACTGCTCGTCGTAGAGATCCTGGGCGTGTTCGATGGCGTCGTAGGCGGCCTGTCGGTCCTCCCAGCCCTGGGTTTCGACTTCCTTGCCGGCTTCGAGGTTCTTGTAGGTCTCGAAGAACTCGTCGATCTCGTCGAGTTCCTGCTGAGGGATGTCGTCGAGGTCTTCGATATGATCGAATCGGGGGTCCTCGGCTGGGACGGCGATCACCTTGTCGTCCTGTTCGCCGTCGTCGTCCATGCGCATCAGTGCGACGGGGCGGGCCTCGATGATGCAGCCGGGGAAGGTCGCGTCCTCGACGAGCACCATCACGTCGAAGGGGTCCTCGTCGTCGTAGTACGACTGCGGGATGAAGCCGTAGTCGTTGGGGTAGTGGACGTTCGAGTGGAGCACGCGATCGAGAACGACGCCGGGTACGTCCTTGTCGTACTCGTATTTGTTGCGCTCGCCCTTGAGACACTCGACGACGGCGTGGATCGTCTCGGGTGCGTTCGGGCCGGTTTCGAGGTCTTCCCAGAGGTTCGTCATCACCCCCTCGTCCGACGAGGCGACGAAAAAGCGTTTTCTATCGCATCGCCCGCGCCGATTGGCGGTTCGACGGTAGTATTAATAAGTGGTACCACCTGTTTATTCCAGTCACGTTCCCTATTTTGGACAACGTCCGTTATGGTTGCGAAGGATTAAATATGTGGGTGACATCTTCCTGCTGATGCCAGAGGCAAAAGCGGTCCAGGACAGTGGTATCGCCCGCGATCTTACGGCGTTCCAACAGAACATCCTCGCCATCCTGTCGGACGAGCCGATGTACGGTCTTGCAATCAAGCGCCAGCTTGAATCGTACTACGACTCGGAGGTCAACCACGGCCGACTCTACCCGAACCTCGACGATCTCGTGGAGATGGATCTGGTCGAGAAATCCGAGCGGGACAAGCGTACCAACGACTACGCGCTCACCGACGACGGCTACGAGGCGGTCGTCGACCAGCTCGACTGGACGCTCGACAAGTTCGTTACCGACGGGGAACGCGCCGAGACCGTCCGTGACCTGATCGACAACTAACCACCGCTCACGCGGTTTTACTCGGTCGTACTGTCGAGAGCGTCGGCTTCAGCGAAGACGAGCGACAGTGATTCCTCGATGGCCGTGCGCTGCTCGTCGGTCGGCCACGCGTTACGGACGAAGTATTCGGTGCGGAACTCCCGGCGCTCGGCCTCGGTGGCCGACTCGACGGGTCGTGCGTAGTGGTTGCTCATGAAATCAGCGAAGGCCCGTGCGTTCGCGCCGTGGATCGTGCCGTGTGCGGCGACCGCCTCGACGACCGTATCGTTGTGCGCCGCAACCTGCTCCCAGTCGTCGGGATCGCCGGCTCCCGACAGCGATCGCTCGACAGCCCGATCGGTGTCCTCGATGCGTTCGGGGCGGATCTCGCCATCGACGAGCCACTCGTCGGGATGACAGACGAGCGTGTCGTCGGTCTCGCGGACGCGCACCCGAAAGTCGTGCTCGGCGAGCAGTTCGCGGCGGCGCTCGCGGTAGGCCTCGCGCTCGTCCTCGTCGGTGACGGTGCGTGCCAGCCGCGTGAGTCGTTCGGCCTCGTCGACGATCCTTTCTGGAAGCTCACTCATCGAAGGCCTCGTTCGCGCGGGCATCGGCCCGTTCGTTCGCCTCGCGCGGGACGTGCTCGATCGACCAGTCGTCGAACCGTTCGAGCAGCTCGCGCACCCGTACCCGGCGCTCGCGCAGTTCGGGGTCGTTGGTCTGCCACGCGCCCCGGACTTGCTCGACGACGAGCTGTGAGTCACCACGGAGTTCGACAGTGTCGAACCCGTAGTCGGCGGCGCGTTCGAGCACCCGAGTGAGCGCGTCGTACTCGGCGCGGTTGTTGGTCGTCTCGCCGACGCGCTCGCCACCCTCGGCGACGATCCCGCTGCTGTCGACGATCACCCAGCCGATGGCCGCCGGACCGGGGTTGCCACGCGATGCGCCGTCGAAATAGCAGTGTGCGCGCCCGCCGTCCTCCCGGAGCAGCCCTTCGAGACGGGCCGGTGTTGCGCCCTGGATCACGACCTTGCCGTCGTAGGCGACGGCGGTCGCCTCCGCATCGACGGCTCGCCAGCGCTCGTGATCGGTGTTGCCCGGTTCGATCGCGACCCCGGCTGATTCGAGGCGCTCGCGGGCCTGATCGACGTCACACTCGATGACCGGCATTGTCGACATTCGCCGTAGCGGTCGCATAGCGGTTGCGATACGATACTGTCGAGAGCGCACACCGAGCGGCAGCGGCGATCCGATGGGTCGAATATCGGCCGTTCGCCCCCAAGAGTTTATACGCTCTGAGGATACTACTATAAAAGTGCAATGACACGGTCCACTCGTCAGCGGGAGCGTCAGGCCGAACCGGAGCAGGTGGACGACGAAAACGAGGGGGTACGTCGCTGTCCGGAGTGTGATTCGGACAATCTCGCCAAGAGCACCGACCGTGGCGAGCTGGTCTGTGAGGACTGCGGGCTGGTCGTCGAGGAGGAGAACATCGATCCCGGTCCCGAGTGGCGGGCGTTCAACCACGCCGAACGCCAGCAGAAATCCCGTGTGGGTGCGCCGACCACCCAGACGATGCACGACAAGGGACTCACGACCACGATCGACTGGAAGGACAAGGACGCCTACGGGCGATCGATCTCCTCGAAGAAGCGCTCGCAGATGCACCGGCTGCGCAAGTGGCAAGAGCGCATCCGAACGAAGGACGCTGGCGAGCGCAACCTTCAGTTCGCGCTCTCGGAGATCGACCGGATGGCGAGCGCACTCGGCGTCCCGCGGTCGGTACGGGAGGTCGCCTCGGTCATCTATCGTCGTTCGCTCGCCGACGATCTCATCCGCGGGCGCTCGATCGAGGGCGTCGCCACATCGGCGCTGTATGCGGCCTGTCGGAAGGAAGGCATCCCCCGAAGCCTGGAGGAGATTTCGGAGGTATCGCGCGTCGAACGCAAGGAGATCGGTCGGACGTATCGGTACGTCTCCCAAGAACTCGCCCTCGAAATGCGCCCCGTCGACCCCAAAAAATACGTCCCCCGCTTCTGTTCGGAGCTCACCCTTTCGGAGGAGGTTCAGGCAAAGGCCAACGACATCATCGAGACGACCGCCGACGAGGGGCTCCTCTCGGGCAAATCGCCGACCGGCTACGCCGCCGCGGCGATCTACGCCGCCTCCCTCCTCTGCAACGAGAAGAAGACCCAGCGCGAGGTCGCCGACGTCGCCCAGGTCACCGAAGTGACGATCCGCAACCGGTATCAAGAGCAGATCGAGGCGATGGGCATTCACAGCTAGGACCGAACCACATACTTTCGCGGGCCGCATCGTGAGCGTATGGACGAAGCGACGCTGCGAGCGGTGCTGACGGGCTTCGGTGGTGGTCTCGTCGGCGCGCTTATCGGTGGACTCGTCCTTTTTTGGCTCGGGTTCTACGACAACCAACCCGTCTGGGTGACTGTCATCACGCTCGTCGGTGCCGCGGTCGGGAGCGCTATCGGATTCGGGCTGAACGAGGACTCGAAGACGGCGTGACGAACGGTCGTCTTCGCCCATCCGAGGGTTGAAGCGTCCGAGAGCCCTCGATTCAGTCGATGCGGCTCGACGAATACTTCGAGGAGATCGAACGCGACGAGCGCGCCGAGCGCCGGCAGTTGGCGGCCGAGAAATCCTACGCCATCACCGACTACCTCGACGATGTCGAGACGAACTTCGAGCAACGGGTCTCCGACGACGCGCTGCTCGGCAGCACCTCGCCCACGATCTTCGTCGGTCGCTCCTCGTATCCGAACGTCTCGACGGGCGTGCTCTCGCCCGTCGGCCACGAAGAACGCGCCGCCGACTTCGAGACGGGTGGCCACTGGTACGATCGCGACTTCTCGATCGAGGACGTCTTCCAGCATCGCACGGGACTGGTGAACACCGCGAAGACGACCAGCGTGACGAACGTCGCCGACGCCTGGACCGGCTTTCTGGGGACGCAGCGTGAGGTCGCTATCGCCGACAGACCCGTGGATGTGGAGATCGGGCTCGACAGCTCGCTCGACGTGGATTTCTCCGTGTCGGCCGAGGACGTCACCTCGCCGACCGGGCCGCGCGCACGGGCCGAGAGCGCGACGCTGACCGAGAATCCACACGTCACGCGGCCGGTCAAGAAGACCCTCGAAGACGACGACTGGCGCGCCGAGGGTGCGATGAACTACCTCTACAATCGTGGCTTCGACGTCTACGACATCAACACGATCCTCTCGGCCGGCGCGCTCGGCGAGAGCGACAACCGGCGGCTCGTCCCTACACGCTGGTCGATCACCGCCGTCGACGACACGGTGGGGCAGTTCCTCCGCGGACAGATCCGCAATGCGACGGCGGTGGACAAACCCGAACTGTTCTACAACGAGTATCTCGGCAACCGGTTCTGGATCCTATTCACACCCGGCCAGTGGGAGTTCGAACTCGTCGAGTGCAAGGCTCCCGGCAGCGTCTGGAACCCCGCCCCCGAGCGAGGGATGGTGCTCGCCGCCGATCGCGAGGGCCACGAGGGTCGGACGTCCTACGTCGACGAGACCGCCGGCGCGTACTACGCCGCTCGCTTGGGCGTGCTCGAACAGCTCGTCGAGCGTGGCCGACAGGCGTCGGTGCTCGTCGTGCGCCACGTGACGCCCGACTACTGGGGACCCACAGGAGTGTGGCAGGTCCGCGAGTCGGTACGAAACGCCTTCGACGGCGAGTCGGGCACGGCCGAATCGTTCGGTGACGCCCTCCGCCAGCTCGAACCCCAGCTGCCGATCTCGCTTGCGCGCCTCCGCCGGAAGTCATCGCTCGTGGCGGGCGTTCAGTCCAGTCTGTCGTCGTTCGGGAACTGAAAGGCGGAATCCTTTCGCCCCCCGGCCACTCGACACGAGACATGAGCGTCACAGGCGGGCAGACTAGTCGCGTGCGCGCCCTCGTCGTCGCGCTCGCCGTCGGGGGTCTCGGTATCGGGGTCGCGTCCGTTCTCGGCAGGGCGATCGTGCGCTCGCTCGCGTTCCTCGATATCGAACTCAGTGCACTGGGATTGCTGGTCATCTCCCTGATAACGGGGCAGGGGGTCGCCTTCGGCAGTGCCGCCCTGTTGTATCTCCGATTCAGAGGTCTCGGACGGACGTATCTCGGCATCGATGTACCCTCGCTTCGGGACGTCGTTACGGCGCTGAGCGGCTATGCGCTGGCGCTCATCGCACAGTTCGTCGGATCGATACTGCTCACCGTCGTGGGGGTCCAGCCGGCGGAAAACCAGATCGGGCAGATCGCCGCCCAGAACCCCGAACTGCTGCTCCTGTTGATTCCAGCCTCGTTTATCATCATCGGCCCCGGCGAGGAACTGCTCTTCCGTGGCATCGTCCAGGGTCGGCTCCGGGAGTCGTTCGGCCCCGTCCCCGGTGTAGTGCTCGCGAGCGCCGTCTTCGCCGCGATCCACTTTCAGTCCCTGACCGGCGGCGTCGGCGGGCGGCTGGCGACCATCACGGTGCTCTTCCTGCCGAGCCTGGTCTTCGGTGCGGCCTACGAGGTCTCCGACAATCTCGTCGTACCGGCGTTCATCCACGGCGCGTACAACGCGACGCTGTTCACGCTGCTCTATTTCGTCCTCCAGGCGGACCTGCCGGTCAGCGTGCTTTTTTGATCGGCCGCTGGCTCACATTACACCGGCACCGGGAGCCACCGCAGCCAGCCGGCCACCTGCTCAGGCGCGAGCAGCGGCGGATGAAGCACGAGCCAATCGAGCAGCGTCAGCCCGAACCCATGAGCGACGACCGAGGGGAGAATCGATCGGCTCCGATAATCGACTGCGCCGAAGAGCACGTCCGTCGGCCCCGACAGCAGTAGTTCGATCGGTGGCTTGCTCGCGTGCTGGAGCGCGTAGACCACCGGACTGATGAACACGCTCTTGAAGCCGATCTCGCGCACGCCGACACAGAGCAACCCGCGAAAATAGGTTTCGGCGGCGAGCACGACGACGAACTGTCCGACAGCGTGGGGCACGAACGACGAAACGGTCGGCTCGACGCTCCACATCGGGTAGTACGCCCGCACCGTCGGCAACGACGACCCGACCAGATAGAACGGCAGCACGAACAGGGCGAGCAAAAGCGTGTTGCGCAGCGCGCGTCGATCGACACGCCAGCCGAGCCGCCGGCCGTACAGTCGCGCGAGCGCCGCCGGCCCGACGAGATAGAGCAGTCCGTCACGGACGACACGCGCCCACAGCGCCGTGCTCGTGCTGCGTTCGAGCGCCATCCACGCGATCGCGAGCACCGCGCCCCAGAGGAGCGCGAGCACGACCCACCGCCGCCCCGACGAGCGACCCACCCTACTCCTCGGTCTGGACGGGCCCCGATCCGACGACCTCGCGCACGCTTTCCTCGAACTCCTGACGGCGTTCGAAGTACGGCTTATCGACCTCCGCGAGCACGTCGCTCAGACTGGTCGGGCCGTCCGGCGTCCGGATCTCGATATCGCCCACGCGCTGTTCGACCGTCGAATGCTCCATCCCCCACGTCAGCCGCGAACTGACGCGCGCCAGCGGCACACCCTCGACGGACGGGCCCTCGCCCAGCTCGACGACTGGTCCCTCTGTTTCCTCGTCGGCTTCGTCATCGGCCATACGAACACCGCGTGACGGCCCGCTTTGTGTTTTACGAACCACTTTTTTAGACGGGGGTTGAGCGCACTCGTTTCACTCGCGCGCTCAACCCCCGACCAAAAACCTGGACTAAAAAGGACCGCTCACTCACTCGCTCCGCTCGTTCGCTCACGGCGAACCGCGCTCACTGTGTTCGCACGGACACGACCATTCCGCCCCGCACAGCACCGCCTCCGCCGAAGCCCTCGGGGAACGCTCACTCCGTTCGCTACTCGCTCGGCCTGTGGCCTCGCTCGCGCCCCTCGCCCTTCATCCACCAGGAGAGCATAGTCGTTCGAGAGAGCGAAGTTCTCTCGTGATGACGAAAGATGCCTCGCGTCTTTCGAACCACTCTCCTGAGCCTCGGCTCGCTCCGCTCACCGAGACGCCAGGACCGCACCGCTCCGCAACCGCCACCACGGCCGCGCCGCGACCGCACCGCGGCCGCAGCCGCAGGCCGAACGAGTTTTCGCCCGCTCGGGCCGAGGGCGAACATGGACTTTGACTCGCTCGTGCTCGCGGCGGCCACCGCCGATCTGAGCGACGAACCCGCTGCCCGCGCCCACGCCGATGCCGTCGAGTTCCGCATGGACCTCGCCGACGACCCGCTCGACGCGCTCGCGACCTACGACGGCGAACTCCCACTGATCGCGACCAACCGAACGGTCGAAGAGGGTGGCGAAGCTCCCGAAAATTCCGATCGACTCGATGCGCTCGCGCGTGCTGCCGAGTTCCCGACCGTCGCGGCGATCGATATCGAACTGGCGACGGTCACGGACGAGGAATGGCTCGCCGACGAGGCTCGCGACCACGACGCGGACTGTATCGTCTCGACGCACGATTTCGACGCGACCCCATCACGATCGGCGATGGAGGGCACGCTGGCACGCGCGAGCGAGTACGGTACGGTCGCGAAACTTGCCGTCACGGCCACCGATCCGGACGATGTACTCGATCTACTCGCGGCCACACACGCCTGCACGGAGCGCGGCGGCCGCGTGGCGACGATGGCGATGGGCGCGATCGGCGGCCACTCGCGGGCCATCGCCCCCCTTTACGGCTCGCGCATCGCCTACGCACCGGTCGATCCAGAACGGGCGACCGCACCCGGCCAGTACGATCTCGCGACGCTCGCCGGACTGCTCGATACTCTCGACTAGTCGATGCTCTCCGTGCGTTCGTCGGCGCTGCTCTCGCCCATCCGCATTGCAACGACGACGCCGAGCAGGCTCACGAACACGCCGGCGATCACGAACGCCACGAGTCGGGCGTCGCCGCCGATCGTGAACCCACGGATCGAGACGACACCGAGACTCGTCGCCGGCATCCGTAACGGGTCGATGACGGCGGCACGTTCGAGGAAGTAGGCTCCGAACCCTCTGACGACGAGTCCGACCGCCGCCAGCACGAACGGGAGGTTGAGCGTGGCGTTGCCGACGCGACCGCTGTGCAGCCACTCGTCGATCGCCCGACCAGTGCTCGCGGTCAGCCCTGCTGTCGTCAGCCACGGTACGCTGTCGAACAGAAACGCCATGACCGTCACGAGCGCACTCGCCTCGCCCGCGAGCGGCGAGGCACTGATGACTCCCACGACCAGGCCCACGAGCGCGAACCCGCCGGCGATCACCCCCGTAACGACCGAGAGCCGGCCGGTGTAGAGCCCGTCGCGCACCCCGCCGGTGAGCGCCGCGAGCACGTCGTCGACACCGAGCCCTTTGTAGAGCACGAACAAACCCGTGATGGCGGCGACGGCGGCGACGGCGGCCCGCAGGCTCTGTGCGAACACCACCAGCACGGGCACTGCGAGCAGCGCGACGCCGATCGGTACCAACACTGTCTGTCGGAGCTCCTCGTTGGCGAGGAACTGCTTCAGGAGATAGTAGGTCGATTCGAGATCGCGAGCCTGCCGAACGACGACCCGCGAGACGGCATCGACGCGCACCCGGCTCTCGACGACGTGGACGACGCGTTCCTCGGCCGTGCTGTCGGTGACGACGACCGCCGACTCGATCGACCGATCGGCGAGCAGGCGTTCGATCTGTCTCGCGAGAGCGCGGTCGGCATCGACCGAGTCGTCGACGCCCGAAACGACCGCAACCACCGGCTCCGCACCCGAGTCGCGAAGCTCGCCGGCGAGGCGCAGCCCTTCGAGCAGGCAGTTCACGCGGCTGCTCTCGGGGTCGGCGAGGCCCACGTCGGTGACGAGCGAGCGGACTGCCCGCTCGCCGACCACCGGCAGCTCGCCAGCGACGTCGGCGACGGTCTCGCCGCGGTCGATACAGACGACGAGCGTACTCACGGCTCACTGTTCACGACCCCGCCATGAAAACACCCGCGATGGTGCCGGTTTGCGAACATCCATGTCGCCGGCCGGCGTCGTTCGGTCGTGTCCACCACTGCAGACCCCGAGTTCGTCGACCGAACCCTAGAGATCGCTCGCGAGAACGTCGAGGACGGCGGGCGACCTTTCTCCTGTCTCATCGTGCGCGACGGCGAAATCCTCGCCGAAAGCCCCAATCTCGTCGCCCAGACGAACAATCCCGTGGCCCACGCCGAAACCGTGGCCATCGAGCAGGCCTGCAAACGCGTCGGCAGCGAGGACCTCTCGGGCTGTGACGCCTACGTAATGGCCCACCCCTGCCCGATGTGTCTCGGTGCGCTGTACTACTGCAGTCCGGACAACGTCTTCTTCCTCACCCAGCGCGAGAGGTATGAGGAATACTACACGGACAGTAGAAAGTACTTCGAGTTCGGCGAGTTCTACGACGAGTACGAGAAAGACTGGGAGGATCGGAACCTCCCGCTGGTCCACGCCGACGAGGCCGACGAGGACGCCCTCTCGATCTACGAGCGCTGGCAGGAACTGAACGAGTAGCTCGCTATCGGAGTTCCAGGCTGAACTCGTCGCTGACGCCGACCGAATCGGCAACACCCGCACCGAACGCGTAGGCCACGCCCTGCGACTGGCTTCTGATGCGCTCCATCAGGCTCTGCTCGGGCGTGAACTCCTCGATCTCGACGTCGTGGCCGAGGCGCTCTTCGATGCGCTCCTCGACGTCCTCGCGGGTGCCGAGCTCGTCGACGAGCCCGTTCTCGATCGCGTCGGTCCCGAGATAGACGCGGGCTTCGGTCTCGCGGATCGTCTCCTCGTCGAGCCCGCGGCCCTCGGCGACGTGTTCGACGAACGTCTCGTAGTAGTCGTCGACGAGTCCTTGGAGGTATTCGTCGTCCTGCTCTTCGGGTTCCTTGAGCGGGAAGCCCGCGTCTTTGTACTCGCCGGCGGTCTTCGGGCGGTAGTCGAGTCCGAGCTTGTCGGCCAGTCCCTTCGCGTTGACCGACGAGCCACGCACGCCGATGCTCCCGACGACGCTCGCCTCGCGCGCCCAGAGTTCGTCACAGCCGGCGGCGATCCAGTAGCCACCGCTCGCGCAGGTGTCGGTCGCGTAGCCGATCGTCGGACCGTCGAAGCGCTCGGCTGCAAGCCGGATGTCCTCGCTCGGCAGGACCTCGCCGCCCGGCGTGTTGAGCTTGACGACCAGCGCCTCGACGTTCGGGTCCTCGTCGGCGCGCTCGATCTGCTCGACGATCTTGTCCGCCGGGATCGAACGCTGACTACTGCTCGGAAGGCGACTCCCTTCGCGGGAAATGGGGCCCTCGACGGCGACCTCGACGGTGTTGTACCCGTTTTTCGTCTGCGCGCGGAGCCGTTTGACCGTCCCCCAGATGCCAGCGCCCGCGCTCGCGCCGATGGCTGCACTCATGAATTTCGCTCGTGAATCGGTCGGCATACCTACTCGTCGGGCGCGCGGCGGATGAATCGTTCGCTCGTGGCGGCGATCGTGGGTTTCGCTGTCGATCGTGGTAACTAGAGCTTGCCGGCTTTCTGCAGTTTCATCAGGTCCTCGGTGTCGAGGGTCTCGCCCTGCTTGAACTGCTCGTAGATCTCCTCGGCCTCGGCCTCGGCCTCCTCGCGACGCTGGTCGCGCTCGGATTTGCGCTCCTCTTCCTCCTCTTTGTCCATCTCGCGCAGGCGCTTTTGCACCTCGACGAAGTCCTCGTGGTGGCGGTCGGCGGCTTCCTGGGCGTCGACGAACTTCTCGTGCCACTCGTCGGCCTCGTCACGGACGTCGTCGGCCTCGCGGTAGGCCTCGATCATCTGGTTGTGATGCTCCTGGGCCTCGTCGGCGAGCTCCGTCACCTTCTCGTGGTGCTCGGAGGCTTCGGCGCGGATCTCCTCGGCCTCGGCTTTGACTTCCTCGAGCCCGTCAGTGTCGTCGAGCGCCTCCTTTCGCTCGCGATACTGCTCGCGTTTGTTCTCGATTTTCTCGATGAGTTCGCGCTCGTCCTCCGTCGAGAGCACCTCGGTCTGCTGGCGGAACTCGAGTTTCTCGATCTCGTCTTCGAGCTCGTCAAGGTCCTTCCCCTCGTCGAGTTCGAGGTCGCCTTTCATCTCATCGACCTCGTCGAACAGCTCGTTGGCCTCGGCGTTGAGCTCGTTGCGCTTCTGTTTGTGCTCCTGTACCTCTTCGTTGAGCTCGTCGCGTTTCTCGCGGTGTTCCTGTGCGAGGTCGACCTGCTCTCGTGTCTTCGCGTTGAGCTCGTCGCGCTTGTCGGCGCGCTCGGAGGCCGCCTGGTTCAGGTCGTTGCGCCGGTCGCGGAGCTTGCCGGCGAGTTTGATGAGCTGTCCTTTCGAGTCGCTTTCGAGGTCGTCGTCGGTCAGTTCGACGTTTTCGGATTGATCGATCGTGCTTGCCATGGTTCTGTTGCTATCCCAGCCGTGCCAGCGTACGGTTGCCACTCACGGGCGCTCGTCGTCTCTGAGGAGTGGTCCGTATCATTCTCTGTGCGATACCACTGTGACGCCGGCAGCGTTCTGGCATGTACCAATACTGCCAGAAACGGTTTAAGCGTTGTGATCGTGTGGGTCGTTCTCTCTCTCTCTCTCCCTCGCCCTCTCGACCCGTTCACCGCTCGTTCTCGTGTTCCACCTGCCGATCGTCGGTCACGAGCGTCAACGCGATCCGTTCGCGGTCGGTCGACGCGTCGAGTTCGCCAGCCACCGCCTGCGAGAACGGACCGACGGTGACTGACAGACTTCCGCTCTCGGTGTCGGCCTGCCAGTCGACCTCGCCGGTGACCGTTTCAGGTGTGTCGTTGACGACGACGGCCCGTGACTCCGCCGCCGTGTCGTCGAGTATCACCGCGACCGGCTCGAAGGCGGCTTCGACAGTGTCGATACCCTCTCCCGACGGATCGAAGGCCGTGACGAACGGTTTCGCCGACAGCCGCAGCGTCCCGATCGCCCGTCGTGCCCGCGTCGCCTCGCCATCGGCTTCTGGCACCACGTAGCGCGTTCGGGCTCCGTCGCTCGCATGGCCATCGAGCATCCAGGATTCCACGGCCTCGTCGTCGGCATCGGCCCCGGTATCGAGACCCGGTATCGAGAGCACGATCACGTCGTCGGGCAGCGACGTTTTGGCTGCCGTCGCCGTCGCCGCGCCGCCGTCACCGTCCCCCGTCGAGCGGAGCACGCGCCAGTCCGCTTCCTCGGTCGTGACATCGAACCCGTGGGCGTCGTCGCGAACGCCGAACGCGGCGAGGCTCGGCCGATGACCGACCGCGCCAGCAAGCGTGCGCGCGACTAGCCGCGCGCGCTCGACGTCGAGCGCACCCGCACTCATCGGCACGTCCTGACAGACGAGCATCCCGGCGGCGTCGGCAGCCTCGTAGAACGATTCGGGCAGCACGTGGCCGTACGGGCGAACGAGCGTCGCGTTCGCCGCGATCGCGCGGTCGATGATATCGGTCGCGCTTTCGCCGGGCAGCGAGACGAGCCCGCGAACCGGGACGTGCGTTCCGTTGATCGACAGCCCGTCCGGGCCGTAGTCGACACTCCGAAAGCCGGTCGTCGCCGTCCGTTCGTGCCTGCCGAGCTGTGCACGGACGGTGTAGCGGTTCTGTGGACCGGTGCCGCGAGGCCACCACCGGTCGGGATCGCGCACCGACAGCTGTCCCTGGACGACGACGCGCTCGCCCGCACTCGCCTGGACGCCGACCTGCGTCAGCGCGCTCGCGCCGTCGCTCCCTTCGGGCTGCAGCGAGAGTCGCACGCGGCCGTCGAGATCGCTGCCAGCATCGATCGTGACGATGGCGTTGACGCCCACTTCCTCGTCGGCCTCGGTAGTGCGAACCGTGAGATCGGTGATGACGGCTTCCGGCACGCCCTCGACGCTGGCACCCCAGCGTATCCCGGGCACGCGTTCGCGTTCGGAGACGAGTTCCGTCCCGAAGACGCCGCCGAAACGGTCCTCGGGCGCGCGACACTCGACGAGCAGTTCGTTTTTCGTGTCGGGATCGACCACCGTTCGGAACGGCGTGAAGTAGGTGTCGTGGCGGCCGACGAACGCGCCGTTCAGCCAGACACGAGCGTGGGCGTAAAGTCCGCGAAGGGTGAGCAGCGCCCGTTCGTCGTCCTCGCGCGGATCGGCGAACTCCGTTCGGTAGGCGACGGCGTGCTCGCCGGCGAACTCGTCGGGGGCCGCCGGATCGACGGCGTGCCAGTCGTCGGCTTCAGGTGGGCCGTCGCCGGGCTCGACCGTCGCGGCCGTCCACTCGTGCAGTTTCATAGCAGTTGGGTGTTCGCCGCAGCCATGACATCCTCCCCGGCATGAACGCCGGAGTTTCCCGACCGCAGTTGGGATATTAGGGTTCGCGGTCTGCGACCTGTTCTTGGGGGGCGAAAACGCCCTCCCTGCAGTCGAACAGGCGGACCGCTGGCTGTGCCATCCAGCCGTTATCCCTATCCTCTCGTTGAGGATTCGAGAGTACCTTTTGTCGGATGTTCTCCGCGCCGTTCGTGTCGGCGTTCGCCACGGTCCCGCAGTCGTCGCACACGTACAGCCCGCGCTCGACGCGCTGGCTGTCGTCGCACCGGCCACAGACCGAACACGACTTCGACGTGTCGCGTTCGGACACCTGCTCAACGGTGATACCTTCGGCTTCGGCCTTGTAGTCGAGCATCGTCGTGAAGCGGTCGAACGCCCACCCGTGGAGGTCGAGATTGCCGTGGTCGCCCCAATTCGTCGGGTTGCCGTTCTCATCGTCGCGGATTCCGCTGAGGTCGCCCACGACAAGCGTGCCGACGCCCCGCTCAACACACTCCGCGACAATCGCTTTCGACAGCGCGTGCAAGAAGTGCGTGCGGCGTTCAGTGCGCTTCCGGTCGAGGCGCTGTGCCTCGCGTGAGAACGAATCGTCGCACTCCGCACGCTGTTTGGCGAAGTAGTATTCGTCCTCTTTGAGTCCGCCGCCAGGGAACAGCAACGACTCGTCGCCAAAGGAGACGGCGGCGACGTTGCATATCCCGAGGTCAACCCCGGCGGTTCGGTCGCCGGGTGGTTCGACCTCGATGTCGTGGCGACAGACGATGTGCAACCGCCACTCGCCGCGTTCGTACACGGCGCGCACCTGCTGGACGTTCTCGATGGCAACGTCCGGGTCGGCGTCGTAGGCACACAGGATGAAGTCGGACCAGTGTGCCTTCGTATTCCGGCCTTTCGACAGCCGGATGTAGCCGTTCTTTTCGTCGTGCTTGAAGCCGTCTTCTTTGAACGTGACCGTCGAGCGCGGGTGGTCGTCGCCATACTTGCGGTAGCCGGGCGGGTTCGCTTTCTCGTTCCCGTTGTTCCGGTGGCCGTACCAGCCTTTGAACGCTTCATCCAACTCTTCAAGAGTTGCTTGACTGGACTGAGCGTTGAGGTCCGCGTAGCGTTCGTGGCTCTTGAGGTACGACTTGAGTACCGAGTCGTCAGGGATCTGGCCGCAAGCGTCCCAAACGCGCCCTGCCGTCCACCGGGCGACATTCCAGAGTTTTGCGGCGGCGAAACCAAGCGTATCCAGCCCATCCCGTACCTGTCGCTGGTTCCGTATGGAAGCGCGGTGGGTGCGAGTGATGGACCGAATCGCCATGTATAGCCTGTTGTGCTAAGCCGACATAAACGTTCGGAGTGCAGAGTGAAAGTGAACGCCACGGTGGAATATCCAGCCGGGCCGTCGCCGGGTGGCCTGCGGTTGCGACCCTCTGGGATGAAGCTTACGCGATTCACGCCCGCCCCTCGGCCTCCGGCCTCGGGACGGGATTCTCTCGCTGAATTAAGATAGCCCTTGTGTCGTGGGTCAGCGCCCGAAACACGAAGCTATAACCGTCGATTCCGGCGATGGCTGGTATGGACGAACGCGTCCGTGCGCGCGGCCACGAGAACGTCACCGCGCGCCACGCGAGCACGCTCGAACTGACCCAAGACGACTATCTGACGCCGGCGGGCGACTGCATTCTCGGCATCGAGGCCGACCGCGCGCCCGCGGATTTCGACCCCGCGTTCGTCGAGGCCTGCCGTGACAGCGAGGCGACGATCACGCTGACGCTCGACGCCGGCGATCACACCGAGACCGTCACCGGACGCGGCCATCCGGAGCTCGAATTCACGAACGACCGAAGCTTCGTCTGCCGGACGAGCGACTACGTCGACGATCGAACCGTGATGGTCGGAGCGGATACGGCGGCCGCCAATCTCGACCGAGCTTTCGTCGACGCGCTCGCCGAGGGAGCTGAGATCACGGGCGTGTTCCGCGTCGAATAGCGTTTTGTGGTCGGCCCACGAGGGTAGTTCATGAGCGAGGACGAACCGACGGAGAACATCAGTGGTGGGTCCGACGGTGGCGGTCTCGCCGCGGAATTCGACGAGCGCGACGCCGAAACCCGTGCCGAGGCGGTCGTCGATCGGCTCGGCGAGCTCTACTGGCAGAAGACGTACGGCGGCCAGGATGCTTTTGAGTGTCTCGTGCGCACGATCCTGAGCCAGAACACGAGCGACAAGGCGAGCCAGCCCGCCCACGACGCGCTGATGGCACACTACGGCGAAGGGGCGGATCTCGCGAAAGCACTCGCCAACGCCGAGCAGTCGACGCTCGCCGAGACGATCGAATCGGCGGGGCTCTACAACCAGAAATCCGAGACGATGATCGCTATCGCCGAGCGCGTCGTCGAGGAATACGGGAGCGCCGCAGCGTTCGACGAGTTCGTCACCGACGAGGAGCCCGCGACGGTACGCGAGACGCTGCTCGACTTCTCGGGTGTCGGACCGAAAACCGCCGACTGCGTGCTCCTGTTTTCCGGCGGGCGTGCCGGCGTCTTCCCGGTCGATACACACGTCCACCGGATCTATCGCCGGCTCGGGATCGCCCCGGCCGACGCCGATCACGAGGGTGTCCGGGAGGTGCTCGAAGCACAGGTGCCCGCCGAGAAATGTGGATTCGGCCACACGGCGACGATCCAGTTCGGGCGCGAGTACTGCACCGCACGCAGCCCCGCCTGTCTCGACGATCCCGACGCCTGCCCGATGGGCGATCTCTGCGAGCAGGTCGGCGTCTATCCCGCGACCGACGAGGTCGTCGACCCGTCCGAGGCGGAGTGAGGTCGTCGAACATACTCCGATTTTCGTCCCGGTGACTCAGTCCGCGTCGAACGGATCGAACTCCGGCCCGTCGTAGTCGATGTCGACCGCAAGCTCGCCCGCGACGATGCGGTCGGCCAGCGAATCGACACGCTCGCGAACGTCGTCCGGCACGTCCGGTGCGAGCGACAGCCGGACGACCTCCGGCCCCTCCAGTCCGCTATCGATTACCGTCGACTCGATGGCTGTTTCTCGTCTTCCGGCTGGATCACAGCGTCAGGAACCGTGGTCCGGTGATGAGCACGACACCCGATATCACCAGAACTGCCCCGACGAGCAGCCGTCGTGTGATCGATTCGACCTGGCGGAAGAACAGAGCCGTCACGAGGATCGCGAACAGGGAGGTCGGACTCGAAAGCGGGTCGACGACGGTTACCTGGCCCCGTTCCAAGGCAGCGAACAGCCCGAACAGCGCGAGCGCGCTGAAGACGCCACAGCCGACGAAATACGCGTACGCCTCACGCGGAATCCGGAAAAACGAGCGCAGCTGCCCACGTTGCGAGTAGAGGATGAAGGATAGCAGTCCGACGAGACCGGCGAGTTCGTTGAGTGCGACCGCATCCAGCGGTGTCGCAGCCGTGTTGGTGAACAGAAATCGGCGGGCGACGTTGCCGAACGCGAACGTCAGCGCCGCCCCGAGCGGGAAGAGCAGATCACGTTTGTTCCAGCCGGTGATGTCACCGCCACCCGAGAACGCGACGAGTCCCAGCCCGCTCACGACACAGAGAATGCCCACTACTCCCTGGGCCGTGATCGATTCACCGAGAAAGACGATCGCGAGGATCGTCGCCCACAGCGGACGCGTGTTGACCGTCGCGCTGTTGACGCTGGCCCCGGCGCGCTCGACGCCGACGTAGTTCAGCAGGCGAGCGAGCCCGGTCGAGACGAGCCCGATCCCGAAAAACGCACCCACCACCCAGAGCGGGAGCGCGAAGAGATCGAACCCTCTGATGACGAGCGAGAGCCAGTAGCCGATCACGCTCACCGAGACGACGACGATCGATGCCAATAGTGGCGTTCCACCCCGCTCCATGCCTGCCTTCGAGAGCGGATCCGAGATGCCCCAACTCGTTGCAGTCAGAAGAGCAAGCCCCACAACAACAGTATCCATGGCAGAGACTGTATCGATCCCTGGATAGCTTTTGTGATCGATTTACGATCAATAACGATGTCGAACCGAGTCGTGACGCAGCGAGCGGCGCATTTCACTGGAACACGTCCACCCGTACGCAAGGCGATTCGCTGCCTCGTTCGTGGCACGCTGGGCAACAGAATCAAGCAGTAGTTATGTTGAATCGCGCTCCGTCTGCCATTCCCAGAGCAGTTCGAGACCGATCCACGCGAGACACCAGACGAGAACGACCGCCGAAACGAGCGCCGTCGTGGCAAGCATCTCGAGTCCGAGTGCGAGCGAGACCAACAGCGGGTAGAACAGTACCGTGAGTACGATGGCCACCAGCAAGCCGCCAGCGCCACAGAGATGATGCTCGAGCGATCCGATGCGTTTTGCCCCGTCACTGTCGGAGACGGTCGGCCGGCCGTTGCCAGTCGATCCGTGTGGTGTGTACACTCTCGACACCCATGTGAAGATACGCTGTCGCTCCGTGTTAGTCGTTTCGCCGACAGAACTGAGTCTGGAAGGACGCTGTGTCGCGCCAAACGACAGTCAAGACAGTCAGCACACGCCGCCCCGTGCAGGGTCGCTATGCTCGCTACTTGAATCGGAACGTTTCGAGGTTCTTCGGCGCGAACGTCCGCATGTTGTAGTTGTGATAGAGCGCCGAGGAGAAGTCCTGAACGCTCTGTTCGTCGCCGTGGACGCAGAGCACCTTCTCCGGGCGCGGGTTCATCGTCTTGACGAAGTTCTCTAGACCCTGTCGGTCGGCGTGGCCCGAGAACCCGTCGACGGTTTCGACTTCGAGTTCGAGGTTCAGCGTGCCCGAGCGCCCGCGCCCGCCGTTCATCGGGATCTCGTCCCACCCGTTCTGAATGCGGCGGCCGAGCGTCCCCTGTGCCTGATAGCCGACGAAGGTCATCGTGCTGTCGGAATCGGTTCCCAGATGTTCGAGCCAGGACATGATCGGGCCACCGGTGACCATCCCCGACGTCGAGAGGATGATCGCGGGATCGCCGGCGGCGACCTCCTCGCGTTCGTCCTCACCCTCGTCGATGTGGTTGAACTGCGGCGCGAGGAAGGGGTTCTCGTCGTCGTGGAAGATGCGATCGCGGAGGTCGTCACGGAGATATTCGGGGTAGGTCGAGTGGATCGCCGTCGCCTCCCAGATCATCCCGTCGAGGTGGACCGGCATCTCCGGGATCTTCCCGTTGCGCATCGCCTCTTCGAGCACGAGCATGATCTCCTGGGAGCGCCCGACCGCGAAGGAGGGCACCAGGACCTTGCCGCCGCGATCGGCGGTCTCGTTGATGATCTCGACGAGGCGTTCCTCGGAATCGGCCTGGTCGGTCTTGTAGTCGTTGCGCCCGCCGTAGGTCGACTCCATCACGAGCGTCTCGACGCGCGGGAAGTCGTTGACCGCACCGTTGAACAGCCGGGTATCGTCGTAGTGGATGTCGCCGGAGAAGGCGACGTTGTAGTGGCCCTCGCCGATGTGGAAGTGCGAGACCGCGCTCCCGAGGATGTGACCCGCGTTGTGCATCGTCAGTTTGACGTCGGGCGCGATGTCGGTCACGTCGCCGTACTCGATGGGGATCGTGTGTTTGACCGCCTCGCGCACCATCGCGCTGTCGTAGGGTGGGCTGCGGCCTTCTTTCGCCGCGACGTCCAGGTAGTCCAGCTGGAGCAGCCCCATCAGATCGCGCGTCGGCTCGGTCGTGTAGATCGGGCCGTCGTAGCCGTATTTGAACAGCAGCGGGATCAGCGCCGAGTGATCGAGGTGGGCGTGCGTGAGGACGACGGCGTCGATCGAGTTGAGTGGGTTCGCTTCCGGCACCTGGAGGTAGGGCGCGTCGTCGGAGCCGGGTTTGTCGCCACAGTCGATGAGGATGCGCGTCTCCGGCGTCGAGAGGATGAAGCTCGCTCGGCCCACTTCGCGACAGCAGCCGAGCGTCGTGATGCGCACCCACTCGCCATCGGACATCTCCTCGCGGTGGATCTGGCGGCCGACCCGTTCGAGGATGTCACGGCGCTCCTCGCGTTCCTGTTTGAGGAAGTTTCTGACATTTGAGACCGTCGAGGACTCGATCGGCGGCGTTCTGACGACCTCGGGCGTCCAGCCGACCTCCTGGGTGATCTCCCGGAGAGTCGAGCCGTGGCGGCCGATCACCATGCCCGGTTTCGCGGCCTCGATGACGACTTCGCCGGTGTCCTCGTGGAAATCGACGTTCGAGACGTCGGCATCGTCGGGGATCACCGACCGCACCGTCTCGCGGGCGCTCTCGGGCGGCGTGAGCGCGTCGGGCTCGGGGCGCACCGTGATGCGCTTTCTGAGTTTGCCCGCGAGGGTCCGGATCAGGTCGCCGTTGCGCGCGAACTTCTTCGGGTCACGCGTGTAGATGACCAGCTCCGGCCCTTCGTAGGTGACGTCCGAAACCGAGATGTCGTTTGGCAGTTCGTCCGTTATCGTCGACGTTATCTCGTCGAGTTGCTTGTCTACCGTGCTCATACTGGAACTCAGTCCATGAGATTTCGCCCGTCCGGGTCACCCCCGATCGCCACCGGCGATCGGATCTCGTCGCTCGCCGTCGCGAACACGACGCGTAGCCTATGCGGTACGCTCTGGAGGTCTTCGACCCAGCGGGCGGGTTCGGGTTCGGACCCCGCGTTCGGTGCTGAGAGTCCGGAAAACCCGCGTGTATTCGGAGGTATAGGACGGCGATTATAAAACCTTTCGCAAAACCGTGACATCCTCCCCATCCTACCGCTCGCCTGACGGCTCGCGCTTGAGGATGGGGCATTGGCGGCCGACAGTTTTGGTATCCCCGGCCCCTCCGGCGACACATGCGAGTCACTACCGACACCGTCGCCGCCGCCCACGAGCACACCGTCGACCGCGCCCCAACGGTCGTTGCACTCATCAACGACGTGCGCGCCGATCTCGGCGACGCCTTCGACACCGACGTCGCGAGCGTCACCGTCGAGGCCTACCGCGACGAGGCCGACACCGTCTTCGCCGACGGTGATCGCGCGGTCAACGTCGCCGCGCTGCTCGCGCTGCTCGAAGAGCTCGACGTCGAGGGCGACTATCCAGGGTTCGTCGTCGACGAACTGCTCGGCCGCGAGCTCGCCGGGACGATCGCCGGTCAGCAACCGCTCAGACTGCTCGGCGAGGCGACCTTCCACTACACGGATATTCACACTCACATCGAGGGACCGGCGGGTGCCGACGACGCGCTCGCGGCGCTTGCGGCAGGGTTTCAGACGCGGCTCCCCGGCTGGGAGTGGAAACGAAGCGAAAGCCCGTTCGCGGTCGACTAGGCCTCAGCTGCCGCATCGTCGCCTTGCTCCGCGCGCTCGGCCTCCGGCTTCATCTGCCGGCGATTGGTGAGCGCGAGCGCGGCGAACAGCACGCCGCCGATGGCGCGCAACGCGAGATCGAAGGTGAGCGCGTCGAACGAGACGGCCATGCCGAGCGCCGCGAGGATGCTCTCGGCGCTGTTGAACAGCAGTCCGGGGGCCATCAACAGGAGCGCCGTGAGCGCGAACGCGGCCCGCTCGGCCCACGACACCTCGCTGTAGAGGAAGCCGATGACCGTCGCCCCGAGCGCGACCACGCCGAGGAACACGCCCACGATCGGGATCAGTACTTCAGGAACGAAGTAGCCGACGTCGAGTACGTCACTGACCCCGATGACGCGGTAGACCTGATCGGCGTCGGCCGGCACGCCCGGGATCCGCCGCAGCAACACGACGCCCGGCACCAGCACGAACGCGAACGGCACGATCGCCTTGTTGAGCGACAGCGAGAATGCCTCGATACCCGTCTGAAACGGGTCGGATTTCGCCACGCCGGAGGCCGCATACGCCGCGACCGCCACCGGTGGCGTGATGTCGGCGATCACACCGAAGTAGAGGATGAACAGGTGGGCGGCCAGCAGCGGCACCTCGAAGTTGGAGATGGCCGGGCCGAGCAGCGAGACGAGGATGATGTAGGTGACGGTCGTCGGCATCCCCATCCCGAGGATGATCGAGGAGATCGCGGTGATCACCAGCAGGAGGACGAGCGAATCGCCCGCGACGCTGAGGATCAGCGTCGTCAGGTTCGGTCCCAGCCCCGTGGTACTGATGACGCCGGGGATGATACCGGCGGCGGCGACCGCGATCACCACGGGGGTGGCGGTGCGCGCACCGGACTCCATCGCCTTTTCGAGGAACGTGAGAAATCCGACCGCCCGGTTGTTGCCGAACTGTGGGCGACCAACCGCGCTCGTCACGGTGTCGATGGCGTCGTCGACCTGATCGTCGTAGTCGATCAGCGGCGCGTCACCGTGTGAGCGCGCGAGCAGCGTGAGGAAACTCACGGCGATGACGAGCCAGCCCATCTTGCCCGCGATAGCCGCTGCGGCCGCGCCGGGAGCCATCCCCGCACCGCCCGCACCGGTGAGCGCAGCGATGACACCGACACCGGCAACGAGATGGGCGAGGAATTCCGCGATCGCGAGCCCGCCGATGACGCCGACCAGCGGCCAGCGCGTGCGCTTGTTGTAGGCCGCGACGAACGCGATGAGCGCGGTGATCGCCAGGATCGTATACCACGCCGAGCGCGCGACCGTCAGCCGTGCGACGAGAAGGTAGTAGAGCAAGAGCACGAGCGGTACGAGATAGAACCAGCCCTGTCGCAGATGCGAGCGAAGCCCGACGAGATCGGACGCATCGACGCCGCCGATCCCCGCCCGCGAGGCTTCGAGATGGACCATCACCCAGACGCCGAAGAAGAAGACGATCGCGGGGATCGCCGCCGCGACGATGACGTTCGCGAACGGCGTCTGGGTGTACTCGACGATGAGGAACGCCGCCGCACCCATCACGGGCGGGAGGATCTGCCCGCCCGAGGAAGCGGAGGCTTCGACCGCACCGGAGAACTCGGCCCGGTAGCCCGTCTTCTTCATCAGCGGGATCGTGAACGCGCCGGTGGTGACGGTGTTCGCGATCGACGAACCCGAGATCATCCCCATGAACCCCGAAGCGAGGATCGACGCCTTCGCCGGCCCGCCCTTGCGTCGGCCCGTGACCGAGTAGGCGAGATCGATGAACCACTTGCCCGCACCGCTCATCTCGAGGAAGGCCCCGAAGAGGATGAAGATATAGATGAACTGGACGCTCACCCGAACCGGAACGCCGAAGACGCCGTTGGCGGTGTTGTACCAGAGGTTCTGGATGACGGTCGACCACGGACTCTGCGGGATCTGTCCGAGTACGCCGACGATCGGTGCGTCACCCGGGATCAGGTAGCCAAAGCGCGCGTAGACGATGAACAGCCCGACGATCGACATGAGATAGAAGCCGAGCGTCCGCCGGGTCGCTTCGAGCACGAGCAACACGCCGAGCGCCCCGAGAACGAACGCGGCCGAGGTCTCGTCGAGAGGGATCCCAATCGCGGAGAGCGCGCCGACGGGTGTCGACAGTGCTGGCACCAGTTCGGCGATCGTCTGCCCGGAGTCAAGCCCGAGCGAGCGGAGCAGCTGGACCTCGTCGAAATCGAGCAGGATGTAGAGTGTGGTGAGGATCGAGACGGCGATCAAGAGAATATCGACGGGCGTGACGCGTTCGCGGTCGGGATCGAGCAGGAGCCAGCGGATCACGCCACGAACGCCGCGCGCCCCGCGAGTAACCGGGTTCGTCTCGCCCAGCCGCGTTTCGAGTATCGGGACGAGCCGTGCCAGCCGCCGCGAGAGAAAGCCATCGCCCTGCGTCGCCGGAAAGAGCAGGAAGGTGAGCAACAGGCCAAACGTGACGTGGATGCTGTTGACCTGCAGCGACTGGAGCGAGCCGAGGTTGATCTCGCCATACAGCGGGAGCGAGAACGTGAACGTGAACCCGCGGGCGGCGAGCCAGAGCTGGTACGCCGAGAACGCGACTGCGACGACGATGACGGCCATCCCCGCCAGCCCACGCAGCGAGCGCCGGCGTTCGAGTTCGTCGATCAGTTCGTCGGCGTCTTCGGCAGCGTCACCTGTGACGCCTGTCTCGTCGGTTGCTGTATCAGTGCTCATGAATCAAGAGTATCGAGTGTGTTCTGCAGGACCGATCGTTCGGTGAGGTGGAGGCGGACACCCTCGGCATCCGACCGTGCAACGAGATCATAGCTGGTGTTGCCCACCCGAAGCCGGTGGCCGGCGGTCCGACCCGGTTTCACGTACAGTTCCTCGTAGCGTCCCTGCGGATCGAAGGTGAACGAACCGTTCTCGCGGGTGACGTTCGCGCGCGCCGGTAACCCCCAGCCATAGGACTGAAACTCCATGCCCGTCATCACGAGCGAGTCGTTCCGGACGACGTAGATGTCGTGGACGGGCGTCTTCTCGACGCTGTGATTGTAGCTGAGGACGACCGGCGTCCCGTTCGAGACGGGGGTTGCGAGCAGTTTCTCGCCACTGCTTGCATCGTTGACGACGAGCGTACGCCCGGCCGGCGTCGCCGCGGCGACGGCAGTGACCGCCAGCCCGATGGCTACTACCACGAGTAACAGACGAACGGTCCGTCGCTGTCGGTCGGTCATCGGTAATGCTGTTCGGTCGTCGGTGTTCGACGGACGGTTCGAAACGCGTGGTCGGCCACCGCGTTAGGACGAGGTGGTGTCGTTGCCCATCGCGGTTCCGGCCTCCGTTCCCATCCCCTCGTCGGTACCGCCATCCATCGTCGTCCCACCGCTCGCGGTGCCGGAGCCACCGCCCGCCGAGTCGAAGTACGCCGCCGCACCGGGATGGAGATCGATCGACATCCCGTCCTGGGCGGAGTCGGCGCTGATGGAGTCCGTCTTGATCGTGAGATCGGAGACGTTGTCGAAGATCGCGGCCGTCACGTTCTGGACCGTCTCCTCGGGCACCTGCGTCGTCGTGGCGATCATCGCCTGGACGGCGACGGTGGGTTTGGCGTCGCTGACGCCCTGGTAGGTGCCGCCCGGAATCTCGTCGTTGGCGAAGAAGTCCGCGGCCTGTTTGACCTGCTTGCGCTCGTCGCCGTCGATGGCGACGATGCCGATCGAACTCGTCTCGGCGAGCTCCGAGATCGCGCCGACCGGCCAGCCGCCGACGACGAACGAGGCGTCGATGTCGCCGTTCTGGATCTGTTCGGCGGCCTGCGAGAAGTCGGTGTTCTGTTCGGTGAAATCGGAGACACCTACTGCTTCGAGGATCGTCTTCGCGTCGACCTGCGTCCCGCTGCCGAGATCGCCGGTGTTGATCGTCTTGCCGCTCAGGTCGGCGATCTTTTCGACGTCGCTGCTGCCGGGCGTGACGACGGTGATCGTCTCCGGGTAGAGCGTGGCGACGCCGCGCAGGTTCTTGATCGCGTTGTCCTGGAAGGCGTCGATACCCGTGCCGTTTTTCGCGAACGAGGCGATGTCGTTCTGGATCAGCGCGAAGTCGGCCGACCCGTCGGCGAGGCTGCCAACGTTCTCGACGGAGGCACCCGTCGAACGCACCTGCAGGCTGAAGTCGGTGTTCGACTGGACGATCTGTTTGATCTCGTTCGAGAGCGGGTAGTAGGTCCCGCCGGTGCCGCCGGCGTCCCAGACGAGGTTGTTGGAGCCGCCCCCACCACCGGAGCCGTTCCCGCCGGAGCCGTTGCCACCACCGCTCCCGCCGCTCGTCCCGTTGCCGCCGGAGCCGTTGCCACCGCCGCCACCGGCACAGCCTGCGAGCCCGGTCGCACCGACGACGCCGAGCGCGCCGGCCGTTCGCAGGAACGTCCGTCGGGAGGAGCCCGTCGTGTCTCCCTTCAGGTTCCCACTAGAGTCATTTTTTGCCATACATTATCGAGGCGGCTCCGCCGGCATTAATCTACCGGAGACGATCGTCCATGATAGTCGTGCCGTGACGCGATTTTTTCGCTATCGATGCCGTGGAGCGATGATGCCCGCCTCAGCGATGGTCAGGTCCGTGTCGAACCTGTACGGCTCCTACATTTACTCGTCGTCATGAACGTCGGTCACCACTTCGCGGATGGTTTCGACCTCGCTGTCGCTGTAGCCGATGAGTCGAACGTCGGTCAACGAAGCCGGATCGTACGCTGCGAGTTCCTCGCAGATGAGTCGGACGCCCTCCCTGAGATCGAATCCGGCGACGCCACAGCCCAGTGCCGGCAGCACGAGCGACTCACAGCCCAGATCGTCGGCACGTGCGAGGCTGTTTCGCGTCGCCGCACGGATGCTCTCGGCGGTGGCTTGTCCGTCCCCGTAATGTGGCATCGCGGCGGCGTGGAGCACCCACTCGGCATCGAGGTCGTAGGCGTCGGTGACGGCCACGGTACCGAGATCGATGGGTCCCTGTGAGACGGCCGCCTTGTTGATCTCCTCGCCCGCACCGCGTCTGAGCGCCCCCGCAACGCCCGATCCCATCTCCAGACTCGTGCCGGCGGCGTTCACGAGCGCATCGGCCTCCTGGGCGGCGATATCGCCCTGTACCACGGTGAACTCCATACCTACTGTCTGACCGCCGGCGGCTAAAATCCTCCACCCTTCCACCCAGGGGCCGACGGCAGTAGTGACGGGAAGATGGAAGCTGGGGGCCCCGAATTTAAAAGGCCAAATCGAGTACCATCCCCATGCACGGAACACGCAGCGTTCGATCGGATGGATCCCGCAGTCCTCGGGAGGCTTAGTCCGTGGAGGAGCGAGAACGGCAGTTCGTGACCATCGGCGTACTGGTCGGGATCTTCCTCGCCGCGATCGACGGCACCGTCGTGACGACCGCGATGCCGACGGTTGTCGCCGCGCTCGGCGGGCTCGAACTCTACCCATGGGTGTTCACCTCGTATATGCTGTTCACCGCGGTGACGATGCCGCTGTTCGGCCGACTGGCCGACGCCTACGGCCGGAAGAAGCTCTTCTACGTCGGCATCGCCGCCTTCGTCGCCGGTAGCGTGCTCTCGGGTGCGGCCGGCAGCATGGCCGAACTCGTCGCCTTTCGTGCGATCCAGGGCATCGGCGGTGGGGCGATGCTCGCGCTACCCTACACCATTCTCGGCGTGATCTACCCGCCAGAGCGCCGTGGCTGGGCCATCGGACTCGGCGGCTCGGTCTGGGGCGTTGCGAGCGTGCTCGGCCCACCGCTCGGCTACGCGATCGTCTCGACGCTCGGCTGGCGCTGGGTCTTCTACGTGAACGTCCCCGTCGGAATCATCGCGGTCGCGTTCATCGCGACGACGCTCGACGAATCGACGGGCGCAGCCACGGGCGATATCGACTACGCAGGGGCACTCGCCATCGCAGTGGGCGTCGGCACGATCCTGATCGGCCTCGAACTGCTCACGACTCAGCCGCTCGCTGCCGGCGTCGCCGTCGTGATCGGTCTCGCCTCGCTCGGCGGCTTCTATCTCGCCGAACGCCGGGCCAGCGAACCGATCATTCCACTGGCGCTGTTCGGCGATCGGACCTTTCTCGCCACCATCACCGCCGGTTTCCTCACGAGCTTCGTCGTCTTCGCCGGGCTGACCTACATCCCGCTGTTCGTCCAGAGTGTTCACGGCGGCGCGAACAGCTCGGCGATCGCGGTCGTGCCGATCTCGATCGGCTGGTCGGGCATGAGTGTACTCGCGGGCCGTATGACCGAACGCATCGGCGAACGCCGGCTCTCGATCGTCGGCACGGCCTGTATCGCGGTGAGTTTCGCCGCGGGCGCGTTCTGGACGCCCGCAACGTCGCTCGTCGTGATCGTCGCCGTCGCGTTCGTCATGGGTGTCGGCATGGGGACGGTGACGCCACCGTTGCTCACCGTGATCCAGAACCATCTCGGAGCCGAGCAGATGGGGCTCGCGACCTCCTCCCAGCAGTTCTTCCGCCAGCTCGGCGGCGCGATGGGTGTGTCCGTGCTCGGGTTCGTGATCACGACGCTCGCACGCGGACAGCTCGCGGCCGTCCCCGGCGTGTCGACGCTCGGTGACCTCCAGCGCGTGCTCTTCGAGACGAACACGCCGCCGGCGGGGGCGGCCGCCGCGCTGGCGAGCGGGCTCTCGTCGGCGTTCGTCGTTTCGGCTGTCATCGGGCTCGTTTCGCTCGTGGTCGTCTTCGGGCTCCCACGCGGGGAAAGCGGAGATG
The DNA here is from genome assembly GCF_024508235.1 of Halococcus qingdaonensis. Lineage (NCBI taxonomy): Archaea > Methanobacteriati > Methanobacteriota > Halobacteria > Halobacteriales > Halococcaceae > Halococcus > Halococcus qingdaonensis. The sequence continues at coordinate 205,823 of NZ_CP101943.1, read as the reverse complement.
GTGCGAACACCGAACGGGCCGATCCCGCCACGGACTGAGCGGTGGTCGCGATCAGCCGACTGATACACCCGAAAAACACAGGAAGGGAACGAATGTAGTATTTGGGCAGTTCGGGGACGATCGATATCGTTCTCAGTAGTCGGTTCTGGTGACGACCTCGTCGTTGCTGTGTATCACGGGCGAGCAGTCGTCGGGGTACGTGAGTTCGGTCAGGTCGCCATCGTAGGTGTACGTGTCACGTCCGTCGCCGCTCACGGCACCGGAGACGGTGGGGCTGTCGACGATAGCCTGTTCCTCGTCGATCTCGATTATCCCCCGGATCGAGCCGCTGACCGAGAGCTCGTAGGGGGTGTACTCGCCATCGCCGGCGATCGTCAGCGTTCGATCGGGACGCCGGCCGACGTGGGCGGCCTCCCCGTCGATGGTGACGTTGATCTCGCCGGTCCGATCGAAGTCGAACGACTGGAGGAAGCCGTCGTAGACGTACGCGTCCGTTCCGGACCGGACCGCGCCGCCAGTGCCGAAGTCGGTGGTACGGTCGCTGTCGTTGACGCTTGCATCGCAGGCGTCGCTCTGGCTGGCAGTCCCCTTCCCGATGACGAACGAGTAGGGCGTGGTCGTGCCGAACCCGTCGATGACGAGCGTGTGATCGGGGCGGTTCCCGACGTGCGCTGGCTCACCATCGAGCAGGACGTTGATCTCGCCCGAACCATCGAAGTCGAACGAGGAGAGCTCGCCGGTGAACGTGTAGGCGTCTTTGCCGTCGCCGACCGCCCCGTGGGCGCTCCGATCGACGATCCGGTCGCTGCGATCGATCGTTGCGCCGTCGGCCGTGCTCTTTTCGAGATCGCCGCCGACGGTGAACGAGTAGGTGGTCGACGGGCCGAAGCCGTCGATGGTGAGCGTGTGCCTGTCGGGGGCCGCGCGTGCGCTGCCGAGCGTGCCGAGTCCGGCGATCCCCGCTGCCCCCGCCGTGAGGAATCGCCGGCGTGACGTCTTCACGGCGGGCGATGGATCGGAAGCCTGTACCCTCCCCACCTCGTGACGGGATGCAGTGAATTGCATCACTAGTAAGCAGTCAGAAGGGTTTGCATTGACATCCTCCCCGCCCTGCTCACCCCTTCGGGGTTCGCTGAGGACGGGGATTCCCGACCGCGTTTGGGATATTAGGGTTCGCGGTTCGTTTGAGCGACCTGTTCTCGCGGGGCAAAACGGCCCTCGCTACGGTCGAACAGGCGAACCACTGGCTGTGCCAACCAGCCGTTACTCCTATCCGAGCGCGGAGCGCTCGGATTCGGAGGTACTTCTGCTCTCTGCCGGATATTCTCCGCGCCACCACAATCGGCATTCGCCACGGTTCCGCATTTCTCACAAACGTACAACCCACGCTCTTTGCGCTGACTCTCATCTTCGTGGCCGCACACGGCACACGTCCTCGACGTGTCCCGCTCGCTCTTGCGAACCACGTCGATACCTTTGATTTCGCCTTTGTACTTGAGCATCTTCCACAAGCGGTTGAACGGCCAGCCGTGTAGATCGAGGTTGCCGTGTGTACCCCAATTGACGGCCTCGCCGGTCTCAGTATCTTCGCGGATGCCGCCGAGGTCCCCGACGATCAACGTCCCGACCTCTCGCCCGACACATTCCTCGATGATGTCTTTCGAGAGGGTATGGAAGAAGTGCGTACGGCGGTCGGTTCGCCGTTGGTCGAGTCGTCGCGCTTCGCGCGACGTACTCTCATCACATCTGGCCCGCTTCTTGAGGAAGTAGTATTCGTCCTCCTTGAACGCGCCACCAGGATACAACAGGGATTCGTCACCGAACGAGACGGCAGCGACGTTGCAGATACCGAGGTCAACCCCGGCAACTCCGTTGCCGGGTGTGTCGGAGGCCTCGATTGCAACGTCACAGACGATATGCAAGCGCCAGACGCCGTGTTCGTAGACGGCACGCACCTGTTGGACGTTCTCGATGGTTGTTCCGCGTGGACCGATGACATCGTACTCGCAGAGTACGAAGTCAGAGCGGCTTTCTTTGAGATTTCGTCCTTTCGAGAGGCGAATTCGGCCGTTGTCGGCGTCGTGTTTGAAGCCTTTCTGCTTGAACGTGACCGTCGAGCGTGGGTGTTGTTCGTTGTGTTTGCGGTAGCCGGGCGGGTTCGCTTTCTCGTTCCCGTTGTCGCGGTGGCCGTACCATCCGGTGAACGCCTCATCGAGTTCTTCGAGAACTCGCTGACTGGATTGGCTGTGTAAATCCACATAGCGTCCACTGCCTTTGAGGTACGATTTGAGGTCGCCAGCACCGGGAATTTGGCCGCAAGCATCCCAAACGCGGCCCGCTGTCCAGCGGGCCACGTTCCAGAGCTTGCTGGCGGCGAACCCGAGCGAATCGAGGTCGTCACGCACCTGCGAGAGGTTGCAGATGCGAGCGCGCTGGGTGCGCGTGACGACCTTTTTCGCCATACATAACCATGTATCTGTCCGCTAGTAAGTGTTTGGTCTGGTGAATATCCGACCCGGCAACCACCGCCGGGAATGTAACCAAGCTTACGGCGCGTATCCCCTCCCTACTCGCTTGTGCGTCCGATAAATCGGACGACCCTGCGCTCCTTGAGGGAGGGGTCTTGCGCCTGTTACCCGGATAAGACGGCACTGTTTCCATCGAATGGCGACGGCGCTCCCGTTCGATCCGACCAGTACGCTGGTCGGTGAGACTACTCCATATACCCCAACTGCTTGAGTCGGTCCGAGACCTGTTCGGAGTGTTGCTTCGTGTCGTGCCGATCCAGCTGTATCGGCTCACGAGAGTCCCACGAGGGGTCCTCAGTGAAGATCGGCAGCACGTCACCACGCATGTCCTCCGGAACGGCAGTTCCGTTCGTGACCAACAGCGTCGGTGCGATATCGAGGATACTGATCCGGTCGATCTCACCGCGAGTGTCGAAATCGGGGCCGTTGGCCATGAAGATGCCGTGTGGTGTGTTCTCCGCTGCCCAGCGGTCGGGATCGGTGTGGATCGAGCCACCGCCGACCCCATCGTTGACGTGGACGCCTGATCGCTGGTCGACGACGATTTCGGGTGCGAGGTCGAGATATGGACCGGAGTAAACGTCCTCACCGCGATGAACTGCAGTGAACAGTGGCCCCTCCTCGTCCGAGACCGAGCGGAGCGTCTCGATGAGTTCGTCGCGGAGGGCGTCGGTCTCGAACTCGGGGTTGAGATAGATCGGACCCTGTGAACTCGCGACGGCGCTCGTCCGATCGAGATCGATCGCTTCGAGTTTCCGTCCGCGCTTGACGCCCGCTCGCTGTGGGACCAGCTGTTGAAGCCGTTCGGGAACGGTTCGTTTCAGGACGTCGACGGCACCGACGCGTTTTGCGACGCGCAGAACGTTCTCCCGATCGAGACCGACCGTTCGGAGGACGTCCTCGATGGTCCGTTCGCGGGACTGGTAGTCGTTCTCGGCGAGCCACTCGTTGATATAGAACTCCGTCGTCGTCGGCGCGCTCCCATGATCCGAGAGAACGACGAGGTTGGTGTCGTCGAGGTCGTCCAGTCGTCCGAGCCACTCGTCGACGAGTTTCCACGCCCGCAGGGTTGGCTCGTCGTCCCAGAAGAAGTGATGCAGGACGTTGAGGTAAAACAGCGTCACGTGCATGAAATCGAGCTCCTGCTCCTCGAACAGCCGCAGTGCGACTTCGAAGCGGCTTTCGAGCACCGAGAGAATGGCGTCGACTTCCGCACCGCGTTCCTCGTTCGAGGAGAGGAGCGGTTCGGGATGGACTCGGTAATCGAACTCCTCGGTGAGCCGCTGATCGAGTCCCTCGGGATAGGTATACCCCGAACTGATCGAGCGATACTCCCCCTCGACGGTGCTCGGTCCGCCGGAGACGACGACGCCGTCGAGTTCACGCGGCGGGTACATCGTCGGCATGTTGACGACGCCCGTCGAGCGTCCGGCGTCGTTGAGGTAGTCCCACAGCTCCGCAGTGTGGAAATCACGGCTGTCGGTCGTTTCGATGCGTTCGTTCGCGAGGTCGACGTTTTCGAACCAGAACACGCCGAAGCCGCCGGGATCTTTGCCGGAAGAGTAACACTTCCAGTTCGGGAACGTCACGGGCGGGAGGCAGCTCCGACTCTCGGCCCACACGCCGCCGGACCGAAGCGCGGCGAGATTCGGGAGCTCACCGGCCTCGATCCACGGTTCGAGCAATCGCCAGCCCGCACCGTCGAGACCGACGACGAACGTCCGTGTCATGCCCGCCATGATACTGCAACGAGGAAATAGGTTCTCGTTTCAGTCCTGACTCGGTGACTCGACGAGTTTCGAGAGATCCATCTTGAGGGAGGGATACCAGCCGACGAGCGCTGGGAGATAGGAGCCGAGCAGTCGATCGACGAAAATCGCCGTGACGATCGCCGTACTCGGCACGCCGAGGGCGATGAACACCGCCGTCGCCGTCGCCTCGGTGACGCCGACGCCGCCCGGCGTGAGCGGTAACAGCGTGACGCTGTATGCCATGATGAGATAGAACGGCAGGAAGAGCGCTGGCTCCAGACTGACGCCAAGACTCTCGAAGATCAGCCACACTCGCAGGCCGGGGACGATCAGCTGTGCAACCACGAACCCGGCCGTGTAGGAGACGATCGCAACGGGGTCGCGCAGCAGCGTACGGAAGGTAGCCGCCGATGCCGCCGAGAATTCGGGGAGTTTTCTCGCAAGTGCTGCGAGCCGATCGCCCACGACCGGAACACGGCGAGCGATGCGCTCGATCCCGCCCGCAATGCGCTCGACGGCGCTGAGATTGATACCGGCGAGCAACACGGCCGTTCCGGCGGCGGCATACAGTGCGGTCGAGAGCACGAGAACGAGCGCAAGTCCCAGCGGCAGTTGGCCCACACTGAGTACGAGACCGAGGAATGCAACGAGACCGTACAGAATCGCATACAGGCCGGTGTGAACGCCCGAAACGCCGACGGCACCCGGATACGCCATGCCGGTCCGGTGGTGGACGACGAACGGGGCGACGGCCCGCCCCGACAGCCGTGATGGCAGGAGATGGTTGACGAAGAGGACGATGAGACCGGTATCGATGGCGGCCCGAAAGCGTGTGTCTTCGATCCTGTCGAGCAGCACGTGCCACATGGCAAGCGCAACGAGAAGTCCAACGCCGCTCACGGCGATGAGCGCCACGGTCGTTTCGATGGAGACCGAAGCGAACAGCGATACCGTGCGTTCCCACTCGACCTGTCCAAGCACCCATGCGAGCGTGAGCGCTCCGAGGAGATACTGGGCAGCTCTGAACAGCCATGCCCGACGTTTCGAATCCATCACGCTACCGCCCTCCAACGACAGTGTCGCTGGCGGTACTGCTGGCCGGGTCATCGCTCTCGGTCGCGCTCTCGACGGCCGACCGTGCGGTGACGAACTCGAACGGACCGTCGAGTATCCTGAGCAGTGAGCGGCGCATCCAGCTACCGGTGTGCCAGTACACCCGGTTCGGAACGCCTGCCACGTCCGGAAGGTCGGCGAACTCCCACGGATGGACGTAGAGAACCGGACGGATCCCACGACGGGCGAGCAGTCGCATGCCAGTGGTCGTATATCGGGGACCGAAAAATCGGAGCCAGGTACCCGTAAGCGGAAGGCGGAGCCCGGGGAAGGCACTCACCGGCAGTTCGGTGATCGTGTCGGGAGCGGCCGACTGCACCTGCGTCGCCGGCACGGGGCTGTCGATATCGTGGTCGCCGCCGTACCAGCCCGGAATCGACCGACACGGAACGATGCTGGAGTCGTACTCGTAGCCGGCTGCCGCGAGCATCGAGAAGTGGTCCGCAGCAGTATCGAACGACGGCGCACGAAATCCCGTGACCGACGTTCCCGTCACGTCTTCGAGGAGCGTCCGAGAGCGATCGATTTCGTCGCGACGATCGCGCTCGTCCAGCGTCGTGAGATGGCGATGGCGGTGGGTATGTGAGGCGATCTCGTGACCAGCAGCGGCGACCCGTTCGACACAGTCGGGATGGCGCTCGGCGATGTCGCTAACCACGAAAAACGTCGTCGATACGTCGTAGTCGTCGAAGACGGCGAGGAGATCGTCGACGGCAGCGAGACCGATGTCGTCTCGGTCGGTCCGCCCGCGTGCGTTCCGATAGGCGGGAAGATGGGTGAAGAATTCGAGATCGACCGAGAGAACGGCCGGCGAGTGAGTCATCGATCAGACGATACTGGTTTAGCAGTCGGGATAACTCATGTGCTTTGTCAATGTCGATACCGGCGGGTCCGGCCAGCAGCCACCAACCGGGAGAGCGGGGCTGCAGCCACAAGCGCTAATAGTCGTGTCGTCGAGAGACCGAACAGGCAACAATGCCGGTGTGGGAAGCAGGCCTGCAGACTGCAAACGGACCCGTGTTGCAAGCCTTCGGGCTCGACAGTGGCACGCTCACCGCGTTCCTCATCGGCCTCGCCGTCGTGATTTTCCTCTGGGGGTTCGAGCGCTACCGAACCACGTTCTCGCGGCAGGAGTTCCTGATCGCGATCGCCCTCTCGCTCGGCGTGTTCGCCGCCGGAGCGTTTCCGGCCGTGTACAGTGCCCTCGCGTCGGCGTTTCACGTCGAACGCCGGTCGCTCATCGTGTCGTTGCTCGCGAACAGCGCGCTGGTGTTGCTCGTCCTGTATCTGTTGGCTCAGGTGCGGAGCAACCAACTGTCGATCACCGAACTCACACGGGATCTCGCAGTGGAGCGAGCCACCGAGACGGCCAGCAACGACACCAGCACGGAACGAACGGTCTGTGTGGTGATTCCCGCCTACAACGAGGCCGAAAGCATCCGAAACGTCGTCAGTTCACTGCCGGAATCGGTCCACGGCTACGCGGTCGAAACGCTCGTCGTCTCCGATGGATCGACCGATGGAACGGTCGACCGGGTTGCATCGACCGGGGCGACTGCCGTCGAGCATCCGCTCAATCAGGGACAGGGCGGCGCACTCAAGACGGGCTTCGAACTCGCCCAGCAGCGCGGTGCCGACATCGTCGTCACGATCGACGCCGATGGCCAACACCCGATCGACCAGCTCGACGCGCTCGTCGCGCCGATCGCCGACGATGCGGCCGACTACGTGGTCGGCTCACGGTATGCGGGTGTCGACGAATCGGGGAACGGTGTCGCTCGCCGAGCCGGAATCCGACTGTTCACGAAGGTGATCAACGTGATCACCAAGTCGAACATCACCGACTGTACGAACGGGTTTCGCGCGATCCGCGGGGCACAGCTCGACGACCTCACACTCACCGAAGAGCGGTTCAGTGCGCCCGAACTCATCATCGAAGCCCGCAAAAACGGGCTGCGGATCCGAGAGATCCCGGTCTCCATCGCGCAGCGTGAAACCGGAACGACGAAAAAGCCGAAACTCGGCTACGCACTCGGCCTCGCTCGCACCATCTTCACCACGTGGATCAGGTGAACGAGCGTGACCGAGACGACTGTGCCGTCAGTCTGATAGCAATCTCGATGGAACGAAGCCACGATCCATGACCGTTTCACCAATGCGCTGTCGACCAACAAACCAGTGATGGAGACGGACTCGCGGCCGCTGTTCTCGCTCGTATTTCTCACGTGGAACGCAGGAGAGGCGATCCTCCGGACGCTCGAATCGGTCGAGCAGCAGTCGTTCACCGACTACGAGGTCGTCGTCGTGGACAACGACAGTCAGGACGACACGGTACAGCTGCTTCGGAACGCCTACTCGGAGGACGATTCGGTACGGATAGTCGAAAACGAACGAAATCGTGGCTTCAGCCGGGGTATCAACCGAGGCATCCGCGAAAGCGATGGGCAGTATATCTGCTGTTACAATCACGATACGCTGTTCCCTGACGGATACTTGCGGACGCTTTCCGAGCGGGTCACGCCGGACGCGGTATGGACGACGGCCCGGCGCAACTACCGTGTGTCTTCCGAACGGACGTGTGTACGCCTCCTCTCCCGGTATCGGTTTACGCTCCCGTATCGCGTCGATTCGCTGTCCGGGGATGCTGCGGTGAACTACGTTCCCGGTGATGGCGTGATCGTTCCCCGAGAGATATATCGGACCGTGCTTTCGGGGCAGGTGTTCGATCCGGCGATGCCGCTGCGCGTCGAGGACGTCGATCTGTCGTTGCGGCTCGCCGATGCCGGCGTGCCGATGCGAGCGATACTGGACACACACTCGATCCACCCGGACAACGACGATATGTACGCCCCAAGCATACGAAATTTCGTCACCTTGGCGAAGATGATCCGGGCGCGGGTCGTCGTACATCGGAAAAACACCGATTCACTGCTGCCAGTCGTCGTTGCAGCCGCCAGTATCGTTCTCAATCCGCTGGTGATCTACTGCACTGCCTACCCTCGTTCGGCCGACGCGTTCGTCGATGCGACGTCCGTATCGTGACCAATATCGGCGACAGCGATGGACTCGTCACCAGTGAACGAGACCGACGCCGCCGCGATCCTGCTGTGGATCGGCAACGATCTCGGTCGTCTCGTACTCCTCACGGAGTTCGCGCCAGAATCGGTCGACCTCGCAGTCGGGGTCGTGGTCGATAGTGACGATATCGTGGAACGCGATGAGCCCGCCGTCGGCGACGAACGGTGAATACCGCTCGAAGTCGTCTTTGACACCGTCGTAGGTATGATCGCCATCGATAAACAGGAAGTCGATGGTATCACCGTCGAGGATCTCCTCGACGTGGCGAGCGGTCGCCGGCGAGTGGGAATTGCCGCGGAGAAACGCCTGGTCGATGTCCGGGCGATCACAGACGTCGCGGAGGAACTCGGCACGTCTGAGCGAGTGTCCGCCGCCGAAACGGCCGCCGGGAAGGTCGATGCTGAGGTAGTTCGTGGCAGCGAGATACTGCGCCCACACGTAGTAGCTCCCGCCGCGGGCGGTGCCGATCTCACACACCGTCTCGGGATCGCTGGCAGCGACCGCTTCGACGAAATCCCGGAGCTCCGAACGGATCTGCATCGGCTCGATGGATCGATACGCACCGTAGCCCCGATAGTCGTACGCTGTGTCGATGATATCGGTGAGATCGTCCTCGGACGATTGGTAGCCACGCAGCTCTCGGACGGACAGCGCTCGACAGAGGGTATCGCCGATGGCGGGGAGTGCATTGCCCACGTCCCGTTCGACCTTTTCGAGACCGCGGCGAAAGACCGAATCGAACCCGTCGCGACGGTAGAGTCGGCCTGCACCGGTTACATACGATCTGAGAGCCATACGAACATCACTACCGCCGCCCGTGATGGTTCTTTCTAGATGGAAACAATCCGACCATCGATTTCGGTCTCGAAAATCGGACGGAAGACGATCTACGGAGCCGCCGTCGAACCGAGTTTTCGGAGGACGGCGAGGCCACTACAATACGGATACTGTTCGAAGACAAAGTCATCCAGAACAGTGACGAACGATTCGGTTTCGTCGAGGTCGCAGTCGAAGTGGTCCTCTATCGCTCGGATGACGCCCCGGTCCGCGATCGGACTCAACCCTCTCGTCCGGTCTTTGCGCCGATAAAATCGCTGCATGTTGGTGTCGTGAAAGAGGACGACTGCGTTCTCGCTGAGATGGGGAAACCACGCCTCGATCTCGGCGAGCGTGTGCTCGTAGCGATGGCTCGTGTCCACGAACAGGACGTCGATGGCGGGATCGACGTCGTTCTCGTCACACCAGCTCCCAAACTCCGCGGCGAAATCGACATCATCGGCGTTGACGAACTGCCAGCCGTCGTAGTCGGTGGTGTAGGACGTCGCCTCGATATCGACGCTCACCACGTCGGCGTCAGTGAGGCGTGCAACGCGCTCGAAGACGAACGTCGACTCGCCACTGCGGACGCCGCATTCGACGATGGTGTCGGGAGAAGCCTGCATCGCCTCGACGAACAGTCGTTCGAGATGATCACTGATATCGGTCGGTTCCTGCGAGTGGCGTCGCACCGCACGAAACTCGCGGTGGTCGGTCGGGGGGTCGTACGGTGGAGATCGGTAGATCCGGTTGTACCGGTCGATCGCCGTTCGAATCCAGTCGAGAACCCCACTCCGGCGAAGCGAACGGCGAAGCAGGCTGTCGTCCGGCATACGCCGATCACGAACGAGCAAGGAGAATAAACTACCTGTTCGACGACCGCCGACGCTCATCGACGTCGCTCCGGAGTATTTATACGCACAGCATTGGACGTGTGGACAGCCATGATAGAGGGAGTGACAGCGCGCGATCTGCAGGTCAACGCGGACGAGCGCGGCCATCTCGTCGAGATCTTCCGCGAGGACTGGGAGCTGTACGACCCCGATCCGGCGATGAGCTACTACTCGATGAGCTATCCAGGCGTCGTCCGCGCGTGGCACCGCCACGAGCGGGGCCAGATAGACCACTTCGTCTGTCCGACGGGACGCATCAAGGTCGCCATCTACGACGATCGCGAATCGTCACCGACACGCGGGGAACTCGATACGTTCGTCATCGGCGAACACAACCAGCGAGTCGTCCGTATCCCCGGTGATTGCTGGCACGGGTTCAAGACGATCGGTGACGACTCCGCATTGCTGATCAACTTCCCGACGAACCTCTACGACTACGACGACCCCGACGAGGAGCGGCTACCGCCCGATACCGACGAGATCCCGTACGATTGGGACGAGACGCATCAGGGATAACGATTCGACTCGACGCGCGACTCGGAGTGTACTGTCGGACGAAAGTGCGTGGGGAGCAGATTCAAAAACGCCGCTACAACAAGCGACGTGTCACCTCACGGGGTTCCGATCAGTTCTGCCCGACAGTCAGTTCGACCGTTCGTTCGAGCCCCTCCTCGAACGACCACTCGGGTTCCCAGCCGAGCGCCGCCATCTTGCTTGCATCGAGTGCGTACCGCTCGTCGTGGCCAGGACGATCCTCGACGAACTCGATGAGGGTTTCGGGTGCTCCCACGGCATCGAGCACCGTCCGAGCGACGTCGAGGTTCGTCCGCTCGTCACCGCTGCCGACGTTGTATATCTCACCGGTCGTTCCCTCGTCGAGAACCGTCCGGATCGCGCGACAGTTGTCCTGTACGTAGGTCCATTCGCGAACGTTCGACCCGTCGCCATAGATCGGGAGCGACTCCCCGCGTGCCGCGCGGTCGATGAGTTTGGGGATGAGTTTCTCCGAGTGCTGGTGTGGCCCGAAATTGTTCGACGAACGGGTGACGAGCACCGGTAGATCGTACGTGGAGTGGTAGCTCAATGCGAGTAGATCCGCACTCGCTTTCGTGGCGGCGTAGGGGTTTCGCGGGTCGAGTGGGTCCGTCTCGGCGAACGTCCCGTCGTGGATCTCGCCGTAGACTTCGTCGGTCGATATCTGGACGAATCGGTCGATGTCGGCGTCCCGTGCGGCGTCGAGAAGCGTCCGCGTTCCCTGAACGTTCGTCGCAACGAACGGTTCGGCCGAGTCGATCGAGCGGTCGACGTGTGACTCGGCGGCGAAGTTCACGACGCTATCGATCTCCTCGAAGAGCTCCGCAATCAGCGACTGATCTCGAATATCGCCCTCGACGAAATCGTGGCGCGGATGGTCGAGGACATCGTCGAGATGACGCATCGAACCGGCATACGTGAGCGCATCGAGAGTGATGACCGATCGGTTCGTCGTGTCGAGGAGGTGGCGAACGAAGTTCGAGCCGATGAACCCTGCACCACCGGTGACGAGCACGCTCATGGAGGGACGTCGGTGACAGTATGTATTTAGGTTTTCATCGGCTGTACCGCGTATGCAGCTGCTCGTCGTTGGGGCGAACGGACTTCTCGGGAGCAACGTGATCGCGAAAGCGCTTGCGCGCGACTGGGAGTGTACCGGAACGTATCACGCGACCGAGTCCATGTTCGACATCCCGCTACACGAGTTGGATATCCGAGACACCGATCGGTTCACCACGATACTCGATGCACACGAGTTCGATGCCGTTCTCAACTGTGCGGCCATGACCGATGTGGACGGCTGTGAACGAAATCCGGAGCACGCCCACGCCGTCAACGGGGCAGCACCCGGTGAGCTGGCGCGTGTCTGTGCCGACCGAGAGCTCGCGTTCTGTCACGTTTCGACCGATTACGTGTTCGACGGGAACGCCGAACGGAGATACGCCGAGTCCGCACCGACGAATCCACAACAAGTGTATGGCGAGTCGAAACTCACTGGCGAGCGAACTGTCGAAAAGGCCCATGACGGAGCCCTCCTCGCCCGGCTTTCGTTCGTCTATGGAACCCACGGTGCCACGGGAACCCTCACCGGCTTTCCGGCGTGGGTCAGCGACCGCCTCGGAAAAGGAGAATCGATCCCGCTGTTCACGGACCAGACCGTGACGCCGAGCAGGGCCGGGCAGGCGGCCACAGCGCTGCTCGATCTCCTTGCAGCAGACGTCACGGGGACGGTGCATATCGCCAGTCGATCGTGTATCACACCGTACGAATTCGGCGAACGAATCAGGGAGCGACTCGCTGCGTCACGCTCTCTGGACGTGCCCGTGGAACTGTTGGCCGAAGGCTCACAGTCGGCCGTGGACCGTGCCGCAACGCGACCGCTGCATACCTGTCTCGACGTTGAGAAGGTCGAGCATGTGCTCGACCGTGAACAGCCAGCGCTCGCCGACGATCTCGACGCGATCACCGATGCGCTATGATCCCCAGCACCCCGTGCGATATCGGTGGCTCGATGCGAGATAGATCGGACGTGACGGGACGCGATCTCAGAGATCGAGATTCGAGTTCTCGCCGACGACCAACCGGCGACCCTCGGGAAGCAGTCCGTCGGCACTGCCGATCGACGTGCCACGGCCGATGAGACTGTCGACGATCTTGCCATCGGTCGCGATGGACGAGTCGCCCACGATCACGCTGTTTTCGAGATGGACGTTCCGAAGGGTCGAGTTCGGGCCGATCGAGGTGTACGGCCCGACGTAGGCACCGGCTTCGATCGTCGTGTCCGCGCCGATGGATACCGGACCACGAACGACCGCCCCCGCTTCGATGGTCGCCGTGTCGTGGACGTCGAGATAGCCCGTGGTCTCCGCGTCGCTCTCGCTATCGATCGCCGGCGTCTCGTCCCGTCGGTCGTCGAGCACCAACCGGTTCGCTTCGAGCACGTCGGCCGGCTTGCCGGTATCCTTCCACCAGCCCTCGATGACGAGCGAGTCGATCGCACAGCCGTCGTCGAGCAGCGTGCCGATGGCCTCGGTGATCTCGTACTCGCCACGCCACGACGGTTCGAGTCGTTCGATGGCGTCGAAGACGACAGGTGAAAACACGTAGACGCCGATGAGCGCGAGATCGCTCGGTGGGTCGTCGGGCTTTTCGACGAGTCGCGTGACGTCGCCGTTCGCATCGACGTCGGCAACGCCGAACTGTTCCGGCTCCGCGACCGATTGGAGGGCGATACCCGCATCGTACTGGCCGTGCTCGAAGCTCTCGACGAGAGCGGAGATGCCCTGTTTGAGCATGTTGTCACCGAGATAGACGACGAAATCGTCGCCATCGACGAACTCGCGCGCACAGCCGACTGCGTGGGCGAGCCCGAGCGGATCGCCCTGCACGATATACGTGATATCGACCCCGAAATCAGTACCGTCACCGAGGTAGTCCTGGATCGCCTCGCGTCCCTTGTTCCCGAGGATGACGCCGATATCGGTGATGCCAGCGTCTTTGAGGTCTTCGATGGCGTACTGGATGACGGGCTTGTTCGCCACCGGTACCAGCTGTTTCGGGCCGGTATGTGTGATCGGTCGGAGGCGGGTGCCCTTGCCCCCGGCGAGAAGTACGCCTTTCATTGCCGGCGACACGACGAGCGAGGTAATAGGAGCGGCGGTTCCTTGCAGTCACGATCGCGCACGACGACAACCGTCCATCCGATTGGGGGCCGTCGATCGTGGGCGGAGCGGTCGAGTGGCCGGCCGTCGTGACGGGATGACCCGCTTTTAATACGGATTGCGCGCAAGCCGAGTCAATGCGAGGAATCGGCGGTGGACTGCTGGGTCGCGCGAAAAAGCGAGTCGGCGACGATCTCACGACCGACCCCTATCTTCGATACATTCTCCTCTTGGCGGCGGTACTCGCCGGATTCTGGTTCTGGCACGGGATTCCCGAGTTCGCGACGATCGACGAGCGCTGGCGGCTCATCGACGCACTCGCGGCGGTCGGTACCGTCGTCGACGACCCCGGACTCGGTGCGATTCGACCGGCGATCCTGGCACAGCAGCCCGCTGGGGCGACGTTCTACGTGAATCTGCTCGCCGTGCTCCCGGTCGCGATCGTCGCGCTCGTGACGGGACAGCTCGGCGCGTTCGTCGGGTTCAATCCGCAGCTTCGAACGGCCGGTCTCTGGCAGTTTCGTACCGGCACGCCCGAATGGATCTGGACGGGGAGTCTGTTTTTCGCGCGGCTGCTCACCGTCGTGCTCGCGATCGGCTGTGTCTACCTTACCTACCGTCTCGGAAGGACGATGCGCGATCGGACGACCGGACGCCTGGCAGCCGTGTTGCTCTCGCTGACGTGGGGATTTCTCATCATGGCCCACGAGGTGAGCGAGGACATCCCGGCGTTGTTTTTCCTCCTGCTGGTGTTCTACCTCGCGCTCCGATACATCGAGACGGGCGACAGGGCGGTCTATCTTGCCGGCTGTATAGCGGGCGGGATCGCCATCGCGTTCAAACTCACTGCCGGAACGAGCGTCATACTCCTCGGTCTCGCGTACGTCCTGCGAGCGCGGAGACCGGGCGTGAACCCGCGCGACGCACTCTTGCAACCACGACTGTTGGTCATGGCGGTCGCATGCGGTGCAGGAGCGATCGTCGTCGGATTTCCCGAGGTGCTCGCTGCCGGTCCCGAAGTACTCATCGAGCGGGTTGCCGGCGGCGGTTCGCGATCGGTCGGTGTGGCTGCACCGGTCGCGCCGAGCTGGTGGTGGCTGGTGCGCGGCTATCTCAACGGTCTCGGACTTCCGTTGTTCGTCGGCGCGCTCGGTGGCATCGCGGCGGGGATCGGTCGCCTGCGCGAGCGTTCGATCGAGGCGGACGCGACAATACTGTTGCTCGTCGGTCTCGGGATGTATCTCCTCGTATACTCTCGCTGGGGCTACGTACGTCTGCATCACCTCCTCCTCACGTTTCCGCTGCTTGCACTCTTGCTCGCAGCCGCACTCTCCCGGCTTCGCGGCCACAGCCAGCGCATCATGTGGGCGCTCGTCGCAGTGCTGTTCGTCACGAGCAGCGCGTATGCCGGTGTCGGCGATCTTCATTACGCCACCACACCGCGTGACGAAGCGGCGGAGTGGCTGGACGCGAACGCGCCCGACAACGCGACGATGGAGGTGTATCGGTCGCGGTTCAGGGATGCGACGTTCCCCCGCGACATGCAGATCAACAGCTATCGCAAAGCACGGATGACGGCGGGTTCCGACCCACCGACGCGCGCCCAGTGGATGAACAACCTCTCGACCCGGTGTCCGGAGTTCATCCAGCTCACCTACTGGGATCTCGTCCATCTCGGTACCGCGAGTCCGATCCGGGCGGACTCTGGAAACCAGAAACAGGTCGCCGACGGGTACAGACGTGGACTGCCGCCCAGATCGCCGAGACCGAAACGGGCCGAACACGTGCGGAGCCTGCTCACCGGACAGTACAACTACACTGTGGCAGCCGAGTTCGGCCCGCAGCCACCGATGTGGCCACAGCCACGGACTCAGACGTCGCTGTTGGACCTCCTGAAGACCGGCGTCGATCCGTGGACGATCACCTACGGCGACGATCAGGATTTCCGGGCCGAACAGTACACGCTGATCCTGAACCGAACCGGACAGTGTGGATCGGCTCGGAACGCGTCCCCACGCCGTCGCGCGCCCTAGCACCGTTCGTGTGATGGATTCCGTTTCCAGCGAACACTCTATTGGTGTTTCTGCGATTCAATAGTGCACTCCAGACGTCGGTGGCAGTCGAGATCGAGAAGTCCACTACACGGTGATGGCTCTCGATATCGATCGGGGTGTTCGGATCGTCGTTTCAGAAACCGAGGTCGAGCACCCGATTGCCGACGAGCGACAGACAGATCACCGAGAGGAACACGACGAAGGTGCCGAACGCGATCCCCCAGCCGGCAGTGTCCGCGATCGTGCCCACGACGACGCTGCCGGTCGCGCTCAGCATCATATACGTCGTCCGCACGAGACCGAACCCAGCACCGCGTTCTTCGTTCGAGAGGTTGTCCACAAAGCGCGGGAGGAGGGCCGCACCCCAGCCCATCGAAACGCCGACGAGAACGATGCCGACGAGAAGCACCGCCAATCGCGATCCGACGAGAAGCAGCGTGAACCCGCTGATTCCGAGCACTGCACAGAGCCCTGCCGTCTCCTCGCGCCCGTACCGATCCGACAGCGAGCCCACGCCGGGCTGTGTCAGCCCCTGGATGACGAAATACGCCGAAAACAGCGTGCTGGCGAACGTCACCGAGTAGCCGTGGTACGCGATCAGAAACGTCGGGAGAAAGGAGGCCGTCGCCTGCCAGACGAATTCGAACAGAAACGCCAGCACGGCAGTGAACGCGATCTTCCGCCGGGAGAGCAACTCGATGACCGGTTTGAGTGCGAACCGATCTCCCATCGGCTGTTCGGGCCGTGCAGGTTCCGTCGGGCGTACCTTCCACCGAAAGAGGACGAACACGGGCAACGCAGCCACGGCTCCGAGCGCGATCGCCGCTCGCCAGCCGAACCGCTGGCTGACGGCGGCCGCCGCGATCGGCGCGAGCAATCCGGCCAAGGGTGCCCCGGAGTTGTGCAGACCGATCGCGGTGCCGATGTTGTTCAGTTCGCGAGTCAGCAGTGTCGTCGCAACGCTGTAATGCAGTCCGGCGACGCCACCCAAGATGAGCGTGAGGACGAGAAAGATCGGCATCGACGGCGAGAGCGCGAGCAGAGCGCTCGCAACCGTGGTCAGCCCAACTGCCACGAGGATGATGATTCGCTCGCCGTATCGGTCGGCGAGCACGCCACTCGGGAACTGTGCGAAAGCGTACGCCATCCAGAGACCGGTCAAAGCGAGTCCGAGAACGCCGGTCGACGAACCGAACGTTTCGACGATTTCGGGAACGACCGGGCTGATGACCAATCGTGCGACCATCGTCGCGAAAAACGCCAGCGTACAGAGTGCGACGAGCGTCACTCGATAGTCCCAGACTCGCTTCACTGTGTCCGGTAGCTCCGTGGGCCGGTAAAACGTACTGACTTCCACGAGGCATTCCGTAGCGGATCTCAAGGGATGTGTTCCGGAGGGTAGTTGGTCAAGCGACGGATGGCTGCAACCACCATGCCTTCTCTCTATCGGACAGCTCAGGAAGCGGAGGAAATCCACGCTGCTGTTCGCGTTCGCCCCAACTAGGCGGCGAGAGGTCGTCAAACGGTTTCGGCCAATGCGTCCATCGTCCGTTCGACCAGTTCAGTATCGGCCTGATAGCCCATATGCCCGACCCGGATGACGTCGTCGGCGAGCGGCCCGAGCCCGGTTGCCAGCGTGATGTCGTACTGCTCGTCGAGCGTTGCCTGGAGGTCTGCTGCCCGGCCGGGAACGTGGAACGCCGACACGGTCGGTGAGGATCGCTCCGGGCCGGCGAACAGTTCGAGCCCGATATCCGAGCCACGCTCGCGACAGCGACTCGCCGCCGTACGGTGGCGTTCGTACACCGTGTCGAGACCCTCCTCCAGGATTCGATCGAGGGCAACGTCGAGCGCGACGACGTTCGTCGAGAGATGGGTGTAGGGGAATCCCTCACTGGTATCTCGCCACGGGAGAAAGTTGGTGTACAGGCTGTCCGGATCGATCGCTTCCTTGCGCTCCCAGGCACGCTCGCTGATGCTCGCGATCGCCAATCCCGGTGGCGCGCTGAAACATTTCTGTGAGGCACCGAGGCAGACATCGACGTTCTCGGTCGGTACGGGTACCCCGCCCAATGACGAGACGGCATCGAGGATCGTCACCGCACCGTGATCGTGGAGGCGCTCCAGGGCGGGTTCGATGTCGTTGAGCGCGCCCGTTGGCGTTTCACAGTGGACGAGCGTTGCAACATCGTAGTCGCCCGCAGCGAGTGCGTCGTCCAACTCCGACAGCGCGAGTTCCGTGTCGTAGTCGGTACCGACGACCGTCGGGGTGCCCCCGTAGTTCTCGACGAAATCGGCGAACCCATCGCCGTAGAGCCCGTTCGAGAGGCAAAGCACGTCGGTGTCCGCGTCGACGAGACACGCGATAGCGGACTCCAGTCCGAGAATGCCTTCGCCACCGGTGACGATCACCTGATCGTCCGTCCCGTAGACGTCGGCCAGCTTCTCGCAGACCCGAGCGTAGAGCTCGTTGAACTCCGACTCGACGTCGGGGTTGATCAGCTCTCGGCTCATCGCCTCGCGGACAGGGTCTGGGACCGAGGTAGGCCCCGGTGTCATCAGCATACACACCATTTGACCGACATCGGCTTAGTCACAATGGTCTGCCAAGGGAGAACACGGACTCTCCAGGACTACTGTCGATCGGAGAATGCATTGCTAATCAGTATGCGCTTCGACTCTGGAAGCGCAGTCCTCGCAGCGGCCGAGAAGGTCGGCACGGTTCGCTTCGAGATCGATCATGCCAGCTCCGTAAGTGGGACCGTCGTACGCGAGCGGTGAGTCGTGGTTCATGCCGCGTCGCTCCATTGCCGCGGCGAGTTCGGCGTGCCGTTCTTCGAGGCGTGTCGTGTCGATGTTGCCCTTCTCGGCGTGGCCCTCGGCGATCGCCTCGCCGTGAGGGTGGTTGTTGATCGTGCCGACGAGTTGGTGGTGTTCCGCGTGCTCGCCGCGGAGATGGTCGTCACAGAGGATCGCCGTCGGTAAGCACCACATCCGTGTCATCACCCGTATAAGGAGATTCACGCATAGAGTGTCACCGATTTCGCCGAACGAGATTCGGCGTGACGACGACCGATGAGTTATGTGAAAGACAGGCGCAAAACCTCTCCCTTTAGGGAGGGGATACGCGCCGTAAGCTGTGTCTCACTACTGTGCAACCACCGGCTACCCGTCGGTGGCCAGCCGGATATTCGTCGTCGGTGTCGGATCGGTGGATTCACGTTTACGTGGCGCATAACCAGTTATGAAGTTAGATGCCGACGCGAACTATCCGAACGTTCGAGGCCACCATCCCGAACCAGCAACAGGTTCAGGACGACCTCGATGTACTCGGGTGGGCCGCGTCGAAGCTCTGGAACGTCGGTCGCTACTATGCACAAGGCGTGTGGGACGAAACGGGCGAGATTCCCGATGACGGGGAACTCAAACGCGAACTCAAGGGCCACGAACGCTACACGGACCTTCATTCACAGTCCAGTCAGCGCGTTCTCGAAGAACTCGCTGAAGCGTTCAACGGCTGGTTCGGGAAGCGTCGGAACGGCGATAGCCGTGCCCGACCGCCCGGCTACCGCAAACGCGGCGATTCGCACCCACGCTCCACGGTGTCGTTCAAAGCGGCTGGCTTCAAACACGACGAACAGTATCAGCGCGTTCGCCTCTCGAAAGGCCGGAATCTCAAAGAACACCGTTCGGACTTCGTGCTCTGTGGGTACGAAACCCGTCCCGACGTGGACCTCACCGAGTGGGACATCCAGCAGGTTCGGGCCGTCCACAAGCGCGGTGAGTGGCGGCTTCAGTTCGTTTGCCGAACAACCATCGACCCTGAACCGCCGGGCGACCAAACGGCGGGTGTGGACCTCGGAATCAGCAACATCGCTGCCGTGTCGTTCGGCGACGAAACCATGCTGTTCCCTGGTGGATGGCTCAAAGAGTCCAAGCACTACTACAAGCGCGTCGAGTACGAGTGCGAAGGCGAGAACGGGCTTTCGCGCCGCGCTCGGAACGCGAAGCGCACACTCAAGGACCGCCGAAAGCACTTCCATCACACCCTCTCGAAGCGTATCGTCGTCGAGTGTGTCGAACGCGGCGTCGGACGGCTCATGGTGGGCGACCTCGGTGGCATCCGTTCGGAAGACGACGGCTCCGGTTGGGACTGGGGCCGCCACGGGAACAAGATGCTCCACGGATGGGGCTTCGGCCTCCTCACGACGATGCTCGAATACAAGGGTGAAGCCGCCGGTATCGAGGTGGTTGTGGAGTCCGAGCGGGACACGTCAAAGACGTGCTCGGTGTGTGGCCACAAGAACGGCAGCCAGCGCGTCGAACGTGGTCTGTACCACTGCCAGCAGTGCGGACGGACGGCGAACGCCGACGCGAACGGTGCGGAGAACATCAGACAAACGCTACTCCCGAATCCAGCCGCATTTGACCGGCTCGATAGGGATAACGGCTGTTTGGCACAGCCAGTAGTGTGTTCGTTCGATGCTACGGATGGTCGGTTCCATCCACAAGAACGAGCACGTTGCGAACCCTAATATCCCAACTACGGTCGGGAATCCTCGCCGTTCACGGCGGGGAGGATGTCAATGTTGATGGTGTCCGTCTCGTCGGTTCTGCCTCACCAAAACGGAGGTCCGATCCCCATCACGAGAGCGCGAACGGATCTGCAAACCCTCAACTTCGCTCCGACTCCGACGTTCTATCGATGGCGTTCGCACACACCTACCGAAAAGTCGTCGAGGACAAGGGGTGCCCCCTCCGAGGCGCGCTCGAACACGGAGTTCCCAGGGGTTCCGAGAGTAAGTGCCGTGAACCATCTCCTCGCCAGAGCACTGTCGGACACGTCGGGCCATGAGAGTCCGGATTCGTGGCATCTACGCGACTGCGCTGACGCGACTCTTCGATGACGCCGACCATGCAGTAGTGCAGGCATCGCAACCCATCCGCGAGCGCTTCGAGGGAGAGTTCGCCGTCAAGGAGTCCGAGATCGCGATCGAGACGACCGACGATCGGCAGGGCATCGGCATCCACGGCGAGTCAGGAGCTGTCGACACTGCCGTTAGCCAGCTCGCCGATCTCGAAACGGATACGTTCAGTTGGACTGGGGCGCTGCCGCGTGAAGCGGTGTTTGCCGGGGAGGTCACGGAAACGCTTGGAAGCGGTGCTGTCGTCGACTGTGGCACTGGCTCGGGTTTTCTTCCCTTCTCGAACACGGAGCAGCGAGTCGACGACGGCGATCGGCTCAGGATACAGGTTCGCGATCCGGTCCCACCGTGGAGCGACGATCGCCCGGTGCTCGATGCGAATTTCGAAGTGGGCGGTGGCCTGGTTCGGCTCGTACGCGATGGCTCCGTGGAGACGTCGACGGGGCCGGGCATGGCGACCGACGTGACCGACCTGCTCCCGAACGACCCGCCCGATGGGTGGCGGGCACGCTGGACGGACGCGAGCGAGCAGGCGGAGTTCGCCACGCTGTCGGACGCGCTCGCAGCCGCGAGCGACCGAGCCACGGGGATCGATGCGGCGCTCTCCGCTGCACCCGAAACGGAGGCCGAATCCGGCGTCCTCTGGGACGACCCCGCGACGAAATGGCTCTGGTTCGGCCGCGCGTCACGATTCGACCTCGACGAGATGCGCCGTACCGTCTGTCCGACGATGGCAGGCCACCATCGCATCAAGGCCGGCAGTACGGACGCGAGTGCTGCCGTCGACTTCGTGGAGGCCGTCTGTGATTCGGACGGAGCGCTGCAGTCCGACTTCCCGTTCGCAACCGTCGTCCGACAGTTCGGGCCGGCCGAGAACGATGGCGTGAGGATCGTCCACGGCAAGCCTGACGGCAGCCGAATCACGCTGGGCGAAGGCATCGTGACCGATCGCGACGAGTCGAGTATCACGGTTCGACGGGAGATGACGGCCGGCGGAACCTACGATGCGTTGGACATCGAACGCCACGCCGGCGACACCGCCATCACGAAGCTGACCGAGGGCAAGTGGTGGTACCCGACGGTCTATCGGGATGCGGACGGGAAGCGCCGGGGCACGTACGTGAACATCTGTACGCCGGTCGAGATCTTTCCCGACGCTGCCCGGTATATCGATCTCCACGTCGACGTCGTGAAACACGCCGACGGGCGAATCGAACGGGTGGACGATGCCGAGCTCGATGCTGCCGTCGCGGAGGGGCACGTGTCCGAGACGCTCGCCGAGAAAGCACGCGAGGTCGCGGATATGCTCGAAAGCGCGCTCTAAGCCACCGTTCTCAGGACATCAATAGGCGTGCTCGTGTATCGTCGGCCCCGTTGATATCGCGGACCCCGCTGTCGTTTATAGCAACATCACTCATCCTGATACAGCGAGGAAACCCTGCCGTTTACGGCAGGGAGGAATCGCGTACGCTGTCTCTCGGTACTATGCAACCGCCGTCGGTGGATTCGGTGGCCAGCCAACTCCCCACTGAATCGGTGGCTATTTACGTGTATGGTCATCATATGAAATATGGACGTTCGGCGCACCGTTCCGGTGAAACTCGACGTGAGCGACGCCGACGCCGAACTCCTCCATAATACATTCGCCGAGTTTCGAGACGCCGCCAACTACGTCGTCTCTCACGCGAGAGACGACAGCGGCAATATCGAAACCAGCAAGCAACGCCTTCACGAACGCACCTACACCGAAGTCCGCGACCGAACGTCGATACAGGCGAACCTCGTCCAAGCCGCCCGCTCGCGGGCGGCGGACGCCCTCAAAGGCGTTCTCGCGCGGTGGTCGAACGGCGACTACGCGAGTCTGCCGACGTTCACTGCCGACTTCGCCGAGTACGACAAGCGAAGCGCCACGTTCCACGAGGACTACGCCTCGCTTTCGACGGTGGACGGCAGAGTCGAAGCGGAGTACGTTCTACCACCCGAGACGGATGGGACGCCGTTCGGCGAGTACGTCGCCTCCGGCGACTACTCGGTCAAGGGCGCGACCCTTCACCACCGCGACGGTGCGTTCTACCTTCACCTCCGTACAACAGCGGAGGTGGACGACACCGAACCCGTCGAGCACCCTACGGTCCTCGGCGTGGACCTCGGAATCGAGAACGTGGCGGTCACGTCGACCGGCACGTTCTGGTCGGGTGGATTGCTGAATCACCGACGCGAACAGTACGAACAGGTGCGTGGCGGTCTACAACAAATCGGGACCGAATCGGCTCACAATACCATCGAGTCCATCGGCGACCGCGAGAGCCGATGGGCGGAGGACTTCTTGCACAACCTCTCGAAAGAGTTAGTCGCCGAAGCCGTTGAGCACGGCTGTTCGACCATCGCTTTCGAGCGGTTGAACGGCATCCGCGAACGGATGCCGAGAGCCAAGAAATTCCACACGTGGGCGTTCAACCAGTTGTACGGATACGTCGAGTACAAGGCCGAAGCGGTCGGTATCGACGTGACGAAAGTGCCACCACAGTACACCAGCCAACGATGCTCTCGATGCGGCCACACGGCACGGGACAACCGACCCACCCAAGCCGACTTTTCCTGCCAGAAGTGTGGGTACGAGGTTCACGCCGACTACAACGCCGCGAAGAACGTTGGCTTCAAACACGTCCGGTCGGGGCAAAAGTCTCCGTCCGGACGGGCAAATCGTCAGCTTGCCCTCAAGCAGGGAGCACTGAGCGCGAATGGTGAGTTTTCACCTGCCACCGGCGAGAGTCGTGACGGCCAGAGCGGGAGTTCACCTGCAAGCTCCGCCCTTTAGAGCGGAGAAGCTGACAGCGAGCGCTGCTGACCTTTACCCTGATTTCGGCATCTGTTGCGTGCCGTATTGGCGTTAGATGTTCATTAGTCCGTAGAGATTCGAGCCAGTGTGTCCCCTCGTTCGAATTCGCTCTGTTCATCGACCAATAGCTCACATATTTCACCGGTTGCTGGTGCCGGGACATCGAGACTCACCTTTTCGATCTGGATCTCGGCGATGGGGTCGCCCTCGGTTACCGTCGTCCCTTCACGGACGAACCAGTTCGAGACGATCGCTTCCTCGACGTCGTCGGAATCCGCAGGCCAGATCGTTTCGGATTCCACTGCAACTGTCTCATCACTCATTTTGTGTGGGATTATTCCGTGGTTGACTGAACGGCCTCGATGATATCCTCGCGTCCCGGATTGACTTCTTGCTCAAGCGGTCGAGCGTACGGAATGGGTACGTCCGGCATCGTCACGCGGCGCACGGCCGAGAGGTCGGCGAGCGCCCCTTCCGTTGCCCGGGCAACGATTTCGCCAGAGAGTCCGAACGAGTGGTAGTCCTCGTCGACAACGACGAGTCGGCCGGTTTTCCGGACCGATTCGAGCACCGTCTCGGTATCGAGTGGAACCAACGTCCTGAGATCGATTACCTCGACATCGACCTCCTCTGCGAGATCGTCAGCGGCTTCGAGCGCCCGGTGGACGTGGAGACCAAGCGTCACCACGGTCACGTCATCGCCTTCACGTTTCACGTCCGCCTCGCCGAAGTCGATGGTGTAGTCGTCTTCAGGTACCGAAGTCTTTGGCCCGTCCGGCGCGGGCATCCAGCCGATTCCCATCAGGCGTTTGTGAAACATGTACACCACGGGATCGTCATCACGAATCGCCGTGTGCATCAGCCCCTTGGCGTCGGCAGCGGTGCTTGGAACCACCACTTTCATCCCTGGCAGATGAGCGAACGTTCCGTAGAGTGTCTGTGAGTGTTGGGCGGCATCGTTGTACGTGCCACCGACAGCGGTCATGAGCACCATCGGGACGTTCACCGTGCTGCCGCTCATGTAGGTGTTTTTCGCCATCTGGTTGTAGATCTGATCCATTCCTACGCCGAAGAAATCGGCGAACATCAGCTCCGCAATGGGACGCATTCCGGCCTGTGCGGCCCCGACGGCGGCACCAATGAACCCCGTCTCGCTGATCGGGACGTCCATGATCTTCTCGCGTCCGAACTCTTCAAGCAGGCCGTCAGTGCTGTCGAAGATCCCACCGTAGTCAGCAACGTCCTCGCCCATCACGAACACATCGTCGCTGTCACGCATTTCCGACGCGATGGCGCTCACCATCGCTCGGCTCATCGTCGTCTCACGCTCGCCGGTCGTTTCGGCCGTTTCAGGTTCGTCTGCTTCTACCATCAGTCGTCATCTCCTGCGGATTCGGTCTGTCCCGGCTTCGTGTTGGGCGTCCAACCTGCCGGCGGGTTCGTGAACACGTCGTTGTAAGCCTCGTCAGGGTCGGGTTCCGGTTGGTCTTTGGCCCATTCGATGGCCTCTTCAACTCGTTGGTGGCTTCGATCGCGGATGTCGTCGACCGTATCGTCATCGATCCCTGCCTTCTGTAAGGTGGACTCCATCCGTTCGATAGAATCACGCTGTTTTGCACGCTCGCTATCACCCTCAGGACGGTACCCTTCTGCGTCGCCCATGAAATGACCCATCCGTCGATGGACCTGTACTTCGAGGAGCGTCGGTCCGTTGCCATCACGTGCGCGCCCAATGGCTTCGCCTGCGGCCTCATAGACCGCGCATGCGTCGTCATAATCGACACGTTTGCCGGGCATATCGAATCCGCCGGCGCGTTGGGCTCCGTTCCCGACGTCGGTGACCCGCCCTTTGGGCATACTGATGGCCCAGTCGTTGTCCTCGATGACGAACAATACTGGTAAGTTCTGGACGCTTGCGAGGTTGAGTGATTCAAGGAATCCACCCTGGCTGATCGCGCCTTCACCGAGATACGCAACTGCAACGCTGTCCTCGGCGCGCTTTTTGGCCGCGAGTGCCGCCCCGACTGCCGGCGGGCATCCTTCGGCGATGATGCCACTACCCGCAAAGTTCACCGCGGAATCGAAAAGATGCATGTGGCCGCCCTTCCCCTTGCACAACCCGGTACGGCGGCCGAAGATCTCGGCAGTCATTCGTTTGAGATCGACACCTTTGGCGATAGCCACGTGGTGAGGGCGATGCGGAGCGGTTACAGTATCGGCATCATCAAGATGGGAGCAGACGCCGGCAGCGGCAGCTTCCTGCCCAGCAGCGAGATGCAGCTCGCCCGGGATCGGGCCGGCCGAGATATCGAATGCGGGTTGTTTCCCTTCCAGATACTCCTCTTGGAGACGCTCTTCGTAGTATCGAGCCGTCACCATCCAGCCGTACATTTCTTGCAATTCGGTATCGCTTATCATGGTATCCTCCGTGCGGACATCGCACTACGCTCACATAAACGTGATCGATCCTCCTGTTTTTCTGATGACAACAGCCACAATTTGCACCTGAGAGCGAATGATATCCCAATTTCCTGGCCACATCTGTGACCCACGCTCTACGTCACGCAGTTTCCGAGGCATCCGTTATCGATCCAGTGCGGCAACGACTGGTGATCGCGGAAACACCGTAGCATCTACGAACGAGTTCGAAGCAAGCGATCGAGCGTGCCACTATTTGCCGTCCGGACACGACCACCGACATGCAGATCGATATGAGTCACCGAATCGAAGCCGGGATGACCGTCTATCCGGGTGATCCGTCAGTTTCGGTTGAGCCACATGCGACGCATGCCCGGGATGGCTGTCGAGTCAGGGTCGCACAGCTGGGGAGCCATACGGGGACTCACATCGACGCACCGGCTCACGTCATGGCGGAGGGGCGAACGCTGGACACCTATTCGCTCGATCGGTTCACGTTCGATGCAGTGCGCGTGGATTGCACGGACATGGCCGATCGCGAACCGATCACGGCAGCGGACGTTCCTGACGAGGCCGCCGATATGGTAGTCTTTTGGACGGGGTGGGATTCGTACTGGGGAACGGATCGATATCTCGAACATCCATATCTGACAGCCGGCGGGGCTGCGGCCTGCGCCGAGCGGGGCTACGCAGTCGGTGTCGACACCCTGAGTCCGGACCCGACGTCAACTGACAGCACTGCTGAAGGTGAATCGAGTGGCCTGCAGGCTCATCGCGCCCTATTGGGTGCCGACAACCTCATTATCGAAAACCTCTGCAATCTTGAACGGACACCGGAACGATTCGAACTGCGTGCGTATCCGGTGGCGCTCGGTGGTGATGGTGCTCCGGTCCGTGCGGTGGGCGTCGTCAAGTAGTTCGGATGGACGCTCCTGGATCGCGGTTGAGCTGAGCGGAGTCCCTCGAAGCAGGTGATCGCGATGGCGATGACCCCGTCGCTGAGCGCGAGCAAACGGTCGGTCTCGGTGGATTCGTGGCTGTACGATGACGACATGCACTATATCGACGACTCAGTAACCAAGTGACTATCGTCATTCTATCGAAACGATCGGGAGTTCGCGACGGCGTCGGCCGGATCGCGGTGGATGTTCGGCACCGATTTGGTCGTTTCGGGGAACTTCCTGAAAAGAGCTAACAGATGAAGAAAATCCTGCGGGAGTACCTACTCGAGATCGAAGCGGTCGAGCTGCATCACGTGGCTCCAGGCGTCCACGAAGTCCTCGACGAACTGCTCTTCGTCGTCGTCGGCGAAGTAGGCGTCCGCGGTGGCGCGGAGGCGAGCGTTCGAACCGAAGATCAGGTCGAGGCGAGTGGCCTCCCACTCGACCTCGTCGGTGTCGCGGTCGCGGACCTCGAAGAGCTCGTTGTCTTCGTCGACCGGCTCCCATTCGTAGTCCATGTCGAGCAGGTTCACGAAGAAGTCGTTCGTCAGCGTGCCCGGCTGGTCCGTGAGGACGCCGCGACCGGTGTCCTGGTAGGTCACGCCGAGAGCCCGCATCCCGCCGAGGAGCACCGTCATCTCCGGAACGGACAGGTTCAGCAGCTCTGCCTTGTCGACCATCCGCTCCTCGGGGGAGTCGTAGAGGTCGTCGTACTCGCCGCCGAGGTAGTTCCGGAACGCGTCGGCCCTCGGTTCGAGCACCTCGAAGGACTCGACGTCGGTCTGAGCCTGGGTCGCGTCCGTGCGACCGGGCTCGAACGGTACGTCGACGTCGTAGCCGGCGTCCGACGCGGCCTCTTCGATCGCCGCGTTCCCGCCGAGCACGATGAGATCGGCCAGTGAGACGCGCACGTCGTCGGAGCGGGAGTCGTTGAACTCCGTCTGGACGGAGTCGAGGGTCTCGAGCACCGTCTCCAGTTCCTCGGGTTCGTTGACTTCCCAGCTCCGCTGGGGTTCGAGACGGAGGTGTGCGCCGTTTGCACCGCCGCGCTTGTCGCTGTCGCGGTACGTCGACGCCGACGCCCATGCGGTTTTGACCAGCTGGGAGCGTGAGAGATCCGAAGCCAGAACTGTCTCTTTGAGGTCGTCGATCTCCTCGTCGCCGACGAGTTCGTAGTCGGCGTCCGGAACGGGATCCTGCCAGACGAACGTCTCGTCGGGGACCTCCGGGCCGAGGAACCGCGTGGGCGGGCCCATGTCGCGATGGAGCAGTTTGTACCACGCCCGCGCGAACGCGTCCTGGAACTCCTCAGGGTTCGCCTGGAAGTTTTCGAGGATCTCCCGGTAGTCGTCGTCGTGTTTCAGAGCGACATCCGTCGTCAGCATCATCGGTTCTTCGGTCTCCGAGGCGTCCCGCGCACCGGGTGCGTCGTCGATGTCGTCGCCGACCGGCTGCCACTGCCAGGCACCGCCGGGCCCCTTGACGGAGGTCCAATCGTAGTCCAGCAGGTTGTCGAGATAGTTCATATCCCAGATGGTCGGCGTCGCGTTCCAGGGGCCTTCGATACCGCTCGAGATCGCGTCGAGACCGCCGATCTTGTCCCCGTACTCCTGGTCCCAGCCGAGACCCTGCTCCTCGACCGGTGCTGCCTCGGGTTCGGGACCGACGTGCTCTTCGGGGTCGTCCGCGCCGTGGACCTTCCCGAAGGTGTGGCCGCCGGCGATGAGCGCGACGGTCTCCTCGTCGTCCATCGCCATGCGGTCGAACTCCTCGCGGATGTTCGCCGCGGATCCCTCGACGTCTGGTTCGCCGTACGGGCCCTCGGGGTTCACGTAGATGAGGCCCATCACGGTGTTCGCGAGCGGGTCCTTGAGATCGCCGACCTCGCCGTCGTTGAATCGCTCGGGCGAAGTCGTTTCCCACTCCGTCTCGGGACCCCACTCGACGGCTTCGTTGGAGACGAATGCGTCCTCACGGCCACCGGCGAAGCCGAACGTCTCGAAGCCCATCGATTCGAGGGCGACGTTCCCCGCGAGCAGGATGAGGTCGCCCCACGAGAGCTTCTTGCCGTGTTTCTTTTTGACCGGCTGGAGCACGCGACGGGCCTTGTCGAGATTCACGTTGTCCGGCCAGCTGCTCTCCGGCGGGAGGCGCTGGCGGCCACCGGCCCCACCGGCACGGCCGTCGGCGGTTCGGTACGTCCCGGCGCTGTGCCACGCCATCCGGATGAAAAACGGCCCGTAGTGACCGTAGTCGGCCGGCCACCAGTCCTGCGAGTCCGTCATTACGTCCTCGATGTCCGACTTCACTTCATCGAAGTCGAGCTTCTCGAACTCCTCGGCGTAGTCGAACTCCTCGCCGTACGGATTCGTCTCCGCAGAGTTATCGTCGAGGACGTCCAGCCGGAGTCGATCCGGCCACCACTCGTCGTTTGACCATGGCATATCTATCCGAAGGGTCGTATCGGCGTTAAGCCTGTTGACTTCGATCTGTAACTGTGCATTATTTTTCCTTTCATAGACAGGAGTTGGAACGACAGTTTGGACGACTGAAACGGGAGCAGAAACCGTCTGCCACCGCACAGTCCGACGATCGTATGCGATCGCTCACGAATCGGTCGTCGAGTGGACAGTTTGCTATACAGAGCTGCAGTCCGACTCCGACTCGGGCTTCCCACACGGCCGCCGCTACTACTGGAAATCCGTCTACGTCGACGAGTTGACCGAGGCGATCCGAACGAATCTCGGCCGTCGTGCTGCGAGCGCACCGAACGAGGAGTTCAGTGTCATCGTGTGGCCGATGGGCGGTGCGGTCAATCGTGTCGAGAAAGACGAAAGCGCGTTCCGTCGTCGCGACGCCGCGTTCGTCTGTAGCATCGAAGCGAACTGGGACGATCCGATGACCAACCACGAGAACATCGAGTGGGTACGGGGAACGGCCGAGGCACTCCGGGACGCCGGCGCTGGCGGGCCGATCCCCAACTTCGAAGGCGAGACCGACGCCGCGACGACAAGTGATCTCTACGGCGAGCACTACGAGCGACTCCACGAGATCAAGGAGACGGTCGACCCCGAAGGCCGCTTCGTCGGCGGACGGTTCGACAAGAGTGGGTAGGATTGATGTGTGGCATGGGTTGATCGACGGGTGACGACGTCTGCGTCGTCGATCGTTTCCGTCGAGATACGTATGCATGCGAGAGACCAACAGCCAAAGGGTCAATATGACTGAAAGCCGACGGCTTCGTCGTGCGGACTGGGTTCGGAGTGAGAAATATCCACCGCCAGTGGTGTTTTACGTGGGAAACCCCTATTCATCGGTGTGTCAGGAAACGATTTCAGTTCAATCACGGGCTTGCCCGAGGAGCTCGACATCGAGGACGATCTCGAACGCTCACAACAGCAGGTCTCGATTCGCGTCGACGAGCGGCGCTACGGCAAGGCCATGACCATCGTCGACGGTCTCGATCTTGCGGACGACGACGTTTCGGAACTCGCGTCGGAACTGAAGAGCCAGCTCGCTACTGGCGGGACGGTCGATGAGGGGCGCATCGAACTGCAGGGTGATCACAGCGATCGGCTGCCCGAACTGCTCGCAGAGCGCGGGTTCACCGTCGAAGCTGACGCCCGCTAGATCGACCCGACGTACTGTGTTCTCAAAGCCAGGCAGCCGTGGCTGTGTTCACCGACCGTTCCATCCGGACGATCTACCCCCTCAAAGCTCGGAGCCACACGTTCAAGCGGGCGCAGTTGCGAGTGAACGTGATGGCTTCGCTGGACGTCGTCACGGTCGGCAGTGCGCTCATCGATCACGTCTATTCGCTATCGAATCTGCCGGAGCCCGACGGTGGGGCGTTCGTCCACGACCACACGACGACCGTCGGTGGCGTTGCGGCGAACGTCGGGACCGGTCTCGACGCCCTCGATCACGACGTCGGTATCGTTGCCCGTCTCGGCGAGGACGCCACCGAGGAGGTCGAGACGACGTTGCGAACGCGCGGGCTCGATGTCACACGGGTGCGTTCCGGGACCGAAGAGTCATCCTACACGCTGATCCTGCGAGGGCCTGACGGAGAGCGGATGGTCGTCGCCGGCGGACGGAGCGTGCCACGGCTCCGTCTCGACGACACCGATCGGGAGTATCTCGCCGACGCGGACGTCGTCTTCACCAGTGCCTATGCTCCCGACGCGGTCGTCGCCGAACTCGTGGCGGCTCGCGAACGAGGGGAGATCGCACGGCTCGTCTTCGATCTCGCCGGCCCGCTTTCGGAGCTCGAAGGACGCGGCACGACGCCGGACACGATCGATCGAGTGCTCTCGGTCGCCGATCTGTTCGTGGTCGGCGAGGTGGCTGCGCGCTCGTATTTCGGTGGAGCGGTCGCGGATGCCGTCGCCGCTCTCGAACACCGCTCCGTCCCGCGTGCAGCCGTCACGCGTGGCGACGAGGGGGCGGTGCTCCTCGCCGGCGAGCGGACGATCGACGTGCCGGCGCTATCGGTGCCGATCGAGGACACGACGGGTGCGGGCGATGCGTTCACCGCGGGACTCATTCATGCCTGGCTGCTCGGTGGAGCGCCACCGGCGGACGCGGGACGGTTTGCCGCGGGCGTCGCCGCGCTCAACTGTACCGCTGAAGGCGCTTGTGGCCGTCTGCCCGACGAGGTCAGCGTCCGTGCGTTTCTCGCCGACGACTAGGGGACGGACGCGACGAGGCGCTCGACGGCCCCTTCGTCGACCGGAGCGGTCGTTTCACCGTTGCGTTTCAGCGCCGTGCCGACGATCGCGCCGTCAGCGATCGAAAGCAGATCGGGTGCCGTTTCTGCTGTGACACCGCTTCCGAGCAGGACCGGAACGTCGAACCTGTGGTCGTCACGACATTCCACCACGCGATCGAGCACGGTCGTATCGACGGCCGCGCCGGTGCCGGTCCCGCTCACGACGACGCCGTCGGCACCGCCGCGTTCGACAAGGTCGCCGACGGTCGCTTCGAGCGTCCGGTCGGCCAGCGGTGCGGAGTGTTTCACGTCGATGTCGGCGAGAACGGTCACGTCCGCATCGAGTCGGTCGCGAAGCCGCAGCGTCTCGTGGGCCATCCCCTCGACGATGCCCTGGTCGGTGAGCCGAGCACCGGTGTGAACGTTCACGCGGACGAACGCACCGCCCGTCGCGGCGGCGATACCGAGCGCGCTCTGGACGTCGTTTCGGAGGATGTTCACGCCGAAGGGTATCGACACCTGGTCGCTGAGTGTCTCGGTGAGGGCGGCGATATCGGCGACGACGTGTCGGGGTACGCGGTCGGGATAGAACGGTGTGTCGCCGAAGTTCTCGAGCATGATACCGTCGACGCCGCCCGCTTCGAGCGCGTTGGCGTCCTGAGAAAGCCGGTCGCGGATCGCGGTTCGATCCCCGTCGAAACCGGGTGCGCCCGGCAGTGGCGGCAGATGAACCATACCGATGATCGGCGTTTCGGTACTGAAGACGTCCATATCCCCCTTGACATTCCCCATCGGCCTAAAGGCCGGGGAATCCCACACGGTGGGAATCCGGTCTTCCGGAGAGGTTTTAGCCCCCACTCCGCGAGCGTCATCTGCGCGGGTTTCGCGCTCGGCTCGCGGCGGGCTGTGGCGCTGTCAAAGGCGCTCCCGTCCTGTGGCGTCGAGGGAAATCGAAGATTTCCCGACCATTGGAAAGCTTCGCTTTTCAAGAAGTCATCGCCCGCCGATTTCAGCGGTAGGCTCTCCCCACGGGTCAACACGACTGGCGATGTTCGCCGCCGCGTTCAGATCAGCTTGGTACTCCGATACCCAGCAGTCGGCGTTCATACATCCAAACTCCGCTTGTTCGCTTCGCCGGCCGATGTGGCCGCAGGCGTGACACGTCTGCGAGGTGTACGCTGGGGCGACGAACTCGACAGCGATACCAGCCTCGCGGGCTTTGTCCACGATGCGGCCTTGAAGCTGCCGCTCGTGGGCTTTTGGATCTCGATGGTGGTCGGCCGGTATTTCTATCCCCGGATCAACCGCTGGATCGCGATCACGAGCACCGAGGGCGCGCTGCTCGAACTCGATCGTACCGGAACGATTCCGAGACCGCGGCGCGGGGCGAACACCACGATGCGAGAGCTGGCCGGCGCGGTGGTCGTCGTTGCCATCGCGTGTGTGATGGCGTTCTCGGCGGGGACATCGAACATGGCGAACGCGATCGCGCCGCTCTATGGAGCCGGCGTCTCGCTGAACCCGCTGATCGTCGACGGAAGCCGTGTCACCGAAATCCACCCCACTGCATTCGCTCAGGGTTGCCACCAGTAGCGTAGCACGCAAGGACTGACCGCCGCTTCATGCCGCTCGATGGTTCGATGTGGATCCGGAACTGCAGATCGTTCTGGAGTATCTCCGCAGCAAGCGTCGTCGCTCGATCTGATTTGGCAATGAGTTCACCAGTGGTATCTGCTCCAACTCTCACTACCCCAGAGTCGACATGGACAGTCATACCCGCACCGAGATAGACGTCACCGTCTGGTTTATGTGAAAGACAGGCGCAAAACCTCTCCCTTTAGGGAGGGGATACGCGCCGTAAGCTGTGTCTCACTACTGTGCAACCACCGGCTACCCGTCGGTGGCCAGCCGGATATTCGTCGTCGGTGTCGGATCGGTGGATTCACGTTTACGTGGCGCATAACCAGTTATGAAGTTAGATGCCGACGCGAACTATCCGAACGTTCGAGGCCACCATCCCGAACCAGCAACAGGTTCAGGATGACCTCGATGCACTCGGGTGGGCCGCGTCGAAGCTCTGGAACGTCGGTCGCTACTATGCACAAGGCGTGTGGGACGAAACGGGCGAGATCCCCGATGACGGGGAGCTCAAATCCGAACTCAAAGGCCACGAATGCTATACGGACCTTCATTCACAGTCCAGTCAGCGCGTTCTCGAAGAACTCGCTGAAGCGTTCAACGGCTGGTTCGGGAAGCGTCGGAACGGCGATAGCCGTGCCCGACCGCCCGGCTACCGCAAACGCGGCGATTCGCACCCACGCTCCACAGTGTCGTTCAAAGCGGCTGGCTTCAAACACGACGAACAGTATCAGCGCGTTCGCCTCTCGAAAGGCCGGAATCTCAAAGAACACCGTTCGGACTTCGTGCTCTGTGGGTACGAAGCCCGTCCCGACGTGGACCTCACCGAGTGGGACATCCAGCAGGTTCGCGCCGTCCACAAGCGCGGTGAGTGGCGGCTTCAGTTCGTTTGCCGAACAACCATCGACCCTGAACCGCCGGGCGACCGAACGGCGGGTGTGGACCTCGGAATCAGCAACATCGCTGCCGTGTCGTTCGGCGACGAAACCATGCTGTTCCCTGGTGGATGGCTCAAAGAGTCCAAGCACTACTACAAGCGCGTCGAGTACGAGTGCGAAGGCGAGAACGGGCTTTCGCGCCGCGCTCGGAACGCGAAGCGCACACTCAAGGACCGGCGCAAGCACTTCCATCACACCCTCTCGAAGCGTATCGTCGTCGAGTGTGTCGAACGCGGCGTCGGACGGCTCATGGTGGGCGACCTCGGTGGCATCCGTTCGGAAGACGACGGCTCCGGTTGGGACTGGGGCCGCCACGGGAACAAGATGCTCCACGGATGGGGTTTCGGGCTACTCATGACGATGCTCGAATATAAGGGCGAAGCCGCCGGTATCGAGGTGGTTGTGGACTCCGAACGCGACACGTCAAAGACGTGCTCGGTGTGCGGCCACAAGAACGGCAGCCAGCGCGTCGAACGTGGTCTGTACCACTGCCAGCAGTGCGGACGGACGGCGAACGCCGACGCGAACGGTGCGGAGAACATCAGACAAACGCTACTCCCGAATCCAGCCGCATTTGACCGGCTCGATAGGGATAACGGCTGTTTGGCACAGCCAGTAGTGTGTTCGTTCGATGCTACGGATGGTCGGTTCCATCCACAAGAACGAGCACGTTGCGAACCCTAATATCCCAACTACGGTCGGGAATCCTCGCCGTTCACGGCGGGGAGGATGTCAACCATGGTCCTGAGAACGATGTGATCTCCGGTCCGAGTGCTAAACGTGTTCATGGGTTTGTTGTACGATTGCGGTAGTCGTCAATAGATGCTTCCGGTCGCACCGGTGTTGACGGTTGGGTTGACTGCGGCACTGGAGCGGGCGGGGTGCAGAATAGCATCGGGTACTGTCGCCGACTGGTTTGGATGGTAGTTGTGAGTTTGCTATCAAAACGAACTGGGGAGCGATATCGAAGGGGCGATCGACTAGTCAGATATTTTTATAATACAGCTTCCAAATTATTGGATTTTCGATAGATTTACCCCGGGGCTGATCGTAGGGATAGTCGATGGGTAGCTCCGAAACAGCGGAGATCGACAGTCTCGCACCGAGCGGGAAACTCGTCGCAAAAGTGCTCGAATACGAGGGCCCACTAACGCAAAAAGAGCTCATCCGCCAGTCGCATCTTTCGAGTCGGACGGTGCGGAACGCGCTCAACCAGCTCGAACGTATCGACATGGTCGAGAAAGGCATCTGTATCGACGACGCTCGACAGAACAGCTACCAGCTCGTGTCCGATGGTGATCGGATCGAGCAAAGCGACGATTGAATCGCCAGCGAGCATCGCCCTACGGTACGCGAAATTCATTGACGGAGCCACACAGAAGCCGTGTGGAGTCGGGAGGTGAGAACGTGCAGACGAGACAATTGAGAGCTACTGCAGCGTATCGGTCGAAGCCGTCAGTTTCTGTTGTGTCTCGAGACCGGTCCGAAATCGCTCGATGATCTCCTCTTGATGGTCCGGACAAGCGAGGACGGCAACGGCTCCGTTCTGTACCGGAACAAGAGGGTGCTGTGGATTGTACGGGACGAACTGACAGCTGGGGCAGTTGATACCGCCGGCCGGGCGGTGCGAGAGGAGTTCAGCGGTATCCTCTGTGGTGAATCCACAGATGGACGTGAACTGCTCGAGATGGTCGTCGCAACCAACGAGGGGGAGTGTAAGCTGATCCATGAGGAGAAAGGAAATCGAGTGATCGTGCTGTGAGTTGAGGGCGGACTCGCATGCGTCACAGGGGATGGACGGATGGCTTTGGAAGTCGTCGTGTGATTGCTGGGAAGCGTCTGCTGGAGGCACAGGCAGGGTTCGTTCGCCAAGCAGGTAAGGTATTGGGGAAAGATTCTGCAGCCAAGAACATGACGTAGCGAGCTTCAGCAGTCGTCCCGGAACACCAGTCGAGTACCGACGGAGTCTTTTTCTCGGTTAGTGGAGAAAAAAGAGACAATGTCACACACGGAGGTTCCCGTTACCAACGCGATCGACGGACACGTGCATCTAATGCCCGACCGGCTGATGGCCGCCATTCGCGAGGCACTGACCGATGCCGCGGGGTGGGAGTTCGACCATCCAACCGAGAGGACGGCACTCGAGGCCGCTCTCCGTGAGGCCGGGATCGACCGGTACGTCGCGCTACCGTACGCGCACAAGTCAGGTATGGCCGCCGAACTCAACGACTGGCTGCTCGAAGCGGCGAGCAGCTCGGAGATGTGTCTTCCGTTCGCGACGGTCCATCCCGCCGACGACGTGCACGCGGTCGTCGAGGCGGCCTTCGAGAACGGTGCCCGCGGGCTGAAGTTCCAGTGTCCCGTCCAGGAGGTCGCGCCGGACGATCCACGCTTGGATCCCGCCTACGAACTCTGTGCCGAGTACGACCGGCCCGTGCTCCACCACGCCGGCACCGCGCCGATGTTCGGGGACAGTCCACACGTCGGGATCGAACGGTTCCGGGAGTTCCGCGACCGGTTTCCGGAGGTGCGAGCCTGCTGTGCGCATATGGGGACCTTCGAACACGAGGCGTTTCTCGATCTCGCCCGTGCCGACGAGAACGTCTATCTCGACACGAGTTTTGCGATGGCGACGGTCGTCGATCGCCACGTCGAGTTCGATCCGGCCACCATCGATGACGGCGTCTTCGAGGAACTCGCCGGCCGGATCATGTATGGTTCGGATTTTCCGAACATGCCACACGCCTACGAGCGGGAGTTCGAGGGACTACTTCGGCGAGAGCTCTCGGAGGCAGCGGTCGACGCGCTCTTTCGGGGTGCGGCGGAGCAGTTCCTCGGCGAGACATGACCGTCGCATACGTCTACATCTCGAATTCCTAACTGAGCCTGTACGACTACGAACGCCGCGAGCAATAGGACACTCAGTATCATCCAAGGTGGGACCGCATATACCGGCGCGCCGATACCAATCCAGGTGGAACCGGAGACCGACTCCGATTGTGCCGCTTGCGGCCAGTCCCATGAGGATATTCCTGACCTCGAAATCCATGCGGACACCATCTCACAATGCCTGAAATGTACGAATCGTATCGCGCTTGCTTGGTTCGTACGAGAGTTGAGCGAACCCGAGATCGGTGAATATTCGCTTCCAGTTTCGGAAATAAAGTGGAAATTCGTCGTTGACGTAGCTCACTTGTGCATCTTCTCGGCCACGCTGTGGGCCGTTGCCCTCGTTCTCGGCGGTTATCAGCAGATTGCTGGTGATACGAGCCAGTTCCTCGAACACCCACGTGTTCTGCGGTTGAATGTGCTGCAGGGTTTCGACCGAGTAGACGAGATCGAAGTCGTTGTCGGCAAATTCGGGGACGATCTCTTCGATCAGCCCCGTGTGAAACGTGCCTGTTGCAGCGAGTTCGGGATACTGATCGGCCATCACGGCAAACGACTCGTCGTTGATGTCGATACCGGTGAGGTTGGTGAACCCGTTCTCACGAAGATGGGTGAGATGACGGCCGGAGCTACAGCCGATCTCGAGAATCGCGGCGTCCTCAGGCAGGTAGTAGTCACACGTCGTGGCGAGAGTCTCACTGACGGTGTTCGCGCCGAGCTGAGCGTAGTATGTCGGCGAAAATTCTCCCGAGCGTTCAGCCCAGCCACGATGGTTATCATCCGGTTCCACAGGGATTCTCTGGAGTCCAGAGGTAAAACTCCATCTTTGCCAGCCAGCTAGTGGTGCTTGATGAGGTCTTTGCCGCCGGATTTCAAGAATGACACATTATCTGATAGAATCAGCGTGCGAGATATAGAGCGTGTAGTCAGCAGTAGCCCATTATGACAGTTGTATATCCATTTGAACACCGGAATCTGAGGAATTCTGATAGTACGATTTGTTTCCGTAGCACGCTGCGGAGACACCCTCATCTGAGGGTTGGATGGTCTGAGTTGCCATTGGCTCCAGACGGACTACTCTGCCAACCATAACACACTTGACAGATACGAATTTCATAGCTGGTTGTAAACAACTGTGTTGTTGGAAACAGAAACATTCATGACTGGCCTCTGTGATTGTCGGCACGCGATCACATGATACCACTCCAACAGGGGTTTTCACTCGACCCGCAGGCGTTGCTTAACCAGTATGGACCCGCGCTCGTAAGCGCCGCAGTAACAATCATTCTGTTCCTCGTTGCGTTCGTTGTCATCTACTACGTTGGGAAGGCACTCGTCGTCCGAGCGCTGCGAAGCGCCCTCGATAGTCGTGGCGTCGACGAAACCATCACCAGTCTCACTATCAGTACCGTCGTCGCGATCACTGCGGTAGTGGCGCTTGCAATCGCCGCTACAATCGCGGGTGCAGGCGTCGTTCTAGCCGCGTTTGGGACACTTGCTGGCGCTCTCGCTCTGGCGGTCGGCTTCGCCGCACAGGATCTCATCTCGAACTTCGTCGCCGGGATTTTCATCATCCAGGACGAGCCGTTTCAGACGGGCGACTGGATCGAATGGAACGATAACGTCGGGGTGGTCGAGGATGTTCAGTTGCGAGTGACGAAGCTCAATTCCTTCGATAACGAAGAGATGACCGTCCCGAACAGCGATCTCGTGAACGCCGTCGTGACCAACCCGATGGGTAACGACGAACTTCGCGTGGGGGTCGATTTCGGTATCGAATACGACGCCGATATCGAAGATGCCCGCGAAATCATCGTCGACGTAGCACAGAACCTCGATGGGGCACTCACGAGTCAAGAACCCTCGGCACCCGTAACGAGTCTCGGCGATTCGGCGGTGGTGCTCTCGGGACGTCTCTGGATCGACCCGAACAAGACGGGATACGCTCCAACAGTTGCAGCGTTCACTGAGGCCGTCAAGAAACGCTTCGACGCTGCCGGTATCGGTATGCCCTACCCCTACACAGAGGTCACCGGCGATATCACTGTCAGCGAGGACGTGGAGTTCGAACAGGCGTAGCTCGCACACCTCACTCGAAGCACCGATTTCAGTTGCGTCATACCGAATTCAATATCTTTGTTGTGTTTTAACATTTTTCTATCACAAATAGCTTGAGAAGATAGTGAATCTGTACAAGTAAATTCACGAAACTCGGAAATTTGCTCAAAGAGTTGCCAAATATTACATTTTGTATGTCGATGAATGCGATTTCCTGACTGATACGCACCTTGTATGCAGTAGTCAACGGGCGGCGGAACTGAGTCAAATGGGGGAAGCCGTGGCTCAAACGACCTGGTTGGTGAGTGATTCGTCGGCGTCGAGTCGGCGCAGATTCTCACGAACGAGCGCGGCCACCCGCTGGTAGTACTCGCGGTTCGCTGCGGCCGCATGCGAGGTCACGATCACGTTGTCCATCCCCCACAACGGCGATTCGTCCGGGAGCGGTTCGGTCTCGAACACGTCGAGTGCCGCCCCGGCGAGTGACGCCGATTCCAACGCGTCGACGAGTGCCGACTGCTCGATGACGCCCCCGCGGGCGACGTTGATGAGGTAGGCATCGTCGCGCAGCATCCGAAACTCGGATTCGCCGATGAGGTCGGTGGTCCGGTCGGTCAGCGGCACGGCAAGTGCGACGAACCGTGCCTCGGCGACGGCCTCATGGAGATCGTCGGGCGGATAGACGGTCTCGACGTGATCGATGGGTATCGGCGTACGCTTGATCCCGGTAA
Organism: Halococcus qingdaonensis; assembly: GCF_024508235.1. Lineage (NCBI taxonomy): Archaea > Methanobacteriati > Methanobacteriota > Halobacteria > Halobacteriales > Halococcaceae > Halococcus > Halococcus qingdaonensis. The sequence continues at coordinate 165,807 of NZ_CP101943.1, read as the reverse complement.
CGTCCATGCCGAGTGCGTCCGCTCGCATGGCGATGGCCCGCCCAAGCGTCCCCAACCCGATCACACAGAGCGATTCACCGTCAAGGGTGAACGCGGCGTCCCATGGTGGATACGCCCACTCCTGGTGGAGTTGGTTCGTGCGCTGGGTGTGCAGCCCGCGGGCGAACATCAGCATGTAGCCGGCGACCGTCTCGCCGACGCTATCACCATGGATACCGGCGCTGTTCGTGAGCAGCGTTCCCCGATCGGCGAGTGCATCGAACGGGAAGTGATCGACGCCGGCTAAGATCGAGTGGATCCACGCGAGATCGGCCTGCAGAAACGACTCCTCGTAGTCGAACGTGACGAGCGCATCACAGGCGGCGAGCTCGTCGTCGGTCTCGACGATCCGGACTGTGGGCCCGGTATCGGCGAGTGCGTCCCGCAACACGGCCGGTGGAAAGAGTTCCGCGACCGAGGTATGAACACCGAGTCGTTCGATCGTCATCGTCGGATGACTCCGGGGTGTGAGCGCCACCGTTCCCTGAGAGCGTCACTGCCGACGGTGTCTGCGGGTGGCCGTTCTGTCGCGGCCGTCGAGGCACCATACGAGTTCCATGCCATACCGTGTCTTCGCGGGGTGGGGTCTAATAGACTCCCTCGAGACAGGCACGGAGGGTGTCCGGAAAAAGGACGGTCGAGCGTGGCCCGTAGCGTCGTTGTGGTCGAGACGCACGGATAATGATGGTGAGAGCCGATACGATGCACACTGCCGAGTGGGGCGACGGTGGAGCCGGTTGCCGTGAGAACACACCGTCGCCAAACACCAGCGTCAAGCGAGCAGCGAACGAAGTTCGGGACGATGCCGATCGAAGATCTCCCACGGATCGGACTGGGAACCTACTCCGAGAACGACCAACCACAGTGGACCGACAACGTGCGAACGGCGCTCGATGTCGGCTATCGGGCGATCGATACGGCCCATGCCTACGGCAACGAACAGTACGTCGGCGAGGGGATCGCCTCGTCGTCGGTCGACCGTGAGGACGTCTTCATCGCGACCAAAACCGTCCACGTCGATCTCCCATCGAGTACGGACGACGTGAAGGGGGCGATCGACGGCTGTCTCGACCGGCTCGGCGTCGACTACGTCGATCTACTGTACGTCCACTGGCCGTCGGGAGAGTACGACCACGAGGCGATTTTGCCCGCCTTCGATGAGGCCTACAACGCGGGGAAGATCCGCCATGTCGGCCTGTCGAATTTCACGCCCAAACTGCTCGATGAGGCGCGTGACGTACTCGACGCGCCGCTTGCCGCCCACCAGGTAGAGATGCATCCACTACGGCCCCAGGAGGAGCTGCTCGCGGACGCCCAGCGTCACGACCACTGGCTGGTGGCATACTCACCGCTCGCTCAGGGGAGAGTTTTCGAGGTGCCCGCGATCGAGGCGGTCGCGGACAAACACGACGCGACGCCGGCACAGGTGTCGATTGCGTGGCTCCTCGCCAAGGACAACGTCGCCGTGATCCCGAAAGCGAGCAGCGAAGAGCACATGCGGGACAACCTCGCCGCCGGAGAGATGACGTTGGACGAAGCGGACATCGCACGGATCGACGCCATCGAGCGGCGCGAGCACCTCATCGATCCCGGCCACGCGCCCTGGAACTAGGCACGGGCTCGGAGAGAGAGAGTACATTTCGTGTGCTCTCGTTTTCAACCGGCCCTTGCAGGCAGAGACAGCGGTTGTCGGCGATGTCCTCGATTAACGGGGAAACAGACGAATCTCACGAAGTAAGGTTTTAAGTACTAGTGTATGTAGTAGGTGACAGAGCATGCCAGGACCATTTGCTGATATTACGGATACTATTTTCTCGAACAAGGAAGTCCTGAACGAAAGCTATCAACCAGAATCGATTTTGAAGCGAGAGCAAGAAATCGAGGAGTATCGCTACGCACTGCAGGACGTTCTCTTTGGACGCGATCCCGAGAATGTCATGTTGTATGGAAAGGCTGGGCTCGGAAAGACAGCTGTGACGACGTACATGATGGATGCCCTCAACGATGAGGTGCAGTCACGAGATGAAGCAGATGATCTCCATATCCACAACGTGAACTGCAACAGCAAGACACTCTTTATGATTATCCGCGTGCTTGTGAACAAGCTTCTTCCACAGGATGCAAGTCGGTTTCCAAAGCGGGGGCTCGGAACGGGCGATGCCTTCGAAGAGCTCTATCAACAACTCGATCGTGTCGGTGGAACCCACCTGTTCGTTTTTGATGAGATCGACCACCTTGATGAGGTCGACACGTTGTTGTATGAACTACCACGGGCTCGGTCAAACGGGCATCTGAGCGATGCAAGAGTCGGCATCATTGGAATCAGTAACAACTACACGTTCCGAAAAACCCTCTCCCCAAAGGTGAAAGACACACTAATGGAAAACGAGATCTCGTTCAGTCCTTATGATGCAACAGAACTCAAAGCAATCCTCAAAGACCGTGCAGAGCAAGCGTTTGTCGAAGACGGATGGGAGCAATCCGCGGTTGGAATGGCATCAGCGATTTCGGCACAAGACATGGGGAATGCTCGCCAGGCGATCGATTTGCTTCGTGTCGGGGGAGAGGTTGCCGAACGAGCAGGCGATAGCTGTGTGATTGATGACCATATCGAGACTGCTCGTGAACTCGTCCAACGTGGACGACTCGCCAATCGAATACGAGACCAGACGGATCATTCGCAGTATGTCCTCGAGACGATTGCACGCCTCGAGAAACGTGATGATACTCCGGCGCGTTCCAAAGAGATTCGAGAGACGTATGAACAGGTTGCAGAATCCTGGGCAACGACGCCACTGACATCGCTGAAGAGTATACAGGATCATCTCGCGGATCTCCACATGTTGGGATTTCTGCAACGCGACAAGCGAAATCAAGGACGGAGTGGTGGGCAGTACTTCGAGTATCAACTCGACCTTGATCCAGAACTAGTCATCGAGACGCGCGAGGAGATAGAAGGATAGCACACGAAATGTACTCTCTTTTCGTCTTCCTAGTCTCCGCTTTCCACCTTGCCGATTGAGCTCAATAGCACACAAAATGTACTCTCTAATGGTTTTCTGATATCCGCCACGTTCCGTGTTGGTTGGCCTCGATAGCACACGAAATGTACTCTCTTTGTGTCGACCAACGTGATACGGACCTGCAGTACTTGTGGTGGAGAGCACACGAAATGTACTCTCTTTCTGTGCCCACGATCAATCCCCTATCGTCAGGGTAGTTCAGATATCACTCCGATCTCGAATCAACATCTGAGTCCGGGTTCTCAGCCGATGCTTGCTCGTCCGGATCGGTCATCGTCTGGGCATCGTCAAGCGCCGAGGAGGCCGTGTCCGTCGAGACCGATCGCTGGGAGAACGTTGCGCGCTCGTAGCGTTCGGTCAGTCGTCTGAGCGCCCCGAGCTGTCGGTCGCCGAGCCCACGATCGATACACGCATCGAGGAACTCCCAGTGGGTTCGTGCGCCCCCGAGTTCGGGATCGCGACCCAGGACTCGTCGAACGGCCGTGTACGCGAACCCGACGGCACCGTCGGCATCACCCGCGGATAGCTCCTCGCGGGCCGCCCTGAGCAGCGCTCTGAGCCCTTCGCGCGGGTCGTCGGTGCTGTCTGTGGCCCCACTCGCCGACGTCGACGAGGCATCGTCCGTGTCGTCTTCGGTGATGCCGAGCCATCGCCGGAGCACCGAACCAAGGGCGCCGAGCACGACTACGATACCGAGCCCGAGCAACAGCTGATAGCTGATCGGGAGCGTCCTGAAAGCGGCCACGAGCTGTTCGATGAGGCCGGTCGTCTGGGCTGGCACCATCAGCTCGATGGTCGTGTGACGACGCGACGATTCGAGGTTCGTCTCTCCACCCTCGAAGGTCGCACCGATCGTCGCCATCGTCGTGCCCGTCTGATCGGCGAAGACGCCTTCGGGCACCGTAACGTTGGCGTCGTAGCTGCCGTTCTCGTCGGTCGTGACGGACGTCGTCGAGTTGTTCAGCCCGACCGCTACCGTTTGGTTCGTGACGGGCGTTCCGTTGGCGCTGAGTTGGCCCTCGACGTGGACGATCGGCCCGCCGACGGCCGAGCCATTGACCGACTCCTGAGTGGCGTTGAGCGACAGCTGCGTCGGTGTCCGCGTGATCGTCACCGGGATCGACGTGTTCGTTCTGGCGACCGACCGGTTCTCGAGGGGCATGGAGACACGAACGCGTTGCCGGCCGGGGGCAACGTCGGCCGGGAGCTCGTGAGCCATTTTGAAACGGCCCTCGGAGCCCGTCCGGACGCGGCTGCCGTCGGCGAGGGTGAACTCCTGGCCGTCGATCGAGACGGCGACCGGTACGGAGCCGACGCCGCTGTCGTTGACGGCGACGCGACCGGTGACCGACAGCAGCTCGTCGAAACCAACGGTCTTGGGGGTCGTCTCCGCCTGGAGCGTCGGCGTCACCTGGCGAACATCGATGGGGACGGTTGTCCGGTTGCTCCGATAGATCGACAGGGTCGACGGTCGATAGCGCACCGTCAGCCGGCGCGTATCGAGCGGGAGCAACGCCGGACGGTAGGTGATGACGTACTGGCCGGCCTTGTCAGTGGTAGTCCGTCGGAGTCGGTTGTCGGCCTCCAATACGACGGTACGATTGGCAAGCGGCGTGCCGTTGGCCGTTCTGAGATAGCCGCTCACGACGAGTGAGTCGTTGAACGTGATCCGGTTGTCAGCCGTCGAGGCCGTGACCGTCGTGTTCACGAACTGCTCGACGCTGAGCGTGTCGGCGACCGCGGAGACGTTTTCGGTGGTCTCGTTGGTTGTCGCGATCGCCGCCGAGAAGTTCTGTGTCGTACCGTTGTCGATCGCGCGGTAGTCGTCGGTCAGTCGAGCGCCGGTTTCGTTGATCTGTTGGGAGAGCCGTTGAGCACGACGGGCGAGCCGGCGGGCACGCTCGGTCCGGCCGCTTTCGCGTGCAGTGCGGTACTGGTCGACGGTCTTGCGAAAGCGCTGGACGTCATTTGTGTACGATGTCTGATTGTCCCTGGCTTCCTGGAATTCGTCGGTGTTGTTGGTCTCCGAATCCGAGCTCCGGGTGACGTTGACGTATTTGCCGAGCCAGTCGGGGTACTCCTTCGATCGGTTGCAGGCGTCGTAGTTGCCGACCTCAAGCCCCTCCGAACAGTCGATGAGCGTCTCGCCGAGCCGATCGGAGAGCGCGCCCTGGAGCTCGGAGACGTTGCCGTCGTCGTCGACCGCTTGCGGGTCCTCCTGCTGGACGCTGGAGTTGTTCGCGACCTGGCGGATCCCGACGTCGTCGGTGTGTCCGAGCGCCGTCCCGACCGGCAAAGCGATGGCCGAGAGAACGACGATGGCGATCACGAGACCGCAGCCGAGGGGCGTCAGCGATCGCGTTCTCGTCCGTTTCTCGGCGGTCACACTCGATCCACTCGGTGATCGGGTAAAACACCTTTCGTTCCCCCGAACCAGCAGTATTATATCACCGCCAGCGACGCGTATCCATGTTAATGGTGAAGATACGTTCCCGTTGGCTGTCCGAACGGCTCTCGACCGATCGCTCGAAACGACGGATGCTCGCCGTCGGTGTGATGGTGCTGCTGGTGGCCCTCGCCGGCTGTGGCGGCAGTCCCGACAACAGTGAGACGACCGGCGTGACGTCGGGCACGGCCACGCCGGCCGACGGCGTTGAGATGGGGCCCGGAACCGCCACCGAAGGCGATGGTGAAGCCACGTCCACGGCCGCGCCGGCGGAGACCGAGGCGGTGAACCTCTCGGTCGCCCCCGCGAGCGCGAACACGACGAACGCTACGCTGCTCGTCCGGGCGACGGTCGACGAGGCGTCGGCCAGCGACGGACTCGAGAACGTCACGGTCGATACGGGTGGCGGGCTCGATCTCGGTAACGTCACGACCGCCGACGTCGACACGGCCGGGATCGACACGGGTGGCGTCCTGCCCGGCAACGAGACGAGCGAGAGCCTCGCCGCCAACGTTGATGAAGTCCGACGCGCCGACGACGGCCGAACGCTCACGATCGCACTCGATGGCAACGAAAGCGTCGCTGCGGGCGACGAGATCGTCGCCGTCATCGACGGCGGCGTCACGACGACCACCCCCGGCAACTATTCGTTCGACCTCACGATCGACGGCGGGCCCACACGGACTGGCAACTACACCGTGGCGGCAGCCTGAACTCCCTCCCTGCTCGCGGCATACGCCGCTCGCTTGCGGTGGGGTGTTCAGCTGGATTCCCCGACGATCGGTCGGCGACGCTCTGGCGGCGATCGTCGTTGTGGAACCGTATTAAGCGGGGTCACCCGACGTCGGAACCGTCGTGCCGTTTTCGAGGGCAACGATCTCGTCGAACGCCGAGCGCAGCCGCCGGTCGTGACTGATCGTGAGCAGCGCCGTCTCTGCGGTCTCGTGGATGTCGAGCAGCAGTTCGAGCACCCGATCGGCGGTGTCCGGGTCGAGCTGGCCGGTCGGCTCGTCGGCGAGCACGATCGCGGGCCGGTTGGCCAGCGCACGGGCGATCGCGACGCGCTGTTTCTCGCCACCGCTGAGGGTGGCCGGATACTGCTCGGCGAGGTCGGCGATGGCGAGCTCGTCGAACAGCATCCCCAGCCAGTCGGCGTCGCGCTCGCCGGTGTGGTCCTGGGGCAGCGCGGCGTTCTCCCAGGCCGTGAGATCCGCGACGAGCTGGAACTCCTGGAAGACGAACCCGAGCGTCTCGCGCCGGAGGCGGGCCCGCTCGGACTCCGATAATGCGTCGGTCGCTGTCTCCTGGATGGTGAGCGTCCCGCTCGTCGGGCGGTCGAGCAACCCGAGCACGTCGAACAGCGTCGTCTTCCCGGCGCCGCTCGGGCCCTGGACCAGCGTGCGCCCGTCGGACGGCACGGCGATCGAGACGTCGTGTAGTATCGCCTCGGTACCGCGCGTCACGCCGATGTCGGTCGCGTCGAGGGCGAGGGAAGCCATTGATCGACGTTCGACCAACGGACGCATAAACCCACCAGAGATCGAACTACTCGACGGCGGCTTGCTGTGATTCAACACTGTGACGACGACGTGGTCGGTCGCGTCAGCGAGAACGGATCGGCACCGCTGGTGGTGTAGACGAGGTTTCGGTCGGCGAGCCAGTGGCGATAGCGGGTCGGCGGGATCGTCGCCGGCGCCAGCGGGAACAGATGTGCGCCGCTCGTCGTCCACGACCGGGCCGACAGCACCGGACAGTCCGGCGGCGAGCCGCCGGTCAGCCAGCTTCCGACCGGGGCTTGCGAGGCCTGGGTACGGCCGGGGTAGTAGAGCGACCCGATCCGCGTCGACGGATCGTCCGATGTCCACCGTCCGGGGACGTGTGTCGCAGTGAACGACGCGGCGGCGAACTCCTCGTGGGTCGTCGTGCTCGGATACGTCGCCGTATCGAGATCGACGAACGCGAGCGGTGCGGTCAGGGCCGCACTCAGTAGTAAGAGGGTCACGGCGATCGTCCGCACCGACCCGAGCCGACCCGGGAGTCCCAGCCGCCCGAGCGAGAGTCGCCCGGCGGCCGGGAGTCCAACGGCCGCCAGCGCGGCGAGAACGAACACCGGGAAATGGACGAACGTCTGCGTTCGCATCACCGTCCCGTAGAACTCCGGCGTGAGCGAGGCGGTCAGCGAGAAGAACGTCTGGACGGCTGGCGCGGCAAGCAGCGCGACGACGACGGCACCGTCGCCCGCATCGGCCGTCACGTCGGGCAGTCGAGAACTCGCCAACACCACCGGGACAACGAACAACGACGCGAGCGCCAGGATCGGCAGCGGCGTCGTCACCGTCCCCGGAAAGACCGGCACGAAGACGTTCGCGACGAGAACGGCATAGCCGACCGCGACGGCCCCGAGCAGCCCCGCCCGCTGGAGGCGTGGCTGTGCCGAGCGTACCCAGAGGACGCCGACGACCAGCACGATCAGCCACGCGATGAACAGGCCTGGGAAGGCGAGCACGCGCCCGACGTACGGCACGGTGAGGCCGACCCGTGCCGCGACCTCGTAGTAGAGCGCGAAATACGCCCAGAACCCGCCGACAAAGACGAGCCCGACCGTCGCCAGTCGCGTGCTCGGCACGCGGAGAAGCTGGGTCGCCAGCACGCCGAGAAGCGTGAGCGCCGCGATGAGCGTGCTGAAGGTGTGCAACAACGGGAAGGCAATGGCGATGACGGCGGCTGCAACGATCCACGCCGGCCGGCGCGTCCGGAGGGCGCGATGGAACGTGATCGCGAGCAACGGAACGAGCAACAGTCCGATCGCCTCCTCGTCGGCGACGCCGGTCCGCCGGAGATAGAGCCCTTCGGCTGCGAGCCCGAACCCGGCGACGACGGCGGCACACCGAACGCGACGACCCGAGAGCGCGAGCCGGCGTCCCAGCCGCCGGACGACGGCGACGGCGGTGAGACAGGAGCCCGCACCGAGCACGGCAATCACCGGCTGTGCCATCGTGACCGGCCGGCTGTCGGTGAGCGCACTGACGAGCGCGAGGCCGCCGGTGAACACGAAGTTGTCGGCCCGCAGACGACCCAGTGGGAGCTGGCCGCTGGCGAGCGTGTCCCGCGCGAGGGCGGCGTAGTCGAACCCATCGAGCGTCGCGGGGAAGGGACTCCAGTACAGCGTGAGCGTCCGGAACGCGAGCGCGACGGCGAAGACCGCGAGACAGACGACCACGTACCGGTGTCGCCGCTTCATCGGTCATCCTCCCGCGTCGTGGGCTCGGAGACCGTCCCGTCGAGCAGGTCGGTGGGCGGACGGGTGAGAAACGGGAGCGTCGCCAGGACGGCTCCGAGCACCGACAGGGCGAACGCGCCGACGGCGGTGCCCAACAGTACAGGGCCCGGGATCGCCGTCGAGAGCCGGATCCCGAACAGCGTGAGCAGATCGAGCTGTCCGAGCAGCCGGACGGTCCCGACGCCGAGGGCGAGCGCGACGGCGACGGCCGGCACCGAGAGCAGACAGACGTCACGGAGCACGGTCGTGAGCACGCGTCGCGGGGACGCGCCGGTCGCCCGATGGATGCCGATGGCACGCCGGCGGGCGTGGATGACCTGTGTGAAGGTTGCAGTCGTCGTCCCGATCGTGGTGAGCGCGGCGAGCACCAACATCGTCACGAACAGCAACTGGACGTTGCCGAACACGCTGCGGATCGCTTGCCCGATGCCGGCACCGCCCGAGTACTGGCCGTTGCTCGCGAGCGCCGAGAACAGTCGCTGGTCGCCCTCGACGGTGTACTCGCTCCGGGCGAGCGATCCGCTCGATTCGTTCGACTGCAAGCGCACGGTGTAGGTGCCGGGGGAGGCCCGCTGCTCAGAGCCGCCGAACAGCTCGACGGTCACTTGCGTCGTCGCTCCCGGTTCGAGCGTAACGTTTCGCTCGCGGGTCGTCACCGGCGACGTCAGCGTGAGTCGCCGCGTGAGCGTCCGGTTCCAGGGGTTCGCGACCGTCACGGTCGCCTCCGGGCGTTCGAGCACGCTTCCCGTCTGCGGCGTGATCGCAAGACGGGCCGAGGGCCTGCGCTGGGCCGACGTCGTGACCGTCAGGTTCTGTGTCGCCGCCGGGCGCTCACCCTTGCTCGCACGCAGCGTGTATTCGCCGGGTGCGGTCGGGAGCGTGACCCGTGCGACGCCGTTGTCGCCGGTGGTCCACGTTCGGTTGGCGACGGCGACGGATGCGTTCTCGACGGGCTGTTCGGCCGGCGTCACCACGGGTACGTACAGCGTCGCGTTCGGCGGGGCACGCCCCGGTAACTCGGTCGGGAGCCACAGCGAACGACGTGGAAGCACGCGTACGGACTGCGTGTAGCTGTCGACGCGCAGCGTTCTGTTGCCCGCCGTCGGCAGCCGGACCGGAATCGAGATCTCGTCGGTTGCCTCCGGGCCGAGCGTCACCGAACGCGTTCGCGTCCGATTGCCGACGCGGACGGTGATCGGCCGCGTCACGTTCGTCGCCTCGAGGTTCTCGACGTTCGCCGTGACCGCGAACGAACGGTTCGCCTCGACGACACGGGGTATGGAGACGCCGGTCACGCTGATCGCGTCGCCGGCGCTCCCGGTGTCGTTCGCTCCGGCGCCGTCGGGGAGGGCGGTTCGCTCGGTCCGGATATACTGGACGGTCCCGGAGTCGAGCGCGAGGTGATGGGCCGTCGACAGCGGCACGACGAGCTGGTCGTCGGCGACGCCGGTGGCGTCGAACGTCCCGACGACGGTGACGCGTGTCGTCGCCGGCGAGAAACTCCCACCGAGCGGGAGCGACTCGCCGACATCGATGTCGAGCGTCGTGGCGAGGTCGCTGCCGACGACGGCCTCCGCCGAGGTTCGGGGCGGACGTCCCTCGACGAGGCTCGCGTTCGTGACGGCGGCAAAAGCCGTGTAGTTGGCCCCGAGTCCGAGGAACGGCTCGCCATCGAGCGCCTGTGGCAGGATGATCTCCGGGCTCGCGGCGACACCGCGCTCTCGAAGCACGGGGACGTAGTTCGTATCGATGCGGCTGTTGAGGACGTGTGGCGCGTCGGCCTCGGCGATCGTCCCCTCACTTTGGGTCGACAGCGGCGCGACCGCACCCATCAGCGAGACGACGAGCACGACGACGACAACGAACACGGCGAGCGTCAGCGCCGTCGGCACGATGGCGCGGCCGGCGAGCAGCGTGGGGCGCAGCGCCGCCCGGCGGCCGCCCGTCGATCGATCGCTCTGTGTCCGTCCGGTTGTAGCCCCGATCCGGGCCGGCGGCGCGGTGGCCGCGGACCACGCCGCCAGGACGCCCGCGAGCACGCCCGCAAGCACGAGTCCCGGGAGGATGACCGCCAGCGCGGCGATGGCGACCGGCGTCAACGTCGGTGTCAGCGATATCGGTAACCCGGCAAAAACCGCCACGTTGACGACGGCGTTCGTGGTGATCATCCCGACGGCGTAGCCAAGCGCGACACCGATCGTGACGATCAGCCCCGCCCGAACGCCGAACAGCGCGAGGATCCGCCGTGGCGTGCCGCCGGTCGAGCGGATCACGCGGATCGCCCGCCGGCGGTCCCTGACGGTCATTCGGAGCACGTTGTAGACGACCACGACGACGAGCACCGCGCTACCGAGCGTCGCGGCGAGCAACACCGCCAACAGCTCGCGCATCCCGGCGAACAGGAACACGAGCGCGGCGACAATCGGCGAGCCGGTTTCGGGCACCGACAGCAACCCGCTCGCCGATCGGGTGGGATGGATGACGAGCGCCTCCGTGTCGCCGTCGCTCACCGTTCGCACCGTCGAGGCGTTCGCGACGTACCACTCGGTCGGGAACAGCGAGGCGTTCGTGGCGTGTGGCCGAACGGTCAGGCGGGCGGGGCCTGTGGAGGTTGCAAATCGCTGTGCGGTCCGCGTCGCGACTGGCCCCTGAACGGTATCGTTCGGCGCAGGGAGCGTCGCTCGCTGCCAGCCGACGGTGGTGTCACCGAGTTCGTTGGTCGTGTTCGGCGGGACGCCGACGAACCGCTGTAGGGAGTCGTTGTGACGCAGCGTGGCCGTCGGCAACACGATCTCGTCGGTTGTCGCGTTAGCCTGTGCGGCCCCATAGGAGCCCTCGTACGACACTGTCGCCGTCGTGTCCAGCTCGTCGGCGATCGTGGCCGTCTGTGCGCCGGCCGCGGCCAACAGGAGGGTGGTCCCGACCAGAAAGGCGGTCGTGACCGCGACCACGACGACGGTGAGCCGATCGCGGCGAGACCACCGGGAAAGCAGCGTGCGGGTGTAGCTCACGAACCGGTGGCCTCCAGCATCGTTCCGATCCTCTGTCCACAGCGGTATATTTCTACCCTCTTCGGCCGATAGCAACGATCGGACATAGTCGCGACGTCACGACCGCGCCGGACGGTCGGTCAACGAGAGAACAGCTCTCGCCCGGGGGCGCCATCTTCGATCCAGACGACGTATAGGATGGCCAGAAGCGTAATCTGTGTCAGAAGCCCGGGCGTGAAGGCGAAATCGGGGATGTGCGTGAGGAAGGTTCCCTCATCGCCGAACGGTGGCGGTGGGAGCAGTGGCCAGCCCAGCGAGGAGAGATAAGCGTACTCGCCCGACAGGAGGAAGCTGTATCCGTCGCCGATCAGATGGGAGCCGTAGCTGACGGCGAAGGCAACGCCGAGATCGAGACGGCTGCGGCGGCGATAGTAGTAGCCAACGAGCGCACAGACGGCCACCATCGCGAACAGCGAATGTGCGAGCGTGCGACCGCTCGGGAGGAGGTGAAACGTCCACGCCAGTGGCTTATCAATGAGATCCGGCAACTGCGTCCCGAGCAGAACGAGCAACACCGTCGTGCGATCCATCTCCCATCGTGGGACCACTCGCATCAGCGCCGACACGAGGAGGTAGCCAAACGCGAGATGGCCCCAGGGCATCATCATCGGTGAGTGGCGGCGCGGCTGGATGATCGTTGCGGTCGTCGCGACCGACGTTCCGCAAAAAGGTGTGGATCGCTATTCGACGCGGATCTGACCGCGGATCTCGCCGTCGGGGTTCTGTGTCGTGTGGACGTTGACGTACGCCCCCTTCTCGGTCATCGATCGGAGCTCCTGGGCGGATTCGCCCTCGAGCGGCCCGACGAGGTCCGATTCGGTGATGGTGCCGCTTGCCAGCTGCCCGTCCTCGCTGACGCCACTTTCCTTCGGTCCGAAGAGGAACGCGACGACCGGCCCGTTTTCGCCCTCGTTGCCGAGATGGATGTGGGCGGCCGTGACGTTCTCGATGTTCTGGACCGAGAGCTCGTACTGCAGTTTGGGGCCATCGCTGCCTTCGACGAGTTCCAGCGTCGCCTCGCCGGTGGCGTCGGTGTCGACCGGCGGTACCTCGTTCTCGCCGGCGAGTTGCACGTTCGACTGCTCGATGACCTCCGCGTCCCCGCCGCCCGAGTCGCCCGCACCGACGATGAACTGCTTGGCGATCGGGAGCACCTGGTCGCGCGTGCGAGCCGGGTTGAACGCGTTCGGTGCGGGCCGCTGGAGATGCAGGAGCTGGAAGTAGGTCTGGTGGTTGGCCTCGACCGAGTGGATGCTCAGCGCAGCTTCGAGTACGTCCTCGCTGTCGATCAGCGGGGCCGCGCCGGCGTAGGCGGAGACGCCGACGGCCTCGAGGCGGTCGGCGACCGCGACGAACTCGGTGATCGACGAGTAGGGGAACTCGTAGTCGGCGGGTTCGACGGGCGTCCCGCCGAGGTCCTTGATCGTCTTGGTGAGTGCTTCGACGTGGGCTTCCTCGTGGTCGCGGGTGTCTTGGATCTGCTGATAGACCGAATACTGCAGCGTCTCCCGGTCGAAGTAGTTCGCGACCTCGGAACGCTCGACCTCGTGTTCGGAATACTGGTCGAGGAAGTCGTTGTAGTAGGCCGCTTCGAGGTGCTCGAGCGTGAGCGCGTAGTTGAGGATCTCGACGTCGCTTGGGTTCCAGTCGGATCCGCCGCTCCCGTTGGAGTCGTTCCCGTCGTTGGCCGCAACGGTGCCCGCACCGAGCGTGGTCAGGGCGGACGCGGCAACGCCAGTTTTCGCCGCGTCGGACATGAACGAACGTCGCGAGCGGATGGATTCGTCGATACGACCGATGAACTGTAGCAGGTCTCGTCCGTTAGATGGGGTTGTATCGTCTGTCATATGTACCACTCCGAGTGTGCCAACTCGAAGGTCGAGGGGCAGCATTAAAAGTGTATGGGTGATTGATAAAAACACGTGATGGTTCGAGCGATAATATGCTCGGACTCTACGACTACTGTAGGATATCAGGCGCGGAGCGGTGAGTTGGTTTACTAGACGTTCTCGTCGGAAGGAATTTCGGTTCCACACTCCCGACACTGGTTCGGTTGCCAAGCCACAGTCCGGACGATGGACTGTGTCGCATCACACTGCGGACAGTGTTCTTCGCTGTCCGGCGTCTTTCTGTACCCCATCGGTGTCTATCTGTTTGACTGGCTTGTAAAGAACTTGGCGGATGTTTTCGCCTCTTCCTCGTTAAGCTGAGTGATTCAACACCGGAACTAACCGGATTCGAAGGGGTAAGGGTGCCGCAGGTGTCGTCGCGCAATAGGCGCAGGCTCCATCAATCGAGACCGAGTTCGAGTTGTAGCGCACTATCGATCTCACGCATGACGGAGGCTGGAAGCTGCCCGGCGACGAACTCGATTCGTTCGGAGATATCGACCGTTCGAATCTGGTCGAGACGCACCGATGAATCCTCGTTGAAATCGCTCTCGTCAGCGTTCACCAGCACCTCGAAGGGGTAGCCACGATGGGTGGTTGTTGCGGGGGCGACAACCGTGGTGTGGGAATTTCGGTTGCCGACATCGTTCTGAACAACGACACTCGGGCGTGTCTTGCGGATTTCGTGACCACGTGTCGGATCCAGTGCGACAATGACGATATCGCCCCGCCGCACCACCGGCACATCATCACTCATGAGTGTCGGGATCGTAGCCTTCGACACCAGGAGCCGGTCCGAGCGAATCCCACGCTTCATCGGACGCATGCTCCCAGTCGCGGGTAATGTCGCCAGCAGATTCGCTCGCGTCGCGGTAGGCTGCTGCAAGCTCCTCTTCGTCCGGCCGGTCGGTTTCAATCGCAACGACGGCAACCGTGACGCGCTTGTTTGCATACTCGGTGCCGAGATACAGCCGGCCTCGGTCGTCAGCTTCTTTGGTACGAATATCGTCTGATTCGACGTTCATTCTTATTGCCCACTATTGCCCACAGAGGGTTAACTCTATCCCACTATAGCCCACGATTAGATCTCGTAGGGTTCACCCATCGGCGGCTTCGGCCACAGTCCAATACGTTAACAAATGTCACACACTGAGACAACATCTAAGCGAGTTCGGACCAGTATATCCTGTCATGGCAGCAGTTTCTCGAATCAGGCTGTATCCAGTCAAATCGTTGTCCGGGGTCGACGTCGGGAGCGTGTTGATCCGTGATTCGGGGCGGTTGCAGTACGATCGCGAGTATGCCCTGTTCAGCGAGGACGGCACCTACGTGAACGGTCGACAGAACAAACTGGTTCACAAGATCAACACCACAGTCGACCTCGCGGCAAACACGATCGACTTCGCAATCCACGATACGAACCGGACGTTTGCCTGCGACCTCGATGGCATCGACAGCAATCCGGAGTTAGAGGCGTGGTTGACTGACTTTTTCGACGAACCGATCACCGTCGAACGAGCTGCACAATCGAACTTCACTGACACCGCGGGCGGTATCGCTCCGATCCGAATCACCGCCACGGGCCCGACTGTCGTCGGTGAGGAAACACTGGCCGACGTCGCCTCCTGGTACGACGACCTCGATGCCGACGGGATTTTCCGGCGACTGCGAACCAACATCGCAATCGATGGTGTCGAACCGTTCTGGGAGGACAAACTCTATTCGGACACGCCGGCGACACGTCGCGATCCGGGTACTGGCGTGGAGTTTACGGTTGGCGACGTGACCCATTATGGGGTTATGTGTAAGCCACGCTGTGTCGTCCCCTCCCGGGATCCCGAAACTGGTGAGCGAAAGTCGAATTTCACGGCGAAGTTTATGGAGCAACGAAAGGAGCGATTCCCCGACTGGGCTGATGCAGAGACGCTGGGAACGAACATGGACCGCGAGGATGCAGACGATTATTACTATTTGACGGTCGTCACACGACTGCCATCACACGAGGCCGGCAAGGAGATCGCCGTCGGTGACGAGATCTCGATCGAGGGGGAAGTGCCCCTCTTGCAGACGCATTAGTTCTTCCTGCGTTTGCCCATTTTATCCGACAACGGCTTCGCCATCGAAGTGCTTAGGTGTCGCTGTCGGGTTCGAGGACGAGCTTGCCACGCGCGTGATCGCTTTCGAGTTCCTCGTGGGCGGCAGTTGCATCCGCGAGCGGGTAGGTGTCTGCAATCGTTGGCGTGACGGCTCCCTCATCGATCAGTGTGGCGATCTCAGAGAGCGTGTCACCATCGGCTTCGACACCGACTTGCTGGCTGTCGACGCCGTAGGCGTCGAGTTGCTCTTCGGGTGGGGCATCGAGCAAGGGCGTGATGGTCCCGCCCTCACGCAGGACCGACAGCGAGCGCTCGCCCGTTTTACCACCGATCGCATCGAGCACGAGATCGACCGGCTCGTCGATCGCGTCGTCGAACTGGGTAGTCTCGTAGTCGATGGCCTGGTCGACACCGAGATCGGTGAGGAACTGTTGGTTGTAGCCGGCAGCGGTCCCGATGACGGTTGCCCCGTGCTGCAGCGCAAGCTGTACGGCGATGTGGCCGACACCGCCGGCGGCCGCATGGATCAGCACGCGGTCGCCGTCCTGTAGGTCGCCCTGTTCGAAGAGCGCTTGCCATGCTGTCAACGCGACCATGGGGACGCCTGCGGCGGTGGTGTGGCCGATGGTCTCCGGTTGTGGAGCGACGTCTGCCGCAGGCACCGTCGCGTACTCCGCGTAGGCGTTGCCCGCAGCCGGAAAGCGGGCTAGACTGTAGACACTGTCGCCGACCTCGAAGTCGGTGACTGCGTCGCCAACGGCGGCGACGGTGCCCGACAGATCCCAGCCAGGGATCCACGGCAATGGATACTCGATCTGCCCGTACCGGCCGGCAGTGTCGACCGGGTTCAGGCCGGCTCCGCGAACGCGCACGAGGAGTTCGTCGGCTGTGGGTTCGGGCCGCTCAACGGATTCGTAGCGAAGCACGCTTGGGTCGCCATGCTCGTGGACACGGATCGCCTGCATTTCCTCGGCCATTGTTCTCGGTGGTTGATACAGTTCGATGCCCGATATTCTTATTGGGAAATGATGTATTTTCTACTGCTTGTGAGTCGAGGGAGTGTTTCTGACTATCGAAGGTCGTTGCCGCCATGAAATCATCTTCGATGGTCTATGAATAGGCTTATCTCCGATGAATTGTTGCTTCGTCATGATGGTAGTTGTCAATGAGTGAATCTACATCCATCCAGACCGAGCTTTCGGATGAAGAATACGACCACTTCAAATCGCTTGCCGACGAGCGCGGACTCTCACTCACTGCTGCACTCAGAGAAGCGGCTGAAGTATGGATGGAGCAGCAACAACGGACCAATCCGGATGATCCGCTGTTCGATATTCTCGCCCAGCTTGATCAGGAACCACTGCCGGAGAACCCACGCACGAATGCCGCCACAGAAGGTGACTTGATCGATGACTGGGATGGGGCGACAGTCGGGATTCGGTGCAGTGAAAATCCCAGCCGCGAGGAGTAGGTGACAGCGGAGAGCGTCGTCGACAGACGCAGCCACTAGATCGTTCACGGACCAACTAATATTATCAGTTGCAAGCACAACGTATATAACCGATGAAACTATGGACAGCGAGAAACAGTTCCATATATGGTGGTGAATTGATGAGGAGGCTCAGACTAATCAAACAAGTGCCCCAGGTTACAGGGCGCAACCATGATTCCGGGATCTAATGGCACTAATGCACTCATTGTCGGTCAAAAATAGTATCGGTCGCGTCTATAGTTCGCCCAACGGCAATAGCCGTAGATTCGTCCAATCGATCAATCATCATCGATCCGTATCGATAATTCAATCGAGGCTGATTGGAGGAGACAGAATCAGTGAAGGTTTCCTATCGGGTAGTGGTATTCGAAACTGCTTGGACAGACGAGCGTGTCGGCCCGGACCAGTGACTGACCCATGATGTTATGAGCGAATACAAGGCGAGCGAAGAACAGCGCGACGAACACAGCTCTGGGACGGCGAGAGAACAGCCTGCAATTGGTGTTGTTTTTGAGCCCCAATCTGTCGATGCGATTGCGCGGATCGTACTGCGAGCAACCCAGCAGGGCCAGCAGGTGCTTGTTCTCAACCCGAACGAGAACGATCGGCTTCGAACGCTCGATTTCATCCATACAGCGAACGTCCATCTGATCGATGTCCCACACTCGGCTGAAGAGGACACCTATCACCAGCAACTGGAAACAGCAGCGCGCACGCTCGGCCTTCCGGGCGTCATCATCCATGATGAGCCAGACGATTATATCGATCGTGAGGCAACGCTGTCGGCGTTCAATGAGTCCGGATACTCTATCGACGCCATCCCACAGTTACAGCCTGACAGCGGTCAATCAACAACGCTCGTTGCGATTCCCGCCTATAACGAAGCAGCGACGATTGGCGAGGTAGTTGCAGAGGTGCTAGAACACGAAGAGGACGTGCTGGTAATCGATGACGGGAGTACGGACGCTACTGTCGAACAAGCACGGGCAGCCGGTGCAACGGTCCTCGAACGCGAGGCCAACGGTGGCTACGGAGCCGCGCTGAAAACGGCCTTTCGGGAAGCGTACAAACAACGGGCCGAACAGCTCATTATTCTCGATGGGGACGGCCAGCATGACCCGGCGGATATTCCTCGCTTGCTGGCTGCACTTCGCGACGATGGTGCAGACATCGCCATCGGTAGTCGGTTCGCAGCTGACTCGGAGACGACAGTCCCGTTCTATCGTCGTGTCGGGCTCGCCGTGATCAATCTGCTGAGTAACCTGAGTCTCGGGGTCGTACGATCGGCCTCGTGGATCGACGATACACAGAGTGGCTTCCGGGCGTACAATCGCCGCGCGATCGAGTCGCTACTGGCTGACGACGAGGTTGGCGACCGGATGAGTGCGAGCACGGATATCCTCTATCACGCACATCACAACGACTACGCGATCGAGGAAGTCGGGACGACGATCGACTACGATGTCGAGAACGGGAGCCAGCACAATCCGATTTCACATGGGGTTCATCTCGTGATGAACATCGTCAAAACAGTTGAGCGCGATCGCCCGATCACGTTCTTGGGAGTCCCCGGCTTTCTCTCCGCGTTCGTTGGGCTTGGCTTTGGCTACTGGACGATCTCGAATTTCATCAACTCGGGCAGCTTTCCAAGTGGGCTCGCAATCACCTCGATGTTTTTCGTTCTGATCGGGATATTTGCGTGTCTCAGTGCGGTCATGCTGCATGCGCTGAGTACACAGATTCAGTGATAAACCGCCACAATCAGCAGCAGTCCACGAGCTTGCCGAGAAAACAGGAGTCGAGGCCACCAGCGAAGCAATACAGCTGCTCGATACAGTCTTCGTGGAGCACCCCGACAAAAGACACGTGCTCGTGGTTGTCTACGCCGAGCGAGTGCCGAACTGATTGTCACATCTGTCCCGAGCACTGGTCAGAATGCTAAGTTTTAATTCGCCGTAGTTGATGGTACGTATATAGATGGCCGTGAATGCAGATAGTGTTGAGGAACTGGCTGCTCGATCCGCAGGGGGTACGATAATAGCCTCACCGATTGTTGGAGTTCTGTTCTTTAGACGTTTCGGGCACAGGGCTGCTGCAAGAGCTATTTGCTCCCTTTGTTGTCTTTCTATGTTCTTCGCTGGAGTAAGCTTCTGCGCATTCTTATCACAAATCCGATAGGAATTGTCTGCCGGTACGATGGCTGTTTGCCGACAACAAGCAAGCGATTAAATGCCACCCCTTCAGTTTTCGTGGTGAACAGTGATAGCATCTAAACGAAGAATCACTCGGTTAGTTCTTGTCTTCGGCATCCTCGCAGGTGTGGCATCAATATTCTACCAGTTGTCAATATTGGATTTGGGCTTCGGCGGTGATTTCAAGGTCTATTATTTCGCCGTGAAGGACTGGTTAACAGGCGGTCCCGTATATGGGACCGATGTGGGAACCTATCCACTCCCATTCCTTTACCCGCCGCTAACACTCCTGATCCTCCTCCCATTAGCGATCTTTCCAACGTGGGGGATGGCGTATTTAGCCGTGGCAATTCTCCAGATCGGAGCTGGAATTTTACTCTCACAGTTGATAGTGCGCTTTCTCCGACGCTACGATGTGAAACTGTCTTGGGTGGATTCTGTACTACTGTCCCTATTTTGCATCGCATCAATCCTCACAATTGGTGGTATTCGGAACGGAAACATCAATGTCT
Source organism: Halococcus qingdaonensis (assembly GCF_024508235.1). Taxonomy (NCBI): domain Archaea; kingdom Methanobacteriati; phylum Methanobacteriota; class Halobacteria; order Halobacteriales; family Halococcaceae; genus Halococcus; species Halococcus qingdaonensis. The sequence goes on along the minus strand of NZ_CP101943.1, from coordinate 145,788 downwards.
TTCTGACATTATTCGTGACGTTAGCTGCTGTCATGGCCTATGAGAGAAGAGAAATTGCTGCCAGCACCCTTTTTGTCTTTTCGACACTGTTCAAACTATTCCTCCCACCTTGCGGAATATGGTTTGTCGCCAAGAAACGCTGGCGTGCTGTTGTCGGTTGTGTGGTGTTTGGAGGGGTTGCAGTAGTGCTGAACCTGCTGGTCAGTGTTGGAATGACCGAGAGATACGTAGCAATGGTATTCAGTTATTCCGAGGGCCGCGTCCCTGCTGAAGGCATCCCTGTAGACGCGATAGCTGTCTCGCTTCTCCGTCCATTATCGCAACTATTGGACTTTGGAGGGTCAGCTCTATCAGTAATAGCAATGATGTTCATGCTCTGCGTTGTAGGTTATTTAGCCTATGAGACTGACGGCCTGATTGGTGATATGCACCTTCTGTTCTGGGTTTTACTCATCCCAACGATGGTGGCTTACAAAGAATACCTTGAGTTCGTGATTTTTCCGCTATTTGTACTCCTATATATCGTTGAAAACACAACCGAGTACGTGATTTTGGCGGCGGGTTCACTGTTGATCATCTCGAACTTCAGATTTGAAATCTATTCCGCGATTGTCAGTGGCCCACTATTGGAACTCGGAGAACTTCTCTTTACAGTTGGGAGTGTCCCGCTTTATGGTATAGCGGTCATGCTATTGGGAGCGGTCTACCATCACCATAGCAAATGATAGTTGCGAAATGGTTGATTTCGTCCCATTGATTTTCATATAATTGTTCGTCGCAGAGGGAGCCAACGGGAGATACCAGTCATCATTTTGCGTGTCATATAGCATAATTCCCATATCGTATGCGATTTTCGCCTGCCCCGAACTGCCCCAAGGGTATCGAGTTCTGGGTTTGTAGGGGACCCGTGAAACGCCATTGATGATATTCCGTGGGTTATTCACATCAATAGTCGTATCTTTGTTAAGTGCAACAGTTATATTGTTACTGGACGAATAAGACGGGTTTGAAGTGTCATGTAGCAAGTCTCCAGCGTTGTTTTTCCATTATTTTAATATCGCTTCTTCTCACACCATTGCCAATCTCAACTCCGTGACTCTCATTACCTCTCGCATTAAATTCTAAAGAATTGTTAGTATGATGACCTCCACCTATAGCCGTCTCTACCAATGCCCCCTTTAGCATTATCAGCGACTATTGCCGTCATATCAATATCAGCATTTATACCGCTACTATTGTCATAAAACTTTACTCCATACCTATCATTATGCGCCGAATAGATTTTTTCGAAATGAATATGAGAACTCGTCCCAGTACCGATAGTAATCCCCGACCCTCCCATATCTTCGGGGAGACAGTTCTCAATCTGGAAACCAAAGGCTTTCGTCAGATGGAACCCGTCTTCTGCAAATCCTACGGGGAATACTTCTCTCATATGAGCGTTTGTGATTCTGTTTGCGCCACTGTAATCCGTGACCAAGAAATTCCCTGACGAATTTTGGTTTTTGCGCCCATTATATTGAACCGCTTGGATGAATGGGAAAAAGGGTCTGTTCATCAACTGGGCCGAATTGAATAGCATCGACGTTCGCTCCCACTCCCATCGCTATTATTGTAGCATTCATCCCTGCCCCCGTCAGAGCGATGCCATCATAATCCGCTCTTGCCGAGTCTAGTGAAACAGTCACGTAGGAACTACAGCATCCCGCCGTATGCTAGTGGTTATGTTCCAGCAGACAGCTTTCGGCGGGATGCTACAAGACGTTGTTGAGCGGCAGGCAATAGTGTTCCGCCCGAGCCGCTCGACACCATCGTCGAGCGGCGCTGCAAGCACGCGTGGGAACAAGCTCCCTGTTCTAAATGTGATGAAACAGTCCTCCAGACTCGGGACGGGAGTCCCCGAGTCTGGTGTCGCAACTGCCGCTATAGCTTCACATACACCCGAAACACACCGTTCGCAAACAGCGGCCTCACTCCTGGGGAACTCATACTCATCTTCATCCTCTACGCCGATACCTTACTCAGCATCAACCAGATTGCCCAGCTGTTCGGTCCCTGCTACGACACGATTCACGCGCAACTCCGCGAGGGGGAAGCCGCATTCGAGCGCGGCTTCCCCCTCGTCTGGGAACGTATCCAACACATCGTCGAAGGACCCACACAGATCGACGAAACTGGCTCGAAGTGCTCCGGTTACAAAGGACAGTCGCCGCCGCGGGACGGCCTCTCCCGCGGTGGCTCCGGCAATCCTGGCCGATCACGCTGGGAGGGTGCCCTGGAGACAAACTGACGCTCGTCGCGGCGTGCCGCGACGTGCTGCGTGTGGTTTCGGCAGAAGAAGGTTCTGCGTACGACGAAAATCTCGAGCCAGTAATCGAGGAAGCAGGCGATCTCTCCCAGCCGCTGGGAGAGATCTGGACCGACGAGTTACCCGCCTATCAGCAGATGGACCACGAGCACCGAACCGTCGTTCATGACGATGAGTACGTCTCAGACGAGGGTATCCACACGAATCAGGTCGAATGCCTTTGGTCCCTCATCGAACCGTGGCTGGAGAAGTTCCGTGGACTCTCCAAACCAGGATTAGAGCAGTCCGTTCGAACCTACGGGTTCGTACGGACGTTGAATCTCGTCGGAGCACCGCTACACGGCCTTATTGACTGCTTCATCCTCAACGTGTTTCATCAGACTCGGTAAGAGAGTCATAATCAAAAACAAATGATGAAGTAAACTCATAACGCCCTGAAAGAACATGGATATGGCATTTCCCTTTCTCGTAGTTTTGATGTCGTTAAACAGGGCGTGAACGTCCTTGTTGGCGTTCTCGAAGTGTTGTCCCGTTTCAGGAGCAACCGCCTTGTAAACTCCATCGTCGTTTCGCACAACATAGTCGGCAATGTTGGTGGACTGGGTGACAGATAGCTCCTCGGCATGTGACGATACGGCTACTGCTGCTCAACCAGGTTCTACGTGATCCCACGAGCCAGAACAACGGGGAAACCGACGGCTGGATCGGATGCCGATGCAGCGAGCTTCTGGGATTTCGAGCAGTTCCGGGAGAGAATGAAACGTTCGAGCCAGGGTATGAATCGACTATTCGGCGCGGGTTGAAGACAGCGTCGGGGATTCCTCCGATAGAGTATGTTCGTGAGAGAGAAGCTCGAAATACCGGTCGAGAGAGTGATCTTTCGTGAATCGGTTTTCGAAACTCGAACGGGCGTTCTGACCCTGTTCGGCTAGCAACTCTGGATCCGACTTCCACGTTTCGAGCGCGGCTGCTACTCCCTCTGAATCGCCCTGAGAAACACGAATCCCAGCATTGCATGTGTCAAGAATCCGTGCTTCATCGCTTTTCGGTTGGGCAATGAGAAGCACTGGTTGGCCCGCAGCCAACGCTGTATATAGTTTACTCGAAACGCAAACACCTTCTAAACTTTCTTCAACGGAAACAAGCGAGACATCGCCAGCCGTAAGCGAGTATGGGAGATCATCCAGCGGTTGGTAGGGCATGAATTCCACCGTATCGCCGATGAGTCCGAGCTGATCGGTCAGTTCTACGATACTGTCTTTGTTGTCGCCCTCGCCGATGATGAGAAGCTTTGTGTCGTTTTCGAATTCTGTTGCTGCTTTGATGACAGTTTCGAGATCGTGATTGTCCCCGATGTTTCCCGAATAGAGAAGCGTGAATTGCTCGTCAAGACCGTGTGTTTTGCTAAACCAGTTTTCATCTTTCGTTTTTGGCTCGATGAATTCCTCGTCTTCCCAGTTGTGAATGATTGCAATTTTTTCTACATCGAAGTCCGCACCCGCGACGCGACTGATCCGATCGCGCATCGCTGGACCGAGGGCGACGATATGCTTTGCATCGTGGAATACTGCTGCACTCAGACGCGACCAAACCCGATCGATGACTCCTCCGCGTTTGAAATAGCCTGTTTCGACCGTGAAATCGGGATAGAGATCGTATACGATATAAGTGTATTCCCAGCCACGAAGACGACAAACAGGCCACATCGCAAGCGGTAGGAATGGCGGGTTCGAGACGAAGACGAGTTCGCGATTGTCAGGCGCGTTGCTCAGCAGCAAGGCGAAAAACATCCAGATCGTAAAGACGATCCAGTTGAATCCTCGACGGATGAACGACGATTGGCGGAGTTGAGGTGCGCGAATCCGATTGATCTCGACTCCTTTATAGAACTCATGTGATGGTTGTGTTTCGTTCGCCCCACTATGGTAGTTCGGTTGCCCAGTGAAGACAGTCATGTCAAGCCCGCGCTCTTGGAGGCCAACCGCGAGATCCGTCATCAGCTGTCCGGTCGAAGCAGTGTCGGGATGGAAATACTCCGAGACAAGGACGTACTCTGTATCGCTTTCAGACATGAGATTCAGAACTATGCTATCGCTCGTGGAGGAGTGTTTCGAGGTTCTCGCGGACGTACTCTTTGTCGCGGGCGTCCACGTACCAATCGAGCGTGTTCTTGATCCCCTCCTCGACGGTGTACTCGGGTTCCCAGCCGAGGAGTTCGTTGGCCCGAGTGGTGTCTGCGGCACGATGACGGACCCCCTCTGGTTTATCCGTCATATAGTTGATCTCGTCAGGTTCCCAGTCGAAGTAGTCAAAGACATACTCGACGGCTTCGTTCATCGTCACGTACCGGCTGATACCGGCGTTGACCGCAGTTCCATCGGTGATGTTCTCAGCAGCGAGTCGGAGTGCGCGCGTGATATCTTTGACGTAGGTGAAGTTGCGAGTTTGGTCACCGTCGCCCCAGATCTCGAAGGGATCTTGGCCGGCGTATGCTTTCGCCATGAACGCGACGATCGCGTGGGTTTCGTTTTCCCGAGGCCCATACGCAGTGAAGATCCGAACGGCGCTCGTATCGATATCGTACTGTTCCTGGTAGGCTTGCAGCGACCGTTCGCCCATGAGCTTGGCCCATCCATACATCTCGTCGGCGTATGCGCCGCCACGTTCGTCGAAACTCACCATGTCTTCGTGGAGGCGCTGGCGTTCCTGTTGGATGTCGGTTGGATATGTACAAGCACTTGATGCAAAACAGATCCGCTCGACGTTGTTTTCGGCGGCAGTCTCGTAGACGATGTTGTCCAACGCTAGGTTTGTCGCACAGTTCGCTGGGTAGTTCGAGATATATCCGCGTCCGCCGTGGTCCGCCGCGAGGTGGAAAACAGTATCTACGCCTGCTGTTGCCTCGTTGGCGAACTCCCAGTGTTTAAGATTGCCTTCAAGAAGTTCGATATCGTCAGCGACTGCTTCTAGGTTTTTCGGCTTCCCACTCGAAAGATCGTCCGCGATACGCACGTCGGCACCTGCTGCGACGAGATCCTCCACGAGGTGACTTCCGATGAACGATGCTCCACCAGTTACCAGAACTTGCTCGCCAGCCCAAGCACTCATTTGTTAGCATCACCATCTGCGAAAGCTGGTTGTTTGGAACTTTCGAGTTCCTCTGCTGCCCACTTGTAGACAGTCTCAAGTCCTTCCTTAAGCGGCGTAGATGGCTCCCAATCGAGTTCTGCCTTCATTTTCGCCGTGTCTGCCGCGTACTTGTCTGTCCCCGTGGGTTTCGAGAGATCATGTTCAATGGTGAGATCTTTTTCACTAATGGCGATAATCATCTCCGCGAGTTCGTTCATCGAAACGACTTCGCTGCCGTTCCCGATATTGATCGGTTCGCCATCAGCCTTCTTCTCGATAGCGTGGAGCAACCCTTCGACGAGGTCCGTGACGTAGATGAATCCACGCTCCTGCGTTCCGTCGCCGAATAGTTCGATTGAACCGCCGTTGGGTTCCTCAATGACCTTTCGGCACAGCGACGGAATGACATGACTGCTATCCGGATCGAGGCTCTCGCGCGGTCCGAAAGCATTGAAGATGCGGGCGCTTGCTGTGTCGAGATCAGTGTCAGTCTGGTAAGCGTCGCAAGCTACCTCGCCGAGTACCTTTGCCCACCCGTAGGTACTATGCGGGTCAGCAGGGATCGCTTGGTCTTCGGTGAATCGGTTGAGATCGTCGTGTTGTTGGCGATAGATGCAGGCGCTCGACGCGAAGAGAAATCGGTCCACGTCGTTGGTGTCCGCGGCTTCGAGCATATGCTGGTTCATCAGTACGCTCGGTGCGAGACCGTTAACGTTCTCTCGTTTTATATAGTGGATACCACCAACACTCGCGGCAAGATGGAACACGTAGTCGATATCCTCGGTGGCTTCGACACAGCCTTTGTGAGTGGTAAGATCAAGCGAGCGGAAATCAATGTCGTCAAGAAGAGGCTCGATCTTATCAATATCACCACGCGAAAGATTGTCCGCGACACGAACGTGGGCACCGCGATTGACGAGTTCTTCGGTCAGAAATGACCCGATAAATCCTGCACCACCGGTCACGAGAGCTGATTTCCTCTCCCAGTCGATGCTCATGTTGTATGTAAGGGATCGGTCGTACAGTTTAATAGCTTGTTATCCGGATGAGTGGGCTCTGGTGAACCGTTAGACAGCACCGGGATGGACCGTTAGAACGAGGGTTTTGAAGCGGGAGACTTCGAAATGCTATGCCCTGTTGATTTGATTGATAGACGGCGAAGGGGAGGGGTGGATAAATGCAATTCTTAGCGTCTCTATCCGTCAATTCGACGTGACGCATGATGCAGAAGCCTGACTCTGCGGTTGTGGAAATTATCAAATTCGATAGAAATCATCAAACGGATCGGGGTATCGTCGGCGATACCTCTCAGACATCTAACAGAGAAATACTTTTTTCGCACGTTGTCGTAACCGCTCCATACCGCAAGAGGGCGTGTCCAATTCCCCCTGAATTCAGCGATAGAACTGCCAGACGGAATCGCCGATCAACAGAGCAAGTACAGAGAATTTAAATGACTTGGGATATCTTTGAACGATACGACGATGGTATGGATCAATACATGAAACGTACTGCTACGCGTCGCTGGAAAATCGTTATCATCTGCTGTAGCCTTTTTTTGATGTCTGTAGCACTGACCCCTCTAGCCCATACCTTCGATATCTCGGTATATGCTGGAATGCCGCTTCCAACCCTGGTTCTATTCGGAATACTCATCTGTATCGCAGTAACTGCGTTGAGCGCTTCGATTATTATTACTGACTACCAAAGAGGACTCTGGGGAGGATTAGCGGTAGCCGCAGTCGCCTATGCTGGGTTTTTTCATTTCTCTTTGGCCCGAGGATACGTTCTCACAACGGGATTTGGACTTGACACCCTTGTTCATCTAGGCTACATAAGTGATATTTTATCTTCGGGTGAAATACATAATTTCCAGTATCCAGCGACTTACCTTCTGTTTGCGGAGGGATCACTACTTACAGGGCTCCCATCACGAATCCTCATGTGGACCGTTGCATGGGCGTTTTTTATGTTATTTATCCTATCGACAATCATCTTTGTACAGATAGTAACAGGAGACAGTCAATTGACCGCAGCAACCGGTCTCGCATCACTTGCTCCTATTTTCGGTGCGTATCGAGTTTCGATTATGCCATGGCTCTTTGCATATTCATTTCTGTTTATAGCGCTTGCAGCGTTGGAACGGTACAGCACAACGAATAGTGGGCGTTGGCTCTTTTGTTTACTGTTGGTGTCTACTGGGCTGGCTGTCTTCCATCCATACACGTCAGTTATTGCAGGCATTACCATCTTAGGGTACGCAGTTCTGAAGCGGCAGTCCAATATCTCTGGGTTCGATCGGAACCCGACTTTGGCTACCATAATTTCGTTTATTTTGTTGGTTGGAATTCCTATTATATTTAAAACTGTGAACAGTTATATCCGCGGTGCAATTGGTAATCTCCTCATAACAGAAACTGGCGGTGGGGCTACGATAGCACAACAAGCATTGATTACAGACTACTCACTCATTCATTTGATTACACGTTTCATCCTCCAAAAGTGGGGAGTGTTACTTTTGTATTTCGGCGTGGCTGGTGTAGCAGTGCTATATTTATTGCATAAGGCTTTCCGAGGCAATACAAATTTTTATGAAAAATACGTCTCATCCCAATATATTATTGGCGGATTGATTAGCATCTTATTGCTTTTTGTTAGAATTTTTGCAGCTAATATCATTCGTGTATCTCAATATCTCATCATGTTTAGTGTACTTGCTGTTGCGATTGCAATACTGAAAGTCAGCCAAAGAATTCGCACTCTAACGTCAACACGGGTTGCCGTTGCTATGTTGTTGATTATGTCGACTCCTGTGATTGGTCTTGACTTGGGTACTACGTATCAACCTAACGATCATATCTCGGAGAAGACTGCAACGGGTTACAACTGGCATCTCGACACGAAGAATATGAATAAACAAACAGCCCTTCGTGGGGATCGAGACAAACTTGCTAACTACTTTTATGGTCACGCTCGAACAGTTAATGCGCTCAAACAGGGCAATTATATCAGGAGTACGCTTAGTCTACCGAGAATGCTGGGTTACAACGAATACACATCTATCTCGAAAGCAATAGGGGCTAACAACTCAATCTATCTTGTGACACGGACCGCTGACCGTCGCTGGTATCATGCTGAACCAAAGTGGCGCTACAAAGACCTGAACTACTATACTGCAGATGAACTTCAGAGGTTGAAAAATGACAATACTGCCAACAGAATATACTTTAATGGTGGCTTATCAGTTTGGGTAGTTGCTGCGCCAAGCACGAACACATCTGGTTCAGGTTCGTGATCCAGCACCGTTCGATCCAACAAACCATCGCATTTCGCCCATTTCACTCTCGATCTATAGGGATCTGCACGATTCTCGGAGCTCTTTTCTCAGGATATTCCAGCAATAGGGTGGTAGATCATTGCCAAGCGGTCGACAGCGTTTCGGTACGGATGAGAATCTATGAACACTTCTGCGATTTTCTATAGATACCCTAGATCAGCCAACCTTGATTCCATATTCTGTTGTGGAACCTGTTGCTCTTCTTCATTTTAGAGCCACTCGATCTTTGACTCCGCCACAGCACGCAGATCGTCGTATTTTCCGCTTTGGGACTCAGACAGTTCGTTATCCATCTTCGGGTCCTCCTTAGTGTTGTAGAGTTCCGACGTGAGTATTTTATCGGCCTGAGTATCATACCGGTGGATATCTTGCCAGCTCTCATTTCTCAGGCTCGCAGAAAATATAGGACGATTACATTCGTCTTTAGCTAACTCCAGCGGTGGATTGAGCGGCGGTAGCGAACCGTTCCTGTAGGATTGGGCGTTGTTGATGGATCTTCCGTGCGTCGGCTGCCATCCGCTCTAACAGCGGCGGTGGCGAGTAGCCGAGATAGTTGCTGAGTCGCTTGAGGATCCGCTGGGCGTGCGACCGGAAGGTCGCCGCCCAGCGTTCCGGGGGGAACACCGCCTCATCGTCCGCGTGCTCAATCACCAACTCCAGCAACTCGCGGCTCACCAACAGCGTCAGCACCGCCGCATACAGCAGAATCTCCACTACCGCAGGGTTGGCCGTGTCGAACTCGTCGAGTTCGTACAACGTCTTCAGCTCACGAAACAGCAATTCCACCGCCCACCTGCAACGGTACATCGTAGCTATATCCGCCGGCAACAACCACTTTCGCGGGAGATTCGTGATGGAGAAGTGGTAGTCGTCGGCGTCCTCGTTACGGACGCCGACGACGCGGAACCGCTTCGTATCCCACGAGCGCGTGCCCGCGTACAGCCCGCGTCTGAACTCCACCTCAACCTCGACGTCGACGTATTTGCGGTGGAGATCCTCCGCGATCTCGAAGACCTGCTCGCCTTCCAGCTGAATGGCGCGACCGCGCCATTCGCGCAGTTCTGCGACGATCTCCGGTTTCGTATTCCGCTTGAGGCGGCTCACGAAGTAACCGCCGTTCTCGTCGATCCGAGCGAAGCGACGGAACTTGAAGTACGCCAAATCGAGGATCAGCAACCGTCCTTTCAGCCACGATCCGGTCTTGAACTCGGTGCTGTCGTGGGGACGTTCGCCGGTGATGGAGAGCTTCTCGATGGTTCGATCGGTGACGTTGTGGAGCAGGTGGAGCTTCGCTCCAGCCTGCTCCTCTCGGCGACCTCGGTACTGTTCGCGTAGAAACCGATGCAATCGCAGAACGGTTGCATCGGCAATCATTATGTCCCTGAATTGGTCGAACTCGTCACTGACAGTGTGGGGGACAGCAACCTCGTCGAGCGCGAACTCGACGAGGTTGCGAAGGTACGCGGCGAACAGCGGTGTCAACCGCTGATAGAAACCACCGGGTGAGAGCGTCTTGTCCGCAGTAGCGTTGTACGCGCGACGGAAGGCGGCGAGTGTTCGGCTCTCGCCAGCGGCGAAGCCGAACACGAGCGCCCAGACCATCGCTGGAACCTGGAACTTGCTGTCGCGTTCGACCACGCCGACTGCCTCGGCGTGGTCTTCGAGAGCCGTCGATGGAAAGAGCGTAGTGAGCCGCTGTTCAATTCGGCCCGAGGAGGGTTCGTCGGTCACACCGAACTCCTCCTCATTCCGTTCATGAACCGACTTCGATTCCAGCCGTAGTCACGCGGTTTAGCGCTTAGCTAAAGACGGATGAGGACGATTAATATTCATTGTCCAAAATTCCTAGAGGTTGGCACTGTTAACTTAGTCGGCTGAAGTGGGTGAAGTTCCTCCATACATGATAGGCCTATGATAGAGGAACTCCGGTTGGCAGATGAGGACGCCAGCACTGTACTGCTTTTGGACGGGGAGCGCACGCCAGCCGGCCTGATCCGGCTGGCGTGCGCGTTGCATGCCTCAGTCGCCTCACTTGCCGAAATCCGCGACATGCTCGGCTGGTTCGGCGTCGACCGCAGCCGCCCCGCTATCCGCAACTGGTGCCAGTCATTCGCCGAGTCTCACGAGCAAACGTTCACCGCCGAACCTGACCGCGTTGCTGTCGACGAAAAACAGGTTCAGCTGGCCGAAGAACGTGAATTCTGGCTGTATGCGGCGATCGATATCGATTCGAAAGTCGTGCTTCACGCACGACTTTCTCAACACCGTGGAACCAACCCAGCAACGTCGTTTCTCCGCGAATTGAAAGAGAAACACCGCGTCTCGACGCGGTGTTTCTCGTCGACGGTATAGGCTACCTCACCGCCCTTGCAAAGACCGATCTGGGCGGTCACCTCGATTACACTGACCGCAACATCGTCGAAAAGCTGTTTCAGACGTTCACGATGCGGATCGCACGGTTCCACGAGACATGGAACGGCAGTCAGCCAAGCGCCAGCGCTGGCTGACTGCCTACGCCTATTACTACAATCACCTCCGGAGTCACCAAGCTCTTGACAATCAACCGCCGATCGAAGCTGCCGGTCTAAGTTAGCAGTGCCTGGAGGTTGGATCTTCATTAACACCCTGAAAAACAGATTGTCCGAGGCATTCAGACGGCACCTCATCGCAAAACCAGTCTGCAAGCACTGGTTATCGCCTTAGGTCCGAATGAGCGTTCTACGCGGAATCTGGCCTGCTGATAGCTGTAGATATTCTCAAAAATAGGGAACGAAGGGGCTAATCAAGATCGATATTGCTGGAGTTAACTGATTTTAAGTCGGTTTCCTTTCAGAAACGCGCCGAATCGGCAATGTTGCCACTCAACACGAAGCTTCCCGGCTCGGCTGACGACCGTCAGCCGGGCCGGATCGTCGCCAGTTCACCCGCGTTTCGCAGGCTCGGATCGACGCTTCCGTGAGCCACTCGCTCCGTGAGCGCGTGGCGATCGACGTTTGGGTCGATCGCTCCCTCGACGATCGCGGACCCGGCTCCGTCCCACCCATACCCGAGCTGTTCAGCCAATATCCGCAGCAGATCACCGCTAAACAGTTGGATTCGCTTCGAAAACCTCACCGGTTCGATGCGCTCTTCCTCTTCGACTGATCGCTGTGAGGCGGGCCCGAGCCGTGCTCGTACCCGCCGGAGCCGATACCGACTCACCAGCACCATCAACAGCGCTGCCATCATGAAACACTCCACCGCTGCCTCCCGTCGCACCGTCATCTCGTCCAACTCGAACACTGATTACAGCTCGTCGATGACCGTTTCCACGCTCCAGCGATTGCTGTACAGCGCCGCGAGTTCTCGCGGCGCGTACGCGTCTACCGGGAGATTCGTCGCATACAGGTGATAGTCGTGATCAACCTCGACTTCCTCCGTGTGGTGATCATCCTCGTCGTCTTCGTGGCGGACGCCGACGACTCGTACATCGTAGGGAAGGTGCGGATCGTTCCGATCCGCACCGACTGTCCCCGTCGGATCGATGATCTGCCGATAGAGATCGGGCAGCAGCTCTTGGAGGTGCGTGCCCTCCAGATTGATCGTATCACCACACCAGGTCCGAAGTTCGTCGATGATTTCGGGGTTGGCGTCGACATTGAGTCGGCTCACGAACCAGCCGCCATTGCGGTCGATCCGTGCTAACCTCGCGTAGTCAAGGTAGCCGAGGTCGAACAGAAGCAGGGAATCATCGACCCAGTCATCAACCTGGAGCTGCGTGGTTTCTTGGGTACGAGCGTCGGTGATCGATGAGAAAATCGGTGCCCGCGAAGCGAGTGATTCGATCACGTGGAGCTTCGCTCCAGCGTGATCGTCGCCTAATCCGGGAAACTCCTCGAAAGCCTCCGCCGAGAGCGTACAGATGGTCCCATCCGAGATGAAGACATCTCGGAAGCGCTCGAAGCGGCTTTCGAGCGCTGATTCCGTCTGCCCAAGCTCAACGCCGATGTAGCCGCAGATGTCGGTAAGTAGCTCGGTGAGATCAGCTGTGACCCACTGCTGGACGGTTGAGTATGCTACGGAGTCTCCCGTGAAAGCCTTGTAGAGGTCTTGAACGGCAGCAAGAGATCCGTCGGATTGGGTAGTGCCGATGACGAACGACCAGAAGAACGGGAAGGCGTCGATGAATCGGTTGCGTTCAACGAGGTCGGTAGCGCGAGCGTGCTCGCGCACCGACCGTGGTGGGAGCAGATACCGGAGTTCTTGACCGAGAATATTGAGCCATCGGTCCATGATTTCCGGCTGACGCGGGAGACGGTAGCGCCTGCTGGTTCGGACGAATCCTTAGGCGATAACGAGTGGCTATCCCTAGAGAGCGTGAGGAAAGTATGGGGCGCAAGAGACCGAGCAGTAAACCGTGCGAGAGCACGTGTATGTGATTGGTCTATGGGCGAAGGAAGCCGAATACTGGGCGTTACAGCCCGGCTGCCGCCGCAGGCGACAACCGAGAAAGCCCGCATAGGTGTTTCTCTTCCTCACGCGCTGGCGTCCCGGAGTGATCGCTACCAGATATACAACCAAGAGGAGGTGTATGATTCGATAGGAGTACCTGCGTGAGAGACACTTGAGTGATATCTCTCCACTGCGGTTAGATCGCAATCATGAGCAACTGCTATCACTACGAGACCACAGACAGCACCGTTCTAGCACCGACCGCATGAGGATGGACAGCACCGCCTTCCGGCGATTCTCGGATCAGGCGTATCAGCAGATATTCTACCCAAATAACTATATCGATGGCGGTGGTTCGTTCAGCCAGCAGAGATTCCATAAATCTTCAGACAAAATACTGACTGATCGCTACAAATCTTCCGTGTGACGAATAAACGTCCTCGCCTTGCAATTATTGCTAATTCTTAAAGTACAATGTCTCGATACGGTTGTAAGTAAATTCGAACAACACCTTCCGGTCAGGACTTCGAGAGGCCGAATTGTCATCTAGGACCAGTTCAACTCGATCAGCGATAACTTCCGGTGAACGCTCCGTGACAACATATCCTTGTGAGTTATCCGTAATAATCTGACTTACATCACCGACGTCTGTTGAGACGACCGGAAGACCGCAGGCACGTGCTTCCCGGACCACATTCGGGCTTCCTTCATGATCAGACGTGAGTAACAGACAGTCGGCAAGGTTCATCAAATCCGCTAACACGTGGTGTTCAACGGTGCCACACAGGTTGACGAACTCGTTTAAGCCTCGTTTGTGTAGCGACCGCTCGAGTGCTTCTCTTTGTCCACCGTCACCGGCAATGACCAAGAAACACTCCCGACGTCTCTGTACCTCGACAAATGTATTCAAGAGTAACGGTAAATTCTTTACTTCTGATAATCTTCCAGCAAAAAGGAGGATGTCGTCGTCCAGTTCATAATCGCTTTGATGACGGCACTCGGCCTGCGATCTTGGATTGAAAATGGTTCCATCGGCACCGACCGGAATCACAACGAATCTGTCGTCAGGTAGGTCGTGTTTCTGGAGGAGGTACTGTTTCGTAGACTGGTCGACACAGATCACCTGATCAGCAGATCGTATTGCAATCGATTCGACCGCGTTGTACAGAGAAACCACCCACCAGGGTCGATGTAAACTCATCTCCAAAGTGTCTTTTCCGTGGCATGTGACCACCATTTGTGCGTCGGATCTGAGCAAGTAGAAGGGGAGCAGCTCGACGGTCCGCTGCGTGTGTACAATACTCGCGTTCGGGAGTTGTCCAATTAACCCGAGTATGGTGAATCGGAGTAGAAACTCGAGGTCAGATCCGGTCAGAAGGGATATTTGGATGTCAGCGTCGGAAGTCATCCGGATAGTAGAGACTTCCCACCCGTTCGTCCGTAACATGGAAACGAGATTCCTTGTGTATGTGTCTCGTCCGCCGGGCGTTCCTTGATCAACTACCACTACGTCGGTCACGTCTACCAATAGGGAGGCTGCCACAAAACATTTACACTATAGTCAGTACCTCACAAAGTTCGCCACCTGACTCGTTCTGAGATGTGAATTTGATGGAGGATCGGTGTCGAATAGCTGCTGGGGAGGACAGTTTGCTACCGAGAGTATCAAACCTGTCGCAGTCGGCGGCGGAACGCCGCCGACGCGACGGTGTGGCCACTCACCGAACGGCGATCCCGATCGGTGGATTACCGCTCGAAGCGGTCGTCAGGTGGCTTATTCGCGAGGACGGCCCGACGCACCGCGAGGGCCGTCCACGCTGCCCGCGTCACCATGCGGATGAACTCCTCAAACGACCACTCCCACAGGCGACGCCCGCCACGGCGAGGCGTCGCCACGTACTCCCAGTGTAAGTACCGCCAGGCGTTCTGAAACAAGAGGCTGATCACGACGAACAGTAGCCGTCGCGTCGGATCCGTCGTTGTCGTCGAGATCGTCGTCTCCTCCGCGAGGCGGTAGCTCGCTTCAATGCTGAAGCGGCGACTGTATACCGTATGCCGGAAGTTTTGATACGCCAGCGAACTAGTCGCCGATATGGCCAAGGAAGGGAACAAGATTCCTGACCTCACGAAACGTCGAGTCCGCGAGCAACTCGCGGACGAGACAGATCCGAAGGCGATCAAACGTCTCACCGCTGCTCGCGAGTATCTCGAAGGATTCTCTCCAGCTGATATCGAAGCCAAATACGGCTGGGACCGGCAGACCATCTACAACTGGTTGAACCGCTTCGAAGAGCGCGGCTTCGACGCCGCGCTCTACGATAAATCTCGCCCAGGACGTCCTTCCGAACTCAGCGATGAACAGTTCAAGCAGTTCACTGCTGTACTCCATGAACCTCCTGAAGAAGCTGGATACGACGACCCAGCGTGGAGTAGCGTTCTCGCCCAGCACTACCTCACCGAGACATTCGATGTTGCTTTCTCCCATCGTCACGTCTGCCGACTCATGAACAAGGCCGGGGTCTCACTAATGCTCCCGGAAACTTTTGAAAGTGGAGCGTGATGTGCGGGTAATGGGGAATTCACGTCGAACGAAGATCCAGCGCCATCTTCGGTAGTTCCCGACTGTGTTTTCGTGATTTCGCGTTCGCATCTGGTTTGACGGGTGATCTGACAACGAGAGCAGTCTGGTGAGACTGAAGCAGACACTTGCGCACCTGAGCGTCCTTTACGGCGGTTCGATCGCCCCATTCAGCCGAGAGCTGTTGCTCAGGATAGGCGGCCCAGCGGCCTGACTTCGGTCAGGCCGCGGTCGGGCCGTAACCCGGAGGCAGACCGACACCGTTGGTCTCCCACGTGTACTGCCAGCCTAGATCAGCGCTTAGGTGATCTCTGATCCAGCCACACACCAATTCGAACGTGAACTCAGTCGGAAGGTCGCGCCCGCCCTGCCGTGGGCGGGCGACGACCGTCCAGCGCACGATCAACCAGAGATTCCGCAAGAGGAAGCTCACAGCCACGAATACGAAGCGAATCAGTGGGTCTGGTGTGGCCGTTATCGCTCTCGCTTCGCGGTAGGTGCGGTAGCTGGTTTCGATGGCTGAGCGCTTCCGATAGAGCGTTTCGACCTGTTTGGGCGTGCGATCGGTGAGATCGCACGCCACGTAGCCACGGACGACTTCGCCGTTCTTGCCGCGGTCGCCGTTCTGGTAGGAGACACAGACCGCGTGCGGAAACTCAAGCTCTCGGTCTTTGTCCTTGTACATCGCGTATTCGGTCCAGTAGGAGGCGTGCGTGTCAAGTTGATCGCGCAGTCGTTCGCCTTTCTTCACGACTGGGAGAACGACAGGAGCAGTGGCACGAGCGCGTCGAATGACGCGCTCTTGGTAGTAACCGCGATCCGCGAGAATAGCATCGACCCCGAAGGGTAACTGGTCGACGCGGTCGAAGACGCGCCCGACAGCGTCGGCCGCGTCCTCGTCGCTCGTGACGGGCGTTATAGCGAGTGTGAGTGGCTTCTTGCTGTCGAGGACGAACGCGGTACAGTATCGGTGGCACTTGGTGGTACCGTCGCGGGGCTTCATCGAACAGATCTCGATTGGATCGGTGAGACACGTCCCGTGATAGGGGTTGTCGACGAAATCGATGATGACGATCCTCGACCGGTCAGGGTCGAGGATCGTCGTGGCGTGTTCAGCAAGAAGGTCGTTAACGACCTCTTCGAGAGCGTCCGGTTCGATGGTCCGGAGCCAATCCATGATAGTTTCGTCGTCATCAGGTGTTTCGTCAGTGTTTTCGACGACGTGATGAACGGAAGTGGCGTCGGTAGCGGCTCGCTCGACAGTTTTCCAGATCACGTCGGCGTCGAGGGGCGAACCCTCGACGCCTTCCATAGGTAGTGCTGAGAGGAGATCAAGCGACAGCGTTTCCATCTTGTCGGCTGAAATCTGCTCGTCTGGTTCGGTGAGTTCTTCGTGCACATCTCATCGAGCCAGACTCATTCTGAAACGACTACCGATTGAGCTTACAGTAAGGATTACGGTAATCACAGTCGGGAACTACCGATCTTCCAGAGGGGCAGATCGACGAGTTACTTCGGGAAGCCGAAGACGATCACCGTCTTCGGCGGATCGGTTTCGTCAAGAATCTCTACCGAGGCGATACCGTTCCAGAGGCTGCTGATCGAGTAGGACGATCACCAGCGACAGGAGGCCGGTGGGCAGAAGCTTGGAACAACGGCGGACTCGATGAACTCATGCCGAACTTCGGGGGCGGCAGGCCCCCGAAGCTCGATGAGGATGAACAGGACGAGCTGATCGAATTACTGCGTGACGGTCAGCCTTGGAAATCGCAGGAAATTCAGCACCTTCTCGCCGAAGAATTCGACGTCGAATACCACCCGAACTACCTCGGCACGTTCCTGCGGAAACTCGGTCTATCGTATGCGAAGCCGCGGCCAAAGCGTCCACACCGCCCGGAAAATCCAGAAGAGATGCTCGAAGAGCGCGTCGGTGACGCGCTCGACGAGGATGAGCAGCCACACAACAAACGCGCGGGCGAAGATGGAGAAGGATGGATTGTCGACGACGATGTTTGCACCGACGGCGGTACCGTCGTCGGATTCTTTGATGCCTCACAGCCCCAACCATACGATAATTCGCGGCGTGTCTGGTACGTCGACGATCCACACATCGAACGACCGTTGGTCAAGACCGACGATTCTGCGGTGGGGTTCTACGCGCTCAACGGTGAGAGTCTCGTAAAATTCACCGAAGACGAGACGAAAGAACGGATCTGCGAGGTATTGGAGACGATCCGCGAGCAGAATCCCGGCAAGCGGATTCTGCTCGTCTTGGACAAGCACGGTTCGCATATCTGTGAATACACGCGTAAGCGCGCCCATCAGCTCGGAATCGATTTCATCTTCCTCCCGTCTGGATCACCACATCTCAACCCGATCGAGAAAGTCTGGGACCAACTCAAGTGGACGATGTGCCCAATCATCGTCGAAAATGAGAGCGAATTCAAGGATCTCGTACAGGATGTGTTCGAGCAAATAACGCACCGAGTCAGCTACGCAAAAAGCTGGTGTGAGAAGTTCTTTGACTTTCAAAAATTGTCTTAGTCATTAGACGACCTCCACCTGCTCGGGGAGAAGATCGAGGATATCGCGTTGGAGCAGAAGATTACCGACGGAAGCGACGGCATCGAAATCGAACTTCGTGCGGAGGTGATAGAGGACGTCAGTGCTGGAGGGAGCGTCTTTGCTATGCTTGCAGAGTTCGGAGATAGAGGTCCCGTCGGCGCACGCGCCGACGAGGACCTCGAAGATATCATCGGGATCGATTTCGGCATTCTCGCCGAGGTTCAGCGAGAACGCACCGGTAAGGGTGTTAACGAGGAAATTAAGGAGCTGGTCTTCGTGGATTTCGCCGTCTGCTTGCTCGGGATCATGCACATCTCCAGCAAGTAGACGTTTCAACTAACCGGCTTTGCGAGGTACTGACATTCAGCTTGCGGCAGCCACGGACGGGAAGTACCGACTGTAGACTCTTTTTCCCCATGTTTATATTTGGCGAACAATATTCCTATATATGTCCGTAGCTCAACGGTTCCTCAAGTTTTCTTCCTTCGCTATTGTTCTCGCCATTTCATACTTGTTCCCTAGACGGGAATCAGAGTGGGTGTTCATCGCTGGAGAAGGCGATCGATTCGCAGAGAACTCAAAATATTTATTTCTCTACTGCATCAAAGAACGAGATGAGATATCAGCTAGCTGGATCGGGACATCTGAAGGAGTCGTCTCAGAACTCCGAGAAAGTGGTTTCTCTGCCTACAAACATGATTCTATACTTGGCCGGTTCCGTCTTCTCAGAGCAGGGGTTGCAATTGAAACCCATGGTCCCCAATTTGGAAAAAATCTTGGTGGCGCAACTGTAATCGATACCCATCACGGAAATGCGCTAAAAAAGATGGGTACCGATGTAAGCGAAGCAAATCTCGGCGTTATGAAACGATTAAAGCGATATCTCTGGGACTCTTTTGTTGGCCCGTCGAATTTTGTCGTCACAAATATAGGTACGCCTCTAGAAACATTCCGAAAAGCCAAAAACCTAGATAGCTCTAAATTCATTATAGCACCATACCCACGGCTTGATGTTTTCTATCAAGAAGATAAAAATTTTAATATCAGAACTTGTACGCAAGAATTGGATAAGATTTCATCGATGTCCGAGCAACATGATATTATATTCTATACACCAACGTGGCGTAACGCCTTTGGCAAAGAAAATGGATTCTCTTTGTCTAATATTAAGCCGAATTTCGAAAAAATTGATCGACTTCTCAAACAGAGAGATTCTTTCATGTATGTATCGTCTCACCCACATGATGAATTGGATATCCCCTATGATCAATACGAACGGGTATTTTTGCTAGAGAATGGTGATGACCTGTACCCGTTTCTCCAATATTGTGACATCCTCATTACCGACTATTCATCAATATTCTATGATTTTACTTTTGAGGACAAACCCATTCTCTTCTATGCGCCAGATCTTGAACAGTATAAATCGACACGAGGATTATATTTTGATTACGAAGAACACGTTCCTGGTCCGGTCTCTGAGTCTACAGACGAACTTTGTGCTGACCTGGAAAGCGCACTTAATGGAATCGATCGCTATGAAAAAGATCGCGCAGAGTTACAAGAGGAATTTTTCACGGATTGCTACGAATATCCCTCCTATGACGCGTTCTCGTCAATCTGTGATGAAATCAGTTAATCTGGCTATTTCAGTACCTCACTCAGTGTAGCTTCAACCGTTGACCTGCTAGGTTATGCTCTCTCGGCGCATCTCTACTGGAATGGGAACGAAAAAGCACGTTGTCGATCTCTCTGACGAAGACCGCAGAACGCTTGAGTGGTTCATTTCGACCGGCGAGCGAAAGGCCGAGGACAACACCCGTGCCCGGATTCTCCTGAAAGCCGATGATGGCCTCACTGATTCGCGAATCAGTGAGCACGTCGGTTGTCACTGGAAAACCGCCTACAATACCCGCAAGAGCTACGCCGAACGAGGGCTCGTGGCGATTCATCGCCGCAAGCCCGACCGTGAATACACGCCCAAGCTTGACGGAAAAGCCGAAGCTCATCTCATCAAACTCGCCTGTAGCGACCCTCCAGAGGGCCACTCACGCTGGACGCTACATCTCCTCGCCGACGAACTCGTTACCCTCGACGAGATCGACTTCGAGTCGATCTCTCACGAAACCGTTCGTCAGCGTCTAAAAAACACCCTAAAACCGCATCTCTCTGAATACTGGGCGATCCCGCCCGAACAAGACGCTAACTTCGTCTACTGCATGGAAGACGTCCTTGACCTCTACCACGAACCATACGACAAGAACCGCCCAGTCGTCTGTTTCGACGAGTCCAGCAAAGCGCTTCGCGGCCACGAACGCGACCCGCTCCCGGCGGAACCGGGAGCGGTCGCACGCGTCGATCATCACTACCAACGTAACGGCAAACAGCGTATCCACCTCGCTACAGAACCGCTGACTGGCTGGGTTGACGTCGAAATCACTGAGCGCAGACGCACTACCGAGTGGATTGACCGGATGGTCGAACTCGCCGACGAGCACTACCCGGATGCGGACTGCATCCGGGTGGTGCTCGACAATCTCAACACGCACAATCCGGCTGGCTTCTACCGGTTCTTCCCACCGGAGGAAGCCCAAGCGTATCTTGATCGCTTCGAGTTTCACTACACCCCGAAGAACGGGAGTTGGTTGAACATGGCCGAGATCGAACTGGGGGTGCTCAAACGCGAATGTCTCGACCGGCGGATCTATCACGCAGCGACCCTCCGGGAGTGATCAGCGTAGCTTTTGGACATCTGGGAGAAACGTGTCGATCCAATCAACCGCAAAGCTCAGCTGACGGCTCAATCGAAGAAATTTCTCGGTGAGGAACTCTCGAAAGTGATCTTCGTCCTCGTAGATCTCCGGTGAGATCTCTCGTTTGAGACTCTTCCAGAGCGGTTCGATCGCGTTCAACGTCGGCGAATACGGCGGGATGAAGACGAACTCGATGCCGAGTTCGTCGGCCCGTTCCTGCGTGAGCTTCGCGTGATGGGATCCGTAGTTGTCCGCCACGAGCAGAATCCGACCGACCGGGTTCTGCTCACGGATCGTCTCCAAGGCCTCACAGACGGTTTCTTTGATGATTCGTTCACCGAACGAGATCGTACTCTTTCCAGTGAGTGCATAGAAGCCGAACGAGCGCCACGGAGCTGTCACCAGCGGTTTCTCGATCGTTACCGTTCGGTCGTACGACCACATTCGCTGAGAATTGTCGAACGGCTGCGGCCACGCTTCATCGAAAGAACCCCAGCACGACGGGATCATCCTCCTGTTCATCGGTATCCTTCTCGCCGAGCGCCTTGGCGAGGCGCTCGGCGAGTATCTCATCTGCGTTCTCGGGACTACGTGGATCCATCGGGCGTGGTTTAGCGT
The DNA here is from genome assembly GCF_024508235.1 of Halococcus qingdaonensis. NCBI lineage: Archaea > Methanobacteriati > Methanobacteriota > Halobacteria > Halobacteriales > Halococcaceae > Halococcus > Halococcus qingdaonensis. The sequence continues at coordinate 124,069 of NZ_CP101943.1, read as the reverse complement.
AGTGCATCCCGCTCGTACGCAACTTCCGGCTCAGGTGAGCTGGATCGTACGTGACGCCATATCGTTCTTTGATGAGTGTGTGGATCGCTCGCGGCGTCCAGGGCTGACCTTCCTTGAGGATGTCACAGAGTTCGTCGAACTGTTCGGGAGAGAGCTTCGGCGGCCGACCGCCGCCGAAGCCCGGCCGAAGGCCCTCGACACCAGCTTCGTTCCACGCGCGTGCCCACCGCCGCGTCGTGGATCGGGAGATCCCGACGCGGTCGCCTGCTTCCTCGCGCGTATCGCCAACGTAGAGGTTCTTCACGTAACACAGCCGCCGGACGAGACGGGTCTCGTCTGCCTTCTGAGCATCTGCAATCGCTTGATCAAGCTCACCTCCCGTCAGATGCCTCACCAACAGACCTCGCCGATTGTTCTTCATCACCGTAGAGAGGCTCTCTAAGGGTTCAACTCTTTCGCAGACCACTCCCGGAGGTCGCTGCGTGGCAGGTGGATCGCAATGCGGCTGACCGACTCATCGACTGGCAGTTCACCACCGATGACGCCCGGATCAAGCTACGTCGGCTCTACCCTGTTCCGCTCGAAGAAAGCTAGCAAGACTATGCTTGAAGCTACACTCAGCCGGTTTCCCTGGTGTTTTCGTGAGACTTGTGGGGATTTGGACGCCCTCTTGCGATATGAAGTCGAAACGACCGCTCGCGCGACAGTGTAAGCGCCTTGGCAAACAGCACGTCGACGATCCAGACGTACCCGCTGCGCCGGATGGCGACAGCGGGTACGCCGAGTGGGTCCAGATCGCGCTGATTCTGATGCGCGTCGAACTCGACAAGAGTCTCCGTGAGACCGAGGCGTGGTTCAATGATTCAACCGTTATCCTCGACGAATTCGCCCTCGAACGAGCACCGCACTACAGTTCGTTCTGCCGTTGGGAGCAGCAGTTTCAGATGCGTGAGCTACGCCGCCTGCTCCGCACTTCGGCGGAGCAGGCCGGCTGGAGTGGTGAAGCAGCCATCGACGCCAGTGGCTTCCAACGCGATCAGACCAGCCACCACTACCGCAATCGTGCTGATTACTCTTTCCAGTCGCTGAAAACGACGACCTTGGTCGATATGAACACGCTGGCGATCAGGGATGTCCACTACACGACGCGCAAGAGCTGGGATGGTCACATCGGAATGCAGGTCTTCCGCCGGAACGCGGAAGACCTGCGGGTCTTGGCCGCGGACGCGAACTACTCATGGAGCGACCTCCGCGAGGAGTGTCGCGGTGAGTCAACGCGCCCGCTCATCAAGCACAAGGAGCACACCCCGCTGAAACAGGCACACAACGCGCGGATGGACGCTGATGACTACCACCAGCGGTGGATGGGCGAGACCGGCTTCTCACTACTCAAGGAAGACGACGGTAAGAAGCTGCGCTCTCGAAGCTGGCACGGCCAGTTCCGAGAGCTCACTCGCAAGTGCATCGTCCATAATCTGTCGCAGGCGGCGAGTTAGGCTCGCCGCCTGCTCTCTTTCTCCAGCGTATTGGTCAGAGGCATCGCCGTCATCACCAAGAGAAGTCCGAAGATGATGCTCTTCTGGGTGTTCACAGAACGTCATCGGCGACAGCTACTGCATCTTCTGATCGGAGGATCGTGCGTTTCTCGCTGTGGAGTAGCGGTCTACTGACCCCACCCCGCCGCTGTCTTGCGTTCAACAGGGCAAGTCATCTTCAGCGTGATCGTAGTTCCACTCAGCATCATCATCCTGCTGGTCGACAGGGATATCGGTACCATCGATCCGATAGAGCTTGCCGAGCGGAACCTGCTCGGCAAGCTCGTGAACCAACGTGATGAACACGTCCTCGGCAACGAGCGCGAAGTCAGTGATGAATCGCTCAAGCGTCCGCCGTCCCGGCGGACGCGTGAATCCACATTGCCGCCAGACATCCTCGTTATGGAGTTCTCGGGCCATTGGACGCGGACCGTAGATATCATGGTAGAAGCAGTGAAGGAGACCTTTCAGGAGCTCCGGGGGCCGGTGAACCCGTGTTCGCCCCCTCGGATCGAGGGCGAACACGGGATAGCTGACGAGAAACGAGAGATCGAGGTGTTCGAAAAGCGCTGCTGTCTCAGTCTCCAGTGCTTTGAAGACCTGTTCGCCCGTCGCGTTATCCGGTAGGATGGATTTGGAGGTAGACACGTCAGATCCGTCCTACCGCAATCCATGTGAAGACTTCTGCGCCACCGCCGTCTGTAAGGATCTCGGCCTCGGGACCCCACGGGTCCGAGGCCGAGTCAGAGTCGAATCTCACGTCTTCTTGGCACTGTGTCTTCGGCTCGCTGTTGCACTCACGAATCACCAACGAGACAACGACATCGCCAGTCCAACCATCACGCTATGAGAACCATTCTCAGTACCTCACAAAGCTAGATCACTGATATTACCGTAAATCGCCACGCTTTTACTGTAATTGAGCGGAGAACGAGGTATGCCTCCAGAAGGCTACAACGCGATCACAGTTCCTGATGAGGTCTTTGAACAGGTAACTGAGGTCATGATCGAGTACGATTGTGACAGCATCGCCGACGCGGTTGCGACCGCGTCAGCAATCGCACTTGAACACGATGAAGCAGCTCTGGCTCAACTTCTCGCTCAACGACTCGCCGAATAGGCGTCAAAACCGCACGACTGCACCGTTACAGTAAACATCGGGCAAATTACGGTAATATCAGAAAGATGGCTTTGTGAGGTACTGATTCTGCGCCACCGCCTTCTCCGTCTCGGAATCGGTGTGTCTTCCGTCACATTCGCTGGGTATGACTGAATACTGGAGACCGAATTGCCAGTGTACTCTCTGCTCTGCTCGCCAATTGTTATGAACAAACTCTCGGACAGTCGACTCTCGGAGGGCAATTTAAATAGTCGAATCGGAATTATCAATACCTCTGCAACTTGGATCCTGCTTCCGAAATTCATTTGTAGACAACACAGCAACTCGTATCTATGCACCTAATGCTTCTTGGTTGGAACTTTTATCCCAACACCAGTACTGAAACGATAATATCTTCACATGAATGATGAGTATTAATATACTCTCGATATCAGATCGTCGTCCAGAAAATACGGTTGAGCCGTTGCGAATTGCTTCTTCAAGTGGTTTTCATATTGACCTTTCCTCGAATGGGTTATTTGAGCGTATATTATCATTACTCGCCATCTGTGGTAAAAAGAGTGTGCGACAGAATACAGACATCATCTTACTTGATGGGGGTGGAGCTATTGCTATTATTATGTATATATTTTCAAAAGTGATAAGGAAGCAGCTAATCTTTCGATTAGGTGGTAATCCTTATACTGTAGAACGTTCTGAATTGGATGATTTGATATCTGAATCAGAATATCTCTCGGCAATATACTATTATTTATTCTATATTTCTACTATTTCAGTGCTTGAACATGCAGATGGAGTCATTACAGTTTCTGATAGTCTTAAAAAAGAGATCAGTGAAGATGCGAATATCGAAGCCGATAAGATTGAAGTGGTCAATGTGCCGATTAGCTCAAACTTCATTCAGCGGTCTGAGCCATATAATAATGATTCCCTAACCATAACTACTGTCACTAATCTTGGTTTCAGGAAAAAATACGCTGGTGTTCAGCGAAGTCTTGAAATACTACGTCCAATACTTGAAGAAAAGAATGGGGTGGAGTATATGATTGTCGGAGGTGGTAGGTATTATACCCAACTAGAGAGCTATGTGGAGGAAAATTTAGAAAATATATCTGAAAAAATATCATTGGCCGGGTTTCAAAAAGATGTTGCCCAGTCATATGCTAATTCGGACGTTTTTTTCTATGTGTCTTATGCCGATAGCTATCCTAATGTTATTTTGGAAGCAATGAGTTCGGCCCTTCCGGTTATTGCCAATAATTCATTTGGTATGCGAGAACAAGTCACTCATGATGAGACTGGATATTTGTTTGACGTTAGTGAAACAGAAATTGCTCGCACTCATGTCCGAGAGCTGCTTGAAAACAGGCAGCTCAGGGCACAATTTGGGGATAATGGTTTAGAAAAGGTTGTTGGTAGGAATGCGAATTTGAAGATTGGGAATGATTTTATTTCTTCGATGACATCACTCTATAGCAGGCACTGTTAACTTAGTCGGCTGAAGTAGGTGGAGTTCCTTTTCCATATTCTATTGATCACCGCTTCCTTCTGCAGATTACGATCCAGACACATCTGCTGTCGCCGACAAAGATGACGATAGTGAGTATGCTGAGTGACTCAAAACTGACATGCTGCTGCAATACGAGGAAATCGGGAAACTGCTCCGACACTGTGAGGGCTACTTCAACGTGATGCCCGGAATTTTTGATGTGTACGGGCTAGAGAAATCGCCGGATCACACTACATTCTGGACCTGGGATAGAGAGTTCTCAATGCGGGAGTTGCGGAGCCTGCTCCGCCATCAACGAAGCAGGTGGGCATTTCGGGTACCGAAGCAATCGGTGCTAGCGGGTTCCCGTGAGATCAGACCAGCTACTACTATCGCAAGCGTGCTGAATTCGCGTTTCGAAGCGGTCTAATACTTCAACGTTAGAAAGTTGATTCGTGGCTCAAACGCTCGATTCCCTCTTCGGTCTCATTCTCAAGGAGAGTGGAATACTCTTCGCTGGGTTCGTTCTCGGACGCGGCCTCTCGTTTGTCGGGCGACTCTTGATCGCGCGATTTCTCCCGAGCGGAGGATACGGAGCAATCTCGATAGGACTCACGATATTGACGATAGCCTCAACGATGGCACTTGTTGGATTGGACACCGGCGTCAGCCGGTATCTTCCGCGGGACGATACTGACGTATTCAAGCGAAGTGTTCTGATCGCCTCGCTTAAATTTGTCATTCCACTATCGCTCGGCGCGACGGCGGTCTTGTTCTTCGCAGCGGGTCCTTTGGCGCGAGACGTGTTTGATGCTCCTGCCACTAAGCCGGTGATTAGACTGTTCTCGCTGGCAATACCGTTCGCGGCTATCGCAAAGCTCGCGGTCGGAGCAATGCGGGGAAATCAGCGCTCGCTCCCAAAAGTCTATATTCAGAATATCGCGCTCCCTGTGAGTCGTCTCGGATTGATAGCGGTCTTCTTCACGCTCGGGTTCGCGGCGACAGGGATGGCCGCTGCATATGTCCTGTCGTATGCATTGGCAGGGATGGTCGGCGTTTACTACCTCGTTCGACACACACCTCTTTTGAAACGTCTCCGGTCCGTCTCCATCCGCCGAGAACTTCTTTCGTTCTCGGCACCGCTAATGATTACTGCGGCGGTCTCGCTTGTGTTCACCAGCCTCGATACGCTGATGCTCGGATACTTCTCCTCAACTCGTGTCGTCGGTATCTACAACGCGGTATATCCGACTGCCATTCTGCTCACGCTCGTCCAGAGCTCGGTTGGATTCGTGTTCATGCCGGTGGTTTCTGAGATGCACTCCGACGGACGGATGACTGAAATGCGCCGGATGTACCAATTAGCGGTGAAATGGATAGTCATATTTACTGTTCCGCTGTTCGCGTTTCTCGTCATGTTTCCCGGCGAAATCATCCGATTGACGTTCGGACCGAAATACGTCACGGGAGCAGTAGCGCTTGTCGTGCTCTCTACTGGGTTCTTATCGCACACGATTGTCGGTCCAAACGGCAATATGTTGACATCCCTTGGAAAAACGAAAACCATGATGCTCGACAATGTGGCCGTCGCGGTGGTGAACTTCGTATTGAACCTTATCCTCATACCGGAGTATTCCTACGTGGGGGCAGCCATTGCGACGACTGTCGCTTATTTTATGCTCAATGGTCTCTATTCCTACCAACTCTATACGCTTAACGGGGCTCATCCAATCCAAAAGACCGTGGTATATCCCTGTGTGGGGGGAGCGGTCATCGCCGTCGGCACGTACTCCCTTTCGGCGATACTTCCTATCGACGGATTCTTATTGCTGATGGTCGCCGCAATCGTATTCGCAATTCCATATCTTATTGTTGTCATCGTGTCCGGAGGTATCGAAACTGAGGAACAGGAGTTACTGTCGGTATTGGCCGAACGATTCGATCCCGAGAGGTGAGACCATCAAGAACTCACAAACGTGGGAGGTCGTCGTGGATGCCGTAGAGAACCCATCTGTTATAGAAATCCCATTTCCGCAGTCGTTCTTCTCTGTACTTCTGCGGTCGCTCTTGTGTAGATTAGCGGAATGCATTGACAGCGACGCAATCGATGAGGCTATGGATCAGTGCCCCGACGAGATTCAACGACCGGAGGAACCCATAGGTCCGAGCGGCCTGCTCCAAGCCCTGCTTGGAGCAGGCCGCGAAATTTCGCTAGCCACGGCTGCAACAACGACCAGAGACACTCAGCTTGGTTCGTATGAATTCCCTCATCTGAGACGTAGTGCTCGTCATGAACCACGGTTTGGTGATCGTACTCCATGCCCTGGTAGGCCGGTAACTCATCGGTCCAGATCTCTCCCAACGGCTGGGAGAGATCGCCTGCTACCTTGATCACTGGACCGAGATTCTTATCATACGCTGAGCCTTCCTCGGCTAAGACGACACGCAGCACGTCGCGGCACGCCGCGACGAGCGTCATCTCGTCGCCTTGTTCTCCCATCCACCGTGTCCGTCCGCCCTCTGGCGACCCGCCGCGGGACAGTCCGTCCCGCGGTGGGTCTTGCTCCTTGAATCCCGAGCAAACCTGCTGGGTCTCATCGACCTGTGTCGGTCCAGTGGTTCTGTGACCTATACGGTCCCAGACGGTGGGGAAGCCGCGAGCGAACGCAGCTTCCATGTTCTTGATCGCGTCGAAGACGGTTTTGTAAGTGTGGTCGAGCAGCGGCGCGATCTGATTGATGCTGAGGAGGGTATCAGCGTAGAGGATGAAGGCGACGAGGAACTCGCTCCCGGCGAGTTCCGAGCTGTAGAACGGTGTGCCACGAGTATAGGTGGTTTTCCAGCCACAGCGCCCACACCAGATCCGCGTTGAGCCGTCGAGAGCGTGGAGAGCATCGGCGTCACAGTTTGGACAGGTTCGAGTGGTCAAGATAGCCTTGAGTCGCCGCTCGACGATGGCGTTGAGCGGCTCGGGGCAGAACTCTATTACTCCGAGGTCGACGAGTTGCTCAAGCATCCCGCCGAGCGCAGCGCGTTCCTTGGACATGGACGACTACTGTCGGTGGGATGCCCTAACCTCCGTGACTCGGTTCCGCTGTACTACAGAAGAGCGCCGAGGAACGAAGGTGGCCGAACGACCGCGCCCTGCGCGGCTCGCTCGCACGCAATGAACTCCGGGTTCGTACAGCGTTGAACCTCGTTGGAGCACCGCTACACGGGCTTATTGACTGCTTCGCCTTCAACGTGTTTCACTAGATTCGGCAAAAGCATCGAGCGCAGTGCTCACACGCTTATCGTCGGCTTCGGCTCCAAGATACCACCCGCGTCGGGCGGGATCTTTGTCGATTTTCATGAGACCTTGCCGGGTGAGGTTCGGCATATCGCGCGCGACCGCTCGGTAGGACTCGTCATCGTTGACGCGCTCCAGCGCTCGGCGAACTTCGAGATAGCCGACCTCACCAGCTTCGCGGTCGGGGTCGAGGAGGACTTGAAGATAGCCGTCGTCGTTATGGTGGAAGCCGGTGGGAACCCGTCCGGTCCATTTGCCTTGCTCCTGTGCGGAAGCGACACCGGCCTCAACGCGCTTGATGAGTCGTCGGCGTTCTTCTTCGGCGACGGCGGCGGAGATGTCCGCGATCAACTTCCCAGTGCCATCGGGACGTACTTCGGAGATCCACCCATCAGTAATCGCCACAGTGGTTCCGGCGTCTTCGCAGCGCTCGAAAACCGCTGGTAGATGCTACCGAGGCGGGCCAACCGCGAGATTTCCCAGACGACGACGTACTCGTATTCACCAGCATCGATCGTGTCGATGAGTTCGGAGAACTGTTCGCGGCCGGGGTCTGAGCCGGAATAGCCGAGGTCGGCGTAGCGGTCGACGTCGTTCGGGTCGGCGTCATGGTCGTCGAGCCAGTTGTTGATCGCGTCGCGCTGGTGGACGGTCTCTTGGGTGTCGGTGGAGGCGCGGATGTAGGTGGCGTAGCGGACCATTTTGGAGTCGTCTTTGTTACCGGGTGCTTTGTGTATAAATGTGGGCGGGTTTGTTGCAGGCTGCAATGATCCATGTGCTTCATTACAGGGGGCCGGCGAGATCGGATTCATCTCACGCGCCGAAGAAATGACGACCATTCAATGATTGCTCCGTCGCCACAAACCCACAAACAATATATTGACGAGCCAACCAAAATGTATTGCTATATGCGGTTTAAGCCTCTCTGGAAGTATCTCCTGGCTACCGGTGGACCATTCTGAGCGGGGGAGCAAGCCAGAATAGGTGGGAAAGAAGAGAACGGTTCTCTCCACCCTGGAGAAAAGATGGCTCGCTGCGGCACAGGCGGGATCAGCATGAGTCAGCGAATCAGGCCGTTCGATTCGAAAATAAGAACCAAATTGCTGCTTAGTGGCATGGTCAAAAACTATAGTTTCTCGCCAGACTGGCGTAAAGGTGGATATCTTTAAGTCAACACCGGGGGTGCACAAAGTACCTCCAGATGACCCCGAAAACCGCCCTCTACTGTCGCGTCAGCACCACCGACCAAAATCTTGCACGCCAACGTCAGCGCACCAGCGAGTACGCCACCGACCGTCTCGGTGTCGAACCCTCCGTTATCGAAGTGTATTCCGACAAGCAGACCGGCACCGACACCGACCGAGACGGGTACCGAGAGTTGATGGAAGCCATCGAAGACGGTGACGTCGAGCGCGTGATTGCCTCGGAGGTTTCACGTCTCTCGCGGTCAGTACGAGACTTCGCCGCGACCGTCGAACGAATCGTCGACGAAAACGAAGTCGCGCTCCACATCCTCGATATGGGCATCTACCTCGATCCCGGCGACCGCGACCCCGACACGCGCGCGCGTTCTTGACCGTGGCCGCGACGTTCGCGGAGCTCGAAGCCGAGATCAAACGCGACAACATCACCGAAGGCATCGCCGCGAGCCGCGAACAGGGCAAGTGGCACGGTCGCCCGCCGTTTGGCTTCGATGTGGGTCCAGAAGGATATCTGACGCCCAACGACGACTATGAGGCGGCCGTCGTGATCCTCGATGAACTCGATAAGGGTGCGAGCAAACGCGGGCTCGCGCGCCGAACGGGCATCGCACGCTCGACAGTGAGAAAGATCGCCAACAACCGCGAGCGGTATATCGGTGAACTACCCAGAACATCGGAGAATGACTGATTCTACAAACGAAACCAATAGACAGTGATCGTTCTTGTTGACTAGAAAACTAGAAACGCAGCTAAGCTGAACACTACCACCGCCTACACTCTAAGCTCAGCCGTCTTTGTTCTCCCGTGGGTCTTCATTGTATTCGTAAATTCCCTCGGCAGGGTTGCGAACCCACCCGGCCGTCCGAAGCGTCCGCAGCGCATACTCGACCGTGCTTTTGCTCATCCCTGTGTGTTCGCGAATGAGTTTTGGATTCGCGCGCCCCCACGGACAGCCCTCGTCACGCCCTTCGAGCAGAAATTCCAAGACTCGCTCTTCGGACTTGCTCGGTTGATGATCCTCATTTACCATCTGTAGTTGTCTCGTCGCCATACGTGACCCTATACGTAACCATTTGCTATACCTTTTCCGTTAGCATACCTGTATAGCACATTTGCTACGCAAAGTTTAAGATGCTGAGAGACGTAGCCGCGATCAGAGAGCGAGGCGCTGTCAGAATCGGACTGGCCCCGCGTTGCAGCGCGGGACCTCGCTCTCGGGAGACGAGAGCATCAATGGTTACGCCCCAAACGATTGAAAACGATGTTGAACAGCTTCCAACCGATAATCGTATCCTAGACCTCGACAGTTCTGGGCCGGTCGCCCTCCCTAGCGCGACCGTCATCTTCGTCGATTCCTATCGCCGCACGGACGGCGAAGCAGTACGCTATGATGGCGACGTTCCGACCCACATCGTCAGGATCTACTCCGAGTGCGATGTCCGTAAGGTACTCGCCGGGATCCACATGATCAACGAAATCGATCAAGCGATCGATCGCGGGGAGCGCATGCCACAGGACAACGCGACGGAAGCAGTGAGTTACGCCAAGCGACGGAAGGGGATGGCCACCAATAGCAACGAGAACACATCAACCACGAAAGACACCGACCCGGCTGTATCCGACATCCGAACACCACTATGACTGTCGAACACACTGTCACCACCATTTCGACCACTCCACAACAAGTACTCTCGGGGACTGGGGTCGGCACCGGCTCGTTCGCCCAGTGTTCGTCATGTCATCATTCGATCGGCGAGGGCAGCGACGTCGCGCTAGGGGCTCATCGCCTCTCGGACGAAGCCCGATGGACCACCGCCACGATCCACTGTGCGCGCTGTCTTCCCGACCACGGCACGATCACCACGCCCACCACGGGCGCTGCCGAGATCGTCGTCAGCGGTCGACTGACACTGCGGGGTGACGCCGCGACCCAGGGCCATCGCCTCGTCTTCACCGCCGACGAGGGGCCCGCGGCCGTGCTCGATTACGCGGACGCAGACGAGGGCTCGGCGGCGTTTCGTCGAGAGGAGGTGAGCTAATGGCGAACGCTACGGACGCTGGGACACCACCATCGGAGATCCGAGACGTGTACGTCCGCCTTCAGTCGGATCTACTCGTCATTGGCGATACGATCATGACCGATCGCCACCATGCCTCGAACGGGAACTACGAAGACACGGATCCACAAAACCAGATCGGCGGCATCATTCCCGCATTCTCGCTATCGGGGTGGCTCCGTCACGGGATGGAGCAGGTCGTGCAGGAGCGCGGCGGTACCGCCTGCCATCCCGGTGAGGCCAACGCCAACTTCCGAAAGGAAGATGTGTACGCACGCGATCTCGACGCCGGGTATCACCCAAAAGGCGACTGTCTCAACACCGACGACGGCGACGGATGCGTCATCTTGGACCTCTTCGGCGGATTCGAGAATCGCCCTGGCAAGGTGATGCGCCGGCCGATCACGTTCTCGCCCGTCCGTTCGAGCGTGGAGTACACGCGTGGCCAAGCGGAAGGTCACTACCGCCGGCTGAATCGAAACGTCGTCTCACGGAACCAAGAAGACGGCCGCGAACCGCTGCGAAACACCACGATCGACGCCGTCGCGAACGTCGACGGCACCTGGCATCTGTCCTTTCGGGAGCCCAAACCCGCGTTCGTCGGCCTGCTCGTTGAATCTATCGAATTACTGAATGAAAGGAAAACGGAGTTCATGCACCAACTCGGCGGTGCCCGGAACTTCGGCGGTGGAATCGTCGACTGTGAGCTAGTGAATCCGCTCTACACCGACACCGAACTCTGTCGGGTGTTCGATCGTGGGAAGACCAGCACACAGGGGATGGACGACAAGGACGCCGAGTGGGCTGATGAGTATCTGCCCGGGTTCGCATCGGCACTCGCCGAGCGTATCGAGGCCGGGCCATGAACGACGTGATGCTCGCGGCGTTGCGCCACGACGCCCACAAGTTCACGGGTGAGAGCCATGACGATGCCCGGGAGACGTTCGCTGGGGTGGCCGTCAATCAGGCTGTCCCTGAGGGTGCAGACCACGATGCGGCGGCGCTCTCACGCCCACAGCAGATACGAGAGCGGACCGTCCCGACTCACGAGGATCGCTATCGGCTCTCGTTGCTTACCGGCGACCCCGTTTACGACCACCGTGAGTTCTCACAGGGGGTCGTCGAGAGCGACGTGCGTGACCTCCTCACCATCGAGAACGCTGCAAGCGCCCACGAGCAGTGGCTGGAAAGTGACGTGGCCGCTGAGTTCAACGAGTCCGTCTACCACCCCTACACCAGTCTGAAGTATCACACGCTCCTCGTAGCGGCGCTGCTCGACAACTACCGCAATGACAACGCGTTCGCTGCCCTCCGACTCACCGTTTCCCCACCAGACGAAATCGAGCCGTTTCGAACGATCTTCGAGGGTGAGCGGTTTACGCTTCGAATCGATGCGAACAGCAAGGAACGACCCGCCGCTCGGCTCGGAAGCCGCCCCTGGCGATCGTGGGCGGCAGTGTGGAATCGGTTGACAGCGCACCCACTTGCGACCGACCGCGACAAATACGACATGACCCTCGATGCAAATCTCCGCCGCATCCAGTCGTGGAGCACCGCACTCCAGTATCTCGAAGACTTCGCCGCGTGGAGGCCCGACCGATGACGAGGATTCAGCAGGTCCTCTGGGAACTGCAGATGGACTACATCGGCCATCCCTACTACGTGTCGGGCAATGCCATCCTGCATGCGCTCGGCCACCGGCTCGATCCCGAGACACACGCTACGCTCTCGGCGAGCCACGGCGTGTTCGTGCCCGGCCAGTTCGGTCGTTTCCCCGACGAACACAGTCAGTCGGGTGTCCGGCCGTATCTCGGCAGCGGGCTCCCCGACGTGGAAGCGTATGACGATCTCTTCATCCAGCGGCAGGCGTCACACACCTGGCTTCTCGACGGTCGTGCCCGCGACACACTGAACACCCACGACCTCCGTGTCCACGGGGGTCACCCGACGCTTGCTCACGAAACCATCATGGGTCGCCGGGAGGACAAGCGGAAGCAACGACGGACCACGAACTGGTACGTTCACGCCTACCTGCACACCAATGACCCAACGGTACTCCCGCTTGGCGAAGGTGTACTGGACGGACACCAGTTCGGCGGGAAGCGTAACTACGGTTACGGCGAAGTCATGCTGAAGGACACACAGATGGTTGATCTCGACACGCTTGATTACTCGCGGCTTGACGGCGCAGAGACGTACCTCATCGAATTGGTGACGCCGTTCGTGCTGGAGTCGGAGTATCCCGCGGTGAACGATCGGCCCGTACCGTGGTGGTGGGCTGAGAGCAGCGAGGACTTGCGATTCCGTCAGGAGAAGATCCTCGAACAGCGTAAGGTATTCGACCTCAAGACGGTTGACCATGGGCAGATCGTGCGCTACCGCGGCGATCGGCCAGTAGAAACCGCGAAGAACGGTCTCACACGAGTCGGATCGCACTCCCAGTATGGTTTTGGAGAACTCCAGGTCAAACCGATTGCTGGGCAGGAGCAAGGGGTGTGATACAGCACAGAAACACTCACAAGCCAAAATCCGACGAGATGAATCGCCTGGCAAACAGTCACAACAGGTAGCAAATAAAGAAATCATATTACCAACAGTTTGTACGCGCTCACACAGCTGCCCGCCGAGCGACTCATGCCCGCGCTGCCACCGACGATGCAGTCGGTCCTCAAGACGCTGCTCGTCGCCGACGAGCCACTCGGGCGAGCCACGATCATCAAACGCGCAGACATCTCCACGGCCTCGTATGACCGCAACATCGACGAGCTGGCCGCCCTCGGAATCGTCGAACCCACGGGCAACGGCGGCCACCGAAAATGGCAGGCGTGGCTCGTGCCGTGGTGGTCGTCGCTATCCGAACACAAACAGCCCCGAACGGCCGACGACGAGCGGCCGATCGCTCGCGCGGCCCGCTGGGACGATGTCTGTTACGGGATCGCAACGGAACTCGACCTCGATCCCGACTACGAGCTGTTTGCTGGTCCAGCCGACAGAGAGGCGGTGTTCACGACACTACCAGCACTGGATCGCTGGCGGAGCGTCATCCTCGCCCACTGTGATGTCGACACGGACGCCACCGCAACTCTCGAAAACGCGACCCACAGAAACACTCACACGGGAACCCAAGACCCCGTTGCTGCCGTCGAGATCGGATCACCATCGGACGACGTGGCGACGTGAGACAGCTAGATCACACGCTGCCGATGCACGGAAGATCACAAGGCTGTACGCGATGGATGTCGATGCGATATCGCGTCACGTTCCGAGAACGTCGTTGTAGAAGTCGGAAATGATCGTATAGCGCTCGTCGATTGCGGCGTCGAAATCGTCGGGAAGGTCCGCGGCCACCCCAAGAAGCGGCTCCGAGTCGTCCTGGAGTCGCTGTAGTCGATCGGCCTCCGCATCGAGGATGTCGGTCGCGCTAGCAACGACGGAAGCACCCTCCGGCACTCCCGCTAGCCACGTCTCGAGCGAGACACCCAGGTCCTCGGTGGCAAACCGTCGGTAGGCGTCGGTGGTAACGTACAGCTCCACGAGGAACTCGGTCGGGTCGAAGTCGTCCATCGAAACCAGTGGATGGGGTGGCAACTCCTCGTCGGCCAGCGTGACCTGGGCCGAGTACTCGAACACCGACGACGCCCACAGATATCGGAGCGCACTCGACTGGAGGTGAACGGTCGCTGTCTGTCCCATCGTGTAGGAGACCTCCACGCGACGGGTCAGGCCCACCTCCATCTGCTCGTAGATGGCCCGTGGAGCCGTCTCGGCCAGACGTTCTCGCCAGCTGTCTTTGCGGTTCGCATTCGCCTCGAGGAGCAGCTCCAATCGCTCGTCGTGGGAGAGATCCCCGAGGACCTCCTGGTTCAACGCCTCGATATCGTTTTCGAGGCTTCGTTTGGTCATGGTGCGAATCAGCGCTCCGTTCTACAGTCCAAGATGGCCCGGGTCCGCCATTATCGTCTCGAATTGATAGTCGAAGACGTCCACAAGCAGGCTGTACTCGTGGAGGGCGTGCTGATCGAGAGGCTCCTCGGGAAACTCGCCGGGAAGGTACTCGTCGGCCACCTCAAGCTCCGCTTCGGGAACGGGCTCGAACTCGGTGTTTGCTTGGTTGAGAAGATCGGGATAGCTGTCCAGAAGCGTTTCGACCAACTCGAGGATCTGTTGTCCATCGAGATGGGATATCGCCCACGTCTCTAGATCGACGCCAACGATCTGCGCTGCAAAGCGCTCGTAGGCGTGATAGGTGATGTACAGTTCGGCGAGCAGCAGCAGTGGGTTCGTCTCGGGTTCTCGAATCGGGTCGGGGAGAGATTCATCGTCGTTGTCCGTGAGCAGCTCGAGCAGCTCCTGATGAGTTCGCCGACTCTGGAGCCACTGGAATCGCAATGCGAGAGTGTGGAGTTCGTAGAACGCTCGTGAGGCCATCTCGAACAGGATGTAGCCTCGATTCCTGTAGGCCGGATCGGGCCCACGATAGGTCGCGGTCGGAATGGTATCGACCAACCGCTCTTTCCACTGCTCACGGTCGTCCTCAGTGGCTTTCAACAGCAGCGCAAAGCGTTGTTTGTGGCTGAGGTCGTGGAGGATATCCTCACTCAGTTCCGCCAAATCGGTTTCGACACTGCGCTTGGTCATCGATCGTCCATCCCAGCGACCGTTTCGAGCAACTCGACGTCCTCTTCGAGTTCGTCGATGTCGGTGTCTTTCATCAGCTTGCGATACTGTCCGGAGAGATAGCCGAGCGTCCGCGTCCATTTGACCTGCATTCGTTGGGCCTCCAGATCCTCGGGGTCGATCTCGTCGTCGAGGCGGTCGAGCCGGGCGTCGATCTCGCGGATCTGGTCGGCCAGAATCGAAAGGATCGCGTCGCGCTCGGAGCCTCCATCGTCATGCTCGTTCGGTGGAACGCTCATCGTACCACCCATCGGACTGCTGCTGGCCGCACTACCCGTGAATCGAGCCATGATCGGACGATCCGGTGATGACTATCCATGGATGCGATGGTTTCCCATTCGGCGGCGGGGACCGAAAAAGTTCCTCGAGCGGGGTGAAAGTGAAACAGGCGGGAGTCGATCCCGAACGTCCGCGCTAGTGAACTCCCATGACACTCGCTCTGTGAGCCCGACACGATACTGCACCAATCATCCATCCATCTGACAGCTGCCGTCAACGACGTCGTGGTCGACCGTCAACCCAGCGGACAGCGTCCATCGAGCGCCCGTCAGGATTCGGTGCCATCCGACGACGCGGTGGTGACCGCCGTCGGCGTCCCGGCCCGCTGTTCGTGGTAGGCCGCCCGCACCCACTCCGGCTCGAAGCTGGTTGCGAGCTGTTTGACCCGTCCACCCTGCCCACGGGACTCGATCCACGTCTCGACCAGCCCCATCGTCTCGAGGTCGGTCACGACCTCCCGAATCGCCCGCGTGCCGAGTTGC
Source organism: Halococcus qingdaonensis (assembly GCF_024508235.1). Lineage (NCBI taxonomy): Archaea > Methanobacteriati > Methanobacteriota > Halobacteria > Halobacteriales > Halococcaceae > Halococcus > Halococcus qingdaonensis. The sequence goes on along the minus strand of NZ_CP101943.1, from coordinate 107,939 downwards.
AACGCCTCGGGCACCTGCTCGGTTGCGAAATACGACTCGATCTGGTCGGTCGTCACGGGTTGGACGATCGTCCCGCCCTGTCGGTAGCCCGTGATCGCCACCAACACCAGGAAGTGATTCCGCGGCAGCGTGGAGAGTCTCTCGAGCACCGCGTCGCGTTCGGTCGTCTCGTAGTTGGCCTCGAGACAGGCCATGCTCACCTGCTCGAGCCCGCGTTCGGTCGCAGTCTCGCCGGTCTGGCGGAACAGGCGCAGCGCCTTCCGGGCGTCGCCCCATCGGTTTGCGGCCACCCGAACACCCTCCGAGAACACTGATTCGGGTAAGGCCCCCTCACGAAACGCCCGCTCGACGCGTGGCTCCAGTAGGGCTTCGAGCTCCGTTCTCCCGTACGGCGGAAAGAACACCTCCTCGCCACCCATCGCGCTCTCGACGCGCGAATCGAGTCGGAGATCGACTTCCAGCAGTTCGTTGCTGAGGAGCCACGCCGACAGCTGGACGTCGTGTGTGCGCTTGCCCTCGCCGCGCAACAGCCGATAGAAGAACTCGCTTGGGTCGTAGTTCGTATCGTGGCGCAGCTGATCGATCTCGTCGAGGAGCAGGACCGTCCACTCGGGATAGTCCGCAAGCGCCGCCCAGATCCCCTCGAAGACGCCGTCGAGACCCTCGTAGGCACCCTTTTTCTCGCCGGTGAGCTCGAAGTGGATCTCGTTGGCGGCGCTGAACAGCGAGCGACACTCCTTGAGGTTGACGTACTCGACGGCCATCACGTCGGTGCGGGCGGCGAACGCCTCACAGAGACGCCGAGTGACGAGCGTCTTGCCGGTGCCGGGCGGTCCGTAGATCGACACCGTCGTCGGGAGATAGCCCTCGTGGACCCCGTTGAGCAGGGTCGCCAGTTCACGTTGTTGGTCCTCGCGAGCCACAATCTCCTCGGGGTCGCCCAACGGATCGAGTGCGCCTTTGTCGGTGAACACGCTGTCGTCGGGCGCGGTGTCGTCGAAGAGGTCGTCGTAGTCGGTCATGGGTTCTCCAGCGGAACTACGAGTGTGTCTGTGTGATCGTACATATAAACCTGCGGAAGGAGGGAGGGGGTCCGCTGACGGCTGTGGGACCAGGAACCGTACAAGATCCGAGATAAGTTTGTCTTTCGATAATGAAATACATCCTATATACTAGCAGACAAAAGTTCATGTATCTCTAGTTCATTTGTGGTGGTATGACAGCTCTCGAAAGCGTCTCCGCTGAAGACCTCCGCCGAGTTCTGGCGGAGGTCGATGATGCTGACGCTGCACAACGTCTGATGGCGGCGATCACGTTCAAGGAAATCGACGATCTAACCCAAGGGGAAGCCGCCGCGCTCTACGGGTTTTCCAGTACCTGGGCCTCGAAGTGGTTCACCCGTCTCGAACGGCTCACCGACGAGCCGTTCGAGGACGTCGTCTACGACGAACCTCGATCCGGACGGCCGGCAAAACTCTCCGAGTCAGAACATCGGCGATTCGTCGATGCGCTCCACGAACCGCCTGCAGAGGCTGGTCTCGACGCGCATGCGTGGACGGTTCCGCTCGCCCAGCAGTATCTCGACCGAGAGTTCGACGTCGAGTACTGTGACCGGCACGTCCGACGGTTGCTGACCGAGGCTGGGCTGTGACCTCCGCCACGTCATCAGCCCGTCGAGGAATTCGACGAACGTCGCGCTGCCGTTCTCGCCGTGCTTGTTTCGATCGAACCGTTGGATTTCTCCTCGTAGTTATGTCTACAGATTCATTCATCTACGCTCGATGTCAAAGCGTGATACGCATACAGAACGTCAGGATGCTAGGTGTGCAGTGGATAATGCAATGACAGTTCTCCGCTATTCGAGGTCCGGAGTCTTCGCTCGTTTCCACGCCATACCGCAGTCCTGTGATTCAATGACATGATCACATGTTCCATATGAATCGAAAGATTTTTCTTTGTTTGCTCTCTCAGTTAAGATACAGTTGCAAACACCGTATCGCAACTGGAGAGCGTGGCCTGGTCGTCATACATTCCCACAACCCCACGTTCTGAGAACGAAACAGAGACGGAGGAGTTGCTTTAGCTGCGAGTAAGGCGGGGTAGTTGACTGCAGACATGGCTCCGTGCAGGTCTGCTGTCCGCCCCTTCTCCGAACGGGATCCACACGGCCATCGCAAAGCGGAGAGAACGAAGGGTGTCCAATGGTTACTGAGGTGTCCACAGAAACAGTGGCCGCACTGGCTGACTGACACGCAATTCGACCCGAGATTCATCCGAATATCCTCAAAGCAGACCCTATCTATTCAAATTTGTTACTATAAGGGAAAAGCGTAAGACCCCTCTCTCGGAAGGGCCGGCCATGGTGATCATCGCTGCAGTAGATCGCTCGGATCGAGCATCGAAAGCCATCAAGGAAGCGGAGAGCCTGTCGACAGCCTTCGATGACACGATACAGGCAGTACACGCGTTGACCAAAGCCGAAATGGTCAAAATGGACGGTGTACACGCTACCAGGCCGAACATTCAGATCAGCGACGGTGAAGTGCGGGAAGCGGCAACGGAAGCAGCAGCAAGCGCGATTGCAGATCTCGATGTGTCTGCTGAACCCGTCGGGTTGATCGGGAATCCGAAGAGTCGGATCGTCGAGTACGCGGTGGAACAGAACGCCCGATATATCGTCGTCGCGGGTCGGAAGCGGTCACCGGCAGGGAAAACGGCGTTTGGAAGCGTTACGCAGTCGGTGATACTGAACTCCGAGTGTCCCACTGTGGTGTCCATCGACCAATGACAGCCGTCCCGCTCTGAAGGGCGACGATTCCTTCGGTTGGGGTTCGGACGATCTACGCCGCCGAACCGATAGAGATCTCTTGCTGGTGTGAGCGACTCTCCGAACACGATAGAACGGGAGCCGAACGAGGTCAGTCCGCTGCCGGTGACGTCGACTCGGAGAAGTAGTTGGCGCTACGTTCCTCGAAACGCGTTTTCTGCAAGACGACGTAGGAGACGAAGCCAATCGGCAGGCCGATCATCCAGGACAGATCCAGAAAGGCGAGACTCGCGACGGACCCGATCAGGACGCTTGTGATGGCCGTGACGGAGAACCCACGCACGTACCAGAACTTCGAGTCCGGGCTCTTGTCGTACAGTGACGGAATGGAGGTGTCTTCGGCTCTGAACACCCAGTAGTCCGCCAGCAAAACACCGAGAACCGGACCCAGTGGGATGGAGTAGGCGTTGATCATGAGGAAGTAAATGCCGCCTTCGGCGGAGAACAGCACCCACGGGAACGTGACAACGGAGAGCCCGCTCGTGATGATCAGGCCCCGCTCCCATGAGGTCCCGATGGCGTCCTGCAACACGTGCACGGTCGGGATGAGGTTCAGCGTCAGATTCGACGACACCTGTGCGGCCAGGATGAATATCATAACCGCAACACCCACGGTCTGGTTCGGTGCGATCTGCATGATCGCGAAGACGGGATTTTGCGTGTCCGTCGTGATGGACGTCCCGAAGATGACACCGACGAGTGCCATGTAGAGCATGGCCGGGGCGACACCGAGGAGATGACCGAGAACGTGGTTCCAGGATCCACGGCGTTTTTCGAGATGGCGACTGAGATCAGCCGCGTTGAGGGCACCGGCCATTGCCGTCCCGACGTGGGCTGCGATGATGGTGAAGAAGGGCAGTCCCCAGGTCCCTTCGTAGTTGATCGAGGCCGTCGAGATCCCTTGCTTCGAAACGACGACGGAGACGGTGTACGCCAGCAGGAGAATGATGATTCCGGCCGAAATCGAGTCGAACCACTTGATGGAGGACATCCCGTTCCACGCGAGAGCGATGTTCAACAGCAAGAACAGCGCGAAGTACACTTGCACGTTGCCGAACCCCCAGAGGGACGTGGTGATGCTCTGGATCGCCAAGGCACCGATCCAGTTCCCGATACCAAGCCAGATGATTGCGGGAAGCAATCGGACGAGGTTCGGGATCACGGATCCCCGGACGCCGAACGCGGCACGCGATTGGGCAACGAACGGGATCCCTTTCTCGTAGCCCCACTTGCCATTGAGGACGAAGAAAACCGCCGACGTCACCGCGCCGATACACATCGCGACCCCGGCCTGGAGCACGTTCAGCGGGCCCTGTGGATACACGCCGAAAAACGCCGTCGAAAACCCCTGCACGATAATGAACGAAGCCCACCAAACAGGGATATAATGAGAGAGACTCATCGACCGCTGGTCGTCGGAGATCGGACTCAGTCCTTCGGAATTCGACTCGCTCATGGTGTACCCTTTTCTGGCATACAACAACACACGTCGAGAAACACCGTTATATATTTTTTGTTTAGTGACTATTGGTACAATTACATTAAAGTTCACATACAAAAGGCCGGTGGAACTACTGCCGGAATCTCGGCGTTATCGATCGGTCTGCCAATCGGGTCGCTCGCGGGCGACGAACTCCCCGTAGCCGGGCTCGGCGACGATCTCGCCGTCGTCGGCGATCGGCTCGCCACGGAGGTAGGTCCGCTCGACGCGCCCGGTGACCTCGCGGCCTTCGAAGATCGAGTAATCGGAGATCGAGGCGTTGTCCTCCGCTGTAATCGTGTAGCTCTCGTTCGGGTCGAACAGGACGATGTCGGCGTCGGTGCCGGGATCGAGCGTGCCCTTCTCCGTGAATCCAAAGGTTTGCGCGGGGTTCGCGCACATCATCCGGACGACGAACGACGGGGAGTAGCCACGCCGGTTCACGGCCTCGTCGTAGAACACGGGGAGGCTCGTCTGGAGGCCGTTCGCGCCGAACGAACTGTCCCACCAGTTCTCGACGGTCTTGTCCGCGCGCTTGAACGCGTTGTGGTCGGTCGAGACGACGCTCAACGCGCCGTTGTGCAGGTGCTCGAACAGAGCGTCCTGATCGGCGGGCGTCCGCAGCGGCGGTGCCATGATCGGGAGGCTGTCCTGTTCCTCGTAGATCGATTCGTCGAGCGTCGTGTACTGGGTACAGGTCTCCCCGCGAACCTTGCTCCCGTCGTCCTGATAGCGCCCGAGCACGTCGGCGGCCTTCTCGCTGGTCGTGTGAATGCCGTAGTATTTCGCGCCCTGTTCCTGGGCCATGCGGACGGCGCTCTCGGCGGCCATGGCTTCGGCGTAATCCGGGCGTGACTGCGGGTAGTAGCGCGGATGGCTCTTGCCCTCGGCTTTCAGTCGGGCTTCGAGACGGTTGCAAACCGAGGCGTCCTCGGTGTGGAGCACGGCGACGATGTCCTGATCGGCAACGTGCTCGAAGACGTGATCCATGAACCCGTTCGAGAGCCCGATCTCGTAGGCGGTGAACATCTTCACCGACGTCACGCCCTCGTCGATCACCTCTTCGAGCTCGTCGAACACTGCGGGGTCCTCGCGCGTGATCGCCCCGTGCAGGCTGAAGTCGATCAGCGACTGCTGACCTTTCTCCTTCTGGCGGTGGACGGCTTCGAGCAGCGTTCCCTCTTCGTCCCAGACGCTCAGATCGCCGGTCCAGGCCTCCCAGGCGAAGTTGATGCAGCTGGTGATCCCACCCAGTGCGGCCGCGCTCGTGCCCGCCTCGTAGGTGTCCCTTGAGAGATAGCCGTCGATGTGGACGTGCGGATCGACGACGCCCGGTAACACCAGCATGTCCGAGGCATCGACCCGTTCGTCGGCATCGGGTAACGTTCGCTCGTCGCCGACCGCGGCAATCTCGCCGTCGTCGACGGCGATGGCGCTGTCGAGCAATCGATCGGGTGTTACCAGTGTCCCGTTCGCGATGACTAGGTCTACCGTCACACTATCACACGAACCGGCTCTTCTACTTGAAACTTACCGATACTTACAGACATATAAACAACGGAAAGCACAGTACGGGAGAGAAGGGCTCGTCCGGGCGACCGGACTGGTCCGGCATTCTCGTTCTCGAGCTCACTGTGACCGATTCCGGCATCCGGAAGCGGGTTCGTCGGTCGGTGGGCTTTCGCTTAGTCACCGCCCGGCGCTTGCGTCCGGTCTTCCGACAGGGAGTTGGCTGCGTACTCGTTGATCTCGACTTTCGTGAGGACAGTGTATGCGACGAAAGCCGCCGGGAGGCCGATCACCCAGGACAGATCCAGAATGGGAAGGCTCACGGCCACTCCGATGAGCATGCTTGCAATACCACTCACGGAGAATCCTCTGACAAACCAGAATTTCGACCCATCGGATCGGTTGTACAACGACTCGATGTCCGTGTCGCGCTCTCTCGCGACCCAGTAGTCCGCCAGCAGAATGCCGACGATCGGGCCAAGGAAAGCGGAGTAGAACTGGATGAACGTGGAGAACAGAGCACTACTGAACAACATCCAGGGGAACGTCAGGAACGAGAGCACGGACGTGAGGATCAGCCCCTGCTTCCAGGAGACACCCAGCGAATCCTGAAAGACGTGAGTCGGGGGGAGGAGGTTGTTCACGAGGTTGGTGGATATCTGAGCCAGAATCGCGAACAGCAACATGGCTGCCCCGAGTAGCGGGCTCGGGGCGACGGCCATTATCGCACGAACAGGGTTCGTGATCCCGGTGGTCACACTAAATAGGAGCCCGACAAGCAACATGAACAGGTACGCTGGAACGAGACCCAGCATGTTGCCCACGGCCAGATTCACCGACCCGCGCTCCGTGTCCAAATGTCTGGCAATATCCGATATGTTCAGCGCGGCGGTGATGAGCTGGCCACCGACTGCTGCGATAAACCCGACGAACGGTAGTCCCCATGACCCACCGTACGTGATCGGTGCCGTCGGGATCGATCGTGTCGTGAGGATCACGTATGCGGTGTACGACAGTAGCACCACGATCACGATCGCCGAAAGCGAGTCGAACCACGCAATGGATTCAACGCCGGACCACGCGAGGACGATGTTCAGGAGCGCAAACAGCACGAAATACACCCGAAGATTTCCGAAGCCCCACAGCGTCGTCGTGATCGTATTGATCGCCAATGCGCCGATCCAGTTCCCGATGCCCAGGAACATGATCCCCGGGATCGCCCGGAGGTAGTTGGGGATCGCCGCACCACGGATTCCGAATGCCGAACGTGTCTGGACGGCGAACGGGATCCCCTCCTCGAATCCGGGGAACCCGTTGAGGAAGAACAGTAGTCCCAGGATGAGGGTCCCGATCAGTGATGCAACGATGACTTGGAGCAGGTTGAGCTCGCCCTGTGGATAGATCGCGAAGAACGCCACAGCCATCGATTGGACAACGATGACTGCGGCCCACCAAAGCGGGATGTACTGAAACAGCTTCATCGACCGGTTGTCCGGTGAAACCGGACTCATGTCTTCCGGGGTTGATTCTCCGCTCATGCTAACCTCTCCGGTGGTGATGCCACCATGTCCCAGTGCAACTTTTCCCTATCGTATAAAACCTTCTTAAGTGGCAATAATGTCTGCTTTTTCGCACAAGCCGCAGAGACGCTCTTACAACGGTTAATTGAGGTTTTGCTGCATATCTTTAAAGGCGTCTTTTTATATATTCAGTTTCTTAGTTCTATGGATTGTTGTATGTCATTTCACGCCATGCGAACACCTCTATTTTCATTAATTAGCACAAGTACGTCTTGCATGCTGTATGAGGGCCATGTGCATTGACACGGCGATCGGGAGGAGAACGTAGCGATGACTGTTCACGCCGTGTGAAAAATTCAAGTTTTTCGTAGAAATATTATTGTAGTAAATTCTACTTATTAGATTCGGGCGTGGCGAGACATCGGCCGCTATCCACAACCGAAGATCGAACTCGTCGAACCACGAATACACGAGTTCACACGGACCGGAAGACGATTCTCGCGTGAGGATCGCTATCCTGTTTCACGTGTTGCGAACACTTAGGTATCTTGGTGATTAGAGTACCCACTACGACCATGCACAACGACAACGCGCGTCCGGTCGAGACGACCCTCACGTCGATTCGAATCGTTCGGGAGATCGAACGACAAAACGGCGCGTCCATGACCGAGATCGCTGAAGCGTTGGATTTGGGAAAAAGTACAGTTCACAACCATCTTGCCACACTCACCAAGGAGGGCTTTCTGGTTCGGCAGGATCAGTGCTATTCCGTCGGTCTTGGATTTTTGCAGCTCGGAGAATACGCACGGAATCGGCGAGAAGTGTACAGACCGGCGAAAATGGAGGTGTATCGGCTCGCTGAATCCACCAACGAAGAGGTCAACTTCGCGGTGGCAGAAAACGGATTCATGTACTCCATCGAATACATGATGGGTGATCCTAGCCCAGCGAACCCCGAAGCGGGAAGTCAGTTTCTCGAGGTTGGAAGCCGGTTCCACATGCACAACTCTGCCCCTGGAAAGGCAGTCCTTGCCGAACTGCCCTCGGAGAGGATCGAACGAATCCTACAGCTGCGTGGGCTTCCGGCCACGACAGACGAGACGATAACCGAGAGAGACACACTTTTGAGCGAACTCGAAGCTGTCCAAGAACAGGGATATGCGACCAACAACGAGGAACTCGAACGGGGATACCGATCGGTCGGTGCGCCCGTTCACCAGTCCGATGGAAGCGTCTTCGGTGCACTCTCGATCGGTGGACCAGCGTATCGTTTCCATGTCGACTCGTCTTCGGAGTCCGGAAGCATTGACGCTCTCTTAGCCGCCGTGGAGCGTGTCGAAGACGAAATCGCTCAAACGGCCACGACAGAGCCCCGCTCGTAGACAGCAGACCGGTGACGTCGCATCAGAAGACCAAGCACGTAATGAAAGAAGTACTGCCATACAGGATATCTATGACGGAAGACTACTGTCATAGTGAATGTGCAATAACCGGCAAGGAGGTGAGGGCGTATACATGAATTCATAGGTCGCAATAATACCACTCTGGTAATCAGTGAAATAGGCGATATTTATTCAAATCTGGTACGAGGTAACGATCTACAGTATACAGACATAAGCGAGTAATGAGAGCTATAAAAAGATATCGTTGGATGCAGCGAGTGCTCCATCTTTATTCAGCGAGGGAATCCCAGCCTTTAGACCGAATGCCAGTGAGGCCGGAGGCGGGCGGGAATCGCGTACTCTATCCCGACAACCGATCAACCGACAACTACACCGCAGCGACCGACCGATTCCCGCATTGATCTCGACTCCCTCGGATGGCGTAAAACGTGTTCACGAACTGCTCGCGTATTGTCCATGTGTTCGATCGGATGACTGAATGAGATCCGTAATGGACACCATTCTTGAACAGTTCTGTTTTGGCCGTTTTGGACGTATGAGCCGTTGAGGGAGCATCTCTGTGCGTATCTGTAGCGTTGAGCGATGTCCGTCTGCCGGACACCGCTTTTTCCAGTTGATCGCCGCCATCAACCGCTGTGTAGGCTTTCTTCCCAACCTTCATCAGAAGTGGCTGGAGGCCTTTCGCGAGGACGTTCTCGAAATGATTTATGTGGTACAGTAGATTGCAGATTGAAGACTTTTGTCCGCTAAATGAGTCGTCAAGGATATATTATGGTAGGTGATATTTATAGGTACTTATTGAATTTGTGGTCAATACGATGGCTACCGGGGATACGTTGTCTAGCGGGGATGGCTTGTTGGTCAATGAGCAACCGTTCGCACTCTCGTCGACGCGATCATTCCGTTACACTATCATGATGAGCATCAGCCAACCACGAAGCCACCGATAGGCAGAAAACTGACCCTTTTTCCCGCTGAATCTCATAACCCCGGGGTAGCGCCGATGGATCCACCAGAAATACTCCTGCGACTAGCCGCCGGTGCAGTACTTATTCTGGCCAATGGCTTTTTCGTCGCCATCGAGTTCGCGCTGACGCGCGCCCGTCAGTACCCCGAGTCGGAGTTCGTGGAACCCGGGGTCACCGGCCTCGAACGCGCGTGGGCGATGACCGAAGAGCTCGAAATCTATCTCACGGGCTGTCAGGTCGGGATCACCGCCGCCAGCATCTCGCTTGGGATCGTCGCCGAGCCGGCCCTCGCCGCGATCTTCGAGCCTCTGTTTGGCGGCACCGTTCTCGCCACGATCGGGGCCGGCACACTGCTTGCGTTCGTCATCGTCAACCTCGTTCACGTCGTCTACGGCGAGCAGACCCCGACCTATCTCGGGGTCGAGCGCTCGCGGCAGGTCTGTCGGTACGGGGCCACACCGTTGTACTGGTTCACCCGCGTGATCCGACCGATCCTCGATCTCGGTGATACGGTGGCAAAGTGGACGCTGCGGCTGTTCGGCGTCGAGATGACCGGCGCATGGCTCGACTCCGAAGCCGACGTGATCGAGGGCCGTGCGGATCTGCACCGCCATCTCGGATCGGTGCTCGATGCGGGCGATCTGCCGTCCGAACGCTCCGCCGAAGTGATGAACGCACTCGCCGTCACCGAACTGCCGGTTCGCAACATCATGGTCCCCCGCGAGGAGATCGCAGCCCTCTCGACTGAGAACACGCCCGCCGAGAACCTCGCCATCATCGAGGAGCACCCACACCTCCGCTTCCCACTCGTTGGCGAAAGCGAGGAGGACGTTCGTGGCATCGTCTATCTCGCCGAACTCACGGCCGAGTTCGAGGCCTTCGAAAGCGGGAGCCGCTCGATCGAGGAGCTCGCCGCCCCACCGATGACGCTGCCGGCCGACGAGGAAGTCAGCGACGCGATCGATCGCTTCCAGGACGAGGCCCAGGAGCTCGCACTCGTCGAAGACGACGGGGAGATCGTCGGGTTGCTCACCGCGACCGACGCCTTCGAGGAGGTGATGGGCGAACTCGAAGATCCCATCGATATCGACGAACGCTCGCGGGACCGTGGCAACGCGACCACCACCGACACGAGAGGTGAGTCGATATGAACACTCCTGAGATCACCATCCGGCTGCTCGCGGGACTCGCGTTGATCCTCGCGAACGGCTTTTTCGTCACCATCGAGTTCGCACTGACCCGTGCCCAACAGTACACCGAAGCCGAGTTCGCCGGGCCGGGACTCGAACGCGCCTGGGAGATGACCCAAAACCTCGAGATCTATCTCACGGGCTGTCAGATCGGGATCACCGCCTCCTCGATCGCGGTGGGGATCGTCGCCGAGCCGGCCCTCGCCGCGCTCTTCGAGCCACTGTTCGGGGGGACCGTGCTCGCATCGGTCGGGGCGGGAGCGATCCTCGGCTTTCTCATCATCAACCTCCTGCATCTCACCCACGGCGAACAGGCCCCGACCTATCTCGGCGTCGAACGCTCTAGGCAGGTCTGTCGGTACGGCGCGACGCCGCTGTACTGGTTTACGTGGCTCATCTGGCCGCTGCTTCGCCTCGGTGATCTGTTCGCCAAGGGGACGCTCGGGCTGGTCGGCGTCGAGATGACCGGCGCGTGGCTTGAGTCCGGCGACGAGGACGTCGACAGTCGGGCCGATCTACACAAACGGCTCGAAACGGTGCTTGACGGCAGCGATATCGACACCGAGCAACGCAGCGAGGTGCTGAACGCACTCGTCGCCGGTGACGTGCCGGTCCAAGGGATCATGGTCCCTCGCGAGGAGATCGCGGCCCTCTCGACGACGAACACGCCCGCCGAGAACCGTGCCATTATCGAGAAATCCGCATACTCGCGCTATCCGCTCGTCGGCGACAGTCTCCAGGACTTCCGTGGCGTCGTCTATCTGCCGGCCATCACGACACGGTTCACCGAGCTGATGGATGGCGATCTCGCCATCGAAGAGCTCGCCACACCGCCGATGACGCTGCCGGCCGACGAGGAAGTCAGCGACGCGATCGATCGGTTTCAGGAGGAAAACCAAGAGCTCGCACTCATCGAAGACGACGGGGAGATCGTCGGCCTACTCACCGCGACCGATGCCTTCGAGGAAGTGATGGGCGAACTCGAAGATCCCACCGACGTGGCACGTGCGCAAGCGGCCGGGAGCGGGTGACGAGATGACGTCAGAGAACGCTGCACATACCTCAGTAGTACTCTGAAAGACGATGTCTGAAAAGTGGGCCATTAGCGCTGCTCTGCAGCCGCGTCGACGGCAGACCCCGTACCTGAGAGCCGATCAGATCAACCGGTCGCTGCCACTCCGGGCAGCTTGCAAAGCGACCGAGCCAGTGGCCAATCGCCACGTTGATGGGCGCACGCACTAACTGTCGATGATCAGCTCCCCATGAAGAATTCGACACTCCTCCGGCGGGGCGCAGTGGCCCTGCTTGTCAGCGTCCTAGTCGTGAGTGCCGGCACAGCAACGGTACTCGCCGACACCGGCCCGTCCGATACTGGAGCCGCGAACGTCCACTCCGAGCATACGGGTGAGGGTGAGAGTGATGTCACCATCGACGGGCTCGATCTGACTCTCGAGGACATCCGGATCACCAGCGATGGTCTCCCCGAGATGCGTATCGACGAGCGCACCTACTCGGTTGCCGAGCGCACGATCACACTCGACGGACTGACGATGACGATCAACGACACCGAGATCGGGCTCAACGAGCTCAGTGTCACGATCGAGGAGTCGACGGTTTCGATCAAGAACGTCGGTATCGGGAGCGAGTAATCACGACGAGCAGTGAGGCGCAACCCCGAGGACCCGGTTCAATCGTACATCGTGGTTGGATCGTCCGGGAAGTCTAACTGTTGGCTCTCCATCGATTTCATCTGCCAGTGCTGGACGCGTGTCTGATACAGCTGCATCGCCATCTCGTCGACCGCATCGCTTTCGTAGTCGCGGGCGATCTCCTGTGCGTCCTCGAGACTCATCTTCATCAGCTTCTTGTAAAAATCTCTCATGGGAATGTCGCCGCAGTAGTGGCGCTATCGATCGGACGTCCCCGACCGGTGAATACGTGTCGTTATCGACGAGAAATGTAGCCGGATATCGATCCACAGCCACCACGTCGGCCCGGGCGGACGATTCCACTTTCACTCTCCATGGCTCAGTTCTTTAGTGATGACGAGCGAAGAGCGCACATGGACGAACTAGTCTTCCTCGCCGGACTCGCGGCGGGCATTGCGATCGGCGTGCCTACACTGGCGCGGCTGTGGCGGGTCGATCTCCGGGGTACCTTCGAGCGGGTGTCGCGCTCGCGGTAACGAACTCGCCGCTACTGCTCGATCACTCGTTCGATTGCTCGATCGTCTCGCCGGGGTCGACGGTCGCCCAGAGTTCGCCGTCTTGGTAGACCTTCAACGTTGCCGAACCCTGGTTGTCGACGCTCGAAAGGTCACCGTTCGTCGAGTACGAATCGACGCCGCCATCACCGACGAATCCGTACGCGCCTGAGACGTAGCCCGTGTAATCGGGATTGTCAGCCGTAGTGCCGGGGTTGGCCTGTGCCTCGTAGTAGAACGATTCCGTGCCGCCAGCCCCTGCCGTGAGGGTGTACTCGGATTGGCCATCACCGACCGCCTCGACTCTGATGAGATGCTCGCCCTCCGGCGGTGCGTCGGGATCGACACGCTCGTCGCCCGTCCCCTCGCCCGGCTGGACGGTCTTGTGCAGTTCACCATCGAGATACACCTTCAGCGTCACGTCACCATCGTTGACGAAGGTGAGGGAGGGTCTGTCCTCGACGGTCGGCCAGTACCGGTAGCTATCGACGCCACCATCGCCGACGAACCCTTCCGCGTAGTACGGATCGTCGAGGACCACGCGGTCTTCGTAGGCGACCGACGCTTCGGTGTCGGCTTCACTTCCCAGTTCGATATCGGGGCCACTGCCGGCGTACATCCGGTAGTAGGATTCGCCCGAACCGGCCGCGACGATCGTCACGTTACGCCAGTTCTCACCCGACGATTCCGTCTCGGTCGGTGTCGCGGTTGGTGTCGCCGTAGGCGTCTCGGTTGGCGTCGCCGTGGGCGTCGGTGTCGGCGTTTCGGTCGGCGTTGGAGTTGCCGTTTCGGTCGGGGTTGGTGTTGCTGTCTCGGTCGCCGTTGGCGTCGGTGTTGGTGTGGCTGTCGGCGTCGGGGTTGAGGTTGCTGTCGGCGTCGGAGAGGCCGTCGCGGTCTCAGTCGTCGTTACCGCTGCTGAGGCGGTCGGTGACGCCGTCTCGTTGGTGGTCGTCGCGGTCGCCGTTGCCGCCGTGGTCGTGGCGTCCGCCGGCGTGGCCGTGTCGTTCATCGTCGAGACCGTGGTCGTCGATTCGCCCGGCCCTTGCGAGAGGAAACTACAGCCGGCCAGCAGCATCGAGACGACCACCAGGCCGACGAGCAGGGAGCGGTAGTGCATGCGTAAGTCGGGCTTCGATGTAGGGGGATGAATGCTTTGTCCCTCGATCGGTGTGATCGGGCAAGATTTGCGAATGGCTCGATCGACTCTCAAAGAAGCAGCGAACGCCACGGGATGACATCGCCGACGCCGCGGCGAACGCCGTTCGACTCGACTCGATCGCTGCTCCGGCCAGTAGATCGACGGTCGTCGCGCTACCGGCTCGTGCTGCCGAGGCCAGGGATCGCGACCCGCCGCTCGACGCCGGCCATCAGCTTCGACGCCGAGATCACGAGCCCGAGATACAGCACGGCGACCAGCGCGAAGATCCCGGTGTACGCGAAGTTGTCGGCGGCGATCGAGCGGGCGACGTTGAACAGTTCGGGGACGGTGATGAACGCCGCCAGCGAGGAGTATTTGATGAGATAGACCAGCTCGTTCGACCAGCCGGGGATGGCGAATCGCAGCGCCTGTGGCAAGACGACGTGGCGAATGCCCTGGCGCTCCGAGAGCCCGATCGCACGGGCCGCAGTCAGCTGCTCGCGATCGACCGACAGCAGTGCCGATCGGATGTATTCGGCCTGATAGGCGACGCTGTTGATCGTGAAACCGATGATCGCGACGTACACCACCGGCGAAGGGAGTACGCCACCGTCGGGGAGCCCACGGAACAGCGTCGAGAGATTCAGCGCGTAGTAGAGCACGAACAGCTGGGCGAGCAGCGGCGTCCCCCGAATGAGCTCGGTGAACGCGAGCGAGAGGGTGCTCGAATAGGTGCCGTAGACGCGCGCGACGCTGACCGGCACCGCGAGCACGAACCCGAGCGCGATGCTCACGACGGTCAACACCACGGTCAGCCACGCGGCGTCGGCGAGCTGTGGGAGGTACTCCACCGCAAACGCGAGCGAATCGGAGATCGGGGCGACCGCTGCGGGATCGAGAAACGACTCACCCGGTGGGACGCCGACGCCGGCCGGGAGGAACCAGTTGTTCAGCCAGCGGGCGAGAAGCCAGCCCCAGAACAGTACACCGCCGGCGATCGTGAGCCAGCGGCCGAGCGAGCCCGAGACGACTCTGCCGGTGTCGGCGGTCGTCCGCGTGGCCCCGGTCTTGCTCATCGCTCACCCGAGACCGTGCTGACGCGATCGAGGAACTCGGCGGTGCGTTCGTTTTCGGGGTTCTCGAACAGCTGTGCGGGCGGGCCGCGTTCGGCGATCGATCCCGCATCGAGAAAGAGGGCGTCGGTCGCGGCCTCGCGGGCGAACCCTTTCTCGTGGGTCACGACGAGCATCGTCATCCCCTCGGCGGCGAGGTCAGCCATCACGGCCGTGACCTCGCCGACGAGTTCGGGATCGAGCGCGCTCGTGGGCTCGTCGAAGAGGAGCAGGTCGGGCTCCATCGCGAGCGCACGGGCGATCCCGACGCGCTGTTTCTGTCCACCCGAGAGCTCGCCCGGATAGGAGTCGAGCTGATCGCCGAGCCCGACGCGTTCGAGCTGGTCGGTCGCTGCCTCGCGGGCATCGTCCTTTGAGAAGCCGCGGACTTCCCGCAGCCCCAGCGTGACGTTTTTCAGCGCCGTGAGATGGGTGAAGAGGTTGATGTCCTGAAACACCATCCCGACGTCCCGTCGGAGCGCGTCGACATCGATGCCGGGATCGGTCACGCGGTGATCGCCGAGTCTGATCTCGCCGCCGTCGACGTCGGTGAGCCGGTTGACACAGCGCAACAGCGTGGACTTCCCGCTGCCGCTCGGCCCCATCATCACCGTGACGTCGCCACGATCCATCGTGAAGCTCACGTCGTTCAGAACGCGCTCGTCGCCGTAGCGTTTCGAGACCGATTCGACTGTCAACAGGGGGTCGTGGTCACTCATGGATGCTCTGATGCAGCGATCGCGACGATCGATCGGATCGGACGGTCACGTCGACTCACCGGGGATCGCGTAGTAGTCGTTGAGATATTCGAGAGCGCGATTCGTTCCGAAGGTCATGACGAAGTAGACGGCGCTGATGAGGAGGATGACCTCCGTCACCGCGGTCGTCCGCTGGACGAACAGATCCTGACTCCGGGTGAACAGTTCGGCGAGGCCGATCGCGATCGCGACACTCGTGTCCTTCAGCACGATCGTGAACTCGTTTTGGAACCCGGGCACCGACCGCCGGAGCGCCTGTGGGACGATCACGTGGCGGATCGCGCCGAGTTTCGAGAGCCCGACGGCGCGTGCGGCCTCCATCTGACCCTCGTCGACGCTCTGGAGGGTGCCGCGAAACAGCTGTGACTGGTAGGCGGCGCTTCGCAGCCCGAGCCCGACGACCGCGGCGACGAACGCGCCGCCGACGGGCAGCACTCGCTGGACCGGGAACCAGTCGGTGATCGGGACGACGAAATACGCGAAGATCAAGATTACCACGATCGGCGTCCCGCGGAACACCGTGCCGACGGCCTCGACGGCGAGTGACGCATAGCGGCCGCCGTACACCTCGATCGCGCCCGCCGGAAAGCCCGCCACCAGCCCGACCAGCAGGCTCGCGATCGTGAGGGCGATCGTCAACACCAGTCCGCCGGCGAGATAGCCGGCGTTCTCACAGACGAACGCCACGTCCGGCGGGAGGCTCCCACAGGTGTCGCTACCGAGCTGTGCGATCGTCCGTATCGAGAGCTCGAGACTGCCGACCGCGACAGCGCCGGCGATACCGGTTCCGGGGAGCATCTCAGCTGGAGGACGTCGTGGATCCGTTGCTCGTGGCCCCGGCGCTTGCGTTGCCGCCGGTTCCGTTGCCGGCGCTCGCGTTGCCGCCCGAGCCGCCACCGGCGAACCACTCGTCACGGATCTCCTCGTACTTGCTGCCGTTTCTGACCTGTTCGAGCCCGTCGTTCAGCGCCTTCGTGAGGTCATCGGCGTCGGTCCGCACGCCGAAGCCGTATTTCTCGCCGGTTTCGTAGGTCGCCGCGATCGTTACCGCTCGCCGGTCGACGAACGTACGGGCGACCGGGGTGTCGAGCACTACGGCATCGAGGTTGCGGTTGACCAGATCCTCGACCGCGAGCACGTAGTTGCCGTAGGTGTTGAACTTCGATTGGGCGATCTTCCCCGGTTTGACGAGCTGTTTCTCGACGACGCTCGCGCCCGTCGTCCCCTCCTGCACGCCGACGGTCCGTCCCGCGAGCCCAGCAAATTCCGACGGCGGCGAGCTGGCTCCTTTCCGAACGAGAACCGCCTGATCGGCGCTGTAGTAGGGGTTCGTGAAGTCGATCGATTCGTCGCGCTTCTCGTTGATCGTCATCGCGGCCGCGATGACGTCGATCTTGTCGTTTTTGAGCGCCGGAGTGAGCGAGCTGAACTCGAAGTCCTTCCAGCCTTCGAGCTCGTAATCGGTGTTCGAGACCACCGCCGAGAGGAGATCGATATCGAAGCCGACGATCTCGCCGCCCTGTTTCGTCTCGAACGGAGGGAATCCGGGAGCGGTCCCCGGAACGATCGTCATGGAATCGGAGCCACCGCCACCGAGCCCGCCGACACAGCCAGCAGTGCTGGCGACCGCAGTGACGGCACCGAGCCGCTTCAGATATGTTCGCCGTGAAGTCCGGCGACCGGTCTCGTGCATATCACTCCTTATCAGAAGGCTTCATTAGGGTTTCGTTGGCTCAAGCGATACCCGTCCGAGGACACGATCGTACGCACAATAGCCGATCTCCAGAGTGACGCGACGACCCTACCGCGACGAGACGTTCACCCACAGATGCGTCTCTCGGTAGGCGTTCTCGGTAGTCGGACTCTCCGGCGGCGAGCCACGATAGAGCAGATAGGTGAGCCGGAGGCGATCGCCGGTCATTGTCGGCGTCACGTCGTGGGTCCAGTTGGCCGATCCGTTCGCGGGGATCGACCGGCTGAACCGATCGAGCTCCCGGCGCTCGCGAACGGTCGTCGAGTTGTTCTGTACCGAAACGCGCTGGAGCTGGGCGACGACCGAGTAGTCGACCTGCTCGTGTTCGTGGTTGCCGATCCCGACGGTGAGCGGCTGGCTCTCCCCGACGGTGAAGTTCTGTGGATAGTCGTCGGCGACGAGCGCGCCGGATTCGTTCTCGGTGAGCAAGTAGAACTCGCTGAAGCTCTCGCCGGATTTGGGCACCAGAACGGCGTAGCCGACACTGCTGACCGCGAGCAGCAGGCTCACGACCAACACGACGTTCAACACGGCATCGAGGCGCGTCTCGGGATCGAACAGTTCCGCCCGCGCCGATCCTATCCAGGAACGGTACGGAACGCGGAATCGCTCGTTGTCGGGGAGCGCCTGGCGACGCAGCGCGGCAACCACAGTGGCAGCCAGTGTGAACCCGCCGATCGAGAGCACGATCGGGACGAGCCGGATGCCGAAGGGGGTGAAGTTCAACAGAAGCCCGAGCAGCGGCGTGATCGCGATGCTGAGCCCAAAGGACAGCGCCACCCGCTCGATGCCGTCGATGCTGCCCGCACGGCGGGGATCGGCACGCTCGGACAGTCCGGAACGGTCGTCGGCGGCCTCCTGAACGGACTCGTCGAGGGTCGTCGCCGAGCGCTCGCTCTCCTCGTCGTCGGTCGCCGCTGTGTCCTCGACACGGGGACCGCGTTCGGGAAACAGTGCGGCGATGAACGCGTAGCCGGGCGCGAACAGCGCGAAGACGAGCCCGAGCACGACCCGGAGCGGCGTCTCGCTGACGACCGGCGCGAGCGTGGCGACCCCCGTCGCGAGCACGAGCAGAACGATCGCCGCGAGATCGGCGGGGAACCGACGAAGGGGGCGCGGCAGCAGTAACCGAAGCGTCCCGTCAGACATACGCCCGGGTTTCACCAAGGCTACCTAAAGGACTTGCTTTCGTCGTCCGTTCGTCCGAACGCCGACCGTCGACTGTCGTGACGGCGAACAGGAACGCGAACATCGACGATAGTGATTCACACTGATTCGCAGAAATCTCACAGCATGAGTTGTTGTCTCGTTGAAATTAGTGTGCACGACACAGAGGGTGCATACAGCAGTCACGATCGTCAAACCCATCGTACCGAGCAAGCAGTGAGCGGGCCCTCAAACTACTTCCGATTGCATACACAACGTATGCGCATGAGCACATCTATTCGTGTTTCTGACAGAACAAAGGAGAAGCTGGCGAGACTGAAGCGTGAAGACGAGAACTGGGACGAGTTCCTCGACCGACTGGCGAACGAGGGGGCGGGGATGAACGCTGGCGTGTGGAAGGGAACGAGCAAGGCCGAGATGGCCCGTGAAACGATCAAGCGTTCCCGGGAGAGCTACGGGCAGTGACCGTTCTCGACTCATCGGTTATCATAGATTACCTCGATGGCGTCGAGGAAGTCGTCGAGTTCGTCGATGAGCAACCGGTCTTGGTCACCTCCAGCATCTGTGTTTACGAAGTCCTCGCTGGTGAGGTGTTCTCGGCAGATGAGACTGACCTCGTCGAGGCGCGTGAGAACTTCGGGCGAGTCGCCGCTCTCGACTTCTCCGAGGAGATCGCATTTGAAGCAGCTCGGATACAAAATCGCCTTCTCGAATCCGGCGATCCCATGTCACCACGCGACCTCATGATTGCGGCGACAGCTCGGTCCGAAGGGACGGAACTCGTCGTCTCCGACGTTGACTTCGATACGGACGGTCTCCGTGAACTACTCCCCGTCCGGGACTTTGGTCCACAGTAGTCCCTCAGAGCAGTATCCGGAACGTCCCAGGTTCCCTGACCACCCCCAACCGTCTGATCGCTATCGGAAACTCCACAACCGATCTAGAAGATTTATCTCTCAACTGCCAGAAAGATTTCACGCAGAACGATGGATCGTTCCGATAGCTCCTATCGTAGCCAGTGTCGTCGGTAGCCGTTTCGTCGTGAACGTCGTGGTTCGGCGGTACTTGCGATGGCGATGGGGTAAGTTCAACTACCTGGCCGATCGTCCTCGTGGCATGCAGGTCACGCGCCGCTACTGGACGATCGCCGGGACGGGGCTGTTGCTCGCCGTCCTCGCGGTCGCGTTCGCCCGCCCGTCCCTGTTGGTCGGTGCGGCGAGCATCGGCGCGTGGCTGCTCGGCCGCCAGTATCTGTTCGTCCGGGCGCTCTCGGCAACGACCGACACGATGACGGTCGAGCAGTTCCCCGCCCAGGAGCGAGTGGTCGCGGGCACCGAGACGCCGGTCACGCTCGCGGCGTCGCTCGCCCGGCCCGCCCCGCTGGCGATCAATATCGAGATCGGGCTGCCGGTCAGCGCGACGGGGACGGACGCCGAGGGACGCACGCTCACCATCGCACCCGGCGACGAGCGGGCCGACACGACGGTGACGGCCACCTGGGCGGTCGCCGGCTCCTACGACCTGCCTCAGCCGACGTTCACGCTCGAAGACGCCGACGGGCTGTTCGTCGAGCAGCTATCGCGCGGGCCGACGCCGTCGATCGTCGTCGAACCGGAGGGGCCGCGGAACGTCCACGTCGGCGAGGGTGGCGAACAGCTCATGGCAGCGTACGGGCGACGGCAGAGCGGCCGTCAGGACACCGGACTCGATCCGGGCGAACTCCGTGAGTACGTTCCCGGCGACACGGCCGACCGCATCGACTGGAACGCGACCGCACGGCTGAACGAGCCGCACGTCCGCGAGTACGAGGTCGAAACCAACCGGACGACGGCGTTTCTCGTCGATCATCGCACGACGATGGCTGACGGACCGACCGGCGAGACGAAACTCGACTACGCGCGGGAGGTCGCGCTGACGTTCGTCGACAGCGTCGCCGGGTTCGACGAACCGCTCGGCTACTACGCCGTCGGCGACGGCGGCATCACCGATCGCCGTCCACCGACCGCCGGCCGCTACGACGACGTCAAACGCCGACTCCGTGCGCTCGATCCGACCGCCGGGAGCGCCGACGATCGCGACGAGCCCGCCACGCTGCGCCACACCGCCCGCGGGCTCACCGGTCGGAGCGACTTCGAGCAAACGCTCGCCCCGTATCTCGAATCGACGGCAACGTACGTCGAGCGGATCGCGGGCGATCCGCTGTTCGAGACCGCACGGACGAGCCGCTCCGAGCTCTCCGGGACGCTCTGGACGGTGATCTTCACCGACGACAGCAACCGTGCCGAGCTACGCGAGACGGTCAAACTCGCCCGGCGCGGCGACGGTCACGTGCTCGTCTTCCTCACGCCGACGGCGCTGTTCGAGCCGGGCGGGCTCGCCGATCTCGAGGACGCCTACGAGCGCTACCGACGGTTCGAGTCGTTCCGGCGTGATCTCGCCCGTCTCAGGCGCGTCTCCGCGTTCGAGGTCGGCCCGCGCGACCGACTGGATGCCGTGCTCGCGAGCGGGAGTCAGCGCAGCCGTCCGGCGAACGCGCGGTGAACCACCTCGGGACCAGAGTGGTCCGTGTGCGTGTGAACCTGAAATCGACAGACGACAAGCTACGGAGGGTTCGTCCCCGCATTGAGAGGAGGAAACGAGTCCGCATGGTATGCCACTCGCCAGTGCATGAGGACTGCACGAGTGACGAGTCGCTCTGGCGACTGCGTGATACAAGAGTTCTCGACGGTGTTCGGGTCTGAGGGTACATCCGGTGGCGGGTGATAGTGTTCGAGTCCATTCACGCGAACGTAGTCGCCGCCGTGAGGGTGGTTGCCCCAGCGAAGATCCACTCTCTCCGGATCCGTGTAGTGGAATTTGTAGTCATCGCGCGTCGTCCACTGGACGTCGAGTCGTGCGGTCTCTGTGGAGCCGAGACCGTCATCGAAGCTGACTTCGAGCGTATTCGGATCGAGAAAGTCGTCCAATTGCGCGGTCGCGAGTGGCTCCTCGGCGTGAACACGTCACGAATGGCGATCAGCGCTGGTCGGTCGGCCCTCTGAGCGAGTGCGATTCGTCCGCTCCCTTGGTTCCGCCCATCTACTGGATGGGGATGCTTCCGTCGGGCGAGCGTGATCCCTCGTCGACGAAGCGTTCGGCGTTGGCAATCGAGAGCGCGGCGTTGGCGAACGCGAGACTCCGTCAGCTCGTGTACCATCTCCGGATACGCCTCGCGCGGGTATCGCTCTTCTCCGTTCACCACCACTGGCTCGTCACCACACGCTACGTCTTCGTCATTCTTGTAGGGCGAGGTGAAGATCGGCCACGGCGTGATGTCGATAGCAGCGATGACCGGCTCACGGATGCCACCGTTTGCTCTCGCCTGATCAACTTTGTGAGGTACTGCGTTTCTGTGCGTGTATGTGGAATATACCAGGATTGTGTACTGCTGTTTTCTCGAAATTGCTCGCACTGGTCCGCGATGAGGGATGCACAGGAGGTACAACAGACGAGGTGTCGGTCATCGCTCTCGAGCTCGACTGATTCGCCCTCCGTAGTGGCCGTGTTGCTGCAGACGAATCCGAAATTACCAATACTCACCAACCGTGGTCTCCAGACCGAATCCAGTAACGTCTCGACGTTCGCAATCCCTTCAGCCGCCATGGCAGTCTCTACCACTTCGAGTCTCTCCTCATTGATGTCAATTGCGTATACTGGCGCTTCGTCGACGAATCGAGCCCCAAGAAGGGTGAAAATCCGTTGCCACAGCCGACATCGGCCAATGACGTACCCGATCCGAAACCGAGCAGTTCAATCGACTGCTCGGCATCTGGCCAGAGCTGCTTCCACCACTCATGATCGGGTTGACGGGTGCTTTGGAAGCGGTCCATCAAATCAGGCTTCTCTCCCCGATCCGAAGCAAACCTGGAGTCGTGGGGTTATCCAAATGGCAGGCACAAAACCCCGCCCTCAAGGAGCGCAGAAAGTCCGACCGCATGGTCGGACTGGAGGCACGAGTAGGGCGGGGATACGCGCCGTCAGCTGTGTCTCGGTGCTGTGCAACCGCCGGCCACCTGCCGATGACCGGCTGGATATTCCACCGTGTCGTAACGCTTAGTAGTGCTCCTTACCATGGTTATGTATGGCGAATCGGACTGTCACACGGACCTATCGAGCGAAGATTCAAAATCACTCGCAAGTCCGCGACAGTCTCGATGAGCTTGGTTTCGCCGCCGCCAAACTCTGGAACGTCGCCCGCTGGACAGCGGGCCGCGTCTGGGATGCCTGCGGCCAGATTCCCGACGACGGTGTTCTCAAATCCTACCTCAAAGGGGCCGGACGCTACGTGGATTTACACAGTCAATCCAGTCAACGAGTTCTTGAAGAACTCGATGAAGCGTTTACCGGCTGGTATGGCCACCGCGACAACGGGAACGAGAAAGCGAACCCGCCCGGCTACCGCAAACACAACGACGAGCATCCACGCTCGACGGTCACGTTCAAGCAGAAGGGATTCAAGCACGATGCGAAGAACAATCGTCTTCGCCTCTCAAAAGGGCGGAATCTCAAAGATCACCGCTCTGACTTCGTCCTCTGTGAGTACGATGTCATTGGTCCGCAAGGAATCACCGTCGAGAACATCCACCAGGTGCGCGCCGTTCACGAACACGGTGTGTGGCAGTTGCACATCGTCTGTCGCGTCGAAATCGACGTACCCGACGCACCCGGCAACGGAGTTGCCGGGGTTGACCTCGGTATCTGCAATTTCGCCGCCGTCAGCTTCGGTGACGAAGCCCTGTTATACCCCGGTGGCGCGCTCAAAGAAGACGACTACTACTTCGCCAAGAAGCGTGCCGAGTGCGATTCGAGTACGTCGCGCGAAGCGCGACGACTCGACCGAAAGCGTACCGACCGGCGGACGCACTTCTTGCACACGCTCTCGAAAACGATTGTCGAAGAGTGCGCCGACCGCAGCGTCGGAACAATCGTGGTCGGCGACCTCGCGGGAATCCGCAAGGACGACGAGACTGGTAACCCCACTAACTGGGGCACACACGGGAATCTCGACCTGCACGGGTGGGCGTTCGACCGTTTCGAGACAATGCTTGAGTACAAGGGCGAAGCCGTTGGTATCGACGTGCGCCGCAAAGACGAACGTGGTACGTCGAAGTCGTGTTCGGCCTGTGGCCGAACCGACGATAGCCAGCGCGTCGAGCGCGGGTTGTACGTCTGCGATGAGTGCGGGCTGGTTGCGAATGCCGACACGAACGGTGCGGAAAACATCAGGCGCTCATCCCGATACATCGTAACAAAGCAGTTTCTCGAACCAATCGTCCGGTGAATTGAGTTTCAGTCCGAGGAAGCCGAGGTATTTCTGAAGGTGATGCTTCGAGACACCTCTGAACTTCGCCAGCCACTGGCGAAGGAAGCTGTGGCGGTTCTCGCAGGTGTTTGTGTGGGCGTCACCGATCACGTAGGTGTCGGAGTGGGTGACGGCCAAATGGCCGTCCACCCCCTCCTTATCCTCGATGTCGTTGTAGATCGTGTAGCCATCGGTGCAGAGGATCACGCTTCCGTCGCCGTACTCGGCAATATCTTCGTCAGCATCCTGTAGATCTTCACAAACGAGAAACCGAACTCGTCCGTCATCCCGACGGACGAGTGTCAAGACCGGCGGTTTGTCTGACTTGAAGGTTCCGCGTCCTTTTTTGAGAGTCCGCGCTCGCGCGGACTCCCGTTCTCGTCTTCAACTCCTTTCTCACCAGCCGTGACGTAGACCTCGTCGGCTTCACACACGCCGTAGAGATCGAATTCGTCAATCTCACCGCTGACGTCCTGGACTTTGTGGACGAAGTTGAGGACGGCTTCGTAGTCGCGATCGAGGTCTCGAGCGATCTGAGCGGTCGGCTCAGATCGCATCTCCTTGACGATGTAGAACATCTCTTCGAGTTCGAAGCGATGCTGCCAGAAAATCGTCTTCGTGAGGTCGCTGAAGTAGGTCTCGCAGTGCTTGCAGCGGTACTGTTGGGCGTCTTTGTCGGTCGTTCCGCGTTTGACGACGTTGTCATCTCCGCAATGGACACACGTCACCGTCTCGCCGAAGCGGGCGAGACGGAGACGCTCGAAGCATCGCTCACGCGGTGGAAGGAAGACCTGAGCTGACTCCTCGTCCATCGTTGGCCGATGTTTGATCTGCCAGAGGAATTGGCGTTACGATCTATCGAGATGAGCGAACATCAGGCAGAAAAGTACCTCCGAGTCCATCGACGCGGTGGATAGGAGTAACGGCTGGTTGGCACAGCCAGCGGTTCACTTGTTCGACCGTAGCGAGGGCGCTTTCGCCTCGCGAGAACAAGCGCCGAACTGCGAACCCTAATATCCCAACTACGGTCGGGAATCCCCGTCCTCAGCGAACCCCGAAGGGGTGAGCAGGGCGGGGAGGATGTCAAGCTGCACAGTTGTTTGCGCCCGTTTCGAGCATCGTGGCGTTACGGTCACTTTCGACGCGCTCCACGCCTCGATTGATACCGATGACCGACTCGTAGTTGTCAGGCTTCGCAGGAACATTTTCAACCATTCGCTCGACGAACGCCTCCTCATCGAGATCGGCGAGGTCAAGTCGGCTATGGACCTCCTCAAGCGTAGCGCCGACGAGTTCGCCCGGCGAAGCGTTCGCGTAGGTGCCGTCGTTTTCGACTGTGACGTGGCCCGGCAGAACGGTGAGTTCCGTGGGGAGTTCGAGCAGTGTCCCGTGAAGCGTCTCGTACTGCATCCTCGCTCCGTTCTCGGCCCCTTCCTCGCCGAATTCGAGTTCAGTGCGTCCGACCGAATCGAGAAACAGGCTGTCTCCCGTGAGCACGGCCTCATCGCCGACGCGGTAGGCGACCATCTCGGTAGTGTGACCGGGTGCCGCGAGGACTTCGATATCGATGTCGCCCATCGAAAGCGTTTCACCGTCTTTGAGCGCCTCGAAGTCGTAGGCGAGGTCGCGCTTGGTTGCCTGCTCGCCGAGATGATACGGAACGTCGAGTCTGGCTGCGAGGTCGCGCCCGCCGGAAATGTGGTCAGCGTGGACGTGTGTATCGAGGACGTGCGTGATTTCCATCCCGTGCTCGGCGGCAGTAGTAATATACTGATCGGTGTGACGAGTGGGATCGACGACAACAGCTTCTCCAGTGGTTTTCGAGCCGACGAGATAGGAGAGACAGCCCTTCGCGCGGCGCTGGAATTGGATGAGGAGAAGGTCGTCAGTCGCGGTTTCGACTTCCGCAGTTTCGTATAGCTCGTTCCACTCGCGCATCCCTCCAGTTACGACCGAGACGTCCTCAAAGCCGTTGGCGTCGAGCTCGGAGGCGAGTCGTGTCGATGTTGCTCCTTTCCCGCAGATAGTGAGTATCTCGTCGCTGTCCGCCAACTGCTCGACGCGCTCTTTCTGGTCGTCGCTCAGGATTTCCGCCGGGCCGAACTGGAGGTGCTCCGCCCCCGTCACGCGCCACGAGCCGTAACTGTCCTCGGGCCGCGTGTCGATGAGAACGTAGTCGTCAGCGCCCGAATCCTGTTTGTTTGCGAGGCCTCTGGCGGTGATCTTTTCGAACATCGTATACCACCATGTACGGTATTGGGATGGATAAACATTTCTGTTGCATATCACTGTTCCTCGTGCTGGACACTCCATCCATGGGGACCAGCGATGTCGGCGATAGGATAGAGAACCATCAAATACGACGGCATAAGCAGTATCGTTGTCAATAAGCGAGAGCGTTCGCCGCGAGCTATCATCAGGTGGAACTCTCTGATTCGACCGCTCGGCCACAGGATTCACAGTCTTGCTGGTGACGGTAGTAGAGCAGTCCGGCGAAGAGTGCAACCGAAACCGCTCCCAGCAGCGGACGATACGGGTCGAAGTACGTCATCAGCATGGAATTGCTGAACAACGCGAGCAGGAACACGTTGCAGATCGGACAACCGAAGGCGAGAAAGCCTGCGATAGTGCTGCCGAAGGCCAATCGGTCGTCCTTCGAGCGATCGGTCGTCGACTGTTGGGCGACGTATATGCCCGCGAACAACGAGGTAAGGACGAGGAACGTGTAATCGAAGAGGGTTCGTGGAACCATTCGAACGTACAGCGGATTCGGGAGAAGGCCCGTCACGATCCCGAACAGCAGAAACGACCCGATGCTAACCGCTGCGCCCTTGGCAACTGTAGTCCGCGTTGGTGGCATCGACTCGATCGAAGGGTGAGATGACCGTAAAAGCGTGTGACGATTCGCTGGCTCAGCAAAAGAGCCCGTGTATTTAGGGGATCGTCTCGGTAATTCGACCGTGAGTGGGGATACTGATGACGCCGCAATCTTCCGTCTCCTCGACGACCAGTATGCGCGATGTATCCTCACGGCAACGAGTGATGAACCAATGTCAGCAAAAGAACTCGGGGACGCGTGCGATGCATCGCTGTCGACCGTCTACCGACGCGCCGACGAGCTCCAACAGCATGGCCTGCTTGACGAGTATACGAAGGCCGATGAGGATGGACACCATTTCAGCCTGTATCAAGCGACTGTCAAAGATATTAACGTCGAATTCGACGCCGGAACCGTGACCGTCTCCGTTTCGAGGCGGTCCGATCCGGCCGACCGGTTCGCTCACATCTGGGATGGCATTCGGGAGTCGGATCAATGAACGTGATTTTGGTCGGCGGGAAACTTCTCGTCGTTGTCCTCGGGTTGCTCATTGCCTATCAAGGCTATCGAGCATATCAGCGACATCAGAGTCGTCCGATGTTGTTCACGTCGGTCGGCTTCCTGTTTCTCAGTCTCGGGAGTGCGATCGACTGCTCGCTTCTAGCCCAGGTGAACCTCAAATCCCCTCTCTCAGGGTTGATTCAAACCTGTGTATTGACCACTGGAATGATATTTGTCTTGCACTCGATCTATCGTTGACCACAGATTACAAAATGGACGATTCAAAACTCACACGACGGACGGTACTCGGTGGAATCGCTACGGTTGGGATTGGCGGCGGTGTCGTCTATGGGGCTTCCACACTCGGATCTGATACCTCGTCAACCGTCTCAGCCGAGATGCACGCGACGACCGGGACGGGTGCGTTCGACATCGAACTCGGCGGGCGTCCAATTATGGGTGCGCTCGATGCTCCAGTTAGCATCTATTACTGGAGCGAGTATCAGTGTCCGTTCTGTGAGCGCTTCGAAAGCGACACGCTGCCGAAACTCATTGAGAACCACGTCTCCACTGGCGACGTGCGCATGGTCTTTATCGAGTTTCCCTATATCGGGAAGAGTTCGATGACTGCCGCCGTGATGGACCAGTGTGTCTGGCGACAGGTCAAGGGATCGAACCCCGACGCCTACTGGCGGTGGCACTCGGCAGTCTTCGAGGCTCAAGGGAAGGAGAACTCCGGGTGGGCTTCACAGGCAAATCTGCTCGACATCACCCGCGACGTTGAGGGGGTCTCGACCGATGACGTCGAGCAATGTATGAGCCAAAACCGCAATTCAATCGAGAAGAACATCGAGGCAGACAGCCAGCGGGCACGCTCGCTCGGTATCAGCGGCACACCCGGATTCATCGTTTACAATCGCCAGTCCGAAGAGGGTGGCAAAATCGTCGGCGCACAGCCGTACGATCAATTTGAATCCGCCATCGAACAGGTGAACAATTCGTGACGAACCGGCAGTGCAGGAGGTGGGCATGAGCGGCGAACGCCCGATCGGCGCTGACAGCGGCCTCGTGGCGGCGCTGTCGTTCCCGCTGACGACGAACCGCCGGGCGCTCGGTGCGGCGGTGGTTGCGGTCGTGACGTACGTCGCGCTCGTGTTGAGTTCCTTTCCCGAATATTCCGCACAGATGCTCGCCGCCGGCTTCGGCTATCTCGACGAGGCGGTGCTCGCGCTGACGGCGAACACGTACGCGACCATCGGTCCGTTCGGGTTGAGTCTCGTCGTCATGTATGCAGTGCTCACGGCCGTTGCGCTGACGAACGTGGCGACACAGCTCCGGCTACAGGACGTCTCGGGCGTGCGCGACTTGCTCGGCGTCGTGCCGGGCCTGCTCGCCTCGGGCTGTGCGAGTTGCGGGGCGGGTGTGCTCGGCCTGCTGGGCTTCGCCGGCGCGCTTGCCGCGATGCCGTTCGACGGCAATCTTCTCCGACTGGGGGGAATCGTCCTGTTGCTCTTCTTCCTCGCGCGCTCGGGCGACCCGCGCGCCTGTCGGGTGAGTTGAGATGGTCACCATCGATCAGCCGTCGCTACTGGTCGCCGCTTACGCCGCGGGCGTGCTGATGTTCTTCGCGCCGTGTAGCGTCGGCCTCCTGCCCGCGTATCTGACCTACTACTTCACCCACGACGCAGAACCCGACGGCGGAACCACAGTCTCGGAGAATCCACGGGCGGGCGGCGAATCGAGCAGCTTCGCGCGGCAGCTGCTGCTCGCGAACGGCGTCCTGCTCTTCCTCGCCGGGGCGATCCCACTGTTCTACATGGCGACGGCGGGGATCCGTCTGCTGTTGCCCGGTTACGGGATCGTCGTCCCACTGGCGAAACTCGGCACCGGCAGCTACCTCCCGCCGGTGGCGGCGGTGTTCCTCGGCACGGGGCTGTCGGTCGCCGCGACCGGCCGTCGCGGCGCGGTTCGCGGGCTCCGTATCGGCGGGATCGCCACCCTCGGCATCGTCCTGCTGTACCTGCTCGTCGGCGGGGTCGTGCTCGTCGTCGGCCAGTGGGTACGCCCGTATCTCGCGTCGCTCCAACTGCTCGTCGGCCCGTTGCTGGTGGCGCTCGGGGCCGCCTACTACTACGGTATATCACCGTTGCAGGCCATCGAACTCCCCGAGCGCGGTGAGGTGTCCGACTCGGAGTTCTTCACGTTCGGCCTGCTCTACGGCGTCGGGAGTCTCGCCTGCAACCTCCCGGTGTTCCTCGGCGTCGTGCTCTCGTCGTTTTTCACGGGGAGTTTCCTCTCGGGACTGGCGGTCTTCGCCGCCTTCGCCGCCGGGATGGGCACGCTGATGGTCGGGCTGAGCGTCGTCGCCAGTCTCACCGAGGGCTCGCTCTCGCTCGGGCGCTACGCCGCCCCGGTCCGGTCGGTCGGCAGTGCTGCGTTCGTGCTCATCGGACTGTACGTGACGTGGTACACGCTCCGCTCTCTCGGCCATCTATCAGGCGGTGAAATCATTGGATAGTTCAGCACGAACCGACGAGATCATCACCGCTCACAGGAGCGGTCCATCCGGTGCCGGACTACAAGACCTATCACTCCAACTGTTAGTGCTGTCACCAGTATCTGAACAAGACCGCCGCCGACGGCCGCTGTCGCCCCGCTGGCAGCCGTCACCCCACTGGCGACGCTTACGGTGGGAGCCACGATACAGCAGAGACTACCAACACCCGCTAGTCCGAGTACCGACCACCGTGGCCCAGAATTGTCACTAGACATATCGTCCACGTCCGAATGATCCATTTCCTACCAGTTTGCGCGGTTGCGGAATGTATCTTTGGTTGTGCTAATTGAGGAAATATTGGTCTTGACGTCCACTAATCACTGACCTCGGCACAGTAAGCGGTTGCAGCGACCGTTTCAAGACCGGACCGACACAGTAATCGGTATCGTCTACCAATCGCTCTCAGTGCGTCGGAAGGCAAAACTCCTCGTGACGGTCGTGAGCGTCAGCTGACCACCGGGTTCGTCGCCTTCGAGCACTAGCGGTTCGAGGTCGGCACGAGCGGCGTAGACGGCCGCCGAGAGTCCGGCAATACCCGAACCGGCGATGACGAGATCCTGAGTCTTCCTACTCACTCACTCGGTGTACTGCTCAATCAGCGAGCGAAGCTGTTCCTCGGACTGGACGCCGACGACCTTCTCAACCTGCTCGCCCTCGGCGAAGAGGGCGAGCGTCGGGACACCACGGACGCCGTAGGTCTGAGCGAGTTGCTGGTTTTCATCGATGTCGATTTTCGCGACCGCGGCATTAGTCTCAGTTGCGAGCCGATCGACGATCGGTTCGAGCATCTGGCACGGCCCACACCACTCGGCGTGGAAATCCGTGAGTACGACATCGTACTCGGCCGTGACGTCGTCGAACTCGTCCCGGCCCCCGATGGGTATCGGTTCCGTGGGGGTGTCGATACTGGCGTTGGCTGCTGTTTCGGCTGCCATCACTCTCCAATACGGCCCGTTGGTATTTAAGAATTTTGTGAAGACAATACAATACTGTCTACTGGCGAGGATCTGCTGTCTTTCGTCGATCGTTACCCAGTACCGATATAGTAGCAGCCAACGATACCAGGTTGAGAATTCCCTTACTCGATCGTGGCGACCAGCAGGAACGTCTCCGGGCGGCTGAACTGGTGTTCGATACTGAACCCGTGGTCACGGAGGGCATCCGCGGCTGCGTCAGCAGTGTACCGTTCGTCGAGGGGCGGGCCGTTCTCTCCGGTGCCGGTGGCAGTCCAGTCGACGATGACGAGCCGCCCCGCCGGCGTGAACACTCGACGAATCTCCGCGAGCGCGTCGTCGCTCACGAATTCATGGAAGGTCATCGTCGAGAACGCGGCGTCGAGACTTCCGTCCTCGAACGGAAGCTCTTCGACCCCTGTCGTGACGAGTTCGACGTTCTCCGGGACGCCTTTCTCTTCGTAATACTCGTGCATCGCCTCCTGGATATCGACCGCGTACACCCCGCTTACATGGGGTGCGACATCGTCGGTGAAAAACCCGGTCCCGCTGCCGAGGTCGGCGACGATATCCTCCGAGGAGAGTGCGAGTGCCCACAGTAGTTCCTCGGTCGAGAGGAACCGATAGCGTCGTTCCGGCCGCTCTAACTTGTCGGCCCCGTCGGCGTCGAAGGTGTGATAGCCCATCGTTACAGCCTCTCGAACGCTTCGTCGGCGAGTTCGCCGGTGTCAGCGATGATGTCAGCCATTGCCTCGTCGTCCGGAGCCATTCCGACGAGCCGTGCGATCCGCATGATACTCACGTGATACACGGTCTGAACACCGGGTTCTTCCTCCCAGATGACGACGTTACACGGGAACAGGCCACCCAGCCGGTTCTCCGAGGCGTCGAGCGCGCGGTTCGCCACCGAGGGGTTGCACGCACCCAACACGTAGTAGGGGTCGCGGTCGGCGTCAACCTTCTCGTTGAGCAACTCCGACGGTGAGAACTCGGTAGGGATGCCAAAGCCCGCGTCGGTAAACACCTCACGAACGTGTTCGATGGCGTCCTCGTGACTCATCTCTAGCGTGGTTCGCTTCGTGCCGATGTCGTCTTCGTCCAGTTGAGTCGGATCGATGGGGAGCGTCATCCGTGTGGAGTATTGTATGCACCGCGAAAAACTCTTTGGGATTCGTTTCGCTCCTCGTTGAACGGCCAGATTTTCCATCGAAGTTCCGGAAACTCGGCAATCCCTTCGGCGAACTCCGTCATCTCTTCGTCCGAAACCTCGCCAGCGAGTTCGAGATTGACCCAAAGCAGCTGTGCTACCATACTGGAGCTACGGATGCTCGCGCGAAAAATGCCACCGATACGGCCGGTTCAGACGAGGAGCTGAATCTCCGCGTCGGCCATACGCTGGAAGGCCGTCGCCGCGCCGACGCCCACCTCGACGCCGTCGTAGAAGTCGGCTTCATCGTAGTCGAGCAGATCGATTGTCATCTGGCACGCCTGGAGTTCGACACCGCTGTCGAGAGAGGTCTCGATGAGATCCTCGACGCTTGCGACGTCGTTGTCAGCGATGCGCTTTTCCATCATCTTCGCGGTTGCCCGGTCCATGCCCGGCAGCGCGGCGATAGCATTTGGGATGGGCATGTTCGGATTGCCGACCGAACTCAGGCCCAGCTCCTTCGAGTGGTCCTCGTGGAGGATTTCGAGACCCCAGAACGTGTGGAAAATCGTCACGCTCCAGCCGAACGCCGCCGCCGTCGAGGCGAGAATGAGCGGCGGATAGGCCATATCGAGGGTACCCTTCGTGGCAATAATGACCATCTGCTGATCGTCCTCGTCGACCTTGATCTCAGCGAGCTCGGTTTCGAGTTCCTCGATGCGCGCTTCGAGCGCCGTGGCGTCCTCGATCGTCTCGCCAGCGGTCGACTGTGTCTCCGTGCTCATCGCTGGCCACCCATGTCGTGGGCGTTCGAAATCTCGGTGATAATCGTCGTCATCATTCGGTCTTGCGCACGTAGTGTTTGTAGACGTCTTCGCCGTCCTGTTCGCTTTCGATCTGGTCGACCAGCTCGACGCCCGCCGTCGTGTCGGCCCAGCCTTTGATATCGCTCATACTGCCGGAGTCGGTCGCCAGCACTTCGAGGACCTCGTTGGACTGGAGATCGTCGGTCGCCCCTTTGGTCTTGACGACCGGCATCGGACAGTTCTCGCCCTGTACGTCGAGTGTCGTCGCAGCATCGTATTCCGTACTCATGTCCGTCTTGCCTCTGGCGCACAATACAGAACACGACTCTAAAAGTGTTGCGAATGTCATTCAATATCCAAACCCGAGTGTCAAGGATAATCACTTCAAATCCCGGTGTGATGGACTTATAGAGAGATTCCGGCTTCGTAGAGTTGTGGAGTAGACACTATACTATGAAAAGCTTTATTGGACTCAGTTCGATATGGGAGAGTGATGAGCGAACAGGAGTTCCCGGAGCCAGAAGTCGAGGTCGAGTCAATCGAACCCGACCAATTGAAAGAACGCATCGACCGCGGCGAGGAGGTGTTCCTGCTCGATACGCGTGCAACCGAGGAGTTCGAGGAATGGCATATCGACGGACCGAACGTCACCGTCCACAATGTTCCGTACTTCGAATTCCTTCTCGGTGACGTTGACGAGGCGATCTTCGAGGGAATTCCCGACGATAGGGACGTAACTGTTCTCTGTGCGAAGGGCGATTCGAGCGAGTACGTGGCAGGTCTACTGAAAGAGCGCGGCTACGAGGTGAGTCATCTCGCCCGCGGCATGAACGGCTGGGCGGGACTCTACGAATACCACGAGCTCGATACCGACGCCGATGCGACGATTGCCCAGTATCAGCGCCCCTCGTCGGGCTGTCTCGCCTACCTCGTCGTCAGCGGCGACGAAGCCGCAGTCATCGACCCGCTACGGGCATTTGCCGATACGTACCAACAGGACGCGCGCGCACTCGGCGCGGAACTGACCGACGCGCTCGACACGCACGTCCACGCTGACCACATCAGCGGTGTCCGTACTGTCGCCGAGGAGTTCGGGGCGACGCCCACCGTTCCACAACCCGCCGCCGAGCGCGGTATCGAGTACGATAGCGACTACGAGACGGTCGAGAACGGTGACACCATCGCTGTTGGTGAGACCGAGATCGAAGTGCTCCACACGCCCGGCCACACGTCCGGAATGACGTCCTACCGCGTGAACGACGTCCTGTTTGCCGGCGACGGCTTGTTCACCGAGAGCGTTGCTCGTCCCGACCTCGAAGAGGGTGCGGAGGGGGCGGCCGACGCCGCGAGGGAACTCTACGACACCCTCCAGAACACAATTCTCGAACTACCTGACGACACCATCGTTGCACCCGGCCACTTCAGCGACAGCGCAGAGGCCGAAAGCGGCACCTATACTGCACGCCTTGGCGATTTGGAAGCTCGAATGAATGCACTGGGGATGACTCGTGAAGAATTCGTCGAGTTCATTCAGTCTGACATGCCGCCCCGACCCAGCAACTACGAGGAGATCATCGCGACCAATCTCGGCCAGCGCGAGACGACCGACGAGAAGGCCTTCGAACTCGAACAGGGACCGAACAACTGTGCGGCCAGTCAAGACGCGCTCACGAGTGATTGAATGGTCGGAGAGATGGAGTTGACACACTTTGGACAGACGGCACTTGCGGGATTGTTCCCACGTGGCATCAGCCAGTACGCCATCGGCGGCGTCCTGATCGGACTCGGAGTCTCGACCATCTACCTCGGAACGGCGATCACACCGGGTGCGAGCACGTTCTTCGAGTCGACACTATCGTACATCTCGAAGATCCCACGGTTCAACCGGGCGAAATATCTCGTCTCGCGTGACTGGCGGATCGTCTTCACACTGAGTATGGTCGCTGGCGCGACTATCTACGCGCTCACGCTCGGCGGTGGCGGCTGGACGACCGACGTGCAGGCGTGGCGGCTGCTCGCCGGTGGCGTGCTCGTCGGCGTTGGCACCCGACTCGGGAAGGGCTGTACTTCCGGTCACGGGATCAATGGGATCGCGTCGCTGTCGGGAACCTCGTTTGCGAACGTTGCGACGTTCATGCTGACGGCGATCGGAGCCGCACTCTCGATGCAAGCACTGGGGGTGTCGCCATGAGCAGCGAGTCGCGCAGCCCGCTGTTCATGCCGACGATCGTTCTCGGTGGCGCGCTGTTCGGGTTTGGACTCGCCCACAGCGGGATGGCCAAACCCGAGATCGTCCTGGATTTCCTCCAGTTACAAGACTTGGGACTGGTGTTCGTGATGGGCGGTGCAGCGACCGTTACCGGAACCGTCATGACACTTGCGATGCGGTACCTCGACCGTGCGCCGCTCACCGACGAGCAGTACGGAAAGCGCAAGAAGACCTTCGACCGAAGCGTGCTCCTCGGTGGGGTCGTCTTCGGTGTCGGGTGGGGAATCTCAGGCCTCTGTCCCGGTTCCGCGTACGCCAGCCTCGGAATCGGGAATTTCCCCATCCTGATCGGGCTCGCTGGAATGTTCCTTGGCGCATACGCGCAGGGCTACTGGCGATCCTATCGAGAGAGCACCAGTGGAACGGCCACGCCAAGCGATTGAGACACTCGATCTACTCACAGATGACCACAACTGATCACGAGCAACACGCTGACCACGAACGACACGACTGCGACCGGTACGGCGACGACCAGCTGCCACCAACGGAGGAGTGCTTGTGAGCGACGACACCGCCTCGTTCGATCCGACCGGAGAAACCGAGCGCCACATCGGTCGCGGAATGTTCGAAGAAGAGATGGGCCCCGGCTCGTCGATGGCACACCTCTATCGCGGCGAAATCCACCGAATGAAGTTCTGGCGCGAGCGCTTAGATCGCACGACCAACTGGGCGGTCACGATCATGGCGGCGATCCTGACCTGGACGTTCACGAGCGACAACCCCCACTACATCCTCCTCGTCGGCATGGTGATGCTCACGGTCTTCCTCGTGATCGAGGCCCGCCGATACCGTGGCTACGACCTCTGGCGCTCGCGCGTTCGGCTGATGCAGGAGAACGTCTTCGCGAACGCGCTCGATGCCACCAAAGACATCAGCGATCCCCACTGGCGACGCGAGTTGAGCGAAGACTACCGCCAGCCGAAGATCAAGATCAGTTTCGAAGAGGCGCTTGCCCATCGCCTGCGCCGTGTGTACCTTCCACTCATGACCGTCCTGCTCGTCGCGTGGTCGGTCCGGATCACTGCGTTCACGCAGGCAGCCGAGTGGCCCGCGAGCGCCGCTATCGGTGCCATCCCTGGGATCATCGTATCCGGTGTCGTCGTCGCGTTCTTCGTCGTGGCGGCGGTGGTCGCCTGTCGGCCGCGGACGTGGAAGGCGAACGGCGAACTCCGCCTCACGGATGTCGACGTCTGGGGCGACGCCGAACAGTAGCCCGGAGCCGTCGAAGATCGTTCTCAAGCCGGTTGTGTATAGTCGTGCAGGATATGCACAACATCTTTAGCCACTCATCCACTAGGAATATCAAGCAATGCCCGACTCAATGGCGGACTACCTCCGCGCAGACATGGAATGCGAGGGCCTCCTCGAATGTTTCCACGGTCTCACCGATCTCGATCGAGACTGTTTCGAAGTCATCGTCACGGACGAAGCACCGCTGACTATCGATGAAATCGCCGACGAGGTCGACCGCGAGCGCTCGACGGTGTATCGATCGATTCAGCGGCTTCGCCAGGCGGGATTCGTCCAGAAAGAACAGATCAACTACGACCAGGGTGGCTACTACCACGTCTTCTCGCCGACTGATCCCGATGTCGTCGCAGACGATATGCAGCAGATGTTGAATGACTGGTATGCGAAAATGGGCCAACTCATCGGGGAGTTCCGAACGAAATACGATACCTCCGACCAGCCAGCCGCAGCTGCCGAAAGCTAACTGTCCGGTCCAATTTGAACGCGGAAACACCTGTTCTCTGGAGGTATTATCTCAGCTACTGGTAACATTCACGAAACTATGTGGTTCAGGGTTCTACTCGCGTCCGAAAAATCACTTCCGAATCTCTGATATATGACTTTAGAAAATTCCTATATTCCCGAAGTATGATTGCTTATGTTCAAATACGATAAAATCAGTTTTACAGACTCTCGATAATATGGTCCCGAGAGGATCTCGTTTGTGAACTGTCCCCGAAACGAGTGGCAGGTGAGTGAGCGAGATCGCTACAGCGACGCGGGGAGACCTGCGCGTTTTTAGTGGTGGGCACACATCGAGAGCGTATGGCGACCCGTCGACGGCAACGGTTCATCTACGCGCAGACGGCCTGGATGCTCGCGGCCGTCGTCGGGTTATCACTGCTCGGGGCGCTCTCGCTGGAGCTGTTCTTCGTCGTCTCGCTCATCGGCTTCCTGATCGTCGTCGAGCTCACGGCACCGTTCTCGGTGACACCCGAATGGCGCTCGCGACTGCGATGGATCGTCCTGGTCGGGCTGACCGGCTTCGCCTACATCGTCGTCCGCCGGGTGCTCGCGATCCTGCCGGAAGGAGTGCTCTGATGGGGCTACGGGACCGTCTCGACGTCGGCTATCCACAGCTCGTGCTCGTGGCGCTCACCGTCGTCACAGTCGTCGGACTCGTGCTCGCGGCGAGCACGTCGAGCGTCGCGTTCGGCTCGTACAACGATGCGTGGGACGGAGCCTCCGAACTCCGCGAGCAGGCTCAGGCTGCGGGTGCCGACAGCGAGATCGTTCGAGATACGGACCGCTACGCGAACAGCTCGCCCGAAGGAACGATCGCGGTCGTCCTCTCACCCGAAAGTGGCTACGGGCCGCGCGAGACGGATCGCCTCCGCACGTTCGTCCGCAACGGAGGCACGCTGTTGGTAGCCGAGGACTTCGGTCAGCACGCGAACCCCCTCCTGGAGGCGGTCGGCGCGCAAGCGCGCGTGCCCGGCCAATTGTTGCGCGACGAGCAGTACAACTATCAGTCGACGGCGCTGCCGATCGCCCGTAACGTCTCGAACGCGTCGCTGCTGACCGGCGTCGACGGACTCACGCTCAATCACGGCTCGCCCGTCAGTCCAAATGGCGCGACGGTGCTCGCGAGCACGTCGGACGTGGCGTACGTCGACAGCGATCGTGACGGCGAACTCGGCGATGGCGAGGAAATCGGTACGAAACCGGTCGCGACGAGCGAGGCGGTCGGCGACGGACGCGTGCTCGTCGTCGGCGATCCGAGCCTGTTCATCAACGCGATGGTCAAGCGGTCGGGCAATCAGGCGTTCGTCCGGTCGGTGTTCGGCGCTCACGAGCGCGTGCTGCTGGATTACTCGCATGCGGGCGGTCTGCCGCCGCTGTCGGTCGCGCTGTTGGTCGTCAGGGACGCCCCGCTGCTCCAGATCCTGCTCGGAGCGCTCGGGATCGGTGCCATCGCGTTGTTCGTGCGCCGCCCGGGCATCGTTGGGCGGCTCACCGATCGCGTCGGCCGCACCGAGGAGTCGTCGCTGACCGCACGGCCCGAGGCGCTGGCAGCGTTCGTTCGCGAGCGCCACCCCGACTGGGACGACGAGCGGACCGAGCGCGTCATACAAGGGATTATGGCCCGTCGGGATGAGTAACGGACGATGACTGCCCCCGAGGAGCTCTACGAGACGCTGAGCGCGGAGATCGACGCGGTGCTCATCGGCAAGGAAGAGCTGGTCGAGGGGCTGACGATCGCCGCGCTGACCCGAGGCCACGTGCTGCTCGAAGGCGTTCCCGGTGTGGCGAAGACGACGCTCGCACGGCTGTTCGCCCGCGCGAGCGGGCTCGAACACACCCGCGTCCAGATGACCCCCGACGTGCTGCCCGCGGACGTCACCGGCACGCACGTCTACCGCGAGCCGACCGGCGAGTTCGAGCTCCAGCGCGGGCCGGTGTTCGCGAACCTCGTGATCGCCGACGAGATCAATCGGGCGACGCCGAAAACTCAGAGCGCGCTGCTGGAGGCGATGCAGGAACGACAGGTCACGATCGGCGGCGAGACGCTCTCGCTGCCGGAGCCGTTCATGCTCGTCGCGACCCAGAACCCCATCGAGATGGAGGGCACCTTCGAGCTGCCGGAGGCCCAGCGCGATCGCTTCCAGCTCAAGCTCACGGCCGACCTGCCCGATCGCGACGAAGGCCGGCGACTGCTCGACCGCTTCGACGACGATCCCGATCTCGATCCCGGGGCGATCGAGCGCGTTGCCACCGCCGACGAACTGCTCGACGCACGCGCGGCCGTCACCGAGGTGTACGTCGACGATTCCGTGAAGGAGTACGTGCTCGATATCGTGGCTGCGACCCGCGAAAATCCGAACGTCGAGTACGGCGCGTCGCCGCGGGCCACGCTCGCCTTCCTCGACGCGGCGAAAGCCCGTGCGGCCATCAACGGTCGCGACTACGTCATCCCGGACGACGTGAAGGCGCTGCTCGAACCGGTGCTCGTCCATCGGCTGGTGTTGAGCACCGACGCATCACTCGGCGACGTCTCGGCCGCGGACGTGCTGGCGGAGATCGAGAGCGGCGTCGAGCCACCGGGCGGCGATCAGGCTCCGGCGACGCGGGCGGCGGTCCACGATGGCGGCTCACCCGACGACCGTTAGGAGTTGTCCCACGAACACGTCATGAGGAAGTCGGCACGGTCGCCGTCGGCCGACGTCGTTTCGACAGCCACCGCACGTTCTAACCCGGCCGCGAACCCGACGCCGAGAAACGACGCCACGGGATGGTCGATCCGGTCGATCGCGCCGTAGGCGCTGCCGTCGATGGCGACGGTGACCTGCCCCGCTTCGTCGTAGTCGGGCGTCGCGCTCCGTGCTAACTCGAACTGTTCGACGAGCCCGTCGGCGAGCTGTGCGGCGAGCGCGTCCGGTTCGTCGGCGAGCGAACCCGACAGCGTGCGGCGGAACTCGGCGAACAGCGGGCCGCCGCTCGGATGGAGGGCAACGCCACGCTCGGCCTCGTCGTCGGCAAGCACGAACATCGAATCGAGCGCCGACGGCGAAGGGAGATCGTACTCCGATTGCTGGGGGACGAACAGCCGGATCGAGACGCCGTTCGGCATGTCGGGCCCGGGGAGATAGAGCCGCTCGTCCTGGAGTCCGAGTTCGGCCACGAGCGCCGCCTCGGTCGCCGCGAGCGAGCCGTAGATCCCCTCTCCGACCGACGCCGAGATGAACTGTTCGGGGGTGAGATAGCGGGTCAGCGCGGCCGCGAACAGACCGGTGCCGCCGAGCGCGAAGAGCACGGTTCGAGAATCGGGCAGAGCCACACCGCCGAGCGTCGCGAGCAGGCCGACCGCAGCCAGCGCGAGCGCCGTCCGTCGGTACTGCGTCCGGCGCGCCCGGGCGTACTCCTCGCGGAGGCGCTGGTTTTCCTCCCGAAGCACGTCGATCTGCGCGGCGAGTTCGGCGCTTTCGGTCGATCGCTCGTCTCCCGGTTCGATCGGTTCCGCGTCGGTCGCCTCCTCGTCCGCGTCGGCGGGTCGGTCACGTGGTTCGCTCTCGCTCATGCGGTCTCCACCAACCCCAACGTCACGCGTTCGTAGCGGTGGATCCCGTAGGCGAGGAAGGCGGTGGCGACGACGAGCGCGCCCGCGGCGAGCCAGACCGCCTGACTCGATCGGAGGGTGAGCCAGCCGGTCGCCCCGACCGCGAGTCCGGCCAGCAGCGACGCGACGAGCAGCCGTCCCGGATCGTGATGGTCGACGGCAGGGCTGCAAAGCACTCCGAGCAGGCCGATCTCGGCGATCACGAGAATCGCGAGCGCACCGCCAGGCGGGACGAGCGCGACGAGGACGACCTGCCCGAGCGCGAAGGCCGCCGTCGTCGAGGCGAACAAGAGGGTACCGCCGACGGCGACGATCACGAGAACCGCCAGCGGGCCGATCGCTACGCCGACCGCGAGCGTCGCGACGAGCGTGCCGAACACGGCAAGCGCTCTGGCGAGGCGGGAGGCGGGCGCAGCGTTCGGTTCGTCGGTGGAGACACTCATGATGAAATCGAGGACGCCATCGGGACTAGAAACCGCCGTTCATAGGGAGGAATCGCCACAGGACGGTTTATCTTTTATCCTTCATCGCGCTGTCGAAACGGTCCCTCCTCGGTGTCGCTTCGGTGTTCGTCCGTTCGTGTCGGTGATGCTCGCTCGAAGAGTCGTTGGAGGCGGTCGAAGGGAGCGATGCACACGGCCGTGCGGGCTTCGAAGCGCTTTTCTCGCGGCCGGCGAAGGAACTGGTATGGAACGGGAGACGTTCGTCGAAGCCGCGGTCTCCATCGCAGCCGTCGTGCTGTTTCTCGTCGCTATCGTGGCCGTAGGTCTCCTCTATCCGAACCTCTCCGGTGTGGGACCGCTCGCGCTCATCGGCTCGATCGTCTTCTTCGTCGTCGTGATGAGCGCGGCGGGCTACTGGCTCGCCGGCCAGTGATCAGGCGTCAGCATCGGCTTCGTTCTCGCCCTCGTCGTCGCGCCAGTCGGTGAGTTCCTCGTCGGCGTCGTCGAGCGCCTGTTCGTAGTACGCCATCGGGTGCGAAATCGTCTCGCAGCGATCGTCCATGTTGACACAGTCGCCGTAGGACTGCATCGTCGCACACGACGGCGGCGAGTATTCCGTCGGGCTGGTCTCGCCGCGGATATGGTCGGTCTGGTAACGGGTCATTTCCTCGCCGAAGCCGGGATTCACCATGTAGAGATCGATGATCTCGTCGGTGCTCATCCCGATCGAGGCGAGAAACGAGGTGATGGCGAACCGGGAGTGATGAGGGAGATGCTCGCCCTTCTGGACCGAATCGAGCAGCGCCTTCATGCAGGGCGGGAACCGGTCGGGCACGACGGTGTCGATCTCGCGCGTGAGATCGAGTTCGGCGAGACGTTCCCGGATCTCCGCGACGGTCGATTTGAGCGCATCGGCGATCCCGTCCGGAACGGAAAGCGGCAATCCCTCCGCGACGCGCCGCTCGATCGCCTTCCGGAGGAGTTCGGCGAGATCGGTCGCCGAGATGGAGACCTCCCCGTCCGAGAGTGCGCGGTTGACGAGTCGCCACTCCTCGCCGCGCATGTCGGCCGCCAGCGGGAGATAGGCCCCGACGGCGACGCGGTAGCCGTCGCCGTCGGCGTGGACGTCCGTGGCGAGATCGAACTCTGTGAGGAGCTCCTCGCTGGTCAGTCGTTCGGTACGGGCGCTTTTCAACTCGCGGCGGTTCTCGGCGTCGGCAAGGCGGTCGTGAGCCGTCGCGGCCTCGGCACGGGCGTATTTCCGCGTGAGGACGTGTTCGTCGACGAGCGAGACGAGCACGCGCGCGAGCGGGTAGGAGAGCAGTTCGACGCGCGTGTCACGGCTGGGTTCGCCGACGGTGCCATCGTCGAGCGCGCGTTCGACCCGTTCGCTCGCGCGCTCGCGCACCCGCTCGTCGGCGGCGAGCGACTGGAGATCGAACTCCGCGTTCCCGACGGCACGGCGCGCATCGTCGAGGAACGGGTAGCGAGCGTGACGGCGCTCCATTCGGCGTGCCTACTGGAGCCGGTCGAATAAACCCGGTGGTCGGGGCATATCGGAAGACACACCTACGGGATGGGAATAGCGGTGAGCGTGCGATTCGCGCCCCATGCGTGGCGATACGCCACGCCCGCGTTCGCCCTCGCGCCACTGGCGGCGCTGCTGTCGCCGGTCGCGGGTGCCGTGGCGGCCGTGGCGGGGCTGTTCGCGCTCGTCTTCCATCGCGATCCCGAGCGCGAGACGCCGGAGAGGGGGATCGTCGCGCCGGCCGACGGTCGCGTGTCGGTCGTGCGCCGCGAGAACGGGCGACTGCGCGTCGGGATCTACATGGGCGTCACGGACGTCCACGTCAATCGCGCGCCGCTGGCCGGCACCGTCGAGACCGTTACGCACTCGCCGGGGGCGAACCGGCCGGCGTTCTCGAAGGACTCGGATCGCAACGAGAAGGTCGAGATCGACTGCGGCGCGTTTTCAGTGATCCAGATCGCCGGCGCGTTCGCCCGCCGCATCCATCCGGCAGTCGAACCCGGCGCACGGGTCGAGCGCGGCGAGCGCATCGGCCACATCAGTTTCGGGAGCCGCGTGGACGTGCTCTTTCCACCCGCAATCGACCGCGCGGATCTCGCCGTCGAATTAGATGAACCCGTTCGTGCCGGCGAGACGGTGCTGGCCGGCGGTGCGGGGCGGACCTGGCGGATGAAGGGCGAACGAGCGGCGGGCGGCGCGAACGGAGTGACGCGCCGCCACGCGAACGGCGAACACAGTGAGCCGTGAGCGAAGCGAGTGAGGGCTTTGGCGGTGCTGTGCGGGGCGGGCACGGTGTGGAACGCTCGTCCCTGCGCGAGCGGGCGTGAAATGTGATCGACAGGGATCGGTTAGCGCGTCGTGGTCGCAATCTTTACCCCGCCGCGAAGCGTGCATCGGATAGCGGGATGGGATAGCCAGACATTCCGGCGGGTTCATATCCCGCAGATCGGTGGTTCAAATCCACCTCCCGCTATCACGCGCTTCTCATGGATATCGAGCCGGTGCTGTGCTCGTCGTCGGAATCAGATCTGAGAGATCGCTGTCGCTGTGCTCTGCGGTCGTTCTGCGTACTGGTCGTGTGGGGAGGAGCTCAATATGCCGTCATCGTCGTCGGCAACGTTGGCCTCCAAACACACCATCATGACGACCGTCTTGGTTGAGACATGTATGAGCGATAATACAGACGGCCGCTCCCTTGCGACGGACTCGGTCCATGCCGGTCAGGAACCCGACCCCACAACGGGTTCCCGCGCACCGCCGATCTACCAGACCAGCTCCTACGTCTTCGACGATGCCGAGGACGCCGCCGCACAGTTCTCGCTCGAAGAGCCGGGCTACATCTACTCCCGGTTGATGAATCCGACGCTCGAAACGCTGCAGGATCGCCTTGCGACGCTCGAAAGCGGTGTCGGAGCCGCCGTCACCGCCTCCGGGAT
Organism: Halococcus qingdaonensis; assembly: GCF_024508235.1. NCBI lineage: Archaea > Methanobacteriati > Methanobacteriota > Halobacteria > Halobacteriales > Halococcaceae > Halococcus > Halococcus qingdaonensis. The sequence goes on along the minus strand of NZ_CP101943.1, from coordinate 63,765 downwards.
GGCCGCACTCGATCTCACCACGTTCCTCCTCGCGTCCGCGGGCGACAACATCGTCACCGGCTCGTCGCTGTACGGCGGTACGTACACCTATTTTACCCACTCGGTCGAGCGGCGAGGGATAACCACTCGGTTCGTCGATCCGCTCGATTACGAGGCATACGCCGACGCGATCGACGAGGATACCGCCTACGTCCATTTCGAGACGATCGGCAATCCCGCGCTCGATACGCCGGACATCCAGCGCGTGGCGGATATCGCGCACGATCACGGCGTCCCGCTGCTCGTGGACAACACGTTCGCCACGCCCGCACTCTGTCGCCCGATCAAACACGGTGCCGATCTCGTGTGGAACTCGACGACGAAGTGGCTCCACGGCTCGGGGACGACCGTCGGCGGTGTCGTCGTCGACGGTGGGACGTTCCCGTGGGTCGACCACGCCGAGAAATATCCCGAACTCGCGCAGGACAACCCTGCCTACCACGGCGTCAACTTCGTGGAGACGTTCGGCGAGGAGGCGTTCACCTACGCTGCGATCGCCCGTGGAATGCGCGATCTGGGCAATCAGCAGGCTCCGTTCGACGCGTGGCAGACGTTGCAGGGGATCGAGACGCTGCCACTGCGAATGGAGCGCCACAGCCAGAACGCACTGGCTGTCGCGGAGTGGCTACAGGAGCACGACGACGTCTCGTGGGTCAACTACCCGGGGCTTGCCGACCACCCGACGCATCAAACGGCGAGCGAGTATCTGGACGGTGGCTATGGCGGGATGATCACCTTCGGCGTCGCGGGTGGATACGAGGCTGCGCGAACGACCGTCGAATCGACGGAGCTCGCGAGTATGCTCGCCAACGTCGGTGACGCGAAGACGTTGATCCTCCATCCGGCCAGCACCACGCACCAGCAGCTTACCGACGACGAACGGGACGCCTCCGGCGTCACCGACGATCTCGTGCGTCTTTCGGTCGGTATCGAGGAACCGGCCCGGATCATCGCGGATCTGGAGATGGCGATCGAGACCGCGACTACTGCGAACTGACCGGTAGGGTCGACTGTCAGTCGCTACTGCTCCGGTGGCACGTCTTGATCGTCGGGATTGTTCGTGATGACGTCCACGATCTGCTGGCTTCTCGATGGGCCGGTGGCTTCTTCGACCGGGCGTTGAGAGCTTCGAATGCCCTGCTCGACGGCATCGGCGATGATCTTGTATCCGAAACCGAGCAGACCGGCGTAGATCACTAACCCGCCGATGGCACCAACGATCCCGCCGATGACAGTGAGAAACAGACTATCCGTGAGGAACAGCTCGATACCGATCTCGATGATGATGCCGCCGATCAGGAACAGCACGATGAAGTAGCCAAGCAAGTAGGCACCATACCGGACGCCTTCGCGGAGGTTCACTGCAACCATGCGATGTATTGTTAGCCAATTATACTTAATTGTGTGGGCAGTTCGTGCAGGACTGATTACCATGTGTCTTTCTCGATCTTCGTCGCGATCAGCGAGGATGATATGGAGCGGGTGACAACTGTGGGAGGCCCGATATCCGATCGTCAAAAACACCGGCGCTAACGACGTAGTGTTGCGGAAAAGATTGATACATGTTGACATGGTTTCTGTAGCTATGAGCGATCAGGCGCACGGGCCCGTCGAATGGCGGGAGGTCGGGGCCGCGTCGATCGACGGGGTGGGTGTGCTCGATGGCGACGAGTACGTCTACACCAATCGTCCGTTCGCCGACGTGTACGGCTACGACGATCCCGACGAACTCGTCGGAACGACGTGGCAGGACCGCTACGATCCCGACGAGTGCAAGCGTATCGAGAGCGAGGTGCTGCCGCAGGTTCACGAGGAAGGCCACTGGCGCGGCGAAACTGTCGGCCGACGTCGCGACGGTGAAACGATCCCGCTGGAGCTATCGCTCCGAGCGACCGAGAACGAACTGGTCGTCTGTATCGTCCGCGATGCCGCGAATCCGGACCGCCGAGAACGGGATCACCGACGGAGCAACGACCGGGATCGCGGGCTGGCCACAACCGATTCGATCCCGATCTGGATCGTCACGGCCGAGCGGGAGATCGCCTACTGCAACCCGGCTGCCGCCACAGTCCTCGGCGTCGACGATCCCGATGCGATGATCGGTCGGACGCCAACGGCGTTCATCCACGAGGATGACCGTTCGCAGGTCCGCCGACGCTTCCGGCAGGTCATCGGGGGACGGGAAGCAGCCGAGCCGTTCGAAGGACGGCTGATCGGTCTGGACGAGGACGAACGGAGCGTGGAGCTGACGATAAATCCCGTGAGCTACGAAGGCGAACCAGCAGCACAGGTCGTCATCGACGATGTCGGAACCCACGATCGCACGAAGGGGGTGCCCGGGAACGAGCAACGGTTCACGCAGACCGTCATTGACGCGCTGGAGGACGTGCTCTACATCGTCGACGAGAACGACGACATGATACAGTGGAACGACCGGCTGAACGAGCGCCTCGGATACACCGACGAGGAGATCGTGGGGATGGGCCTGTCCGACGTTCTCACCGAGGCGAATCGCGACAGCCTGCCGGAGTCGAGACTCCACATGGACGATCGTCCCAACTGGACGAGGGAGCTCGATTTGGAGACTGCCGGGGGTGAGGCGATTCCCCACGAGCTCCGGGAGGTGACCGACATCGACGAGCCGTCCGGCGAGCGCTATCGCGTCGGCATCGCCCGAGATATCACCGAGCGTCGACGGCGACAGCACGAACGCGAGCGCTACGAGACCATCATCGAGACCGTCAAGGACGGGGTCTACATTCTCGACGACGACCTCCGGTTTTCGTTCGTCAACGACGCACTCTGCGAGACGTTCGGACGCTCACGCGAGGAGCTCCTCGGAACGCCCGCCATCGAGTTCTTCGTCCACGACGACGAGCGTACCCTCGCCGACGAGATGCGCGAACGCGTCGTGAGCGGCGACACCGATATCGGTTCGATCGAAGGGGCGATTGCGACGCCCGACGGCGAGACCGTGTATCTCGAAGCACGGTACCGTCCCTATCCCGAACCCGACGGCGCATACCAGGGCAGCGTCGGCGTGGTCCGTGATATCACCGAGCGGAAGGAACGCGAACAGGAGCTCCGTGCCGCCCGGCAGTTCAACGAAGAGCTGGTCGAGAACGCTCCGTTCGGAATGTTCCGTCTCGACGAGGAGCTCCGGATCACGTACGAGAACCCGCGTGCGGAGGAGATCATCGGTCTCCCTGACGAGATGTCGTCGTCGGATGCGATCGGAGTGCCGTTCCACGAACTCCCATCGGTCGTCGAGACCGGCCAGGCGGAGCGGTTCACGCGGTTGCAGGACGGCGAGACCGTCGAGTTCGAGTTCCCGTTCGAGTCGATCTACGACAAGGAGGCGTACTTCACCGGGCGAAGCGTTCCGCTGTATCGGGACGACGAGTTCGACGGAGCGATCCTGATGGCCACCGATATCTCCGAGCGACGACGACAGGAACGGGAACTGGAACACCAACGCGACAAGCTCGAAACGCTCAACCGTATCAACGACCTCCTGCTGGAGATCACTCGGGAGTTGCTCGAACGATCGACGCGCGAGCAGATCGAGCACACCGTCTGTGATCGACTGGCCACCTCGGAGCTGTACCAGTTCGCGTGGATCGGCGAGCCCGAAGCCGATGGAGACCAGCTCGTTGCCCGGGCGAGTGCTGGCGTCGACGATGGCTACGTCGAAGCGATCACTGTCACGGCTGACGGGACGGAAACGGGGCAGGGTCCCAGCGGACGGGCGCTCCGGATGGGGGACGTACAGGTCAGTCAGAACATCCGCACGGATCCCGCGTTCGAGCCGTGGCGCGAGGCCGCACTCGACCGCGATATCCAGTCGGCCGCCGCGATCCCGCTGCTCCACGGGGCGACGACGTATGGCTGCTTGGCGGTGTATACCACCCGACCACTGGGCTTCAGCCAGCGCGAGCAGCGTGCGTTCGAACTGCTCGGCGAAGCCGTCGGGTTCGCAATCCACGCCATCGAGACCCGGCGGCTGCTGTTCGCCGACGCAGTGCTCGAACTCGAATTTCGAGCCACCGACTCGGACCTGTTCTTGGTTCGCCACTCCGAGCGCTTCGAGTGTGAACTCTCGGTGTCGGGATACGTCGCCACCAAATCCGGCGGGTGGCTGCTCTACGTCGATGTCCAGGGAGCGTCGCCCACAGCGGTGTGCGAGGCGGCCTCGGGGCTCGATGACCTCGAACACGTCCGGGTCGTGCGTGACGGCGGCGATGAAGGGCTGTTGGAGTATCGATTCGCCGAATCGTCGCTGTTGGGAACGCTCACGGAGGCCGGCGTCAAGCTCGGGTCCGCCGACATGGACGCGGGAACCGGTCGACTCGTCATCGAAGCACCACAGGACGCGGCCGTCCGGAACCTGATCGATCGTATCCGCGACGTCGCTCCCACCGCGACGCTGCTCGCCCAGCGTGAGCGGGATCGGTCGGCCGTGGAGTTCGACGTCCCCGGCGGGCCGATCGAGAAACTCACCGACCGCCAGCGCGAGGCGCTCGAAACCGCCTATCACGCCGGCTACTTCGAGTGGCCACGCGAGAGTACCGCCACGGAGGTCGCCGAGAGTATGGGGATCGCCGCACCGACGCTCAACAGACACTTCCGGCGAGCACAACACAAGCTCCTGAGCGCGTTCTTCGATTCCATGGACGACACGCCACAGCAGCCCTGAGGACCGTCTCGTCGAGACGAAACGGACAGAAGGTCAACTACACCGAGTGATCCCGCCACCACGCCAGACTCGGGTTCGTGCGTATCGTATCACGGAGGGTAGCGGGGGTTACAACCATCAACACCCGTCCATCCTTCATCAAACCGATTCGATCACAGAGCGCCTCGGCTTGGTCGAGACGGTGGGTGGTGAGAACCACCGTCGTGCCGTGATCGAGCTCTTCGCGAACGATATCGTGCGCCTCTTCGACACCGGTCGGTTCGAGCTCGCTGAACGGCTCATCGAGGATGAGCAGGTCGGGATCGCCGACGAGTGCCATCCCGAGCGCGAGACGCTGAGCCAGTGCCGAGGAGTATTCACCGGCCGGTCGAGCAGCATCCTCGGAATCGATATCCACCCGATCGAGTATCGCATCCGGTGACTCGTCGGCGTCCTTCGAGGCGATGGCGAACTCGATATGCTCGATTCCGGACATGCCGGAGTGATGAGTGAAGTCGTCCCCCAGAATGCCGATACGCTCGTGAAGAGTCTCTGCCTCGATCCGGGAATCATGACCGAGCACCGTCGCGGTACCGACGGACGGCTGCAGATGATCGAGCAGAATATCGATAACGGTCGACTTGCCGGCACCGTTCGGACCGAGCAGTCCGAATATCTCGTTTTCGGTGATCGTGAGATCGATATCGTTGATGGCGATGGTCTCGCCGAACTGCTTGGTCAGTCCCTCGGTTCGTATTACGGTATCGTTTGTCGCCATTGTAGGTTGTTCATGTGCGTGATTTCGTCGTCGTTTCGTACGACCGAGCGGATCCCGTTGCCTCGGCCGTCGATGGTGTGCCGCTGCAGTATCACTCATATCATCGTTCGATAAGTATCCTGACGCTAGTCCTGTAGTGTGCGGTGCGTCGCGCCGTCCAACGAAGCGGGATACGATTGCTACTGTCCGACAGAACAGAGGTTCTAGAGCGCGAGTTCGAACGGAACGGGCGTGAAACAGAGGATCCCGAGCCCGAAGGTGACGAACCCCAAGAGAACGCGTTTCGTATCGAGCGCGTCGTCGTAGATCGGCGTCGCAGGGCCGGCGTAGGCAAAGGCCATCGTGAACACACCCCAAAACACCCAGAGGAAGACGGCGTTGAAGGCGGCGTGCTGGATGTAGTAGAGGTAGGCCGCAAGCGCGAACAGCGCGGCAGGGACGAGCGCGCCGACGGTCGCCTGTCGCTCGCCGACCATCGCGCGGACGAGGTGGCCGCCGTCGAGCTGGCCGACGGGGATCAGGTTGAGGAAGGTGACGAACATGCCGACCCAGCCGGCGAAGACGACCGGGTTGACGGACATGCCGGCGGGATAGTCGATCGGCTGGCCGGTGAGGTCAGCGAGCCACTGGACGAGCAGGGGGTAGTTGAACTCGATCGGGATGGCTGGTGTGGGAACCGGCGGAAGACCGAGGCCGACGAGCGTGACGATGCAGGCGACGACGAGCCCGGCCAACGGCCCGGCGACGCCGATGTCAAAGAGGGTCTTGCGCGACGGCATCCGCCCGCGCATGCTGATGACCGCGCCCATCGTACCGATGACGTTGGGCAGCGGGATGAAGTAGGGAAGACTCGCGTCGACACCGTGATACCGACTCAGGACGTAGTGGCCGAGTTCGTGCACGCCGAGGATCGAGAGCACCGCGAGCGCGAACGGCCAGCCGGCGAGAACGGCCATCGGATCGACGAGGGCGTCGCCGACGGTGTCGATGGTACCGTACCAGCGCGCACCGGCGACGAGCGTCGAGAGCACGGTGAGCAGCGCGAAGGCGACGTTCGTCCACGGGATCCCGTCGATGCCGGTCGAGTGCGGCGTGGCGACGAGGACGTGTCTCGTCCGATCGATCTCGATACCGGTGAACGGGTCTTCTTCCGAGTTGGATTCGCTCGTCAGTCTGACCTCGTAGCCCTGGTCGCGAAACAGTGGCCAGAGACGTCGTTCAAGCCGGCGACTGTCGACCAGCGGCTCGCCGTAATACCGGAGCTGGCCGCCGTCCACGTCCGTCTCGGTCACGCGAAAGAGTCCGGCGAACGCCTCGGCCGGCGGCCCGTTGGCCGGCGGGTCGCTGTCAGCCATCGGCATGGATACGCGGCGAACGCGGATAAACGTACAGACCGATTCGGGCGAGAGCGCCAGCGGGGAGCGGTCCGTCAGCGAGGCAGGACGACGAGAGGCCAGCGAGGCCGACGTCAGGCCGGCGCGACGCGCCAGGTCGTCGCGCTGGTGTACGACCACGGCTCGATCTCCAGATCGCTCGCCGAGTCGGCGAGTTTGTGCATCAGCGCACCGATTTCCTTCGGCGAGAGACCGACCTCGTCGGCGATGAACTTGCTCTTGAAGTAGAGCTCGCCGTCGGCCGCGTTGCGTTCGAGATATGCCTTCAGTCGCTGCTCTTTGGTGGTCGCGTCGACACCGGCGGGCTGAGTCGTACTCATTGTGACCTCACTCGGTCATACCATCCCTATGTATTATAGCCGACAGATGCTTCGGATGAATTCGGTGTACTTCACTCTCGGTGATGCCATCGACGACGTTTCACGACGGTTCTAGATTCGTTTAGACGTTTCATCCGGCACGCAGAAACCATCGATCGGTGAATCGGATCAGCTGTCGGCGGACGAGAATGTTACGTGCCGAATGGTGATTTCTATAATTTTCGTTCTGAAATCATCCCTCGACGCGGGGACGGGTCGCTCACGCGCGGTCGTGGACCCAGAACTGCTCGTCGCTCGTGCGTTCCTTCTTGAAGATCGGGACCTCGTCTTTGAGCCGGTCGATACCGTCCTCGACGGTCGAAAACGCCTCGCTGCGGTGGCCCGCGAGCACGACGACGAAGACGATGTCCTCGCCGGCCGCGATCCGCCCGACCCGGTGGTGGGTGAGCACCTCGTGGACGCCCTCGCGGGCTTCGAGTTCGGTTTCGATGGCGTACAGTCGCTCGTCGGCGACCTCGCGATAGGTCTCGAATTCGAGCGCTTCGGTCGGGTCGTCGTCGGGAGCGTCCTTCACGCGCACGCGCCCGGTGAAGGTGGCGATCGCGCCCGCACGGTCGGCCTGCGGCGATCGTTTCACGTCTTGGACGAGCGATGCGAGCGTCACGCGCGGTTCGAGATCGTCGATCCCCGTACAGAGCGCATCGAGATCGATCTCGTCGGCGTCGGTGGCTGTCGCGAGCTCCGGGCCGGTGTGCTCGCGCCCGCCGAGAACGACGGTCGGCAGCCCGTGGCTCGAAAACCCCTCGACGAGCGCGTAGTCGTGCTCGGGCGCGAGATCGTCGAGGAGATCGGGGAGCGAGCGCTCCGCGCCGGTGGCGAACCAGCCGTCGTCGCTCAGACCGTAGGTGACGCGTGCGCCGGCCGCGCGGTGGCGGGCGGTGTCCTTGCCTTCGGTGTCGATCGTGGGTGCGTGATCGAGGTGTTTGATCGTGGCGACGCTACCGTCCAGTCGGTCGGCGAGGCGTTCGACGAGCGTCGTCTTTCCGGTATCGGAGGGACCGACGACGGCGATGGCTTTCATATGAGGGGCACGGCTGGCGGTCGTTTGTACCCTTCGACGGTGTTGATAACGCTTAAGAGTGCGTCCGGGCAACCGCCGACAATGAAAATCATCGTTTCTCTCGGCGGGAGCGTGCTCGCGCCCAGAAACGCAGAGCGCGTGGGCGCACACGCCACCGTCATCGAGGGGCTCGCCGAGGAGGGCCATACCGTGGGGGCGGTCGTCGGCGGTGGTACAGTCGCCAGGGAGTACATCCATACCGCTCGCGAGCTCGGTGCCAACGAGATCGAACTCGACCAGCTCGGCGTCGACACGACCCGTCTCAACGCACGGCTGCTCATCGCGGCGCTATCCGAGCGAGCGGCGACCCGACCGTCGGAGGACTACGAGACGGCGGGCGCAGCGCTCCGTCGTGGCGAGATCGCCGTCATGGGTGGCGTCACGCCGGGCCAGACGACCGACGCCGTGAGCGCGGCGCTCGCCGAATACGTCAACGCCGATCTCCTGGTGTATGCGACGAGCGTCCCCGGCGTCTTCGATGCCGATCCCGACGAAAACCCCGACGCACAACGCTTCGAGCGCCTCACGGCCGGCGAGCTCGTCGACGTCATCGCCGACATCGAGATGACCGCCGGCTCGTCGGCCCCCGTGGACCTGCTCGCGGCGAAGATCATCGAACGCTCGGGCGTCAGAACTGTGGTCCTCAACGGCACCGACCCCGAACGCATCGGGCACGTCGTCAACACCGGTGAGCACGACGGCACCGACATCGTGCCCGCCGAGAGCGACGAACCGACCTACTGGGCGATGAATGACTGACGACCCGTACATCCTCGCTGGCTCACAGTCACGCGATTTCTGGGCCGAATCCGTCGCCGACGCGATCGACGAGCGCGATCCCGACGAGCCGATCGTCATCAAGGGTGGAATCTCGCCGTCGGGCGTTCCCCACCTCGGCAACATGAACGAGATCGCGCGGGGCTACTTCGTCGCCGAGGCTCTCCGCGAGCGCGGACGGACGGTCCGACAGATCTTCACCGCCGACGACCGTGACCCGCTCCGGAAGGTGCCCCGAAAGCTCGCCGACCTCGACGGCAACGTCGTCGGGCTCGGCGAGGTCGACGCCGGCGCGCTCGGCCGCAACCTCGGCAAGCCCTACACCGCGATCCCCGATCCCTTCGGCTGCTGTGAGTCGTACGGCGCACATTTCTCGAATCTGATCGAGCGGAGCGCCGAACTGCTCGACATCCCCGTCGAGACCGTCTCGAACACCGAGCGCTACGAATCCGGCGCGTTCGACGACGTGATTCATCATCTGCTCGAACACCGCGAGCAGGCACGGAACGTACTCGCACAGTATCAGGAGAAGGTCGACGACGACTACATTCCCTTCCGCCCGATCTGCGCCGAGTGTGGCCACGTCACCGAGACCGACGCCGTCCAAAGCGTGGATCTCGACGCCGGCACCGTCGAGTACGTCTGTACCGACGTCGAGGCCGGCAAGCAAACGATCGAGGGCTGTGGCCACGAGGGCACCGCCACCTTCCAAGAAGGAAAGCTCCCGTGGCGCTTCGAGTGGCCCGCCCAGTGGCAGGTGCTCGACGTCGATTTCGAACCGTTCGGCAAGGACCACGCCGAGGGCTCGTGGCCGAGCGGCGCGGACATCACCCGTACCGTCTTCGACGACACCCCACCGGTGCCGATGGCCTACGAATGGTTCACGCTCGACGGCGAGCCGTTCTCGTCGTCGGCCGGCCACGTGATCATGGTCCAGGACGTCCTGGAGTTCCTCGAACCCGAAGTGCTGCGCTACTTCTTCACGAAGGATCCGAGCCGGGCGCGGGACTTCTCCATCGAGCGCGCCGACCAGCTGGTCGACGAGTTCGATCGGTTCGAGGCGTTGGCCTTTGGAGAGTCGACGATCGGTCACGTGCCGGATGAGCGAGCGCGAGCCGAACAGGCCTATCCAGCCATCGTCGACGAAACACCTGAAGCGCAGCCGATCCGTCTCCCCTACACCTTCGCCGCAGTGCTCGGCATGACCGACGACAGCGAGCTCCGCGAGAAGATGGCGCGTCGCCAGGAGCACATCCCCGAAGATGCCTCGGAGAGTGCAGTCGAAGAAGCCCTCGGCCGCGTCGAATACGCCCGGACGTGGGCCGAGCGCACCGACAACGCCTACAACTACCGCCTCGCGACCGATCTCCCCGACGCGGAGTTCGACGACGATACCGAGCGAGCGCTCGACGGACTGGCTGACGTCGTCGAGGCGGGCGAAGACGGCGAGGCGATCCAGAGCGAGATCTTCGAGACCGCCCGCGAGCACGATCTCGATCCGGGCGATCTCTTCGCCGCCGGCTACCGACTGTTCTTCGACACCGAGCAGGGACCGAAGCTCGGGCCGTTTCTCGCGGAACTCGACCGTGAGTTCGTCGTCAGGCGGTTGCGACGCGAGGAATGATCCCTTCGGAGCGTATGGCGCACCACTCACGAGACGTTCGCCGCACCAGATAGGTCGGAGTTGATGCGTTAGTATTTCACAGTTTCGACGACATCCATCGTTCCGTCGTGCGTGAGATCGCCGTCGCCGGAAACGACCGGAGCACCGAGTTCACGACCCACCGCGGCGACGAGTGCATCGACGGCCGTGAGGTTCGGTCCCTGCGGACCGATTTCGTCGGCGATCTCCGCGGCCACGAGGGCAATCGCCGCAGTGATATCGACCACCTCGCACCACGCGAGTTCCGCGCGTGCCGCCGCGATGTCCGTGTCACCGTTGCTGTGGACCGTTCCGAGGAGATACTCTGTATAGGCTGGAGCCGGCAGGAGAAACCGTTCGTCCTCGTGGTTGACAAGGAATTCACCGGTGGCGTCGACTCCGTCGCCATAATCGATGAGAAAGGACGTGTCGAGGACGATCATTCGTCGCTGCGGCTCTCGGCGATACGTTCGATGCGCTCCGTGGATCGGGCGCGTCCCCGGTCGTGAACCTCTCGAATCCGTTCCCCTCGATCGGTCCCCTCGAAAGCTCCGAAACCCGCGAACACGTCGCGATCGTCAGAGAGCAGTCGTTCGAGAACCTCGTTGAACGATTCACCTTCCCGTCGCCGGTGTTCGAGTTCGCTCTTCACCGTGGAACTGATCCTGATCTGCTCGTCGGCGGTACTCATTCTGCGTTGACGTTGGCGTCGACACGGCATGTATCTTCGGGCGAGAACGCTAGACGGAGTCGAATACCGTCGATCCTGCTGGCCGATCGCGGTCGATAACGAACCGGACCCAAACCCTCATCACTGCTCATCACGGAAAAGTGCCAATGGCGAGCACGTTGCTGTGGGTTCTCTCGGGAATGCTTCTCTACAGCGTCGTGGCGACGGCGCTATCGGCGCGGGGGTTCCTCCCCGACTGGGCCCGGGTTTCGGGACCCATCACGACACTACATACGGAGCGCGGAAAGGCCGTCCTCGACCGGCTCGCACGCCCGAAACGGTTCTGGCGGGCGTGGGCGAACGTCGGCCTCGGCATCACGCTCGTCGTGATGGTCGGCTCGTTCGTGCTCGTCATCTTCAGCGCCGTCACGATCCTCAACCGACCCTCCTCGACGATCATCACCGAGCCACAGGACGCGCTGGTCATCCCCGGCGTCAACCAGTTCCTCCCGCTCTCGGTCGCCCCGGAGATCGTCTTCGGACTGCTCGTCGGACTGGTCGTCCACGAGGGCGGCCACGGCCTGCTCTGTCGGGTCGAGGACATCAGCATCTCCTCGATGGGGCTCGCGCTGATCACGCTAATCCCGGTCGGCGCGTTCGTCGAACCCGACGAGGAAGAACAGCGCAACGCCGAGCGAGGACCCCAGACGCGGATGTTCGCCGCCGGCGTCACCAACAACTTCGCCATTACCGTCATCGCTTTCGCGCTCCTCTTCGGCCCGGTCGTGGGCTCGATCGGCGTCGTGCCGGGCGTCCACGTCGGCGGTGCGCTGCCGGGCACGCCGGCCGCCGATGCGGGCATCGGCGAGGGAAGCGTCATCACGGGCGTCGCGGGCCAGAACGTGACGAACGCGAGCGATCTCGACCGCGCACTCGTCGACGCGAACCGCACCGTCCCGGTCTCGCTGTCGAACGGCACCACGACGTCCGTCGAGCGATCGCTGGTCGTCACCAGCGCTATCAAGGACGGACCGATCGGGCTCGGCACGGGCGCGACGATCACGGCGGTCAACGGCTCGTCCACGCATACCGAGAGCGGATTCACCGCGGCACTCGAAAACCGCTCCGTGGCGACGCTGCGGACCGACAACGGCTCCACGACGACCGCACCGATGGGTGCGTACGCGAGCCAGATCACGCCCGACGGACCGCTGGCGAATGCGACCGGCGAGGGCGGCGAGCCGGTCGTCGTCACCCGATTCGCCGGCGAACGCACCCCGAACACGTCCGCGCTGTCCGAGATGCTCTCGCAAACGAATCCTGGTGAGACGGTGCGCGTCGAGGCGTTCGTCGGCGGCGAACGCACGACCCAACGGGTCACGCTCGGTGAGAACACACAGACCGGCGGCGGTCTGGTCGGCGTAACGGGGCTCCAGTCGGGCACCACCGGAATCGCGGTCGACGATTTCGGAATCGACGCCTATCCGGCCGCCGGCTTCCTGACACTGCTCGGCGGCGAGGGTGGAGCCGGCGGGTCGGCGCTGTTGGGGATCCTCCCCATGCTCGTCCTGCCGTTCGCGAGCGTCGCCGCACCCGGCGTGAGCTACAATTTCGCCGGCTTCGTCGGCTCGAACGTCGATTTCTACACCGCGACCGGCCCGCTCGGCTTCCTCGGCGGCGGCGTGTTCGTGCTGGCGAACGTGCTGTTCTGGACCGGCTGGATCAACCTCAACCTCGGCTTCTTCAACTGCGTCCCGACGTTCCCGCTCGACGGCGGGCACATCCTCCGGACGAGCACCGAAGCCGTCGTCTCGCGGCTCCCCATCGGCAGTCGGCGGTCGCTCACCGGCGCGGTGACGACCGCGGTGAGCCTGACGATGCTCGCGGCGCTCGTGTTGATGGTGTTCGGCCCGTCGCTGCTGTCGGGCTGATATCGCCGCCAGCGTTTTCACCCCGGACTGACGAGCGTGATCATGTACGATCACGTACTGTTGCCGACCGACGGGAGTGAAGCGGCGATGGACGCCGAAAACGAGGCGTTCGAGATCACGACCACCAACGACGCGACGCTGCACGTGCTCTTCGTCGTCGACGAGACGGCCGGACCGCTGAACGTCCGCGGTGGCGACGAGCGCTTCGAGGAGGCCGAATCGGAAGGCGAGGAGACGGTAGCGGAGATCGGCGAGCGGGCGACACGGGCGGGTGTCGAGGACGTCACCGACGTCGTTCGACGGGGCGTGCCACACGAGGAGATCCTCGACTACGCCGACGAGCACTGCGATCTCGTCGTCATGGGGACCCGTGGTCGCAGCGGGCTCGACCGACAGCTCCTCGGTAGCGTGACCGAGAAGGTCGTCCGGCGGTCGAACCCCTCGGTCCTGACGGTACGCGTGGGCAGCGAGGGGACCTGAGCGTCGCGGGTTCGGTCGGTGCTCACTCGTCCTGCTGGTAAGGGAGACTCCAGATCGGCCCGCGTTTGCCGAGGATTTCGTGTAATCCGACCATCACCAACACCGCCAGCAGGAACACGCCGACGCCCCGCGGAGAGGTGAGATAGCCAAGCGAGACGATGAGCGTCGTCGCGTACGCCGGCGGATGTTGGACATCGGCGAGATACATGCCGAACGTCGAGAGAAGGGCGGCGACGAAACTCGACACGACCTGTCTGAACACTTCGAGCGAGAGCGCCGGACTCGCCGCCGGATCGATGCCGCCGACGATCAGATGAAAGGCGACGAAGCCGGCCACCGCGCCGATGAACTGGCCGCCGATGATCCGCCGTGGATAGTTCATCTCGTCGTCGGGCAGCGTTCCGAGGAGGAACAGCGACGGCCCGAGACTCGGGATCAGAAACGGCTGTCCGGTGACGAACGACAGGAGCCCGAGGATGAAGAGATGAAAGCCGAGATAGGTGCCGACCCCGCCGCCGAGCGGATACCGAGCCATGGCCGTCGTTGGAACCCATGACGGATAAGACGGCCGTTTATCGGTTTATCCGTCGGTCACGGCACGCGAAACGACGAGGACCGGCCGGTCGCTCAGCCGCACGACCCGTTCGGTGACGCTCCCGAAGACGAACCGGCTGACCCCCGACCGGCCGCGCGAACTCATCACGAGGAGATCGATCCCGTTGTCGTCGGCGTAGTCGAGGATTCCTTCGTGGGGAAGCCCCTCGTTGACCGCGGTTTCGACGGTGAGTCCACGATCCTCGCCACGCGTTGCGATCGTGTCGACCGCCTCCTCGCCCATCGTTCGCAGCTCCGAAACGGTGTCTTGAGCATCGACGCCCATCAGCCCGGCCCCGCCATGCGTGTCGTCGACGACGTACAGCGCGTGGACCGTCGCGTCGTATCCGTCGGCGAGATCGAACGCGTGCTCGATCGCCGTCTCGACCGCCTCGCTTCCGTCGGTCGGGACGAGGATCTCGTCGTACATGGCGCTCCCTACGGCACGGAGTCACGAAAAACAGGGGGTCGAAACGAGTTACGTGAAAGACAGGCGCAAAGCCTCGCCGTTCACGGCGTTGACGAATCGCTCTGCGATTCGTTCGCACACGAGAACGCGAAGCGTTCTCGGGACGGGGATACGCGCCGTAAGCTTTCCCGTGGTAGTATGCAACCGACAACTGCCCGGCAGTAGCCGAACTGGGGTTCAGCCGGGACGTTTAAGCGTCCGGCCACCCATAGTATGCAGAGATGCCAAAGAGTACCCGTCACGCGGTCTACGAACTCTACTACCACATAGTGTTCGTGCCGAAGTACCGACAGCCGGTACTCGTTGGCATGAGACAGAATCAACTCGAAACGATTTTCGAGGAGATATGCGAGGACAAAGGTCTCGAATTGGCCGAGGCCGAAATCATGCCAGACCACGTTCATCTGTTCGTCGGGAGTCCGCCGAAAAACGCGCCCTCGCTGCTTGTGAACTGGCTCAAAGGCATCTCTGCACGGTACTACAATCAGCGGAATCACGACCGCATCAAGTGGACGCGCTCGTACTACGTCGGGACCGCCGGAAGCATCTCGAAGGATGCCATCGAACAGTACATCAAAGAGCAAGAACAGCAGGAGGGGCGCGCGTAGCCCATGCGACGAGTCAATACGTTCCGGGTCGTTCCCCGCTCCGAATCGGACGCGGAGTGCCTTCGGCGGCTGTTGGACGCTTCCGCGTCCCTGTGGAACGAAACCAACTACGGGCGACGACAGTATCTCACCGACCCGGACATCGACGCACCGATTTGGGAAGCCGACGACCACTACGGCGAATACAAAGGTGTCGTCGGTTCGGCGACCGCCCAACAGGTAGTGCGAAAGAACGACCAAGCGTGGCGCTCGTTCTTCAAGCTCAAAGAGAGCGGGGAAGCGAACGGGCTTCCCGGCTACTGGGGCAACGAGGATGGTGGACGGGAGTTGCGAACGTATATTCGGAGTGACCAGTACACGCTCCGATGGGCGTCGGGCAACCGCGAACAGTCCATCCTCGATGTCCCTGTCGGGAAGCAACTGAAAGAGGAGTACGACATCGGCTACCGCGAACGTCTCCGTCTCGACGTTCACGGCGACCCAAAGTGGGACGGCGAAGCCGGGCAGCTCGAACTGTACTACGACGAGATGAGCGACCAATTCAGAGCAATTCAACCAGTCACAATCGAAGATTCTCGACTGGATTCACCACTGGCGGACGACTCCGCCGCTCTGGATGTGGGCGCAAACAATCTCGTTGCGTGCAGTACGACCACCGGAACACAACTGCTGTACGAGGGACGCGACCTGTTCGACCGCTTCCGCGAGACGACCCACGACATCGCCGAGTACCAATCGAAGCTCCGCGAAGGGCGGTATTCGAGCGACAGGATACAGCGGTTGTACCGGCGGCGGACTCGACGGCGCGACCACGCACAGGACGCTCTCGCACGCGACCTGATGGAGCGCCTACACTCCGAAGGCGTTTCGACGGTGTACGTCGGCGCTCTCAAGGGCGTTCTCGACAAGCACTGGTCGGTCGAAGTGAACGCAAAGACGCACAACTTCTGGGCGTTCCGGGCGTTCATCAACCGGCTCGCGTACACTGCCGCCGAGTTCGGTATCACAGTCGAAGTGAAACCGGAAGCGAACACCACGCGGGAATGTCCCGAGTGTGGCGAACGGGAGGACACCGTTCGGTCAGGCGATTCGTTTTGGTGTCCGTGCGGCTACGAGGGACACGCCGATTTGGACGCTTCGGCGAAGTTCCTCGCACAACAGACGAACGCCGAAGTTGGGTCGATGGCACGGCCTGCACGCCTCAAGTGGGACGACCACCGATGGTCAGAGCTACCACACTCTCGTCCCAATGAGGTTCGTGCGTACCAGCAAAAGATTTCCGTAGGTTCGACGGCGTAGGCCGTCCGAATCCCCACCGGAGGAATCCTCGCCCTTCAGGGCGGGGAGGATGTCAAAGCGGTCCACGACCGAAATCGAGCTTCCCCGTCTCGCGAACCTGCTCGTCCTCGAGCTGTCGCATCGCCGATGCCATCAGGTTCTGCGAGTCGACCAGCCCGAAGAGATCGCCGCTGTCACGGTCGACGATCGGGAGCTGTTCGAGATCGTTCGAGGACATCCGGACGGCGGCCTCGAACAGCTGTTCGTCCGGGTGGCCGGTGACGACATCGGTCGTCCCGGCTTCGGCGACGGTGATGTCCGCGCCGTCGTTGGAGCTCGCCCGAAGCAGGTCGCCATAAGTGACGATCCCCACGAGACCCTCGTCGGGATCGACGATCGGGAGCCCCTCGTGAAGCGTCAGTGCGGATGTCTGGCCGGGTGTCGTCCCCGATTCGCCCGGTTCGTCGAGGGCATCCGGCTGGTCACCGTCGGTCTCGGGAGTGAAACGGGCGACGGATGGCTCGTCGCTGGTGAGTTCGTTCACCAGTTCGGCGACGGTCACGTCGGGGCGGATCGTCACCGGGCGCTCGTCCATGATCTCGGCGACGGTGAAGCGCTTCAGCGGATCGACCTCGTACTCCTGGTAGATGTCGATCCCGCGCCGGGTGAGCTCCTCGGTCATCAGGGAGTTGCGGAGATAGATCGAGGCCACGCCGTCGGCGACGACCGCGACGAGAAACACCGGCAGAATGGCCGCGAACTGCTGGGTCACCTCCACAGTGAAGAGCACGAGCGCGAACGTCGCGCCGCCGGCGACGCCGAACAGGGTTCCCAAACCGGTGAGCGCGAACAGCCCGACCGGCAGCGTCACGCCGGGGACGAGCGCGTTCACCGCGAGCGCGAACGCGCCGCCGATGCCGGCTCCGATGACGAACATCGGCGCGAGAAAGCCACCCGACGTGCGCGTCCCGAGCGTCACGGAGACGCCGATCGCCTTCCCGATCACGACCAACAGGAGCAGCCCGATGGAAAGCTCGTTCTGGAGGATCTCGCTCGTGACCTCGTAGCCGACGCCGAGCACGCGCGGGACGAACAGCCCCATCACGCCGAGGATGAGGCCGCCGATCGCCGGCAGGAGCACGTTCCCGACCGGGAACCCGTGGAACAGGTCCTCGACCGCGAAATAGCCGCGCTTGAAGGCGACGGTCGCCAGCCCCAGGATGACGCCGAGCACAAGCAAAAACGGCAGATTCGGGAGCAGCTGGTAGCTCAGATCACCGATCCGGAGGAGTGGCTCCGTGCCAAGGAGTTGGCGACGAACGGCAGTCGCGATAACGCTGGCGACGCTCAGCGGGACGAACGACCGCATCCGGAACTCGAACAGCAGCAGTTCGATGGCGATCAGCACGCCCGCGATCGGCGTGTTGAACGTCGCGGCCATCCCCGCCGCCGCGCCGCAGGCCAGCAGCACCTTTCGCTCGGCCACCGTCGTGGGGATGTACTGGCCGATGACCGATCCCATCGTCCCACCGGTCTGGATGATCGGGCCCTCGACGCCGAACGGCGCGCCCGTCCCGATGGCGATGGCGGCCGAGATCGGTTTCAACAGCATGACGCGGGGTTCGACCTCGCTGTCGTTGTCCCAGACCGCCTCCATCGCCTCGGGGATGCCGTGACCGCGGATCCGCGGCGTCCCGTATTTCGCCAGCAGTCCGACGATCAACCCGCCGATCGCCGGGATCAGTACGACCCAGATCGGGAGTCCCGCGTTCGGCGGCGTGACGAACTCGAAGGCGATTCGTTGATAGAAGAAGAGGTTCGTCAGCAAGCCGATGAAATGGTAGATGAGAAACGCGATGATGCCGGCCAGAAGCCCGATGACACCGGCGAGCACGGCGATCGTCCCGAGTCGATAGTTGGAATCGGGAGCGATCGGTGTGCGATCCTCGGATCGCTCGTCGAACGAAATAGTTCCGGACGTCTCCGCGTTGTCTGCCATCGCTCGTTGCGTCGTCACCGACGACGACGCTTCACTCTTGGTATTCAGTCACGAATTCCGGAGCAGTCAGTGACCGTCGGCCTACCCCGATCCGGCCCGCTGGTATTCGACGAACCGAACCTCGACGGAGACGTCTCTGTTCGTCTCGGCCGCGATATGCCGTCTGAGTCGCTCGGAGAGTCGAGGATAAGGCTCGCCAGTAGTGCGTGCGGCGACGACGGTGACGGAGCCCTCTTCTCCGAACAGACCTGCAGCACCGAACTCGGCCGAGGCGGACGCGAGTTCGAGGTTCGAGTAGTCGGGGTTATCGAGTACCTCGTCGACGTTCCGGTTGACCGCCTGATCGAACAGGAAATACTGATAGGTACTAACCAGCATTGCAACGACGAGGACGGCGAGGCCGATGGCCACCAGCACCGAAACGATCTGTCGTGGCGAGAACGAGAGCCACTCCCGCAGGCTGCTGATCTCGGATGGCCGGTAGCCGAAGCCGAGGAGGGCGACGAGCGCCGAGAGATTGATGAACACGACGTTGACCAGCAGCAACGCGAGCGCACCGAGCGCCAGCACCGGTTCGACCCAGACGACGCCGATCCCCACCGCAGCAGCGGCCGGAACGACCGCCGCGGCGACCGCGACGCCGGCGATCGTCACCGGGAGATCGGTCGAGAGCGCGAGCGCACCCGCAGCCCCGGCGACGACGGCGATGGTGAGCGTCAGCAGCGTCGGCGTCGTGAACGATCCGACCTGTGTGATCCGCCCGACGGCGAGCGTCGACGGCACGAGATGACCCCATCGAAAGACGGCGGCCGCGACGGTGGCGCTGATGGTGGCGACGACGAGTCCGAGGAACTGCGATCGAAGGCTCTTGGCCGTCGACTGTCCGTCGTCGCTTACCAACCCGACGCTCGTCGACAGCGAGGAGCCAGCGAACGGCGCGACCACCATCGCGCCGACGATGACGATGGCCGAGTTGAGCAGGAGGCCGGCAGTGGCGAGAATCGCACTCAGCGCGGCGAAGACCACGAACATCGTCGTCTCGGGCGTGAGCTCCTGTGCCTTCGTCCGGAGTTCGGCGTGCGACAGCCCGATCTCGTCTTCGGGACCCTGCGTGTAGCGGCCCTCCAGCTCGTCGAAATGTGGCGTCGTGGCGGTCTCGACGTCGGTGACGATCGTGAACGCGTCGTCGGCAAGACCCGCCTCCGAGAGTCGGTCGAGCATCTCCTCGACCGCGCCTGCAGGCGTGGGGAAGTAGACGATGGAGGCGTCGTTTCCCGCCGCCTCGTCGGCGATGACGTAATCGGCGTCCGCGTCATCGAGCGTATCGAGCACGCCATCTCGTGACTCGTTTTTGACACGAATCTGTATAAGCCGCATCGAGCTATTCGATGGGTCTCAAGCGCAGCTATATACGGATTCCGCAATCGTCGCGAGCCCTATTTGTATCTATACTGTCACGATTCGCCGAGGCTCTCGGGATCGACGTCGACGTCGCCGGGTTCGCCGGCTTTGATCGCCTGGCCGTAGTTGAGCAGCGCGACGAACACCGTCCCGCCGACGGCGTTGCCGACCGTGGTCCAGAGCAGGAAGTGAACGAACTGGGCGATCGAAACACCCTGTCCCCGGAACATCGCCGAGAGCAACTCCGTCGTGCCGAGAAGTGCGTGATGGAACGGCCCGAACCCGATGACACCGGTGATCATCCAGATCAGCACGACCTGGCCGATGGTGTCGCGGCCGGCGGCAACGAGCCACGTCGCCAACCCCATGAGCCAGCCCGCGATGACGCCGCTCAGAAGGATCGCCCACCACGGCAGCGGCAGCAACGCGTCAGCGAGCGAGCCGGCTGCCGCGGGCGTGACGATGCCGAGCGGCGGCCCGGCAACGGCGATGAAGCCGGCGAACACCGCACAGCCGATCAGGTTGCCGACGAGAACCACACCCCATAGTTTCCCCAGTTCGGCGATCGAGGCGCGGCGATCCATGACGGGCAGTACGCCGAGGGTGGTGTGAGCGGTGAACAGCTCCGTCTGACCGATGATGACGATGACGAACCCGACCGTCGAGACGTTCGCGAGGACGAACCGCGTCACGAACGACGAGTCGAACCCACCGGAGAACGTCAGCGCCATCCCCATCAGCAGGGCCCCGAAGCTCACGTTGAGGCCCGCCGCGATCGCCGAGACGAACAGCCCGCTCGCTGGCCGACGGATCTGTTTGAGCGCGTTTTCGAGCTCGCGACCCAAAATCTGACGGGCGGCGAGGGTCGGTTCGGGCGAGCTTTCCTCGTCGGTGGTGTCGTCCTCGGTCACGTCACCCGACACCCTCGTTCGTCCGTCGTCGGATCATTTGTCACCCTCTTTGACCTCGGAGAGTTCGTCGTAGCGTGCCGATTCGAGCTGGTCGGTCTCCCGGAGCACGAACGGACCGATCGCCAGCGTTCGTTTGATCACCGTGAGCACGCGCATGACGTAGGAAAGCACCACCGCGAACGGCGAGAGGGTGAGCACGTACATCGCACTGGTGAACAGGAACGCGGCGTCGATACCGAACAGGGTGGTACCGAACAGTCGCGCGGCGTCGAAGGAGAGCATCATGTACGCGGCGATCGCCAGCGCCGGCATCGCCCCATAGAGGACGCCCCGCGAGATGTTGATGATCTCCCACTGCACGTAGAGCGTCTTGAAGTGCTCGCGCGCCGGCCCGAAAAAGCGCAGCGCCTCGATGAGCTCGTCGATGCTCTCGTCGGCCTCCTCGGAGAGCGAATCGGCGTATTTCGCCCGGAGGTTGCGCGCCGCGTGGATCTTCCACGAATAGTTGTAGTTAATCACGGGCAACAGGACGTCGAACGAGCCGAAATCGGTGCCTTTCAGCTCGTCCGTCACGGATTGGCTGTGCTCTAAAATCCCGTCGGCGTAGCTCGCGATCTCCTGAAGATCGTCGTTACCCTCGGTAACGGCCTCTTTGAGACGGCGTGCGCGCTGATCGGCCGATTCGATGAGCGTCCGCAGGAATCGGGACGGTTCGGCCGGTGCGGCCGCGATCCCCGTTCGCTCCTCGACGTCGGTGCGGAACTCGGTCACGTTTCGCATCTGTTCGCGCTGCGTCCCGAGCGTGTCGATCTCCTCGGAGAGCACGAACTGTGAGATCGAGAGCACGAGCGTGATGCTCGTAATGAGCGCGATGATGACCGACGAGAACAGCGACGTCACGGCGCTCGTCGTGACGAGTTTGCGCACCGAACTCGGACCGAACACGTGGAGGACGACGAGGGTCACATACGCCAACAACAGGAAGATCCCCGTGACGAACCACCGGTTCGCCGTGATGAGAAACCAGATCTTCGCCCGGCTCTCGCCGACGCGTTCGCGCATCGTGTCGGCCGGTCGCGTGACGCCGTTCGGATCGTCGGTCGTCGAATCACTCATCGGCGATTCCCCCCAAACCCCGGACGGACGCAACTGTGTCGAGCGGACATCATAGTAGTGTGTCACCGCCGGTCGTCACGTTTAGTTTCTCGATCGTGGTGCCGTTGACCGCATCGCTGGCGACGAGCGTCGCGTTCTCGTTCGCGGGGAGTTCGAGAGAGACGTTCGTCTGGCCGGGATCGATCGATGCTGTCGAAAAGCTCGTCCCGCTCGCCGCGACGACGGTGATCTTCGAGACGTTGCCCGCCGACGGCGAGGAAGTGAGAGTCGCCTTCGCACGGACCCGCTGGCTCGACCACGATTCGCTCGGCGCGACCCGCTCGAAGACCGCCGAATCGCTCGTGTCGGCCGTGACGGTCGGATCGAGGGTGAGACAGCCGCCGACCGCCAGGCTACAGACCACGATCGTCGCCACGAAACAACGCTGTAGGGACCGCTTGTTCACGAGTCCCTCCGGATCGATACGGTCGCCGGTGCGCCCGGCTCAGCCAGTGAGATGGTCGACGTTGGATGCTTCATAGTTCAGAGGTGCGAGAGGATCGGCTCACAGGGGTATAGCGAGCATGGCATGTAATAGTGTCTGCTTTCGCATGCCGGGAGGCCCGACGATACGGCCACCCCGCGCATCCGGCAGCATCGCCGAGGCTCCCGGCCCGCGGCGAACGCGCAAGACCCTTGTTCGACTCGCCCGAATCGCCGACATGAGTCGACGAGAGCCACCGCAGACGGAGGAAGGCTGGTACGTGCTCCACGACTTTCGGACTATCGACTGGGACGGCTGGCGGGCGGCCCCCGAGCGCGAGCGCGACCGCGCCATCGAGGAGGGTGTCGACTATCTCCGCGATCACGAGGCACTCACGGACGCCGATGCCGGTGGATCGGCCGTCTTCAGCGTTCTCGGCCATGATGCCGACCTCATGCTCCTCCACCTCCGACCGTCGATCGCAGACCTCGACACCGCCGAGCGCCGGTTCGAACAGACGGCCTTCGCCGGGTTCACCGAGCAGACCGATTCGTATCTCTCCGTGACCGAGGTGTCGGGCTACATGTCACAGGAATACTTCGAGGGCGAGGAAGTCGAAGACACGGGGATGGCCAACTACATCGAATCCCGGCTCGAGCCAGACATCCCCGACAGCGAGTACGTCTCCTTCTATCCGATGGACAAGCGCCGCGGGCCCGAGAACAACTGGTACGACCTCCCCTTCGACGAGCGCGCCGACCTGATGAGCGGCCACGGCGACATCGGGCGCGACTACGCGGGCAAGGTCACGCAGATCATCACCGGCAGCGTCGGCCTCGACGACTACGAGTGGGGCGTGACGCTGTTCGCCGACGACCCCGCACAGATCAAGAAACTGCTTTACGAGATGCGCTTCGACCCGTCGAGTTCGCGCTTCGGCGAGTTCGGTCGGTTCCGGTTCGGTCGCCGGTTCCCGCCCGAAGACCTCGGCGCGGTGCTTGCCGGCGAACCGGTCCCGACCGGCGACGATCATCACGCCGGCGCGGACACGAGCCACGGCGAGGGAAGTCCACACGGCGATCACGGGGACGAAACGAGTGAGGACGAGAGCGAGACGGTCCGCGACGTGCTCGACGAAGAAGGGATCTATGCCGGCCAGCCCCACGGCGAGGACGTCCACGCGATGGTGCTCTACTCCGAGGCCGATCCCGACGAACTCGCCGACGACGTCTCCGGACTGCGCGGCAACTTCGAGCACTACGATACACACGTGAAGACCGCCGTTTACGGCAATAACGAGGCGCGAAGCGCCTCGGATGCGAGTAGCGCGGAGCGAAGCTCCGCGAACCGTTCGAGCGGGCAAAGCCCGCGAGAAGACGGTGAAACCGCGAGCACCGACGGTGGAGAGTCGGCAGTCGTCAGCATCTGGGACACCGCGAGCGCGGCCGAGACGGCCGGCGGCTTCCTCTCCGATCTCCCGGGGATCGTCGCGCGTGGGCGCGGCGACGGCGACGACGGGTTCGGCACGATGGGGATGTTCTACACGACCAAACCCGACCAGCGCGAGGCGTTCGTCGAGCGGTTCGATACCGTCACCGATCTGCTCGCGGAGATGGACGGCCACGACGAGACCGACCTGCTCGTCAACCGCGAGAACGAGAACGACATGTTCATCGCCAGCCGGTGGCGCTCGCGCGAGGACGCGATGGCCTTCTTCCGCAGTGACGAGTTCCGCGAGACGGTCTCTTTCGGCCGCGAAGTGCTCGCCGATCGGCCCCGGCACGTGTTCCTCGCCTGATCGGACATCGCAGCCATCCCGACCGAAACGGGCAAAGCGTTTTTGTACCGTCCCCGAGGCTCTGTGTCGTGAACGCGCTCCCGGATCTGCTGCGCCTGCTCTCGCTCCCGCTGTTCGGCTGGGCAGCCGTCCGTGACGTTCGGACCCGACGCGTCCCCAATCGGACGTGGCTGCCGCTGCTCGTACTCGGGGCGGTGCTGCTGGCGTGGGACGTTGCGAACGTTCTCCGTGGCGCGGTGTCGGTCGATCCCGGAATGGTCGCACTCCGACTCGCCATCAGTCTCGGCGTCGTCGCCCCGCTCGGCGTGCTCTTCTGGCGGGTCGGTGCGTTCGGCGGTGCCGACGCGAAGGCGCTCGCGACGCTCTGTCTGCTCTTTCCGTTCACACCGCTCTATCGACCGTTCGATTCGCTAGTGGTGCCGTTCGGCGAAACCAGCGGCGTCTTCTCACTGACGGTGTTGACGAACGCAGCGCTCGTCGGAGGAGCGGTGCCGTTCGTCCTGTTCGCCCGCAATGCACTCGCCGGACGCGTGGGTCTGGTCGGATTTCTCGGCCGTCCCGTCCGCTGGCGCGAGTTGCCGGAAACGCACGGACGACTCCTCGCGCGCGCGAACGGGCTTGAAGCGGGACTCGATCTCGACGCGCTGCGGATGTATCTCCGCTGGCGCGAGACGACGGTCGAAACGCTCCGGGCGAGCCCCAATCGCTCGCGCGACCCGGCGAGCCTCCCGGCGGAGCGACCCACGCCGGGTGACGGGGCCGTCGAACCGCTCACGGACGGCGGCGAGCGCGCCGATCCGTGGGGCGCGGCGGCGTTTCTCGATGCCGTCGAGGGCAGTGCGTACGGAACGACGCCGGCGCACCTGCGGGCCGCACTCGACGCGCTCGTGCGCCGCGAACGTCTCTGGGTGACGCCCGCCATCCCGTTTCTCGTCCCGCTGTTCGTCGGGCTCTGTCTCGCACTCGTCTACGGTGACCTGCTGTACGCGGTGCTGGGCGTGTTCGGACTGTTCTGAGGGCAAACCCTATGCGTCAGCATATCGAAACGAGCGGCATGCAGCGGCGCTCGTGGGCCGTCGGTGGCTGTCTCGGTCTCGCGATCGGCTGTGCGACCTACGGCTGGCTCGTCGCCGATGGAGCGCTGGCGGCGACGCTCGCCGGAGTCTATACCGTCGCAACCGGACTCACGCTCGAACACCGCTCGGTCGTCCCGCTGGGGAGCGAACGGGCGGCGGGCTACGATCCGTGGAGCGGCGCGTGGGCGGTCGTCGTCTCGCTCGCGGCGCTGTGCGGCGTGGGGTTCTGGCTCCCGCTCGCGCCGGGGCTCCGGCTCGCTCTCCAGTTACTCGTGCTGGGCGTTGGGCTGGCCGCCCTCCAGTTCGGGATCGGGCTGGTCCGTTCGCTTCCCGCGGACGAACGACCCGAGGGCAAACAGGTGGGGGCGGACTGAGCGTGTCAGCCGAACAGGCCGGCGAGCCGTGCAGCCAGGCCGCTCGATTCTGGTTCGTCGGACTCCCAGAGCCGGAAGGCGGCGGCGACCTCAGCGTTCTCGCTGGCGACCAGTTCCTCGATATCGGGCGCGACGACGAGTAGGTTGATCTCGTAATGGCCGTGATAGCCGTATTTGAGCAGCGTGCGGTCGCTGAAGCCGGCGACGAATTCGCGCACCTCGTCGGGAATTCGTGGGGCGACGAGGGCGAAAGTGAACTCCGTGCTGAAATGTTCCTCGTCGGCGTCGATCCCCGCACCCAGATCGTGACCGAGCGCGACGAGCGCTTCGAGATCGGTCACGCTCACCCCGTCACAGCGGCGCGCGTACAGCTGTTCGACGGATTCGTGATGGCCGTAGGAAAGCGCCGAGTGGAGGAACTGCTTATGGCTTTCGAGCGTGAGCGCGCCGGAGAGCGCGAACGACTCGCCGTGAACCCGCCGGTCGGCGTCGAGATCGTAGTTGAACTGGAGACGCTCGGCGACGCTGGTCAGATACTCGTCGTCGAGGGCGGGCAGGTCGGGGTCCACCTCGGGGGCGGTATCGCCGGCGTCGTCGCCGCGAGGGCTCATATCGGGGCGAAGGGAGAGACGAACAAAAGTACACGGTCGCTGCCACGCGAACGCTTAAACGGCCGCTCGACATAGGAAGCGAGCATGGGTGGAACGGACCGCGAGACGTGCGGTCGGTGTGCCATGACGTCCGTGACCGAGATCGCGGCGGAGGGAAAGAGCGACGCGGAGCGCGCGAACGACGACCCGTTCGCCGACGCGCGCATCGAGCTCTCGGAAGACGAACTCCGACGTGTCTCGCCGTCGGCATGGCTCGCCGGGGCGAAGAACAGACTCGACGGGTTCGTACAGCGACTCACCTACGGACGATAACGAGGAACGCGATGGAAGAGAGTATCTCCGGATTCAAAGAGCGCGGCGGATGGAACGAGATCGTCGAACACGGCGAGCGGATCACGCGCGCGCTCGCCGAGTTCGATGCCGACGGCGAGGCGTTCGACGAGTGGGACGAATGGCGGCCGAAAAGCCACGAGCGCCTCGACGAGGACGTCAACGAGAAGACCGCCGAACAGGCGTCGATCGAGGAGGGTGAGGGCGAGCGCGCCGGCAAACGGCCGAACGAGGACCTCAAAAGCGCCGGCGAGAAGCTCTCACAGTCCTACGAGAAGCTCGACGACACCGACGAGGCGGTCGATTCCTGGAGCGAGTCGCTCGAATACGTCGCCCGCGCGGCCGACTCGGCGGGCCGGAAGGCGATCCGCACCGTCGAGGACACGGTGTACAGAAACGTGATGACGCAGGTCGCGCCCTACTACTTCGATAACGATCTCATCAGCGCGAACCTCCAGCGAACCGGCAACGCCCGCGATGGCGACTACGCCG
This sequence comes from Halococcus qingdaonensis, assembly GCF_024508235.1. Lineage (NCBI taxonomy): Archaea > Methanobacteriati > Methanobacteriota > Halobacteria > Halobacteriales > Halococcaceae > Halococcus > Halococcus qingdaonensis. The sequence continues at coordinate 36,419 of NZ_CP101943.1, read as the reverse complement.
GCTACGTCTTCGAGGTCAACGTCAACGACGACGATCTCAAAGAGCGAGTGAGCGAACGCCTCGCCGAGTACGACGACGAGATCGAGCGCTGGCATGTCACGACCGAAAAACGGACGGCGGTCTCCGAAGCCGTCGAGGGCACCGAAGCGCCGGACGAGAACTCGACGGCGGACTTCACGACGAACTAGGGTCGTCGTCGACCGCGACGGGTTCGTGTTCGGTCTCTGGCAGCCGATGGACGCGCGCGGTCGTGATGCGGGTGTTCTCGACCGCCTCGACCGTGATCTCGACGCCGTCGTAATCGATGCTTTCGCCCTCCTCGACCAGTCGGCCCGCGCGATTGAAGATGAAGCCCGCGATCGTCTCGAACTCCTCTCCTTCCGGCAGTTCGATGTCGAGCGCCTCGTTGACGTCCTCGATGTTGACCTCGCCCTGGGCGAGCACCGTGTCCTCGTCGATCGTCTCGACGGGTTCGCGCTCGCCGCCCTCCAGGATCTCGCCGACGATCTCCTCGATCATGTCCTCGACCGAGACCAGCCCCTCGGTGGTGCCGAACTCGTCGACGACGATGGCGATGCGCATACGATCGCTGCGCATCTCCGTGAGCAGCTCGTCGACGTTCTTCGACTCGGGGACGTGCAGCGTCGGCCGAATGAGATCCTCGATGGCGAGATCGCCCGACTCGCCGTAGTTGAGATCGCGGACGAGATCGCGGATGTGCACAGTACCAATGACGTTGTCGAGGCTGCCCTCACAGACCGGGACGCGTGCGTGACCGCTCTGGACACAGGTCTCGATCGCTTCCTCGATGCTCGTGTCGGTCGTGACGGCGGTGACGTCGAGCCGTGGCGTCATCACTTCCTTCGCGATGGTGTTGTTGAACCGGAAGATGCGCTGGAGCATCTCGCGTTCGTCCTCGGCGATGACTCCCTCGCGCTCGCCCGTCTCGATGATGTCCTGGATCTCGTCGCGAGTGACGTAGGAGGTCTCGATCGCCGACCCGCCACCGGTGATGCGGTTGATCTGGCGGGTGAGATAGTCGAAGACGACGATGAGCGGGAGGAGTCCGTACTCGGCGAGTTTCAGCGGCCGGGCGATCGTCAGCGCCCACGATTCGGTGTTCTCGACGGCGTAGGACTTGGGCACGCTCTCGCCAAACAGCAGGACGAGCGCCGTGATGCCGAACGTCGAGATGGCGACGGCGACGCCCTGTGGGTAGTAGAGCGCGAGCAGCCCCGTCGTGATCGACGTCATGGCGATGTTGACGAGGTTGTTCCCCACCAGAATCGTCACGAGCAGTCGGTGCGGGTTCGATTTGAGTTCGGCCATCGTCGCCGCGCCCGGCGTGCCCTCCTCGACAAGCGCCTCGACGCGGTGGGCGGCCAGCGAGAACATGGCGATCTCCGAGGAGGAGAAAAACGCCGAAAGGACGATGAGGACGACGACGACGGCGACGCCGATGGCGGTGAACGCTCCGTTGGACAGCGAGATGCCGAAAGCATCGACGGCAATCGGAGCGGACGTATCCATCACGAACGCGAGAGGTTGCATCAACGTGGCGCTCTTGCCCGCCGGCCGGATTAAACGTTCGCATGGTTGGGGAGGCGAAGCTCTTAGGCCGATCTCGCCCCAACCGTCGCCGTGAGCACCACCCGATCGACAGCCACCGAGACGACCGAACCGCTCGTGCTCTACCGGCTGCAGGCCTGCCCGTTCTGCGAGCGCGTCGTCCGCCGGCTGCACGAACTCGATGTCGACTACGAATCGCGGTTCGTCGAGGCACGACACTCCGAACGCGACGCGGTCAAGCGCGCCTGTGGCAAGCGCACCGTGCCCGCGGTCGTGGACCCGAACACCGGCGTGACGATGGCCGAGAGCGCCAATATCGTCGAATATCTCGACGGTACCTACGGGGAGCGCGCCTGATGGTCGAGTTCGACGTGGTCGAGCTCGACGCCACCGACCATCCTGAGGCGGGCGACCAGACCCCCGATTTCACTCGCCCGCTCGTCGACGGCGAGCTCTGGACGGACGTCTCGCTCTCGACGCTGCTGGAGGACGGCCCGCTCGTCCTCCTCTTTCACCCGATGGACGGGGCCTTTCCCGCGACCTATGCGTGGAACGAGATCAGAGAGCGTGGCTGGACCGACGAGATCGCCGTCGTCGGCCTGTCGATCTCGACGCCGTACGAGCACAAGCGGCTCATTCAAGAGCGAGGGGTCGACGCCCGACTCTTCTCGGATCCCGGAAACGGCGTCGCCGAGAAATACGACATCGTCAACGATCTCGACGGGATGACCGGGATCGCGGAGCCACGACCCGCGGCGTTCGTCGTCGACGAGGACGGGACGATCCAGTATGCCTGGGTCGCCGAGGAGTGGCCATCCTTCCCCGACTACGACACGATCGAGGCGGCCATCGACGAGCTATGACGGACGTTGCAGCTGCCGCCGAGACCGTCCGCGAGGGCGGGCTCGTCGTCTATCCGACCGAGACGGTCTACGGGCTCGCTGCCGACGCGCTCGACGCCGACGCCGTCGAACGGGTCTTCGCGGTCAAGGGCCGCTCGCACGAGAAGCCGATCTCGCTGGCCGTGCCAACCGTCGCGGCGGCGCTCGCACACACCGAGCCTACCGAGCGCGAGCAGCGGTTCATGCACGAGTTCCTGCCCGGTCCCGTCACCGTGCTCGTCGAGGCGGGGCCGGAAGTGCCGGACGTGCTGACCGCCGGCCGCTCCCGAGTGGGGGTACGCGTGCCCGATCAGCCGGTGGCGCAGGAACTCCTCGAACAAAGCGGCCCGGCCACCTCGACGAGCGCGAACGTGAGCGGGCAGCCGAGCGCGCGACGCGTCACGGAGATCGGCGAATCGGTGCGGACGGCCTGCGGGGCCGTCCTCGACGATGGCGAATGTCCGGGCACCGAGAGCAGCGTCGTCGATGTCTCCTCGGGCACGATCCACCGCCGTGGGGCACAGGTCGCGGATATCGAGGCGTGGCTCGACTAGCCGAGGCCGAGCAACGAGCGCAGCGACCGCGTCTTCACGCCACACTCCTCGCGGTACTCGCATGGCTCGCATTTCGAGCGATCGTCGAGGCGCGGCGGCGGACCATCGATCGACTCGAGCGTGCGGACCACCGTCCGGTAGGCCGCCTTCCGCCGCGTCGTCAGCGCCACTTCGCGGATCACGCCGTAGGTCGGGTACTCGACGAACGCTCGCTCGACGGGCGTCTCGCGTTCGTAGGCGAGCGCCTTCGCGGCCGCGACGGCGTGCACAGTTTGAGGCTTCCAAACACCGTTTTCAGGTGGGCTGCCGGCCGAAACGAGCGATGGGACGGGCGTGTCGAGCGCTAAAATCTTGTGGGCGATGCCGCGACAGTCCTTGCCCGTGAGGAGCACGTCCCGAGCTGCGGGATCGCTGAGCTCGTCGAAGGCGTCGAAGCGAGCTTTCGCACACGAGAGGTTCGTCCTGAGCTGGGTCGGCGTGACCGCGATCGGTGCGTCGGCGAGATCCGCCCCGGCGAGGAGCTCGTCGTACCGGAAGGCGAGTTCGCGGCGCTGTTCGACCGCTGGCGGTGGTCCGCGATCGTCGTCCTGCTGGCGATAGTAACACTGCCGTGGGCAGTAGGCGGCGGATTTGAGGTCGCTGAAAGCGTGTTTGCCCATATGGCGGCTGGCTGTGTCATCCGATATAAATACTCGTACGCGTCCCCTCTCTGCGACCTCCCTCACGCCCCCCTCCCGAACCGTCAACAGCACGAACGTCATGGAAACTAATATCATCAACCATGGCATATCAGTGCCAATGACGGAAGCCATATTGGCCCGGAATCACAATTCTCGGCGATGACGAAACGCCACGTGACGCTGCCGGCGGCCGCCGAAGCCGGCCTGGAGGAGTTCCTCACCGACGTCGACGAGCGGCTCTCGGGACCCGAAGACACCTGTACCGTGGTCGCCGAGACGCTCGCCGGCCTCTACGGCGACGGCGACGCCTACCGACGGTTCCTGGACGGGGAAGACGTCTCGCCGGTCGAGCGGGTGCGATTGCAGGGCTACGACCCCTGCAACGCGACGCTCGAAAGCGAATATTACGCCGAAAAGGACGAGGAGAAATTCGAGGATTCGAAGCATCTCCAGTGGCTCTGGCGGCAGTTCGACGCCACGCCGATGGCCGACAACGTCGAGTTCGCGCTGCGCTTTCGGGCGATGCTCGCCGATCACCTCTTCGCGGAGGCGGGCGAGAACCTCCGGCTGTTCAAGGGAATCTCGATGACCTACGGCCACAACATCACGATGGGCGACAACACGGTGATCCACGACGACGTCCATCTCGACGATCGGGGAGAGCTCGCCATCGGTGACCGGGTAAGTATTGCCGACGACGCCCACATCTACAGCCACGATCACGACCTCGTCGACCAGACCGATATCGAGAACTTCCGAACGATCGTTGACGACGACGTCCGCCTCGGCTACGACTCGATGGTCCGGGCCGGCGTGCGTCTCGGCGAGAACGCGATGCTCGGTGCGAAGGCCGTCCTCCAGCGCGACGTGCCGGCCCACCACGTCGCCGTCGGGACGCCCGCGACATCGATCCGCGTCAAACCCGGCTGGGAGTCGGTCGCCGAGCCGATCGAGGACGCGAACACCGACCGCCGCGAGCAGCGTCGTCTCGAAACCGATCTTCCGCCGGCGCTCGACGTCTTCGACGAGTTCGGCCGCGATCTGACGCCACCGAACTGAATAGCAGGATACGACGTTACGACCGATGATAGCAGGGATAGCGACGGCGATCGGCCGACGAAAAACGCGTGGCGAGGCGCGTCAGGGGACGTTCGACCACCGCGAGCGTTCCGGCGCGGCGGTCGAGTCCGATGCCGCGATCGCCATCCGGCTTTCGGGGTCGTACTCGACGAGATCGCGCTCGACGAGTTCGGGGATGTGGACGTGATGGAGGCGGATCGCGACGCGCGTCCGCTCGTCGTCGCTCACCGATTCGAGTGCGGTCGTGCGCTCGCTCGCCACGACGTACGTCGCGAGGGTGGCGAGCTCGACGGGATAGAAAAAACGACCGAGACAGCCCATCAGATGTTGCTTTCTGGCGTCCCCAGTGCTCGGAACCGACGGATCGATCGCGTCGGCGGCCGTCCGCTCGGCGGGCGAAGAGTTGTCGGACATTGGGACGGATGGACACACGAGCGTACCAGTGATAAAGAATTTGCATGATCGATCCGGGTAGCGTCCGTTCCCCTACGACATCCACGACCGTCGGATCGACGAACGGACGGTGGGACGGTCGATAGCTGGCGTTCAGCCCGCGTCGCTCGCCCCGTCGGCCGCGTCGCTCGTCGTGGCCGTATCGTCCGCTCCATCGGACGGCTCGCTCGTCGTGGCCGTATCGGCTGGCACGGAACCGACATTGGTAGCCGAACTCGTCTCCGGCCCGACCGAGTGCCCATGAAACAGCTCCGGCAACACGACGTTGATGAACTGGACGACGAACACGACGACTAACGGGCCGAAGAACAGGCCGTACCAGCCGAACAGGACCGTCCCGAGGACATAGGCGAACATCACGAGCCCGGTGTGGAGGCTCTGGCCCGAGAGATACGGCCGGAGAAACATGACCGGCAGCATGTCGAGGAGGACGAACGAGACGACGAAAAAGAGAGCCGGAAACCAGAGCAGCGTGGGATCGGTCCGAAACGCCTGTACAGCGAGATAGAGGCCGAGAGGGACGTAGACGAGTTTGCCGACGACGATGGGGACGAAGCTCGCGAGCCCGGTCGCCAGCGCGAGTGCCGTCGCCAACGGGATCGAGAGCTGCGCCGGCGCGACGGCGTTCAGTCCGTTGTAAACGACGACGGCCACGACCGCGACGAGCAACACGGTGAGCACGTTGCCGAAATAGACCGAGTGGAGATCGCGGTCGATCGCCGAGAGGAAGGCGTGCTGGGCCGTTCCTCGATCGCCGACCTCGGCACGAAACCACGCCGCGAGGTCGTGTTCGTCGCGCAGAAGATAGAAGGCAAACGCGAGCGAGAGGAAGACGTGGAGCAGGCCGCCGGAGAGCGTCGAGAGCACGCCCAGCCCCTGGTTGAGCACCTTCTGGAGGACGCCGGACTGGCTCAACCGATTTCTGAGGACGGTGAGCGCGTCGACGGGCCCACCCTGGAGTTGCGAGACATCGAGATACGGCTGGAGGAACTTCGTGTACTCAGCGACGGGCGTCCCCTGGAGCGAGCTGAGCTGGCCGAGACCGATGACGACGAGATACGCGCCGAGCAGCAGTGCCGGCAGCGCGACGACGACCATCGTCAGCGCGGCCGAGAGGCCGCTCGACAGATGATTTTCAAGCCGGCGGTTCACCGGTCGGACGGCGTAGTAGACGAACAGGCCGAGCACGAACGTTCCGACGAACGAGTAGCCGACGAACAGCACCGTCGCCGCGACCACGAGGCCGAGCAGCCACCAGCCGAGCCGTGAGCGATCGCCAGGTCGATCGATCTCCATACACCCGAAAACGCCGACCGGCGGAAAACGCTACTGCCGGCAAATCGGTATATCCGATCGACGACCGAAACCCCCACAAAGCTCATTACAGATGACCCAAAAGCGATGGTTGGGACGACGGTGCTCCCGCTCGGAGGCAGGTTCGCAACCGGCAAAAAAGACCCCGTTGCGTGGCATCACCCTGTCTTCGGGGTTTTCCAGACTGGTCCGCTGCCAGCCTATCGGCTACGGGTTACGGTGGGCCAAAAACGTTTTGTTTCACTCCACCGACAACGCGAACTGCGTTGCAACCAGTTGTGGATCGTGACCGGTATCGTTATGATGCCGGTCGCACAAGCGTGGAACGCGCGTCAGTGGTGTAGCCTGGTATCACCTCAGCTTCCCATGCTGATGACCCGCGTTCAAATCGCGGCTGACGCATCCTTTCAATCGGTTTCGATCTCACCCTCGGGGTCACCCGTCGGTGCTCCCACCGGCTCCGATTCCGGCCCTGGTTCCGTGCCCTCACCCGCCTCGGCCATCGCCTCGATACCGCCGGTTCCCTCCGCCTCGCTCGGGCGCTGCTGGCTGAGTCCCTGCCGGGTGAACTCCGGGGTCGCCCGCGTCCCCGAGCGCCCGCTCCGGAACGAACGCACGAGAAAGAGCGCGACACCGATCGAGAAGGCGGCGGCGACGACGGTCGCGCCCGTGGTCGCAAAGGAGTAGAGCATCGCCGTCGAGATGACGCCCGCGGTCAACAGCGCGCCGAAGATGAGACGGTTGGCGAGCGACTCGAACAGGCCGTCGGTGTCGTCGAGATCGGCATGCACCGAGAGCTCGCCCTGATTCAGTGAATCGAGCGTCCGCTCCAGTTTGGGCGGGGTGCGTATCGCCGCCTCTGCGAGGTCCTGGACCTCCTCGCCGCGGTTTTCGAGGAACTGTTTGATCCCCTCCTCGCGATAGCCCTCCTCGACGAGGTAGTCGGTGGCGACCGAGATGAAATCGAAGTTCGGTTCGAGCGTAACACAGACCCCCTCGACGACCGTCGCGACGCGGAGCACCAGCGCGAGATTGGCGGGCAGGCGCAGCGGGAACTCGTAGATCGTGTCCTCAACCTGGCCGACGACCTCCTGGATGCGGTACTGTTCGACCTCCTCGCCACGCACGTCCTGAATGGCGAGCTCCATCACGTTGCCCATCGTCTCGCGGTCGGCCTCAGGGCTCAGCGTGCCCATCTCGACGAGTGCATCGAGGATGGCGTCGATGTCCTGGTTGGCGATGCCGATGTAGAACTCGACGATCTTCTCCTGGACGTAGCCCTCGACGTGACCGCTCATCCCGAAGTCGTAGAAGACGAGCGTGCCGTCGGGCTTGACCGCGAGATTGCCCGGATGGGGGTCGGCGTGGAAGACGCCGTCGTCGACGATCATCTGGAGGTAGATGCGTTCGAGGCGTTCGGCGAGTCCCGTCCGATCGATGCCCATCGCGTCGAGTTCGTCGGTATCGGTCACCTTCGTCCCACTCACGTACTCCATCGTGAGCACGCTCGGCGTCGAGTGGCTCTCGACGACGCTCGGGATGCGGATGTCGTCGTTGCCCACGAAGTTCGCCTTGATCTCCTCCAACATCCGTGCCTCGCGCGCGTAGTCGATCTCCTGGTGGATCGTGGTGTCGAACTCGTCGGCGAGCGTTTCGAGCGAGAACGAGCGTGCCTCGCCGATGAACCGAATGATGATCGGCAGGCTCCACTTGATCACCTTGAGGTCGGCCTCGACGAGCTCCTCGATGCCCGGCCGGCGGACCTTCACGGCGACCTGCTCGCCGTCGAGTTCGGCCCGATAGACCTGGCCGAGACTCGCTCCGGAGATGGCGTCGGTGTCGAAACTGTCGAAGGCCTCCTCGGCCGGGCCGAGCTCCTCACGAATGACCACTTCGGCCTCGTTCCAGTCGGCCGGCGGCACCTCGTCCTGAAGCTTCGAGAACTCGGCGACGTACTCGGGCGGGAGGACATCCGGCCGCGTCGAGAGAATCTGACCGAGTTTGATGAACGTCGGGCCCAGCGTCAACAGCGTATCGAGCAGCGTTCGCGCGCGCTCGCGACGCATGGCGCTCGTGACCTCGCGCTGTTCGCCGAAGAGGATGTAGCGCCGTCGATCGCGCAGATAGGCGACGATCAGCGGGAAGAACTGGCGGACGACGACGAAAAATCGCCCGTACGCACGGACGTTCACTGCGGCACCCTCACGTCTCGGCAGCCGACCCCGGCCCCTCGCCGGTCGTTATCGGAATCGTCGTCTCGTCGGTGCCCTCGCGCTTCGGCAGGCGGAGCGTGAGCGTGCCGCGATCGAGCGAGCCGTCGGCCTCGCTCGCGACGACGGTCGGCGGCAGCGGGAGGTCGGTGTCGAGAAAGAGCGGGCGATCCTCGCGCAGGTAGCGAAAGTCCATCGGAAGGTTCTTCTCCCGACGCGCTTCGATGTGGAGGTGCGTTCCCTCCGTCCGGACGTCGAGCGTCTCGCTGCTCACGCCGGGCAGGTCGATGACGATGAGATACGTCGTCTCGGATTCGTACAGGTCGGCGAACACCGGGTCCGGGAGATCACCCAGCGCGTTCGACAGCGCGGACATGGTGCGACAAAGCAGCGCCACGGCGAAAAACCCCCCGATAGCGGCCGTCGAAACGGACGATCCCATCGGTGAACGGTCCGAAACGGTCCGAAACAGTGGGAAACCGTCCACAACCATCGGGACCCTTCTTGTCTGACACGGTCATCCTGAACAGTAATGACGCAGGCCCCGCGCAACGGCATTGAGGCGAACGACGGACGGACCCCTCCTGCGGTCGTGCTTCGGAACGAGGACGACGCCGCCCACGCGCTCGACGTACGTATCACCGGCGGTGACGGCGTGGTCAACACGGCCAGCCACACCGTCGCCGGCGACAGCCAGTACGCCATCGAGTCGGCCGGGATCGACAGCGGGACGCTGCGGGTCGAGCTCCACGTCGACAACGGCGGGGCCGCGAGCCTCACCGTCGACACGCGGGATTCGTCCGCTCCGGAGTTCGTCGTCCGCCAAGAGACGATCCTCGTCGCCGGCCTACACTGACCCGCCAGACGTTTTTGTACTGCCGTCCGTAGAGCGTCCATGAGCGACGCCACCGCGGGGTTCAAGCAATTGACGCGCCTCGATCAGGCGCGCAAGCGTCTCGAAGAGCGCCTCGCGCCGACCGACCGCACGACGACGCGCCGGCTCGAAGCGGTCGACGGGTGCGTTCTCGCGACGGCGATCGATGCCCGGCGGGACGTGCCCCACTACGAGCGCGCGGCGATGGACGGGTTCGCGGTGCGCGCACGCGACACCTTCGGCGCGAGCGAGCGCTCGCCGGCCGTTCTCGATCGTGCCGAGACGACGAACCCGAGAGCCGGAACGTGGGTCCACACCGGCAGCGAACTTCCTGCAGGAGCGGACGCGGTCGTGATGGTCGAACGGACAAAAGCGATCGGCGAGGAGATCGAGATCCACGAGCCGGTCGCCGAAGGGGCGAACGTCGCACCCGTCGGTGAGGACGTCGAAGCGGGAACACGCCTCTACGAGCCCGGCCATCGCTTCCGTCCATCCGATCTCGGACTGTTGAAATCGGTTGGCGTGCGGGAGATCGAGACGTACGACCCGCCGACCGCCGGCGTGATCCCGACCGGCGAGGAGCTCGTCCAGCACGAGCCGGAAGCGGGCGAGACGATCGAGACCAACGGGCTCACCGTCTCGCGATACGTCGAGCGCTGGGGCGGCGAGGCGACCTACCGAGAGGTCGTCACCGACGACCGGGCGGCGCTGCGGGCGGCCATCGAGCGCGACCTGACGAAGGACATCGTGGTTGCTACGGGCGGATCGTCGGTCGGCGAGCGCGATCTCGTGCCCACCATCATCGACGAACTCGGCGAACTCCTGGTCCACGGCGTCGCGCTCGAACCGGGCCATCCGGTCGGGATCGGGATCGTCCAGGACACGCCCGTGCTCGCACTGCCGGGCTACCCGGTCGCGGCCATCGTCACCGCCGTGCAGTTGCTCCGACCGGCGCTCAAGCGGATCGGTCGTCTTCCGCTCGATTCGCAGCCGGCGACCGAAGCACGACTCGACGCGAAACTGCCGAGCGAGCCCGGGACGCGGACATTCGCGCGCGTCGAGTTGAACGAAGAGGGTGACGATTCGGTGGCCGTGCCGGTGCGGACGGGCGGCGCGGGTGTCCTGTCGAGCGTCGCGCTCGCCGACGGCTGGGTCGTCGTCCCCGAATCGAGCGAGGGGCTGCCGGCCGGCGAGACCGTCGCCGTCGAACACTGGGAGCAACTGCCATGAGCGGACGAAAGGAGTTCCGCGATCTCGCATCCCCCGAGGAAGCCCACGAGACGATCGCCGGGCTCGACATCGGCAGTGGGAGCGAGAGCGTGCCGCTCGCCGAGGCGAACGGACGAGTGCTCGCCGAACGGGTCGATGCCGGCCTGGACGTGCCGGGGTTCGATCGGTCGGGGCTCGACGGCTACGCGCTCCGTGCGCGAGACACCTTCGGCGCGAGCGAGGGCGATCCCGTCACGCTCACCCTCGTTGGAACCGTCGAAGCGGGCCAGCGCCCGGCCGTCGATCCCGGAAGCGGGGAGGCCGTCGAGATCGCCACCGGGGCCGTGATGCCCGACGGGGCCGACGCGATGGTGCCCGTCGAGCAAACTGACGAGGAGGACGAGACGGTGCACGTGGACACCGCCGTGACGCCGGGCGAGAACGTGATGGCCGCTGGTGCGGACATCGCGGCCGGCGAGCGCGCGCTCGGTCCCGGAACGCACCTCACCGCCCGCGAGATCGGACTGTTGTCGGCGCTCGGGATCGACGAGGTGCCCGTGCGCGCGAGCCCGCGGGTCGGCATCGTCTCGACGGGTGACGAACTCGTCCGACCGGGCAGGGAGCTCGACAGCGGGCGCGGGCAGATATACGACGTGAACAGCTACACGACCGCGGCGGGCGTCAGGGAGGCCGGCGGCGAGCCGATTCTCTACCCACACGCGGGCGACGACATGGACGCGATGGAGCGAGTGCTTCGAAAGGCGGCCGACGAGTGCGACCTCGTGCTCTCGTCGGGGTCGACCTCCGCGAGCGCCGTCGACGTCGTCTATCGCGTCATCGACGAGCAGGGCGAGCTGTTCCTGCACGGGGTGGCGATCAAGCCGGGCAAGCCGATGCTCGTCGGCCGGCTAGACGAGGCGGCGTACGTCGGCCTGCCGGGCTATCCGGTCTCGGCGCTGTCGATCTTCCGAACGTTCGTCGCACCGGCCATCCGCCGCGCTGCGGGACTGCCGGAACCCGAAACGGCGACCGTCGAGGCGCGGATGGCGAGTCGGGAACGCTACGACGGCGGTCGCCGCCGGCTCGTGCCGATCGGATTGGTGACGAACGGCGACGGGGAACTATTGGCCGCGCCCGTCGACAAGGGCAGCGGCGCGACCACGAGCCTCGTCGAGGCGGACGGGATCGTCGCGATGCCGGCCGACGTCAACTATCTCGACGAGGGCGAGCGGGTGACGGTCGAGCTGTTCTCGCCGGACGTCCGCCCGCCGACGCTGTTCGGCGTCGGTGAGGATGACCCACTCTTCTCGCGACTGCTCGATCGCCTAGATCGCCCGCGCTATCTGCGCCAGGGCAGTCGTGGCGGGCAGCGCTACTTGCGCGACGGCGTGACCGACATCGGTGTGAGTTCGATCGATACCGAAATCGGTACCGAGATCGGCGGCTGGACGCGTGAATGGGGGCTCGTCGTGCCTGACGGGAATCCGGAGGGTGTGACGGGGCTTGGAGAGCTCGTGGACGAGGATCTACGCTTCGTCAACCGGCCGACCGAGTCGGGACTCCGGACGAGCCTCGGGAACGCGCTCGCGGAACTCGCCGACGAGCGCGGGATGGAGCGCCACGAACTCGTCGAAGCGATCGACGGGTTCGAGTTCACCGTCCAGGCCCACGAGAGCCCCGCGCGCCGGATACTCGCGGGCGATGCCGACGTCGGGCTCGGCCTGCGCGCGACGGCCGCGAACCTCGGCTGTGGGTTCGTTCCAATCGGCACCGAGCGAGTGCACGTGCTCGCGAATCCCGAACGAATGGACAAAGCCGGTGTCGAAGAGCTCGACCGCGAACTCGACGCGATCGACGACCTGCTCGACGTGCTGCCCGGCTACGGCCGCTGAAGCGCCGGGCGGCGGCCGGCGGCGGTTGCGCTGCGGCGCGGGGCCTCGGCGGATGAAGGGCGAGCGACCGAACGGATGTGAGGGAGCGAGGGGTTCTGCGGTCGGTGCGGAAAGTGTAGCATCCGCGCGAGTGGAACGAGCGCGGTTCACCGTGAGCGAACGGAGTGAGCGAGCGGGAGTTTTTGGTCCAGATTTTTGCAAGCGGGGGTCGCCGCAGGCGACCCCTCGCAGCAAAAAGGTGGGGCTTCAGGGGTAGGTGAACCACTCGTCGTAGTCGTCGGTGCGGCGTTCGACGACCTCGAAGAACTTCGATTGGAGCTCCTCGGTGACGGGGCCGCGCTCGCCCGGGCCGATCGTGACGTCGTCGACCGAACGGATGGGGGTGATCTCGGCGGCGCTGCCCGTGAAGAACAGTTCGTCGGCGGTGTAGAGCTCGCCGCGGCTGATGGCTGCCTCGTCGTGGACCGTGTAGCCGAGATCGCGCGCGAGCGTGATGGCCGTCCGGCGGGTGATACCATCGAGGATGCTCTCGGCGAGGCCGGGCGTGTAGATCTCGCCGTCGTTGACGAGGAAGATGTTCTCGCCCGGCCCTTCGGCGACGTTGCCCTCCTTGTTGAGGACGATCGCCTCGACGTAGTCGTTGCGGCGGGCCTCCTCACCGGCGAGCATCGAGTTGACGTACAGTCCTGTGGTCTTCGCGTTCGTCGGGACCTGGCTGGAGGCGTGTTTGCGCCACGACGAGACCATCACGTCGACGCCGTTTTCGAGCGCCTCCTCGCCGAGATAGGTGCCCCACGGCCAGCAGGCGATGGCGGTCTTGGTGGGACAGTCCTGTGGACTCACGCCCAGGCTGTTGTAGCCGTAGTAGGCCAGCGGGCGGATGTAACACGACTGGAGATCCTGACGCTCGATGAGTTCGAGCGTCGCCTCGGTGAGCTCCTCGCGCGAGTGGTCGATCTCCATGTCGTAGGGTTTCGCGGAGTTGTAGAACCGGTCGAGGTGTTCGTCCCAGCGGAAGATCGCCGGGCCCTCCTCGGTGTCGTAGCAGCGGACGCCCTCGAAGATGCCCGAGCCGTAGTGCAGTCCGTGGGTGAGGACGTGGACCTGTGCCTCGTCCCAGTCGACGAACTCGCCGTCCATCCAGATCGTGTCGACGTCCATGTCATCGAAACCGCTCATACCGATCGAACGGCTGGCCACGTCTTAAATCCACGAGTGTCGGTTCGTGCAATCCTTGCCTGCAGACATGTGGAATACGCTCTGGTTATTATTCCGCGTCGCTTAATTACCTCCGTGAATTAGCCGGTGTCGATGAGCGAGTTCGAACCGCTGTCCTACGAGGATCTCGCGCCGTCGCAACGGCCAAGCCTCGCCGAGGCGCTCGTGCCGGTCGGTGCGGTCGTGGTCGCCCTGGGCGTCGGCTCGGGCTATCTCGGCCTCGCGCCGCACGGGCCGCTGCTGTGGGCGATCGTCGTCACCGGGCTGTTCGTCCACTACCGACTCGGCTACGATTGGGAGGGGATCTACGAGGCCGCCGCGAGCGGGCTACGGATGGGGCTTCAGGCGATCCTCATCCTGTTCGTCATCTACGGGCTGATCGCGACGTGGACGAGCGCGGGCACGATCCCGGGGCTGATGTACTACGGCCTCGGGCTGCTCTCGCCGGCGATCTTCCTCCCCGTGGCGGCGCTGCTCGCGGCGGTCGTCGCGGTCGCGGTCGGTTCCTCGTGGACCACGGTGGGAACGCTCGGCGTCGCCTTCCTTGGCATCGGCGAGGGACTCGGCATCCCCGCGCCGATGACGGCGGGTGCGGTCGTCTCGGGTGCCTATGCGGGCGACAAGCAGAGCCCCCTCTCGGACACGACGAACCTCGCGGCCGCCGTCACCGACAGCGATCTCTACGACCACATCAACGCGATGCGCGTGGGCACGCTCGTCGCGTTCGGCCTCTCGGTGCTCGCCTACGCAGCCCTCGGCGCGGTCGTCATCGACCCGAGCGGCGCGAACGTCGCCGCCATCAGCGATCCGCTCGCGTCGTCGTACGCGCTCGGCCCGCTCGTTTTCCTTCCGCTGCTCGTGACGTTCGGCTTCGCACTCTACGGCATACCAGCGCTGCCGTCGCTCCTCGCGGGCGTCTTCTCGGGCGTGCTGACCACGATTGTCGCCCAGGGCGTCTCCTTCACCCGCGCGTGGGACGTCTTTCTGAACGGTACTGCCCCGGAAACAGGGAGCGAGGTCGTCAACGAACTGCTCGCCGCGGGCGGCGTCACCGGCTCGGCCTGGACGATCGCGGTCGTCGTCGCCGCGCTCTCGCTGGGCGGACTGCTCGAACGCACGGGAATATTGGCGACGCTCGCCCACCATCTCACGGCGGCGATCGACTCGTCGGCCTCGCTCGTCGCCGGTACGGGCGTGGCCGCGATGGTGACCAACGCCGTCACCGCCCAGCAGTACATGAGCATCGTCGTTCCGGGGCTCAGCCTGCGCAGCCTCTACGACGAGTATGATCTGGAGACGACCGACCTCTCACGGGCGGTCGAAGCCGCCGGCACGCCCTCCGGCCCGCTCTTCCCGTGGCACGCCGGCGCGGTCTACATGGCCGGCGTGCTCGGGTTCGCCACCTCGTGGGCGTTCGTTCCGTACTACTTCTTCGGCTTTCTCTCGCCGGCGGTACTGTTCGTGATGGCCTATACGGGTCGCGGCACCGGCCAGCGCACACCGACGGACGCGGCGACGGCCGCCGACGACTAACGGAAGGCGTCGAGGAGATCGCGCCCCTCGACGTACACCAGATCGTTGCGCTCGGCGTAGGCCTGCGCGCCCGCCGGCGAGAGCGCTCCGCCCGAATCATCGAGCATCTCACAGACGACGACCGCCGGCGGTCGGTCGGCCGTATCGGCCAGCGCGAGCGCGAGTTCGGTGTGGCCACGGCGGTCGTCAACTCCCTCGGTGGCCCCACGGAGCAGATGGACGTGACCCGGCGCGCGGAACTCGTCGGCGAAATCAGTCTCATCGGGTGCGGCGGCCGCACGACCGAGCGCAGTGATGGTTTTCGATCTATCGTCGTCAGTGATACCGGTGTAGGTGTCACGGTGGTTCACCGTCAGCGAGAACGACGACCGGTCGCCGTAGCTCAGTTTTCCCCCGTCGGCCGCAGGGTGATCGATCGCCTCGCGGGCGAAGGGGAGATCGAACGCACGGGCCACGGGATCGGAGAGCGCGACACAGACCAGCCCGCCGGCGTCGTTGCGCAGGCGCGCGACCGAGTCGGGCGTGACGGCATCGGCAGGATAAATGAGATCGGTCTCGCCCTCGCGGTCGGCGGCGTCGTGGACGAGCACCGGCCCGCCCGTGGCCATCGCGTCGATCGCGCGCTGGACTGGCTCCGCGCTCCCGTGATCGACCGCGTGATCGCTCGTTCGCGAGGTCACGGTGCCACCTCGATGTGCACGGTGACGGGGTCCTCGTCTTCGAGCCCGAGCTCCTCGCGGAGTTTCACCGGTGCGATGACTTCGAGCTTGTCCTCGTCGTGATGGGTCCGTTCGGGCGCGATGACGTGGGCACGGTCGTATTCCGCCTCGTCGTACAAGACGGTCGCGGGATAGCAAAACGCCGGGCCGTAGGTTCGCTCGTCGTCCTCCCAGCCGTCGATCTCGACCGGTTCGGCCGCGTCAAGCGCCGTCCGCGTCCTAGTGCTCTCGGCGGCGAGCGAGACGTTGAGCGTCCCAGGGAACGGCTCATAGCCCAGTCGATCCTCGAACTGCGCCATGTAGCCCGACAGCGAGATGTAGTGGCGACCCTCGCCCATCCCGCTCGTGACCGTCCCGTCGAGCGAAATCGTCGAGTGCTCCTCGAACAGGCGTCGGTAGTCGGCGTGTTCGGCCCGCAGCGCGCGCTCGCCGTCCTCGGTCACCGCGACCCACTGGCCGTCGGCGACGGTCTCGCGGGTGAGTAAGTTCGCGTCGTCGAGATGCTGGAGGCGTCTGGAGGCGGTCTGGGTCGAGGCATCGAGGTCGGCCGCGAGGTTCGCACAGGAAATCTTGACGTCGCTGTCGAGCGCTCCGTCGAGCGCCAGCAGCTTGAGGGTGGCGAGTTCGTCGTTCCCGATCGCGCCCTCGGTTGCCATCGGCATGACTGAATAAAAGGCGTCGTCCCGCATAAGCGTGCCGGATATGGTATGCGTACCGAAAACGTGATGATACGAGGCGCGGGCGAACAGTAATCATCGAACGATAGGGTCGACGACAGTAAACCCCTCGGCTTTCGGGGAAGAATGGTAGACGAATTTTACATTCTCAGTGCGGCGTCCGGCGAATGGGCAGTGCGGAGT
Organism: Halococcus qingdaonensis; assembly: GCF_024508235.1. Taxonomy (NCBI): domain Archaea; kingdom Methanobacteriati; phylum Methanobacteriota; class Halobacteria; order Halobacteriales; family Halococcaceae; genus Halococcus; species Halococcus qingdaonensis. The sequence continues at coordinate 19,373 of NZ_CP101943.1, read as the reverse complement.
AAGGACGTGCCTACGGTGTAGTCAAGAACTCCAAGGCAGTACCAGCCAGAGACAGACAGGCAGCGCCTATCAAAGTAAGGAGCGCACCTGCGGAGATCGTGAATTCGGCAGGATCAGTTGTGAGCGACTGGTAAACGGCAGCGACGATCATCCCACAAGAGCCGACTGCGATCAGTAGTAACGAAACACTTCGTTCTCCTGCGAGAAGCGAGGGCACTGCGTTAAATCCGAGCGAAATCCCCACGATGGCGAGCGCACCGTTGTATACGTAGAGACGCTCCATGCATTCGGCATTCTGCGCCATCTGCAATAATGCATTGGACAAGCGTTTCGTTCATTTACAGGTCACGCGAGTGATGACCGCCTCATCGAAACGCAGATGAAAGAATACTCTGAAGAAGTTTCGTGAAATTTTCCACTTAGCCTTTGCCAGCGGCCAGTGGCTCGAACTGACATAACGTGAGTGTTGGGCAACCGCCACCGTCATTTGTGACCTTCTCGTAGCGAGACGAAGTATGAGCGCTGCGGATACCAATCGCTTCCCGTTGGAGATACGGCGAGCGGATTTCATGGCGCTTCTCCATGTCGTCGGTGGAGCGTTCTTCGCACTGCTCGGCGGCTGGTACGCTCTGTCAGAGGGCATTGCAATCAACACAATCGGCAACGTCGTCGCCGCAGCCTTCTGGTTCGTGCTGGCCGGATACACCTACATACGCCCGGAGTCGATGGATCACGGGACCGAGCCGACACCGCGGCGGTGGTTCGAACTCGCGGCACTCGTCGGCGGTACGCTCGCGGCAATTCTCGTCGCCGCGTTCGCCATCGAGGTATGGCTTTGATTGCGGTGCGCGGCGCACTCGCGTACTGGTGCGCGGAGAACCCAACACGCATTTAGTGAGAGCCACGGAAGCGGGGGTATGTTCCTCTCGTTTCGCGCCGACGTCGCGGCGGCGCTGTCGGACGCGCTCTCGGCGCTCGACGTCGAACCGACCGACCCCGGGATCGAAGACCCGCCCGAATCCGTCGATGCCGTGCTCGCCTCCAGCGTCGCCTTCCGGCTAGCCGCAGAAGTGGGTGCACCGCCGCCGGAGATCGCCGGCGATCTCGCCGCCGAGATCGATCCCACCGAGTACGACTACATCGAATCGGTCTCGCAGTCCGGGCCGTACGTCAACTTCCACCCCTCGCCGGCCTACTACGACGACACCCTGCAGGCGGCCGGTGACGAGGGGTTCGGCCGACTCGACGCGAAGGACGAGACGGTCGTCGTCGAACACACGAGCGCGAACCCCACAGGCCCCGTCCACGTCGGCCGTGCGCGCAACCCTATCGTCGGCGACGCGATCGCGAACGTGCTCGATTTCGCCGGCTACGACGTCTCGCGTCACTACTACGTCAACGACGCCGGCCGGCAGATGGCCGTGTTCACGTGGGCCTACGAGACCTTCGCCGAAAGCGACCTCCCCGATCCGGAGCGCGAGCGCGGCGACTACGACCTCGTGCGCTACTACCGCAAGGGCAACGAGTTCCTGGACGAGGCCAGCGAGAGCGAGCGCGCGAACGCCGAGGACGAGATCAGTGCGATTCTGGAAGGACTCGAAGCGGGCGACGAGGCGACCTACGAACGTGTCGAGGCGGTCGTCGACGGTGTACTCTCGGGAATGCGCGAATCGCTCGCGCGCCTGCCCGTGGATTTCGACGAATTCGTCAAAGAGACCCGGTTCATTCGCGACGGGAGCACCGACGATCTCGTCGCGCGGCTCAAGGACACCGAATACGCCGTCTACGAGGAGGATGCCTGGCAGCTCGAACTGCCGAGCTTCGAGAAGAACCTCGTCTTCCTCCGCTCGGACGGGACCAGCCTCTACACGACGCGCGATCTGGCCCACCACGAGTGGAAGTTCGACAACTTCGATCGCGCCGTCACCGTACTGGGAGAGGATCACAAACTCCAAGCCGAACAGCTCCGCGAGACGCTCTCGATTCTCGGCAACGATACCGACAAGCTGGATTCGGTCTACTACTCCTGGATCAACCTTCCCGAGGGCGGGATGAGCACCCGCGAGGGCACCGGCGTCGATCTCGACGACCTGCTCGACGAGTCGATCGAGCGCGCCCGCGAGGAGGTCGAATCACGACTCGACTCGCGGATCCGCGACGACGAACTCGACGAGGAGGACGTGGCGCGCATCGCCCGCCAGGTGGGCATCGGCGCGGTGCGCTACGACATCGTGGCGAAACAGCCCGCAAAGTCGATCACCTTCGAGTGGGAGCGTGCGCTCGATTTCGAGGCCCAGAGCGCGCCGTACGTCCAGTACGTCCACGCACGGACCTGCGGGATTCTCAGCGAGGCGCAACGCGCCTCGGGGGGTCGAGCGGTCCCGCCGCGAGACGACGAGGCCGAGGAAGCCGACGACGCGCCCGAAATCGTCGATGCAAGCGAGCTCACGACCGCCGAGGAACGCGAATTACTGGAAGTGATCGCACGATTCCCGGCGGTCGTCGAGCGCGCGGCCGACGAACTCGCCCCACACGTCGTCGCCACCTACACGCGCACGTTCGCCGAGGCGTTCAACGCCTTCTATCGCGAGTGTCCCGTGCTCTCGGCCGACGGGGAGGTGCGCAGACAGCGCCTCGCGCTCGTGGCCGCAGCCCGGAGAACGGTCGCGAACGCGCTCGGCCTGCTCGGCGTCGCCGCGCCCGAGTCGATGTAGGCCGCCGTTGTCGGTGAGGATCCCCGGCTATTCGTCGCGAACGAACGCATCGAGGTCGTCGACCGAGAGGAACCCCGTCTCGGTGCGGCCGTCCGCGACGAAGGTCGGGACGTCCGTGACGCCGTTGTGACGGGCGTCGTCGAACTGCTCGGCGAGTCGCTCTCGATATTCGTCGTCGGCGAAGACGTCGCGAACGGCGTCGTCCACACCGACGCTTGACGCCACCTCGACAAGCACGTCCTCGTCGCTGATGTCGCGGCCGTCCTCCCACAGCGCCACGAACAGCGCGCCATTGAGGACCATCCACTGGTCGGGGTGGTTGTTTTTGATGAAGAACGAGACCAGCTGTGCGTCGCGCGAATCGATCTTCGGAACCGTGTCGGGAGTGAGCATCTCGTTTGCGTCGTGCTCCGCCTGCAGCTGCTCGATGCGCTGCTCGACCTGCTCCGGATAGCCCATCTCGCCATCGATATCGCCGTTCGCGTCGCGGCTATCGCCCCGGAGATCGTAGGGTCGCCAATCGACGACCAGCGGTTCGTCCCGCGTTTGCCGATAGTCGTCGAGAGAGCGGTGGCTGAGATAACAGAACGGGCAGGCGTAGTCGGCATACTCACGGATCGTCGTCGGATGCTCGCTCATGGGTGGAGTACGATCGCCGTGGTATATTATTCCCGGGCCAAACCGGGGATCGTTGCCATACCGATCTCAGTCGTTCTCGCTCCGATCGAACACGCCCGAGAGCCGCTCGACCACGGTCGCGTCGTCCGTTTCGGGCTCCGTCGACCGGCTCACGAGATTGCTCTCGGCGAACGCTCCTGTACCGGGATCGCCGCGGTCGGCGAGCGTCGCCGCGAGGCGCTCGTAGGCGTCGGCAGCGTAGCTCTCGGAGGCGATCTCGACGAGCGGTTCGTCGCCAGCGGCGTCGGTTTCAGGGACGACTGCCAGTATCTCGATGCCGAGCTCGTCGGCGAGCGCCGAGACGTCGGTCTCCTCGCCGGCGTGGGTCACGACCGCGCCGACGATCGTTCCGCCGGCACGGGCGGTGAAGTCGATCGTCTTTCGCGCGTCGGCGACGGCCACGGGATCGGGCGTCGTCACGACGACCACGCCGTCGGCGACGCCGAGCGGGACGGCGTTCTCGTGGCTCAGCCCCGCACCGGTGTCACAGAGCACGAAATCGGCCGCGTCGGCGAGCGAGCGCAGCACACCACCGAGTGCGTCGGGATCGGCGTCGGCGAACGCATCGAGCGAGCGCGATCCGGGAACGGCGACGAGATGCGGCCCCTCGTCGGGCGGCGAGCGCGTCGGCGATCCGTCCTCGGGAAGCCAGACGAGTGCCTCGTGGAGGGCGGCCTCGCTCGCGAGCACGTCGTGGAGCGTCGGCCCGGAGCGAACGTCGACCATCGAACCGAGGTTCGCCATCGCGAGGTCGGCGTCGACGACGATCGTGTCGTGGCCCGCCGCGCGCAGCGCCGCGCCGAGGTTGATCGCGGAGGTGGTCTTGCCGACGCCGCCCTTGCCGCCCGCCACCGCATAGACGTGGCCGCTCATGACCGTCCTATCCACGAGCATCCACATAAAACTGCCCGCGCGATCGGGGCTGTCAAAGGGTACTTACCAGCGAGGACGGTAGTATACCTCAATGAGTACCTCGCAAACCGAACAGTCCGACAGGAAGAAATACGAGTTCCGGCGGGTCATCGAGGACCTCAAGGAGTACGAAGGATCAGGAACGCAGCTCGTCAGTCTCTACATCACCCCCGACGAGAAGATCTCGGACAACGTCGCCCACATCAACGAGGAGTATTCCGAGGCCTCGAACATCAAATCGAAGCAGACCCGGACCAACGTCCAGGACGCGCTGAAGTCGATCAAGGATCGACTCCGCTACTACGACACGTTCCCACCCGACAACGGTATGGCGGTGTTCAGCGGTGCCATCGACACCGGCGGCGGTCGCACCGAGATGGTCACCAGAGTGTTGGAGGATCCGCCGCAGCCGATCCACGCGTCGATGTACCGCTGTTCATCGGAGTTCGTCACCGAACCCCTCGAAGAGATGCTCGCCGATCAGGGGCTGTTCGGCCTCGTCGTGCTCGATCGGCGGGAGGCGAACGTGGGCTGGCTCCGAGGCAAGCGCATCGAACCCGTCAAATCGGCGAGTTCGCTGGTGCCCGGCAAGCAGCGAAAGGGTGGTCAGTCCGCACAGCGGTTCGCCCGTCTCCGGCTTGAGGCCATCGACAACTTCTATCAGGAGGTCGCGGGGATGGCGGACGACCTGATGGTGCCCGAGCGCCACGAGATCGACGGCATTCTGGTTGGGGGTCCCTCACCGACCAAGGACGAGTTCCTCGACGGCGACTATCTCCACCACGAACTCCAGGACAAGGTGATCGGAAAGTTCGACGTCGCCTACACGGACGAATCCGGACTCTCCGATCTCGTCGACGCCGCGAGCGACGCGCTCGCCGATCAGGAGGTGATGCAGGACAAGGCGGAGATGGAGGAGTTCTTCGCCGAGCTCCACGGCGGCGACCTCGCCACCTACGGGTTCGGCCCCACTCGCGAGAACCTCGTGCTCGGCTCGGTCGATCGCCTGCTCATCTCCGAGGACCTCCGCGAGGACGTGGTGAGCTACGACTGTCCAGAGGGCCACACCGATCACGAACTGGTCGGTCAACGGGCCGAGACGCCCGAGCACACCTGCGAACAGTGTGGGAGCGAGCCCGTCGAGGTCGAGCGTGAGGACGTCATCGATCATCTCATCTCGATCGCCGAACAGCGCGGCACCGAGACGCGGTTCATCTCCTCGGATTTCGAGAAGGGCGAGCAGTTGCTCGACGCCTTCGGCGGCATCGCCGGTATCCTGCGATATTCGACAGGTGTCTAACGTTTTCTGACGGAAAGCGAAAGTGAACGCCGGAACGCCCCACGACGACGGACGGAATTCGTACACAAAGTTATTGATCATTCCTCCCGAACAATATGAACGATATCGTCCGGCGTGGAAGGAACTATATACCGTCGGCGACGCAGTGATTGGTAGCGACAATGGTCTCGCCCGGTACACTCACGGCACTCACGGCGCTCGCGGATGGCTCGCAGGCCGAGTACGAACCGACGATCGATACGGAGACGGGTGCGGTGAGCTATCCCGACGCCGAGATGCACCTCGATGCGGGCGATCCGAACGCCTTCAAACTGCTCGAATCGCTTGCCAAACGCGAAATCCTGGGCAAGACGTTCGAGGAGAAGGTGTATCTCTGCCCCGGCTGCGGGGCCGAAGGGATGGCCTACACCACCGCCTGCCCGAGCTGTGGCTCGGCCCACACCGTCGAGACCGAACTGTTCGAGCATCTGGCCTGTGGCCATATCGCCGCCCGCGAGGCGTTCGAAGTCGGTTCCGAGGAGTACGTCTGTCCCGACTGCGAGGCCCACCTCGACTCGCTCGACGAGATCGAGAGCGGCCATCGCCACGTCTGCCAGGACTGTGGCTCGTATGCCGAACAGCCCGAGCACGGGCTGCGCTGTCGTGACTGCGGCGATATCTACACGCCGGGCGACGCGACCGAGCGCGTGCTCTGTCGGTACGCGCTGACCGACGAGGGGATCCGTTGGGTGGAGGCACAGCTCGCCGCTCGCGAGTCGATGGTCGAGACGCTCGAAGAGCGCGGGTTCGACGCGCGCGCGAACACGACCGTGACCACCGATCGGGGCGATCAGCCCGTCCACGTCTACGGCGAGGACGAATTGCTCGACAGCCGCGTCGTGGCGGCGATCCACGAACGCCCCGGGCGGGAGGCCGCTTCCCAGCTGTGCGACGTCGCGGCCGCCGTCGACGCGCGGCCGTATCTCGTGACGACGCTGGGCTCCGTCGAGAAGGACGTCGTCTCGATTGCCGAAGGGGCCGACATGCGGATTCTCAGTGCCGACACCGAGGGGAATCTCAGCAACGACTACCAGATCACCGAGGGCCAACGCACCTCGCCGTCGCTGGTCCAGCGCATCGCCTCGGCGGTCAGACAGCCTTAATCACGCAACTGCGCCACCTGTCGGCGACGCGTCGCGAGGTCGGTTTTCGGATCGAGCGTCGGATCATTTGCCAGTCTATCGATGACGAGCAGCGGGTCCGTGCCAGCCCGCTCGACCCGTTCGAGTAGCGCCTCGACGGTCTCTCGATGGAGCACGAGCGAATCGAGCAGTCCGATCGCGAGCGCCATCGGTACTGCCGCCGAGCCGGTCGGAAAGTCGTCACTCACGGCCGTGAAATCAGAGTTCGCGTCGCTCTTCTCGACAGAATGGAGCGCGAGGCAGTGCGTACAGAGCGCGGCCGCGGGTTCATCGAGCGTGTCGAGTCCGTCGGGAACCGCAAACGCGACCGTGCCGGCCCCGCAGTCGGGACAGTCCATGCCTGTCGCAGGCGATCCGGCGTGAAAAGCCTGCCCGGCAGCGGGTACGGCCGGCGGTTGCGGCGGCGGTCTGCGGTCGCGGCCCTGGTGGATGAAGGGCGAGGGAGCGAAGCGACTGAGGGCTTCTGCGGTGCGGTTGCCGTGCTGGGCGGAGAGCATCAGCATCCGCGCGAGTGAAACGAGCGCGGTTCACCGCGAACGAGCCGCAGGCGAGTGAGCGGGAGTTTTTAGTCGAGGTTTTTGCGAGGGGTTGAGCGCGACCGCAGGGAGCGCGAACCCCCGAAGTAAAAAAGTCGTTAGTCGTCAGCCGGGGCCGCAGCGCCGGAGCCGCTCTGCTGCGCTTTGGTGTGAGGCAGCTTGCCACCGTCGGCGAGGATCTCGCGCTCGCGTTCGGAGGCGTCGAGCAGGCCGGTGGTTTCCCAGTCGTCGTTCACGCGGATGGTGAACTCCTCCTGGCCGGAGCGGACGGCTTCTTCGACGTCGTCGACGATCTCGATGTCGTCGCCTTCCGCGATGTTCTCCTGTGCGTCGGCGTCGATCTCCAGGGGCAGGAGGCCGAAGTTGAAGAGGTTCGCCTTGTGGATGCGGGCGAAGCTCTGTGCGAGGACGCCCTCGACGCCGAGATACATCGGGCAGAGGGCGGCGTGCTCTCTCGAAGAACCCTGGCCGTAGTTCTCGCCGGCGACGAGGAAGCCGCCGTCGGCGTCGAGCGCGCGCTGGGCGAACTCGTCGTCCACTCGCGAGAGGGTGAACTCCGAGAGTTTCGGGATGTTCGACCGGTACATCAGGATGTCCTGGGTCGCAGGGATGATGTGGTCGGTCGTGATGTTGTCGCCCATCTTGAGCAGCGCCGAGCCCTCGAGGTGGGCGTCGAGCGGGTCCTTTAGGGGAACGTCGCTGATGTTCGGCCCCTTCACCAGCCCGTCGTCGACGGATTCGTCGGGGGCGATAAGGTCGGCGTCCGAGCCGTCGTAGGTGTCGGCCATCTCGAAGCCGGGGTCCTCGAGATCGCCGAGCTCCTCGGCGAGGTCGCGCGGGTCGACGATCTCGCCGGCGAGCGCCGAGGCCGTGGCGACCTCCGGCGAGCAGAGGTAGACCGAGTCGTCCTCGATGCCCGAGCGGCCCTCGAAGTTGCGGTTGAACGTCCGGAGACTCACCGAGTCGGAGGCGGGCACGTGGCCGATGCCGATGCAGGCACCACAGGTCGCCTCGGAGAAGTTGACGCCGGCGGCCATCATCTCGGCGCTCCAGCCCTCGCGGGCCAGCAGTTCGGAGGCCTGTTTCGAGCCGGGCGCGACGATCATTTCGGTGCGCTTGTCGATCTCGCGGCCTTCGAGCATCTTCGCGCCGGGCAGGATGTCCTCGTAAGCACCGTTGGTACAGGAGCCGATGATGACCTGATCGACGTCCTCGCCGGCGACCTCGCCGACGGGGACGACGTTGTCGGGCATCGACGGCGTGGCGATGAGGGGTTCGATCTCGCTCAGATCGACCTCGATCCGGTCGTCGTACTCGGCGTCGTCGTCCGGGCCGATCTCGACGTGTTCGTCCTCGCGGCCGAGTCGCGAGAGGAATTCTTCAGTACGGTCGTCGGTCGGGAAGATCGAGGTCGTGGCACCCAGTTCGGTGCCCATGTTGGTGATCGTCGTCCGCTCGGGCACCGAGAGGTTCTCGACACCGGGACCGGTGTATTCGAGCACCTTGCCGACGCCGCCCTTCACGGAGAGCTCGCCGAGCAGGTGGAGGATGACGTCCTTGGCCGTCGCCCACTCGGGGAGCTCGCCTTCGAGATGGACGTTGACGACCTCGGGCATCTCGATGTAGTAGGGACCGCCGCCCATCGCGACGGCGACGTCCAGTCCACCCGAGCCGATGGCGAGCTCGCCCATCCCGCCCGGGGTCGGAGTGTGCGAGTCGCTGCCGAGCATCGTCTTGCCGGGCGCGGCGAACCGCTCCTTGTGGACCTGGTGGCAGATGCCGTTACCAGGGCGCGAGAAGTGTGCGCCGAAGGTGCCGGCGGCCGAACGGAGGAAGCGGTGGTCGTCGCTGTTCTTGAAGTCGAACTGGTAGGTCTGGTGGTCGCAGTACTGGGCGGCGAGTTCGGTCTGGACCTCGTCGAGGCCGAGCGCCTCGAACTGGAGCCAGACGAGCGTGCCAGTGGTGTCCTGCGTGAGCACCTGGTCGATGTCGATCCCGATCTCCTCACCGGTTTCGAGCTCCCCCTCGACCAGATGATCGTCGAGGATCTTCTCCGTCAGCGTTGTTCCCATAGCGTCGGACACTCGGCCACCCATCGGTATAAACCCCGCGCGTTTGGCACGAAAGACCACCATACTTGGTGCAAATGTTGCCATTGCGGGCGGGCGAGAACGGCGAATCGAAGATTCGTCCAGAGTGCGAGGCGGTGGCGCGCGGGAGTGCGCGAAGCGCACGACTCGTGCGAGGGATGAGTGAGCGACCGGAGGGAGCGAGCGAATCGGTTGGGGAGGTGTGTGGGCGGTGGCGGTGCGGTAACGGGTTCTCGTTTGTATCGGGATTCGTGGCGGTAGAATCAGCTCCGGAGACGGACACCACGAACCAGGTTCGCTCGTCCGTTCAGTGAAATCGACAGGAATTGCTTCGATACGCCTTTACTCGCGACCGAAAAGCGCAGGTATGTACGAGAGCGGGACGTTCGTCGCCGCACAGCTCACATCCGTGACGGACGAGCAGATCCAGCCAAACGGCGTCGATCTCACCCTCGACGCCGTCTTCGAACAGCAGAACGCCGGCCGTATCGGCGTCAACGGCAAGACGGTCGGCGATCGCCAAGAACTCGACACGGACGACTCGGACTGCTACACGCTCACACCGGGCGGCTACGTCGCCCGCTACGCCGAGACGATCCGGGTGCCCGACGACCATATCGGATTTATCTATCCGCGCTCGTCGCTGATGCGCAACTCGTGTATGCTCCATACGGCTGTCTGGGACGCTGGCTACGAAGGTCGTGGCGAGGGACTCCTCGAAGTTCACCACGAGATCGAGATCGAGCGCGGCGCGCGGATCGCGCAGTTCGTCCTCGCCGACGCCGATCACGACGGTACCTACGACGGAGACTATCAGGGAGAAAACGTCGCGTGAACGGACCCCGCGGTCAAGCCGCGGGACTTCCTGCTTCCACGACGTGCTTTGCATCCACCTGAATTGAGGTGAACGTAGGGAGCACAGTCTGCACAGGCGTTGATTCGGAGCGTCCCGCCCTTATCTGCTTCAACCCGCGAGAAAGGATGTTCTTCGCCACGTTGAGATCTCTGTCCTCGGTGTAGCTCAGCTGTCGGACTCGTTCTGTAGCTCTTCGAGTTCGGCCTCGACCGCCGGGTCCGTCCCGTTGTCGCCGGCGTCGGCCCCGCCGTCGGCGGCGCTCGCCTCGCTCGTCTCGGCGTCGACGCTCTCGTCGGCCGGTTCGCTCGTGTCGCTCGTCGACTCGTCGGTCGAGGAACCATCGCCCACCTCCGCCTGGAGCGTTTCGAGTTCGGCGTCGACCTCGCTGTCGGTACTGAGCGAGTCGAGTTCGCGGTCGATGCTGTCCTTGTCCGAGAGTGCGTCCTCGAAGGCTCCCGACTGTTCGAGTTCGTCCATCGCCTCGGCGCGCGCCTCCATGTCCTCGGTGCGCTCGTTGGCGCGCTCGATCGACCGGCTCACGTCCTCCATCTCGTCGCCGGCACCGGTCATCGCCTCCGAGACACGGGTGCTCGCCTCGGCGGCCTCGTAGCGCGCCTTCATCGTCTCCTTCTGCGTGCGGAACTCCTCGATCCGGCTCTGGAGGGTATTCTTCTTCTCGACGAGCTGATCCTGCGTGTCCTGAAGATCGGCGATCTGACCCTCCAGGTCCTCCATCTGGCTCATCTTCTGCTTTTTCTTCTCCAGAGCCTGGCGGGCGAGGTCATCGCGGTCCTGTCGCACCGCCTCGCGGGCCTGCTCGTTGTGTTTCTCGACGTTCTCTTCGAGTCGGCGCTTCTGGATTTCGAGGCGCTTCTTCTGGGTGGTGAGATCGGCGATACCGCTCTTGACGTCCTGCAGCTGGTCACGCAGCTGCTCGTAGGAGTAGTCGAGCTGCTCGCTCGGGTCCTCGGCGCTCCCGAGGATGGCGTTCAACCGCGACCGGATGACGTACGACGCGCGCGAGAGGATCCCCATGCCGAGGCCTAGTGGGCCGCTATCTTAAAACACCTACCACACAAACGGCGAACGATGGACGTCGTACTGCCCGGCGGCCGGGACGTCCGTGGCACGCTTGACGAACCGGACGACCCAAGCGATCCGGAGACGATCGTCGTCGCCTGCCCGCCACATCCCCAGCAGGGTGGGACGCGCTCGGACCAGCGACTCACGGCCGTGAGCGATGCACTCGGCGAACGGGGGATCGCCTGCCTTCGCTTCGACTACGGTGCGTGGGACGAAGGCCGGGCCGAACAGGACGACGTGAGAAACGCCATTCGCTGGGCGTGCGAGCGGTTCGCCCGGGTGGGGCTGTTCGGCTTCAGTTTCGGCGCGACAATGGCGCTGTGTGCGGCCGCCGACAGCGAGCTGTGGGCGGTGTGTGCGCTCGCACCCGACAGCGGCGAGGCGATGGCCGCGGATGCAGACGCGGTGGCCGCGCTCGATGAGATTGGGAGCCCTACGAGGATCCTCGCCGCCGAGCGCGATTCGACCGCCGACTGGGAACCGGTCGTCGAGCGCGCCCGTGAGAACAGGATCGAGGTGGACGAACTGGCAGCCGATCACTTCTTCGTCGGCCAATCGGGAAAAGTGGCCGAGCGGGTCGCGACGTTCTTCGATGAATCCCGGTAACGGATGGTGGCCATCGGGCGCTCCGAAACGTCTTTCCCTACCGGTTGCTCACCGTTGCTATGCCGACCGATTCGGGTCCCGCCTCGGGACCGAAGTTCGTTTTCGTGACGGGTGGTGTAATGAGCGGCCTCGGAAAGGGAATCACGGCCGCGAGTACGGGTCGATTGCTCGAAAACGCCGGGTTCGACGTGACGGCAGTGAAGATCGACCCCTATCTCAATGTCGATGCCGGGACGATGAACCCCTACCAGCACGGCGAGGTCTACGTACTCAAGGACGGCGGCGAGGTCGACCTCGATCTCGGCAACTACGAGCGGTTCCTCGACGCCGACATGACGTTCGATCAGAACATAACCACTGGCAAGCTCTACAAGAACGTCATCGAGAAGGAGCGCGCCGGCGACTATCTCGGGAAGACAGTTCAAATAATTCCGCACATCACCGACGACATCAAGCGCCGGATCCGGGACGCCGCGGCGGGCCACGACGTCTGTCTCATCGAGGTCGGCGGCACGGTCGGCGACATCGAGGGCGGCCCGTACTACGAAGCCATCCGGCAGTTCGCTCACGAAGAACGCGATGAGGACGTCCTGCTCACCCACGTCACCCTCGTCCCGTACTCGAAGAACGGCGAGCAGAAGACCAAACCCACCCAGCACAGCGTGAAGGAGCTCCGCTCGATCGGGCTCCAGCCGGACGTCCTCGTCGGCCGCTGTGAGGACGAACTCGACGCCGACACGAAGGAGAAGATCGCGCTGTTCTGCGACGTGCCCACCGACGCGGTCTTCTCGAATCCCGACGTCGAGGACATCTACCACGTGCCGCTGGTGGTTGAGGAGGAGGGACTCGACGAGTACGTGATGGAAGAGTTAGAACTCGCCGACGATGCCCGGCCGAAAGCCGAGCGCGCGAGCCAGTGGCGCGACATCGTGACCCGCGAGCAGTCCGGGACCGTCACCGTCGCACTCGTCGGCAAGTACGCGCTCGAAGACGCCTATCTCTCGATCCACGAGGCGCTCAAACACGCGGGGCTCGAACACAGTACCGACGTCGAGGTGCTCTGGGTCGACGCCGAGGAGATGGCGAACACCCACGAACAGCGCCTCCGCGAGGCCGACGGGATCGTCGTGCCGGGCGGGTTCGGCACGCGCGGCACGACCGAGAAGATCGCCGCCGCGCGCTACGCCCGCGAGAACGACGTCCCCTTCCTTGGGCTCTGTCTCGGCTTCCAGATGGCCGTCATCGAGTACGCCAGAAACGTCTGCGGGCTCGACGACGCACACTCGACCGAGATGGAAGCCGAGACGCCCCACCCGGTCATCGGACTGTTGCCCGAACAGTACGATGTCGAGGATCTCGGCGGGACGATGCGCCTCGGCGCGCACGAGACCGACATCGAGAGCGGGACGCTCGCGGCGGAGCTCTACGGCGAGCACTGTACCGAGCGCCACCGCCACCGCTACGAGGTCAATCCCGAATACATCGAGCAGCTGGAATCGGCCGGGCTCCGGTTCTCGGGGCAGGCGAACAACCGGATGGAGATCCTCGAACTGCCGGACCATCCGTTCTTCTTCGGCACGCAGTTCCATCCCGAGTTCCGCTCGCGACCCCAGCGAGCGAGCCCACCCTTCGTGGGCTTTCTCGACGCCGCGATCGACGAGCGCGAGCGGCCGGTCAGCGAGGTGGAAGCCTGATGGTCGAAGTAGAGCAGTTCATCGACGACGCCGTCGCCGAGATCGACGAGCAGGTCGGCGACGCGGACGCCGTCATCGCCCTCTCGGGTGGCGTCGACTCCTCGGTGGCAGCCGCGCTCGCCTACGAGGCGCTCGGCGATCAGCTGACCCCGGTCTACGTCGACACCGGACTGATGCGCAAGGGCGAGACCGAACAGGTCGAGGAGACCTTCTCGTACATGGAAGGGCTCCGGATCGTCGACGCCCACGAGCGGTTCCTCGACGAGCTCTCGGGAGTGACGGACCCCGAGGAGAAACGCGCGATCGTCGGCGAGCGGTTCATCCGCGAGTTCGAGCGCGAGGCCCACGAGGCCGACGCGGAGTATCTCGTCCAGGGGACGATCTACCCCGATCGCATCGAGAGCGAGGGCGGGATCAAATCCCACCACAACGTCGGCGGGCTGCCCGAGGTCGTCGACTTCTCGGGCATCGTCGAGCCCGTGCGCGAACTCTACAAGGACGAAGTCCGTGAGGTCGCCCGCGCGCTCGATCTCGATGCGCTGGTCGCCGAGCGGATGCCGTTCCCCGGTCCGGGGCTCGCCGTTCGAGTGCTCGGCGAAGTCACCGAAGAGAAGCTGCAGGTGGCACGCGAGGCGACGCACATCGTCGAGGAGGAACTGGAGGAGTACGATCCGTGGCAGGCGCTCGCGGCGGTCATCGGCAAGGCAACGGGGGTGAAGGGTGACAACCGCGTCCACGGCTGGGTCGTCTCGGTCCGCGCGGTCGAGTCGCGCGACGGGATGACCGCCCGCGCCCAGGAACTCGACTGGGCGACGCTCCAGCGCCTCCAGAGCCGGATCACCGGCTCACTCGACAACGTCTCCCGCGTCGTCTACGACGTCACGCACAAACCGCCCGCAACGATCGAGTACGAGTAGCGTACCGTCCACATGACGATACGCACCGCTCAATTCTGTCCGGACTGTGGAACCTCACTCGACACGCAACAGTTCGAAGGTCGACAGAGACGCTACTGCGCGGACTGTGAGCACCTGATATTCCAGCAGCCGCTACCTGCAGCCGGGGTCGCAGTCGTCGACGAGGGAAGTGTCCTTCTCATTCGGCGAATGGGACCGCCCCATGCGGGTTCGTGGGCGGTGCCTGGAGGCGTCATGGAGTACGACGAAAGCGCCGAAGAGACGGCGGTCCGGGAACTCGAAGAAGAGACGAATATCGTGGCATCGTCGTCGGACCTCGTGCTTTTCGATACGTGGCAACAGGAATGCCCAGACGAAAACGTGTACTCCGTTACGGTCGGCTATGCCGTTTCACTGCCCGAAACGACCGGCAAGCCGAAAGCAGGAACGGACGCGGAAGCGGTACAGTTCTGGCAACTCGAAGGAGACATGAACGGGACGTTGCGACCTGGAGAGGAACGAAGAATGAAACGAGCAATCGAGGCGGTGTGAGATGGGTGAGAGCAACGCCGTTTTCGTCGGTCCCGACCCCGAAGGACTCGGCGACGCGCTCGAAGCGGAAGGGTTCGACGTGACGCACGTCGACGGCATCGCCGACGGCGCGGCGCTCGAAGACGCCGGCATCGACGCGGCCGAGCTGTACGTGCTCACCGACGTCGGTCAGGCGACCTCGATCCCGGTTGCCGTCGACCGCGCCGGCGAACTCCACGTCGTCGTCTACGCGCGCGAGTCGCTGCCGGAGTTCGCCAAAGGGCAGGCCGACCTGCTGCTCGATCCCGCGCTCTTCGAGCCCGAAACGGTCGCCGAGGAGCTCACCGGAACGACGCGATGACGTCCGCGGCGCTCTCGTTTCCGTCGATACACCGCTCGTTGTAGGTCTCCATGAACTCGCGGGCGGCGTCGATCGCGCCGTCGCGACCATCGATCCCCTCACGAACCGGCTCGGTCGTCTCGCGGTCCTCGTCGACGACGTTGAGCCGCCAGACGTCCTGGTCCGTCTCCGTGGTGTTCGTCGCCGGCTGGAGGTGGAGCTCGATCCCGTCGCGCTCGTAGCGGATCGGTTGCTGTGGGTTGTACTGGCCGGCCTGTGCGTCCGAGTCGGGCTGTTGCCAGCCCTCGGGGAGTTCGTCGCCGTCGGTCATGCAAGACCTTAGCACCTGGATCGGTAAAATTCCTCAGTTGGCGGCGAGGTCGGCGAGGCGCTCGTCGCCATCCCGGAGGAAAGGAACACCGTGGCCCATGCCGAGGGCGTCGAACCCCGGTGCGCGCTCGACGAGCGAGCGGATGCTCGTGGCGACTGCGATGGTGTCGTAGCTCACGAGCCACGAGGAGGGCGCGAGCGCACCGCGATCCTCGAAGACGAGATCACCGAGAAAGCCCGCCGAGCACTCCTCGCTCACGAACGCGGTGTGACCGGGCGTGTGTCCCGGCGTGTGATAGGCCGTGAACGAGCCGATCTGCTCGCCGTCGGCGATCGGTTCGATCGGGCAGTCCGGCGTGCGTACGAACGGTCCCGAGACGCGCTGGAGCAGCCCCTTATGATTCGAGAGCGGTGGTTTTCGCTCGCCGGTGAGGATGGCGGCGTCGGCCGCGCCGGCACGGATCGTCGCATCGAGGTCCGGAAGCCGCGCGAGCGCGCCAGTGTGGTCGAAATCGTAGTGCGTGAGCAGGACGCGCTCAATGTCCCCGACCGCGTGGCCGGCGTTCTGGATGCCGGCTTCGATAGCATGCGCGTCGAACGGCGTGCCGGCGTCGACGAGCGTGAGCACGTCATCCTCGACGAGATAGGCGTTCACGCCGGTCAGTTCGAACCAGTGGATGCCCTCGGCGAGCTCGGTTACCATAGTAGGAATATGACCTACTGAGTGAAATCTGCGACGGTAGCAGTAAAAAATTGAACAACAAGATATCCCCCGTCAACTCAACACTGATTATGCAGGTTAGGGATACAGAATACATGGAATAGTGTTTCCAAGATAGTTCTATTCTACGTAGCGTGCTGCACGTGTTTTCTGCATATCTTACTGGTCATCCCAGTCGCGTTTGGACGCTACTGCATCACGGATGAAGTTGATGTCCACCGTTTCGTAACTGCGATATGGAATCTCATCATCGACCGGAAAGGCTGGAATTCGAAGTTTGGGGACGTGGGGTGCATACGTAATCGAAGTGAAATTCGTGGACAGCTGGAGATAGCCGATACCGTACTGGTTGCAGAACGACTCTGAAGCCTGATGACGTCTTTTCAAGAGGGTACGATGATAGCTACTTTTCTCGTTTTCGTACTCGCCTTCCAAGTACGGGCAGAGAACCCAGAGAAGAATCTCTTCACCTTGATACGGTTTGTCCCAATATCGGTGCGTGATCTGTTTGTGACCCTCCGCGAGAACTGTGTCCCCCTCCCTTTTCTGGACGTACTTCGTCTCGATTCCAATACGACCGAAGGTGTCGTGATTGAGTAACAGATCTACACGAAGGTTTGACCGGTCTGGATTTACCTCGCGCGTGGCCGTCCAGCCCTGTCGCTCGAACCGTTCCTTCAGGTACGTCTGCAACTCGTCTTCGTTTGAGAGTTGCCTCAAATCGTCCATCGGCGCTTTTAGAACGGCAGTCGTGCGCGGAGGAAACTCGACGCGGTGCGCGAGATGGATGGTCGCCGGACGGCACTCATTTCCTCGTCAGTGAGTTCGAAATCGAACACCTGGAGGTTGGCTTCGAGATGCGCGGGACTCGTCGATTTCGGGACCGTCGAGACGTTGTCCTGTTGGACCAGCCAGCGGAGCGCGACCTGTGCGGGCGTCTTGTCGTAGCGCGCACCGATCTCCGCGAGGAGGTCGTCGCTCACCGCGCCGCCGTGGGCCAGCGGGCTGTAAGCCGTCAGCATGAGATCGTTGATCTGGCAGTAATCGACCAGCGTCGACTGATCCCAGAAGGGGTGGTACTGCACCTGATCGGTGAGGATCGGCGCGCTGGCGTGTTCGCGGGCGGCGTGGAGGCGCGAGAGGCCGAAGTTCGAGACGCCGATATGCTCGACGAGCCCGTCGTCGACGAGTTCGTCCATCGCGCCGATGGTCTCTTCGAGCGGCGTCCGGGTGTTCGGCTGGTGGATCAGCAGCAGATCCACGTAGTCGGTTTCGAGCTTCCGGAGGCTCGCACGGGTCGACTCTACGACGGAGTCGTGATCGCGGTTCGACGAGCCGAGCTTCGTCGTCAGGAACAGTTCGTCACGATCGACGCCGGATTCGGCGATGGCAGCACCGACCTGGCGCTCGTTGCCGTAGGCCTGGGCGGTGTCGACGTGGCGATAGCCCAGTTCGAGCGCCGTCGCCACGGCACGCCGGCAGGTCGGCCCCTCCATCCGCCACGTGCCGATCCCGAGCGCCGGGATCTCCGTGCCCTGAACGGTAACGTACTCCATGTGGAGCGGTGCACCGGCAGGCGGTTAACCTCCCGGCCTCCGGCAGCGCCGAAAGGGATAGGCCTCTCGCGCCCGCCGAACGACCGTGCTCGACAGCTATCCCGATCTCGATCCCGATGCGGGCGAGGTGCTGACCGAAGAGCTCCACGCGAGCGACGACGTTCTCGTAAAGGCGTTCGCGCTCGGTCCCGACGCGGAGATCGAACCGCACGAACACGAGGGGGCGACCAACGTCTTCCACGTCCTGGAGGGCAGTGTCATCGTGACCCGCGACGACAAAGAAGAATCCGTCACCGCACCGAGCATCGTCGCGAACGAGCGCGGCGCGGTCCACGGCGCGCGCAACGAGGGCGAGGAGCGGGCGGTGCTCACCGCGAGCCTCTGTCCACTGCCGTCGTAGCTATTCGGTCGAATCGTCCGCGTCGTTTTCGTCCGCCGCGTCAGCATCGCCGTCGGCCCCGTCGTTCGTCGTGCGTCCGGCGAGCCCGGCGAGGTGGGCCGCCTCCTCGGTGATGATCCCCGCGCCGAGGCGGGCGGCGTCCTCGCTCCCGGGCAAGCAGAACACGGGGACGCCGTCGACGACGCCGCCGGTGGCGCGGGTGGCGACGACGCGCGTGCCGATCTCGTCGCGCGAGCGCGCGCGAAACAGTTCGCCGAAGCCCGGGAGTTCCTTCCCGAACAGCGGCCGGATCGCTTCGATCGTCACGTCGTCGGGTGTCACGCCCGTGCCGCCGGTGGTGACGATGCAGTCGACGTCCTCGCGACCCGCGAGCGCGTCGACCGTCCCCTGGACCGTATCGTACTCGTCGGGGACGAGCTCGCGCGTCGGCAGTTCGTCGTTCGCCTCGACGGCCGTGGCGATGGCATCGCCGGCCGGATCGTCGTCGAGCGTCCGCGAGGTCGAGACCGTGACGACGGCGATGCCGACCGACCCGAAGTCGTGCTCGTGGGCGTGGACCGCCTCGTCCTCGTGGTGGTCGTGGTGGTCGTGGTGGTCGTGGTGATCGTGCCCGTCCGAACCGTCCGCGTCGTGTGAATCAGCCATGTGAAAGGCCGGAGCGCCCGGGACAAAACTCCCCATGCTTTTGGTCGTGCCGACCCTCGAATCGGGCATGGACCACGGCACGCCGGACCGACGGGGCGGGCCGCGATGAGCGACGACGGCTACGTCCACGACCCGGAGGCGTTCGACGACGATCGCCCGCGCAGCGAGTACGACGAGGCCCGCGCCCGCGCCGCCGACCAGGAGTTCGACTGGCGCGGCTGGGTGCTCGTCGGCATCATCGTCGTCGCCTTTCTGGTCGTCCCCGGACTGATCCTCGCACTCCCGCACGCCAGCGGGCTGCTCG